>DAMAMW010000022.1:0-107275 GCA_032073745.1 Lachnospiraceae bacterium | reverse complement strand
TTGTATTAATACAGCCGAAGTTTTTGTCTACCCACCCAATATTTAAGCGCTTACGCTTATTTTAACCCCATCCCTACAGCTGCTCTAAAAGAATCCATGTCTTCACCATGTTTCGGAAACCAATGCATAACATCAGCATGATTTGATGCAATACCCAATTCATATCCCTCGTAATGACATATTATATCCTTTTCAGTCAGGTTATATCGCTTGCATAGTAATACACACAATTGGACGGTGTTGTTCCATACCTCATTAAAGTAAAATTCGTTTTTGTTCCTGTCATATCCAACCATATTAAAATTGCCAACATACTTAGCTCCCGGTGGTTCACATAGTTCAATACCTATATGTGTATTGTTCCCGTCACCACCACAGTGCCATCCCCGATGTGTCCATGGCAAATATTGATAAATGCTTTGATTATCCAAAAAAGCATGTACACATACTTGGCGATTTATTTCACCTTTTTGAAATGACTTATTCCATAAATCAAACCACTCAAAAGCCATTATTCCGGGCTCAGCTGTCGAATGTATCATTATTCCTATTGGGTTGATTTGTCGTTTTTCTTTATAACAATCATTTTCAGTCATAAACCGAGTAATTAGATTCAATGCAACCTCCTCTTATAGATAAGTTATTTGAATTAATTTATCTATATATCATAAATTATTGTACTTCACCATTCTTAATTTTTAGACAATCGATCTACACTATAGCTTTATCAACAATAGTTTTAGCTAAAATGTTCGTTTTCCATACATACCACAATAACCAAAAATGTTTTTTATTCATCTCTACCGTAAAAGTGAACACATATCTACTTCCCCCATTCATCTATATAGGCTCTGGCTAAATCCTTAACATTGTTGAAAATGGCTGGCTCATTAAAATTTATATATTTTGCGATTTCTTTTCTTCTCGAAAAAATAAATAGTATTTCAAATTCTGGATCTAAACAATCTAAATCAACCTCAAAATCATATCCTGCAAAAGAAAATTTCAAATGCTTCTGGACAAATTTCACTTTTGAATAAATCCCATCTAACTCTATACATCCCTCATAAATATCACTCACTTTGCCAGACTCTGCTATACATTCATATAAAGCTGGCAAACTTACAATGGGCAAATCTTGCACAATATCCAAATCAAAGCCCGTAAATCTATGTGAAACAATTATACCATTAATAGATTCTAAGTCCGAGTTTATCCCATGTACAGACTTGATATTATCCCAATTCTCTTTAATTGCATAAAGTTGATCCGGAAGTTTTTTTAGTGCCTTTTTCAGTTCCGCATCTACATTACGAAGTTCACAAAATGATTGTGGATAATAGAAATGCTTAACCTCCAAATATAATGCATATCCATTTTCATCTATGATAAGCAAATCACATTCTCGAGTATGCTTTTTCTTGCCCGGAATACTTACATCAAAATTGGTAATAACATTTGTGTAGGGAAACTTATACTTTATCATTTCTGTAATTAATGGAATAGCTCTTTCTTTTATCTTATCCTTAATCTTGAGATATCTTGGATTATCATATTTACGGAGATATGTTAAGAATCGAGTTTCACAAGAGTCATTAAAGAGCTGTACCAAAGGGTTTACAAACATAAATCCATCTTTAGTAACATTTATTGGTGCATCAGCAACACTAGATTTAGGATACATATTATTCCCTAATGGTTTATATATATGATCTGCTATTATCTTCTCATACATCTCCTCATTTTCAGTAATAACATATTCACGTAACCCCTTAACACCTCGTGGCGATAATAAAATCATCATTTTTTGTGAATCAACGCTAACAATATCAAAATCCGCTTTGTATAATTTAATAAACCTTCTCATAGATGCTAGAATAAAAAATATATTAACGCCCCCCCATTCTAATCTATTATATGGTTCAAAATCTGAAAACATCATATTCTCATTCCAAAAATTAAAATAAAGTTTCATTAACTTCATTGCGATATCTTCATCACATTCTTCTTGAAGTTTTCCAGTCGCGATTTGTAATATGTAACTCAATGTTTTTTTTGTTGAGTAATCCTCAATATATTTGAAATGTTTGCGAGGAATATTTTTGCTTTCAAAAGATATACTTTTATCTTCATTGACCTTAATATTTGCTTTTCCAGCATGAAGTAATGGAAACACATTACACAAAAGTGAATATTGAAATCCTAAAAAAATCATATTGAAAGCAATTCTGTACATTCTCTGATCAAACGCATAATCAAATTTCTTTTCTTCCTTTAATTTTCGATGTGCCAAGAAGGTATTATAATCCAGCGAAAAAAGATAATCTTTTTCGTAATATGTGAATAGCATTTTTGAATCAATGACAATATCAATATAAGCTAAATTACAGTGGTAAATATATTTATTTCTTGGCAAGGTATCATCCAAAATATCATACATATATTTATCTATTTTCCCTTCAATCTCATCTATAAGCATTCCGATCCTCTCTTGTGCTCCAGGCATTTGTCAAAACGTTCATTTTCCCTACTCCACCATGGTAATCGGAAACATATTTCACCTCAACCACCCCCAAAAGCACACATACATATCCGCCTCAAATCCCCGAATCCCTTTGATTTACTGCCCTTTCCTCTCCAGCAACACAACGGTTTCAACATGCGGTGAGTTGAAGAGATAGATTCAGCTTTTTGGGGTTGAGTTGATGGAAATATTACTACAAAATCACACCTTATAGTCTAGTTGACGTAAAAGATGTGATTTTTAATCATCCGGACGAAATTTCTTTCATTATTCCTGTGAAGTTGACTTATGTATAGATCTCACTAGGATGTCAATAATCCTCGGTGCATATAAATCATAAATAATAGACCATGTTCCAGAATCTGAAAATGGTAATGCTACACCATCAGCATCTTCAATGCAATATTGATAAGCATTTCGATGTGTCATAATATTTCTTATTTCTCGTATCCCATTTTCCTTATTATTCAAAAACAAGAATTCATCCTCTGTTAATATTTTCTTGTTTTTCAACTCTTCCAAATCCTGATTAATATTCTGATTAAAATTCCCTCTTAATGATTTAAAAACCAATTCCATCGCATTAAATAAGATCAATATAGCCGCATAGTCCTCTTCCTCTTCATGTAGTCTCATAACAGTCGCAATCATATCTCCATAATAATGAGAATACCCCCAAATTATATCAATATTATTAATCATGTTTTTCCTCTCCATCCAAATACCCACACAAATGTTCTGCTATTGCTTTTGCTAAAATCGGTGGCACTGCATTACCCACTTGTTGATATTGTGAATCCTTGGTTCCACAGAACACAAAACTATCTGGAAAGGTCTGTAAGCGCGCCGCTTCTCGAATACTTAAGGCACGATCATTTACTGGGTGAATCCACATAGATTTTCTCACATTAACTACTGTACCTGATGGTTCATCGTAATCCAGGCGTAAATAAATTGTATTTTGCGTTCTTGTCGGATCTGAATAACTCGTCTTTAGTTGTGCATCAAGACTATGAAAATTATTACCTTGCTTAATGGCCTTGAACCTCTGTAAAGCATCGTCTGTCGTCGCCGTTGTAACGTGGTTGCATAAAACATTGCAATCTCTCAACTGACGTCCTAAGTCACTAATATCTTTAGGCATTTCAGAAAGGGATACGCCTTCATCTCCTGATGCTACATCAACTGTTGTTGTGGCATCTTCCAAATCTTTGATAGCGTCTTTTACCGTACGAAATTCGTTTTCTTTCAAAAATCCCTTCGGTAGAACAACTTTATTAGTTTTTTCCTTTTTCACTCCAATAACTACAAATCGCATACGTTTTTGGGGGGCACCAAAAGTAGCCGCCGACAAAACCCCTTTTTCAATATTATAACCAATACTTGATGACCCAAGAATGGATTCAATATAATCCACAACAGCCATCGAACTAACCTTTGCAACAAGTCCTCGTTCATGTGAATATTCGGCAACTATAATCTTATTATCATGAATTTCCTTTGCTTTTGAGAGCATCCGCTGAATCATGATAGTCGCTTCAATTGCTTGGCATAAATTATCCGCCGCTATATCAGTATGTGACACTGCAAAATATTGCTGTATAGCTTCTCCCGCAATATTAGCTTGCTCTAAAATATAATCACCATTTCCGTCTCCCAGTAAAATGGTTTCTGCGAGAGTCCGCAATCTTCTTTCGTGTTTCTTTAAAGATTTTTTCAATTTTTCTTTATTATTGCGCATTTTGTAGACCACATTAAGAACAAGATAATCTTTCTCATCCCACAGGTAATTTCCTAATAAGCGAAGATCTGTCACAATATTTTCTACCCCTTCAAACATAAATGTTTCATCGAGCAATGCTATTTCCGCTGGGGTGATTTTAATGTTATATTTTTTTATCACCTTGTCATCATTTTCGTCCACATAGAATCGGTGGACTTCCGATTTTAACATACTCACATTTTCCATTACAAAAGCGGTTGGATTTAAATGCACTACTGCCTGCACGAATTTCTTTACTAATGAATTGTTTTGACTTATAGCATGGTTTTTTTGACGATTAGCATTTGAAAAACCTTGGCAGGGAGGACCTCCAATAACGACATCGACTTGCCCAAGTTTCTCTTTTATTTCGTCAGTAAGTGCATCTGTTACATCATTATAAACTGTGGTATTTTTATGGTTTCGTTTATATGTCTTTTGTGCATTACGATTGCTTTCAAAGGCAGCTTTAACTTCGAAACGACCTGTTTGAAGAAATCCATAACTAAGACCGCCTGCACCAGCGAATAAATCAACCATGCTATATTTAGGTTTTTGTGTAATACTCATAGTTTGAATCCCTCCTCGTATAATCTCTCTAGCACTACAATTAGTTTCTTGCACTGAATCGGAGTAGGTACTTTTAATGGAAGTTGACAAGCTATCTTCAATGCAGTCAATTCCTCCGGAGATACCATCCTCTTGTTAGTTGCAAAACTCATTACTCTCTGCCATTGCTCTGATGGTATTTCTACCACCTTTGTCATAGCATCAGTGTCTTTTTCAATGCGTCTATCCGCCCTTGCTTCACGAATAGCAGTTCGCATCTCATGTTTCCCAACTAGACAATCTTCAATTTCATCTGACAAAGTGTAATCTATATTTTGGACACTGTTCCAACAGCCTTCTCTCTTACACCATTGTGTAACATTCTCTATTTCTCGCATTGGATCCGTTAACTTGTTATAAACAAGTTCAGATAATTCCTTAAGCACATTCTGCACTGTCTCTGGAACCATTTGCCGTGTCCAAATACCTAGCAAATCCAGTTCCCGTTTAGGGAACTTTATTTTTATCAGTTTATTCATGAGTGCAATAGTATACGTCACAATATTTGCCCGATACCCCTGTTGGTACCATGCTTGGTGCGGTATCATCGACTCAGTATACCTAAAAATCAAGCACATAGCAACGGATTCTTGAAAGTATTTATCCCCAAAAAGCAAACCTTCATCCTTCTCCCAAGCATCATTAATTTTCTTTGCAAAATCATTAAAATTTGTCTGTGCTCCCTTACTAACGATGTGAGGAAATCCATCCCATGTATTTCTCACCTTTGCTAGATCAGTCTTTGTAATAAGCTGATTCTTTGGATTTTGAAGCAAAAATTTCTTTTTTTGGCTTGGTGTCATGCGCATTTGCTTTTGAAGAAACTGCCCTCTTGCTCTCTCATAGAACCATTTTGTTTCAAATTGCAATCCCCCCGTACCTCTTGCTCCGAGTCTTTGAGAGCAACGTTCCATTTGTATATGAAATGGATGTGTGGAAAAAAAGTCTGCATCACTAACCTTATTTTGACTATTAGATGAACGTGATATATTTTGCACAAGAGTTGTAGCGTCCTCATCTTCTAATGTTCCTTCAATAACTGTTAACTTCATTTGAACAAATATTGAGCTAAGGTCTACCTTGTCCCTATAGCGAGCATTTGACAAAGAAGCTGTAGTTTGACCACCATTGATAATTTGAAAATCTCTTGCAGAAGTAAGAAACAGCCCCTGCGGGGTGGACTCAAACTTCACTCCCATTGTTGTTGCCGATATACCATTATTATAAGCAAAAAATCTTTCTGGTTGCTGTAAAATTGTAGTGCGAATTTTCTTATTTACCGCTACTTTAGTTGAAAGAAAAGAACGAACATTTCCCTCTAACAATGAACTACCATATTTATCATATAAATCAGCAAGTACCTTTCCTGAAATAATGCAAAGATAACTTTTAAAATCTTCTGTCACAGCACCACTTGCTTCCAAACAAGGAATGCCATTTTCTGTGTGGTCTTTAAAATCAATCTCAATAACTTGTCGCCCAGCATCAGAACCGCATAGTTGAAAGAGACGTTCTATATCCCAGATTTGACACTCAGATGGAATACCACATATTTCAGGTGATTCAAGAATTTTAATCGATGTACTAATATTGGCTGTTGTAAAAATCAACAACTGATATTTGCGTATTATATTTTTCCTCTCTCTAATTAAATCCACTAGATCAGAGCAAGTTCTACTCATTTCTACATTTTTATGTAACTGTGCGTTAAGAGAATTCTCAACAAAATAAATAAGTTTGTTCTGCAATTGCCTGGCTTGAGTTTTTGTAAGAACACGTTCATCATCAAAAACATCATAATCAGCTATAATCAAGCTCATAGTTTTATCAAACTCATCATAAACATATCCATCAACGCGAAGCTTTCGGTTTTGCTTCCCAACCCCCTCAAAATATGATGATGTGAAATCCAATAGATAATCAGCTTCTTGTAGGTAATGTGCAAATGCTGTTACAAAAGATGCACAGGAACCTTCGCCGGTTACAGCTGCATCAGCTTTAATATCTTCAAGAAAATCTTTTCGGAATTCCTGTGCGTCCATTTATTTCACTCCTTTAACCAATCTGCCAGTGATGGCAAACTTAATTCGTAATGTAATGATGCAATCTGTGATGCCACTGTTTTACGTGTAACCCGCGGAAAGGTATCATCCACACAATACCGCTGTGTAGCCGAGCAATAATATTTTTGTTCAGAGTATTCCTGCAAATCTATGTATCCGTATGAGTACAATTTCGCACAAAACAAATCTAATGCTTCTCCATCAATTTTCTTACTGATGCGCTGAACTACTTCATTTAGCGAAATTGCACCTGCCTTTTCAGGCGCAACCTTGTCAATTCTCTTAATTACTAATTCTCCCGCATCCAAACAATCAAGTTGTTCTAATGAGGAAATAGTTACATTTATAGCCGATGCACCAATACATTTAACTTCAAACCATCCATCAGAATACATGAAATCTTGGTCTGCACCATCAGCTCCTACCCAGCCTTGTATAGCTGTCAATGTGAATTCATCAGAATCTATGCGTTCTTCTAAAAATAGTAATTCTCCGAGCAATCCTTTTTGAACACTCTCACTCATCACTCCACCACGTTGCGCTTCTAGTAGCTTGCTCCATTGCTTATATCTATTTATAGCTAATACTAACGCTTCTTTTTCATCTGTTGCCATTCTGGAGTATTCTATGACATCACAGCAGAGTATAGCAAACACATCTTGTTGTTCGTTTCGGAGTAACTCAAAAGATAGCGTCCAACGATCATCACTCTCTCGTCGTCGGCGACTTACTGCCATAGATTTCGACGATTCAATTGCATTTATTTCTGCATCACTAACGAGCAATAATGTTTTTTGACTAATAGATTGATAACCTATATACCATTCCAATGGATGCTTAGTATCAACTCGCAAAAAACCGCCGTCCTTGAATTTGATACCATCCCATTGCTTCTTAAGATTCTCTGGCGTTATCTTCATTCGTCGTCCTCCTCATCTACATTATAGTAATTGCGGAACTCAACCAAATTGACCATGTAGTTCGCTGTTTTTTCTTCTCCATTGGCTGGAATTCCAATGCCAAGGGCAAAGAGATAATTAGGCACATTTACACCCTCATCAATTTGACTTCGAAGAATTCCCTTATCATCTTTTTTTACTTTGTCCACACAAACAACATGTAATATAAGGAGTGGATTACGCTTAATATTGAGATATGCCTTATCTGGAATATGGCGTGCTTTTGGCTTTGTTATCCGAAACTTATCTTCAGCAATTTTCTTTTCATCTTCAGTCAAACCAATTTTTGCTGCACCACCGGCACCAACGCGAACCTTTGTTCCACTAATGCTAATTTGTCTATTTGTTGCTTTAACGGCACGCTTTTCAGGTTTTATTTGTAAATCTTCTTCACCGCACTTTATCTTATAAGTTTCATCATCACTTCCTTCAGCAATGAATACATCCCAATTTCCCATATCAACATCATCTCTTATAAAATCAGCCAATGCTACACCTTGGAAATTGAGTTGCCACGGATGAGTTACAAAATCTCGGAGAAGTTGCTCAACCTCGTCTTTGCTAACACCTTTCCAAAAATAACGGGCATCATTGCGCTTGGTGCGTACTCCTATATCGGGCAAACGTTTGACAAAATCTTTAAAAACTTCTTCATTCGCAATTAACGAACTCTCATCAGATTTTAGGCGGGGTGTTTCAAGTAAGCGCCCTGAAACAGTAATAGGACGCTTCACAAATGTCGCTGCACGCATCTTATTTCTTGCAGTAACAATCAAAGATGCTGGATCTTGACGAACTTTGAGTCCGAAATCCATCGGTGTTAGGTTAGCGTTCTTCATTCGTGCAATTTCCAGTTTCAATTCCTCAGAAGCACTCGTTATGTAGCCATACCAATCAATCGCCTCAACACTAATCCAAATTTTAAATAAATCCTCATAGTTTGGGCGATATCCGAACCACCGTCCCATTTGGAGCAATGTATCATACATCAGAGAACGACGATAAAAATAACTTACACATAATCCTTCTAAAGTTAATCCTCTGGAAAGGCTATTACCACCAACGGCAATGACCCGAAGACCGTCTTCTTTATGTTTAAAATAATCAAGGCTTGTTGCCCCACTCTGTTGGTTGACAGCTCTAACATCAACCGGAGATACCGCTTTGAAAAGGTAACCTGATAAAAACGTATGCCACGATATTGTGACTCCAGACTTGCTTGCCGCTTCATAAAGCTTGTGTTTTGTCCATACTTCCTTAAGATATGCAATGTTTGATATCTTATCACTTTCGATTTCTAAAAGACTAGCGTAGTTTTGTAAATCCGAACGCACCTGTATTACCCAAGCTGTTGCTAAATCACGAATTTCATTTTGAACATCTGTAAAACGACTGACATGAATCATCATTGAACGATGTGATCGAACATCTCCTCGAAGATCCCGTATACCATTGACTAACAAAAAATATGCCATGGCTTCCTTCATGCTCGGTGGTAATTCCGTCACAAGGTGTCCTTTGCGATGATTAAAAGGAAAAAAAGAATTCATTTCCATTGGATAAATTGGTTCGAGAACGTCCTTGTACTTGGCAACTTCCCCTTCGTCACCACCAAAAATGTCTTCAGCTCCAATATAATCTGTCGGTGGTGATAGAGCATAAATAAAGTCTCTCGGAAAAAGGTCATCCCCCCTCATTTCATCCGCACTATCAGGATTAATGAATATATTCGCATATGGTGTGGCAGTAATACCAAGATAAGAGGCTTGACGGAATAACTTAAGCAATTCTCGAATTGCCTTATTTATAGCTGTCGGGTCTTTTTCTGGATCGTTTGTATTTACAGATGCATTATCAGCTTCATCATCTATAAGTAAAAGAGATTTACTGATTGCACCTCTAGTATCAGCATTATTGCTTTTTAACCAACGAATAAGGTTGTTAAGTATACTCTTGTTCTTCTTGATTACAAAAACCACAGTTGTATTCACACTATGTAGAGAAAGACTAAGTTGGCGCAAAATATTTTTATCAAAGTCTTTTACAACTGAGGTAAAAGACTCAATCCTTTTTTCCTGCCCATATTTACCTACACCGACAGGGATATTTTCAATGTCACGTTTTGGGTCAAGAAGGTACTCGCTCTTTCTCCCTGAAAACTCTGCATCTAAACGCTCCTGTGTTTGTTGACGAAGATTTTCCATCATACCTGCAAGAACAATAATAACGTTATAGCCTGTGTCTGCCGCCTTGTTGCATATAGCAGTATAATTGGCCGTTTTCCCGGATTGTACATCACCAAGTACTAAACCGCGTCGTTGAAAGGATTCATCACTTAAAGGATCTCCTAGCAAATCAACAATTTCATCAGATACACGATCAAGGCTACCTGTTACACGTGCATTCCAGCCTTTTACCTCTTCAAGATATGTCTTGTATCGTTTCCAAAAAAAGAAATCTAAGTCCGCACGACGCGCTGGAAGCCATGATTGATGCGGGCATTTACTATCAACGATAGCAATTCCTAAATCCATCTGAACAACAACCTTGACCTTTAGCCTGCGCCTAATCTCTGCGAATTCTCCATCGCTTACAGGATACAATGGCTGAATCAATTCACGTATCTTAATCGCCATCTCCTCAAATTGTGCCTCAGTTGGCGGTGAATCCGGATACTCTTTATTGATGCTAGAAGAAATCATACCTTCCAATTGTTCAACATTACTTGCTGCCATGCCTCGTGTCTCCTTTTCGATACTTATTTATAAGCTGAGGATAGTGAATAAATGGGTCTGAAGTAGCAAGACTTTCTAATAACGCAGCTTTTCCCGCATCTGTTGAAATCTGCTCGAGCAAACCAGTCAGAATCCTTTCAACCTCCTGTATGCTTGTTTCCGTTTCATTTTCAACCTGCCTCTCGGAAGTCAAATCAATATATAGTTGGTTGAGCGGAATGTTGTTTTCAATAATTCTTAGCAACGATTCCATATTATGCTTTACTTGTGGTGTGGAATCCGAAAACATATCAACCAATGGGTGATCACGATTGATACTGTAATAGAAACCTCCCTGTTTTCCTTTGAATCGATCCCAAATATGAACGACCGAATCGTGAGTTTCCTTCTTTCCTCGATACTCCCAAGTTCTCTTACTATATGCCGCAAGCCTCTCTATTACTGATGTAAGGTTATTTCTTACCTCCTCAGGTGGCATTGCAGTTGATTTCTTAATATCCAATGTCCAAAGGTCATCTAACTCATTCGGAATATCCACTTGAACCCTTGCTAATTTAGACAGCTCGCCTTGCCGCATCATGCGAAACCATGTTCCCCAAACCAAAAGTCTTTTATTGCGGTATATATAGAAGCCTTGTCTTTTACGAAGACCTTCTTTCCCGCCAAGTGCTGTTATCTCATTTGCCGACAATGCCGATATGTGGGGAAGTATGTATGGACGAATAATAACCGCTACTCCTTCAATATTCATAACTTCATCTGCCATCACCTGTGTATTTCGCCTCGCCAAAAAAGGGTCTGCTGGTTCAATAGGGACGTTGTTCATTTTAATCTGCATCTTCTTAAGACCATTTTCACCATCAATATACCGATGAAAAACCAAGGAAAGATGCGAACGAACATCATCCATCTTTTTTCCCATCGAGCGATTGAAATCAAGTTCTCCAATTTTGAGTCTATCGAGATTTTGCCATATAACAAGTGTTCCCGAATCCAGTTTTTTTAACTCTTCAATGCATGGGATAGCTTCTATCTCATCATCTGAATCAAGAATCAGCAATGACCAATCCTTAGTATTAATAACATGGTCAATATCCCAACGCCGCCCTTCAATATGCTCCCCTTGTTTACTAATAACTGTCAGTATTCGACATTGAGAAAGAGAGGCCGTTTTTAACCCCAAACCAAAACGGCCGAGATCACTGGCTTCACGTTTTTCATTCGGACTTTGACTACCATAACGCATAGCTGCTTCAAGTTCAGAAGCAGTCATCCCTATACCATTATCCAAAATTGCAATATACGAATCCCCAACTGGAAAGAAAAAAATATCAACACACGAAGCAAAGGCTGATACACTATTATCAATAATATCAGCAATTGCTGATTCAAGCGTATAACCTATCGCGCGAGTAGATTCTATAAGAGTTGGTGCATAAGGTGGCAACGGAACACTTTTCATATGTATCTCCCTTTCCTTTTTCTTGTTAGTAATGTATTTCCACTCATTTTAGTAACTGTATTTTATACCTCTGCTGCCCAGAAGTAGTTTTCTCAATCGGCTGCATTCTACCGGTATTCCTATTTACATGGTTAAGAAACAGCGTACCAAGTAACAACCTATCCTTGCGTGGTATTCGATTCCACTCATATCCTTTAAACAATTCTTTCACAAGAAAGATCTCACCGTCATTTAGATTCTCAGTTTCCTTCAGCGCAAATTCTAATAATTCATTGACATCGTACATCTTTATCCTCCTGACAATCGCAACAACAACGTTGTTAATAATACTATTATACTCATTTCTGTGACTTTGTCAATCCATAGACAAAAAACAGCCCCATCCACAAGCCATTTCTAGCCGTGAATGGGGCAGTCCTTTTATGACCTTACAACTCAACTTCAATCTCTATTCCAGACTTAAACCGAACCAACAACTGCTTATCATGCACCATGACACGTTCCACCAACTTTCTAACCAGCTTATCGTCATACTCAGTAATGCCGTTGCCTTGCTTTTTCAGAAATTTCTCCATGTCCTTAATCCGCTGCCTTTTGGTGTGTCGTTCTGCGTTATGCTCCATTGTTTCCTGCTTGAGCTCTCGTAGGCGGTAAATTTCATCAACCATCGACTCGTAACCCTCTTTTGAATTCGCTTGCTTGATAAGTTCATTTTGCAGTTCCGTAAGCTGATGCTCAATACTATCCGTATCCTTATCAAACCTCTCACCAAGAACCGTGGCAATGTTGTCCATGAGTATCCCAAGGAATTCATCCCGTTCCGAAACAGTCTGGTTTATCGCCTTCAAAACAGCATTCTGTAAATCTGATTCAGCAATAGTAGGTGCTGTACATTCAGCTCCCTTTTCCTCCAGTCTACTCACACATCGCCAGACAATAGATTTCTTACCCCTATTATTCCAATGTACTCGGCGATAAATATCACCGCATTCGCTGCAAAATACAATACTTGAAAGTGCATATCTGGAGCTGTAAACTCGCTTACTGCCATTTCCCGTCCGCAGATTAGCTCTGCGGGCAATCTCCTCCTGCACCTGCATATATAATTCCCTCGGAATAATGGCTTCATGAGAATTTTCTACATAATATTGTGGAACAATGCCGTTATTGACCACTCGCTTCTTTGAAAGAAAGTCGACCGTGTATGTCTTTTGGAGTAAGGCATCGCCAATATACTTCTCATTCTGAAGAATTTTCTTAACCGACTCTGGTCTCCATCTTGGTTTGTTTGCCGCCGTCAGTATGCCATCTGCTTCTAGTCCTCTACCAATCTGCAGAAGGCTTGCTCCTTCCAAATATTCTCGGTAAATCCGCTTTATAATCTCCGCTTCCTCTGGAACAATCACCAACTTTTTATTCTCGTCCTTGGTATAGCCCATGAAACGGTTATGATTGATTTGCATCTGCCCTTTTTGAAAGCGGAAGGCGATACCCATTTTTACATTTTGACTGGTGGAGCGTGATTCCTCCTGAGCAATAGACGCCATAATAGTCAGCATTAGCTCTCCCTTGCTGTCGGTGGAAATAATGTTCTCTTTCTCAAAAAACACTGGGATATTCTTTTCTTTCAGCTGTCTTGTGTAGTTCAAAGTATCAAGTGTATTTCTCGCAAATCTGCTCACGGACTTGGTTATCACATAATCGATTTTACCAGCCATGCAATCTTCAATCAGACGGTTAAAATCTGTTCGCTTCCTTGTAGTAACGCCACTGGTAGCCTCATCTGCATATATGCCAGCAAACTCCCATTCTGGATTCTGTTGTATATGACTCGTGTAATGACTAACCTGAGCTTCATAGCTCGTAAGCTGTTCTTCATCATCCGTTGACACTCTGCAATATGCCGCCACTTTTAATTTTTCTCTGACCACACCACTCACAGTAGATGCCATCCGTGATCGTGCCGGAATTACTGATATTATAGGTTGCTCCATTTATTCTCCTCCCCATATTGTTTATCGTTTATCAACACAAACGTCAGCGTGCCGCTTGATGCAACCTCAATGCGTTTGATTATGTTCGCCATAAATTCGCCATCAAACTCCGTTGGTATATTCTGCAGTGCAGCAATTAACTTTCCTGTTTGATATTTAAAATCATCAATCGTTGTCTGCGAATATGCATACTCTGCTTGTTTGAATGGGTCATCAAATTTTTTCCGGATTTGAATGTCTGTTTTATCGGACTTCGATTGTACATCGGAAATATCTATCTGAGCGACCATTTTTATTAGCGCATCTTCTAATCTGTTTTCAGAAAACGTTGGGCCGTCACAATAGCTTACGCCGTCCAATGCTCGTCTGCTGCATATCCAACGTTCTTTTCTGTGTTCCCAATATCTCCGATATTCACTTCCACACTTAGAGCAGAATATTTTTCCCAAGAAAGGAGAACGTCCAGAACCGTCTTTTGAAAAATAATTTTTATCCCGACCAAGTGCCATGGCTTTCAGTTGTCGAATCTCATAGGCTTTGTTCCATAGTTCTTCGCTGACGATGGCTGGATAAAAGTCATCACCCATATAGAGCCTTCTGTCTAGCATTCTCCCAAGTGTTGCATGTGTACGATCAATCCCAGCTTTATTACCAGCCTCCTGTATGGCACATCCTGACACATACTCCTCAAAGAGGATTTGAATTTGTTTTGCTTTAACAGTATCCAGCACAGCCTTGCCATTTTCAATTTTATAGCCATATGGTATGTGTCCCATTATCTCACCATCCTTTCCTTTAGAAATAATCCGCATTTCAATTGAAAACCAACTTCTGTCGGTGAAAGTACAGTAATGCCATCTGCAAACTCCACAAAAATCTCATCGCTGTATTCTTCCGTGATTTCCGTCTTATTAAGATGCTTAAGCAGTGCTTCCGCTTCATGAAGAAGACTTCTTTCACCATCTACATAACAATGCATTGCCAGTGCCTCGTCTTTCAACTTAGTAATCTCCATTTGGAGCAGGTTATACTTTTCGTTAAAAAGAGCAGGCTCCAAGTAGCCTTTGGACATGAGTCCTGTTAGCACTTGTACCTGCTCAGAGTTTTCTCTTATTTGTTTTTGGATTACCAGTAATTCTGAATTATTTTCGTTGCCCTCAGTGTTCTTTAGCTCTGCAATCAGTGGCTTTAATATTACATTTCTTCCGCTATAGAGCCGATTCATCATTGTCACAAAAGCAGTTTTCAGGTTATCCTCACGGATATAAATCATGGAGCATTCTGTACCGCCCGAATCAATATGCTTGTTACAGCACCATGCGATATACTCACTAGGCCTATGTTTCATATGAATTCTTCTTTTGAAAGTCCCACCGCATTCGCCACATATAATTTTACTTGAAAAGGCATATCGTTTTCCGTATTTCCTGCTACCTTTTTCAATCCCTTTCTCTTTTCCATGCTGCATTATAATGCGGTCCACTGCCACAAAGTCCTCACGGCTGATAATCGCTTCATGATGATTCGTAACATAATATTGCTCTTCCTCACCGTTATTTTTTCTTCTTGTAAAACTATCATCGGTATAAGACTTTTGAAAAAGTGCATCACCAATATATTTTTCATTTTCAAGAATTGCCCGGACACTTTTATATGACCATGCACCACCACGCTTTGCTAAGATTCCATCATCGTTAAGTCTGTTCGCAACCGCATGTGTTCCGCTCCCAGCTAAAACCTCTGCAAAAATACGTTTCACAATCGGTGCTTGTTCGGGGTTTGGAATTAGCGTCTTTCCATCATAATCATATCCATATGGTGAGCTTCCAAGTTTGTATGTCCCATTTTGAAAACGTTTCTTAACACTCCACTTGTTGTTCTTGGATATGGACACCGACTCCTCTGCTGCAAGGGAACTAAGGATGGACAAAATCAATTCACTGTCCATCGTGCCAGTGTTGATGTTTTCCTTTTCAAATATGATGGAAACACTGAGGTCTGTCATCTTACGAACAATCTCTAAGCAATCTTTTGTATTTCTCGCAAATCGACTAATGGATTTTGTAACAATTAAGTCCACTTTGCGATTTTCGCAGTCACGTATAAGATCTAAGAGACCATTTCTATTATCCTTTTTTGTTGCACTGACCCCTTCGTCAAAATATAAGCCTACAAAGTCCCAAGCAGAGTTGGATTTGATATAAGCTGTATAATGTGTTCTTTGATTTTCAAGACTTGACAATTGTTCTGTGCTGTCCGTTGACACTCTGCAGTATGCAGCAACACGGAGCTTTCTTTGTGGTGCAAGTGATGAATCAGCAATCGAATTTATTTTCGTCACTTTCATATCAATTTCCGCCTCCTTTCCAGCCGAATTTGGCTTCGGCTTGTGTGACATATTAACTCTAAAGGGCTATAATAGCAAGCAATCAAGCCATTATTTCAGCCAGTTTCGGTGTAAAAGATTGACGATTTAATCGGTCTATTTTTGTGTACTCTTCCTGTGTAATTAACCCTTTTTCAAGCATCATTTGAAGTAGCTTTACGGCTCGACTGTAACCAATTTCATTATAAAACTGCTCTTGTGACATAAACGATACCTCCCATAACAGCAAGGCAGCTCCCCGATTATCTCAAAGAACCGCCTATACATTTTGTTTAAAACTTGAAGAGAGTGATTCCATTCACTCTAAACCTTGGTACAGTAATCAAGGGATATCCAACCAGCACCAGACTTTAGCTTCCCCCATCCGGCAGTAGAGCCTTGGCCGCTTTGCTCCTCAACAATGGTGAAAGTTCCAATGCCTGTGTATTTACCAGTTTTAGCATGATCCGTACTGGGGCCTTTGCGGATATTCAAATCTGCAATTTTCACTCGCACTTGATAAGGAAGCAATGAAGTGGTGACTCCCGAACTGCTACCATAATAGACCACCTTACCATTCATATTAAAAACTGAGTACCCAGCATTTTCATCGGCACATTTCTTGGCATTATCCCAAACCATAAACGCACCCTTCTGCGACTTGGTATCACCCCAGCTTTTACGGACACGGTACAAAGACGCGGCAGGGGAACTGCCTGTGCCTGTATTTCCCAACCTCACTTTAAATGCTCTCCATTTCGATTCATCACCGCTGTCTGCATTCCATCCGATGATACCCGGACACGGCTTGCCATTGACATCATAGTGCCGGATAACTTGATCCGCTTTGATACCGTATGTCCCCATCAGATATTTCACAAGCTCCGCAGCTCTCGATACTACGGCATCAGTATAGCTGTAATACTTATCGTTTGCATTGGTCATTTTTCCAGTGCTGTTGGTAGAACAAATTTCAATGCCGATGCTGTTTGAATTCTTTGCCACACCATAAAGGGAGCCGCCCTTGTTGTTATACTTACTGCCGCCGCAGTGCCAGCAATAGCGATTTACAATATCCGGATTACACTGAATGATAGTTGCATCATCTACAATAAAATCAGCCGACGCACTGGCACTTGGATTCATGAACCATCCGGCAGTATTCGCCGCCGCTCCTGCTTTTGATGTGACTCCTGCAGTATAATGAATCACAATGTATTTAATTGCCCTGCCGCTGGCAGATGTGGTGTTTGCTGTACTTGTCTTTTTTGTAATCTGAATCGCCATTATTTGTCCTCCTCATTTTTTCCGTGATCATGTAGTTGTGCCAATGCCTCACGTAACTTCTCTGGCACCGGCAGACCTAATCGGGTAGCATTTTCAAGCAAAGAAATCCCTTCGTTGCTCAAATAAAAGAAAATAACAGCAGTCCGAAGAATACTGCCATCTCCAATAATTAAGCTGTCTAAGATATGTCCGACACCGACCATAATGAAAATCAGGATTTTCCGAAACAGCCCTTTAAACCCGACCTCACTGGAAAGCCCCTTTTCTGCAATAGCACACATAATTCCCGTCAGATAATCAATTATCACAAAGGCGAGCAGGGCATATAAAAACCCGTCAAATCCGCCTAAAAACCAACCCAAGAAACCGCCAGCAACAGCAATTCCCCCTTGAATCCAGTTCCATATTTCTTTCATCATTAAAACCTCCATTTTTGAATTTTGTGTATATAAAAACACCTGCCATTTCTGACAAGTGCTGAATTATAACTTTTTACTGGCTATGCATGAACTGTCCATCCATAGACACCCGGTTCCCACACATTTCCGTCTATATCAGAAACCCAAACCGCATTCTTATGGGAAACTTTATCACCTTTCACATATGCATCTGCCGCCCCAAGCGGCTGTACCCACACCGGAATTCCACCCTCATTAAAACCAATCCGCTTATATAATGCATGTGTCTTATCTGGTGTCCAGTTTTCTGCACTGGTGTGCTGTTGCAGAACAAAATAAAGATTTGTGTCTCCATTATCATCTGCACCGTATTTAATGATGTGGCCAGAACTATAATCTGCCCCCACAGTCCACAGTTCATATAAATCAGCAATCACCAAAGCATTTTCTTCCGTAATAGGCGCTGTCTGTACCAGTAACTCAATTGCCCTACGAAGCTGAAGGGCTACTGCCATCCGCTTATCATCCATCTGCATCCACCCCCAATATTGCATCCAGCAACGCAAAAAGTTCTGTGCCAAAAGCGGTGCTTTCTGTCTCTGCATTCTCTGGCGGCATTTCCTCTATCGGTACGGCTTTGGTGTTTTCTTCTGGTTCGGTGTGCAGCTGTTCAAATTCTTCATTCGTCAGCATGGCAATCCTCCTGTGATATTTCCGTCTCGAAAGTATCGCACAGTGCATCATATAACGCGGCATTTTCACCTTCCAGTTCTTCATCATAATCTGTGATAATCTGCCACATAAGCGTGAGATGCTCTGTATATGTGCCACCCTCAATCTCCGCAGACTCAGAAAACAGTTTTTCCCGTTCTGAGAGGTACTCCTTCACTAGATTGTCTTTGATCAAAAAGCTCCCTTCATCAGAAATCTTCGGTTCACCCTTATCATCCAGCATAGCATATTCTTTTAACAACTCCACCTCGCTTTCATGCAGAGCCGCGTAAGCCTCTGATACTAATGCGAGGAACTTTGAGCGCGCGCGACTCTTTTGTCCCTTTAGTTTCATTCCCTGCAAGAATGGAAGCAGCGAAACAAGATAGCGGTTTTGTAATTGAATCCTCATATGATAATCCTCCATTTTCATTTCTGTAAGCCAACTTATAGGCTTTTGGTTATAATGATGTGCTCATGCTCGAAAGTCCGGTGCTGCTGTAATATGTCCAGGAGACACCGCCATTCGATGTCGATTTCATTGTACTAATCCAGCCTTTATTCAGCATACTGATCAGGGAATTCACCCGGCTGATTAATTCGCCTACTCGGTTCACGATATTGGTACAGGTGTAGTACGTCCCATTTGTAATGAAGTATAAGTGGGTATCACCAAAGGTCACTTTTGATTTTCCATTCGTACTGCTCCATGCTGGATATGTTCCTCCTCCCGACAAAGCATTGTCAGTCAAATAAACACCTCGATTGCCGGACGTATAAAAGTTATAACCGTTGGTACGCAAATGCGCTCCAAAATGAATCCCTGCACTTCCATTTACCACACCTTTCGGATCAAGCGTTAAAAACCGGGTGTAGGTTCCTGATGTTCCCGTCCGGTATGCCCATGTTGCATAGTCACCCTGTCCATTCAAGTGAGTGGCAATTCCACGTCTGGTGTTGTTGCTTGCATCAACCGACTCGCCCATTGTTCCGATAAAGCGGGTACCATAGTAAAAATTCATACCGCCGGAATCAATATATCCTTCCAGTGTACTGCCGCTGTACCAGCTTATTTTTGTCGGTGTAATGCGGATGCTGCTGGTCCATCCAGCAAGACCTACCTGTATGGCATTGGTCGCCAGTTTGTCTGCCGTGATAGAGTTGGCTCCAATTCGAGCCGCCGACAACGTACCTGTCGTGATTTTTCCAGCGTCCAGTGTCGCAATCTTGGCACTTTGTATGGTCGCATCGGCAATCATGGCATTCTTAATAAATCCATTGGCAATCGTCAGCTTATCCGATGTAATGGAACCCGCCGCAATCCGTGCCGCCGATAACGTCCCCGTGTTTATCTTCGCTGCATCAAGGTTGGCTATTTTCGCATTGGTAATTGCCGCATCCGTAATCTTCGCAGTGGAAACCGAAAGATCGGCAATCTTAGCCGTTGTGATGGCAGCATTTGCAATCATGGCAGTCTGAATCACTGAATTATCAATGGTTGTTGTTCCAGTAATACGGATCTTGTTACCGCTGATTAAAATGCCTTCTGTTGAAATGTTAATCTGATTGATAACATCGTTTTTAGAAACCCGCAGGTTAATCAGATCCTTTTGCATAAGCATTGCTGAATAAATCGTATCACCCTTTGAATAATCTTGCCTGACCGTGCCGGGATACACATTTCCAGTGTAGCTGTCCGGATCAATAGTGGTTGATACCCGTACTCGCATTTTTAAAGCGTTGGCCGGAACAGTTGCTATACCAGAAGTGCTTGAGTAAGAAAGTTGCTTTAACAACCTATCGGTCATCGGGTTTAGGAGAAAGGGTGTTGTGCTGCTGTTATAAATCCCTGCATACGATCCAGTCTTAATGGAGAAAAAGGCGAGATACATACTGCCGCCCGTAATGCCTGCTTGCTGCTCTTCACTAAGTGCCCATTCATGCACCGTTGCCGAGGTGGCTGTAACAACACCAAGCTCCTCCCAACTTTCGTTTGAATATAAAAGGACAACATTATTGGAAGAATCTTTATATCCGCTCCAGCGAATTACTGCCGGCACCGCTTTGCTCTCCAGTGGGAAACGATAGATGATAAGATAATCTCCCGAACTTGTGTAAGGGTTTGTTCCCACAGAACCAGTGATGCTGAGTCCTTCCACCTCTTTGCCAATTAGATAGGATACGATACTGTCATTCGTATATGCTCCGGCAGTCAGAGTTTCCGCATACTGCTTTGCCGCCGGTATGAATTCTGCATACGGCACCGTTAGGCTATACCAGTGAAAATACATGGATACCGCTGTACCGTCTGCCAACTGAGGAATATACTTCTCGGTGGGTTTAACATCAATATATCCGCTCCGTAGCACAGAAGTTGATGCCGTTTCTTCACCGGTTGATGTATTAAGTGTTCCTCTCTCCCAGCGTGATACTTTATACGGCGCACCGATTAGCGTCTTTGTTTCTGTTACAGTAAAAAGCAGTGTGTCTGTAGTTGCCTGAACTTTAACCATGTTTGTAAGTTTGCTTAAATTGATATACCCACCTACAGTCTCTGTCGGCAGCAAGTAACAGTCTATCGTTCCCGGTGCAACAGTAGTAGTAAATCGCACCCTCAGATACCGGGCATTCGCTGGCGCGGTAAACGGAGTTGTACTGTTCCCAATGGATGAATAGGAAATAAAGGTCTTATCTTCCCGGTAATAATACAAATAGGCAGTGCTGTATTTGCTGTATGCACTGGCTCCTTCGTAGGTCTGGAGCAAATATCTCTTGCCGGACACCACATCAAACCAGCCGCTGCGCACATAACTTGTGCTGTTTGATTCTGCGCCGGTGGAGTTTGAAAGCGTCCCTTGCTGCCATGGTGTCTGTAAGATACCGGCTCCAGCCAGATCATTGACGGCCTTGCTTTGTTTCGCCAGCGAAAGCGTGAAGGAATCTGCATTCTGCACGATTGCTGTCTCCGCCGCAGTAACTCGCCCAGTGAGTAAGTCCACGGTATTCTGATTTGCCTTGCTGGCAATCTGTCCAGCCTGAACCGTGAGTGTTGCTTCTGCAGTGCTGACACGGCCAGTCAATGTTGTCAGATTACTCGCATTCAAAGAAATTACAGACGCATGCTGTGTCACTGTCGTTTGCAGTGATTCAGCAGCGGTCTTTGCTTCAAATGCCGTCACAAGGGAACTATTTAGGGCATTCGCTAAAACCGGAGTAGAATGGGTAAGTGAGCCATTGCTGTAAGTCGCCACTACCCGTGTCCAATAATACCGCCCATTCACCCATGCTGGAACCGTATCGCTCCAGCTTCCTCCAGATTGTGCAGTTTTGGAGGTAGACAAATAATACTGCTCCCGCACCGCTGTGATAGTTGGTGCATCCGCTCCTTTCGCACCTGCAGAACCAGTATTTCCAGTGTCACCCTTATCACCTTTGTCGCCTTTTGTACCATTTGTGCCTTGCTTTGAAACACCATAGCTGGTTACTGCAGAATTATCCTGCAGGGTAAGGACGGTGCGGGTCCATAAAAACTGTCCGGCACTCACGGTCGGAACAGATGCCTGCCATCCACTACTTGGAACAGTCGTACCGCTGGCTGAAACAGCGTAGGAAACGGCTGTAGATTTTACCGACTTGTTATAGGCATTCATGGCTGTTGTGCTTGCTGTTTCCGCCTTTGTTCCTGCATCAGTGGCTTCATTTAGGGCAGATACTGCATTATCAAAGGCTTGGTTCGCTTTTTCAAGAGCATTTTGAGACTCTGTGCGAGCCTGATCCGCTGTGCCTTGAGCCGCCTGACCTGCCGCCAGCGCTTCCTCTCCGGCAGTCTGTGCCGCTTCACCGGCCGCTAACGCCTCCTCCGATTTTGCTTTCGCTTCTTCCACCATCGCCGCCGCTTCTGCAAGCTCGGCTTTCATCTGCTCCTGTGTCAGATCAGTAAGTAATGGATACCACTGCGTAACCCCTTCTCTTGTCTCATACACCCAAAGCTCCAGCTTGTCGCCATTTTCCTTATACCATAAATCACCGGGGCGCGGATGGGTAGGTGTCGCCGCACCATAAAAATTGGTGTTCTTTCCATTGGCAGACTGTAGTGCATAATTTGCCTCTGCTGCCGCTTGCTTAATGCCTGTTTCCACCCGCTTGATGTCTTTTGCAATATCGGTGAACTTCGGTGCATAGTTCCCCAATGTAACGGAGATGTACGCATCCAGCAGCGGATCATATTTGTAGCCAACCACACGTGCGTTAATCTCAAAGCCGTCCCGTTCATGAACCACTGTTACCGTATCCCCGATATGAACCGTTTCCAATGCGGCAAAGTTCTTATATTCTTCCGTTTTGGCTAGTGGAGCAAATGCTACGGAATAGGATGCCTTTGGCAAATCGATATGGTTCTCAGAAAACTCTTTTTTTGCCAGTGCTCGCAGTAAAGTGTATGCCTCCGACAAAGGAACTGCATCTTCTGCATCAGCATACTGTCCCACTGCTGCTTTGACTGAATCGTATTTAATCACACGAATTTTTGGCTTTGTATACTGGTTGATGCGCGGACTGTCTATATATTTCTCCGGCAGCAAAAGTCCGTCAAATCCCTGCGGCATAATCCGAGTACAAGCCGATTGGACATCCACATCAGCAGTGTAACCAGTAAGGTTCTTTCGATCACGAATGCTCACTCCATTATCACTGCCACGCACCGTCCGCATGGCGATATGAAAATTATCCCGAATAATTTCCCCGCCCCACCGGGCGAGAAAACCATTATCCATATTGGCATTCAAAAGCACCTCTGCAGGATTGACACGAATGAGCCGTGCGCTTTCAACTGTCGAAATATTAGAAGTGGCGGTGAATGCGTGCTGGTATTGCGTTGCATTCAATATTTGTGTCACTGCCCCTTGACCAGTTTTATTTACAACAAAGGTATCTTCAATCAGATTATCTACAAGATCATAAAAAACATGATAGGCAGTGAAATGTGTCATCCCTGACAGTCCTTTTCGCACAAAAGCGATTCGAAAAATCTGATCATTCATATCTGGTACCGGACATTTTATCAGCCGCTCTGGAATGATTTTATCGGCATAAGATGCACGGGATGGATAGTCAAATTCCAATAGGAACAATCCGTTTAATTCTTCCGTAACTGCTGGCGCTATGATATGGCCATCAAGGATACATATGCCATTATGCGTAAAATCGGTTTCTGTTTTCTCATATAAAACTATCATAAGTATCTCCACCTCGGTTCTATTTCAATTTTTGTAATGCCGCTGCTCCATGATATTGCTGTGGCTCCTGTTTCAAAGGTGGGGAACACACCTTGCATTTGACGGTTCTGCGCGGTGCTTCCTTGAAAACATTCCATCAGCTCACTATCCAGTGTCAGATTCCCTGCCAGTATATTGACCTTTGTCTGTTTACCTCCTACGGTAAGTGTCTGGTTTCCCGTTCCATATACCTTGATTTTAGGCAGGGCATAAACGGTGCCTTTATTAGTGACCGTTCCCGATTTTGTCATCGTGATGGTTTCTGTATTTCGCATATAACGAAATGGATCGCAGACAAAGGTAATCGAAAACTCACCAAGTGTAGACAGCTTGCGTACCATTGCATCAGTGTGTACCTGTTTAATGCGAAAGAATACTTTGTTATCCTCGCTAAAATAGACTGTCTTGGCCCCATGGATAACGGGAAGCACCTCCCGGAAACGACCATGCAGATTTTTACCAAGCAACGCCGCCTTCATCTGGAATGTAATATCCTCCCAGCCTTTTAGCAACGTCAGTGTTCCTTCACGACCATCCACCTGCACAGCCTCAATAATCCGCTTTGCCGGAGGGATAACCGGCGGTTCGGTAATCCGAAGTCCTAACGCGGTTCGGGAATGAATGGTTTCGTTTAGTATAAATGAGTTCATAAGCTACACCCCCAAGATAAGCCGCTGCTGACGAAGCAAACCCAGATTTTTATCAATTTCCGGTGTCAATCTGCCGACCAGTGTGCCATCATCCAGCACTATCTGAATATTTAAGGCTTCTAAAAGTGCCGGGAACATTTCTGCCATAATGGCGGCGATCCCGTCCAGCTTGAAACCAAGGTCAGCAATGGAAACCGCCGCCCCCGCACCAGAAATTGCTGTATGGATACCAGCATCAATATCAAAATTGGGGCCATCCAGGGATGTTGGGATTGCCTCCTGCATCTCCTCGCTGACGTGTTCCATTGCCTTTTCAAACCCGACACCGATACCTTCTCCAAGGTTGCCGCCGATTTCAGCGAACAAGGTGGAGGGGGAATGGATACCAAAGAAATCCTTTATCCGGTCAACCACACCGCCAAAGAAACCAGAAATCTTATCCCACAGCCAAGCTCCAGCATCCGATATGCCTTGCCACAAACCTTTAATCAGATTGGTTCCCACTTGGACAATCTGCCCAATTGACCCGGAAAACGCATTGACAATTCCTGATATGATCTGCGGTACGGCTTTCACAATTTCCACAATGATAGTCGGCAGGTTCTGAATGAGCGCTACGAGAAGCTGAACCCCAGCCGCAATGATTTTGTCAATGTTCCCAACAATGGCATTGACCAGACTGGTTACTATCTGTGGAATTGCCGCTACAACGGTGGTGATGATTTGCGGCAAGTTCTGTATTAATGACACCAACAGCTTAATCCCGGCATCTATCAATTGGGGAATGGAACCGAGTACCGCCGTCAGCAATCCATTAATAATCTGTGGAATCGCTGCTACAATCGCCGCAATAATCTCTGGCAGAGCCTCCACTAGCGAAGTCAAAAGCTGTATGCCTGCTTCGATAATCTGAGGGATGGCACTGATGATAAATTCCACCAAGGCGGTAATGATGGCTGGTAACGCTTCTATTAATTGCGGAATTGCATCCAAAAGTCCCTGTGCAAGACCAAGAATCAACTGCAGTGCTGCCTCCAGCAGCATGGGTAGATTATCAACCAATCCCTGCACAATCGTTGTGATTGCCGTGACCGCTGCGGGAATTAACTGCGGCAATGCTTCTCCAATCCCCTGCACCAAAGCAGTCACCAGTTGTACCGCCGCTTCAATCAACAGTGGCAGGCTTTCGATGATTGCCCCAACAATAGTCATGATAGCCTCAACCGCCGCTGGAATCAGTTGTGGCAAAAGATTCAGTATCGTTTCCAACACTTGTGTAAATAATTCGGTTACTGTTTCAAGCAGCATCGGAAGCAAATCCCCGATTGCAGATAAAATAGCACCTGTCGCTGTGGGCAGTGCGGCTACGATGTTCTCCAAAATCGGAACGATATTTGCGACTACTGCCTGAAAAGCATCCACAAGGTTTTGTGTTAAATTGGTCATATCCGCGTCGGCATTTCCAAGCCCGGCTGTAAAAGAGCCGAGTGCCGCCTGCAGCAGTCCGATAGAACCGGAAATAGTCTGAGTGGACTCCTTTGCAAAGTTGCCTGCATATTGCTCTGTGTTCTCAAAGAACATCTGCATAGCAACTTCTGCTTTTTCTGCTTGCGTTGCTGTCGCCCAAGTAAAGTCCAGTCCTTTGGCCAGAGCATAGGCTTCAATGTTGGTAGCGTTCATGGCTACACCCAAGTTATCCATCATGGTGAAGTTGCCCTTTGCTGCACCTGCAACCGAATCCAGTGCCACCTGCATATCAATGCCCATGACCGACGCCATGTCTGCCGCTCTCTGCATTGCTTTTTCAGTCAGTTCCAGTGATTTCTGCTGCTCAACACCAGAGCCTTGGAATAAGGCGCCCATTTTATTGGCGGTGGCCAGATATTCGCTCTGGGATACACCGAGATTCTTATATGCCTCTTCACCTGTCTTTTGGATAGATGCCGCGTATTGCCCGAACACCGCCTCCGAGCCGCCAAGGTTCTGCTCCAGTTCTCCGAACTGCTGGACAACTTCTTTTCCCAGCTTGATGGCTGCAGCTCCGGCGGCGACTGCAACCGCGCCCATGGCGGTACCAATGCCTTTTAAGATACCGCCGAGTTTATCGAACTTACCTCCAGCTTCCTCTGCACTTTCACCGGTATCCTCCAGTTCTTCGCCAAGGTCATCCGCACCGTCTGCCGTTTCTTCCAGTTCCTGCTCCATGCGGTTCAGTTCAGCCTGCGCATTATTAAGCTGGACTGCCCATGCCTGTGTCCGTCTGTCATTCTCACCAAAGGAATCGGTGGCATTTTGCAGGGCTGACTGCAGTGTAGAAATCTTCTCTTTCTGTGCATCGATCTCTTTATTCAGCACTTGGTTTCTTGCAGCAAGCGCCTGTACGGATTTATCATTTTTGTCAAACTGCGAAGATACTAAGTTCATTTCCGATCCTAAAACCTTGAAGGACTGGTTAATATCACGTAATGCATTCTTAAATTCACGTTCGCCTTCAACACCGATACGCAAACCAAAGTTATCAGCCAAATCGCCACCTCCTCTCTGCTAAATGCCGTCCGGGATAATTTCATCAATGAATAGTTCTCTTTTGGGTTTTGCCATACCAAGAAACTGCTTATGACACTCCCATAAATCCAACAAAAATCCTAGCGGCATCAACCATGTTTCTTCTTCTGAGCGGTTTAAATGAACAGTCCCGTAATATAAAAGTCGAGTAAACAACTCTTCGTCATCTACTCGACCAATGCGTTTTTTGATGCGGTTCCTTTGGATACGCTATCCTCCGAAAGAATATGGCGATTTGTTCCTTTGAACATCGCCTCTGTAATCGCACTCTTATAAGTCGCCAGTTCCAAAGGCGAGGTAAGAAGCTCAACCTCTTCCTCTGTTAGCGGCTCTTTCTGAGTGTCCTTGTTTTTCAGATTATGGATCAGGATACTCTGGTTGGAAAGTAGCGTAATCAGCCATATAATCTCATCCAAGGCCAATTCAAAGTTCTCAGACTTCATCAGCTTATCACCGAGATTTTCAAGCCCGCCATACCGCTTTGCAATTTCCTTTGTTGCCCTTGTTGTTAGAATCATTTCAAAATCCCTGCCGCCGATAGTGATTACAGCGCTTCTTTCATCTGCCATATAAATCAATCTCCTTCACTTTCAAATACCGGCTCATACACCTTCTGATACCAGTTCGTAATTGTTTCCTCAGACACACCCGCATCATCTGCATTCACTTCGGCTTTCCATGGATGGTTCCCATTGCCGTCCAGTTTATTTCGGCGTGAAATTGTCCCTTCAATGCTCGGTGTGGAAAAGGTAATGCTGTCACCCTTGGTAGCAAGGTTTGTACTTGGTACGCCAAATTTCACACGGTACAGCCAAAAATAACGGTATTTGCCGTTTGCTTTCTTTGCTCTGAAGCCGATCGCTACCGAGTCACCGCCGTCCTCGCTGGATGAAATCAGAACCCCATTTTCATCTGCCTTTGCTCCAGTCAATTCCTCGGCAGCTGTTCTCCCAATATCGTCCACCCCAAGCGTCAGTTTTCCGTTTTTAAACTCCTTGATGATTTCAGAAGCGCCATCATCGGCGTAGAGCGTTGCCTCCGCAAGCTCCACGGATAGTTCTGCTGAAATTGCCTTTGCCAATATGACGGGTGTCCCATAAGTTTCAATACCCGTTGTCGGTACTTCTGTAATCGGTGCATAATAAAGGCGGTCAAGTCCGATTGTTGCCATAAATCATTCCTCCTTCACTTCATATTCTTTTGCTGTGTCAATGCCGTAATGATGGTATCCGGTATCATCCTCATGCCCGATATACCGCCTGTCTGTGATTGTAATCTCTGCGTTCAGTAACGTTTTTACAATCTGATTTTTTCGTTTCTGATAGTTATTCTTGGAAAACAGGGATAGCCTTGCTTCTTGTGTTTCAAACTGCGGATCGTTGTCAGCGAAAACTTCAAACACATCTGACATCGGAGTAATCACGAGATACTCTTCTGGTGCTGTTCCTTTAAACACACCAGTCTCGACACGAATGCCGAGACTGGTCATGATGGTATTCAGTTCCTGTAATATACTCATATTCGCCCAATCTCCTCATCCAGCTTTGCTTTCATGACAGCAATACACTCTTTCCTACTGGAGGATTTCGCTGGTTTTAAGAACGGCTTTGCTGGCTGGCCATGCTTACCATGTTCGATGATATTGGCAATTTTAGCATTGCTCCCTCCGCCAGAACGAGGCTCGGCAAATCCAATCTTTACGTTATAATCACCGTTTTTGTCCTGCTTTGCAGAAGTCACACCCAAAGCAGACGCAAGCTCACCAGTAGATTCAGATGGATATTTTGTTCCCCGTCCGATGGCGGACTGGAGATTGCTCCTTACTTTACTGACCACTACCTCACCGCCAGCTTCTAGCACTTTAGGAATAATAACATCCGTCTGATCTGCAAGCTGTGAAATCTTCAATAAAAAATCTTCCGGCATCTTCATTGTTGCTTTCGCCATATCGTCACCTCTCAGTCGCTTCTATTTTTTCAGCCAGCACTTCCACATACATTCCTCTGCCTTTTACATCCTCCACTGACAAAATTCGAAACCGCCCATCCTCACAGGTAATGACTAGGGACGTGGCGATTTCAAGTGTGGGCAGCTTGCGGAAACAAAACAAGGCGGTCGCGGTGGAGAATGTTGCCCGATTTGCCCATTTTTCATTGCCATGCCGATCCTCTTTGTATGCCCGTACACTTGCAAGCACCGTATCACCGGTGTTTACAAATCCCTCGTCATCCTTTATCGACTCGGTAGAAATAATATCAATAAAGGCGTTCATCTTGCCAAAACTCATGGCTGCCACCTCCGATCCAGGCGAAGGAGCAGATTGACTGTATTCCAAACCTGCTGTCCAGCACCTACGTTGTCAGCAAAGAAACCTCCGGTCGAACCATCTCTACTCTCATAGAAATGGCTCGACAGCATAATGACGGCTTGCTCTGTGGTTGGCGGGAAGCGTGACGCTTCACTCATTTCGCCTTCGGCTGTTTCTCCCGAATAGTACCCTTCAGATAAATGCTGATAGCTTTCCGCATAGGAAACAGCAGCGCGGATAAATCCCTTTAGCAGTTCATCATCCACATCGTGTTCCAGTATGAGATTGGCTTTTACTTTTGGAAGTAAATCATCAATTACAGCCATATTTAAGCCATCTGCAAAAGCTGAATGCCTTCGGAAAGAATGACCTTTCCGTCAACACGTTCGGTCGCAAGGAATCCCACCTGCCCATTTCCAGCATACAGTTCGTTAAGCCTTTGCAGTGTTCTGCCTGCACGGTCGGCAATCCAGTAATTAGAGAAATCGCCAAAAGCAACAGGCAACGCACCTGTGTCAATGGTTGGTGCATAAGGACTGGTATAGAGCGGATAACCGAAAAGTCTATCCGGCTGGCCTTGTACCAAAGCAGGCTGCCAAAGATACTGCCCGTTTGAGTCCTTCAGCTTACGGAATGCCGCCACTGTAGAATCGTTGGTAAGAAATACAGCATTTCTGCGATATGGAGTTTTGAGAGAATACACAAGGCTGATAATATCATCAAAGGTAACTGATGCACCGCTTGTAGTTGCACCCACATGACCACCGCTTGCAGTAAAAATACCAGTCGGTCTGCCTGTGCCGGTACCGATGCAGAAAGCCTCCTCTTCAGCCACACCGATTGCTCTTGAAAATTCAGCGGCAAGATAAGCCTCCAGATTGAACATATTGTCGGCAAGCAACTCCACGCTCACTTTTACAAGATCGGTCAACTTATAGGCATCCAAGGTTTTCTGGTCAAAAGTCACTCCGCTTTCAGGAATAGCGCCATTTTCAGCTACCCAAGTCGCAACGGAAGGTGTGGCTGCAATGGGAACCTTACGCTCAACAGAAGTAGTGATGGTTTTTGCCAGCTTACGGATAATGTTATCCTCATTAAGTCCTTGAACGATTGTGGTCTCAAATTCAGTCGGTACAAGATAGCCGCCATCAGCGTCCACACCCTCAGATAAAACATTTGTGACCTGTCTGCCTCTCATAGCAGCAAAGAAATCACGGCGGTACTCATCACGGGCGCGGCCGGTCTTGGTATCCTCGCCGGGTTTCTGCGGCTGATTCGTGATTGCATTAGAGGTAGGGGCATTCAGTTCGGCATCAATCGCCGCTTGACGTTCCAGTCTTTCCACCTCTTTGCCAAGAGCCACAACATCGGACTCCATCCTTTCATAGGTAGCCGTATCCTCGGCAGACAAAAGTCCGTCATTGCCACGCTTAGTATCAAGATAGGCTTTTGCCGCCTCCCATGCCTTTGCTCGTTTTTCACGCAGTTCTAAAATCTTGCTCATAGTAATAAATCCTCCTTAAATTTAGTGGGAAATTAAAGAGAGCCGCTTTTCCAGCGACTCAATTGGGGTATCTGTCTTCGGTTTATTTTGCTTTGGTTTTACTTTATCCAGCAGGTAATTGGTGACTGCCTTGCGGCTGAATGCAAAGGTGATATTCTCGCTCCCTTGCCGTTTTTCATCTTCCAAGATGCCATCCACAAATCCAAATTCAATGGCTTTATTGGCTGACATCCATGTTTCGGCATCCATAAGATGAGCCAGTTTGGTGCGTGACATTCCGGTACGAATCTCATACGCATTGATAATGGATTCCTTTACCTCCTCCAGCATAGCAATGGCTTTTTTCATTTCCTCGCTGTCACCAATAGCAACCGTTAGTGGATTATGCACCATCATAATTGCCGTAGGGGCCATAAGCACCTCAGTTCCAGCCATTGCAATGACGGAGGCGGCGCTTGCTGCCATACCATCAATCTTAATGGTGACATTTCCCTTATAATCCATCAGCATGGCATAAATCTGACTTGCCGCTACGCAGTCGCCTCCCGGTGAATTCAGCCAGATGGTGATATTTCCTTCCGCAGAAAGCAGTTCACCCTTAAAGGCAGCCGGTGTGATATCATCATCAAACCAGCTCTCCTCGGCAATCACACCATCAAGGTATAGAACACGGTTGTCATCCACATCTTTTGCCCAGTTCCAAAATTTCTTCACTTTGTTTCCTCCAATCCATCCTGATTTTGATTTGCAAACAGTCCAGCATCTTTTAACTTGGTCATGTTGCCGTTGATAAGGTACAAATCCCCACCCTCCTCCTCTGAAATACGGTTCATATTTTCAAGCTCCCGGATATCGTTTGCTGACAGCCAGCCGTTCTGCCGGCCGGTTGCATATCCAGTCATACGACTTTGATAATCACCTCTAAGCAGACCATCTAAATTGAACTTTACGAACACTGACGATTTCTCCGATGGAAGAATCAACGATTGCTGTAAACTCTGCTCCCAGCGCACCACCCAAGGGTCAAGTGTGTATTTCACGAACTCCAACGACTGCTGCTCAATGTTGCTGAAACTGGATTTATCAAGGTCGGCAAGCATATGAGGCGGCACTCTGAAAATACGGGCAATCTCATTAATTTGAAATTTCCGTGTTTCAAGGAATTGTGCCTGCTCCGGAGGGATACCAATGCTTTGATACTTCATTCCCTCTTCCAACACAGCCACACGATGCTGTTTTCCGTTACCTTGATAGGCAGCATTCCATGATTCCTTAACCTTCTGCGGGTCCTTAATGACACCGGGATGCTCCAATACACCGCCGGGATTTGCACCATTGGCAAAGAAGGTCGCACCGTATTCCTCTGTAGCAAGAGCCATACCAATAGCATTTTTCGCCATGGCAATCGGACTGTATCCAACAAGACCGTCAAAGCCAAGACCGGGGATATGCAGAACTTCATCTCTCCGCAGCATGACGACTCCATAATCGGGACTTAATTTACTCTCACCACTGTCACGATAGTAGGTGTAGATGAGTTCTCCGTTTTTTGCTCTGGAAACATCCATCTTGCTGGGGAGCAGCGGATACAGTGAAAGCACCCGCCCTCTGCCATCACGGATAATCTGTGCGTAGGCATTTCCCCATAATAAAAGATGACTCATCAGTGTTTCTCTGAACACAAATGAAGTCATCTCTGGGTTTGGCTCATCATGGAGCAGATAATACAGCGGGTGGTTTGTGATCCTCTCTTTTCCGCCATCACTGCGATACTGGTAAACATGAAGTGGCAGTCCAGCGACCGCCTCACCGAGTATACGCACACAGGCATACACTGCTGTGGTCTGCATAGCAGTCCGTTCATTAACTGACTTGCCGGAAGTCGTGCCGCCAAAAAGGAAGTTGAACGAACTCCCGGCTCTGTTCTGTGGCTTATCCCGTGAACGAAATAAGCCTGAAAATATGCTCATAAGCATTTACCTCCATAGAAAAATATTGTATAATATAAGGGCATAATTTGTATGTGTCTCTGGGTGGGTGCAATTCCCGCGACTCCCAACATTTTCATCAACTCCATCGTTTCTAGTGTTACTGCCTTTTGGGTAGGTATCATCAGAGCGATAGCAACTAATGTATTTCCAAAATTAAAGGAGAAGATGCCTATGTTAGTTATTTTTATCGTTGCTCTGCTTGGCACCGCGGGAGTTACCGTAGTTTGGCAGGGTTGTATAGCAACCAGCAGAGTAACAACCAAAATCCTAAGCCTCTTGGAGGCTTTTTTATTATAAAATCAATAATCCCCTTTCCGCATAAACACTACCTCCCGTGTCGTTACCACAGCGAATGGAACGGTCAAGCGCCATTATGGTTGCTACGGCACCGTCAATTTTCTCTGTAGATTTTTCTTTGTCTGGCTTGATGTTGCCGGCCGGGTCACTCTTGATAAAAATGTTATCCATCATCCATCGCAGAACCGGATGACCGCCGTGTGCCAGTTTTTCTTCCAGTGTCAGCTTCATTAGTTCCTTAGTCGGTGGAGACATATCCTTAAATCCCTGCCCAAAGGGAACAACAGTGAATCCCAATCCCTCAAGATTTTGTACCATCTGCACTGCACCCCATCGGTCAAAGGCAATTTCACGAATATTGAACCTTGTGCCAAGTTCCTCTATATATTTTTCGATGTAGCCGTAGTGAACGACATTGCCCTCGGTAGTCAGCAGAAATTCTTGCTTTTCCCAAAGGTCATACTGTACATGGTCACGGCGGACACGAAGATCGATGTTGTCCTCCGGCATCCAAAAGAAAGGAAGAATCTGATATTTATCCGTTTCATCTTCAGGCGGAAATACCAACACAAAGGCTGTGATATCCGTAGTCGAAGATAAATCCAAGCCACCATAACAGACACGACCTTCCAACGATTCTGGAGAAACGGGGAAGGCACAGGCATCCCACTTTGCCATCTGCATCCAGCGGACAGCTTGCTTTACCCATTGATTCAAACGAAGCTGACGAAAGCTGTTCTCTTCAGCAGGATTCTGCTTTGCTGATTCACAGGCCGCCTCTACCTTATCAATACCCACTGTGATGTTCAGTGAGGGGTTTGCTTTCTGCCAGACCTTTGGGTCCGTCCAGTCGTCCTCTTCTTTTGCACCATAAATCACAGGATAGAAAGTCGGGTCATGCTTTCGCCCCTCTAAAATATCCAACGCCTTCTGATGAGTTTCATAGCAGATGCTGTTGGTATCGCTGCCGGCCGTAGTGATAAGAAAATACAGCGGCTGCATTCTCGCATCACCGGAACCCTTGGTCATAACATCAAATAGTTTTCGGTTTGGCTGGGTATGGAGTTCATCAAAGACCACACCGTGTATATTAAACCCGTGCTTTGAGTAAGCCTCGGCACTTAGCACCTGATAAAAACTGTTGGTCGGAAGATATATAATTCGCTTGGTGGAGGCAAGGATTTTCACCCTACGGGATAATGCCGGACACATCCGCACCATATCAGCAGCAACCTCAAAAACAATACTGGCTTGCTGACGGTCAGCGGCACAGCCATACACCTCGGCACGTTCTTCACCATCTCCGCAGGTGAGAAGTAAGGCCACTGCAGCAGCTAACTCCGACTTGCCTTGTTTTTTGGGGATTTCAATGTAGGCAGTGTTAAATTGGCGGTATCCGTTTGGCTTTAACACTCCAAACAAATCCCGGATAATCTGCTCTTGCCAGTCAATAAGAGTGAATGGCTTTCCTGCCCATTTACCCTTGGTATGTGACAGAGCCTCAATAAATGCCACGGCATAATCAGCGGCATTACTGTCGTATGCAGAGTCAGCCGACATGAACCTAGTAGGTTTGTATTTATTCAGTTTTCGCATATCAGCCAATCCCTCCTTCTTGATTAATGGCAAAAGAAAAGAGCCTCAACAGAAGCTCTTAAAAGTTATGTGTTTCGTGATTATTCCTGTCCGCAGCGGTGTATGGTTTCAAGAATTGAATCCTGCTCCGCAGTTCCCACGCCAATACTCTCCAGAGCCTCACGTGTGCCGCAGTCGGGGCAGATAAGCGTTTCATTGTCCTGTCGGGAAAGGGCAGGCGCACCGCCGTAAATCGCCCCACAACGGGGACAGGTTTTAAGCCTGATTTCATTTGTATTCTTCATCGCAATGCCTCCTGCTGTTTTCCACAGCCGTATATAAAATCTCCTTATCAAATCCGAATGACCGGTAACCCTCAAGGCAGGTTCGCATATAAAAATCGCTCGGTATTCCAAGCGGTCGCTCCTCGTGCATGATATACACGAAGATACCCCTCACTCTAATTTTTCCGGTTCTGATTCCAGTGATGGGGAGTTTCATTTCTGCCTTGTAATAAAAGCTGGGGTACCCCTCGTAGCGGTCCAGAGCAAGTTCATCTGATTCTGTTACTTCCCATACTGCAACAGGAACTTGGCATCCGTCTTTTGGCTCAATGGTAAGATAAGAGCCTGTTTTACTGCCTTTAAAAAGCAGTTCGTAATCGTCAATTATTGATGTTCCGATAATCCTAGCCTGTGGGCATCGCATCCGCATCTGCCGAATGTTTAGGTTGCTTCCGTAAGCAATGTAATATCTTTTTTTCATAATGGTATCCGTCCTTTCCGAAGGGATCACCCTTCTACCACCTTAAGACCGCCGCAGCGGTCAAACTGTTTTTAAGGTGGCAGAAGGCTAACTCCTGCGTGTCCTTCAAGCGGCTCTGCCGTTTCTAAAGGCTGTGTCGCCTGCTAGTCTTTTTGTAAGAATTTCTCTTGCTGTCTTGAACTCGTCTCCGATAAATCCAAGCCTTAAAAGCCAAGTCCTCATTGCGTATTTAGGATTTTCATTCTGCTGTGGCTTTGGGCTGGCTGTGCGTACCGTCTTTGCCATTTGGCTGAGTGCAAGGCAAAGTTGGATGTAGCTTTTTAGCTGTCCGGCATGAAGTCCATTAAGTTTTCCGTCTGTAGGTGCATCAAACTGGAAAAGTCTAAATTCAATTGTTCCCTTTGTGAAGGTCGCATGGTAGTTGAGCATATGGTATCGGCTATCGTTGTAATGGTGGTCTCTGCCGTAGTTTGCTCCGTTTGAGGAGTACCAAATGTCTGCCATGGCTGATATGGTTTTCGGTTTTCTTTTGTTGACCTGCTCTAAAAATCTTGGGTCAACCGTTCTGCAGTAGCGGTTCATCCTGCCTCGGTCAAGGTCAAGAGCATCGGCAATCAAATCCTCGTGGCTTGCCATGATATTTGCAAGGTTTCTCATGGTTTGCGGTGTGTGTCCGTTTGCTCCGATGTGGATGTGAACCCCGCACCCTCTGGAGGCATCGCTTTTTGCTCCTGCGTGGCGAAGTTTGCGGATAAGCTCCTGTAAGGTTTCAATGTCGCTGTAGTTAAGAATCGGTGTAACTAGTTCGCATTTTTCGTTGTCGGGTCCCGCAATGCTGACATCCTTTTGGAATTTCCACTCCCTGCCGTCTGCGTCCCAAGCCGACCAAGTGCTGTAGCCGTTCCTGCCTGCCGTGTTTTCGTAGCGGTGTGTCCCAAAGAAAGCGGCTGCATGCCTCGCTGCTTTTTCTCTGCCTATATTATTCATCTCGACCTCAACGCCGATGGTCTGCTTTTTCATTTCTTCAATCTGGTTTGCAATCTTTTCATTCATCGTATTTTCCTCCGCTTTCGCTGTGTTTTTCCCTTTCGGTGTGTACATATTCGCTCTTTTCACAGATAATAGCAATACGATTATTACACAATCATTCGAGTGGTAAATTGTGTATATTATGGTGGTTATTCAGCCACCTTTTTAACAATATCCTCACCATAAACAACATGAAGTCCACTCCCATTATCCCAGTGCACCATAATGGATGCAGTATCATCAATGCCCGTTACTGTACCAAACGTTCCAATGGGTGGAGCCTGCGGGTCATTCATTTTCACAAGCTCCACTCTTGTACCCATTGGATAGGATTTACGAATACTCTCTACAATTTCTCTACTCGGAAATCTCATTGTCAGCACCTCCCTTAAAAGCCGAAGAACCTTCAAGATTGCGAAGTAATATCTTCCGTTCGGCTTTGTACTCATCACCAATGAATCCTAATCGGAGCAGAAAGCAACGGAATGCATATTTTTCATTGCTCACAGGCTTTTCCTTGGCAGTGACACGTTTTTGCTCCTTTGCCATATCGCAAAGAGCAGTGATGAATTTGGTGTAGGCTCTTACTAAGGCTGCATCACCCTGCGGGTTAAACCAAGGGAATGAAACTTTATCCTCCGTTATCTCAATCGGCAAATCAGCCACCCCAAGTGCCTTTTTAATCAATGCCGATTTACTGGTAACCAGCTTGTTAAGATTTTCAATAGCTGTGTCAGTAAACCCATCCCTTGGCATTTGAATAACCAAACCATCAATCCCAGTAGTTTCAGTATCTTCCTGCGATTCTTGTTCTCTTGCTGCAAGCCACTGCTTTCTGATTTTCTCCGAACCTGCGACAATGCCTCGGTCTGCAAGCTGCTCCAGCAGACTTTCAACCTTATCTTCATCTACTCCATCATCAAAGGAAACTGTGCCGTTTTTGTCAATCGTAAAATCGCCAACTTCATAAGCCGCACTCGGCATTCCGAGGTATTTCGGTTTCAATCCCAAAATCTCGCCCATAGCTGTAACCAGTGCCTTTCTTTCGCTTCCGGTAACATTGAAATTAATCTTCATAGTGAAATCCTCCTTGTTTTTGGTAGTCACATATTCGCTCTAAAGCTGTGAAATAGCAAGGAATTTCGCTATAAAACATCTACCTAATTATCAATGGCTGTCTTGTGTACAATACACAATCCCTGCCATAACAAAGCAGACACACGGAAGTGCGACTCCGTTGCCCCACATCTTGTATTCCGCCGAATCGGTATGAGGGTTTTTCAGCCATTTAATGATCTGATTCCTGCTTCTTGACTTTTTGCCGTTAATCTTGGCATAGGTATCAAACACCTCTGTCCAGAAAACAATATCCTTTTCGGTCGGCTCTGGTGTTCCTATGTCAGCACACCAATCAGGAGGAAATCCTTGAAGCAAGGCACACTCAGTCGGTGTCAGCCTGCGGACAAGATATTCCATATCACCCTTATCATTAATCAAGGGAGGGTCTTTATAGTCTGTGGCAACAAGTGTATTCGCAAGTTCCTCCTCAGCAGAGGTAAAAAAAGATGCTTTGCTTGCACAGTAGGTCGGTTTCGCAACTGCTCCGGGACCTTTGGCAACCACGGTTGGCTCTAATTCTTCCTCAACCGCAAAATCATATAGAGCATTTTCACCTTGGTTGAAAGCTGCACGGTCAATGCCATAAGCCACTGCATGGCGGTCGGCAGTATTTAAAGTAAACGCTGTATTTTCATTGATGCCACTGCCTTGGGGGCCGTTCTTTTCCTCTCTACCAATCATAGAACCCTGCACACAAACAGCAATCCCGCCTTGATTACAAGTAGGATTTCCTCCACCAGCATCCAATGTTCGTGCGGTGTCGGCTTCATAAATTCCGCTATGGGGATTATCCGACTTCATCGCATTACTGGCCTGAGAGCAGATGCCATAGGCTTTGACTGCTAATTCATTGCATCGATTCTCGCCAGCATCAAAATTGTTCAGTGTATTGGCGATTTCAGCCTGTTCCCACTTCTGTCCCTCATTCGTATTGTGGGGACGAGTACCTTTGCGAAATGGCACAAATACCGATTGGTCATTGACGGTGGATAGCGTAGCTGACTGATCTTCTTGAATCAACGCACCTTTGCCGCCGCCTTCACAGCCAGAGCGGATTTTCATAGTTAGCGGAACATTTCCACCGCCGGTCCCCATGCTGCTTGATAGGGTTTGGACAACACCATCATCGCTTATTTTTACTCTACTATCGGCGGCATGATTTTCAATTGCCACTGCGGTTTGATTATCGCCCGGTGCGGCTCTCAAAGCCCCCGTGTATTCTTCCCAAACATGACCACCTAGCCTTGAGATTGCTCCGGGTTCAAATGCGACTGCCGTTCCAGTGCAATCCGCAGCACCTCCGGCAGCTCCTTGCCCCGTGCTGAAGCCCTGCGGAGTATACCCTGACAGGCGTTCGAACTCAAATAATACTTTTCCGGCACATTCGCCTGCAAAATCTGCGACAAGGTAACAGCGACGCCTTCGTTGGGCGACTCCCCAAAATTGCGCGTCAACAGTACGCCATGCGATGGAGTAATTATCTCCCACGATTTCACCTGCAAGAGACCATCGGTCTTTTTCTGGCATAGGAATAACATCGGTTTCATTTTTGATTTTTGTAATCTCTGTGAGGACTTGGAGGAAGTCCCTGCCTTTGTTGCTGGAGTAGGCGCCGGGGACATTCTCCCAGCAGATCCATCTCGGATATTTGCCATTGGTTGCACACCTCATTTCTTTTATAATTCTGACGGCTTCAAAAAATAGCGAAGACTGTTCACCCTCTAAGCCTTCACGTTTGCCCGCCACTGAAAGGTTGGTACATGGGCTGCCAAAGGTAATGATGTCCACAGGCGGGATTTCTGCCCCATTCACGGTGGAAATATCACCTAAGTGCTTTACCTCCGGCAGGCGTTTGGTAGTTACTCGGATAGGGAACGGTTCAATTTCTGATGCCCACAGCGGTTTAATGCCATTTAAAATGGCTCCAAGCGGAAAGCCGCCGGAGCCGTCAAATAGTGAACCGAGAGTAAGCTGTTTATTCATCACTGCTCACCCCCGGTACGTTTGCATATTCAGTTTTCTTACCGTCACGAATGAGATACACCTTATCTGAACTCGACTGCTCAATATATCTCTTCACAATAACATCGCAGTATTTTTCATCCAGCTCCACCGTGTAACATACACGGTCAGTTTGCTCACAGGCAATCAATGTACTGCCTGAACCGCCAAATGGGTCAAGTACAATGCAACCTGTCATACTGGAATTGGTAATCGGATAAGCAACAAGGGGAACAGGCTTCATGGTTGGATGGTCACCATTCTTCTTTGGCTTATCAAACTCCCAAATGGTGGATTGCTTGCGGTCAGAGTACCACGAATGCTTACCAGATTTCTTCCAACCAAACAAAACAGGCTCATGCTGCCAGTGATATGGTGAACGACCTAACACCAACGATTGCTTTTTCCAGATGCAAGTGCCGGAAAGATAAAATCCAGCATCTGAAAATGCCCTGCGGAAATTTAAACCTTCCGTGTCAGCATGAAATACATAAATACTCGCATCCTTTGCCATCGCCTTTTCTGTGTTAGTAAAGGCATCAAGCAGAAATTGATAAAACTTCTCGTCTGCCATGTTGTCGTTCTTGATTTTGCCCGCCGAACCCTCGTAATTTACGTTATATGGCGGGTCCGTCACCACAAGGTTCGCAGAATTTCCGTTCATCAGAACTGTAAATGTTTCAGCCTTGGTGCTGTCACCACAGACCAGACGGTGCTTACCCAAGAGCCAAATATCACCGCTCTTTGTAACGGCAGGCTTTTCAAGTTCACCATCAACATCAAAATCATCATCTTTTACATCTTCATCTGAGGTCATCAGCTTATTAAGCTCTGCATCATCAAAGCCAAGAAGTCCGATATCAAAATCGGCACCCTGCAAATCCGCAATTTCCACCGACAGCATTTCTTCATCCCAACCAGCGTTCATCGCAAGACGGTTATCTGCAAGAATATATGCTCGTTTCTGTGCATCTGTCATATGCTCGACAAACACACATGGCACTTCGGAGATTCCTTCTTCCTTGGCAGCAAGAATGCGACCATGTCCAGCAATGATGTTATAATCCTTATCCACGATAACGGGATTTACAAATCCGAACTCCCGCAGGCTGGCGCGAAGCTGAAGAACCTGTTCTTTGCTGTGGGTACGGGCATTTCTTGCGTAGGGTATCAGCTTTTCGATACCCACTTTTTCAAATCGTTCTGTAGATTTCATAATCTATCGCCCCTTTCTTCCGGAGAGCAGTGCCTCCATAATGTCATCCTGCGGGTTTCCTGTGAAAGCCGTGGTGCAGTTTTGTTTTACGATATCAAATATTTCATACCAGATAAGATTTGCCTGTTTCTGAAACGACTGGCTCATCTGTACAAAAGGACTTGCAATCGCACCGCCTGTCGTTGGGTGCTTGCCAAGCAGACCGTAAATGCTGATAGCCTCCTCGCACTGAATGTAACGAGTGAAAGCCTGTGCGTAGGATTCTATCAATCGGGGATTGACAAACTTCTCACAGCCACGCTCCTTCAGCCATTTCCATGTTTCGATGTACAGTGCATCCGCTCCCAGCGGTTTGCCGTCCTTTTGTCTGGAACTGAGATAATCACTCGGTGATGGCATATCCTCACCTGGCATATCCGATTCCACTTCCAAGTCCGGAGCCTCCAGCACCGTTTCCTGTGGCATGGTGACTTCCAGCACTTTTGCCGCCTTTCCGTTTGCAATCTTATCCGCTAGAGGTAGCGGTTTATCCCCGGCTCGCACACGGCGACCGCCTCTGTTCGTTCCGTCTTTCGCCATATGCCTCACCTCCGTTTATATGGCAGGGGGTTAATACCCCGTTTGAACTGGAATTTTTTCGCGCGTGACCCCATGCCCGTTCCACGGCCGAAAGGCTGTAGAGATTCAGACCGCCCCTCCCGGTCAGAGAGAAAATCATTTCCTGCTCCAGCGACCACCTTCACGAGCGGTGATCTCGGAATGGCAGGAGGTACAAAGGCTCATGAGATTATGAAAATCATGAGTGCCGCCTTGGGATAACGGCTTGATGTGGTGTACTTCTTCGGTGGGTGTCATCTTCCCGTTCTTCTCGCACTGCTCACACAGCGGATGCAGAGCAACGTAGCGGTCACGGATTCTTTTCCACGACCTGCCGTACCGTTTCTTGGTGGCAGGGTCACGTTGATACTTTTCGTATCGTTTGGCTTCTTGTTTCTCATGCTCCTCACAGAATCTGCCGTGGGACAGCTTGGGACAGCCGGGATGAGAGCATGGTGTCTTTGGTTTGTATGGCATCTGAATCACCTCCGTGGCAAACCAAAAGCCCTCAGAGCGTGTTGCTCCAAAGGCTTCCGTTGTTTTTATAGTTTTTGATATTACTATCATACCACGTCCAATTGCAAAAATCGTCCGTGATTTTGGACATCATCACTTACCATACAACAGGGTGGTCAAATGCTCCAATGCACGATTTTTCTTTTTGTAGGCGGAAGTCCGTTCAATGTGATAGCGGTCACAGATATTACCAACGGCATCAATCTGCTTGCCATCATCGTTTAAATAAAACTCCGACAACACAAACTGTTCATCATCTGTCAACGCATCCCAAGCAGGGCGAAACCACTCCATGTACTCCAAGGCACGGCGGTAACGTTCTTTGAGTACGTCAATCTCATCAAGAGATGATGCCAGCCTCGTTTCTGTAGCATGAGGGTCTTTCTGTCTTGGTAATCCTGTGGGAACACCAGATGGTAATGCCATCATACTGTCACGCATATCTGCAACATCCTCTTTGTAGTTCTGTATGATATACTCCATGCTGGAGTAATCTTTCAGCGCATCAATCGCGGCTGTCTTTTTGTCTAAATATATCCAAGCTATCGTCATAAGCTTTTACCTCCAAGGAATCAAGAATAGACTTCACTTCCTCGACACTGGTAACCTTGCAGGCTTCGCCCTTCGCAGCTTTAATTTTCGTAATCGTTATTTCTTGCAGCTTCGTCAGCCTCCCAGATGGCGTCTTTACTTCAAACGCTACGAACCTGCCGTGGTAACAGCAGATAATATCCGGGATGCCGGCTGTACCGTACATACCGCCATGCTCTTTCCAAGCAAAGCACATGGGTACAGTCTTTAAGTACCGCATAATTGCGGTGACAATGTCTTTTTCAATCATGGTACACCTCACGTTCCTTACGGAATTACGGATTTGACGAGTACATATATTTCTTTTTTAATATAGCGGATTTTCTCATAAATCCCTCTTTATCCTCACACTCTGGACTATGCGTGTAAAGAAAATGAGAAACCCGTCAATTCCGTCATTGCGTCAAACTGAATCATTGTTCCAACCGGATTCCTTTCCAAGTCCGGCGCTTGCCGAGCCGATCCACACCACGCTTAATATCGGGGTATGCCAACTCGAGGTCTTTGTTAAAATTCTTCTGTGATACCGGCGATAATCCAGCATTGTTGCAATATTCCTTGTACTTCATGAATAACTCGGTTCGCTCTGTTTCACCATCGGGGGTCATTTCACAGCTTTCCTCCACAAAAGATAAAACACTGTTGCTGTCAATGCGGTAACGCTGAAGTTCCGCTCTGGTACTTTCTGTTTCACTGAAATGAAAGCGATTTTGAATAAGCCTCTTCAATCCTTCCACAGCGAACATAAAAATACCGTCTGCTTCGGCAGCGAACTTGTCAAGAAGTGCCGCATCCTGTTTTTCTGTTGGCACAGGCTTAGAGAATCGGATAATAATGAGCCTGCGGTAAAATCCTTCAGATTTATCGCCATAGTTCCGAGGGATTGAGTTGCACGAAAATAACAGCCTTGCATACGGCTGAAAAGTGAATGGGTCTTTGTTCTTCCTCTCTGCCGTCAGAAAATCCTCGCCGACCAATGCCTTAAATATGCCGTTGTCATCAATGTTCTTGGTCGGAAGGTCAGCGAAAATATTCGCCAATTTCCCAAACAACTCCGCCGTCTTAAATCGCTCATTTAGGTTCTGCCACGGAATATTGCTCACGTTCTGCTGCCCCAATAAAATCTCATTCAAAGTCAATAGCAGCTTAGATTTACCCGCTCCGGGTTCTCCCACAATCACAAAGGATTTCTGTGCCTTATTCACGGGAATGAGAAAATAGCCAAGCATTTCCTGCACCAGAGGAATTTCTGCTTCGTTCAGCGATTCGGTCAGAAACTGCCTAAAGCGAGGACAATCAGCATTCGGCGTGTAATTGACATTTAGCTGTACGGTTGATAAATATTCCGGGGTATGCGGTGCAAAGCTGTCATTCAGGACATTGTACAATCCATTCTTGACGTTGAGGATATACGGATTGCTGTTGAGTTCTCTCAAAGGCTTAATAATTAGCATCCTCCACTGACCGTCTGCATCCACAATATTTCCAAGCGTTGTGTACCTCGAAAGCAAACGAGAGCGTACAAGAGATTTTGCCTCCAAGTCAGAGACCTCCCTGTACACACCATCCCTGTAAACGTAATACTGCTCGGCGCTGTAAAATGCCTGCACCTCTTTTCCCATATGCTCCGCCAACACGCCCGGCAGGAACTTGACACCTCCTCGATCCGTTAATTCGTACCAATCAGGAAGTTCATATCCACTAGCCTCACGCTTAGTTTCCTTGCTCTCTGAAAATTTCTTGTAGGCATCCTTGTGAAAAGAAATCAGCGGTTTCACGTCACCCGTCTTAAAATTAAAACGTGCCTTGATTTCATAATTGATAAATGGCTCGGCAATAACAGGCTCAATGTTGTAAAGATAAGCCGATATGAAGTCCTTTGCGGTCTGTATATTTTCAAGCGGCATCTCCTGCACGTCTTTCTCCTGTAGAAAAACACGAAGGTCAGCAATATCCAATGCCTTGTAACAAAGAGCGGCAGGTGACTTACAATTGCACGAACCGTCCTCCATCTTTGGGCATTTAAAGCCAAACTCGGCAATCTTACTGCAAGTCATCGGCTTCGTACCGGACGATAGAAAATGATTAATCTTATCCTGCGTTTCTGCTCTGCTGTATTTTGGGTATGGCTTGGAGAGTGCATGAATCGCACTCTCTCCACTATCAAATACTGCAAGGTTTGTAATCATCGCATACCACTGATTTTCAGGGAGCGTCTTTCCATTGTCCTTACAATGCTGAATAAAGGAACAACGCCTGCCGACCAATGATAAGCCTTTTCTTGCACCTTTAGGCACAGGTGCTTTTATCTGCTGTTCATCGGGAATCTGAGGCAGATGGACCTCCAACTCCGCTTGAGTGTATCTCAGTTCCGGATTAAACTTGATGCATTCCACCATAACAGGCTCGGCTTTGCAGTGATTAAATCCGGGTAATCGGAACACACGGCTCTCATTGATGCAAGCCGAATCACCGTTAAACTGTGACACAAGACGCTTCTGTACTCGGCGGAAATCCTCTAGCTTTGCATCTTTCACCAGCCAGTAGCAATGCAACGATTTCTTGGTACGGACAATCATAGACGGCGGCAGCGGAAATGCCTCAATCTGTGCCATCTGCTCTTCAAGAGATAAACTGTCGCACTCCACAAATTGGGCATTAATTCTTGTAATATCTGCATCTTCATGACCACCGAAATTGATAACAAAATAAATCCCTCGGTTCTGCTGATTGTGTTTCTTCAGCGTATCTACCATGCCTGCAATCTTCCCAGCGGCACACTCTAATTTCGCACCCTTAAAAGCACCTGTCTTACGGTCATCAAATACCCTTAAGCAAACAGTTTCACTTGGGTCAAAGAACGGGCGCAGAAACTCTTCTAGCGGTATGGATAAAGGCTTCATGGCATCAACTCCTCACATTTATCACTAAAATATCGAATTGGTATTCCTCGCTTTTTTGCTTTTGCAATCTCGGTCTGCATACCGCTAGAAATCTCCGAACCAAACACCCATAACTGGTCACACTTGCCCATAATCACTAATCCAAAGAAAATGCCGATGCTACGCTGTGCCTTGTCACTGTCATCCAAAATCTGCGGATACAAAAGATGTGGGGCAAAGGGGATCGCTCCTTGCTTCACAGCAAACCTTGAATAGTGTCGGGCATTTTCAAGATTCTGCTCTACATCACCGGCAAACGGTGAGCAGATGAATACCAGTGGTCGATATTCCTTTTGCTTTTCTTCACGGGTTACTTTTGATAATGCTTCATAGGTGGTCGGGTCATAATAACCCTCGCTGTTGTATTTATTTACACCCATAATCACTCCTCCATCTCTTTCATATTTCCAAATCTTGTGCCAACTGCTGCCTCTGCGATAACCGGAACATCAAACTCGGCAAAGGGCTGTGATTCCATACAAGATTTTACAAAGTCTATTGTTTCTGACACCTTACTCTCTGGTAGCTCAAACACCAATTCATCATGAATCTGCAGGAGCGGCCTAAGCCATGGTCGGTCAGGCAATCCGATAAGAATTCTGCCAAGTGCTAGTTTCAAAATGTCCGCTGCCGTTCCCTGAATTGGTGTATTTAATGCACATCTCTCGGCAAAGGACTTCTTTCCCCAATCAGTCGATGCAATATTGGGTAAATAACGTCTCCTGCCAAGCCAAGTTTCAGTGTATCTGCGAAAGCCTGCTTGCTGCTTGGTTTCCTCCTGCCAACGGGTCAGTTCGGAATATCCAGCCTTGAGATTATTGATGATTCGTTCGCACTCAGCCAGTGATGTCGGCAGCCCTGCCTTGAACTTCAGCGTTCTCTGCAGTCCTTTGGGGAACAGACCGAAGAATGTGCCGAAGTTGCAGTTCTTGGCGATGGTACGGCGCTCTTTGTAATCGGGAGCATCCTTATCCACCGCCTGTTCAAAAGGAATATGATAAATAACCGCTGTGGTTCGGGCATGAATATCACCACCGGAGCGGTAAGTCTCCAGCATTTTTTCATCCCTGCAGTAAAATGCACCCACTCGCAGTTCAATCTGCGAAAAGTCCAGTGACAATAAAACCTTGCCCTCCGGTGCAATAAAGAAGTTACGGATACCAACCTCATCCGCTCCGGCACGGGGCATATTTTGCAGATTAGGATTCCTCGCTGCGAATCTTCCCGTTTCTGTTGTCAATGGCATAAGGTCTGGGTGTATGCGGCCGGTAGCAGAATTTAGATATCCTAAATATCCGTCAATATATGTGGACTTGATTTTACCCCATCGGCGATATTCCTGAACTAGCTTGAACAGCGGCATATACTCCGGCTTGTTTTCTTCGCACCATTCAGAGAGCAGAACCATCACTTCATCGTCCATTGCTTCTTGGAACTTTGCTGTGGTCTTAAAAACAGGCAGCTTTAAATCGTTGTATAAATATTTCTTAAAAGCAGCGGTGCTGGCATTCGCCCCGATATTTACATCACCTATGATAAATGCAATATCTTCACGCAACTTCGCCAGATGTTCTTCAGCCTCGGTCTGTTTCTCTCGCATTAAGATTTCATCAGCAAGTAAGCCATTGTATTTCATGATGCCGACATACACCGCCGTGGGTGATTCGATTTGCTCTACAATAAAACGATGCTTTGGCAGAAAACGGTCAAACCAGTTATTAAACAAATGATACAATTGCAAAGCATAATCAGAGTCGGCACAGGCATAGCGAATTGTTTCTGTGTCCTGCGGATCGAGTTCATCAAAGGAACTGCCACCTGTAACCTCGCCAAAAGACGGCAGTTCCACACCAAGCAGTTCTGGCACTAAAGTTTTCAGACCGCTGTCACCCAGAGTACGGAAAGCAGTATTGCTTTTCAGTGTTAGCTGTGATGCGGCAATCGTATCGTAAACAGGTGACTGCACCACAATCCCTCTTGCATAGAGGAACATGGACTCAAAACTGAGATTGTGCGCTATCTTGATGATGTTGATACTCTGGAAAATCTCATTCATAAGCCATTGCCAGATTTCTTCCTGATTGATGGCATTCTGTCCAATTCGGTGTGTCAGCGGGACATATACTCCCGTACCTTCAGCAACCGAAAAGCTAATGCCGACAATATGAGATTTATGTGCATCAAGTGCCGCCTTTGGTTCTTCACGATATGCTTCATCTGGTGCAGTTTCAAAGTCGAAAGCAACTGGGGAAGCCCCAGACAAATATGTCTGAAGCCCCGCCAGTGCTGTTACACAGCGATATCCCATTAGTGACCTCCTTGTAACGGCTCAATAATCTCGCCAGTTTCGGGGTCAATATTTTCCATTGGCATTTCATCCATTTCCTCTACACTGTCATAATCGAACGCCACATTTTTGCTGAATTCCTTGACCTGCTCACTCATTTTATTGATAAGGGCAAACTCATCTGCTGTAAGCGGACGGTCGACAGCGAACTGTGCCTGTGAATAGGCAAGACCGCCACTGTTGGTGGCTTTCTTCAGAGAAAAGCGAGTGACCACACTGTTGGACTTTCTACCTTTGCCGAGCAAGCGTTTAATATATTTGGTGAACTCCTTTAACGAACCAGTCGGCAGGGAAAGCAATAACGGGAAAATCTCACCTTCACGGAGCAGATAAATCCTGCGGCGGTTCTTACACGCTTTGGAATTGTTCTCGCCAGAGCCGAACTGATTGTATGGACACTTCTTGCAGTTCCCGCCGGGATCACCCTCACCGACAACACCGTCAAAACTGCCGCAGTCAGGTGGATTATTGCCGCCAGTGTATTTCTCTTTGTAATAAGCCATCAGCGGATGATGGAACAATATCACTGCACTAAATTCCTTAACGCTTTCTGCCTCAGCTGGGTCTTCGCCGGGAACCTCATATACCGTACTGCCTGCTGACGGAATCTTAATACGCTCGAAACTCATATCTAATCCGTCAAGCTCCTCGGCCATCATTGCCGCCATATCCACGTTCGCTAACCCTGTATATCCGCTCTCCTGCGGTACCAATGCCTGTTCATTTTTTGATTCATTCTTCTTAGCCATAATCTAAAACCTCCATAAATTTGATTTATTTTGCTTTACGCACTCCAACCGTTGTCTTCTCAAATACATTTACTAAGCCGTTCAGCCAATCTGGTAATACATCCTCGTTCTCACCAATTTGCTCCTTGACAAACGAAGATAGAGAATTGGCATTGACGGTTTCATACACCAAATCGCCATAACCTTGCTCACGAAGAGCTGCATACAGTTCCTCCTTGGAACCGGCGACTGCCGAAGCACGGGTCTTGGTAGTCAGACAGAACATCGTGCCGGAGCGAGTGAAATTCTGTGTTTCCGTTTCTGCCATAAGCTCTGAAAGACGATAATCCGTCTCATCAATCTGAGCATTAATTTCCTTAAGCTGTGCCTCTGCCTCTGATTTGTCATCACGCAGGCTCTTCAGCTTTTCAGCCAGTACAAACATTTTTTCGTTATCCATAAATATCAATCATCCTTTCAATGAAAATGGGTTTTGTCCTCGCCGATAGTCATCTACCAGCGTTCTTGCTAAATCTGCCTTAGAGCGGAGTGCCTCTAGCACCTTTTCATCCACTGTGCCTTTTGCCACAAGATAAATGTAGGTGCAGTTTTCTTTCTGTCCAACACGATGAATTCGTGCCTTTGCCTGTTCAAAGTTGCTCATGCTGTAATCCTCAGAATAAAATACCATGGTGCTTGCAGCAGTCAGAGTAATACCAAGTCCTGCCGTGGCAATCTGCCCGATAAAAACTTGTGTGTTCGGGTCATTCTGAAATGCTGTAACCTGCTCTTCACGGTCTTTGACACCGCCCATGATGCAGGAATAACCGATGCCGCATTTTTCAAGCAACTTGCTGATAGCGTTGATTTCCGCTACAAACCGAGCAATAATTACCAGCTTTTTTTCTTCCTGCAGAACTTGCTCTACAATATCCTCCAGTGCCGACAACTTTGCTGTGCTGATTCGCTGCGGAGCATTACCCTCATCATCGCCGATAAAACCGCCTGTAAGCTGCGATAGGCGAAGTAGGCGAGTAAGAACATTTGTGACAGTAACTTCACTCTTACCAAGCTCTGCATAGGATTCCTTTACCAAGTCGTTATACACTCTTGCGGCGGCAGGCTCTAAATCCACATAGCGAATGATATCTGTCATCTCTGGCAGGTCAAGGCATTCCGCCTTTGTTGCCCTGAAAGCGATGCAGTGCAGACGTTTCATCAATTCCTGCTCCATGTTTTTCTTCATTACTGGTGTGTGATTGCCATAACCAGTCATGTCAAAGTAACGGTTTCGGAAGGAATAAAAGCTGTTACCGAAGATAGCCGGGTTCACGAATTTGTACTGCGAAAACACATCGATTGCTTTGTTCGTGATAACCGTTCCAGTAAGCAGCAATCGGTAGCCTGCCTTTGCACCAATTCGGTGCATTGCTTTGGATGCTGAGATATTATGAGTCTTGATTTTGTGTCCTTCATCAGCAATGATGAGATTGGGATTCCAAGCAGTAATCTCTTTTTCTAATCGCCATGCCGATTCATAATTGACCACTGCCACCTGCAGTGGTGGGTAATCCATACACTTAAGTTCTTCAGCCTTCTTTGCTCCGCTGCCACTTAATACCGATAGGGAATACTTGAAATCTGCAAACTTCTGAAATTCCTCATCCCAAACACCAACAATTGAAAGCGGAGCAACTACCAGTACCCGGCGGATTTTGCCGGACTGATACAATGCACCAGTAATCGCAATGCTGGTAATGGTCTTGCCGGTACCCATTTCCATGAGCAGTGCTACTCCTTGACTTCGTGCCTCGTGTTCGCCCAAACCAAACTGCCTGCAGGCAAAAGCAAACGCCTCCCTCTGATGCCGATACGGCGATGCCTTAATCGGCATGGGCGGATACGAGTTGTTTTCCTGCATCTTCTTTTGCACCTCCACTTTCTGCTGACCTCTGCTCTAACAGAATCAGCTTTTTTGCCAGCCGCTTTGACACCAGACTGATTGCCGTAAGTACACCGACAAGTTCTTCGGTAGTGTCAGCTTCATGAGTCAAAGCAGCAGTTGATTTTTTCTCCATTGATTTCACCTCTTTCTGAGGGATAAAAATACCCCCTCACTCTATAAGGAAAGTAAGGGGGCAGGCGGCAACCCTAATTCAAAAACTTTTTATGAATTGAGTAGCTTTTTAAGTTTTTCTAATATTCGAACTTTCTTTTTATGTACCGCTTGGTGAGATATGCCCTTTTGATTAGCCACTTCACGCTCTGACTTTTCTTGATAAAACAAGGCATCTATCAGACTGCGCTCATCCGCTGTTAATTCATCTAAAGCAGTTAAAAGAATATCCAACAACAGCTTGTCCTCTACAATTTCATCAACCAGTTTCTGATTTGTGTCAGCTTGTCCATCAAAATCGTTCTCAAGCATGAAATCGTAAGAACATTCCCTTGTAGCTCTCACAACATCTTGTTTCTCTTCTCGCCACTCGGCACGTTTATATGTACGATACACTTCTTCAGTCACTGGTATCTCTTTGCCGTCAAGCCAGATATACCACTTTTTACTCATTGCACTTCCTCCTTTCCTTGAAATTCAAAGAAAGGGGAAGAGGAGGTGCTCTCGCCCTAAAGAACGGGCGTTCGTCAGAAAATGATAAATTTCGCAACAAAAAAAGCGTGGAGATAAACCTTTCGGCTAAGCTCCACGCTTTAAGTATTATTATGTAGTTGTTTGGTTCCTTTTGTTGCTTGAATAAACAACGCACGGCGGCCACCTCCTTGGTGCCGCCGTGCAAATGAGCGCAACAAATCATTTAAAATGACCTTATACGCACATCGCTATCTTATCTTTTTTATAGATAGACGGCGTCTCTTATTTTGATGAATACTAGTAATTTGATATTAGTAGTTAACAGGCTGTCACAAAGACAAAAAGAGCCGATGTACCGTGATTTCTCACAAGTTCATCGGCTCTGCGTCTTAGCGTCTGGCTCTTTGATGACATTTATTTGTAAATCTTTAGCTTGTATTAAGCTCTCTTGTTTGCATTTCGGACAGTAAAGCGGAAAGTTCATCAGAACGGTATCCGCTCTAATCCTGTCACGGGTTTTACTGTTGCAAACAGGACACATTATCCATTTTACTTTTTCCATAGGCTTCACCTCTTTGTACCATAACCACTCCATTCACCCAATCAATGGGGAGTAATTGCGACTTCAGATTATTATGGTCTTATATAATTACTTAAAATAAACTATTTACTTCGTCTATCAGATTTCTCAAATGATGACATGCTTCTAACAAATCAGTACCAATCAACGAAAAGATAATATTTATTTTTTCGTTGTAATTATCAGGATGAATTAGAAACCTATCTATCATTTGTACAGCTTTTTTCTCATTGAGGCAGTATTGTTCATTTAGTGCAAAAAGCACTTGATTGAGTGCAGAAATAGAACGTACAAGGTGAGCTACCACATAATAAACATCGTTTCTTGAAACATTGTTTTCAGCAAACATTAGAGAAAAACCAGCTTCGAAAGAAAAGAAATGTATTATTGGTTCCTTCAAATTTTGTGGATACTCCTCTGCAATCTTTTTTAGTTCTTTTATTTCATCACTTTTACTCCACAGCAGTTTACAAATAGCAAGTTCACCCATATACATTACATTGAGATAGGCATGTGGATGCCCTGTTTGATAATGTGAAGTGACAATTCCTTCTCGGCAATCTTGAATAGATTTTTTCACTCGGCTTATATCCCGCAAAATAAGGTCAATATGCACACTGTCAGTACTAAGCCAACATCCGCCATTCACCCATGCTCCCCACTCTCCGGGTCTTGCAAGTAGGTTTGGTCTATGCTCTTGGTCTAAAAATTGCATTCGTTCTTCTAACAAAGACAAGTCAAGCGTTCGTTTGTCGTAATACAATCCAATATCAATATCAGAGTCAGGATTGTGAGTACCCCTTGCACGTGATCCGCCAAGTACAATTGCCTCAAGTCCTTTTATGTCCTTTAATGAATTAACAATATTTTCAATAATACTTTTCATTTTTCTCCTCTTCTAATAAAAATGTTAAATTGATTTATAGATTTGTCACTTCGGGAGGATTTGTCCCAAAGTGTCCCCTCTACTTCAATTTGTGTATTTTGCAATCCCGTATCTCATATACAATATCCGCCACATTATCAATTAACTTTTTATCATGCGAAACAAATAAAATTGTTCCTGCATAATTCTTAATCATACTTTCCAATGCTTCCATACTAAAGATATCAAGATAATTAGCTGGTTCATCCATAAGCAAGATATTATACCGTCCTAACAACATTTTAGAAAGCAGTAGTTTAATTATTTCACCGCCAGATAATACAGATAGGTCTTTATTGATATCATTTTGTCTAAATCCCATTGATGCTAAGACCCCACGTATTTCTGATACTTGATAATCACAATCCTCTTGCATAAAAGAAATAACAGATTGATTTGCTATAAACTGATATCCTGTTTGAGCAAAGTAGCCAATTACCGCCTTTGGTGAAATGGTAAGCATTTCGTTGTTGGATAAAACCATCTTTAATAATGTGGTTTTACCCGTTCCATTACCTCCAGTCAAAGCGACTTTTGCACCAAGAGGAATATTAAAGCTGGCACTTTCAAATATCACACGCTCTCCAAATTTCAAATTGATATTATCACCCACAACTGGAAATTTATTGTGTAATTCTAAGGCTTTACTTTGTCTGAAACGAATATTGACAATACGTTCGGAGGCACTAAGATCCCCCATTTTCTCGATTTTGCGTTCCATGTTTAAGGCGGCATTATATATTTTTTTCTGTTTGCTACCAGTACTTTTCTGATGTCCTAATCTGCCGGTACTTTCATTAGAATTTTTCTTCACAGTTCCTTTTTGTTTATTATCAATCTGTCGTGCTTGATTCCGTTTCTCTTCTGCTGCACGTTCTAATCGCTCACGTTCCTGTTTAATCTGTTCATATTGCTTAGCTTTCTGTTCACGTTCTACCTCTTTTTGATTAAGATAATCACTATACCCACCCCAATATTCAGTAATTTTTCCGTCTTTTAGTTCCCATATTTTATCCACAACCTTATCCAAAAAATAACGGTCATGACTAATAATCAACAATGCCCCATCAAACGATTTTAGATGTCCAATTAATAACTCTATTCCCGCACGGTCAAGATGGCAAGTTGGCTCATCTGCAAACAAAGCATGAACTTGCTTGGATAAAGCTATTGCAATTTTAGAGCGTGTTTCTTCACCTCCGCTCATAGTATCTTTCTGTAAGCCGGACACACCTAAGCGTGATAGCATAGCGGGGTCATAAGCTTCTTCTAACATAATACTTTCAAGTTGTTGTATATAAGCTATTTCTCCAAAACGCTGTATTTTACATTCCGACGGGGCAATTCCCCCAGCTAGAATATTTAAGAGAGTGCTTTTTCCTTCACCATTATTGCCGATTAAACCAATTCGGTCATATGAGTACAATTCTAGTTCATCAATATCTAAAACATCACGTCCTGTATATTCAACGCGGATGTCATTTGCTTTTATAATTAATTCCATATTTTCCTCCTATCACATTGCCATGCAGAATCAAACCCTTTTCTGTTTTGAAACAGGCCGTTCTGCAACTGCTGATTTTCCTACTACTGTAACGCTAATGATTAAAGATAATTTTTCTTATTAATCCAATTTTCTGATTTCAGCAATCAAGGGACAAATTGCAGCAATGATGATAACTAAAATACCTGATATGAGAAACCAAATATTCACACCGATTCTATCAGCAAAAAAACCGGAAAGGATTAAACCAATAGGCATAGCCAGTGACACAACACTCCCTGTAAGAGAAAACACACGTCCTAAATATTCAGGTTTGATTTTTTCTTGAAAAAGGGCTGTTTGAACACCACTGTAAAACGGAACTGATAAACCCATCATTGCACAACAAATTACGAAAATAATAAAGCCATTTTGGGGAAGCAATCCTGAAATAGTTAAACTTATTCCCATCATGAAAATAGATGCTGTTATTAGCAAAACTCGTTTTTTTAATCTACCCAAAAGTCCTAATATCAGACCTCCTGCCAACATGCCAGAGGCGTATGCTATTTCGGTAATTGATATATGCAACGGTGTACCCCCAAAATATTCCATGCTGATTAAAGGGTATAGTGCGTTAATTGGCATATAAACAAACATATATATAGTGCCAATAAGCAACAATGCAAATAGTCCTTTATTTCCTTTCAGAGCAAGAAAGCCTTCTTTCATCTCTTTCATAAAGTTAAATTTCGCACTTTTTTGTTCTTTGTTAAGTTTGGGAATACGCACAAATGCCACTGTGATACACGCAATAATCGCGCCTAAAATGTCCACGCCAATGATTGCATTTAATTCCCAAACAGAATATAAAAATGCCGCTACGGCAGGACTGAGTATATAGCTTATTGACTGCAAGGATTGACTGTAACCTGCGCATTTCGTCAGCTGTTCTTCCGGCACTATAAGAGGTGTAGCCGCACTCAGTGCAGGAGAATGAAAAGCCGTTCCAAGGCTTCGGATAAACAACACTACCATAACCATCCAAACTGAAAGTTCCATATGCAAAGCAATAACAGATAGTACAGCGCCTGCTGTTGCAATAATCAAATCAGCACCAATCATTATCTTTTTTCTATCATAACGGTCAACTAATACCCCTATCATAGGTCCGAAAACAGCATATGGGAGAAATCCAACTAATGAAGCAATCGAAAGCACCATCGCCGAACCTGTTTTTTCTGTAAGGTAAAATATTAACGCCATTTGCAGAACAGCACTAGTAATCAGAGATACTGCCTGACCTGACCATATTGTAAAAAAAGTAAGTTTCCAATTCCTTTTCATTTTCTATCGTCTCCTGTATTCATTATCTTGTTTTAAATTTATGTTATCAATGATAATGGAAGCAATAAAAAAGCAGACCCAAGTCCACAATGTGACTCTGATCTGCATACATACAATATAGAAGCAGGCTAAAGAAAGGTATAGTCAAAATGACCATTCCTTACCGTAACTAATGCTCAATACTGCGAAAATACGCACAACAAAAAAGCCTATCATCATGGATAGATTTTACTTTTTTATTGCCCGATTATCTCAAACGCATTGATGCTGTCACGGTATTGTTTCCTCCTGAATCTTATTTTTTAATTATCGGTTATTATATCATAAAAAGTTTGACCCGTCAACCTAAAACCGAACAAACAAGGATTTTTTGTCTGGATATCTAAATCGTCAAAGTAGAAAACATCATAAATTGTAAATATTGTCAAGAGTGACCTCGTTACACTCGGCGACAAGCGCCCTTGATCATTGTTTTCTTTTTTAAATTTACGAAGCCTTTTTATTCCGCTCTCCTGTTTCCGAGAAAGAAATAAAGCAGGCACAACAATATCAGTGGATATGTTCCCTCACACAGGCAACCCCCAATTTCAACAGTGGATATATTCCCACACACTTCCAAGCCTTGAGTTGACTATATTTTTTATCAGTAGATATGTTTCCGCACAACAAAAAAAACGGCAAAACCAGTTTCATAACTAGTTTTGCCGTTTTCTCAATTTTCTCTAAACCCCCAGTAAATCAGCCTTTCAGCCGTTTTTCCTTGTCATCAAGACAACACTCTCAACATGCCCAGTATGCGGAAACATATCAACTCCCCAAGCCCCCTTAGCTCCATACCCCAACCTCTCAAACACCTTCAAATCCCGCGCCAACGCCTCCGGCCCACAAGAAATATAAACCACCTTCCGTGCCTTCACCGCTGCCACAGCCCTCATAAACTCCTCCGTACTACCACTCCGCGGCGGATCCATAAACACCACATCCAACGTCTCCCCCTGCTGCGCCATCTGATTCATAAACTTCCCGGCATCATTACAGAAGAACTTAATATTCTTAACCCCATTAATCTTAGCATTACTATTAGCATCCTTGACCGCATCCTTATTCAGTTCAACGCTAATCACCTGCCCGGCCTTCTTACTGGCAATAATCCCAATTGTCCCGATCCCGCTATAAGCATCCAGCACAGTCTCTTTCCCGGTCAGCCCGGCCAACTCAATTGCCTTCTGATACAGTACCTCCGTCTGAACCGGATTCACCTGATAAAACGACTTCGACGATATCCGGAACCGGCAGCCGCACAACACATCCTCAATATATCCTTTCCCATACAGCACCTGCTCCCGATCCCCCAGCACCATACTCGTCACACGCCCGTTAACATTCTGAATCACGGTAGTAATCTCCGGATGTTTCTGCCGCAGCGCCTTCACAAAATTATTCTTCGACGGGAAAATCGGCGATGCCGTAACCAGCACCACCATGATCTCATTCGTAGCAAACCCACGCTTGACCAACACATGGCGCAAAAGCCCATATCCACTGTCCTCATCATAAGTACGAATCTTAAACGATTTCAGCATCCCGCGAATTGTACCGATAATCTCATCCGCCTTTTTATCCTCAATCTTACACTGCTCCACCGGCACCAGCTTATGCGTCCCGGCCTGATATACACCCGAGATCGCCTCGCCCTTACGGAAGCCAAACACTGCATGAACCTTATTCCGGTAATGATAAGGATTGTCCATTCCGACAATCGGATATACCTTACAAAAACTCCCCAGCAGCTTCTGCATATTTGCCTGTTTCACTTTCAACTGTTCCTGATATGGCACATCCAGATACTGACAGCTACCACACTGCTTAAATACCGGACATCCCCCATTCTTCTTTCCCGCCATTTTTTCTCCTTAGACTCCTGCACAAAATATACTTGCAAATTATTTTTATTTTTTGTAAACTGAACGTAAACATTCAGGACGGCGGGAAATGGCAAGGAGAAACAGTCGTCAAGCTCGCTTGTAAGACTGTTTTTCCTTGTCATTTCCCATCGGATGAACATCCGATGCTTCTTGAATGGCTTTTCACATTCAAGAAGAGCTCTCCGGCCCCCTCACGACTATAACTCAACACAACCCCAAAGGAGGTACCAAACCCCATGACCCAATTCTCCACAACAAACACCACACCAACACCAACCGACCCGCCACTATTCCAGGGCCGTCCCACCGATACCACAGGCCGCATCCCCCAGGAAACCCGCACCTACGACCTCCTGGACCAACTACAGATCCCATACGACCGTCTCGACCACGAACCAACCGCAACCATCGAAGCCTGTCACGACGTCGACCGGATTCTCGACATAGAGATCTGCAAAAACCTGTTCCTGTGCAATGCCCAGAAAACGAAATTCTACCTGCTAATGATGCCCGGCACAAAAAAATTCAAAACCGCAGTCCTCTGCAAACAGATCGAAAGTCCCAGACTCTCCTTCGCCGCACCAGAATTCATGCAGAAATTCCTCGACATCACACCCGGATCAGTCAGCGTCCTCGGCCTGATGAACGATACCGACAGCCAGGTGGAACTCCTGATCGATCGCGACGTCATCGAGTCTCACGAATACATCGGCTGTCACCCATGCATCAACACCACCAGTCTAAAAATCCGCACCACCGACCTTCTGAACAAATTCCTTCCATTCATCAAGCATCCCTATAAATTAGTAGACCTGCCAGGCGAAGCGTAACCGCTCCGCCATGACAGGCCCCCACCCTTTTTATATTCAATTATTCCAATCCAACCGGTCTGGTCGCTTCTTTCAGCCACTTTGCCTCCTCAGCAGTCAGATGCGGAGCGATTTTCTCATATACCTGAGCGTGATACTCATTCAAATATCTGATATCCTTTTCCTCCATCATCGATACATCAAGCGGATCCAGATCCAGCGGTACATAAGTCAAGAACTCAAACGTCAAAAACTGACCATATTCGTTCTTTTCATCTTCTTTACAGTATATCAGATTTTCCGTCCGAATTCCATGACTTCCTTCAATATAAATACCCGGTTCATCGGAACACACCATTCCCGCCTCAAACGGATGACTGTCCTGACGTTCCGGCACTACACGGAAACGGATCCCGGCCGGTCTCTCATGCACATTCAGCAGATATCCCACACCATGTCCGGTCCCATGATTATAATCAATTCCCCGCTGCCACATCAGTTCCCGCGCCACGTAGTCCAGACTCAAACCACTGCACCCGCGCATAAATTTCACATGCCCCAACCGCAGCATACTCATCACCGTCAGCGTATAATGCTCACGCTCCTGATCGGTCACCGGCCCCAGCGACATCGTTCTGGTCACATCGGTAGTTCCCTCCAGATACTGTCCGCCGGAATCAACCAGATACAGCCCCTTTGGTTCCAGATCTGAACAACGATCACGATTCGCATGATAATGAACCACCGCCGCATTCGGCCCATACGCCGAAATAGTCGTAAAACTCAGCTCAATCGCGCCCTGCTCCATTCTCAGCTCTTCCAGATGATCCGAAACACTGACCTCAGTCATCGGAATCCTGCCGATATTTTTCTTAATCCAGTACATATACTTCGTCATGGCCACACCATCTTTGATATGTGCCAGCTTCATATTTTCAATCTCCACCGGATTTTTCATCGCCTTAGCCATAACGGTAGGATTCATCTTATCAATAATCTGATTACTGTCATCCAGATACTGCACCACTGCATAATTAACTTTGCCGGTTTCCAGCAGCACCCGCTCATTTTTCAGCTGTTTCACATCGGAATAAATCTGCTGATACGGTTTAATCGTCACCCCCAGCGCATCCATATAAGCTTTCACATCACCGGACACAACTTCCGGATTGATATAAAGCGTCAGCGCATCAGCCGTTATCATAAGATAAGACAATGCAACCGGATTACACGGAATATCATTTCCCCGAATGTTCAAAAGCCAGGCAATATCATCCAGTGTCGTCAGAATATGAACCGTAGCGTGTTCCTCTGCCATATCATCCCGAAGCTTCTTAATCTTATCAGCTGAAGATTTTCCCGCATACTGCTCCTGCAGTATCCAGATCGGTTCTGCTCCAAGCGGCGGCCGGTTCTCCCAGATTTCACCAATCAAACTTTCAGTATATGCAATCGCTACATTCCTGTCCTTTAAACCATCTTCCATTTCCTTACCGGTCCGGGCATTCACCACCCGTCCGTCAAATCCCAGAATACCGCCATCAGGCAGATTCTGCTGCAGGAATTTAAGAATCGACGGCACATCCGGCTGCCCCATCCGCATCAGCTCAACACCGCTGCCATCCAGCTCTCTGGATGCCTGAACAAAGTACCGGCCATCCGTCCACAGACCGGCCCAGTCTTTCATTATCAAAGCCGTACCGGCAGACCCGGCAAATCCGGTAATATATTCACGGCAGGCAAAATGTTCCCCCACATATTCCGATTCATGATAATCAGAGGTCGGTACCAGATACGCATCCATGTTCCGTTCCTTCATGAGATCTCTTAAATCTTTCAAACGCTCACTTACACTCTTATTCATCAGCTGCATCTCCTTCATTGATTGCATTATGAATTGCCTGGGCAATTCCCTCGCTATAAGTCGGATGGGCCCGCATCGCCTTGTCAAGCTGGCTGGCTGTCAATCCGTTGGCAATAGCCGTAGCCATCTCACCAATCATGTCCGTAGCCCGGGGACAAACCATCTGCGCCCCGACAATGGTATTGGAATAAGCCTCAAAGATCAGACGGATAAAACCGCCCTCCTCCTTGGTAATAATCGATTTCCCGTTACCATCCATAAAACACACACCGCACCGTACTTTCATGCCCAACTTAACCGCTGCTGCTTCAGTGATTCCAACCGTAGCAATCTCCGGCTTGGTATAAATACAGTTTGGGACAATCGGCAGCGGTACATACATACCATTTGGAACTACTTCCAGCATAATACTGTGTTCCTTACCGGCAAGCTTTTCAACCACATATGTACCCTGAGCAGCCGCCACGTGAGCCAGCTGTGTCTTAGCAATCACATCACCAATCGCATACACGCCCGGTTCGCTGGTCATAAAATCCTTGTCCACCACCAGCTTGCCATATTCATACGCCAGCGTAACATCCCCACCGGTCAGATTATCCGTATAAGGAGTTCTTCCGATCGCAATGACAACCTGGCTGGCTTTCATTTTATGTGTTTCTTTCGTTTTATGATTATATAAGGTACAATTCAAGTCCTCGATCTGCTCAATAGTAGTATTACAATGTATCGCTATCCCTTTGGCCCGAAGCGTCGTCTCCAGTGCCTCGGCTACCTGAATATCCATCGGCCCAAGCAAATGCGGCCCCTTTTCCACAATCGTAACCTTGGAACAAAGCGCCTGGAAGATCGTAGCGAATTCCACCCCGATCACACCACCACCGACAATCACAATCCGGTCAAAGTTCCACTCCTTTGCCGCCAGCAGCCGGTCACTGTTTACCACCCCCGGCCCGTCGATTCCCGGAATATCCGGCATCATCGGCTGGGCACCGGTCGCAATAATAACCGATTTCCCTTGCAGATACTCACGGCCCTCTTCATTTACAATCTCCACCGTCTTATCACGACGGATCTTTGCTTCTGCTCTGATAAAGGAAACCTTGTTCTTCTCAAACAGCTTTTCAATCTCACTGCGGTACTTAAGCACGGACCGTCTCTTATAGCCCTGCATTTTCCCAAAATCAAAAGAAATAAAATCCGTAGAAACACCAAAATCATCACATTGCTGCATCATCGAAAAAATATTGGATGCGTACAGGAGAGCCTTGGTCGGTATACATCCGCGGTTGAGACAAACACCACCAAGCTTATCCTTATCAATTACGGCAACACTCATGCCCAATTCAGCTGCCTTCAGTGCCGCGGTATATCCACCCGGCCCGGCTCCGATCACAATCAAATCAAACTGTCTAGTCACTAAACGTTACTTCCTTTCCATCCTCTCAAATAACCCTAAGGCCTGACAAGCATTCCAGACTCCATCTTCCCCGATATCTGTGGTCACATAGTCAGCCACCTGTTTCAGCGGTTCAATGCTGTTCCCCATCGCAATCCCGACTCCCGCTGCCTGAATAATCTCATAGTCATTCATACTGTCGCCAAATGCCACCGTATCCTGTATCGCCACACCATAATGTTCACACAGCCGTTTCAGCCCTTCCGCTTTGGAAGCCTCTTTCTCGATCACATCGGCTCCATTCCCGCTTGAAAACATCGGCAGTTTTACCTCCGGAAATGCTTCCGCAACCATCTCAACCCACTTAGCCTCACCAATATACGTCAGCGATCGGATCGGCATGTCAAGCAGCAGATATGGATCCAGATAAGTCCGGTTCGATTCAGCAAATCGCATTTTGTCATGCCGTGTCACATATTCCGGATTCACATAATAATCCTCAGTCCCGGTGGTAAGCCCCAGCGCAAACTTCTTGCCCTCCGTAAATCGCAGCAGCCGCGCTACCAATCCCCTCTCCATACAATGCTCATAAATAGTCTCCTCACCAATCGTAATTTTATTGCCGTTCAGATGAATGATCGCATCCGGAGTAATCAGATCTTTCAGCCCCGCACTGAACTTGCTGTCCATATCACGCCCCGTCGCTATGACAATGTAATACTGTTCCCGCAGCCGCTCAACTGCGCGGTATGCACTGTCAGGAATCTTCCATGTATGATGATCCAATAAAGTCATATCCATGTCAAAACTGGCTATTGCTTTCATATTGTCTCCTTACTGCATTTCTAAACGATTCTATACATTAACCTCTACCCCCAATCTTAACAAAATAAAAACCTGCTGTAAACCTCTTTTCAAATTGGAATTTTTCTGTTATAATAGCAAAGCAGTTACGGAGTATGGCGTAGTTTGGTAGCGCGCTCGGCTGGGGGCCGAGAGGTCGCAGGTTCAAATCCTGTTACTCCGATTTTCCCTTTAATATCAAGGGTTTGCGAGAAATTTGTGGATAAAATGTTTGATTACCTTTGATTACTTTTCTGTCAGGATAGAGCTTTCTATCGTATTGTTTGCGCCTACAAACTGGGACATAGTAATCTCTTTAGTAACCATGCCTACCATAAGTTTCTTTTCTTCTATATTAGTAATGTCATAGGTGTAGTATTGCTCATTAACCTCCTCGGTATGACCTAAGAGGGCACTAACAACAGTTGATGATACACCATTACATTTTAATTTAGATGAAAACGTCCTGCGGTAAGCATGAATGCTCTTCACCGGAATTCCAAGCTGTAAACACTTATTCTTCGCACACGAAGATATCACTGATGCTCTCACACGGCCTTCCTCATTCTGAAATATGAATTCCCCCAGATATCCATATTCCTTTTCAATTTCCCTTACTTTTATGAGTAGGGCTTTTGTTTCGTCCGTTAGAGGCATAAACCTTTTCTTCTCATTCTTTGTCTCCCCAATAAAGCATTCTTTGGTTTCCCGGATATACTTTTCAGAGTGACTTATTTCAATTATTCCATTTTGTATATCTGCCCACCGCAATGCCGCTATCTCACTCACTCTCAGTCCTGTGAGACTTGCAAAATGTACTGCGTAAGTTGGAATATAATCGGGATGATCTTGATAGTCTTTGGCGAATCGTTGAAATAGAAGTCGGTATTGATCTTGAGAAACGGTTCTTTCCTCAGCTGTCTTGACTATTTTCTTGCAGAATGGATAAAAAGATTTTGTTTCAATGTTTTCGAATGGATTTTCCTTTATTAACTTGTTTATCTTCGCGCTCTTCAATGTGTTTCGAATATATCCACACAATGTTTTACACGCTTTAGGGGATAGCTTCAACTCTTTAATAAGCTTGATAATGAAGGCACTAATGTTTTCTTCGTTCATTTCTGAAAGTGGCATTATCTCAAAATCTCGCCCTTTGAAAAAACGTTTGTAATCACTTCGATACTTATCATGAGTATTAGTTGTGGAGAAACGAATTGAGTATACATCAAACCATCGCTTATAAGCTTCCTTAAAGCTAATTCGATCACTATGATTACTTTTTTGCTTATAGTAATCAATAATCACTTTATTTATCTTTGCTTCGGTTTTAAGTTTTTTTAATTTCCTCCCCTTTTCTTCGTCTGGTAAATACGTTCTCCAATAGCCATCATTTCCCTCCCACACTTCGTATGGATGATTCTCTAAATATTCTTTGTCTTTCATAGCTTCAATATCATTCTGTACATCGTCAAGGTTAATTTTACCATTAGCGATCAAGAAACTCAATATCTGGCTTGTATCTATTTGTTGTGCGCTTATACTTAATCACCTCTTTAACTATGTAAGAATAGTGCAGCCAAAGAAATCTCTGGCTACACAAATCCACTTAGTAATAACAATAATAATGTTTACTCGTCTTCAGATGTACACCGCTTCCCTGTCTGCCACCAGACTGATAAACGACATCACCTGGAAAAACACTCCCGTTCTCCAGTATATACCTAGCATTTGCCCAGTTCCGGTCAGTCGGCGTGCGATAATAATTCCCGTCCCATGTACAGGCATATTGCCCCTTCTGAAACGCAACACCTTTAATCGTATTAGGATAGCTCGGATGATTAACACGATTCATTACGACCGATGCAACATATCGCTGCTCCTCATCTGAATAGGTATGTGCTTCACCCGTCAACAGATGTGTAAGTATGTACAAATCTTCATCTGTATAAGAATTCACTGTCACTGGCTCATCACTGAACCAATCAGTCTTCATATACGCATAGCCATCTTCGGTAACGATCATCGCCCAGCCATCAATAACCACGGCAATCTCAAATGAACTTCCCCTCTGGCCCACATCAAGAATTTCAGACTCTACATTTGGTTCTCTCCGTATATTAACCGCATCAGTCGTATATTTGGTTTCTGTGTCCGTTACGTTCACTAATGCCTGTTCAAATTTATTGATCAAAGCGATCTCATCTTGCGCAAATACCTGTGCTGTCATAAGTAATGAAACCGCCATTGTCATTAATAATTTTCTCAAATCAAATCCTCCATTTTTATCAGAGGACTACCGGTAATCCATTTTTTTCTTTCGTATTTTATACTCTCACCACTGTTTGCAACCAGAAATGAGGGTATTATTTATTCGCCTTTTAAGGCATTTTCGAATACTTTTGAAGCGCTGTTTATTTCTCTTTTATGAAATTCATCTTCCGGAACGAAATGTTTACACTGCTGTTTATGATCCATCCGTTTCGTCTTCATAGTGTGATCACATACAAAATATTCACAACACATTTTACGGTAATAATTCAGATCTGATTCTCCAAGTGACAACAAATACTTTGTGGATGGAATGGCGAAACATGTTGACTGATTGCATTCCCTACACTTAACCGTTTTACTCATTTTTTATGTTACCTTCATTATTTATTAGTTTTAGACTAATAACCCCATTCACATATTTTAGCTCATACTGTTCCGATTCAAAAGAGTATAATAATTTGAAAACACCCTCTCCTTTATGTAATACTGATTTGTCTCCAAACAATTCTATTTCCTTACTAAATCTTGTTTTTACAGCCACATTAAAATCAGAATATCTTCCCAGATTATAAAATTTACCATTTAGATATATATGTGCCATCCATTTATTATCTCTTTTATCAAAACTTACACCTTTCACACCGCTGGTATTTCTCTTAGAAATTTTCGAGTTCATCATATTTTCACTTTTGTTGACTTCCCTCAAATTTTCTTTCCTACAATCATAAATGTCATGATTTATATGATCCACAGTAGCCTCAGTGCCTAAAATAAAGTTTTGTAAATAAACTTTCCTATCATTTATTTTAGCAAACGGATAGTCGTTACCACACATTCTCCATTTGTACATTTGGCATCGAGCCACATCTTCTAAGTCGATCTTTAAATCAAACCTGTTTGTTTTTATAACAACATAAATGTCATTTTTATCATAACGAGTAGGTATAGTTTTTCCGTATTTTAATAATTGCCGATAATGCCTAGAACACAGGATTGATTCAAATTTTCTTCTGACTTTTCCAAGCTCGCTGCAATACATGCATTTCTTATCATTGTCATCTTTCTTATATTCTTTATCTATGAATACATTCTCCTTTTACAAAAAATTGTACCAATTAACTCTTCAAATTCGCTGTCTGACATGCATTTAACCACACTCAACGCAATCTCGTATAACACATATTTCTTATTTAGGTAATCTAAGTATCGTTCACTCTGAATACCGCCAAACATAACTTCCATCTGATTGATCTCGTTCTCAAAGTATTCAATAGCTACTTGCTTAACCATTTAACCACACGCCCCTCTTCCAACGTTTTCTTTACATCGATCAATCGCTGGTTACTACTCCCACGGTATGGCAAGATTATGTCTCTCAGTTCATGCACATACCTGCCATCAACCACAACATTACAGTATCTTACAATTTCTTTGCGCAACATCTTTTCGATTACAAAATCACAGGTATCAACAACGGGAAATATTTCTTCCCACATATATCCGGTATACAACCAGATCGTTTTTGACTCCCCAAATGAAAGTCTGATATCATGAACCAATTTCAGTACTTCCGAAAGGTTGTTTTGGTGGAGAGGATCACCTCCGCTAAGGCACAAACCAGCGATATATGGGATTTCAAGTGCCTTCATTATCTTACTTTTAATATCATCAGTGAATAAAACACCATATTGAGGGTCATGGGTTTGAGGATTGTGACACATCGGACACTCGTGGGAGCATGAAGTAAGGTACAATACTACCCTTACTCCCTCTCCGTCTTTCACTGATTCATAATCGATCCCGGCAATATTCATGGCATCACTCCGAAATCTGTATAGCTACTATGCTTTTGTCTATCAGCCACTTCTGCTTGTTTTCCATTGTTGAAGTGCGAAACATCAGTGCTTAAATAACCTGTAACTCTTGCTAAATGTTCTATATGATTACCATTACACATTGGACATTTGCTGTTTATCTCTCCTTGATATCCACACTCCAGGCAAGTGTCTATTGGAAAATTGATTGCCAGATAAGGGATGTCTAGCGACATTGCATAATTAACTATAGATTCCACCGCTTTGATGTTTTCCATAAATGTTGAATCGGTCTCACAATATGTAATACATCCACCTGTACCAAATTTGCAGAATGGAGCTTCAACGTTCAGTTTCTCAAAAATAGACATCTTCATCCACACCGGAACATGAACGCTATTTGTAAGATATTCTCTGTCTGTCACATTCTTTATTTCACCAAACTGTTCTCGAAGTGCCTTAGCCGCCGTGTGGCAAAGCCCCTCAGCTGGGGTGAAATATGTACTGAAATTCAAATCATTCCTCTCACTGGCTTCTTTGACAAATGTGTTTATGTATTCAACTACCTCGTATGCAAAATTCCACACCACCTTATTTTCAGCGTGATTTTGACCAAATAATGCGGTACACATTTCCGCAACTCCAATAATCCCAATAGCAAGAGTCCCATGTTTTATGGCATTATACACCTCTGTATCTTCATCCGTTAACCCATGCATAGTCCCATTGTTATACATAAATGGTGCCGAACTTGGTCGCTGCCGCTTAATAATTTCAAACCTCTCCAGCAACATATTTTCACACACTTGAAGACTACTTTTTAACGATTTCCAAAACGAGCCGAGATCCGGCTCCATCCGTTCACCCAGACAAATCCCATTTTCTATGCCCAGCTTGGGAAGTATTATTGTACACGGACTAATATTCCCACGCCCTTGCCTTCTATATCCAAATCCATGCCTATCATACCCCAGCATTGTTCTGCAACCCATAGTGGCAAATATTGTATCGATATCCCCTTTATCTTCATGTGCTTCTGAGAAGTCACAATTGACAAAATTCGGATATATTCTTTTACTTAATGACTTTAGAGCTAATAATTTCAGATCATAGTTAGGATCTCCCTTGTCTGCATTAACACCTTTTTTATGTTGAAATATAGAAATAGGGAAAATCGGAGTTCTGTGATATCTTCCAATTCCGTCAATCGAAGCTTCTAAAAGAGATTGAGTAACCAACCTCCCTTCCGGAGAAGTATCTCTACCAAAATTAATACTTGTGAACGGAACCTGAGAACCGGCACGACTCTCCAACGTGTTCAGGTTGTGATAAAGCCCCTGTGCTGATTGCTTACATTCTCTCAGCAAAAACTTCATCGCATAATCATAAGCCGCTTTGTCCATTTTGAAGTAGCTATCATCAATGTGGATATTAAACTCTTCTGCGACGCTGATTGTCACCTTTGCAATATCTTTTGGTTTATTGCATTTTTCAATCAGACCGTCAAGATAATACTTCAAAAAGCTTTTCTTCACATAAGGGGCTAAATCATAGTCAATGTGCATAGATCCAACACCACCATACATGACCTGAGACTGACATTGAAAAATCACTGCCACTAGCTGACATGCTGTAGCAAAAGAATTAGCCCCACGCACATCACCATTTCGAGTTGTAAAGCCGTCCTTCAATAATTTAGGGATATCCGCAAATAGGCAGTTATGCACTCCCCAAATGATCTTCTCTGCATCATGCTCATATATCAACATGTTCTTATGTGCATCTGCTGATTCCTTATTTATGCCATCCAATTCGAATGCGATGGTTTTGCTCATTGCACTTGCTGCCTCTTTTTCCCGGCCAGAGAAAGAGCCTTCATCTACATTGGCATTAGACCGCTCATCAATCGTTGAATATACACGCTTGTATGTATCCAAAACAATTTTACTCTTTTGATCTCTTGTCTTTGTTCTTTCATTTCTGTAAATAATATAAGCCTTGGCGACATCCTTTCGTCTGCTTGCCATCAGCTTATCTTCAATAATATCCTGTATTTCCTCGACCAACAATTTTGTCTGTAATGAGGAAATATACTGGGCAATCTCTGCTGCTTTTTTTCGAGCATCTGGTGTTAGCCTACCATCAACTTCTTCATATGCCTTCAAAATCGCCTTGACAATTTTACTTGAATCAAACTCTACCCTCCGGCCATCCCGTTTTACTACTATCAATCAAAATCCTCCCTATCAGTGTTCATATTTTTCTTTGGGAAACAAACTTTCAAGATCCACATAATCATCAACAGCCGCTTTCAAATCAAAGCAAATACCATCCTCTCGCATATGAGCAATAAATCCACCTTCGTCGAATAACCCATATCCAAATATTTTTCTCATCTGTGCCATAAACTCAGTTACCCACAGATATGATACCCATACATAGAACTCATTATCATTTACCCACCCCAGTTCATCCACAAGGCAGGTATTATATTCATTATCTTCTGTACAGCACAGAATATATAAATCTAAATCGTAGCTGTTGTCCATCTAAACCACCTCTTAAAATAGTTATTTTATCACACCTGTGGTTTGTGTAAAAATTGCACTAACCACTATTTCTACACTCCCATTTATTACAACTCCCTTCTGCATCCACAAAATCAGCACAATACTCACTGTCGCCGTTCACGCACACCCAAGCAAGACCATACTCATCAAATTGAATCCACTTGCAGGTACTACAAGAATCAAACATATTATTAGTTCTCCATCAAAAATTAATTTACCTGATTGCCACGCTCATACACAAACAATCTCAATATCTGTTTTGCCTCATTCTCTGTCAGTGAATCCACTGTATCAGAAATATAAGACATGTTGTCTGACTGCAATAATTCTTCCTTGATTTTACGCATCTTCATGTTATTTTCTATCAATGCATCTATATCAACCATGCTCTTACCTCACTTTCTCCTACCCATATTGCTCCGGCAGCACCATCCAAGCAACCACCCCCCTGGCTGCAGCACCATTTCGGCTGCATAAACCCGTCTGCTAATTCATCGAACGCACAAACTACAATATCACCCAGATCTGTCTGCACCAGAAACTCACTGTCATTAGCCAGGCGTTCTGCGGCATTTGGTAGCCGCTCGGCCACCGGTATCCACGTATGATAATTTCCGAGCGCTTCTATCGCATACTTTAATGCCGCATCCTCGTCTGGTGTTTCTATCTCAACATCGCCCTGATAGGTAACGCCCTCTAAGATATCTGTTAAAATATCAATCGCTTTTTCTTTTTCCATAGTCACTCCTTAAAATCATTTGTACTTGTCGTACTTATCAATTAACCAATTCATATGCCCTTCTAATCGTTCAGGAAAAATAGTTCCGTTTGCTTTCAGCTTACTTATCTTCTCAATAGTAAGAACCATCTGTGTCTCTTGGACTGTGAGCATTTCTAAAAACAAATTTGATTCCTTATTTCCCATTTTTTCAAGCAACATATCATATGTTTGTTGATATGCATTAGCTAGAAGAATTGTCATATTCTCCAACCACTCAGTATAACTATCTAAAGACTCTGGTTGGTGAAGAGCGACAATTGCCGCCTTTAATGCTGAACACCTGTAAGGGTCATGTGTCTCAGTATACATTTGCTTTAATTGCTGAATATGCTCTTGCATCTTACCCCTCCCAACTTTGAGTCGCCACTTCATTAAATATTTCCAACATTTCTTCGTATCCGTGAATTGTCTCTTCAATATGATCAATAATCATTTCTTCAAACTGTTCTTTTGCTTCATCAAGATCACCTGCAAAAACGCAGCCATCCTCCACACTGAGCATATCTGACCTGTAATTAAACTGCTCCGGATCTTCACGGTCTTGAGCAAATGCTAGGATTACTTTATCATCATAAAACTCGGTAAAATGCAATTCATAAAACGGAGTTCCAAACTTAATTGACTCATTCCGTTCCCAATGTCGGTTTGTATATTCAACCATTTTCACCACCTCCAGTCTTAGCTACTCATCTTTCGAAATAATCTTACTATTCCCACTCCATAACCTCGCTGCGCTTTTTACGCCACGCACACATATCGGAAGATTTAAGCCGTCGTTTCCACTCTTCCCAGTTTGTTGGCCGAAATTCTTGCCATTGTAAATCTGCCAACACAATTGTTAATTCATCGCCAGCCTTGTCATCAACATTTAAAGGGGGCTTCCATAAATTGATTAAATATATTTCATAGAGATTCATATCCGCCTCGGTGGTCAGTTTGGTATACTCAATCAGAGAAACATTATGTATATCTATGGCTCGATGCATTGGTTTAGCAAACATGTGACCTCTAATTCGCGATTGCAATGGTTGCTTGGTTCTTCCCAGGTAAGCAATCCAGTCACCGTAATAAATCCTATATAAGATAAATCCTTTTGGACTTGCCATCAGTCACAGTCCTCCTCTAAAGCGTTGATCTTTCTTAAATACTCTTCTGTACTCATATTTTCTTCCTCTGGAACATCAAAGTCGAAATAGTACATTCGATTTAGTACTTGTTTCATTTCAGAATTGTATCCCTTCATCAATTCTGCTATTTCAATTAATGAATATTCCTTATCAAAGAAATTATTTGACAGCCATTCATATGCTATTTTTAGTCTGTTACCAGCCCACTTTTCCATCTGTCACCTTGCTCTATCTCATATTTAATGTAATTTGAATACATGTAACAACCATAAATTTCACACACATATTCACATCTTTCATCATCCCAGCAGCAAAACCTACAGCCATGACATTTATCTCCTATTAACGCTCTTCCACTCTTATTTTTATAGGGCATTTGGTTCTTCCAGGCTTTTTATCTTAGAGAGTTTATCATTACTCTTTTTAATCTGCTCGAATATTTCATTTTGTTCAGCAACATAACGGCGTGTCACATCAGCACTATTTTCCGTCAAATCATCAATACGTTTCTTCAGTTGCCTAGTAGCCTTCTTCAGCAGCCCCTGTGTGATGGGAACAAATAGGCATCTGTCCTCAGTATGATGTTTTTCCATCTCAATCTTATCAGTTTCCGTATATATACCGGCATCTGGGAGGAAACATGTATAACCATTGCGTTCAGGCCCCCACCAAGTATCAATTTTGTAATGTTTTGACCAATATTCGCTTTTTATAAAATAAAGAATCATCTCCACTCCCTTCATCACTAAAATTCTATAACCCATACCGGAAATGCACCGCGCTCATCTTTGCCGCAATATGTATAGCAACCACTACTGCTATCGCCGTCATAACCACACCAGTCTGGTACGCGAATATAATATCTGCACCAACGTTCATATACATCATCAATAGTGACCGACTCTTCAATTCCTACTTCGGCAATCGCCAATGTGATAACTTCTTCCTTAGTAAATTTCTTGGCATGTGCTACAAATTCCCCAGAAGAACCACCAGTAAACTCCATATAATCAAACTTGCTCATCGTTCTATTCCTCTCTGCTGCCTCACATAATTAGCCGTACTCATAATAGCTTCATTGCAAGAACGTCCAGTACAACTATGCAGCCGACTCCATTCACAGAAGGAACACCGACAACACTCGCCGACAGATTTCAAATATTCTATATCAATAGTCAACTGGTCTTTTTCACTCAAATCAGCCACCTCTCCTATCATGAAATCTACCTTTTAACGCAGCCCTGTCCTCCGTCTCTTAAAACCAGGCAGATGTCGCTGATTGCTCCATCTCCGCCCCGTGGTTGCCGAGCCACGCAATCAACAACCAACGCAACTACATTTCCATTTGTATCTATGTATTTGCAGATAATATTGTCATCCCCCATACCTTTTAACGCTCCTACTAACTCCCTGTTTGTAAAAATCAACTATTTATTGCCCTCCCCATAAAAATCTCTGATATAGTCCATTGCCTTCCGCAATCCGTCTCTTCCTGTTTCTACCCGGTCACACTGTTCATACTTCCAAGGATGGATTTTGATGCTCAATTCTTTTTTATTTAATTCTTCATCAATAAATCCTATCACCGGCTTTCCATTTAAATATGCATACAATATTTCGTCATTTGTTCCAATTGACTGCCGGACATTATTTAAGTTGACCAGAATAACATCTGCCGACTGAACTTTTCTCAGATCAAATCTCATTACTTCTTTTTCTGTTTTATGATAGTTCTTACCATACTCATAAAAATCTGTAGGAGAAATAACCACAAATCCATCATCAATGAAGTTAAAATATTCCTTCACTTTATTACGCCATCCCTCCGCAATAGTTGTTCCTTCATGCATTTCCATAGCCCCAGCAGTATAAATAATTTTACTCATTTTACATTCTCCTTTATAAGTGTAATAATCTTTTCAACCACCTGATCAATATCACTGCCAACATTGTTATAGACAATCTTATCAGCCACTAATTCAAACCCCTTAAAATCTATTTTGTCAGCATCAAATCTACGTTTGGCTTCTTTTTGATCATCGCATCTCATCTTCTGGCGTTTTATAACAGTCTTATCATTTGAAAATAGATAAATGACAAAGATATTATCATCGCAATTCCTTTTAAGATTACTTACACCCTCTGGTGTAAGAATCGTAATTGTATTATTGCTGGCGTTTTTAATATCATCTGCTGCTGAACCATAAAACCAATCTTCACTCTGACCATTGACTTCAGTGTGGTAAACTCTATGTTCTGCAAAGAACCCCTCATTGATCTTATCTTTAAATTCTTCTGCAGATATAAAATGGTATTCAATATCCTGCGTCTCTCCCGACCGCATTGGTCGGGATGTATAGGTTACTAATTTCTGAAATCCACGCTTCACCAATTCTCTTTGTACTGTATCCTTGCCTGTACACGAGCGTCCCGACAGAACAATCATCTATCTACCTCCCTCAGCAATGATCAGTTCATCGGCATATGGCAATGTATAAATCCAGTCACAGAATTCGTGCCATTCAGCCAATTTGTGGTTATTCCTGGCATAATAAATGTTGACCAGTGTTTCATAGTTGAAGGAACAAGTTCTCATCTGATTGTAGCTGGAGGGAAGAAGCTGAATCATGTCGTACCAGTCTTCTTTGCTCTTACATTCCATATAACGAAGCCGAATCTCTTCCAGTTTATCTACAACTGTCTGCATAAATGCTTCGGCCGCCGGTGTCATATGATCTGTACTGAAGTCTTGAATTTCAATCGGCTTGCTGTGAATCTTATGCATAGTACTGGTCGAATTGGCAACTGTAGCGATCTTATATGTTTCATATTCTTTCCACCAATACAGAGGGGCTGTAATATCCACTGACACAAAGATCTGTCGCATAAACTTCCTATGATCACTTCCGGCCTTTCTGAGACGTTTAGCCAGATCCAGATCATTCGCACCTAAAATGTAATTCCCATTAGTATCATAATAACTATCACTCTTGTTCCAACTATTCATGGGGTTCCTTGCCCCACGAATAGCATTTTCCAGATTCATTACAGATGTTCTTTCAAGTTTAATCAATTATTTTTCTCCTATTCTACAATCCAATATTTACAATTCATGACGAACTGATCTCTCACCCTGTCATCGTCGGTATGTAAAACCACTTCGACCAGATTTGATAAATCAAGGCTCATCATCCCTAGTATGGATGACCCATCTACACAAAATTTCCGGTCAATCGAGTGCACTTCAACAGTCTCATCTAATTTAGATGCGATTCTACAAAAGTCCTGAACATCAGACACACTATTAAATTTTAGTTTCATGGATTCTCCTTGCAAGAATTATTTATTTTCGAGATCTTTCAGATTTAATCTTTCAACCAATTCACTATACTTTTTCATTTCTTCCATATTCAAACTTTTTTCGCAAAAGTCATGAATTTCTTTTACCGACTTCCCTTCTTTGCACATGTCTAATACAAAACCCAAGATTCCAACTGCTCCTTGCGTAAAATGTGCGAACTTGCCATCTTCAATAGCTCTCTTTGCCGTACCAACAACGATATCATTCAATTGTTTCTGTCTTGTCTTTTTATTTTTTAAATATCCCAAATTCATTCCTCCTCTTTCTTAAAATCATTCTTTCATTTGGTTTGATACTATATCAGCTGAGAGCAGTTCTTGCTTACAATATTCAAGAAACTCATCTGCCCACATTTTTTTCTTCAATGTATCGAAAATGTACATCGTTTCGTACCCTTTTACTATGTGTTGAAAATCGGGATTCTTCTCGTCCAACCACTCACAACTGTCCCAATTCCAAAATGAGTCAATTACATAATCGAACTCTGTCCGATATCTCCGTTTATAAATTTCCACTGCCTCATTCAATGAAGTTGCCAATATAAGGCGCTCATACCTTTTGTTATCTACAACGACACGACGCTGCCTTTTGCGGGAGCGTTCGTACCATTTTTCTTTTGGAGCATTCCCGATTGCATTAAAACTTTGCTCTACATAGACTAAATATATCTTCTTTTTCATAGTCATCCTCTCGAATATTTCAATTAGCCTAACCATATTGTACATTTCTAAACTGTTAACCCAAATGCACTAATACTCATGGAATCGACCTTGCCGTCAGTTGATTTAGTCTCCTCCTCTGTTCCTCCATAATATAGGAGACCATGCATTGTGGCATAAAGGAATTCATCATCTTCAGCCATTAATGCATTACCTATAACAGCTCCAACCACTTCAGACTTTCCATTCTTATAAATTACAATAGGCTTTCCTGCGACATCCTTATAGGCTTCAATAACCGCTTGCTTTTCATATGTAATCCCATTGTGGTCTGGTTTGCCAATAGGTATTGGTATTTTCATCGTAATTTCAATATTTTTGCTCCTCATAAATCTCCTTTGAATGATTTATTTTATACGCTCACCACCGAATGTAAAGTTTGCTTTACATTTTATTTAAACTCCCAGTTTTTTAGTTCTTCGCAAAACCTGCGAAATGCCTGACTAGAACCAAGCTGCTCTCTTAGAGATTCAGTAACCCCAAAACCAGCACAAGTGAACTCAAACATTTGTCTATAAAACTCGTCTTCCTTATCTGAAACATCTTCAACCACTTTACTCGATGGCTCCATCTTATTAATGGCCCCTTTCTGATTGAAATTCGTCTTTCAAGCCCACTGATTCGCAATAGCCTTTGCGACTCCTATATATGTTTTGCTACGAATCTTTGCCGTTTCTGGGGAGTTCCACGCCAGAACTTTCCCTTTATCATTTTTTGTATTAAACCCTTTGTATTTTCCATCTTTTATGTATTGATTTTTCCACCCATCTTTCGGCTTTTCAACAACTTTTGTAGGTGTCAGCAGCGGTAGATTCTTCAACCACAAACATGTTGACTTTGTCTCTTCATGCCCAAACATCCACGGCTGAATTATTTGGTCTGGCTTACGATAAACTGTTGACATCACCCCTACGGGATTTTCAATCGCTATTCTCTCACAATCCGCATTGACGAATGAATTGAAGAATTCAATTGCCTCTTCTCTGTCTTTATGTCGCTGAATAGCTGCATCTCCATATCGATCAATATTGAACCAACGATTACCTGCGACTGTAAGATATGTACAAGGTGGAAATGCAATAAGAATATCCCATTTTCCGTTTATTGTATGATTTTTACCATCAACTGTAGTGAACTGACAATTGCCATTCAGCAGAGGTAAAACATTGGTTTGAATGTGCCACTCTGGGTAGCCACCAGAACATTGCTCCAAATCGCAAGAATATGCTTCATGCCCCAGACTTCTTAGCTCTTTTGTTACAGCTTGACTCTCTTCACATGCAACTAAAATCTTCAATTTATTACCAGGAGTAAAGAACGTTCTTTTGTTGTCCGGACAAAACCTCTTTATCCCTTCTTTTAATCAGAATCCATTATTTATAAAATCAACTTCACTTCGTATATACTCTCTGCATCAATTCTTCCCGTCGCGAAATGGGTTTCCCGCATACTTGACAGATTCGTTTGCTTTTACGACATGTGCCGCACAAATCAGCCCCATTTACGTAATTAAATACTTCTATTCCGCAGTATTTACATTTGATTAGTTTTATACCCTTTGCAATAGGACAACACACATGGACTGCTACAACTATCACCTCCGTCTTTTCAATCAAACAAAAGTCGCATTTTATTTAACCTTTACTTCCGCATTCCCAAATAACAAGTTGCTCCACACGCAGGGCATTTAATGTGTTTTGAGCCATTACCTTTTGCTTTCAAATTTTGTTTTATGTCACAATTAGAATACTGCAAAAGCGATTTACATTCCTGACATTCAATCTTGCGATTAATCATACTACCCAATTCTAATACTGTAACCATTATTCCCTCCAAATCAAATCTCTATTTCATATATGTCCAACAATCTTGTGTCCGTTAAACTTAGTGTTACATCGAGGGCATTTCTTATAAATCGTAACGTTAAAACAATCTTCTTCTGGTAAAAAGCTTTTCAACTCAAGAATGAGCCCACAATATTCACACATTGAGCTTATTGCCGAGCAATCATCATTTTTGGGATATGTCCACACCAATTATCTGTACTACACTTTCTATAGTTGGTTGAGAATCAATTAGTTCTAAACTAACCCCAAATGGTTTATCCCAATTTGTAATATCTGCTTCTCTCTTTAATGCATCCGCGTCAATCAGTCTTCCCATTACAAATCCCTTCTCATATTGTTTTTCAATTATCATAACCATCTTCTTTGAGTGTCATAACAATCTTCTCGATCTCATTCATCACCTCAAGAAGCTGTGATTTATTCATACAACACAAACTGACCGTGTCCGGAATCGCCATGGTGTATGCTCCAACTTCTTTAGCAATCACATCAATCTTTTTATAGTGGTCGATCAATTCCCGGCAGCTGACATTTTCACTATAAGATAAAACGACAATATCATTTGGCTTTGGCTGTAAAATACTCAAATCAACATCATTCATCTTTGCTCCTTCTTTAACTCATCATATTGTACTTCCAATTCCTGAACCTTTTTACTATGTAGAGCTTTCACTTTTATTGCTACTTCATTACCACAGTATTCAGCTATTATTTTCACCATATCATCGAAGGTTCGCACCGGCCACCACTGACCATTTATGTAGATAATACATAATCACCCCCTTTGAAAGTGCTGTTTCATTTACATCATTTCCAGTAATTGTGCTTCTGAAATAATTGGTACTCCTAACTCTTTTGCTTTTTTATTCTTGCCAGTAGTTGATGTAATGTCGTTGTTTACTAAATAAGATGTTTTGGCCGACACGGAACCACTCACTTTACCACCAAGAACCTCAATCTTCGATTTGGCTTCATCCCGATTTTCAAAGCTATCCAACTTACCCGTAATAACGAAAGTCATCCCATCCAACGTTGTTCCCTTTGCCATCTGCACATTTTCAAATTCGAATATATCCATCAAATTAGGAAGCCAGGTGTGATTGCGCTGGAGATAAGTCCACATTGAATTCTGCATTGACGTTCCAAAATCTGATAAAGTTGAGAAATCAAAACCGCTACACCATGAATCATAAAATTTCACTTCATTCTCAAAGGAACTGGCAATCGCTTTGCTGGCGGATCGCCCAATAAGAGGAATTGATAACGAATAAATAAATCTGTCCAAAGTAGTGTTCTTACTCATCATTAAACTCTCCAGCAATTTTTCAACTGAACGTTTTCCAAATCGATCACTTCTACTCCATTCATCTTTATATTGATCAAGGTTGTATAAATCGATAAATGATTTCACCCATCCCCGGTCAACCAGAAATTCTATCGTGGCCTCACTCATTCCATCAATATTCAGAGCATTCTTAGAACAGAAATGAGTTAGTTTGCCAACTAATTTTCCTTTGCAGAATTCATTTGTGCAGTGTAACACTTCTGTATCTATATCTTTTTCCACTTTAGTTGCCTCACTGCACACTGGACATACGCCAGGGATGCGAACCGCATTACTTCTGGTGTTATTTTCCTTCACCTGCGGTATGATCTGATTTGCCTTATAGACCGATATCTCATCTCCAATGCCTAATTCCAACTCTTTGAGAATGCTCACATTATGAAGGGATGCTCGGCTTACATCTGTTCCATCGATATTCACTGTGTCAAAAATTGCAACTGGTGTAAGAGATCCGGTCTTCCCCATTGACCATTCAATGTCTCGCAACGTAGTTAGATGTTCTTCATCGTAAAATTTGAACGCCAATGAATGTCTTGGATGATGTCCTGTAGACCCAAGCGATTGACCATAAATCATATCGTCATACGAAATAACCAAACCATCAATTGGATAACCTCTGTCTTTGGCCTCATCTTTCAGTGATTCAATCAGTCTTGTTATTTGCTGAACATCATCGAATGGACATGAAATAAAGGGAACAACATCAAATCCCAATTTTTCTAAAGCATCGAGATTGGTACTCATCTGTCTTCCAAAATTCTTAGCCGGAACCTTCCAAGCAATACACCGAATCTTTCTTTCAGCAGCTACACGGTTATCAAGCTGCCTGACAGAACCGCTGACAAGATTTCTCGGATTCTTATATTTTTCTTCATCGGTTAAAGCCTCATTAATCACTGCAAAATCCTCATATGTAATGATTGCTTCTGCTTCAATCTCCAGCCGTTCATTATATCCGATCACAAGGGGTATATTAATAAATTCTCTGGCGTTGTGAGTAACCAGTTCTCCAACTTCTCCGTTTCCTCTAGTCTCAGCTTGAATTAATCTACCGCCATCATATGTCAAGAGAATAGTTAACCCATCAAGTTTATGCATTAGCAAGCATGGTTCAGATGCTGCAAGCTTAAGCAAGTCATCAACCGACTTCGTTTTACTCAGGCTGAGAAGTGGGTGACTATGCTTCACTTTCTCCAATTTTGATACAACTTCATATCCTACAGTTTGAGTAGGGGAACCTGAAATAATAATCCCTGTCTCCCTCTCAAGTTCCTCTAACTGGTTAAATAGTATATCATACGTTTCGTCTGAAATAACTGAATTTGAGTTATTGTAATACTCATTGCGATAATAATTCAGTTTTCTTACTAGCCCCTTCATCTCGTTAATATCTTTTACCATTCTACACACATCCCTTCATTAATTTGGACATCAATACGCCATGACATACCTCATATATCATCTGGCCCATATTTTCTTTTTTCACAAAATTCATATGAAAATTTGAAATTCTTTGCACCCCCAGAATCCTTCTTAAAAAAGCCACTTCATTATACTCAGATTGATAATTGTGTGTGATAATATCATCAATCTGACAATCTTCAATAAAGAGATAACAGTTTTGTATATTAATCATTCTGTTCAATTCCTTAAAAAATCGTTCATCGTGGGCCTTGATATTTCCAGCTATTTCATCCAATCCGTTTTTTCGTTCTATGCACAATTCATCTGTAAAATATGTATCCACCAAAAAGCCCAGTTCTGGACATCTCTCTATCATGAAACAATAATCACCCGTTTTCAGTTTTCGTTTCTTACAACGAATACTTTTCTTATCAAAATACTCAAGTATATGCTGATTGGATTTTTCTGCGCTATCATGAATAATGACCATATGTTTAAGTAATTCCTTTAGTTGTTTTTCAGTATAATAATTCTTGATCTTCTTCATTCTCCGTTCTTTTTACTTTATATTTCTGCAACCAAAACTCAAACTTATCTGGAACATCTGCATAAATCTTCTTCCCAGTCTGTGGATTTATCTCCCCCGTAGGCTCTTTTTTATGTTTCTTTTCACATGATGAAATGATTAATATATCCATTTCTTCAAACGGATGTCGGTTGAATGCATTTGTCCACATTTTGAGATCCCTTGTTTTACCTGAATATATCTCATATAGTTTGATATTAGTTATGGATTTTAAAACCTCCAGCCCCGACACATAGTAAAGTAATTTACTTGCATTTGGCTCTGTAGTTGACAATATTCCGAGAATACGATGTTCATTATCCAGTTTATCTTTAAGAGACAGTGGCTTGTACTCAACCCCCTTGATCAGCTCCTCTAAAAGTCCAGTATTGTTTAATTGGTTGTAAAGAGTTTTTGTTTCATTTCCGTATTTTTTCACAATATCCTCTGCTATTCCGTTCTCTGTAATCTTCTTTTTCGACAGTTGTTTTGCCGCGATCAACAGATCATAGTACTTTTTAGTGGCTAAAAGAGTATTGACATCACCAAAATTTTTAAAGTACTCAATCCTAATCAGGTCTTCAACTCTTGATGAATTTACTGAAGTACTTTCAATGGCGCTCAAAATTTCAACAAATGACGAATATTCGTATTTCCCAATCTCATATAATTCGCTTACAACTTTAATACCAAAATTTTTCACACTAGACAGACTTGGATAGATCACTTTAGCAGCCCTGTCAATAGTAACGCGCCTGTTGTCCTTTCCGAACTCATATCCGCCAAGCCTCACACTATAATGTTTAATGCATTCTTTAACAAGAGAATCGATCTTATCTTTTTTTCCTTTGTCTTGATAGTGATTGATTGCAACCTCATAAAATGTAAACGGATAATGCCCTTTCACCCAAGCTTGATAAGCACTGTCCCCGCCCATTGAATAAGCATGTGGTGAGTTAAACGCATAGAATGCAGAGTCTTCAATGATCTTCCAGACCGTCTCAAAGTTATTTACATTTCCGATTTCTTTTCTCCAGGATTTAATAAGCTCTTTCTTTAGCTCTGCCAGTTTCTCCGGATTATCCTTATATTCTTTCTTTGATATCGACTTGATCACACTATAAGTATTGTCCATCGCCATGCCAAGGAATGATAAAACTTTCATTATTGATTCTTGATATAACATAAAATGTGCTGTATCTTTTAACAGCTCGTTGATACGATCTTCTCCTGTCGAATAAGGTTGTCTGTCCAGGAATATCTTTAAAGAAGATGCAAACCCTGGCCTAATCGCAGCAATAAAGGCAGATAGTTCGGCAAGTGACTTCGGCTTATATTTCATTACTTTGGGAATTGTTTTAATTTGTTCACACTGGTTTATACAGCAGGTTATTCCTTTCTCATAAATATCCCAAGTCTTGTTATCTTCTTTAATCATTTCTTTCAGTTCCTCAAATGATGGAACCTCCATTCCTAAACTTTTAAAAAGTTTGTATGTAAGATGAACACTGTCTACAATAAGGAAATCGTCTTTCAAATAACCAAATTTATCGAGATATTTGCCTTCTATACAGGCCACCAACGTACGTTCCTTTGTGGTTTCTGATATTGCAGTAATTAGGCCTATTTCTCTTCTAATATCTCCATCAAAAAGAATATAACCACACGGATGTTTTATAAGATTTATCACTATGCTTTGATATTCTTTGCTTTCTTTGTATAAAGAAAGATATTCTTGAGGTATGAAATCATCTGCTACAATTAAATCTCTGGCATCCTCATCAGCATATTTTTTCGCTTTTTCAAATTCATCAAGATATTTTGAGATCTGCAGCGAATCATGTGCAGAAACATCATTTGCTCCGGCATAAAGCTGCCATGCCGACTTTTCTTTCAGTTTTCCAACCGCCATCAATGGATAACATCCATGTTCACCAAGCAATTTCTTGCCAGACTTTTCAAATGGTTCTTGCTCGGCAATATTGAGATCAATATCAGGCATTTGTCCAGCTAATACACGTTCTTTGGTTAAAAATCTTTCAGGATATATTGGTATATCAGAATTGAACCTGTCTACAGTTGTAAAACCAAGCAGCCTATTTGTGATAAATGAAGCAGAACTCCCTCTTGATGTTGTAGTTAATATTCCTCCTTCTTCAGTTATTGCATTATGTACTAATCTTTGATTTGTTAGGAAATAGTCAACCACACCTGATTCAGTTACTTGTTTCGCCTCATAACGGACACCATTGATTTTATCCTTGGATTTTAAAGGCTCTTTTCTGTATGCCTGGTTTAAAATGTTATGATAGAGCTTTACCCTTTCCCCATATGATTTATCCTTGTAAATATTGGGGATTTTAAATGATTTATCAAGCTTTATATCTTCACACTCATCAACAAAGACATTGGTATTCATGATCGCTGTTAAAATTTGTCTGTCAGATAACACGCCCTGTTCTTGGAACCGTCTTATCAAAGTTGTGGTGTCAGGATAATCCATATACCACCCAGCCTCTTCCGGATAAGATACTTTTTTGTATTTTAATATCTGGTCTCTCTTCACACGGCCTGATTCTCCAATATAATGACTATCTAATCCAGCAATTATTTGAATTCCATATTTTTCAGACATCTTGATAATTCTTTTATTTAGTTCTTTTTGTTTGCTGGTATTATTGGCTTGTAATTCAAGAAAAAAATTGTCGCCAAAATATTTCCATACTTTCAACCAAATCTCTTCCGCATCATCATAATTCCATCCGGCTATACATGCGCTCGTAACAATTATATTGTCTCTAGGAATGTTTAGGAGAAGCTCTAAATCTATACGTGGACGATAATAATATCCATCAATATTTGCCATAGACAATATATAGTTGATATCCGCTCTCCCCGTTTTGTTCTTAGCAACAATAACCATATGACAATTGGTTTTGTCTTTTTCATGTCTGTCTTTCACCCAATAGGCTTCTGTTGAGTGCCTATACTTAAGATTTTCTTTTTCTGCAACATCATAAACAAAGAAATGATTGCCTTGCGATCCGTGTTCTCCAGAATACAAACATTTCGCATTCAACTCTTTGACCCTCTTTACATATTCACTTAACAATTCTCCGCTGTCAGCGATATACGTATTTGAAAAGTCCTTATGACAGTGGTAGTCTTCTAAATAGAGATTTTGGGCATAGTCAGCTATTTCATATGGAAACTTAAACTTTAATTTTGGAATAATTTCCTCTATTAACTCTTGATACAATTAATCACCACCTATCCATATTTTGTTACAAACGGCCTTTAATACAAATTTTTTTCCTAAAAATCCACTATCTAAGGTGCAAACACAGGAAACAATATCTCCCATAATCGCCGCATCTTCATACACCTCAAACGAGCCGCTGTAATTCCATTTGATGACAAGTAGATAGTTATTTGGTTGTACAACCAAATGCTTAAAATTACTCATGTTGCTTATTCCATAATCTTCAATATTGGTAATATATACCTGTACTGGCTTGAACTTTTCACCCGCTACTTTATCAATTAGTTTTATTTGTTCTATTAATCCTCTTGTGATATCGGATACATCCAATTGAATATCTGCAGCAAGTTCTGTAATATCAGGTTCTTGCATTGCAAGACTTTCTTCTATATACAATGAGAAATCATCAAATAGATTCTTATCAATCTCTATACCACTTGCTAATTCATGTCCGTTGGCCTCTGCAAAACTGCTGTCGTTGCATATCTTTCTAAAATCGCTTACGCCAATCGCTCTCATAGAACCACATAATTTATCACCACAATCTTTTAAAACAAGTATTGGTCGCTGATATTGCTCAAGTAATTTGCCAGCAATCAGTCCAGACACACCATATTCACTTTCTATGATGACGGGAATCATCTTTTTTTCTTTTTGCTTCTCACATTGCATCAATACTGAGGGAAACAATCTTTCAACCTCATAGTTTTGACGTTCTCGACAGGCTACAAGGGCCTTTTTATATTTTAAAATCTCTTTATTATCATCCGACAAAAATAAATTCATTGCGGCCTCATTTTCATTCATACGGCAAGAAGCGTTAATCAGCGGCGCGATACTGAATGATATGGCTGTTGAGTTAAAATCAAAACTTCCAATAATCTTCTTCACAGCTGGATTATAAATAGTTTTCAGACCTTCATTTACAATATAGCGATTTTCCATGACAGTCATATCCATCATATCTGCTATAATTCCACATGCTGCCAGATCAATTAATTCATCTGCGTAGTCTGTCAGTTCTTGTTCATCTATATATTTGCAGAATTTCCATACCACACCAGAACCAGATAATTGGGGATTTTCATATCCCAGCTGGGATGATACCAGTGTTATATATTCCGAATAAGGAACTTTATCATCAACAGCATGATGATCCAATACAATTACTTCTATCCCCATTTCTTTCAGTTTTTCATATTGTGAAGTATTTTTATCAAGGCTATCAACAATTATAAGAAGATCAACATCTGCAAACCGACTGATATCTTGATTAATCAATCCATGAGCTTTACCATTATTAATAAATGTATGAACCTTCTTTTTATCTGTTATGTTCCACAAATATCTTGCCGCAATAGTCCCGGCAGAGATGCCATCAACATCAACATCATAGAGAACACCTATTTCTTTATTCAAATGGCTAAACAAGATTTTATAGGCCTTGTCAATATCTTTCAAAGAATCCAAAGGCAGTAAATCCGCTTCGATTGGATTCAGAAATCGGTCTATATCTTCTACACCCCTTTGTTTTAAAATGACTTCAAATATTTCACTTTCACACATTCCGCGACAATCATTTAACACATTACATTTATTCATTAATCGTTAGAGTAAAGATATCTTTTCGCTGCGCAGCAAACCCCCTTACTCCTCTCTTAAATATACTTTATTTCTTCTTGTAAAATCCGTTTCAACTCTTCGCCCCCCAGGTCTGATGCAGAAATTTTGTTGCCATAATTCTTGTCAAAATTGTCCCAATAACCAACATCCATTTCACTAAATCTGGAATAGCTCTTTAAGACCATGATGTTTCTTTCAATATTGTCATACTTATAACCAACATCATGCATGAATATTACTCGTCTAGGATTCAACTCCATTATCATCTGCGCCTGTTTAGAACTCAACGAACCACTTCCTAACCCTATTGCATATCTTATTCCATAGGAAAAACATTGCATGGGCGATTTTTCCGCTTCAAATATCAAAACTGTATCACCCTGCATATACTTATAGTTCTGCGAATATCCATACAGTTGTTGGGACATCTGACACGGGAGAAGATAATAATACTTTTGATCTCCATCTAAAACATCGTAATTACATCGTGCCTTTATCCCAACGAGCTGTCCGAGCTGATCCCTAATTGGAATTACAATAGTCTGAGATCTTCGGTCGTAGCAAATACCGAAATATTTTTGAGCTGAAAGTGAAATGTTGTCTCTAAGAAATCTTAAGTTCCCACAGTTTTCATAGTCCTCTAATAGTGAATCATCGTATGTATTAATTGTTGATTTCTTGTATTTTCTTACTTTGTCATAGATGCCACCAAAAATCCCTCTGTTGGTTTCAAAAAAATCATAATAATCTTCAATTCCAAGTATTGATCTTATGGTTCTCATCACATCAGAAAACTCTACGCTTCTCTGGGTGCAAATAAAGCTTATCAATTCCTTATATTCATTTCTTGCCCAGTCTTTAACATACAGAAACTCGTTGTCATCAAGATGGATCGTAATCGATTTAGGGCTTGATGATTCACTACGGCCAAACTGAATATATTTATTCCGAATGATTATGTTCGCATATCCAAAGTTAGCTAAAACCTGTCTTATTCTTTCAGGTTCTTTTAGTAACTCCTTTTTTATTTCTTTTAGCACATCTCACTTTCACCTCCTCTAACTATTTTATTTCGCCATGTTTGATTCTACATTGGGCGGTCTCACGAAAAATCGCATAATCGCCTGAAAATTTACTGAGGTAACAAATCCCGTTATCACTAGAATTTGCTCCACTTCTACATTTTTCTGTAAATATAACACGCCACACAGCAGTTGGATCGGGCTTATATTCCTCTTCTATCCATTTGTCATTGACCTTTTTTAGTCTAAAAGGATGACAATAATACTTACTCTTAGGATCTAGTTCTTCATCAAAAACATTTCGCATAAAAAACAGATTTTCTAAAACTTCTTTTATCTGTTTTGAATTAGTTAAGACAGATGAATCCAAGAACAATTTTCCTTTCATACTTTCCAGCAGCTGAACAGATCCAAGCATTATTATGTTGTATTTCTTTGCTAATCTGTCTAATTCTCTACTATCTCGCACAAGAGCCAAATCCTGTCTTTGTCCTTTAAAATCGTTTTCAGACAATTTAAATGTGTCTACAAGCACAGTGTCATATGCATAACGTAACACATTTTCACGAATCTTCTTTTTGTATATTGATATATTGGATGTGTTTACTTCAATAAATTTCAATCTGCCTTTATAATTATCTCTCCAATATTCTTGGGCGATCTTTATGTACTCTCTGTCCTCGTCCGTGATGTTTCCGCTCATCAACTTTTTCTTCGTCAGCTTGAAATATCTACAGTATTTACCCAATATCCAAACAAGAAACTTCAATTTGAACTTTTTCGAATTTTCCTCGTTGGAAATAATAAGTATTTTTTTATCTTGATATAGCAATGCCATGATAATCGTTACCCACCAGGTACTTTTTCCTGTGCTACTAAAGCCTCCCATCATGGTAAAGGTTCCTGGTAAAAGCCCATTAATTTGCTTTGATAGAAATGGAAAGCAGTTTATCTCATCCAGATTTATATCATCACCAGCTGTACCAAAATCAACTCCATTTTCTTCTCCGCTTGAACACGATTCAATGAATGAATCCGGGAAATCGATTTCTTCTTCTTCCAACACACTACTTGACTGACCACAATCGTAACTCTCTATTCTTGCAGAATACCAATCACACACTTCTTCCGCAGTCATTTTTCGCAACAGTTTAAGCGGAATCACAAATTTCTCATTGAGGCTTATCTTCCCCAACAGATTAAAACCATCTCTGTGCATACTAAGCAGTATGTTTTCGCGATATAGGATATCTAAATATATATCAAAGTTTTTTGCATTTATTATTTCAATTTGATGTTGAATTGTTTCCCACCCACCGCAAGCGTTATATCTTTCGATAACCTCTTCATTCATATTGCTAAGAATTGTAACTTCATCCAGGGAATAGAACCCCTTCTTCCTTAACTGCTTCAGCAGCGAAAAATAGAAGTAACCATCTTGCGTAATGAAATTTTCAGATTCTAGCGTTGTTTCATCTAATAAAAGCATATCATTGAAAAAACAGCTAACAACATTTCCTTCTATTTCAAGACGGCCTTTTAACAATTGTTCAGGATATTTATCTTTAACGCCTGTCAGGAAATCCTTTTCCAATATGTTTTATCCCTCCAATTCTATTTCAGCCAAACTCCTTCGGCATTTTTGTGGCTTATATTTCATTTCAATCACATCAACTGAAACTTGTTTTTTTATATTCAGAATTTCTTTTCGAGTAAAATCAGCCAAAGAATTCTTGAGTATTGCTGTGAAGTAACGAATTTGAGCAAATTCACTCTTGAAGTCCTTTCCGACGATAGAGGACAATTGATTCTCGTTCTCTTTTAAATAGGCGAATATTTGTGAGTATGTATATATATTTGCCAGATCTTGTATTTCCTTAAATAAAATGGTATTTGTAATTCTTCGGCCAAATATTTCATAAATCAGAATGAATGTATTATCCTTTTCATCCTTTCTCTTGTTCCATTCATCGCATTCCTCTTTGCTACAGTAATAGACATTCTTTTCTTTTATGATCTTTTTATAGGCCAAGCTTCTCTCGATCTTATTGCCACAAATCTTACATTTTACGAGTATAATTTCACCCCCCTTTAAAATCAAAGCAGGGAATCGAACCCTACTTCGACAATTTTTAAGTATTAATTATTTAGTTTGTCATACAATTTTTTCAGTTCATCATCTGGAACATCTGTAAATTTACCAAATGTCTTAACTGTTTCTCTCACTTCTGTCTTGAGATCATCAACCTTACAATTTTTGAACAGATCCCTTGTTGCCCCAATCAGATCATCAGGATAATTATCATCATCAAAAGGAAGTTCATTCACTGTGTCTTCATTCGTGGTATCATCCTGCAACTCGTCTTTATCAATGTCGTCTTTTCCTGAATCTTCAGTAACTTCCCTTTGTGTAGTCTTGCTGTTGACAAATTTGGAAACGCTAGATGCTTCAATAGCATCTTCTAGTGCCTTAATAAAAGCATCTGAATTCATTGGAACACTGTCAACAATTCCACTAAATCTCGACTTACTATCAACAGAATAATTATCATCTCTAAATACAATTTTTCTGTATTCCTCTTTCACTTTGTTAACTGTTATTTCTTTTTTGGTAGCAATATTTTTTCTACCGGTTCCCTCCACCTCAATGGTTCTGTCAATACAGCCCATTCCAACAACATGCATCTTTGATTTAAATCCATTGAAGTATTTTTGCATCATATTTGTTGTTAGCGTTGTATATGTTGAATTTGAGATTGGATCAATGATATCACGAACTTTGACATGACCTGTATACCAAACCCGAACACCAACCTGTTTCAATGCCCACACCTTATTTAAAATAATTTCAACAACTTTATCTTCACCTCGCCCAAATCCACCACAAGCAGCATTTAATGTTTTAGCGGGAACAAAATCCTTTTTTCCAAGATTCTCTGAGTTCCATGCACGAACAACTTCTGGCTCAGTGATTTCAATGATCTGATCCAGAGTATCAAAAATAACCACCTTTAAGTCTGGATAATCTGTCTTCTTATTTTTCACGATATCAGACACTACAGCATCGAATTTCTTCCAATTTTCAATATCCTCATAAGACGCATAAGGTAAGCAGTCAACTCCCTGTTCTTTACCAGCATTAAATATCATGTAGCCATCTGACCCAAAAAGTTTTTCGCAGGTCTCATACATGGTTGTTGTTTTACCAATTCCACTTTCTCCCAATAAGCATACCGAATAATTTTCTAATCCTTTTTTAACAACATTCTTTTTTCCAAACTTAGCCATTACAATCTCCTTTAATTAATGTTTTGGAAGGGGCGAAAACAATCGCCCCATATTATATTGATTACAGGTCGTCGTCATCATCCTCAAAGAGACCCGGAACATCTTCAGGAAGATCTTCGTTGAGAGGTTTGATTATCATATCATCAACTGAATAGACTGTTTCCTGTTTTCCTTTAGTGAATCCGCGCGCCGGTTTAACAAATTGTAATTCCTGAATCCTATCCCCATATACACTCCCGCCAAGTTCTGCTCTAATGTCATCCAAGGTGATAAGTCCGCAGTCAATGTCCTCTCTCTGGTCATCTGTCAACATATCGTTAGTAATTTCAACCTTCTGTGCGCCATTAATCATACTTACGACAACTCCATATTCATAAACCTTATCGTCATCAATTGTAAACTTACGCAAGATTGCTTTGACGCGCTTTGCTTCCTTTTCATCTTCAGATCCTAAAATTGCAATAGTGATGGGAACCGGAATATTGACCTTGCGATTTGATTCATATTCCATATGAAATCCATTTACATAATATTTTCCTGTTTCCTCAAAAGACAGATCATCAAGTGAGTTAGAATCAAACAAAACGTTTACTGTCGCAGTAGAATATTCTTCTGCATCTTCTGCTGCTAAATAAATGCGATTGGGAATATAATTTTCGTATACTCTTTGCTTATCATCTGAATATGAATAGTCTGCATTGCCTCGAATAAGAAACTTATTATTATCGTATTTACCGCTGTCAATAACCTTTTTGATAAAATCAACAAAGTCCCATTCTGAAATATATTCATGTCTTCTCTTTTTGCTTTTTTCTAACTCTTCAGCAACATCTGCTTCTGATGTCACTTCAATTTCTTTTAGTTCTTCATCTGTAAGGCTGGTTCCCTCTTTAACCTTTTCGGCAGCTTTCTCAAGTTTGTATCGTCTTCCTGGCTTCTCAAGATCGAATACAAACTTCTTAAATTCTGCGATTTCAGGAATATATTTTGAAGTAAGTCTTTCTTTAAATGGTATTTGAATTGGTTCGCCTTTCACTTTCTTACCAGATGCATCAGTTGATCCCTTCGTAAAAGAATAAACATCCCCATGTCCATCAGCAAAGGCCCCAGCTTTTACTTGTAATAAATGTCTGCTATCACCACAGGTTGCAGTAAACCTAATTGTTTTGTTCATCCAACCAGATGACTCATAATTTTTTTCTTCATATGGATGAAATTTCTCACTATCTTTGCCCAAACTCAACTTTCCAATCATTTCAAAATTCATATATATTCAATTACCTCCGTATAATTATTTGTATATAAACTTTGCTACTGGGACGAATCTTTGAAATATGAATTTCGTCTTATTTAATTTTTTTATTTCTATAGCCAAATGGTTGAACTATTAATATCGTGCACATATTTTGGACACTAAGGGAGTCGAACCCTTCCACCATAAGAACCCACATTCTAGCGCCCGTCACACTTGCGATATCATAGTTTAAGCTTAAAAAAAATATAAAAATCAAACCATCTATATAAAGTCACAGCAGCAAAGGATATTTTAGTTCATTGAAAACCTTCTTTTATTCGTTTGGCTATCCCAGTGGATTTATCCCGAAGCAACCAATTGCCTCAACAACTACAGGATTATCACTGACTAATGTAATCTCACTCTCTTCAATAATCCCGTACACCTCACTGTGTTTTCCCTCACACTCTCCCAAAAATAACTCTTGACCAATCAGGCCCCTAACTTCTTCATCAGTGGCTGTAAACAAACCACCGATAAAGGCATAGTCAGAATCCCATTCAAATTTCCATAGTTTTTTCACTTAAAATCACCTCACTTTCTCCAAAAAAAGGTGCAAAAAATATAGAGCTGCTTAAATCAGCACTATATCGTCTCCGATATTTAGTTTTTCCACCATATTTGATTCGTCACAAATAACTTTGTTCATATCCATATGCGTAATGACCAACGATCAATTTGCATTTCTCACATTGAATATCGGCTTCGCACAAAATAGATCCAATACCGTCTAAATAGTCTTTATTCGTATAGACAAGAGCCTTACAGCCACACTTACACATTATTGGTTCATGATACTTATTTTCATAACCTAGTGCACGCATCTTCAGATGGTGAATCTCCTCGCTTAAAATGAACATTAGCAACTCAATACGTCGTTTAATCTGGGCATCCCTTTTTTTCTTATTTTGTCTCAATATATACCTTTTCTTCGCTTACTATTTTCCAGAACACATAATTTGATTTTGGGATTCCGCATACACGCCCAGACTTAAAATCATCAACTGTGTAACTACAATATACTGGGCGACACTTTATATCATCAAACCATATAGGAACAAAATCCACCCCATCTGCGCCATATTCAAGCATCATATCAAAAATAGTCTTCATTAATACCTCATCTCTATCAATAAAATATTGGTTTCTTTTATCTCATGAGTAATCATCACACGAGTCATTATAATCAACATAATCTCCATGACGTTGACAGTAACCATCTTCGCAACTCATTGTGAGATAATAAGCACAATCTTCACATCTATCATAATCCATTTAAATTCCCTTTCTTTAATACAAATTTTAATCAGTCTTCGTCATTCGTCTCCATCAGTTCATCACAATTGCCACATTTAATTTTTGCATCGCGCCCGGCCTTAGCAGTCTGATCACATCCTGAACAGATATATTTGAACGACTTCTTTTCTCTCGGTTTTTTTACTTTCACTGGTACAACAGATCCAAGCCGGAAATATTTAAATGCTTTTGGATCAGGTTTCATTTCTTCAACGATAAAAGTTTTCAATGATTCCGACAGTGATGTATAGCCCCATCCATATTGTTTTGACTTTTCACAGATCAGACCAACTCGTTCCGCTGCAGTCTTAAACTTCTTATTATGTACTTGACCGTTACAGTCTTTGATCTCATTTTGTCTATTAACGTAGTGAACCATTTCATGATGAAGGGTCTCAATAATTTCTTCTGCCGGACGATTCATATTTACCGGATTAATATTAATCTCGTACCTAGCGGATTCTTCATTCTCAGTTTCGTTTTGATTCTTCCATACTTTTCCCAGCGTAAAATGTCCCAGATTATTTGGTCTTGATTTCTGAATTGATATAACCGGTTCTGGTAATTTTCCTTCATAATACTTTGCGTTTAAGATATCAAAACATCTATGTAGCTCATCGAGAGCTGCGCCTATAATATTCAATAATAACTCCTCTCATATAATGCAGGTCAATCAGTCACCCGTTACCCAAATATATGCCGCCATTATACATCCCAGCCAGGCAATTAATCCTCCAACACAAGAAGCAAATACACATTTAACAAATGTAATTCCCACCACCGAGGCTGTCAATGTTCCTGTATCAAATGCGCGACAAGCTGCTAAAATCGGCTGTACAAACAATACCCAACCACCAAGGTAAAGACCACTAAAGATTCCCATCGCGCCTATCAAAAAAAGCTATTATATTTCGCATCTAAAATCCTCCACTTTGTTTCTGTCTATCAATCTTTGAATATTTGTTGAATGTGTCGTTTCATTCGTTAATCTGCTCGAACTCTGCACAGTACATTGCCCTATCGAGCTGATTGAAGGTCAAGCAATCAGAGACGCCGGTTCTTCTGTTAACACAGTATATCCCTGTTGCATACGTGCGCCATCTGCTCGTACCAGCAGCCGTTAACTCTGTTGAAAAATCATAAATATCTCCAACCTTTAAATCGCGAAACAATTGACATTTTGATTTCCTGTATATCTCAGTGCATTTTGCGGTACATTTTAAATCCATAACCCCTCCTAACTATAGTTTGCTTCTGGTTCGGCCTCGGGTGTAATCCCCTCCTCTGCCGAATTATCATCAATCTGCAACTTGCAAAATGATCTCTTTAAGCTACAAAGAAATACTTCGAATGAGTTCATATATCTTAGTGAAGAAATATCCGGATTGCATCGATAATCTATATCCCATTTTTCTCCATCATATTTTTGCCATCTTGTGATCGGAATTGAGAAATTCATATCCTCATCATGTTCACACTCAAAAACTATATTGGCCTTCTCAAAATCAGACCAGGAACAACCAGCTTCATATTCCACTTCCATTGTACATTCCACTGATTCATACGTTGGCTCATCATCAGTATTGACTTCCAGCCCATTCGTCTCAACATTGGCAGCTACATAATTACACCATTGCTCAAACAACTCTGAGGTCTTAATGACCTTTCGCCCATCTTCAATCATAAGTTCCTTAAAATTCTCAAGGATTTTCTTATTTTCAACCAAAGATGTAGAATTAACAATTTCTGTTAATACCGTATCTAACTTAACTATGTATTCCGAGAAATCAGTTTTTTCAATAGCTGGAGCCATTACAGATTCCACCTTTTCTCTAATTGCTTTTCCTACTATCCCGTAACTTCGGAATATTTCTGCCATAGCCTCATTGATACCTTTTTCAAACTTTTCAGACATGATTTTTTCTATCGAACCGTCTGAGAGCTTCTCTTCAATAATTCCCTTAATGTTTTCTTCTAAAGTCATATATCCTCCTATTTGACATGTAATAATCAATCACAATTTAACAACTTCCACCGTCATATGGAATAAAGTTCTCTTCGCAGTCCTCCGGCAAGCACACGCCACAGTCCCAACAATTATAATCATCATCATAAATTCCATGGCAACAACTACTGCAATCATTCACGGGTTCACTTTTATTAAAATCGCTCATCACTCTAAATCACCTTCCTGAAATAAAGATTTCAACTGTTCAACCAACTGTTTTCTAAATAGTAAAAGCCATACACAATAGCTCCTGTGAGAACTAGCCAGAGGAGCCAAAAAACAACCACCGCTAAGATAACCATTAATATAAATGCTGGACTAATCTATAGCACCTCCTGCTTAGATCAAATTGAAGATTGCCCACCTCAGTGTTTCTGCCGCATAGCTATCCTGCTCTACCTCAGCTCTAGTCAATAAATCCTTTAATTTGGTAAGCTTTGGTTCTTTGTTTTCCTTCAAGTATTGTAACTCTTCTTTATTTAAATGTTTCGCTGCCGACGCACGACTTTCGATCTGCCGTTCGACAATCCTAAATTCATCTTTATTAAGCCATTTAATCCATTTCCCACACTTTGAACAGTAAAGCCCTTTGTTATTACCAGACGTTTTAATAAAGACATCGCTTGAAAGACATTTATTACATGAAAACATTATTACACTTCCTTTCCCTTTAAAAGAGTGGATTCAAGCCTATAAGCATTTCCCTAATATCTGAGGAAAATTATATGAGCTTGGTAACTGTCCGATCAGATTAACCTCAACTTCTGTTACTCCGTTTTTTGTTTTTACCATAACAAAATCCCCCTTTTTAATAAGCTCTGGTTTCATTGATTTTGGAAGCTTCCACCCGGATTTTTTACCACTATTTAAATAGGTTCCAATCACGTAAGTAGAAAGAGACTTATTATTTCCTCTAAATAAACGTTGCCAAGCGGATGGTTCGTCAAATTTCACTTTAACACGCTTTACCCCGGCTTCCTTCAAAACTAAATATAATATGTATCCATCAATCAGTTCATGTTGCTTGTTTATAACGATGTACCGATCTTGAATCTTCTTATGGATATAATTATCCCTACAGAGTTTTAGTTTCACTGGACTGGGTGATGACCTGGCAAAGTCATCTGTAATAGTTATATCTGTTAATTTTATAGTCTTCATGCTTCCCCCCCCTATGAAAGAGCAGTTTCACTGTATACTTCGGAACTGGTTAAGGCCTATTTTTTTCTCCGAAAACATTTCCCAGAATACCAAGCTCGGTATCCCTGATCATTTTTAACCATAATACAGTCACCATCTGAACAATAAACTAAATACTACTTATTTTCTATAAATCCATATTCTTCTGCTGCCGAAGTCGCAACAGCCATTTCTCCAATTTTAAACGAATTACAGATCATCATAAGTTCTGTCTGGCTCCTTTATTAACTTAAGCAATTCTTTATAATATAAATCATCAAAATCTTTTTTGTTTCTAATTGTAAAGCTTAAATCGCATTCATCACACTCCCAAGATACCTCTCCATATTCCCAGTCCTCATCAGTCCAGTTTGTTTCCCCCTTTTCGTGTGCGATCTTCATTTTTTCATATTCTTCTGAAGATAAAAAATGTCGTCCTCTATCGCATAAACACCCTATCTCACATTCTCTTTTTTGTGATTTTATGATCACATAAGAAATCATATAGTTTTTCACACAACAAATCATCTCGCCCATAAATATCTGTCAGTCGACTCTGAACATAGCATCCAGTTCTAAACTGGCACAATAGTTCATCCAGTTTTTTTATTCGCTCTTCACTTAAAAAATCAACTTGATTCAGTTCCGGATAATAAACCGCCTTCTTGAGTTCTGGATATCTTTCTTGTCTCTTATTCTCATAAATTTCCATCACCCTAGCTTCCATATCTTTTGTAATATGGTACTTTAGACATGGCATGACAGCCTTCATGTCCTCGTAGTCCAGTGCTTCGAATTCCGAAATATTCAACTTCGACACTGCTTCTTTGAGGTCTAGCATAACCTGTTTTGCAAAAGCCTGAGCCTTTTCATACTCCTCATAAGCCAGTTTTATGTTCTTGATCGTATTTATCCTTTTTCCTCCTCATTCAAACTGTAGGTCTTTTTGCCAAATGTAGCCAAGACTCCCATCATCATCAAATCTAACAAGACAATCCCCAGCTACGTTCTGTGTGACTACACCTGTTTCACCCAAATGGGCCGAAGAAGCAACTCTTTCAGAATTTTGTATTACCAAAACCCTATCGCCTACTTTATAATTATTTTTCATTCTCACCGTCTCCTTCTATAAAAGACCTATTTTAAAAGTTGCTCAATATACCGCTCCATCTCATATGTCAGCTTCACACAGTTACCATGAGATATGTGATTCTTCCAGGAATTATAAGACTCTTGAAACTTTTCGGTACTCAGTTTACCCTTCGTAACCAACCGAGCCATCTTTTTGAATTTCTTTTTGGCCGCTCGTTTGTTTTCGTTCTTCAACTTTTGAATCACTTTGCCATCCATTGTTACATATGTGTGAAATCCACAAAACTTAATTCCATTCTTGAATGGCATGATTTGTGTTTTACCATTAAGTGTCAGTCCTAAAGATTCTGCAAATATCATAATGGCATTTAAGCATTCTTTTGCATAACCTCGGCCCGACACAATCATATAAAAATCGTCCATGTATCTACCATAATACTTAACACCAAGCTCCCCGGTCACAAAATGATCTAATCCAGATAAATACAGCAGTGCATAAACCTGGCTAACCTGATTCCCCAAGGGGATTCCTACGCCATCTGTGCTATCTACAAACTTCTCACAAAGCCAATACACTTTTGGGTCTGACACATAATACTCCAATATATCTTTTAGAACATTGTGATCTATAATATAGAAGAATTTGCTCACATCAGCTTTTATGATCCAGCAGTCATAACCGAACCTTTCATATGCGGCCAACATATCACTCTTCAGCCAGTTAAGACCATACAGAGTGCCCTTATTTATTTGCCCAGCAAAATTATTGGGTATGAATTCGGATGATAGTATTGGAAGGAGTACATTATCACACAAACTATGCTGCACAATCTTATCTTTGAATCCACCAGCCTTAATGACTCTCTCTTTTGGTTCATATATTCTAAATTCATTGTATGGAGAGACGGTATATTGACCTGTTTCTAATAGCCGTTTTATCTGCAGCACACCATCAAGGGCCGCTGTCTGGAACTTTTGACTTCCTTTATTCTTACCATTTCCCTGTTTAGAGCGTTTATATGCCTTATACAAATTTTCAAAATCAGCAATCGCTTCAAACCCGTTACTATCTTCGATCATAATATTTCATTCCTTTATATTTATCCTTACCTAAGCGGCAAGGAAAGGTTATTCATTCATTTGATGGCGGGACTCTCATTTCAGGGATTTCCCTTACTTTTTCTCGTTTTCCGCCCCAGAGCGGGCGCACACCTTTGTCGTAGTCATAGTCGTTGTAGTTGACACTGCCGTTGCTGTTGACATACTGAACATAGTGGTTGCCATACAATGAATAACCTACTAATGATCAACGATTTTTGTCTTTTGTTCTCCAACCAATTGTCATATACTTAACATCATTAATTTGCTTCTGCCAGTGTATAATTGTGTCGCATCCGATTATTTTCAGAGTCATTGATAGCTCAGCGTAACAAGATAATTTATCACAAGCGGACACTGCTTTAGTCTGCAATTTCCCTCGTTCTTCTTTTGATGATTGAAGACTCAGGCGATTTGCATCCAAAAGAAGTTCATATATATCCATGCAAGTTTCTTGAATACGTTTTACCAAAGTAACATACTTGTTGGGATACCTTTTTCTGTTAGATGTAATTGTCATCGTATATTCCATAAGTTTTATCGCTTTAGTAACTACTTCAAGCTGCGCTATAGTATCAAGCTCCTTTCAGTCGCTATGTCATTCCGGCTGCTCCCGCAGCCCCAAGTTCCCGGCTTCGTTCTGCCGTTTCGAAGATGCGAAGATTTAAGATCGTAAGATGCAAATCGGGCGCACACCCCCGCCGCAGCCATAGTCGCCGTAGCGGACACCGCCGCTGCTGCGGACACACTGAACACAGTGGTTGCCATAACCAGACGGGGTTGAATCTGGAGTAGCTAGCCACCACCATTTGTCCATGCTTGGAATATTCTCCCGACATTCTCTGTATAGATCAAGAGTTGGAATTGATAAAATATCCCCCTCTACCACACCATAATCTTTCAGCCCATCAAGCGAAAGTAGGTCTGTGGTAACCGGCACAAGTCTATCGCCGAATTCCGCCTTCAACGCCTTGCCTAGCTTGCAAATATTCAGTATTTCTCGGATATTTGATGTTGCATAATTGTTTGACTTGCCAAACTCATGATTACCAAGACTTCCATCAAGCAAATAATATGTACCTTTTTCATCTGTCTTAATTGCCGTCCATGCCCAGCCAGCCATGATTGTTAGATCCGCCGTCTGCATTTCATCCTTAACCGCCGCACGGAATTCTGCTTCGTATCTTTCTGGATCTTCATCGTACCAGTCTGGAGTGATGTCCTGATCAACAATATATTTCCAGTCATCTACGCTAGTGGCCTTGTTGCCATCTTTCGGAATTAACTCGGCTCTTATAAACACCTTTGTGGCGTTTTCGCGAGTATCTTCAATATTAAGGCTCTCCAGCAAAGAAGAGTGACTCTCATTTCCCCTAGGTGCTAACACAACTTTACTTTTCAAAATAATTCCACTCTTAAATTCGCACATAATTTCAATCTCCTTTTAATTGCTTTTATTTATAAATACAGGTTTTATTAATCATTACTGGCCTATAAATCTCATTTATATCTTGGGCAACGATACCATATGCTGCCAGGACAGCCATTTCCTGTTCATAGGTTTCACAAGCTTTCAGCATTGCACAGATTTCTTTATATTCCGCTTCCAGTGAGTCCTCCCGAGCTGAAACATCAATGTCCAATTTGTGTAACGCTCCATCTGACACATCAGTTGAATAATTGTGGCAGTCAATATTTAATGCTGGATAACCTTTTGCCGTGATCAATGAATCTACTCTTTCAACCGCATCCTTTACCTCTTTATAAAAGGGATCTTCTTCGAAAATCTTTTCCGTCTCCTGAGATAAACGCTCTTGAATTGCCTCTTCTTGTCTTTCTTTCCATAACTTGATGATTGCTGCTGTTCTCAAATTTTTCTCCTCCTCACAACCGTTTTTACAATAAATTCCTGGTGAACACGAATCCTGACCAAAACAAGCATTAAGTAGTCTCAAACTTCTATCAAATGAATCTTCTTTTATTATTTCGCTTATAGTCATTTCTCTCCCTTCTTTTGAAACACTGATTTCAGCACTCTGCCTCCCCTTTTAAGTTACCTATTTGAGTTCTAATGTTGGTTAGATCATACTCCATGTCTTCCGCTTTTGTTTTCATGGAATCAATCACTTGACTCTTTGTAATTACAGCATATTTCCAAACCCAACTCGAACCATCAACATATAGGCGTGGAAAATTCCAAATGTTTTGCCCTGCATCGCCCATAAATCTCACACTTTCGATGGAAAGCCCAGGCATTGCAATTTCGGTATTAAAGTCAAAATCATCAGCGTTGATTTCAAATAAGTACCTCCCATCGTCTGGGATGAAATCGCACCTCACCAAATGCATTGGTATTTCGCAATCTTCTATGAACTTTCTTATATTCTCGTAGGCCTGTTCCCACGAACCAGTAGGACATAGTCCCGCACCGGGGTTTATGCATATATCCATTATTTCCTCCTTAAAATTCTGGTTTCATAAACTTTGATTTAATAAATTTTATTGTTTATTAATCATGTAGACAAACAATATACACAATTAAGGGTTATTATATAGAAGTAAGATAAATAAAGCTTTTCATACCTTCCCCCTATATAGTGGAGCCGTCCCCCGGCTCCTTTTTTATTGACCGCTACCAATAAACTCCAGCATCATATTCTGCAGCTTATCAATATTCTGCTGAATCTTCTTTGGAATAATATCTGCAACTTTGTTGAATGCTTCATTTTGATCATCCGTTAGCAAATCTGAACGTTCTATATGTAGCTCACGGCAAGTAAGCAACCATGTTCCCGGATGATGTATATGCCTATGTACAACTACTTTACATTCGTTTAGTCTCAGCTCCCAAATGCGAGGAATCCACTCCTTATCATCCCTTGAATACGATGTTACATCTTTCCATTTAGATATATTCATATTTCTCCTTTCCCCGGCTAACCGGTTAAAATTATTCATTTGGATAAACCGGAAACATCTCACAACTCAACATGTTGCACAACCCTTCTTTTGACAAACTAAGAATATAATCTGCTACAATACTTTTTGCTTCATTTATTTCTGTCACTTCATTAAGATTTATATGTAACCTCATTTCAAATTTTTTCGCTTTGTCGATATATGGTATTGGGTTTATGTATCCCATGTGCTTCTCCTTCCTTGAACCACAGCCGGATAAAATTAATTTACATATTTTCGTTCCAAGCACAAATTTCACAAGTTTTCGGGCATACACCTGATTTAATTGCCCTTTGACACATTTCTCTTTTGCTTATTTTTTTCACCTCTAACACCCCGATCATGCGCAATAATTTCTTTAATAAACCGACAAAAATATTTTCTTTCCTCATACTACAGACTCCTATTCCAAATATTAATTTAATGATAGTTTCCACACATCATCTGATGATCCACTTCACATCCATCTATGATGCAAATATGTTTTTCTGAAATTGTCTTGCCGTTCTCATCTGTAATTTCTTTCAATGCACAGCTTTGACAGTTTAAACAACTCATTCCAGTGTCATATACAAACCCCATATTATTTCCTCCTATATGAATTGATGATTTCTTCTATGTACTTAGTTTGACAGGCTCCTGATTGCGATACATGTACTTTCTTGTTGACAAACCATCCACACATTTCTGTATATTACCAGCTGCGATTTTACCAAAATCACTTCGCAATATCGTGTCTACAATGAGTAATTCATCTTTGACTATTCTCCGCTGCTCTAGCAAATCCTTCAGCTCTCGAAACATTTTGTAACCATTACAGGCGTTTACCTTGGCTGCGAATTCAATTTCGTGCTCCATATCAACTTTTCGCTTATCCGGGGTGGATAGTTGACTTGCAAGTTCTGTTTTTCTCTGTAAAGCATCATCTGCCAACCCATTAAGACCCTTTATCCTCTCAACCCATGTTTGGACGGATACATGTGTTTCTTTTACATCACATATAAGTTTCGGTTCACACGCTTTCTCTAATGTCACCGATGGTCTTTCCGAAATCTCAGGGATTGCTTCTGTCTTAAAATTCATCCGCTTAAGCGGTTTGGGTAAAGATGCAATAACATTCTTCGCCTTAGAATATTCAAACCTCTGGGCATGATTTTTTACGCAAGTTTCCGCTTTACCATTTTCGTTCAGGCGGATATATACCTTATTGTTTCGAATGAAATAATCCAACTTATCCCCTCCTCGTTCCTTTTTTGAGTACAAAAAACCAATTGAAGCTGTGGGACTCGAACCCACGACCGACCGGTTATGATCCGGTTGCTCTGACCAGCTGAGCTAAGATTCCATTACAGGGCTAGTCAAGTTCATGAATCAAAATCCTGTGCCTTACCACTTGGCGATAACCCTCTATTTAGTTTGTAATAACTCGCTTCATAATTTTCTGGATAATTTTGGATAATGTGAAACCCACGCTTCAGATATAATTAATCATGCGTGGTATCCACGTATCTAAATTCTTGACCTTTCAGGTCATGAGTTTACAATTGCTATTGAGTGAGCCGGAGGTGCGCCAACACCGTTTGACGGCTCATTCTTTATTTCCCTTATTGGATATGTATACTTTGAAATTCTCAAAACTTATTTCATAAATATGATGATATGTATTTGCGATTTTACTTCCGTGTTTTCTTAATTTCACTCTCAGGCTAAGATTTAAATCGATTGTTATTTCCATTCTATTATCTTGACTACATAAATAAATTTTCTTACCATCATCATTAATATCCAGCATTGGGTGTACAAACCGCATACAACTTTTACCTAAGTCAAAATTATATGGCCCTGGCAAAACTTTGACATTCAAAATACTATTTTTTGAATCTTTCAAAAAACTCATTAAGCTTTCATTCATTCTCTATCTCCCAATATCCATCGCTCTATTTTCGAACATTTGTTCTGCTTGTTTTCTATATTACCATGTCATATTTATTATGTCAATCTTTTTTACAAACATATTTTGGCACATTTCAAAGCAATCGAGGGTTTAAATACTATCATCACTGATAGTATTTACCTTTCATCACATAAGGAAGACACAAACGCCTAACTTCTGTTGCATTTTTTGCTTCTTTTGTAAACCCATAATTATTAGCGTACTCTACAATTTTTGTAAACCCTCTCTCATTGTTCCGAACATAGAATAACTTAATAAAATAATCAAGAGGTTTTTTATTTTCATCACACTTTTCTTTTACATAATTAATAAAACCAGATATATATAACATATCATATGATACTGTGTACCCAGCGCAAAGAGAAATCCGCTTGAAGTAGTTAGAAATGTTTGCTGTCATATTCTTTTGATATAGTGAATCTGTTAAGTTGTCTGTATCACTAATTTTAAAAATATAGTCTTTATATGAGGTTAGTGACATTATATTAATTTTAGGGTTATTAGCACCAGGCCCATATCCTTCGTAAATATAAATATCTCGATACTGCTCTAATGCAATAAAGAAAGCCTCTGTCATTCTTCGAGTTTTTCCTCCAGCTGTGATAATTCTTTCGTCAAAATCCACATCTTCGTATTTAAGAAGCACAAACTCCTTAATATTCCTTATCCCTTCATAAAATCCCCTAATTAAAACTTCATATAATATTTTATTTCGTTCCTGTTTCTGAATTAAAACCTCAACATCTTCATCATAAAAAGCTTTAATATCCATAACCTCGACGTTCTTTTCAATAAAATACTCATTGTCGAATTCTTCCTCTTTGAGCACATTAGTACTTATATAACGTTTCTCTACACACCAATCAAAAAACATACTTATTCTCCCTTTTTGATTGAGCATGAATTTCAATGATCTAGATTTTTTCCCTAGAACACCTGCTATGAAGTCTATCAGTTCGTCACTATCTAGTTCAAACAGATCAGCATTGTACACCACCTCTTTATCCAATGCGGCCTTGGCATGAGGATTAATTTCGCAGTACTCTTTTATAATCCGCTTATAATCTGCTGCTGTATATTTTCCCATTTCATCACACCTCTTCAACTTATATGACTACTATATCACAGCAAACAGAACCTGTCAATACACATTTCAAAGTATAATTTCAAAAATCTTCGAAGACGCTGTTCCAAAACTCTAGATCCCTCTCCTGCTCGATTCCCAGATATCTAGTTGTATCATTAAAACTTGAATGGTTAAAACTGCTTTTAATCTTTCCCGCTGCTGTTAACGGATCTAGGCCTGCTGCCATCCCCTTTTCATAACCACGATATGCGTATGTCTTCCGTAAACTTCTACCGGCGTAATTTCCTTTAAGTCCACAATCTTCCGCGAATTGTTTAACCACCTTTCTAATTCCAGCTTCTGTCAAATAAAACTGTCTTACCTTGTAGGGGATATTATATTTTTTTAAATATTCGATTTTGATATCCAATTGCCGCTCAGTTAACCCTCTATGTTTCAATTTTTTATATTCATCTATAGAAGTTTCTACTGTTATGTCCACATCGTCTATTATTTTAGCTTTACCATATCTTATATCGTATATTTCATACAGTTTTTTTTGGCTGGTAAAAATATAATTATCAGCAATTATATCTGGTTGAACAGTTGCAACATACTCTTGGATGTATTTTTTGACACTATTGGTTAATTGGAATCTGCGGGTTTTCCCTGTTTTTTGTTCTATGATATTTTGTGGGTTATCATGAAAATTGGTGTTTTTATCAAAGAACACTCCCCATGTCACTTTTTTTAAATCTGAAACCCTGAAACCCGACATGATCCCCAGCATAAACAATAGTTTGTTTCTAGCCTCCTGGTTTCTCTTACAAACCGTCTTCGCATCATCTATTTTTTGTTGAAAATACTGAGTTATCTGATCTATACTTTCTCGTGACTTTATTGGATCAACCCATGTCGTCACTCCCGTATTATCGGGTGCAATATTTGAAGATTTTTTGGTCACCTGAGCCTTAATATTATTTTCTACGTATTTTTTCAAATAAATGATATTATTAATGCCATCTTGTCTTGTTATCTGTTCCAATGCCCCCATGACTAACTCCCCCTTCTTTTACTGAGTAAAAGCAAACTTCTTACTTGCCCCATCTTAATCATATTATTTTTATCTGTTTGTACAATACTATATAGATCAAGATGGGGGCATATTGTATCTTCATTATAGAAAATACTTTTAGCTCCCTTTATCAATGCCACACCATGAGGCAATGTTATCTTTTCTATTGGGCCGCAAGTAATATCATTGTCATAATCTATCATTGTACTAGGAATAATTTCTTCGTCCAAATTTTCCAATACTTTTACTGCCTCTTGCATTAGTTGAATACTTTCCTTTAAAATCTGGATAGCATCTTCCACCTTGACACTGTAAAATGACTCTTTCATTTTGCCTCCTAATTTATCAACTCAGGCACAAGGTCAGCTTTGCCAGTAAAATTAGCAATATAAGCTGCCCCCACCTGATGCTGAGTTTTCTTGTTCTGAATACGACCCCTTCTACGCTCTGGCCGGAGTAATGATTTGTCAATCATCCTAATATTTTCTGCCAACACCATTGAATCGCAAGATAAACCAGGAGCATCCTGTGGTCTAACTAATACGTGAGTTGGCTGCTCCAGTCTTTTGATTTGACTTGTCATTGGCAAAACAAGGCAATTGGGACTATATTTATTTCCAATATCATTCTGAATGATTACGTATGGTCGCTCTCCCGACTGTGAATGTGCAACATTTTCACTAGGTAAATTCAAAATGTAAATGTCAAATCTTTTTATATCCAAGCATTTCCCCCCTTCCTCTTATGTATTTTCGATTTTCTCATGTCTCCATTATATAGGTATATACCTATTTTTGCAAGATGTAATTATAGCAGAAAATAGCCACATAATTGGTCGTCTTTTTGTGCAAATTATAGGTATATACCCGTTTTATTTTCAGAAAAAAACGAGATGATCATTTACCATCCCGTTCCAGCTTTTCTTTGACAGCCTCGTTTATATATCCATTCACGGTACTTCCAGTTGAAATTATTCGTTCCTTAGTCCCTTTAGGAAACCTTACTAATATATTATCGTTCGCCTTGTCATGATATTTCTTTGATGCCCGTTCCTGAGCCTTTTTGTCTACCGGCATTATTCCAACACCTCTCATTTTTATGTTAGAATAATATATCATATCCAGAGAAATGTCAAATCCTCATGAAATACTTATTTTAGAGCACCAGGAGCAAAAAGAAAAAGACCCGTCATAGGTCTTTTTTATTCTTCTACAGGAACAACATCAATTACAACTCCGGTGGACGTACTATATACATCTCCCAATACTCATAGCTATTTCCGTCTTCATCCAGGATAGGCCTTGAGGCTTTGTATCGTTCCTTCGGCTCTCTCTTTTCAAGCTTCACCCCTCTATAAATCTTAGATTTCATTTGTTGTTTACTAATCCCTCGGAAAAAGCATACTTCCGCAGTTTGGACAGTATGTAACCTCAATTCTTTGCATATTCCCAGCAATAAACATCATCAATTCGCCTTTACCGGCCTCGCCTACGCCGACAAATACACAATTATTATCATCTCTATAGAACAGTGGCTTATCACCGACACAGCAGTCACAACCGCTGTCAATCACTTTTGCCATAACATCTCCTCTCTCCCCATATTAAATTATAAATCAACTGGTAGTCTTTGACAACTACCAGTCGTATGTATCATTACTGACTAATCGTCAGCTGCTGCTGAAACATCTCTGTTGGTGATTGTTCATAAGCCTCACACATAGCACAGAATGACTTAATTACATTCGGCCATTCGCTCTCTTTAACATGTTGAATATGTGGCTTCTTTCCTTCGGCACGTGCTTTTAAATCCATTCCGTATTTGTATTTCAGCTGCTTATATAACTCATTCCAGACTACATGGAACTGCTGCCCTGTCACCGCTGAAAGTCTTCGAATACCTGCGTTCAGTTTACTTCTGTCTTCCCAGTCAAGTATTTCACCGGCCAGGCCCTTATTGTCTTGCTGCAGCTTAATGATATGCCGGTTCTTGAATTCCATCATCTTTGTGGTTGCTAACATGATCGCAGTCTGATCCCCTGAGGCAAATGCCATTCCAACGGACAGCATAAGTGAATGTTCTTCATCAATGTCAGCCGTCTTGATCTCCGCAGAAGTTTTTTCTTCGATAAAGTTGAGTACGGATCTCTTTGGCAACTTCCGAATCACGGAGCAGCATACCTATTCGAAGGATTGCTCGGCGAGGAAACACCTTTAACCCTCGATTAGGAACCTCAATAAGTTGTTTGTTTGGTAGAGTTATCAACGTTTTCCCACGAACATGTTCTAAACTTTCAACTTGCAAGTTTAGAAAGCTTTTGTAACCCATATTTTTCATACCATCTTCAACTAGTTCTTCTTTAAATCTGGTATACACAGCTTCGATAGCTTCTTTCCCTACTTCATAATACTCTGCCAACTGTTTGACACTCATCATCTCTGTCCCGGGGATCAGCAGCAATTGCTTTACCTTTTCCAAAACCTCATACCGACCAGAACATTTGTCCCTAAGTTCCCGGCTGCTTAATAAATCTTCATTCATTATTTTCATTAAATCTCCTCCCTATTTAGTCAAGTCTTTTTTCCTTTAAAATAAAGGATTTTTTTATTAT
>DAMAMW010000021.1:0-111336 GCA_032073745.1 Lachnospiraceae bacterium | reverse complement strand
GGGGCCAGTTGCGCTAAACTCTTGATGACTTTAACGCGCCGGGCCCCTGGAATCATGCTTTGGAGAGCATGATTCCTCCGCTGAAAATTACTTGCTGCAGCCTAAGAACCACCTCCATCTCGTTCAATGTCACCGATTCCGGTCCAACCAAACCTAACGCCCCACGTTCTCCCGGCAACTGTGCAGGCTCCCGCTGGGGAGAAAAGCAAAACCTTGTTAGTGGGGGAGTTGGCAGAGTGTTACGTATATTTTGCATGAAATTTAAGAGGGTACTGCACTGCGATTAATTCATCGTTAGTGTGGTACCCTTTGTTTGATAAGTTTTATATGTTTTGCAGACTTTGCCGGATTTAGCCGGTTGGCTGGCTGGTGGTGCTGGGGGTGGTTTCGGTGGTTTTTCCGAAACGGTTTTTGAAGGCGGTGAAGAACAGGATTATTGCCAGTGTTACTGCCAGGTAGTCGGTGATTGGTTGTGACATGACCAGTATTCTGGCCTCGTCAAAGGTGTTGTAGATGAAAAGCAGTACCGGGATGTAGATCAGGCCCTGGCGGCTGACGGACAGGATTAGGGATGGGAAGGCTGCTCCCATGCCCTGCAGGGTGTTGATCAGGACAAACAGGATGCCCATGATTGGCCCGGACAGGATATAGATCCGGGCAAACTGCATTCCGAACTGGAAGGCATCCGGATTATCGAGGAATGCTTTGACCATCGGGCCGGCACCGAAATAGCAGATGAAGGTCATTACCAGGCTCAGGCATAAGGCCAGTACCAGTGAAAATTTCAGGACACTTAAGAAGCGTTTTTTATTTTTGGCTCCGTAACAATATCCCAGCAGTGGTTGTATTCCGGTTCCCAGTCCGATCAGAAGCATTACGACTATCATATTTACCTTCATTGCTACGCCCAGGCCGGCAACGGCCATGTCTCCGTAGGTGTTCATCAGGTTATTGATAATGATATTGGAACTGCTCATCATAATGCTGTTTAGGGATGCGGGAATGCCAATGGCCAGAACGCCTCCTACAATTCCGTTTTTGACGGAATATTTGCGGGGGCTGATGGTCAGCATTGACCGTTTTGATACAAGGTAGGTAACGTAGAAAATGGCTGCTGCGACGTTGCCGATAGTGGTGGCGAGTGCAGCACCGGCTACGCCCCAGCCAAAGCCCAGAATCATGATCGGATCCAGAACGATATTGGTGACGTTTCCAAGGATCATTCCCATCATTGCTACGTTGGCTTTTCCTTCGGAACGGATGATGCTGCTGAAGCAGTTGCTGACAACCAGGAAGGGAACTCCAGGGGCAACGATTCTCAGATATTCTTTTGCATAACCGATGGTATCACTGCTTGTACCGATCAACCGGCAGATTGGTTCGATGCAGGTCCAGATGAAAAACATTCCCAGAATACCGATTACCAGTCCGGTCCAGAAACAGAAGGCTGAAACATTGCTGGCTTTGTCCCTGTTGCCTTCACCCAGCAAACGTGAGATCAGCGAGGTTCCGCCGATACCAAACAGCATGCCGACAGCCATAAACAGTAAAAAAATCGGCGTGGCGACCGACACTGCTGCGACCATATAGGGATTCCCGGTCTGGCCGATAAAGAAAGTATCTGCCAGGTTGTATACAAGTACCATCATCATACTTATGATCGAAGGAATTACGTTTAACAGCACCGCCTTCGGAACCGGTGCATTTTCAAATATTTCTGTTGCCTTATCTCTCATGTTGTGCTCCATTCTGTAAATTACTGTAAACCATATTCAAAAGACGGATCAGTTCTTCCTGTTCCCGTTTTGATATCCCGTGACAGATCAGTTGTTCTATGCTATTCCTCTTTTCCTTTACATCCTCAACCTTGCGTTCCCCCTTTTCGGTCAGATAAACATCCCGGTATCTGGCATTCTCATGATTGACCGTCCGGTATATAAAATGCTTTTCTTCAAGCCGCTTTAAGATGTGGATCGTCGTGCTGTGTTTAATCCCGAAATATTCACCGATATCTTTTTGGGATGTAATTGCACCGTCCCGGGATGCCAGCCAGATCATGACTTCAAGCTGTGTACCGGTGAGCCCTTCCCGCCGCAGGCTCTCGTTTTTGCCGGCTTCGCAATGATTGCTGATTTTTTTGATTAAAGGACAAATTGTCATAATCCTCCTCCTCGTTATGTAGCATCCTACATATGATATCGCAAATGAGAAAATAATTCAACCCCTTTTTTATTTCAGTATCTGCCGGACTGGCGTACAGGAAAAGCCGGAATTGCAGTTCCGGCTTTTAAGTTTATTCTTATTTTTTCCAGCCATTAGGCAGCCATGTTATGGTATTGGCGATCATATCGTCAGCCAGCTGTTTAATTTCGTTATCAGAGATGCGGCCTTTTACCAGCGGATCATTCGCAAATGCCTGATAAACAGTATCACGGTCACAGGTAAGGGCGGCCTGCAGAATGAGTTCGTGATTCTCGACATGCGGTGTAATCAGTGCCAGAACTTCCGGCGGAATTTCACCGGCGATCAGTGGTTTGATGGAATCTAGGCTGAATACAGCATTGGTCTCAACGACTGCGGATTCCGGCAGGTTGGGTATCTGTCTGCCGGTATTTGGGATGTTGACGTTGCTGACGACGCGTTCGAGACCGCACAGGGCCTTGATCAGCAGGATGCCTTCTTCACCGGTTGGCTTCAGTTCGATATTGTCTTCTCCGGCAGCCAGTTTGCGGCTGCGGTCAAGACGTTTCTTCAGGTCGTTCTTACGCCAGTCAACTGTGGTCAGGCCGTATTTCCAGCTGGTTACGGTGTCCGGATCTTTTAAGTATTCGTCACCGGGCATGAACTCAACCAGATGGCGGTCACCGGCAGCAGCGATCAGGCCGAAGCGGTTAAACAGGTCGAATTTGACCCGGTGAGCACACTCGAAGGTGGAATTGGCCCAGTTTTTGTCGGGCTCGTGATAACCTTCCTCGAAGTGTTTGTCGATGTAGTCCTGATAAACCGGAAACAGGTCAATCCCTTTATAAGAGGCTTCATCAAACCAGGTGAAATGGTTGATGCCCAGCACGTTGACACATACGTCGCGGCGATCGATATTTTCCAGTCCGAAGGTCTCTTCGCAGATGCCTTTTAAGACTTTCTGGGTGCCGAATACCTCGTGACAGCATCCGAATGCTTTGATCTCAGGGTATACGTGGTAAAGGGTTTTTACACACAGACTCATCGGGTTGGTGTAGTTGATGACCCAGGCATTAGGGGAAAACTCTTTGACGGCATTGGCAATGTCAACAAACATCGGGATGGTGCGCAGGGCCCGGATCATGCCGCCGGGGCCGGCGGTATCGCCTACTGACTGATAGATGCCGTGACGTTCGGGCAGGTGAACGTCTGATGCCATCTCATCAAAGGTGCCGGGAAGTATTGATATAACGACAAAATCACATCCGGTCAGGGCTTCTCTGAGTGTACGGCAGGTCTCGTACTGCCATTTACCAGGAGCATCGTCTCGGGAGGAAAGACGGTTGCCGATGATTTCGTTGTTTTTAGCGGCCTCCTCGTCTATATCATACAGACGGATTGTACCGCTCATGGAATCATCCAGTGATAAATCGGTCATAAATGCCCATGCCCATCCCCGGGAACCACCGCCGATGTAGGCGATCTGTAAATCCGTTACTTTGTTGTCCGCGTATTTCATACTAACGTCCTCGCTTTCAAAATAAGATTAAAAATAATCGTTGTTTCCTATTTGCAAGTATAATACGATATTGTATAATAATCTTATAAAATCTTGCTGTATTTTATAAAAATCAAACTTTTGTACACTTAAATTGTCGGGAGAAGGTCAATATGAAAAAGACGGTTTTTTTAGATGGAATAGATGGGATGATGGCGGAACAGGTTATCAGGGATCATGAATATTCGATGTATTCCCGTCACTTCCATGACAGTTATGAAGTGTATATCCTGCTTGAGGGGGAGCGGTATTATTTCATCGATAAAGAAACCTATCTGGTAAAAGCCGGGATGGCAGTTCTGGTTGGCCGGAATCAGATTCATAAGACCAGTATGGCCGGCGGTTCCTACCATGACAGAATGCTGCTGCAGCTGGATGGCATCATTTTTGATCCCTTGATAAGATTGATGGGGATGAAATCCATGGACGATTTGTTTGAGAGCTTAAAAGGGGTGGTGGAATATTCGGAAGATGACTGGGTGTCGGCAGTACAGCTGCTCGGTCAGATCAAAAAGGAGATGAAGGAACGGCGCACAGGTTATGAAGCGATTGTGAAGATGCTGGTCATGCATTTGCTTATATTGACGGCAAGGAACCGCAGCGTTCAGAGTGACAGATCGCAAATGTCTGAAACAGATCAAACTCCGCGGCTGTTCTCACAGGAGAATTATCAGGCACAGACGGCAAAGCATCAGACGATCAGAGAGGTGACCAGATATCTTCTTACTAATTATCAGACCAGGGAGTCACTTGAAACTCTGGCCGCTCGTTTTTATGTAAGCAAGTCTTATTTATGCCGGATCTTTAAAGAGGTAACAGGATTTACTATTATCGAATATCAGAACCTCGCCCGTATCAAAGCGTCACAAAAGTTGCTGGCCGAGACTGATGTTCCGGTCACGGAAGTAGCGGCACAGGTGGGATTTGACAGCATTACTTATTTTGAGCGTGTATTTAAAAAACACACAGATCAGCGGCCGCTTCAATATCGTCGTAGAACTGTGAGATAGGATATATTCTTATAATTAAGCATAATATGTAAGTAATACTTATTTTACAAATAAGAACATATGTTCTATAATGGCGTTAGGGGGATTAGTTAATATTCAAGCTATATTCAATGATTGCGGGAGGTGAATGAATAAACAATGTGTTGATTTTTGGATAATATAAGTTATAATGAATATAGTATTACAAAGGAGGGAACGATGGCAAAAGTATATGACATAGCAAAAGCTATAATAAAAAGTCAAGGTTCCATGTCTACTATGAAATTGCAAAAATTAGTATATTATTGTCAGGCCTGGTCATTGGCGTGGGATGGAATACCTCTTTTTGATGAAGATTTTCAAGCATGGGCTAATGGTCCGGTCTGCCCGGAATTATTTGAAAAGCATAGAGGTTTATTTATTGTAGATGAGAGCTTATTTGCAGATGTTTGTGATTATGATTTCAGCAAGGATCAAAAGGATACTATAAAAGCCGTATTAGATTACTATGGAAGTGAGACCCCGCATTACTTGAGTGAATTGACTCATAAAGAGAGGCCATGGCTGGAAACCAGAGGAAGATTACCGCTAGGAGCTTCATCAAGCCAGGTTATCTCTAAAGAACTAATGCAGGAGTATTATAGCGGATTATAATATGGCAAAAAAAGTACCAAAGAAACATAACGGTTTCTCTGTATCCAAGAAACCCGTAATTCATGTAGATCCCAACAGTTATCTGGACAAAACACCTACCTGGAGATTTATCAAAACGGATATAAGTCACGATAAATGGAGTATAAAAAAATGTTGTGATTTTAATCATGATGTATTAGATAAGCTGGTCAGTTTTGAACGACAAACATGGAGCGAAATATCTATCCATAGTAAGAAGCAAAATCACCATATTAGTGTAAATGAGTTGATTAAGGATGCACGAAATCGCTTGGAGGAATTGAAAGTTTATGAAGATGAATTGTTTTCTTTGCGATTAGATGGGACTACAAGGTTATATGGGATTTTACAAGATGGTGTTTTTAATATTATTTGGTATGATTGTAATCATGAAATCTGCCCATCTAAGAAAAAGCATACATGACCTATGTCTATTAAAAACACCTCCGCATGAAGTATGTGGAGGTGTTTTCTATATGTGTGCCAGATAGAGTAATAATCTGGTCTGACTGGTTAAAGTCTAATCACAAGTTAGGTTTATTCCGTTTCAGAAAACTGGTCTTTGCCTACAAAGCAAAGCGGACACTCGAAATCTTCAGGAACGTCTTCCCACTTTGTGCCCGGTGCGATTCCGTTATCCGGATCGCCGGCTTCCTCGTCATAGATATAACCACATACATCACATACATATTTCTTCATCACAACTACCTCCTTTTTTATTATGAAAGATCGTTGGCCAGTGCCTGCGCCAGATCTTCCAGTTCTTGTTCCTGTCCGTTCTTTAACGCGGAACGGAGCGTAACAGGTTCACCGATAACCTCTGTCTTCTTAAGTGATTCGCACCATTCGGTAATCAGCTTACCGGTTGCCGGTGCCCAGGAACCATTCTGAATGATTCCGACTTTACGATTCTGAAGATTATGGGCCTTCATATCAGCAAGCAATGTCTCCATTTTGCTGAAAATACCATTATTATAGGTGCTGCAGGCAATCACCAGGTGACTGTAGCGGAATGCATCCGATAAAATATAGGATGGATCGGTAACCGACACATCATACATGGCAATGCGGCTGACTCCTGCATCCGCGAGCCGGCAGGCCAGAATATTGGCCGCGTTTTCGGTATTGCCGTAGATGGAACCATATGCAATCAGAACACCTTTTTCTTCCGGTTCATATGTGCTCCACTTCTGGTAGTATTCCAGAATATAATCCAGATTCTCTCTCCATAATGGTCCGTGAAGCGGACATATCATTCGGATGTCGAGTCCGGCAGCTTTTTTTAGGACAGCCTGTACCTGAGGTCCGTATTTACCAACGATGTTGGTGTAATAACGTCTGGAGTCATCGAGCCAGTCTCTGGCAAAATCCAGCTGATCTGCAAACAGATGGCCGTTTAATGCACCGAACGTACCAAACGCATCAGCAGAATATAAAACTTTGCTGGTGGTATCATAAGTCATCATTGCTTCCGGCCAGTGAACCATCGGCATCATATAAAACTGCAGGGTATGGGTACCCGTATTCAGTGTATCTTTTTCAGCTACGTTTATAAAACGGTCGCCCAGTTCCAGTGAATAAAACTGATCGATCATCTGCCTGGTTTTGGCATTGCCGACCACCTGGCAGTCCGGGTAACGGTTCAGCAGTTCTTCTAATGTAGCGCAGTGATCCGGTTCCATGTGATTTACAACAATATAGTCCAGCGTACGTCCGGATAAGGTGTGCTCCACATTATCAAAGAACAGATCAGCGATTGAACGGTCCACCGTATCGAAAATGACGGTTTTCTCATCAAGTAGTAAATAGGAATTATAGGATACTCCATTTGGGATCGGATAGATATTTTCAAATAAGTTCAGCCGGCGGTCATTTCCGCCTATCCACACCAAATCCTCATCCACTTGTTTTGTACAGTACATAATATATGCCTCCTATGTTGTTCATTGTATCTCTTTCATTTGTAAATGTCAACCTAAAAACGATAATTATTCCTATTTTTGGAAATTGTAATTATTATCTATATTAGCAGATTTATTGTAATAATTCAAACATTCGTAATAAATAAATTTTTCAGCCTTAAATATTAAGTCAGCAGGCATATATAAAGTAGTATAGCAAATACTTGGGGAAACATACACACAAACCATCCCTATGCAAGAAAACAGCTTTGTGTTATAATATTTCATTATGAAAACTTATATTGTATTCGATTTAGAATGGAATCAGAGTCCGAACGGAAAAGAGAGTTCGGTCAATGACTGTCCTTTTGAAATTATGGAAATCGGTGCGATAAAGCTGGACGAACAGTGGAATGTGTCGGATGAGTTCCACCGGCTGGTTCGCCCGCAGATATATCCGGAGCTGCACTTTATGATATCGGAAGTGACGCATATGGATATGGAGGAGCTGAACGCACGCGGAGTTGATTTTAAAACGGCAATGGAGGATTTTATCGCATGGTGCGGCGATGATCCTGTATATTGTACCTGGGGATCTCAGGATCTTACAGAATTGCAGCGGAATCTGGTGTATTACGGAATGGAGAATCCATTCCCCATGCCGCTGTGTTTTTATGATGTTCAGAAATTGTTTGGACTATTAGATGAGGAAGGGCGGCGGTTGTCTCTGGATGCGGCGGTATCGGAGCTTCATCTGCCGCAGGACCGGCCGTTTCACCGGGCTCTCGATGATGCCTATTATACCGGATTTGTTTTAAAGCAGCTGGACAAGAGTCAGATCGAACCATACCTTTCGGTGGATTATTATCGTCTTCCGGCCACCAAAGAAGAGCATATCCACCTGGTTTTTCCCAACTATTCCAAGGAAGTGACCAGGATTTTCCCATCCAAAGATGATGCACTTGCAGATAAAGGTGTTCTGGAAATGAAATGTTATGCCTGCGGGCGCATCCTGCGCAAAAAGGTTCGCTGGTTTGCCGCAAACCAGCGAATGTGGTATGGTCTTGCAGTCTGTCCGGATCACGGTTATCTGAGAGGTAAGATCCGCATTAAAAAAGTCGACGACGTCCGTGTGTTTGTGGTAAAAACACTGAAGCTGACAGATGAAGCCGGAGCACAGGAAGTCCGTGACCGCAAAGACGGCGTAAGGCAGCGCCGGGCCCAGCGAAGCCGGGCCAAACGGCAAAGAAAGTCTTCATAAATACTACCTTTTGAAAAGGGCAAAAAAGGAGCCGGAACAAGATGAAAGCGATACAATGGATACTGGGAATGTTATGTTCCTTCGCATTGATGATTACGCTGCTGATTACTTCTGTTGAAGCGGTAGTTTATTGGACACCGGGGTATTTTGAAAAAGAATACAGCAAGTACCGGGTAAATGAAGCGGTAGAGATGGAGATGGAAGACCTGCTTGATGTGACCCGTGAGATGATGGCCTATTTGCGGGGGAACCGTGAGGATCTGCATGTCGATACCATTGTGGACGGACAGCAGCGGGAGTTCTTTAATGCCCGTGAGATTGCCCATATGGAAGATGTACGGGATCTGTTTCTGGCAGCGATTATGATTCGCCGGGTGTGCCTGGGGATTATTGCGGGAAGTGTGATTGCTCTGGTGCTGACAAAGGCAGATATCCGCAGAGGTTTGCCGAAGCAGATCTGTATCGGAACAATAACTTTTTTCGGGGTACTGGCAGTGCTGGCCGGAATTATTTCAACTGATTTTTCGAAGTATTTTATTATCTTTCACGAGATCTTTTTTAATAATGATCTCTGGGTACTGGATCCACGGACTGATTTGTTGATAAACATCGTACCGGAGCCGTTTTTTGTGGATACAGCAGCCCGGATCGGCCTTACTTACGGGATCTCAGTAGTACTCGTATTTGTTATCTGTATGATTCTGATGCGTCGCCGCAAAAATGTGTAACAAATTCGTAACATTTTTTCTTTACTTGTGGGAATTTTTACATTATACTATAGGGTAGTTTATGGTTTGCGAAATACGTGAAAGAGAGTTCGAATATAAAACGATGAGACGAATACTACACTTATTTATGTGCATAAGTCTGCTCACCGGTTTGTGGGTGATGCCGGTTTATGCCGCTCCCGACTGGCCGAATCAAGTGCAGATTTCGGCAGACGGCGGAATTGTAATTGATGCAGATTCCGGAGCGGTTCTGTATGGACAAAACATTCATCAGCAATATTTTCCGGCCAGTATTACAAAGATTCTGACGGCCCTTATTATTATTGAACAGTGCGATATGGATGAGGTCGTGACATTCTCCCATAACGCTGTTTACAATGTGGAGGCGGGAAGTACCAGTGCGGGGATGGATGAAGGCGATCAGCTGACGGTACGTCAGTGCCTGTATGCGATGATGCTGAAGTCGGCGAACGAAGTAGCCAACGCCCTGGCAGAACATGCGGCAGGATCGATTGAAGCTTTTTCGGCGATGATGAACAGCAAAGCAGTATCACTGGGGTGTACCAATTCAAACTTCACCAATCCCAGCGGTCTGAATGATCCGAATCATTTCACGACTGCATATGATATGGCACTGATCTCCAAGGCTGCTTTTGAGAATGATGTTTTTGTGGAGATCGACTCTACCCTCTACTATGAACTGCCGCCGACGAAAAAGAATGTCGACGGGATTACTGTTTATCCGGGGCATAAGATGCTTAAAAAGAACGATTCCCGTTATTATCCCGGTATAATCGGCGGAAAGACCGGCTACACCTCACTGGCAGGCAACACTCTGGTGACCTGTGCCGAGCGCGATGGTCTGAAGCTGATCACAGTCATTCTGAATGGCCATCAGACTCATTATGATGATACCAGGTCCCTGTTAGATTTTGGTTTTTCGAATTTTAAGAGTGTTTTGATATCAGATTTTGATACAACTTATACGTCCGTTGAAAATGATATGACGATAGCAGGGCTGCCGACCACGGACCTGTCGGTAGTAGATGTGCAGAAAGACAAGACGATCACTTTACCTAATACTGCGGACTTTACAGATGCAGACTCATCGATATCCTATGAACTTCCGGCGGGAGCGCCGGATGATGCAGTCGCACAGATTACTTATACTTATAATGAACGGGTGATCGGCTCGACCTACCTGGTGGTTAATCAGGAAGGTGCTGCGGCAACAGAAGCGGCAGTTGATGTTACAACAGAAGCGGCGCTGATACCGACAGAAGGAGACGGACCGGGCCAGGAGTCATCTGCGCCGGAATCAGAAGCGGCAGAAGAAAATACCGGCAGCAAGTTCTCCGCGATTCAGATCCCATCCATAGTCTGGAAAGTTTTAGTGGCAGCTGGGGTACTGGCAGCGGTGATTGGCGGTCTTATCTTACTTAAAGTCCGCATTGAAAAACGCGAAGAGACAGAGCGTCTGCTGCGTTATGAGCGGCGTCAGCAGAGGCTGAAAGATATTGGTATTTCGACATCTGAGTTTGATATGATGATGCAGCAGCGTTATACTGCCGGAACATCCACGACCAAACGCAGACCAAAAGGCGGAATTAAAAAACGTAAATCATTTTTAGATGATAAAAAGCAGGATCTTGGATAATTATCCGGATCCTGCTTTTTCTTTAAAATTTAGTCTGAAAATGCTGTTCAAACTGCCGTTGTGCCTGCCGCAGTGCATCTTCGGGTGATGCAATATGATTGTAGGCATTTCTTGCGGCCATGCCGATGATATTCAGGAAACGCCGTTCGTCGAAAGGCAGCTTGATATCCGGCGGAATCCGGTTGCATTTGGCCAGTGAAAAACTGGTCTTGATCAGATTCATCCAGGGGAAGTTGTTGGCAATTTCGTAATTGTCATAAGTCTGTTTGCACGGCGAAGTACTGCCGAGCAGGGCCGCCGCCGACGAAATGGGTTCACTGCTCATCCATTTGATGAAGGCGAGGGCTTCTTCCTGCCGTTTGCTGTGTTTGGAGATGCCGAGTCCGCCGCCGCCAATCACCGGATTGTTCCCAGGAAGCAGTGCGAAGCCGGTTTTTCCTACCACGTTTGAGAACGGGCCAAGGAAGTCGGAAGCGAAGTTGCTGTATAGAATCGACATCGCATAATTGCCGGCTGCGAAATTTTTAGCGGTATTGGTCCACCAGTTGCAGTAGTTGGCAGCAGTATAGCTCTTTGCTTTAACCATTTCGTACAAAGCCTGTATCCCGATATCGGAATCCAGATGGATCTCCCGGTTTTTATCATACAGGTGATCCTGGTGGCTGAATAACCGTGCAAAATATTCCGAGCCGGAGACACCGGTGGAACCCAGCGTGATCGTAGTCCCATACTCGACCGGAGAAGAAGGGTTCCGCGTTTTTGTAAAGAAACGGGCAATCTGATTGAATTCTTCAAAGGTGGCAGGCGGCGTCAGTTCGGCCCTGTGCTGCTCCAGATACATCCGTTTGTAAATCGGGTTATCGAAGATATCTTTCCGGTAATACAGCAGCAGGACACTGGGAGATGACGGCAGCATATAGATATGGCCAAACTTTTCGCCATATTGGGTCAGTGTACCATCGAGGAACTGATCAAAACAATTCTGAATATCCGGGTCAATCAGATCCAGCGGGTATAATATCTTCTCTGCAAACCATGACATCCAGGTAGTATCCATACGGATTACATCATAATCAGATGCGGTGTCCATGCTGTCAAAGACATCGTAGATCTCATCATAAGGGAAAATACAGATATTGATGTCGAAGCCGGTCTTTTTTGTATAGAGCCGGGACAAATTCCTCATCGTGTATGCTTCCGGACTGTCGAGTGTGATGACGTTAAGCGGTTTAGGATCTCTGGGGGTAATGATGTTGGCAAACCAGTCCCGGAATCCGTTCATCTTAAGCAGTGTCGTATCCTGCGGCGGAATGGTGTCGGCATCGGCATATTCAATCAGCCGCTTTGCCGCCAGCGTACCAAGCTGCCAGTAATTCATTTCATACTTGATAAAGTCGTTCTCCGGCATGGTAAAGACCGGCGAAACCGTATAAATGTTAAACTTTTTATCGTTGCTGTAGAAATTTGAACAGATATCTTTAACACTTTCCGCAAAGCTGTAATTGGATATGAAAAATGCCTGCGGCATCAGGCCGTTAAATATCTGCATAATATTCTGATATTTACGTGAAGAATCGGTCTGGATATGTGTAACCAGGCAATTGGATGGTGCAATCACTCTCATAAAACCCTGGTAGAAAGCGGCTTCATTCGAATATTGGAGATTGTCGGTCAGCAGGCAGATGTTGGTATACTTGTGACGGATTGCTTCCTGCGCCATGTCGGCTCCGGCCTTTTCGTAGTCAAATCCCATGAAGGCGGCGGGGATACCGGGCTGACGTTCAATATATAACGTGTTGGGAAAATCGGAAAGTTCAGCCGGGCTGCCGCTTTCCGGTGGTTTGTTGGACCAGCCGGTGATGCAGGCAATACCTTTTACCAGCAGCGAACGTACTTCCGTCAGGGCATTTTGCTCGCTTGAATAATTATTCTCACTGGTCAGATACTGGGTGGTGGAATAGTCGTGGCTGGCTGCATAATTCTTAAATCCTGAGTAGAAGTCCTGGTATTGTTTGGCGCGTGAATCCGGCATTATTACAGCCAGAGTATCACTCAGACCTTTTCGCAGCAGTGCGGCTCTTTCATTGGGAACATATCCAAGATCCTGGGCCGCCTGCATGACACGCCTGATCTTTTCGCTGCTGACATTGCTTTTTCCATTTAAAACATTTGATACCGTTCCCTGAGCGACACCGGCCAGTTTTGCTATATCTTTAATCGTTGCCATGGAGACACCCCTTTTTTTGATACAGTATAACATAAAAGTACAAAAACAACAATACAGACACTTGTTATTGAACAATATTCAATTTTAATAATAGTAATAAAAGATAAAATATCAAATAAATAAACGATAAAAGTGTAAAAGACTAGCATAAATTGTGCAAAATGCTATTATAATATATTGACACGTTTCAATTTTGGTGCTATAGTGAGGTAACAAGAAAAATATCAAAGGAGGAAAGGGTTTATGAAAAGAACAAAGTGGTCTGTTATGCTGGCCGGGGCAATAGCGGCAGCAGTGCTTATGACTGGATGCGGCAGCAGCGGGGGAGAGAAAACTCAGGATACACCTGCAGCAAGTACTCAGGAGGACAGCAAGGCACCGGAACAGGGGACAGCTGAGAGCAGCGGTGATACACTTCATCTGACTTTTTACTATCCGGTTCAGGTAGGAGGTTCGGCAGCAAAGCTGATCGAGCAGATCTGCGCCGACTTTAATGCAGAGAATCCCGGTATTGAGGTAGAACCGGTCTACACTGGCAATTATGACGATACCGTTACCAAAATCCAGACTGCTGTACAGGGAGGTACGCCACCTGATGTGTTTGTAAGTCTGGCAACCCAGCGATTCACCATGGCATCCACCGGAATGGCAATTTCCCTTGATGATCTGATTGCAGCAGACGGAGCAGACGGAGCTGCTTATATCGATGATTTCCTGGATGGATTTATGGAAGACTCCTATGTCGACGGAAAGATTTACTCCATTCCGTTCCAGAGATCAACCATGGTTATGTTCTATAATAAAGAGGCTTTTGCAGAAGTGGGACTTGATCCGGAGCAGCCGCCGACAACCTGGGAAGAAGTAGCTGAGTATGGCCGGAAGCTGACCAATGACAACCGATATGGTGTGGGCATTGCCCTGAACTCCGGCTCCGCCCAGTGGGCTTTTACCGGTTTCTGTCTGCAGAACAGTCCGAATGGTGAGAACCTGATGACCGAAGACGGCAAAGCAGTATTATTCGACACACCGGAAAATGTAGAAGCACTGCAGTTCTGGCTGGACCTTCAGAACAAGTATGAATGTATGGCGCCGGGAATCGTACAGTGGACCGATCTTCCGACCCAGTTCCTGGCCGGTGAAGCAGCAATGATCTATCACACCACCGGAAATATGGCTAACATCAATGAAAATGCTGCATTTGAGTTTGGAACCGCATTCCTTCCGGGCAGCAAGCGGGTGGCAGCGCCTACCGGCGGCGGTAATTTCTACATATCCAGCGGCATTTCTGAGGAACGTGTTGATGCAGCATGGAAGTTTATCAAATTTGCCACAGCACCTGAACGTGCCGCGCAGTGGTCATTGGATACCGGCTATGTAGCTACCAGGGAGTCCTGTTTTGAAACTGATTTAATGAAGGATTATTATGAAAGAGTACCGCAGGCCAAAGTAGCATACGAGCAGATTCCATATTCCAAGCCGGAGCTGACAACCTATAATGCGGCAGAGATCTGGAGAATCTTAAACGATAACATTCAGGCAGCGGTAATCGGTGATGCAACACCGGAAGAAGCTTTGCAGGCAGCGCAGGAGCAGGCGACAGAAGTACTGGCAGAGTATCAGTAAATGGGTTACCGGTAAATGAAGCGGAAGGGCCTTTTTCAGAGGCCCTTCTTACACTCACGGGTAAATGTATCGTTGGAACAGAGGGGAAATAGGATGAAAACACAGACAAGAAAACAAAGGGAACGAAAGAAGAACCTGCTTGGTTGGGCACTGGTGGCACCGGCATTGATATTTATGCTGATTTTCACGGTCTATCCCGTATTCAGAAGCTTGTACTTAAGTATGACAAAATACAAACTGGGAATGACCGGGCCCGAATGGATCGGTATTGCTAACTATACTCAGCTGTTTCATTCGTCACTGTTCTGGAAAGTCATGGGCAATACTTTATTTTTTGCCCTGATCACCGTACTGCCAAGTATGGCTGCCGGGCTCTTTCTCGCGACTCTGGTAAATCGCCGTGGGCGCACCACGGGATTGATCCGCACCGCTTATTTTTATCCGGTCGTCATGCCGATGATTGCCATTGCCAGTATCTGGATGTTTATTTATATGGCAAAAAACGGCCTCCTTGATCAGATGCTGATCGCCTTCGGCAGAAAACCGGCCAATATTCTGTCCGGCAAAAAGACTGTCCTTCCGGCCATGGCATTTATGTATGTCTGGAAAGAAGCCGGATACCTGATGGTTTTCTTTTTATCAGGGATCCAGAGTATTTCCGCTGAAGTCAACGAAGCAGCCAAAATCGACGGCGCAAACAGCTGGACCGTATTCCGGCGGATCACCCTGCCGCTTCTGGCACCGACCTTTTTGTTTGTATCCACGATTGCCCTGACCAACAGCTTTAAGCTGGTTGACCATGTGGTAATCATGACAGAGGGCGCACCAAACAATGCCTCAACCCTGCTCTTATACTATATCTATCAACAGGGATTTACTAACTTTAACTATGGATTATCCTCGGCGCTGACTGTTATCATGCTGGTGCTGCTGATGGTGGTGGCATTACCAAGATTCCTGAGTCAGGACAAAAAAATACATTACAACTAAAACGAAGGAGGAAGAAAATGAATCAGAAAAAGATAACCCGCTTCATGATAACTGTTTTTGCACTCCTTTTAGGATTTGTCTGGCTGATACCGTTAATATGGCTGGTTGGAACTGCATTTTCTGTTCCCACCTTTCATATGACCCTGTTTCCGACGACCAGCTTTACCCTGGAGAACATCAGGTATGTCTGGAATGCAATCCCGTTCGGTACGTATTATCTGAATACCCTGACCCTGGTCATCATCACCTTTGCCGTCCAGTTCGTAACCTCGACCCTGGCGGCCTATGCACTCGGAGTCCTGGAGTTCAAGGGATCATCACTGGTCTTTGCGGTCATATTCATGCAGATTATCATTCCGAATGACGTACTGATCACACCAAACTTTATGACATTGTCAGAACTTAAGATGGTCGACACCAAGATCGGCATCATGCTTCCGTTCTACGGCAGTGCCCTGGCAATCTTCCTGCTGCGCCAGCATTTCAAATCAATTCCCAAAGCACTGGCAGAAGCAGCCCGGATTGACGGTGCCAATACCTGGCAGACGATCTGGAAAGTATATATGCCCTGTGCCAAACCCGCCTACCTGTCCTTCGCCGTGATTTCCGTCAGTTACCACTGGAACAACTACCTGTGGCCGCTGATCGTCACCAATTCGCCGTCAAACCGGACTCTGACCGTAGGTCTTGCCATCTTTGCCAAGTCCAAAGAGGCCAACATGCAGTGGGCCAACGTCTGTGCCGCCGCATTTATCATCATCATTCCGCTGCTGCTGGCATTTTTCCTGGCCCAGAAGCAGTTTATGAGCAGTTTTGTAAGTGCCGGGATAAAAGAGTAGGAGGAAGACCAGACCATGACACTAACATTTTTGGGAAAAGGCTCAGCCTTTTATCCCGCTTACGGAAACACAGGAGCCTACTTTTTAAAAGAGAATACATTATATCTTATCGACTGCGGAGAATCCACATTTGCAGTACTGCAGAAAAAAGGTATTTTAGAGGGGATCGATCAGGTCTATGCCCTGATAACCCACCTGCACGCCGACCACGTCGGCAGCCTGGCATCTCTTATTTCCTATTTATACTATGAAAAAAACATCCGGGCAGCCGTTATCCATCCGGAGCAGACGATCTTAAGCCTCCTCGATCTGGAAGGGATCGAAGCAGCAGCATATCAATGGCACCAGGTTATGCCTGAAAATACGGCCGGAATCGAAATCATTCCGGTCCCCGTACAGCACGTTGAAACAATGAGTTGTTACGGTTACCTGCTGGCAGATCAGTCCGAACAGTTATACTACAGCGGAGATGCCTCAGATATCCCGAAAGAGATTCTGACAGCATTCCTGAACGGACAGATCGACCGTATCTATCAGGACACCGCAGCCCACGACTCCGATCATCCAAGTCATTGTTACTATAAAAAACTGGAAGCGCTCATACCGGTGGAATTCAGAAACAAAGTATTCTGTATGCATCTGGACAGTCCCTGCGAAGAACTGTTAATAGCCTGCGGATTTCAAATTGTTGAGGTGGTGGAAGATTAAATGACATACTCAGAGTTAATAAAAGATTTAGAACTGCTGGTCAGAATCATGGCCAGCGGTGCCGCCGGAATCGTGATTGGCCACGAACGCAAAAGCCGTGACAAAAGCGCCGGTATGCGCACCCATGCCATTGTCGCCATGGGTGCCGCCCTGATGATGGTAGTATCCAAATACGGCTTCTTTGATATTGCTGCCTACGATGCCTCCCGGGTAGCTGCCCAGATTGTCTCCGGCGTCGGTTTCCTTGGTGCCGGCGTTATTTTTGTCAAAAACAACTCCGTCAGCGGCCTGACCACAGCCGCCGGCATCTGGACGACAGCCGGAATCGGCATGGCCATGGGAGCCGGCATGTACGCCATAGGAATCAGTGCAACCATCCTGATCATCCTGACCCAGTTCATCCTCCACAAAATCAACTTTCTGGCTGCCGAACCATATCGCGGTTACCTGAAAATAACGACTAACGATTTCGACCACGTTTTAACTGAATTGCAGAATCAGTTCCGGCAGGAAAATATCCGGGTTATGTCTACGAAAGTGGCGAAGGAGAAGGGGACAGCGAAGCTTGAATTTGATCTTTTGTATCCTGCCCGATATGAAAAGAATCTGTTTATTGCTGAATGGTCGGTGGATACGCGAATAGTGGGGATACGTGGGTGATGTGGGGGGGGGGAGACCGGTATGGTGAGAGGGCGAATCCGGGGGCTGGCGACCAGGGCGGGGCGGTGGTTGACGCTGGGGGTGGGGCCGGTGGCTGCCGGGGTGTGTAGTGCTGAATTTGCTCCCTCTCAGTAAAGCGTGATTTCTAAGGCCGCGGACAGGCAATTAATCAGGCACCGGCTCGAACTTTGAGTGCTCTTGATGACCACTCAAAGCTCGCCTGAATTTCCGGGTTGTAACCGGAAATTCTCCTGATTAATTGCCTGTCCGCGGCCTAAGAAATCACAGCTTTACTTCGAACGTCGCTAAATTCAGCACCACACACCCCGGCAGCCACCGGCCCCACCCCCAGCGTCAACCACCGCCCCGCCCTGGTCGCCAGCCCCCGGATTCGCCCCCTCACCACACCGCTCCAGCTACACACATTACGCCACTAAATAATAAAAAGCAAAAAACCAAAATCTAAAACCAAATCTAAATACAATACATAATTCATTTTAAACCGAAATCAGAAAAATTCAGACAGGGAGTAAGTTTATGTTTGCGACTCTATAGCGAGAAGTCAATAAGAAGTGAAGGCAGGGAACGAGTAGCTGGAGAGACCGAGGGGGGATGGGGCGGCGGAGTGTATGGTTGGGTTTGTCGGCATTTGCAGGTACGTTAGAGTATGTTGGTCATAAAAATAATACGTTATAAGCCGAAATGCCTTTGTTTGAGCGCAGCGAGTTAAGGCATTTCGGCTTATGTTTTTAGTATTCTTTTTATGACCTACATACTCTTACGTGCCGAAACGGCCGTCAAACCCAACCATACACTCCGCCGTCCCATCCCCCCTCGGTCTCTCGGGATAAATTTACCCAGTCTTCCCTCTCTTAATAACTTTGAGCCGCGTAAATTCTTCGCGTTCTTTTTCTTCCAAAGAGTTAGTAATATTGGTCACCAAGGACTGGTAAGTTGGAATGGTGATATTTTTCAGTGCATTCGCCCGTTTCTGGGCCTGCCGGATGCTGTTGGCGAGACGGTAGGCGGAATTTTCTACGGTTGAAAGCTTGATGGTGAGGGACTTTACCTTTTCAAAGTTGGCACAGGCTTCGTCGAGTGATTCTCTGGTGTTGTAGTAAGAGTAGTGGGGCTTGAGCGGTTCCTGGCTGTATTCTACCAGCGGGATCTCAGTGCCCATGATGCTGCGGGTTTTGATCCGGATGGAATCTTCGATCGGGATCGCAGCGGCAATCTCGTCGACATAGTTGATGCCGAGTTCGATATTGGCCTGCTGGAGCGCTTTGTATGCAGCGGTGAACGTGGTGTCGATCTCGGTCTGGATCTCCTTGGCCTGGTCGATCAGGCTCATCAGCTCGCGGAGCAGGATGTTGCGTTTTTTGTCCATCAGCTCGTAACCCTGGCTGGCCAGTGTCAGGGAGTTCTTGGCCAGCATCAGGTTGCCTTTGGTAGGGAATGTGTTTGGATTCATCAAATCCCTCCTTACTCTTCAGACTGAGATGTGGTTGGAGTGTAATACTGATCCAGTGTCTTGGTATCGATACGGTCAAGCTCTTCTCTTGGCAGCAGTCCCAGCAGTTCCCAGCCCAGATTCAGAGTGGTTATGATGTTGCGGTTTTCGCCGGGATCCTGGCCGACGAACTGTTTTTCGAATGCTTTTCCGAAGACCAGATATTTTTTGTCGAGCGGTGAGAGCTCATCTTCACCGATAACGGATGCGAGAGCACGGGCGTCGCCTACTTTGGCGTAACAGGAGAACAGCTGGTTTGCCACATCCTGATGATCGGCCCGGGTAAAGCCTTCGCCGATGCCGTCTTTCATCAGACGGGAAAGGGATGGCAGGACATTGATCGGCGGGTAGACGGACTGGCCGTTTAAGGAACGGTCGAGTACAATCTGGCCCTCGGTAATGTAACCGGTCAGATCGGGGATCGGATGGGTGATGTCGTCGTTGGGCATGGTCAGAATCGGAATCTGGGTGACAGATCCGTTGACGCCCTTTACGATACCGGCGCGTTCGTACAGGGCCGCCAGTTCGCTGTATAAATATCCCGGGAATCCTTTTCGGGATGGGATCTCGCCTTTGGATGAAGATACTTCACGCATGGCTTCGGCAAATGAGGTCATATCGGTCAGGATGACCAGGATATGCATATTTTTTTCGAAGGCCAGATACTCAGCCAGAGTCAGGGCTACTTTCGGGGTAATCAGACGCTCTACCACGGGATCGTTGGCCAGGTTCATGAACATGGCTACGTGGGAAGATACGCCGCTTTCTTCGAAGGTCCGGCGGAAGAATTCGGCAACGTCGTGCTTAACGCCCATGGCAGCAAAGACAATGGCGAAGTCATCGGTGGAGTCGTCTCCCAGGGATGCCTGCTGTACGATCTGGGCTGCCAGGGCATCGTGAGGAAGGCCGTTGCCGGAGAAGATCGGCAGCTTCTGGCCGCGGATCAGGGTCATCAGGCCATCGATGGCTGAGATTCCGGTACGGATATAGTTACGGGGATATTCACGGGCGATCGGGTTGAGCGGCTGGCCGTTGACATCGAGCATTTTTTCGGCGGTGATTTCACCGAGATTGTCGATCGGGACGCCGATACCATTAAAGGTACGGCCCAGCATGGCTTCTGATACGCCCAGTTCCATAGGACGTCCGGTCAGACGGGTGTGGACATTGTGTAAGGCCAGCCCTTCGGTGCCTTCGAACACCTGGATGATGGCTTTGTCTTCATAGACTTCGATGATACGGCCCAGCTTTTTTTTGTTTCCGTCTACGGTCATTTCTACAATTTCGTCGAACGCGGCTTCCTGAACGCCCTCAAGGACGACCATCGGACCGTTAATCGCACTTAAACCTAAATATTCAATTGCCATTTCTGTCCTCCTTATGCGTTACGTTCCACTACTGCATCGTAGAATTGATCTACCTGCCGTTTGTACTCATCAAAAAGTTCCGGTTTATCATTGGGGATGTCGTACTTCATGGAAATTACCTTATCGAAGATAGGATCTTCCCTGAGAACTGACATCGGCATTCCCATGGAGATCAGGGAGCGTGACTTCTTATATAGATATAAAATTAAATCCATCATCTTAAACTGTTTTTCCATCGGGACACAGGTATCATCCTTGTGGAATGCATTCTGCTGCAGGAAACCGACGCGGATAACTTTGGCGATTTCAAGGATCAGCTTCTGATCATCGGGCAGGACATCGCTGCCGATCAGTTTGACGATTTCCATCAGATTGCTCTCCTGCGACAGCAGGGTGACGATCCGGTTGCGGTAATCGACGAATTTGGCATCTACATGCTGATTGTACCAGTAGGCCAGGTCAGTTAAATACTCGGAATAACTGGTCAGCCAGGAGATTGCCGGGAAATGTCTGGCGTAGGCCAGGCTTTTATCAAGTCCCCAGAAGCAGCGGACGAAACGTTTGGTATTCTGGGTGACTGGTTCGGAAAAGTCGCCGCCCTGAGGCGATACGGCACCGATAATGGTGACGCTGCCTTCGCTGCCGTTTAAGTTCTGCATCATGCCGGCGCGCTCATAGAAAGCCGACAGCTTTGATGCGAGATAGGCCGGGAAACCTTCTTCGGCAGGCATTTCTTCCAGTCGTCCGGAGAGCTCACGCAGGGCTTCGGCCCAACGGGAGGTGGAGTCGGCCATGATAGCGACATGATAACCCATATCGCGGTAATACTCGGCCAGGGTCAGACCGGAATAGAGGCTTGCCTCACGGGCTGCTACCGGCATGTTGGAAGTGTTGGCGATCAGGGTGGTGCGCTCCATCAGCGGTTTGCCGCTCTTTGGATCAATCAGTTCGCTGAATTCTTCCAGTACCTGGGTCATTTCGTTGCCGCGTTCGCCGCAGCCGATATAAATGATAATATTGGCATCAGACCATTTGGCGATCTGGTGCTGGGTCATGGTTTTTCCTGTACCGAAACCGCCCGGAATAGCAGCGGTGCCGCCTTTGGCAAGGGGGAACAGGGTATCGAGGATACGCTGGCCGGTTACCAGCGGCTGGGTCGGCGGGAAACGTTTGGCGATCGGTCTTGCTTTTCGGATCGGCCATTTTTGCGTCATTGTGATCTTTTCTTCAGTACCGTCGACCAGCTGCAGTGTCAGAATCGGTTCGTTGATGGTATAATCACCGTCTGAGACTACATTCAGGACATATCCCTCTTTGTCGGGAGGAATCATCACCTTGTGGACAATTGCGGAGGTTTCCGGAACTTCGGCAATAATGGTGCCGCCGAAGACATGATCCCCTTCTTTGACGGTGATATGGGTCTGCCATTTTTTTTCGGTGTCGAGAGAACTGACATTGACACCGCGGTTGATGTAGGCGCCGCTGGTTTTGGCAATGGCGCTCAGCGGGCGTTCGATACCATCAAAGATATTGCTCAGGATACCGGGAGCGAGAAGAACGGATACCGGATCACCGGTTCCGGTTACAACTTCGCCCGGACGGATGCCGGTGGTCTCCTCGTATACCTGAACTGTCGTTTTATCAGAGGTCATGCTGATGACCTCGCCGACCAGATTTTCCTGGCCGACGTATACCATCTCGTTCATCTTGAAGCCGGGATCACCTTTCAGGTAGATAATCGGGCCGTTAATACCATAGATTATGCCGGTCTTTGCCATTAGTCCGTACCTCCTGTCAGGCTGAGATCAAAATGAAATGCTTCCTGGGTTTCAGCCAGTTTCGTCTGAAATGAGTTGTCAATCAGAATATGTCTTGATGGAATGACGGCACGGGTGCCGCCGTTGAATGAGTATTCGCTGATGGTAAGGTGGGCATTGTTGTTCAGTAAAGAAAGCTTGCGGACCTTGTCTTCGTCAACCGGATCCAGATAGATGGTAACTTCGTCATCGCCGGCAAATTCAGCGGCATGCTGAATCTGCTGTTTCAGTAAAGTGACATATTCCGGTGTCTCCAGAAATCTTGCCAGCATATCCCTCAGTTCTACAAATAATTTTTCTTTTAAAGCTTCTTTTTTCTGGCCCAGCTCCCGTTTGATTTTCAGCTGTTCTATAGCCAGGGTTTTGTTCATTTCCCGTTCTATTTTATTGGATTCCAGCTGGAGCTGCATTTCAGCCCTGCGGCGGGCATCTTCCTGATGCTCCAGAAAGGTCTGCTCCAGAGCTGCCTTATATTCGTCAAGCATACGGTTGCTCCTGCCTTTGGCATCCTCCATACAGGCGTTTTGGAAATGCTGTAATTTTTCCTCGGTGGTCATAGTGCTTCACCTGCTTTCTGCATTATTTAACGTAGCCGTCCGGAACCAGCTACAACTTAAGACCAATTGCGTCATTAACATACGATGTGATAAAGTCCGGCTTGCGGCCGGTACCGTGACGGTCGGGAATCTCTACAAACAGCGGACGCTTGTAGCTCAGCTTGACATCATTGACAAGCTTCGGGAAATCACGTCCGAACTTTTCTGTCAGCAGGACAACGCCAATCTCTTTGTCGGCCAGAACCTTATCCAGTGCTTCTTTCAGTTCCTGTTCCTCGTGTACAACCACTCCTTCGACACCGGCAAGACGCATGCCGGTCCAGGTATCCAGGTTGTCACTGATCAAAAACATCTTCATTGATTAGAGTTTACCCAGAATCATGAAGGAAATAATCAGTCCATACAGACATACACCTTCGGCAAGGCCGACGAAGATGAGGGATTTACCAAGGATGGAACCATCTTCACTGATGGCACCCAGTGCTGCGCTTGCTGCTGCCGATACGGCGATACCGCCGCCCAGACAGGACATTCCGGTTGAAAGTGCTGCGGCAAGATATCCCCAGCCGGCGACATTACCGGCAGATCCGGCAGCTTCAGCTGCGACAGCGTTGCCGGAGAAGACCAGTACAGAAGCGGTAACCATGGTTCCGACAAATAACAGGGCGTTCAGAGCAAGGGCTTTTTTATAACGTCCTTTATTACGTTCTCCGGCGGCAAAGGCGCCGAATGGAATTGCGATGCTTAAGAGTAATGCTGCTGCCAGAGTGATTTTTGCTAATAAAGTCATTGTTAGTTCTCCTTTTTGGATTGGTTTTATTGTAATCGTTCGGACAGCTGTCTTCTTGAATGGCAGAAAAGAAGCCATTCAAGAAGCATCGGATATCCATCCGATGTGAAATTATAATCAAAAACAGCTTTACAAGCGAGCTTGACAGCTGCTTTTGATTATAATTTCCCGCCGTCCTGGACTGTTACGTTCTATTTGCCGTAAGGCGTGAAAACGCGTCCGCCGCCATGATAGAAACGGCTGAATAATTCGTAATACTCAAGACGAAGTACCTGGATGCCAACGATCAGACCTTCCATTCCGCAAACGAACAGGTTACCTAAAATGATAACGATCCAGTTCGTCGATCCGCTTTCCGCTCCGGCCAGCATCAGGACTACTTCCATCATTGCCGCATGGCTGACCGCAAAAGCACCAACCCGGACAAATGATAAAGTGTTCGAAAAATAGCTGAGCAGGATCTCAAACAGTTCAAAGAATCCCTGAACCAGAAACATGCCTTTTTCTTTCGGCATAACCTCGGCCTTTTTCTCAACAATCGCTGTCAGTGGTTCTTTACAGAAGATAACCAGCAGCGGCAGGACAAACATCAGGATCAGAACGATCGTTGCCGGTAATGGCCGTCCGGTCATGTAAAGGACAACGGTGACTGTAATGGCACCGTAAAATACGATACCGGCGATGCCGTTTGTATCAAAAAATGCCTTTTCCGGATCGCGGTGCCGGAGACTGTTGATTACATTTAATATCATTGTCAATAATATGATTCCCATACCTAAAGCGATGGCAACCACAAATACGGTATTCAGATTCCCGATAAACGGAAGCTGTATCATTGCTTCTTTTGGTCTCAGCCAGATCGCTTCCAGCACATGTTCGAAACCGAATACACTGCCGAACAGAAAACCGAAAATCGTGGAAAAGAATCCGCAGCAGGAGATGATCGCCGCCAGATCCATCTTCCTGGCCCGGTACAAAAGGAAGCCGCCAAGCATCAGGCACAGCCCCTGGCCGACATCGCCGAACATAAAACCAAACAGAATGGAGTAGCTGATACCCAGCAGAATTGTCGGATCGATCTCACCGTAGGAGGGGAGTCCGTACATTTTCAGGAACATCTCAAACGGCCGGAACAGTCCGGGATTCTTAAGTTTTGTCGGCGGCATGCTGACAGTGCCGTGGATGTTTTCATCCTCCACCGTACAGAAGGTGTTGCTGTCACCGGCCAGTTCCGCCTGAAATGATCGGGCATCTGACTCGGCCATCCAGCCGCACAAAATGTAAAAGGGATGTTCCTGATGATCGGTACAGGCCGCCAGCTTGCGCACGTTAAACGTTGTGCTGATGGTCTTTAGCTGGGCGTGGGCGGCAACCAGATCATCCTTATATGTGTTTATGGTGTTGGTCATCTCCTGGTCAGCTTCGGTTATCTGCTGTCGCAGCCGTTCGATCTTTTCGTCCAGGGCATGAGCAGCTTCACTTGGTGTGCCGTTGTATTCATCGGGCAGGATAAAACGTTCAAAATGAAGTGAAGCAAACATGGCGTCCATTTTTTTGCACATACTCTTGGGAGCAAAATAAACGAACCAGACATACTTTTCATCTTCCTGACACTTATGGATGATGGTATCTACCGTACTGTAGACCTGATCCATAAAAAGGTGGTACTGATCATGAGGAATCCGGCCGAACCGGAATCGGATATGTTCAAAATGCAGAATCGAGCTTACGTCATAATTTAAATTTTTAAATGGTGCAATTGCCTGTTTGGAAGTCATCAGCGGTTCGATCTGTTTTTGCAGTTCGCTTCGTTTGAGTGTTGACTGTTTCCAGGCATCAGTTAATGTATGGACGATGCGGATTGATTCCTCAATGGACAGTGATTTGACCGCCTTTTGGGGAAGGCGGTCCTGGAATGCTTTGACCAGATCGTCAGCAGCCTGAAGCTGCGTTTTATAAGGGCTGCTTTCGATATATGGTTTTAAATTGGACACGGTCTTTAGCTCAGACAATGTGTTCTCCAGATGTATTTCATATTTTGACAAATACTGACTGGTCACACGGTCAATGTCTGCCTTGGGACCGGTGATACTGATAAATTTCATTTTTTCAATCACAGAGCTGACCCCCCTTTAGCTTTTCGCGGCAAGCGAAATAATGTCATTAGTACTCAGTCCGTAACGGATCCCTTCGATCACCGTAATCAGCTTGCGCTGTTCAGACTCTTTAAAATAAAGGTAAGCATCTACGATTGAAATGGAGTAAGGATGCTCACGGCTTTTCTTCCTGTAAATCCGGTCTAAAATATGTGTGTACAGAGATTCTACATCAGGCTGTTCACTGAGCAGTCCTGTTGAAATCCGCTGATAGTAGGTATCTTTCAATACTGAGAAAAATTCATCGATCGTATGGCATTGAATCATGGCATCGATCTGTTCCTGGCTCAGCTTGTAGTGAAATGGAATCAGCAATACTTTGATCTGTTCCGGTGTCAGCGCATAATGTTTGATGGAACGGTAGATCCACTGGATATTGAGTAAGTCCATCCGGTTGCCAAAGAGTGATGAGATAAATTCACGGTCATCTTTGCTTAATGACTTACTGGAAGTTTTCCACATCATTTTAAAATACAACAGGTCGAGGCGCATCTCATATTCAAATACCGAGGTTGCATCCTGTTCCTGCAGATCCAGAATCAGGTCATAATATACAGACCCGCTCAGATCGGCGATGAACTCATCTAACGTATCGGCTTCTGCCAGTTTGATCAAATCAATATGGGAATGCCGCTCAAAAAAATCACGGTACAGCGACAAATCCAGATCAGTCTTCTGATGCCCCAGAATGTTACGCAGACAACGTTTGACAATAGCGATTTCATAATGCATAAAGTAAAGATCGAGGAACTTCCGCTGCGATAGATTGGAAAACTTATAAAGCTTGGTGAAATCCTGATATTTGGACAGGATCAAAAGCTTCTCAATATCGCCGCGATGCATCATCGTATCGTCGATGTGGGCAAAAATATCAGCATATGAGGGCTGGCGTTTCAAATAGTCGACAGCACTCGGGACGGAGTCTAAAGCAGCCATCTCCCGGAACTGTTCTTCTGATATCAGACGACCCTGCATTGCTTTTACCTTGGTGGTAATTCCACTGTAAGACAACAGGCTCATCGTATCACTCCCCTATCAGTTGCTGAAATAAGTTACGGGCATACTCCTCATGATGCTCATCGTAATTCTGCTCCATTTTCCGGAGGATGCAGGCGGCTTTTTGACGTTGATCTTCCAGTCGGGCATTCATATCTACTTCCATATCAGCCTGGAGCTTTTTAATCTTCTGCTGCATCTGTATATCCAGCTCCCTGTCAAACTCAGAAGTCTTATCATTCATTTCCTGAGAGATCGCTTTTTTCCTGGCATTTGCCTCTTCCATAACGGAGGCAGCACGGTTCTCAATCTCGGATATTTGCTTAATAATAGTATCCATAGCGATAGTAATCCTCCTTTGCGTTAACTACATCATACTCCTTTTTGAAAAAAAATCCATAGTGATTCTTATAAAAATTTTCGATAATTGTAATAAAAATTAGTAAAAATGCAATAAAAAAATAACATACTGCCATTATCTGTAATAGCTCGATAATGGCAGTATGCTTCTTTTTGAAATAAATTATTCAGTTGTTAAGTATTGACTCGAGACATATGCCTGCTGTCCTTCATATTGAATCACAGTCCATTCTTCGTCGTGTTTGCTGACGTATTCAACCTGATTCCCGGATGGGATCTGACCCAGGATACTCGAGTCGGTACTTGGCTGCGAACGGACATTCAGGTTCCTGGTCGTTTTGTATGTAATAACCGGTGGTGCAGTCTCCGGCGGTGCAGTCTCTGATTCTGCCGGCTGCATCGTCTCGGTGGTAATCGGAGTAGTCTCGGGCTGGGTCTCATTATCCTTGGCCGGCTTAACCAGCTTGATAATCAATATCAGCAGTACAATACAGAGTACCGGAATCAAAATCTTCAACAGGGAATATATCTGGAAAGAGGAGCTCTTGGCAGCCTGTCTCTTGCGGCTGCGGTTCTGGGACTGGCCGGAAGAACGTCTGGAACCTCTCTGGGCATTGCGGTAATCGTTCGCAAATGAATAAACTTCCTGTGCCAGTATATGATAAGTCTGATTGGCATTGTAGGCACTGGTATCACCTTCGTGGGCTGCCTTGTTGCCGATCATGCGGATCTTATGGTAGTGTTCACAGGTAGACTTGCTGATGGCGCGGCGCTGATAGAGTCCGTCGATCAGCTGCATCAAATCCTGATTCTCGTTCAGTCCGACACGGTTTGCCAGCAGTTTTACCATGAATTCAAGGGTCTGGCGGGATTGCACCATAGCCGAATTGTATTCTTTCTGTCCAATTAATCGTTCCGTATCTTTGACTCCGCGCTGGATCTTCTCCCAGCTGCTGTTCACATTTGTGCTTGCCATAGCCGTCCTCCTCTTAGTGTCTGTATCATGGTGCCCAAGCCACCATATATAGATTCATTATACTACGACTTCACTATTTGTGCACCATAAAAAACGACAAAATTCGCATCGTAAGAGATTTGTAATAATCCATTGCACTTGCAAACGATAACGGGGTCTGGTAGAATAAAGGTGCTGACAGAGTGCAGCAGTTTTAGAGGAATGATTTTGGAGGAACCGTTATGAGATTGCGACATATACCCGGATCGGAAGAGGAAGTGGCAAAAAGTCCTTATGTGATCCGGAATCCGGAAAGCCACAGAGGTTCCTTCGGGAAATTGTTTGGCAATGACAACCCGATTGAGATAGAAGTGGGAATGGGAAAAGGAAAGTTCATCATGGAGCTGGCGCAGCTGAATCCGGATGTGAATTATATCGGAATCGAACGCTATTCCAGTGTGCTTTTACGGGCATTGGCCAAACGGCAGGAGCTGGAGCTTTCCAATATATTTTTCATGTGTGTGGATGCAAGGGCAATGGCTGAGATGTTTGCACCCGGCGAAGTAAACAGAATTTATCTGAATTTTTCAGATCCGTGGCCGAAAGACAGACATGCCAAACGCAGGCTGACATCACCGGAATTTATGGCGGTATATGACCAGATCCTGAAAAAGGATGGTGTCGTCGAATTTAAGACTGACAACAAAGGGTTGTTTGATTATTCACTGGAGGCGATTCCGCAGGCCGGATGGCGGATTGAAGGATACACCAGAGATCTGCACCACAGTGAGATGGCGCAGGGAAATGTTATGACTGAGTATGAGACCAAGTTCTCGTCCATGGGAAATCCGATATTTAAATTAATTGCAGCCAGGTAGTGCTGCATACAATAGTAATAAAGAAACGATATCTGGTGATACTATGGATTGGAAAAAGAAGCTGACACACAGCCTTCAGAGCGCGGCCAGTGACAAAGATTCATTGAACCGTAATGTAGTCAGGTGGAATAAAAGCTTAAAGGAAGCCGAAAAGATCCTGAATCGCGGCAGAGGCGAAAAGAAAGAAGAATAAACTATAAAGGAGAAAATTTATGGAAAACAAATTTACAACAACTGATTTTGAAGCAAAAGTACTTAAGTCTGATATACCGGTATTAGTCGATTTTTATGCGGACTGGTGCGGCCCGTGTAAGATGATGGCCCCTGTGGTTGATGCTATGGCTGAAGCCTTTGCAGGCAGAGCGACTGTCGGCAAGCTGAATATCGATGATAACGAGGCACTTGCCGTCGAATACCGCGTGATGACGATCCCGACTCTGGCAGTATTTAAGGGCGGTGAAATGGTTGATAAGCTGATTGGCGTGCAGTCAAAGGACGCTGTTCAGGCAATGATTGAAAAACATCTGTAAAACCGGGCAGGGCCCGCATTACTGGAGTGTGGTAATGCGGGCCCTGCTTTTTTCTTAATTCTGGAGATGGAATTAATGTGATTGTATTAAGATTTTGTAAATTTTTTTTTACAAAAAGGGTTGACAATTTATTTTCTTTGATTTACAATAATGCTCATGTCGCCGGAATTACAAGAAGCGACATCAACAAAATAAGCGCCATTAGCTCAGCTGGTAGAGCAGTAGACTCTTAATCTATTTGTCCCGGGTTCGAATCCCTGATGGCGCACTGTAAAGGTTCTGTTTTGGTAGGCTGCGAACTACTGGGGCGGGGCTTTTTTTTGTTGTAATGGCGGGCGGGAGGATTTTCTGCAATGTTTCTGCTAATTTTGAAATAAGAGTTGAGAAAGAAAGCATGTTTGACTATAATAAGGAGAAGAAAGGCAAGGCGGTGAGCATATGGAATTTACTCGTGATATTTACAAACGGCTGCTGGACTGGAAGCGGGAACGCTCCGGTAAGGTTCTGGAACTCTCCGGAGCCAGACAGGTAGGAAAAACGTACATTTTGAAAAAGTTTGCCAAGGAGAACTTTGCTCATATGGTTTATATCAATATGGCGGAGATTTCTGGTGAGCAGTTTTTACAGAGCTTGGAAGAAGCCAGCACTTGGGTGCCGGGAACAGACCGTGAGGAGAAGCCGGTACATTATGCCCTGAGTCTGTTTGATAAGAACTTCCGTGACGATATAGAAAATATCATTATCATTGATGAAGTACAGGAATCTTCAAAGGTATATAACCTGATTCGTACTCTTGCCAGGGAATTTGAATGTTATGTAATTGTTACCGGCAGTTACCTTGGGCGGCTGTTGGCAAAGGATTTCTTCCTTCCGGCCGGGGATTTGGATTCGATGACGATGGAAACGTTGACCTTTGCTGAATTTGCCGGTGTATTTGGTCATCGGGAGCTTTATGATACGATTGATTTGTATGGCGGCGGTGATGCCCCTGATTATGAGGTGCTGCGTGAGTGTTATAAAATCTATCAGCGAATCGGCGGTTATCCTTCGGTTGTTTCGACGTATCTTACACACAAGGACTTTGACCGCTGTAATGAGGAAATCTGGCGCCTGATGTCAATCTTTATCAACGAATCAAAGCGGTACTTTGACACTGTGATGGATACAAATGTATTTGCAAAACTGTTTCATGGCATCGCAATCACTCAGATCAGGGAAAAGCAGGGCGTGAAAGGTTTAGTTGAAGACCTCAGCAAAATCGTATATAAGCAGGAAAGTGGCAGATTCACAAAGAAGATGATAAATCATGCAATTAACTGGCTGGAGGCATCTCATATCATCGGATATGCGGGGAAGAGTGTCGACTGCGACTATTTGGATGTAAAGGATAATGCAAGGTTTTATTTTCTTGATGTAGGTATTGCTCATTACTTTTTAAAGCAGGCAGGTTCTGAAGAGGCTGTTATAAAAGGAATTGTCGCAGAGAACTTTGTGTATGTATCTCTGCTTCGGCGGGTAAGGAAAGATATCGCCGGAAACATGCCCTGGTTTGGCTCATATCAGAAAATTAACGGTGAGTTGGATTTTTATGTACGGAGCCTTGCCGATCAGCGGGATTATGGTATTGAAGTGAAAAGTGAGAGCGGCGAGGGCAGAACAGCCAGAGCGTTGCTGGCAGACAAGAAAATTGATTATCTTTATTACTTAAAGGGGGCAAGTAATGGTGGTATTGCAGAAGATGGTATAGTGAGGACTGTTCCGTTGTATTTAGTGGATAGAATTTCGTTCGCACTGGGGAACAACAGAGTTTAATATAATAGCAATTTGTATAAATCAATCTGGGCAGGTGTGGCATAGCCTTCGATAGACTGCTTTGGTATCTTCCATGATTTACCGATTTTAAATGAGTTAGCCGGCCCCAAAAGAAGGGGCTGTTGCACTAGTGACTAAATAATCACAGGTGTAACAGCCCCTTCGTCTTTTTAATTTTGCACTTGTTTTAGTCCGCCGCGTCAACCGGTTCAAACATATCCTCCAGTACCTCCAGCGCCGGCAGCAGTTTCGAAACCCCGCAGGTAAAGAAAATAATCCGCATTACTTCAAAAATCTCATCAACAGTGGCGCCCTGCTCCATTGCGATTTTAGCATGAACCTTCATCGTAGTATCGGTTCCGGTAGCCATCCCTATAGCCATCACAATCAACTCGCGATATTTTTTCGGTATATTCACATCTGCTTTATTACAGTTGATATACTGCTGTAAAAATGCATTGATCAGATTAGGATCATTGCCCATGACCTGGTGGGAATTTAAAAGGCTGCCGCCGCGGGCTTCCTTTAGCTTTGCCAGAATATTAGCGGAGCGCGTCAGTTTTTCAACATCCGTTTGTTTCATCAATATAATCTCCATTTCGTACTAAGACATAGAATATTTGGTTTTAAGGAAATCCACTGCATAGGCAGGGAAAAGGGCATAGGTCAGGATGTCTTCCTCGGTACGGGCCAGTGCACCGGCTTCCTGGCGGGCGGCTTCAAAGCCGGGTGGCAGCAGATCAGCAGGTTTTTTATCAGATGGTTTTTCATCGCCCAATGCCTTTTCCAGCAGATCTTTTGCGATTGGTCCGGGCGGCCTTCCATACATACCACGGCAGTATTCCCTGAGTTCTTTGCTGATCATCGAGTAGCGGCTGCCGGTCAGTACATTGGTGGTAGCCTGAGCACCGCACATCTGGCTGGATGGGGTTGCCAAAGGGGGGAACCCCATATCTGCACGTACCCTCGTAACTTCAGAAAGGACCTCCGGCAGGCGGTCATAAAGTTTCATGGCAGTCAGCTGGCTTTCCAGATTGGAGAGCATTCCGCCGGGAATCTGGTGCCGGAGACATCCGACATCGACACCAACCAGTTTGGTTTCAAACCCGGCATATTTTTTCCGCAGTGCCAGAAACTCTTCATTAATAGAAACAAATTGTCCGACATCAATGCCGGGATCACGGGGAGTTCCCTTAAGTGCGGTAATAAGACTTTCAATCGGCGGATGGGCAGTTCCCATCGACATGGCAGACACACAGACATCAAGTCCGTCGGCACCGGCCCGAATTGCTTCCCAGTATGCCATCTCGGCCATGCCGCCGGTACAGTGGCAATGCAGATGAACAGGGATTTTTAAACTTTTTTTCAAAGCCGTAATCAGTTCTCTGGCGGCCTGTGGTGTCATCAGCCCGGCCATATCCTCCACATGCATCAGTGATGCGCCCATCTGTTCCTGTTCCAGTGCATTCTGAACAAAGACTTCAGTGGTATGGAAGGGGCTGACATTATACTGAATCGAACCTTCGATTTTCTTGCCGGCTTTTTTTACTGCCCGGAATGCCGATTCGCAGTTGCGCAAATCCTGCAAAGCATCAAAGATCAGGAAAATATCGATTCCGGCTTCCGCTGCACAAGTTACGAATTTTTCTACAATATCATCCGGGTAGGCTTTATAACCGACCAGATTCTGCGCCCTCAAAACCATTTTCAGGGGTGTCTTTTTTACATATTTCTTAAATGTCCGAACCCGTTCCCACGGATCTTCATTCAAAAAACGGACAGCCACATCAAAGGTGGCACCTCCCCACATTTCCATGCTGTCATAACCAACTGCATCCATTCGGGAGAGCAGCGGTACCATATCTTCGGTTCTCATCCGGGTGGCAAACAGAGACTGCTGGCCGTCACGGAACTCCACACTGTTGAACTTAACCGGTACGGCGTCGCCGGCAAAGTCCGAAACACTGATTCCGGATGGCAGTGCAGTTGGTGAGACCGGTTTTTTCTTCCAGAACAAAATTTCACTTCCTTTCCGTTTTGTTTCAGGAAACGGCAGATAGGGGGCCGTTTCCTGATCAGACAGGAAAAGCTAAAACGATAAACTAAAACGTTAATTCATTATTGCATAAGCAGCATATCATTGTCAAGAGCATTTTAGCGCGAATGCAAAAATAAAAAGCGAATCCTCCGGATAGGGAGAATTCGCTGCAATATATCGGGATTTTAAAGTGTAAATGTTTCCCGCAGCAGGATCTGCGGTTCGATAGAAACGTGCCGTGCGGCAAAATCGGAGTGGCCCAGTGCCGGCAGAAGCAGATTAACGACTTCACGGATCATACTGTCCTGCGGGATCTGGATTACGCTGAGCGGCGGTACTGTATACTGAGTGGCGATTTCGTCCAGCAGAGCGACGGAAAGCAGTTCGACATCTTCCGGAATGCGCACCCGGTGCTTGTAGAAGGTGGAGAGAGCGCCCATTGCCATGGAATCCGATTCAAAGAAGATTGCTTTTGGCGGATGTTTCAGCCGGCAGTATTCCTCAGCCGCCATAGCACCGCCTTCCACTGTTGAGCTGCCGCGGATAATGTGCTGCTGGTCAACTGAAATCCCCATCTGTCCGCAGGCATTAAGGAAAGCTGTGGTTCTCTGCCCGGTGGCAACATAGGAACGGTGTGAAGCGATTGCCACAGCTTCAGTATATCCCTTTTGCCGGAACAGGCGGGCGGCCTGCAGACCGACATAGTCTGAATCGACGCAGACATTGGAATACTTGTCCGAAGTCCGGTTGATCAGTACGATCGGGATCTGCGGTACCAGAGTTTCCAGGTATTCCTGATCCTTTATCGAAGTTGCACCGATGATAACGCCATTGTAGTTACCCTTGGCAATCGAATCGCCCTGTTGGAACAAACGGTCATTTTCATAAGGCTGGATGACCAGCTCGTAGTCAAAAGCGCGTGAGTTGAGCTCTTTCTGCAGATGATTTAAAAAGGTGGCCAGTATGTTGGTCCGGTAGTCAATCGGCCAGTAAAATGCGAGAACCGGTTTCTTGGATTCCGGAATTCTCAGCCTGCGGGCACTTAAGTTAGGGTGATAGCCCAGCTGGTTCATCGCTGCCGTCACCCGTTCCCTTGTCTGGGGAGATATCCGCCGTTCTTCTGCTTTTCCATTTATGATAACCGACACGGTCGTGACCGAAACTCCGGCCAGCTGTGCCACATCTTTAATCGTCGCCATCTTAATCTATCCTGTCTTAAATATAGTTTTTCTAAGTTTTATCATACGTTTAAAATCCTCAAATGTCAAGATCAACAACCTTATGTGCAATACGCACAAAACGAACAACACAAAAATAGCAAGATTAAACAAAATGTCTTTGCTAAATCGATAAACCATTGACATTTGCCAATTGATAAATTATTATGAACAAAACAGGAAAAACGATAAACTAAATCGATATTTCAAGATGGTAAATTACAAATAGCTGCTGTTGTCTGTTTAATAGGGGGATGGACGCAGACCGGCCGCAGCGGGTGCGGCACCAGATCAGGAGGAATCAGGAGGATAATAATGAGCTCAATAAAGAAAACAATGGATGGAAACGAGGCGGCGGCATATGCCTCTTATGCATTTACCGAAGTCGCCACGATCTATCCGATCACACCATCATCACCCATGGCAGAAAATGTTGACAAATGGGCGGCCAATGGAAAGAAGAATATATTCGGGCAAACCGTCAGGCTGGTTGAGATGCAGTCTGAGAGCGGCGCGGTATCAGCTATGCACGGAGCATTGGATGCAGGTGCGCTGGCAACATCCTATACAGCTTCACAGGGACTGATGCTGATGATACCGCCCATGTACCGGATCGCCGGACAGCTGAAGCCGGGCGTTATTCATGTGGCTTCAAGAAATGTCGCAACCCATGCCGTGTCAATTGATGCGGAACATTCCGATGTGATGGCCTGCCGCCAGACCGGATTTGCCATGCTGGCATCATCCGGGGTACAGGATGCGATGGATCTGGGAGCGGTGGCACATCTGGCAGCAATCAAAGGAAGGATCCCGTTTCTGCATTTTTTTGATGGTTTCAGAACTTCCCATGAAGTACAGAAGATTGACTGCCTGGATTATGATGAACTGGCAAAACTGGTTGACCGGGAAGCATTGGAAGATTTCCGGAAACATGCACTGAATCCGGAACACCCGGTGCTGCGAACAACCGGACAGTACTCAGATACTTATTTCCAGAGCCGTGAGGCCTGCAATTCCTACTATGAGAAGCTGCCGGAGATCGTAGCGGACTATATGGATAAGATCAATACGCTGACAGGACGCAATTACCGGCCGTTTAATTATTATGGCGCACCTGATGCAAAACATGTTGTGGTGCTGATGGGATCATCAGCCGGATGTGCGGCAGAGACCCTGGAGTACCTGCAGAACCGGGGCGAAAAGATCGGATTTATTGAGGTCCATTTATATCGTCCGTTTTCAGCTGAATATTTCCTGAGTCAGCTGCCGCAGACCGTAACCCGGATCACAGTATGTGACCGGACGAAAGAGCCGGGAGCAGTGGGGGAACCGTTGTACGAAGATGTCTGCTCGGTTGTGCTGGAAGCCGGCCGTGAGATTTCTGTCTATGCCTGCCGGTACGGTCTGGCCGGGAAGGATTTCACACCGGCACAGGTGATTGCGATTTATAACAATATGAAAGCAGCCAAACCGAAAAACCACTATACCATTGGAATCGAAGATGATGTGACCGGTTTGTCCCTGCCATACGGTGAAGCGGTAAGTACGGTCCCGGAAGGAACGATCAGCTGCAAATTCTGGGGACTTGGTTCAGACGGAACTGTCGGCGCAAATAAAAATACCATTAAAATCCTCGGAGATCATACGAACCTGAACGTACAGGGCTATTTCGAATATGACGGAAAAAAATCCGGCGGTGTTACCAGATCGCATCTGCGGTTTGGCCGGCAGTCGATTCGTTCTACATATTTAGTGAAGAATGCTGACTTCGTCGCTTGTCACAACAAATCCTATCTGGATAAATATGATATCCTGGCAGATGTCCGGGATGGCGGCAATGTCCTGATCGCCTGTGACTGGAAAACAGATGAGCTGGAGCAGCACCTGACAACCGGATTCAAACGGTCGGCGGCAAAAAAACACATTCATCTTTACACTATTGACGCAACCGGTATCGCCGGAGAGCTGGGGCTGGGCAATCGGACGAATACCATTTTGCAGGCCGCGTTTTTTAAAATCACCGGCATTATCCCGATTGAAGAAGCTGCCGGATATATGAAGGATGCGATCTTAAAATCTTATGGCAAAAAGGGTGAGCAGATTGTCAATATGAACTATGCTGCTGTTGACAAAGGAATTGAAATGGTGACTGAAGCCGCAGTGCCGGGACACTGGGCAGATTTAGATGAAGATGCAGAGCCGTTTGATCCGTCCATTCCCAAATGGATCAGGAATATCCAGATTCCGGTAAATAAAATGCAGGGGGCTGATATTCCGGTCAGTGAGTTTCTCGACGGAGCCGACGGAACGGTGCCGTGCGGTACTTCAAAATATGAAAAACGCGGCATTGCCGTTACGGTTCCGGTCTGGCAGAGTGATAAATGTATTCAGTGCAATCAATGTGCTTATGTATGTCCGCATGCAGCCATCCGTCCGTTCCTGCTAAGCGGGGAGGAAGCTCAGGCAGCACCGGAAAGCTTTGAAACAATACCGGCTAAGGGAAAAGGACTGGAGCAGCTGCGGTTCTCAATCCAGACAGCGGTCCTGGACTGTACCGGCTGCGGCAGTTGTGCCAATGTCTGTCCGGCCAAAGAAAAAGCGTTGATTATGGAGCCGCTTGACCGGCACAGAGAAGATAATAATAACTGGGAATATGCGGTTGCCCTGCCGCAGAAAGAAAACCCATTAGGAGTAAGTACTGTTAAGGGCAGCCAGTTTGAACAGCCGCTTTTAGAATTCCCGGGAGCCTGTCCGGGCTGCGGGGAAACCCCTTATGCCAGGCTGATTACACAGTTGTTTGGTGACCGGATGTATGTTGCAACTGCCACCGGCTGTGCCCAGGTATGGTCGACCAGTTTTCCGTCGTTTCCGTATACCACGAATCAGTCAGGACAGGGACCGGCAGCCGGCAGTTCACTGTTTGAGAACAATGCCGAGTATGGTATGGGAATCTGGTTATCGGCCGAACAGCAGCGGGATCATTTGAAAATGAATGTTGCCAGACTGGCTGAGATGACTGGGGATGCGGCAGTGAAAGATACGGCGGCAGAATGGCTTGGCTGTTTTGATGATCCGGAGGGATCCGGAACGGCTGGTGAACGGCTGAAGGCGGTACTGGAAATATATCAGCCGGAGGAATCCGAAGCAGAGCTGGCGGCAGAGATCCTGGCAGCTGGTGATCACCTGACCAAGAAGTCAGTATGGCTGTTTGGCGGTGACGGCTGGGCTTATGATATCGGTTATGGCGGTCTGGATCATGTGATTGCTTCCGGGGCCGATGTCAACATCCTGGTTTTTGACACCGAAATCTATTCCAATACCGGCGGGCAGGCATCCAAGGCGACGCCTACGGGGGCGGTGGCCCAGTTTGCGGCAGCGGGAAAACAGCGTAAGAAAAAAGACCTGGGAATGATGGCAATGAGTTATGGTGATGTATATGTTGCCCAGGTAGCAATGGGGGCTAATCAGGCACAATTATTAAAAGCAGTTACTGAGGCTGAGCAATACAAAGGTCCGTCTCTGATCATCGCTTATGCACCCTGTATCAGCCATGGACTGCGGTGCGGCATGAGTAAGGTTCAGGATGAAACCAAACGGGCCGTCGAAGTGGGGTACTGGCAGCTTTACCGCTACAATCCTGATCTGATTGAAGCGGGTAAGAATCCTTTTATACTGGACTCAAAAGAACCAACCGGGGATTTCCGGGAATTCCTGCGCGGCGAAGTGCGGTTTACCTCCCTTGAGCGAACCTTCCCGGATGAGGCTGAAACATTGTTTGCGAGAACCGAAAAAGAAGCAAGAGCCAGATATGAGAAATATCGCAATATGGCTGGATAAGGAGACAGGGATGAGTACATGTATTGAGAATATTTTGGGTCAGCCGGCCGGATCGATTGTTACAGTTAATCCGGATCATATTGTGATTAATGACGGCATTTCCCATGCTGCGGCGGATGAAATAACTGCGGTTGCGAATCCGGACCGGGTATGGGTGATTTATGACCATGACGTGCCGGCCGGCAGTTCAGAGGCGGCCGCAGTTTTAAAAAAGAATCTGCAGTTTGCCGAAGCGTATAACTGCCGTTATGTTCAGGCGGCAGGTGTTGGTTATCAATATATGTTAAATGAGGTTGTAAAAGCCGGTGAGATCATCATCGGCGGAGGCTCTCACGGCGCCATCTTTGGCGCGGCCGGTGCCCTGGGCATTAATGTGAGCATTCCGGAGCTGGCACGGGTGGTTGAAACCGGCCGTTACAGCATGATTGTTCCCGAAACAGTGTCGGTTACCATGACCGGTTCGGGGAAAGAGGGAGTTGGAACGATTGATATCGGTCTGGCATTACTGCAGGAAGTCACCGGAGTGAAACATAAGTCGGTCGATATTTATGCCCCTGATATGAATCCTGAGGATCAGGCTGTTTTGTGCAGTATAGTCGGCGGCAGCGGTGCATTCACCGTTTTTATCAGTCAGGAGGAAGGGGAAGACGCAATCACGTTTGATATCAGCAATGTGGAACCGATGCTGATGCTGCCGTGTAAGACGCGTCAGGAACAAAAACTTGCCCGGATTGAAAAGAAAAAAGCGCTGGCCGGAACCGTACTCCAGGCAGGTCAGATCGGCGGTTATACCGGCGGAACCATTGCTGAGCTGCGCAAGGCGGCAGAACTGATCAAAGGCAAAACATTGGCCTTTGGTTTCCGGCTGACGGTGTGTCCGGCAACCAGCCGTGACTATATCCAGGCCATGGAAGAGGGCATTATCACTGCTTTTATCGACTACGGAGCCCAGATCAGTGCGGCCGGTGATCACAGTGTCGTGACCCAGGGAGCCGGTGCAATGGGGCCGGGTGAAAAACTGATTACGACCGGATTATACACATTTTCCGGTGCGATGGGCTGTGAAGACGTATTGATTTATACAGGATCTGTAGAATCGGTTATTGCGGCATCCGTGACGAAGATGATATAGGGAGGAGAAGCGCATGGAAAAAAAGTTTAGCGGGAGAATCTGGAAGTTTGGTGATGATATTGATACGGATACCATTATTCCGGGAAGACGCGGTACGATCCCTGATATCGAGGAAATGAAAAGGTATGCATTTGAACTGCTCAAACCTGAATTTGGCGCAGCGGTTCAGGCCGGAGATATTCTGGTGGCCGGTTCCAACTTTGGCTGCGGTTCCAGCCGGGAACAGGCGGCTACGGTATTGTCCCACAACGGTGTCCGCTGTATTATCGCCAGAAGTTACGCCCGGATCTTTTTCCGAAATGCCTACAACAGCGGTATCTTGCTGCTGCAGTGTGACGGCATTCAGGATGTCTGTGACGGCGGCGATATTGTAACAGTTGATGTGGATGAACGGACCGTCAGTGTCAATGGCCAGAGTTTCAGTGTGGGCGAAGTGCCCCAGAATCTGTTTAATATTGTGTCCAACGGCGGATTGATTGAAGATACAAAAAAACGGATTGCAGAAGGGATACAAAAGCTTGATATCAGACCATTATCGCCGGAGCAATGCCGAAAGACCGGGTATACCATGGCGGAAAAACTGCTGAAACGCAATGCCGGGAAAGAACATGTGGAGCCGGGGGATATTGTGATCACAAAACCGGATATGTTTATGATCCATGATATTTATACACCGTATCTGGTTGACACAATGAATCAGATCGGAGCCGATAGCATTGATGATCCGGATAAGGTAACAATTGTCTGGGATCATTGTATGCCGACTGCGGTAGCAAAGAATGACGCTCCGCATTATGATGCCGGGATTGAACTGGCAAACCGGTATGGAATCAAAAAACTTCATATCGGCGAAGGAATCTGCCACAGTATTATGTTTGAAGAACATTATGCGAAGCCGGGGGAAATCGCCACGGCGACCGACAGTCATACAACAACCTATGGCGGAGCAGGCAACTTTTGCAGCGGTATCGGAACGGCGGAAATGGCGGCGGCACTGATCACCGGAGAACTGTGGTTTAAGGTGCCGGAGGCAATTAAAATTGTCCTGAACGGCCATCTGCCGGATGGTGTGTTATCAAAGGATGTAATTCTGAAGATTCTCGGTGATATCAAAGCAGACGGCGGTCAGTATAAGTCGCTTGAGTTCACCGGTCCGGCTGCTCATGAAATGAGTATGATGTCACGGTTTACCGTTGCCAATATGGCATTGGAAGCCGGTGCGAAATGTGGTCTGTTTGAAGCTGACGAAAAGACTGTCGAATATTATGGAATTCCGCTGTCTGAGATTGACTGGGTCTGTGTTGATGAAGATGCCAGGTATGAAAAGGTACTGGTCTACAACGTTGAAGAACTGGTACCGCAGCTGTCCTGTCCCCAGGGAGTTGACAATGTGCATCCGATTCAGGAAGTGATGGGTACGAAGATTGATGAAGTATATCTGGGAAGCTGCACGAACGGAAGCATTGAGGATATGGCAATAGCAGCTGAGATTATGGCCGGTAAAAAAGTGGCAAAAGGGCTTCGTTTTGTTGTCGTACCGGCAACAAATAAAGTGTTTAAAGAAGCGATTGAGCTGGGATACATAAAGACATTTATTGAGGCCGGCGGAGTGGTCAGCCATCCCTGCTGCGGATTGTGCTGCGGTATGCCGTATGGTCTGATGACAGATGATGAAAAGATTTTGCTGACTGCCAACCGCAATTTTATTGGCCGTCAGGGAACCAAAAAAACCTTAAGCTACCTGAGCAGTCCGGCGGTAGCGGCAGCAACAGCAATTGCCGGTGTGGTGACGGATCCGCGGCCGTTGTATTCAGTGGAGGCATAAAGACGAGTATGATAAAGAATTTTGCAGAGCTTAAGAAACGGCTTAAGGAAATGCCGGAAAAACGCAGAATCGCCGTAGCCCCGGCACAGGATGAACATACGCTGGAAGCGGTAATGAAAGCCGCTGCTGATGGCCTGGTGACGCCGATTTTGATTGGTGACGAAGTGCAGATCCGGGAGATTATCCGGGCGATCGGTGCATCAGAGGAAGGGATTGAGATTATTCCGGCTGCAGATCCGTCCGAATGTGTCGGCAAAGCGGCAGAGCTTGTGAAGGCCGGAAAAGCAGATTGTATTATGAAAGGGAAGATTGAAACCGGCGCACTGATGAAGGTGCTGGTAAACCGTGAAACCGGAATCCGCAAAAGTGATACGATGAGTTTGCTGGCCTTTATGGAAAGTCCCGGTTACCACAAGGTCTTTGCGATTACCGATGTGGGCCTGCTGACTTATCCGGACAAAGAACAGAAAAAGGCAGCAATTGAGAATGCCGTATCCGCCTTTCACGCTCTGGGCGTAAAAACTCCGAAAGTGGCCATTCTGGCTGCAGTTGAAAAGGTGAACCCGAAGATGCCGGAGACGGCAGAAGCAGCTGAGATTAAAGCTGAAGGGGTGGATGGCTGTGTGATTGAAGGGCCGATCAGCTTTGATCTGGCACTGGATCCGGAAGCACATAAGCTGAAGGGATATGACAGTCCTGTTGCCGGTGATGCCGATATTCTGGTAGTTCCGGATATTGTCAGCGGCAATGTGGCGGCAAAGAGTATCACAGTTGTTGGCGGCGGCAGAACCGGAGGTGTTGTGTTGGGAGCACAGGTGCCTGTATTGCTGGTATCGCGGTCAGCCACGGCGGATGACAAGTATATGTCGATTGTGTTAGCGGCACTGATAGGTAAAAATAATTAGGGGGAAATACTCATGGACAAAAAGATTAACTTTAAGGTGTGCGGTTTGTCTGCACCGCATTTCATTATTTTCTTTATTATTATCATGATTAGTGTTTACGGCGGTTTTTTGCCGACAGTTAAGATTTATTCTAACGAAGCCGGCAGTTATGTTGCGACCAGCTTTATTGCTACGATTGCATTTTTAATGGCAGTCGGCGGGCTGTTCTTCTGGCTGGGCAATACGATTCCGATTGTCAACAATTACCTTGGCGGTGCCTGTTTACTGCCGCTCTTAGGTGCCAGCTTCCTGAACTTTGTGGGTCTGGTTCCGGAACCACTGGTCAACGGAACCAAGGTCCTGATGTCCGGTGGTTTCCAGGATGCCTATATTGCCATGCTGCTGGTTGGTTCGATTCTGGTTATGGATCGTAAGATTCTGTTGGGTGCAACGGCCCGTTACATGCCGGTTATTTTGGGCAGTCAGGTCTTTGCCCTGGGCTTTTGTATCCTGGCCGGTCTGGTTACCGGATATGGTGCGACTGATGCTTTGTTCCTGGTGGGAGCCCCTTGTATGTCAGGTGGTTCCGGCGGAGCGATGACTACACTGCCGGCGCTGTATTCCAGCCTTTCAGGAACCGACATGAGCCATATGGCCGGACAGTTCCTCTGTTATGCATCGATTGCTAATGTGCTGGCAGTTGTTATGGCGGCAGTTGGCGGTGCGGTTACTTCCAAAATTAAAGGGATGAACGGAAATGGAGCGATCCTGAGAAAAAGCGGTGCAACAATGGAGACCGAAGGGGAAAAACGGCCGCCGACATCAGCTGATTATGTAGCGTTGGGATCCGGTATTTTCATGAGTTTCTGCCTGTATCTGATGGGAAATATCCTGGGCAGCCTGCCAATGCTCAGCATCATCCCCGGACTGGCCTGGACCATCATTCTCGGTATCATTATTAAGTGCAGCGGTGCACTGCCAAGTCAGATTGAGGATAACTGTGTGTATGCAATGAATTTTGCGCTGAAAGCCTTGCTGCCGATGCTGATTGCCGGTATTGGTGTTAACTCTTTGAAGTTCTCGGCATTAACTGAGTTCTTTACGATCGGTGCATTTGTGGTTATCTTTATGGGCGTATTTGGTGCATTTATCGGAGCGATGCTGTTTGCCAAACTGACCGGGTTGTGGCCATATGAGGCGGGAATTACTGCCGGTCTGTGCTGCTGCAATATCGGCGGTTCCGGTGACCTGGCGGTATTATCAGCCGGCAACAGAATGAATCTGCTGGCATTTGCTTCAATATCCACCCGTATCGGCGGAGCTTTAATGGTTATCTGGATTGGTTTGCTGTATCCGTTGTTCCATTAAGGCAGCAACAGTTAAATTTAAAGTGTTTATTTATATGTTTTTCTAATTTCTTGCCAAATAAAGGGTGTGGCTGTTGTCATCTGTCACCCCTTTTTTCATTATAAACATGAGGAGAAAATGTGATGAATTTCAAAATATTAGCAATTAATCCGGGATCTACGTCAACCAAGGTGGCGACTTTTCGTGGTGATCAGGAACTTTTTTCAAAAAATATCAGTCATGATGCAAAAGAACTGGAAGTGTTTAAGGAGATCAGCGATCAGTTTGAATACCGTAAACAGGTAGTTCTCAAAGAACTGGAGCAGGCCGGGCAGAAACTGGCAGAAATGGACGCTTTTTCGGCCCGTGGCGGCGGCCTGACAAGTCTTCGCGGCGGTGTGTACCGGATCGGTGAAACCCTGCTGGCACACGCCAGAGCCGGTTTTAGTGTGAAGCATCCGGCAATGCTGGGGGCGCAGCTGGCGGCTGCATTTGCCGGTGAGTTTGGCAAACCGGCTTTTGTGGTAAATCCGCCGGATGTGGATGAGTTTCAGGACGTCGCCAGGGTGACGGGATTAAAAGGAATATATCGTGAGAGCCGGATTCATGCCCTGAATCAGAAAGAGATTGGCATCCGCTATGCGCAGAGCCGGGGAAAACGGTATGAGGACATGAATCTGATCATCTGCCATATTGGCGGCGGGGTGTCGGTGACGGCTCATCGTAAGGGACTGATGGTGGATTCCAATGACATTGCCCAGGGGGATGGGCCGATGGCGCCGACCCGCTGCGGCCAGATACCGGTAAAGGATGTGGTCAGACTGTGTTTTTCCGGCCGCTATTCCGAGCGGGAAATGCTGGATAAGACCACGAAAACAGGCGGCCTGGTAGACCATCTGGGGACTTCCGATGCAAGAGAGGTGGAGAATATGGTGAAAGACGGGAATGAGTATGCGCGGCTGGTTTACGATGCCATGATTTATCAGATTGGGAAAACGGCCGGTTCAATGGCGGCGGTACTGCATGGAATGGCTGACGCGATTATTTTAACCGGCGGTATTTCCCACGACCGTTATGTGACCGGACAGCTGAGCGATATGCTTTCATTTATTGCCCCGATTGTTATCATGCCGGGGGAGTTCGAGATGGAGGCACTGGCAGCAGGCGCGTGCCGGGTGCTGGCAGGAACGGAAGCGGCAAAAGAATATAGCGGTGTACCGGTATGGGATGGTTTTAACCTGTGATGCTGTATGCCTGTACATGAATGCAAAGCTGGTGAATATGCCGATGGAAGGAATGACCCATGCGGTAAACCGGATTCTCTTTCCGGGGCGGTCATTTCATGATGTGAAAGTATGGATGGATTGCCTTATGGTTGCACTGGGATGTATCCTTTCGCTTGTTTTTCTGGGACGGCTGGACGGAATCCGGGAAGGTACGATACTTTGTGCTTTATTAGTCGGAAGAGTAATGAAGCAGCTGCAGAAGATACTGCTGCCCCGGCTGGAGCCGATTGTCGGAGGAAATGTATGAACTTAAATATTGCGGTTATAGCGGGTGACGGAGTAGGTCCGGAGATGATGGAAGCGGCGCTGCTGGTACTGCGCCGGGTCTGCCGCCGGTATGGCCATCAGCTGCGTCTTGAACCGGTACTGGCATCGGCAGAGATAATCTGCTCCCCTTTACACAATAAAGAATATGATAAATGTATGTATACATATTAATAAAATTACTGTATACATACAAAATAGACAAAAATATATTGACATAAAGTAACAATTGAGCTATTATGTGATTACAAATACATAGCAGTTCATTTAAGGAGGGTGTTTATGAAACGTAATTTGTTGAAGAAAGCGGCGGCGTTATCTCTGGTCATTTCCATGGCAGCAGGCCTGGCAGCCTGCGGTTCAGGTTCCGGCGGGCAGGCAGAGACAACCAAAGAGGAGACTGCTGCGGCGCAGTCGGAAAGTACAACGGCTGCAGCAGAGCAGACCGGTACCGATGGCCGCGAGCCGGTGACGATTCGTTTTAGCTGGTGGGGTGGTGATACCAGACATAAGGCCACGGAAGATGCAGTGAATGCTTTTATGAAAAAGTATCCGTGGATTACAGTTGAATGTGAATATGGTGCCTGGGACGGCTGGACGGAGAAAGTGGCAACACAGCTCAGCGGCGGCACGGCACCTGATCTGATGCAGGTAAACTGGAACTGGCTCTATCAGTTCTCCAGTGACGGTTCAAAGTTTGCTGATCTGAGCCAGTACTCCGATATTGTTAACCTTGGTAATTATCCGGAAAATGTACTCAGCCAGTGTGTGGTGAGCGGCAAGCAGCAGGCGGTGCCGATCGGAACCACCGGAAAATGCTTCTATTGGAATAAATCAACCTATGACAAAGCCGGTGTGGCGATTCCGGAGAGTTGGGACGACCTTATTGCAGCCGGGACAACATTTAAAGAGAAGCTGGGCGATGAGTACTATCCGCTGGCTATGTATGAATATGAGAGAATGCTGTTAATGCTTTATTATCTTCAGGGTGAATACGGCAAACAGTGGGTGGAGAATAATGAACTGCAGTATACACTCGCAGAGGTGACCGAAGGACTTGAATTTATCAATTCCCTGGAAGCTGCTCACGTGTTGCCGGGTGTAGCTCAGCTGAAGGGGGATGGTGCCACTGTTCTGGAGAAGAATCCGGGCTGGATCGACGGGCGTTATGCCGGTTTTTATGAGTGGGATTCCGCTCAGGCAAAGTTTGCTTCTGCATTGGAGGGTGATCAGGAATTTGTTCTGGGCGGCTTCTTTAAAGGAGAACCTTTTGATGCCGGTCTGACCAAGATTTCCCAGTGTTTTGCGATTGCTGAAAGTTCCGCGCATCCAAAAGAAGCAGCCATGCTGCTGGAATATCTGATTAATGATCCCGAGGGAATCGAACTGCTTGGCACTGAGCGCGGTATGGTGGCTAATGATTATGCCAATGAAGTACTGCTGGGTCTTGGCAAGCTGGAGGGACTTACTTATGAAGGGAATCAGGCGGTTATGAAGATTGCCAATTTCTCATTCGATCCTAATTTTGAGAACTCTGCTTTAAAAGACACCACCGGTGTTTATTATGAAGTGTTTGAAGGCCTGAGCAACGGGCAGGAACCGGCTGAACTCGCTCAGTATCTGATTGACAGTATCAACGAAGTAAATACGAATAATTCTTACTAAGGCAGAGACCGGCCGCCCGGAGGATTTCTGGCGGCCGGATTTCCAGTTACCAACTCAAATCAAAGGAGAATGTTATGATCAGGGAATATATAAACAGCTATATTGATAACTACAATCACAGCCAGCGCCCGGTATGGAACTATGAGGACGGGTGTGTTCTGATGGGAGCACAGTATCTGTATGAGGCAACCGGTGAAGACAGGTATCTGGACTGTGTCCGCATCTTTATGGATCGTTATATCGGTGAGGATGGCAGCATCCGGCATTATGTACCAACTGATTTTAACCTGGATAAGGTGAATAACGGCAAGTCATTATTCTTCCTTTATAAAGTAACCGGTGAGGAGAAGTATAAAAAGGCGCTGGATCTGATCATGTCCCAGCTGCGGGATCATCCGCGGACGGAGTGCGGCAGCTTCTGGCACAAGCAGATCTATCCATATCAGATCTGGCTGGATGGTCTTTATATGGCTCAGCCTCTGTATATGCAGTATGAAACCATGTTTAACGGTGGTGAGAATTATAATGATATTACAAATCAGTTTAAAAACGCCAGAAAGTATCTGTTTGATGACAAAACCCGGCTTTATTACCATGCCTATGATGAAAAGAAACAGATGAAGTGGGCGGATAAAGAGACCGGCTGCTCGCATAACTTCTGGCTGCGTTCGATCGGCTGGTATCTGATGGCGCTGGTTGACTGCTGTGAACTGGTTCCGGAAGAAAGCTTTGAGCATTATAAAACTTATGCAGAGTTGTTTAAAGAAGCTGTGAAGGGCATATTACAGTACCAGGATCCGGAGACCAAACTGTTCTTACAGCTGGTAAATATGCCGGAAGTCGAAGGGAATTATCTGGAAACATCCGGTTCCACGATGGTTGCATATGCGATTATGAAAGCCTGCCGGCTGGGTATTTTACAGGCAGAAAAGTACCGCCGTATAGGGGAAGATATATGGAATGGTATTCTTAAGGAAAAGCTGGTGATGGAAGATGGCAGGCCGCATCTGACAGGGATTTGCCTGGTGGCCGGTCTGGGACCGAAAGATGAGCGCGACGGCAGTGTCGAGTATTATCTGTCGGAGCCGATTGTTTCTGATGAAGAAAAAGGGGCAGGGGTATTGATGATGGCATACAGCGAATATCTGAAACTGGCTGCAGCAGACCGATAATGTAAAAGGGGGCAACTAAATGAGCAACCGGAAGAAAAAGAGCGCGCAAAGAAGAAAACAAAATATGGGATATGTGTATATATCGATCTGGATTTTTGGGTTTCTGGTATTTAAGCTGTATCCGTTTTTGTCTTCTCTTTATTATAGTTTTACAGACTACAATCTGTTTAAAGCTGCGGTCAACCAGATCGGCTTCGGCAACTATGAAAAAATCTTTGATACTTCCAAGTATGTGAAATCTTATATTGTGACCTTTAAATATTCATTTATGACGGTTCCGCTGAAACTGCTGTTTGCATTGTTCATTGCGTATCTTCTGAACTTTAAAATCAGAGGGATCAATATGTTCCGGACGATTTATTATATCCCGTCGATTCTGGGCGGATCGGTTGCGATTGCCGTGTTATGGCAGTTTCTGTTTCAGAATGAGGGCCTGGTTAATGCGATTATCGGTATGTTCGGAGCGGCTCCGGTCAACTGGCTCGGCAGTGCCGATCATGCCCTGTTTGTGATCTGCCTGCTCCGGGTCTGGCAGTTTGGTTCGGCAATGGTTATTTTCCTGGCGGCATTAAAAGGAGTGTCGCAGGATCTTTATGAAGCGGCAGCAATTGACGGGGCGGGAAAGCTGACTCAGTTTATCAGGATTACGATACCGATTATTACACCGGTGATTTTTTACAATCTGATCACCCAGCTCTGTCAGGCATTCCAGGAGTTTAACGGACCGTTTATGATTACCAAAGGCGGGCCGCTGGGATCGACAACGCTTATTTCTATTCTGATCTATCAGAATGCCTTTAAGACATTTGACATGGGGCTGGCAAGTGCGATGGCATGGCTGCTGTTTTTGATTGTCGCATCGCTGACGGCAGTATCATTTATCAGCCAGAAGTATTGGGTTTACTATGGCGATGAGGAAAGGTAGGGGAAAACTATGACCAGAAAACAACGAAATCTTGTAAATACCATCTGCCGTTACCTTGTACTGATCGTGATGGGGATAGTGATGATATATCCGATGGTATGGATGGTCGGAGCGTCGTTTAAGGCGACCAATGCGGAAATATTCGGATCAATCGGTTTTATTCCGAAAGAGTTTACCCTGAATGGTTATATTAACGGCTGGTTTTCGAGTACTTATCAGTATGGCTGGTTCATGCTTAATACATATAAATTTGTCCTGCCGAAAGTGATCGGAACCGTATTGTCATGTGCGGTTGCCTCATATGGTTTTTCCCGGTTCGATTTTGACGGGCGGCGTTTCTGGTTTGCGATTATGCTGTCAACGCTGTTTCTGCCGCAGGTGGTACTTAACATTCCGCAGTTTTTGCTGTTTACCAGAATGGGCTGGGTGGATTCTTACCTGCCGCTGGTGGTTCCGAGTTTTTTTGCCTGCGACACCTATTTTGTGTTTATGCTGATCCAGTTTATGCGGGGGATCTCGAAGGAAATGGAGGAAGCTGCCGAAATTGACGGCTGCAATTCGTTTGAGCGGCTGGTTTACATTATTATGCCGATGATCCGGCCGGCATTGGTGTCCAGTGCATTGTTCCAGTTTATGTGGTCTTCCAATGATTTTATGGGTCCGCTGATTTATTTGAATTCAACTAAAAAGTTTACGGCGTCCCTGGCGCTGCGGATGATTATGGATACGGAAAGCGGATTTGACTGGAATAAAACATTGGCGCTGTCTGTTATCACGCTGCTGCCGTCACTGATCATTTTTTTCCTGGCGCAGAACCAGTTTGTCGAGGGGATTGCCGCCGGTGGTGTGAAAGGGTAATGTATGAAATTTAATCTTATTTTTAAAACGTCCAGAAGAGCGACCATTGAATTTAAAGATTTTGGTATTTATTATACCGACCGGGAGTATCAGCTGTTTTTAAACGGCCGCAAACTGCTGACTTCCAAACAGGTGGTGCAGAGCATCGGCGGCCTGATTCCGGATACGGAATATGAGCTGGTGGCAGTGAGCGGTGATGAGCGGAGCGAACCGCTGGTCTTTCAGACCGATTATGAATATGTGACCCTGAATGTCAGGAAATTTGGTGCCAGGGGTGACGGGATTCATGATGATACCGTCTGCATCCAGGCTGCGATTTCGGCTTGTCCGCCAAACGGCCGGGTATGCGTACCCAAAGGCGTCTATAAGGTATCCAGCCTGTTCCTGAAAAGTGATATTACTATTGATATAGAAAAGGGTGCGCTGCTGTCGGCTTATACCGAAAGGGAAAAGTTTCCGATTCTGCCGGGACTGATCGAAAGTTATGATGAAACTTCGGAGTATAACCTGGGCACCTGGGAGGGGAATCCGTTAGATATGTTCGGGTCCATTATCACCGGTATTCATGTGTCAAATGTGGTGATTACCGGTGAGGGCGTGATTGACGGCAACGGAAGCTACGACAACTGGTGGAAGGGGGAGGGACGGGAGAAGACCGGCGGTGCTTTCCGGCCGCGGATGATTTTCCTCAACCATTGTGAAAATATTACGGTGCAGGGATTGACAATCCAGAACAGCCCGGCCTGGAACCTGCATCCCTATTTTTCCAACCATACCAGATGGATTGACATGAAAGTATTAAATCCCAAAGTTTCACCAAATACAGATGGGATGGATCCCGAATCGGTAGATGGATTAGAAGTGGTTGGCGTTTATTTTTCGCTGGGTGATGATTGTATTGCAATTAAATCCGGTAAGTATTATATGGGGCATAAGTATAAAGTACCGTCGCAGAATATCGAGATCCGCCAGTGTTATATGCGCCATGGGCACGGTTCGGTTACCCTGGGCAGCGAAATGGCGGCAGGGGTAAAGCATATGGTCTGCCGGGACTGCATCTTTGAAGATACCGACCGCGGGCTGCGGGTTAAAACCCGCCGGGGACGGGGAGAGGATGCGGTGATTGAAGACATTCTGTTTGAAAATATCAAGATGGATGGGGTGCTTACGCCGTTTGTCGTGAACTCTTTTTACTGGTGCTGTGATCCGGACGGAAGATCAGAATATGTCAGGTCCAAGGAGGCGTTGCCGGTGGATGAGCGTACCCCGGCGATAAAGGAACTCACATTCAGAAATATAGACGCCCGCAACTGCCATGTGGCGGCGACGTTTATTTACGGATTACCGGAAGCCAAAATTGAGAAAGTTACGATGGAGCATATAACTATTGATTTTGCTGCGGAACCGACGCCGGAGTATCCGGCAATGATGGCGGATGTAGAACCCTGTACCAACCGGGGCATCTTTATCCGTAATGTTAAAGAATTAATAGTAAAAGATATAAAAGTACGTGGAGTGATTGGTGAAGTGCTGGAAATCGACCACGTCGATCATATGACGAAGGAGTAGTATCGTATGCAGCTGGCAATCACAAGTACCAGTATGGAATTACGGCGTCAGGCACCGGTGGTATTTCGCGGTCCGGATCCCTGGTGTTTAAGGCAAATAAAAGAGATCGGTTATGATGGCGTTGAGATGCATATTCATGATTCGGCAGAGATTGACCGGAATGAACTAAAACGGATTCTGAAAGAAAATTGTCTGCAGCTTACTTCTATTGGTACGGGGACTGCTTATGGCCGGGACCGGTTATACCTGTCCAGTGACGATCGTATGGTCAGGGATGCGGCCATCAAACGGCTGTGTGATCATGTAATGACGGCTTCCGAATATCCCCATACGGTAGTGATTATCGGTCTGGTTAAAGGGAAGATCTGCGACAGCAGCAGCCGGGAGCAGTATTTTGCTAATCTGATCGGTGCTCTGCGGGAGTGTGCCAAAACCGCAGAACGGTATGGTGTATATCTGGGAATCGAAGTTATCAACCGGTACGAATGTGATGTCATAAATACGGTTGACGAAGGGCTGGAGCTGCTGGATATGGTTGGTTCACCGAATATTCAGCTGCATCTGGATACTTATCACATGAATATTGAAGAGCGGAATATTGCCGCAGCAATTCACCGTGCCAAAGACCGGATCTGCCATGTCCATATGGCGGATAACGACCGCTGGTATGTGGGGCACGGACATTATGACTTTGAAGAAACGGTACGGGCATTAAAGGAAGTGGACTATCGGCATGCATTGTGTGTGGAGTCCCTGGGATATCCGGACATGATCACTTCAGCCCGGGCTTCTTATGAGGCGATGAGAAAGCTCATCGGAGAATAACCGGTGGAAAATAATTTAAACACCAAGTCTTTCGGTAATATGGGATTTGTGTTAGAATAAAAGTTATGAATGATGAAGATTAAGGAGATGGGCTTATGGAGAAACCGATTTCTCTGGTAGATCAGGCATATGAGGACATTACCAATAAAATCTGCAATTTTGAATTATCTCCAGGGCAGATTGTCTCGGATTTTACTTTGAGTAAAGCGATGGGGATGAGCCGGACTCCGATCAGGCAGGCACTTCAGAAACTGGAACGGGACGGCCTCCTCATTGATGCCGGTGCCGGAAAGAGTTATGAAGTCAGCAAGATTACGGAAGAAGAGATTATTGAATTGTTTGATGCGCGGTTGTGCATAGAAGTGATGGCGGTAAAGATCGCTGCGGAAAAGGGCGTTCCCGAACCGCGGATGATCGAACTGGAACGGATTAACCGCAATATGGAGGCGGCCAACAAGGAGGGCCGGATCCGGGAGAACTTTCAGCTCGACCAGGAATTTCATGATTATCTGGTCAGTATGTCGGGAAACCGGAAGCTGATTCGTTTTCACGAGAGCCTGCTGCTTCAGCTGCGCCGGATCCGGGTATTGTCCTATCTGGAGCGGACCTATCAGGATAAGGCTTATCATGATCACCAGCGGCTTTTGGACAGTTTGAAAAATGGTGACAAACAGTCAGCGCAGGAGGCACTGGCTCAGCATATCGAGACTTCGAAAGAGGATTTCCTGCGGCTGCTTAGAGATAAGATTGCACAGGAGGGATTTGGTGTTCTGCGTTTTTTTGGCGCTATCCAGTAAAATAAAACCTGCTTATGCCGCCGGCTGATATGATATCAGCCGGCGACGATTTGTTCATCACTGACTACCCGGTCAATCATGAATTCCAGCAGTTCATCCTGAATTGAAATTGCATATTCAAATTCAGGATGAAGAAACTGCATGGCAAACGATCGTGTGATTCTGGCAAATAATTCACCATAGGTGTGATTCAGCATACCATTTGATAAATAGCCCGCTTCTGTAAGGGCATTAAAAAAACTTTCATATTCATCAACCAGTTTGCGGTAACCGGTCCCCATTAATGCATCCGCAGCTTTATGGAAGTTGAACTGCTCGTGGTGAATGATACGGGTTACATGAAACATTAACTCCGTTTCTTCCGGTGTGTAATTGAAGATCAACTGTTTCAGCAGCGTTCTCAGATCTTCATTCTCCGGCAGGTTGTTATATGACAGCTGAATCTTTTCATAGAACAGGTCCATCCGTTTCAGGTAATAATCCAGCAAGGCATCAAGAATAGATTCCTTGGAGGGATAGTGATTATAAATTGCTGATTTTCCGATCCCCACTCTTTTGGCAATATCCTGTATCGACACTGCATGAAAGCCTCTGTCGGCAAACAATTCTGCAGCAGCTTTAAAAATAGTCTGTTTTGTTCCGTTTTTCTGTTTCATCTCAGTTCCCCCGTATCTTACTGCCACTTTGACTGTCTTATTATTTAATACAAATCATTGTAACATTTTGGAACGATGCTGTCCATTAAACAGCCGTATTATGTTCCGGCAGTATGCTTTTCAGCAATTGTCCCTGCCGGTTACAATATGGTATCAGGCCGGAAGAACTTCTGAAAGATTTGGTGAGCAATTTTAAGTTCACCGGCTGTTGGCGTGTTAAATGCTTCGAAGTTATCAGCTTTTCCCAAAGCGATATATTTTGCTTTTCCTAATTCATGATAAGGAAGCAGTTCGATGGCGGCGTCTGGTGCATTTTGTTTGATGAACCGGGCGGTCGCAAGGATATTTTCTTCAGTCAGGTTCACCCCCGGTATTGCCGGAATTCGAAACGTCAACGGAATTCCCAGCTGATAGATGTTTTTGGCATTTTCCAGGATATGCTCGTTCCCCACACCGGTATACTGACGGTGGATGCCGCTGTCCATATGCTTCAGATCCATAAATACATGATCCAGCTTTTCCAGAATATCTCTGCTTTCATTAAAAGAAAAATATCCGCATGTTTCAGCCCACATCGTAATACCGCGGTCATAGCAGGCTTCAGCCAGAGATCTTAAAAAGGGGATCTGACTGAATGGTTCGCCGCCGGAAAAGGTGACTCCGCCGTTGGTATACCGAAAAAACAGCATGTCACGTCTGAGCTGGGCCATGATGGTATCGACATCCGTTTCCTGACCGGCAATACTAAGTGCTTTTTGCGGACAGGCATCAGTACAAGAGCCGCAGTATGTGCAATGCGGATCGGGGCGATTCATAGAATGTGGAGTCAGTCCATTTGGGCAGACGTTGGTACAGCTGCCGCAGGATACACATTTATGCGGATAATAAAGCAGTTTATGCTCTTTCGTCCAGGTCTCAGGATTGGCACACCATCTGCAGCGCAGCGGACATCCGGCCAGAAAGATTGTGGTCCGGACGCCGTCGCCGTCGTGGATGGAGTAATCCTGCATCTGGATGATGGTTCCCCTGTTCAATAGATAAGTCCTCCATTAGATAGATTCATGGGCATTTCTGGCAATGATGGCCTCCTGCATTTCCGGTGACAGGTTGACAAACTGTGTGCTGTATCCGGCCACGCGAACGAGCAGGTCTTTATATTCGCCGGGATTTTTCTGTGCTTTTCTTAACACTTCGGTTGAGAGCGTATTGAACTGGACATGAAATGCACCGAGGGAAAAATATGCCTGAATGATATTGCCGAGGTCACGCCGGCCTTTTTTTGTTTTGACCAGATCTTCACTCAGGCGGAGATTGAGAAGCGTTCCGCCGGTATGTACATCGTGGTTTAATTTGGCACTGGACCGCATGGCGGCCAGCGGGCTTTTGACATCGCTGCCGGCATAGGGGGAGACGCCTTCGGTAATTGGTTTTCCGGCATAGCGGCCGCACGGAGTTGCACCAACGACACGTCCGGTCGGGATGTAGTTTGAGATGCCCATAAAGGCAGAGTTAAATCGGGAGCCGAAGATGTCCTTGTGATCTCTGGTTTTCTGGTAATAGAAGTTGGCAATCTCCCGGGCAATACTGTCAACGTAGTCGTCGTCATTGCCGTATTTCGGTACGGCCAGGGCCCTGGCCCGCAGCTGGTCAAAACCGTCCCAGTCGGCATTCAAAGCCTGGTTGAGTTCTGCCAGTGTCGTGCAGTTATCTTCAAAAACAAGCTTTTTAATCACTGCCAGGGAGTTTGCCGCAATGGCGAGACCAATTCCGGTCAGGACCGGGCCGACATTGTAGTGGGCACCGCCTTTTGAAAGGTCTGTGCCGCGTTCCATACAATCATCAACACAGGAAGATAAAAATGGGCGCGGAACCAGTTCGGTATGTAGTTTCTGTGCTGTGATGGTCGCGACGACGGAATGATAAATCAATTGCTCTAACTGGCGAAAGACTGCGTTTTTTACTTCTTCATAGGAGTTATAATGATTGACAGGGACGGCATCCAGTCCCATTTTCTCGCCGGTCATCCGGCTCTTTCCTTCATTCAGGGCATATTCCAGTGCAGCAGCAAAGTTTATATTGACGGCTGAGGTCCATTCACCGGTTTTACGAAAGTGGGGGACGACACAGCCGCAGTTGTTCCAGTCCCTGGCATCCTCCGGTTCGTATCCGGCCTGCAAAAGCATCTGGCTGCCGGCCTGATCATTGTGGATAGCGGGAAATCCTGTTCCGGTACTGACAAGATCGGTTACCGCCGCCATAAACTCCGGCGGACAGTCCTGATGAATCCGCACACTGAGCCCCGGCTGATGGGTTTTTACCCGGTCGGTTGCTTCCAGGCAGAGATAAGACAGTTCATTTGTGGCATCGGAGCCATCCCGTTTTCTGCCGCCGATCGTCAGGTTCTGAAACTGGTTATATCCGGCGAAAAAGCCGGCTGTATTGGACGAAATCGTCCAGACCCACTCCGACAGCTTCAGCCACAATGCCTGAATCAGTTCAGCGGCATCATCCCGGGTGATCGTTCCTGTCGCAACGTCATGCTCATAATATGGATACATATACTGGTCAAACCGGCCCGGGTTCAGCGCCAGGGGATTTTCCGAAATGATACCGCCCAGCTGGGTAAACCAGACAAACTGGATTGCCTCGTGGAAATTCCGGGGTGGATTGGCCGGAACATTGCGGCATACATCCGCTATTTTTAATAATTCTGATTTTCTGCTGGCATCTTTTTCTTTTTCAGCCATTGTTTCAGCGAGTGCCGAATAACGTTCTGCAAAACGGATAATGCCTTTTGAAGTCAGTATTACCGACTGATAAAACACAATCCGGTCCAGATCCTCTGCTTTTGAATAATCCATCAGGGCGAGTTTTTCTTCCGCTTCTTTCAAAATCCCTGCAAATCCTTTTGGAAACAGAATATCCTGATAATCGGGGGTGATTTCGCCCACGGCCTGCCGCCATTTTGAATCATTATCGACAATACCGGTGTCTATAACTACACGTGCGGTTGCCTCCGGAAGTACAGCCAGAAAATGTTCTTCCAGGGATCTTCCTTTCCAGTAGGGGAAAATCTTTTCACGAACGAACGCGATCTGATCATCTGTCATTTCATAAGGATCCTGCGGCCTTTTGTCAAATGTATCCATTTCCTGATCCACCCACAGCCATGAAAACTCCGGCGTCAGTATCCCGCTCCGGCGGAACTTCCCGGCAGTACCGACAATCAGTTCATCTTCAAAGATCCTGATCTCAAAGGTATCACAAAAGTCATAAAAGGCCTGCGCTCTGCGAATGGCAGTGGGAAGCCCTTCCGTCTGCTGGTGTGATTCGGTAAATATCCGCGCCCGTTCATGACAGATGGACGGTTTTGAATTGATGTAGTTTTGCCTTAGTCTTTCGATTCGTGTGGTTGTGGTTGCCATGTCTGGCCCTCCTTTAAATTCGACTGTGCGTTATAGCGTACATATGTTATAACGATACTCCTTTTATCAGCAGCTGTCAAGAATCTAAAAGGAAGAGTTAAGATGTTGTTTCCAAATTGCGAACTTTTCAGGTTGGAAGTTTTTGTATGATATAATCACAATTAATAAAACGATGCATCAGTTTTTGTTACATATTATATAAAAGAGGTGAATCAGATGAAGTTACCAGGTGATTTTTTATGGGGCGGGGCTACGGCTTCTTTCCAGTTTGAAGGTGGATATCGCGAAGGGGGGCGAGGTCTTTCGACACACGATTTTGAGACTGATGGTTCGGTGGATTCTCCCCGATGTAATACATTTCAGATGCCGGACGGAACATATGGAAAGGCAAAAAGCAGCTTTTTTGCACCGGAAGATTTGCCGGACGGTGCGGTTGTCTGTATCATGGACGATCAATATTATCCAAGCCATAATGCAGTCGATTTCTATCATAACTGGAAAGAGGATATTGCACTGATGGCCGGAATGGGATATCAGGTGTATCGCTTCAGTATCTGCTGGAGCCGTATCTTCCCGACCGGTGAAGAGGTACTTCCGAATGAAGAAGGACTTAAATTCTATCTGGATATAATCAGTGAACTGGAACGGTATCAGATCGAGCCGTTGATTACCATTCATCACGATGAACTACCGGTGGCACTAGCCGAAAAGTATGACGGTTGGTCCAGCCGTCATGTGATTGAATGTTATCTTAACTATTGTAAAGTACTGTTTGAACGAATCGGAACGCGCTGCCGATACTGGCTGACATTCAACGAGATCAATGCAGTACGCGGATTTGCGACCTGCGGTACTCATAAATGTGACAATCAGACTCACTATCAGGCCTGCCATAATATGTTTCTGGCAAGTGCCAGAGCGGTAAAGATGGGGCACGAAATGATGCCCGGATCTCAGTTTGGCGCGATGTATGCATTAAGTGAGATTTATCCGGCAACCTGCAAACCTGATGATATGTTTCATCATATGCGCTGCCGCCGCGAAAGCCTCTTTTTTATCGATGTGATGGTACGGGGGTATTATCCGTCCTATGCCAACGATCTGTTTGCCCGCAGAGGTGTCACATTAACGATGGAAGTTGGCGATGAGGAAATTCTCCGTCAGGGAACACTTGACTATATCTCGTTCAGTTACTACCGTTCCTGCGTGGTATCGGTACAAAGCAACTTCAATATCATTGGCGGAGATCAGAATCCATACCTGGAGAGTACCCCGTGGGGATGGCCGATCGATCCCCTGGGACTGAGATATTGTATGAATGAAATTTATGACCGCTATCAGAAACCATTGTTTATCGTAGAAAACGGTCTTGGGGCCGTCGATGAAATGGAAGAAGACGGTACTATTCAGGATGACTATCGTATCTCCTATCTGAAAGAACATTTGCTTGCGATGATGGATGCCATAGCAGTTGACGGTGTGGAATGTATCGGTTACACCATGTGGGGGAGTATTGACCTGGTATCATTAAGCACAGGGGAAATGAAGAAACGATATGGGAATATTTATGTTGATATGGACGATAAGGGAAATGGATCCATGAAACGCAAAAAGAAAAAATCATACGATTGGATGCGGCGTGTGATTGAAACAAACGGGGAATGTCTGTTGACAGAATAATCGGCAAAAACGAATGATTATGGAGGTAGAAGATGGATTATATAAAACTGGCAAAGAGTATTGTTGGGTTTACCGGAGGGGTTACAAATATTAAGACGGTTTCTCACTGCATGACGCGCCTCAGGTTTATTGTGAAAGATATAAACATTGTGGATACCGAAAGTCTGAAAGCACTGGATGGTGTACTGGGGGTAGTATATGCCGGTGGGCAGCTGATGGTAATACTGGGGAAAAACCTGCTCCCCGTATACGAGGCAGTAATCAAGAATTATCCTCTGACAGAAGGTGCAGTAATTAATGAAAATTTAGATAGTGGGTCAAAGGAGAAGAAACCCCTGACTGTAAAAAATGCAGCAGAGTCCGTTGTAAACTATGTATCAGCATCAATGTCACCACTGATCAGCGGACTTGTCGCCGGTGGAATGCTAAAGGTAGCCTTGCTTCTGGTTACTCTGATTGTTCCGTTATTGAAAGAAACAACAACCTATCTGCTGCTGAGCGGCCTGGCCGATGCACCATTTTATTTTATGCCTGTCTTCGTAGCATACGGAGCAGCAACAAAGCTGGGGGCCACTCCGCTGTATGCAATGATCTGCTCAGCTGCTTTGCTGCATGGAAATTACACCGGCCTGATTGCAGCAGGAGAACCGGTAACGCTGTTTTGGCTGCCCGTCAGACTGGTAACTTATTCCAGCTCACTGTTGCCGGCGCTGTTAATTGCCTTAGCTGCATTTCATATCGAAAAGTTATTCAATAAGATTGTCCCCGGCATTTTCAAATCTATATTTGTCGGAATGGGAACAATTGTTGTAACAATGACTATGGGATTCGTAATTCTGGGCCCGCTGGGAAGTTATCTGGGTGTATACATCTCCTATTTCTTTGGTTTCCTGGGAAATACAGTCGGCCCGGTAGCTGTCGGGTTATTGAGTGCCTGTCTGCCATGGATGGTAATGTGCGGTATGCATATGGCGTTAGTACCATTTATGACTCAGGCAATCACCAATCCGGGCTACGATGCCGTATTCCGCCCGGCATTTATTCTTCATAACATGGCCGAGGGCGGAGCCTGTATCGGCGTAGCTCTGCGTACAAAAGACAAAGCATTCCGCTCCGAAGCACTGGGCATTGGTTTTGGCTGTATCGTTGCAGGCGTTACCGAACCGGCAATATACGGTGTAAATCTAAAATACAAAAAACCAATGTACGGCGTGATGGCCGGAGGTGCAGCAGGCGGCATTGTCGCCGGATTGTTAGGCGCCCGTGCATACGTAATGGGTTATTCAACAATAATGGCACTGCCCATTTTCCAGGATACAATAATAAAGATGGCAATTGCCATTGTAACGGCAATCGTTGTTGCAGCAGCAGTAACATTCATACTGGGAATTGACGAGGGGATTAAGATACAGACACCGGCAGAAACGATTGAAAAACCATCAATCGTTGCCATCGCAAACGGAAAGATGATTCCAATCGAATCAGTAAACGATGAAACCTTTTCATCCAAAATGATGGGTGAAGGCGTTGCCTTCGAACTTTCCGATCATACCATCGCCGCCCCCTGCAGCGGAACCCTCACAGCAATATTTCCAACCGGTCATGCATTTGGCATAACAAGGGAAGACGGTACGGAAGTATTGGTACATATCGGAATCAATACAGTTGATCTGAATGGAAAAGGTTTTACCATTCTTGACAAGGCCAGGATTGATGGAAAAGTAAAGGCCGGAGATCCGCTCATTAAATTAGATCTGGAATGGCTGAAAACAGCCGGATACGACCTTACCACAATGCTGATTATCACAAATACGACAGAAAATAAAATTGTATTCGATACACCAAGACCCGTAAAACGTGGAGAAGCCATCGGTTGTTGACAATACAGCATACCACCATATCCAATAATGTGCCTATTTAGCATGGTTTTGCTTTTCTACCCAGTGGAGCCAACATAGTTGCTGGGAGAACGTGGGGCGTTTGGTTGGACTGGAATCGGTGACATTGAACGAGGTGACGGTGGTTCTTAGGCTGTCGCGAGTGATTTGCAGGGGAGAAATCATGCTCTCCAAAGCATGATTTCAAGGGCCGGAGCGGAGAATATATCAAATATTCTCCAGCGACTGGCCCTGGTGCCCCTGCAAATCGCTCGCGACAGCCTCAGAACCACCCCACCGAGAGAACGGAACCGATTCCAGTCCAACCAAACGCCCCACGTTCTCCTCACCACTATAACCCCCCCTTTTTTTGGAATTCCAGTTGAAAACTCCCCCCCAACGTATTATGATAAACAGTATACAATCAACAGGATCGTTTCAGAAATCTGAGGTGCATAATGGGAATGCTATACAATCGATTGTTAATCATCATTAACGAGGAAAGCCAGGATTCAACCGCTTATCATATTGCCATTACCATGCTGGAGAATATGGGACATATCACAGTAATGGCGATCAATGAAGTGGCAAAGCTGTGCTCCGTGTCGAAATCGACAATATCGAAGTTTATCCGTACGTTGGGATATGAAGACTATGCAGAATTCCGGTATGCTGCAATATTCGCGGAAAACAAGTATAAAAACACGACAAATTATGTGACTGATGTCATGAATTATATCGAGCGGAACAAGCTGCGCATGTATATTGACACCTTGCATGCAGATATTGAACTGACCTTTAACGATATGGATTGGAATGCGGTTGACCGGCTGGTAAAAGATCTGGCCGCATATGAAAAGGTTGCTGCTTTTGGTCTGATGTTTTCGGAAACAGCGGCGATGGATCTGCAGATCAAACTGGCATACAATAAGAAGTTCATTATTACGAATATCAATGATCTAAAGCAGGATTCCTACATTCAGAACGCAAAAGAGGATACTCTGATCATAGCTTTCAGTGATTCCGGTGAGTTTATTAATAAGTATACGGAAATTGAGGATTTTATCAGCAAACACAGTTTTTCCGTCACCAAGGCTAAAGTGGTTGCAATTACCTCTAATGAGGCGTTATTAGAAGATTCCCGGGTCGATTACTGTGTGCTGTATAAACGAACAGATACACTACATACACACCGGATCATTTATCCGGTACTGACCGATATTATTGCTTTCAAATATAGGGAACTGATGAAGAAACAAACGAATTGTTGAGGACGGGAGTATTAAAATGACGACAGAATTAATCCATCAGATGATAACATTATTCGGCCTCATCGGAGTGGGATATATCATTAATAAGGCCGGAGTGCTGGATGAGACAGCCAATCGTTATCTGTCATCTTTTCTGTTGAAGGTGGCACTGCCGGCAACTATTTTAAACTCTGCCATTGTCCAGCGTGACGCTGACCGGCAGACTGTATTATCGGTTTTGTTAGTCGCTGTAGGTATTTTTATTTTAATACCGGTCCTGAGTAAACTGTATGCAGCTGTTTTTCATCTGGAGGCGACATACCAGCTGATGCTGAACTACAGCAATCTTGGTTTTATGGGATTTCCGATTGTGACAAGCCTGTACGGCGAAGATAAGGGACTATATGTGGCTGTTTTTATGATGGTATTTAATGTTCATATCTTTACAGCCGGTGTCGTGACCTTGCAGGGGAAACTGGAAGACGGCAAAGCGTTAATAAAAAAACTGTTGACTCCGGGAATTCTTTCGGCGATTCTGTCATGTTTCATATTTGTGTTTGGCGTTCCGGTACCGGATGCATTATCAGGTATAATCCGGAGTGTCGGCGGAGTGACGACACCTCTGGCGATGATTGTGATTGGTTCACAGCTTGCCCGGGTCAATTTATTGGAAAGTTTGAAAACGTACCAGCTGTATTTGATGTCATTATGTAAACTGCTCATTTGGCCGGTAGTTGTCTATGTCATATTATCCGTCCTGACCGGACCGGGCATCGTGACAAATATTGCAACCATCCTCGTCGGACTTCCGGTGGCAGGAAATGTTACGATGCTGTGCTCGGAATACGATGGGGATGTCCTGCTGGCGGCCCAGGGGACCTGCATTTCTACCCTGTTGTCCCTGATTACGATACCGGTTATGATATCTTTGCTTTAACGTTACGGCTTAGATGTACTTAATGACATTCTGAAAGACAACCGGTTCTTCCGCCGGATTGGCATAACAATGGTCGGAATTACCGTGAAATGACAGCGCACAGCCCTTTTCCAGAATATAAACTTCATCATTTACCGTCATTTCAAGACAGCCCTCAGTCACAACAATGTATTCGCTTTCCACGTTGGGATGCGGCAGCGACTGATGGCGGCATCCCGGTGCCAGCGAAATATGAAAGTAGTCAAAACCTGAGATCGGATTGAACGGAAAAATGTTATAAAGCAGCATCTGACCGTCTTCCTCCTGAACCGGCTGGATCTCATCCAGTCTGACGATGGAATGGGGTTGGCCGGAGACGGATATGAAGTTGGAGAAGGTTACCTTCAGGCCGGTTGAGATCTTCCATAATGTTGAAATCGTTGGAACAGACTCGCCCCGTTCGATCTGTCCGAGCATGGCTTTTGACACGCCGGTCAGGTGGGCGGCAGTATCGAGGCTGATTTTCAGATCGCTGCGGATCTTTTTGAGGGCCTGGCCGATATTTGGTGTTGCTGTTTCCATGGTATTCTCCTTATCAAGAAATTAGTCTATGTTGATACTACTATACCAGCAAGAGTTTGTAAACCATGGAGAAAATAGTTCTGATAATTACGAAAGTTCAGCTAAATATAACAAAAATTAATAATTTAAATTTAAACTGTTGCTTTATAAAAAAATAAGTGCTATAATTTGCCATCATAAAGATTAGAGAACGAAGAGGTCTCAGCTGTTAACCGCAGCTGCGGCCTTTTGTTTTTGGAAAACGAAGGGGTTTTCTGCTGCATTTGCAGCGGGAAGCTCCTTTTTCCATGAAACGGTTTTCTGGCAAAAATAGAGGAGGACACGATTATGAAAAAGAAAATTTTATCGGCAATTCTTACTACAGCAATGGCGGCCAGCGTACTGGTTGGGTGTGGCTCATCAGCTCAGCAGAGTGCGGCGGGGACAGGAACTTCGGCTGCGGCAGCAGCTACGACAGCAACATCGGATGCTGCATCGGCAGAGGCTGGTGGAACGACGGCAGTCACTGAAACCGGGAGTGACAATGTAATCCGGATCGGTGCGATCTGTTCCCTGACCGGCGGTTCTGCGATTTATGGGGAAGGAGCCCAGAATGCGGTAACAATGGCAGCGGAAGAAATTAATGCCAGCGATTCTCCTTATAAGGTTGAGATCGTAAACGGCGGTAAGATCGTCGATGATGCGAGTGATGCCAAACAGGCAATCAATGCCTACAACAGCCTGCTTCCGGATAGTCCGGATGCGGTGATCGGCTGCTTTTTCTCATCGGTAACACTGCCGATTGCTGAGCAGGCTTCAAAAGATGGTATGTTGCTGGTGGCAACCGGTGCAACCAACAAGGACGTTACACTGAAAGGGGATTCCATTTTCCGCGACTGCTTTATCGATCCGTATCAGGGCAAGATGGCAGCACAGTTTGTAACTGAAAAGGGATGGTCGAAAGCGGCAGTAATCTATGCCAAGGATGATGATTATTCAAATGGGTTAAAAGACGCATTTATCGAAAATGCAGAAGCAAACGGAATTGAGATTGTTTATGTCGGCGAGTGTACGACAAAGGACACCGATTTTACTTCCCAGACCTCCCAGGTAGTAGCCAAAGGTGCTGATTTCCTTTTCTATCCCTGCTTTTTAGATACGGTTCCGCTGCTGGTCGGAGCAGCCAGGGATTCCGGCTTTGAAGGCGCGATCATGGGCGGTGACGGCTGGGATGGGGCTGATACTACCGGTATGGAAGATAAATTTGTAAACTGTTATTTTACCAATCATTATTCATCAGAGGATACGGCTCCGGCGGTTGCCAACTTCGTATCAAAATACAGTGAGACCTATGGAACGGAAAGCCTGAATGCATGTGCGGCACTTTATTACGATGCAGTCTATATGCTGGTGGCAGCGGCTGAAAATGGCAGCGGATCGGATACGGCTTCCCTGGTCAATGGAATGACCGGTATGACATTTACCGGTGTGGGCGGTACCTTTACCCTGGACGAAAACGGTGATCCGGAAAAATCGGTGGCGATCAATACGTATGAGGACGGAATTGTGAAGTGGATGATGACCCTTTCCCCGGCAGGCACTCAGGAGTAAAAGAAGTGTAAGCGGAGAGAAAGAGAGGAAATTGATATGACATTTTCACTGTTTATCCAGAGTCTGATTAACGGGTTGAATCAGGGTGCGATATATGCCCTGATCGCCCTTGGCTATACCATGGTATATGGGATTATCCGGATGATCAATTTTGCCCACGGGGATTTTATCATGATCGGTTCCTATACTTTGTTTTACACGATACCATTGATGATCAATACCGGAATGCCGCCATGGATCTCGGTGTTTCTTGCCATAGTAGTGTGTGCTGCAGTCGGTGTCCTGGTTGAGGTGATTGCTTATAAACCGGTGCGTAAAGCCGGCGCGATGTCAGCACTGATTACGGCGCTGGCCATGAGCCTGTTTCTGGAAAACCTGGCGATGGTGCTGTTCGGTGCCAAGCCGCACAATGTCCAGAAAATATTTGATCTGCCGGGTATTAGTTTTATGGGAGTGACGTTACCGCTGAATGTGATTCTGACGATTGTAATCGGTGTGGCCATGATGATTGCTTTGCAGATGTTTGTTAAAAATACGAAATTAGGTAAAGCAATGCGGGCCGTGCCGCAGGATAAGGATGCTTCGATTCTGACCGGAATCAATGTAAACCGGATCATTACTGTCACATTTGCAATCGGCTCCGCCCTGGCAGCAGTTGCCGCCCTGATGTATTGTGCCAAATATCCGCGGGTAACCAATGATATGGGTTCCATGATGGGCATCAAAGCCTTTATTGCCGCAGTTCTGGGCGGCATCGGAGTGATTCCGGGAGCAATGCTCGGCGGTGTTTTAGTAGGTCTGATTGAGATATTTGTCAAGCTGTTTGCACCGGGATGGTATGAGGCGATTACATACAGTATTCTGATTATTATTCTGCTGGTCAAACCGTCCGGTATCCTGGGTAAGAATGCCGGCGAGAAAGTTTAGGGAGGAGAACGGATGAAAAAAGCATATCGGGTTTCTTACTTCGTAAATTTTCTGGGAGTATTACTGGTCTTCCTTATTTTAACTGCTTTGTTTGAGTCGGGGATCTTTGGTGCTTCCACCCAGTATTTTAAGGGGATGTGTACAACTGCCTGCTATACAATCATCATGGTGGCGTCGCTGAATCTGGTGGTGGGCTGTATGGGCGAATTCTCCCTTGGCCATGCCGGTTTTGTGTCGGTTGGTGCATATACTTCGGCGATTGTATCGGGGGCACTGGCCGGAAAGGGGCTGCCGGATATCGGCCTGTTTCTGGTGGCGCTGCTGGCCGGCGGTATTGCTGCAGGAATTACAGGAGTACTGGTTGGTATACCGGCACTGCGTCTGCGTGGTGATTATCTGGCTATAGTAACAGTCGCTTTTGCTGAAATTATCAGGGTTTGTTTCTGCAATTTTGAGATAACCGGCGGCGGTAAGACAATGAGCGGTATATTAAAGCTGTCGGATTTTTATTGGTGCTTTTGGATTATGGCGGCCTGTGTTACGATTATGTATATGTATGTCAGAAGCCGTTTCGGAAGGACCGTGCGGGCGATCAGGGAGGATCATATTGCCGCGGCGGCGTCGGGAATCAATGTCACTTATTATAAAGTATTGACGTTTGCCGTAGCGGCATTTTTTGCCGGTGTCGGCGGCGGTATCTATGCACATTATATGACAGCGATGATCCCGACAAACTTTAACTTCATGTATTCGGCTGAGCTTCTTTCGGAAGTGATTATCGGCGGAACCGGATCGCTGACCGGGTCAATTATCGGTGCGGCATTTCTGTCCTCACTGCCGGAGGTTATGCGGCAGTTTTCACAGTATCGGATGCTGGCCTATTCGGTGGTCCTGATTCTGGTTATGATCTTTAAGCCGGGCGGAATCTTTGGTGCCTGGGATTTTTCGCTGGTCCGGATATTTAAAAGCCGGCGTCAGAAAAAACAGCACCTGACAGCGGTAAAAGAAGCAAAGGGAGGTGCGTGAGATGGCAGAGGCAGTTGTGCCGGTATTAAAAACACAGAACCTGGGAATTCAGTTTGGCGGCCTGAAAGCGGTGGATGATTTTAACATTGAGATCGGACCGTCCGAGCTGGTCGGCCTGATCGGTCCGAACGGAGCCGGAAAAACCACGGTATTTAACCTGATTACCGGTGTCTATAAACCAACGGAAGGGTCACTCTTTCTGAACGGTCAGCGGATGAACGGCAAAAAAACGCATCAGATTGTAGATGCCGGAATCGCCAGAACGTTTCAGAATATCCGCCTGTTCAAAAAAATGTCGGTGATCGACAATGTCAGGGCAGCAATGAGCAGCCGGCTGACTTATGGACTGCATCATGCAGTATTCCGAACTCCGGTTTACTGGCGGGAAGAAGAGAAGATCACAGCCCGGGCCAAAGAACTGCTGCGGATCGTCCGCCTGAGCGGAAAAGAAGAAGATCTGGCGGCCAATCTGCCATATGGACAGCAGCGCCGCCTTGAGATAGCCAGAGCATTGGCAACGGATATGAAGCTGCTTTTGCTGGATGAACCGGCGGCCGGGATGAACCCGACGGAGACCGAGGAACTGCTGGATATTATTCATTATATCAGAAATGAATTTAAGATATCGGTCCTTTTGATCGAACATGATATGAGTCTTGTTATGAAGATCTGTGAACGGATTCAGGTGCTTGATTTTGGTACTACAATAGCAACGGGGACACCAGAAGAGATTGCCGGTCATCCGCATGTGATTGAGGCTTACCTGGGCAGGGAAGAAGATGATGATGACGGTGAGGAGGTGGCAGTAAATGCTTGAAGTTAAGGACTTACACGTATCGTATGGTGCGGTACACGCCATCCATGGAGCTTCCCTGCAGGTCGGCGAGGGTGAAATCGTTTCGCTGATCGGTGCAAACGGAGCGGGCAAAACAACAATTTTAAGAACTATTTCAGGCCTGGAAAAAGCGGATTCGGGTGAAGTACGGTTCGACGGTGCAGATCTGCGAAAAACCGAACCGAGCCGTATTATTAACCTGAAACTGGCTCATGTACCGGAAGGACGCCATATCTTTCCGCAGATGAGTGTGGCAGAGAACCTGGAAATGGGGGCTTTTGCAGATGGAAAAGGAATGGAAACAACGATGGCGGAGGTCTACGAACGTTTTCCCCGTCTGAAGGAGCGCAAACGACAGCTGGCCGGTACTTTGTCAGGCGGTGAACAGCAGATGCTTGCAGTTGGCCGGGCACTGATGGCAAAGCCGAAAATGATTCTGATGGATGAACCGTCGATGGGACTTTCACCGCTGCTGGTAAAAGAAATATTTTCTATTATTAAAGAAGTCAATAAAAACGGCATTACGATCCTTCTGGTTGAACAGAATGCCCGCATGGCCCTGGCAATATCAAACCGGGCTTACGTCCTTGAGACCGGAAAAATCACGATAGAAGGCAAGGCCAGAGACCTGCTGAAAGACGACCGGGTAAGAAAAGCCTACCTGGGACAATAGGAGGGGACTGAGATGGCAGAAAAAACAAATTATTTTGCGATTGCAATTACCCGTACCTGCGGCAGCGGAGGCGGAAGCTATATCGGAAAAAAGCTGGCTGCCGATTACGGGATCGATGTGTATGACCGCAGGCTCCTTCGGCTGGCGGCAGAGGACAGCGGGATTAATGAAAGCCTGTTTGCCAATGCCGATGAAAATACAAAGAAAACGCTGCTTTACCGGGTTTCACAGCACATTTATAACGGCGAGATGATTCCGCCGGAGAGCGGCAACTTTATATCGGATCAAAACCTGTTTAATTACCAGGCGAAAGTCCTCAGAAAGCTTTTGGACCAGGAATCCTATGTCTGTATCGGCCGGGCCGCCGATTTTGTTTTGAAGGACAGACCAAATGTTGTATCGGTCTATCTGGATGCCCCGTATGAATTTCGCGTAAGCCGGGAAATGGAGCGGCAGGGCATTGGCCGTACAGCCGCTGAAAAATATATCGACAGACTGGATAAATACCGCAATTCCTATTATACTTATCATACCGGCCAGGTCTGGAAGAATCCGGAAAATTATGACCTTTGCCTGAATACAGCCAGTGCAGGGCTGGATAATTGTGTGGAATTAATCAAAGAATATATTCAGTTGAAATTTGGAATCAGGAAAGAAGGATAAAAGGATGAAAGAGCTTGCTTATTATGATGGGAAAACCGGAACACCGGATGAGCTGATGGTGCCGTTTAACGACCGGGTTCATTTTTTCGGTGACGGTGTTTATGATGCCACGGTAGGTGCAAATGGTGTTGTTTATTTGCTCCAGGAACATTTGGACCGTTTTTACTCGAGTGCCAAAGCACTGGATATTAAAATACCGATGCCGAAAGAGGAGTTGGGGAAACTTTTGACAGAATTACTTGCTCAAGCGGATGCAGATACCAATTTTGTCTACTGGCAGATTACCAGGGGTGCGGCACCGCGGAATCATGTATATGAAGAAACCATGGCGGGAAAGCTATGGGTTATGATCCGGCCGAATAAGCTGCGTAATCCTGAAGAGGCGGTTAAACTGATAACCGGTGAAGATACCAGGTTTTTGCATTGTAATATCAAGACACTTAATTTATTGCCGTCGGTAATGGCCTCTCAGGAAGCACAGCGCAGAGGTGCATTTGAAACCGTTCTGCATCGCAAAGAGATAGTGACAGAATGTGCTCACAGCAATATTTCCATATTAAAGGATGGTGTTTTTTATTCACATCCCAATGATAACCTGATTCTGCGCGGCATTGCCAAAACGCATATGATTGAAGCCTGTTACCGGTTAGGGATTATGGTGATGGAGCGTGCGTTTACGCTGAGTGAATTAATGGCGGCAGACGAGATTATCGTGACATCTTCATCCAATTTCTGTCTGCATGTTAACGAAATAAACGGGCAGCCGGCCGGCGGACGGGATCCCGAAACTTTGAAACGGATACAGGATGCGGTGATTGCAGAATATCTGACCGAAACCGGGCGTGAATGTTTATAGAAGGGAATTATAACATTAATGGACAGAAAAGAGCTGGAGAAACACAATGTTGGTGAAAACCTCGATGCGCTGATGAATCTCGATCCCCGCGGATATGGTGTCTGCCGTATTTTGTATGAAGGCAGCCGCAGTAAAATGGGGGAACCGCTGACGATGAAGGCGGCACAGGCCTTGTGCGATACGATCCGGGAAGGTGATCCGGTGTATATCATAACCGGTTTTGTCCTGCTGCCGCACAAGGTGCCGGAGATGGACGGTATGGTCAGTTCGATGCTTCTGGCCCGTGCCCTGGTTATGGCATTTGGTGCAAAACCAATCATTGTCTGTCCCGATGACTGCGTCAAAGCAGTTAAAAAATGTGCCAGTGTGGTCGGGCTCCATGTCTATGATGATTTAAAAACGGCGATGGATCTGCCGCTTTGTATGGGAGTATATCCGTTTACCAAAGACAAAGATATGGCAGCGGATCAGGCCCGGAAGCTGCTGGCTGAGGCGAATCCGGCGGCGGTTATTGCGGTGGAGGCACCGGGGGCCAACCGCTGCGGCTGTTACCATAACGCAGTCGGGATGGGGGTGACCGAGCTGGAAGCCAAAACCGATATTCTGTGGAATCTGATCAGGGAAAAAGGGATTTTGAATATCGCAATCGGTGATCTGGGCAATGAAATCGGCATGGGAGCAATTGCAGAACATGTCAAAAAATATATTCCTTTTACTGCCGAGGGAGAATGTCAGTGCGGCTGCGGCGGCGGGACTCTGGCAGCCAGCTCGGCTGATTATATTATCACGGCGACCTGTTCTGACTGGGGGTGTTACGGCCTGATGGCGGCACTCGCCTACCTGCGGCGGGATATGGAAATCCTGCATCGGGAAGACATGGAAGCAGAGGTTATGAGAGTGGCGGCACGGAGCGGCATGATTGACATGACGGGATCACTGCTGCCGGGGATTGACGGCTTTGACACCCGGATGAATACGGGAATTGTCAGCCTGATGCGGCAGTGTACGGCGTATGCAGTACGGTATTCCGATAAGTCGGAGCATTGGTTTGGACCGGTACTGGAGAAAGGTTTCTTTTCATAAAAGGAGGCGCAGCGGATGGAGATTTTTCCAAGACTGAAGCCGGTGGGAGACCGGGCAGTTTTAATTGAGATGGGCAATGTGATTGCTGAGGATATCAATCAGAGAACCGCAGCTTTGGGGCGCAAAATTGCGGGATACGGAAGAATGGATATACTTGAGGTTGTGCCTGCGTTTGCTTCGGTTCTGGTTTACTATGATCCGCTTCAGACCGGCTACCGTGAGATGGCCAAAGTGCTTCAGACAATGGCAGAGGATGTGGTCGTCACGGCAGATACGGAGACAAAGGCAGTTGATATTCCGGTCTGTTACGGTGGTGTCTATGGCGCAGATCTTCCGTTTGTAAGCAAACATACCGGTCTGACAGAGCAGGAGGTAATCAAACTTCATTCGGGACGTATTTACCGTATTTATATGCTGGGATTTCTGCCGTGATTTCCTTATCTTGGCGGTATGGACAACCGGCTTGAAACACCCCGGCTGGCTGATCCGCGGATCAGAATTCCGTCCGGGTCGGTAGGAATCGGCGGTTCCCAGACCGGAATCTATCCGATGGAATCTCCGGGCGGCTGGCAGCTGATCGGGCGCACGCCGTTAAAGTTATACCGCCCTGAACAGGGCGGTGATATCCCTTATCAAGCAGGCGATTCGATCCGGTTTATCCCGATTTCAGCGGAAGAATATCAGGAAATCAACAGGAAACAGGAAATGAGGTAATATAACAATGGCATTACATATCATTTCGCCAGGACTTCTGACAACAGTACAGGACAACGGCCGAAGCGGCTATGCCGGCATGGGGATTCAGGAAAACGGTGCCTGTGATAAATATGCCGCGCGGCTGGCAAATCTTCTGGCCGGCAATTATAAAGATCCGGAGCGGACGGCAGTGATTGAGTTCACCTTAACCGGCGGCAGCATAGAATTTACTTCACCCGAGGTCATCGCAGTGACCGGTGCCGATATGTTGCCTGAGCTGAACGGAACACGGATACCTTTATACACACCGGTTGATGTACAGACTGGGGATAACCTTGTACTTGGAACTGCAGTTTGTGGACTGCGTTCCTATCTGGCGGTTTTGGGCGGAGTGGATGTGCCGGTGGTGATGAACAGCCGGTCAACTAATTTGAAATGCGGGCTTGGCGGCTTTCAGGGTCGGGCCCTGGCAGCCGGCGATGTGATTCCGACTGGTGGTGATACGAAGCAGATTCATCGTTTCCAGAAAAAAGTCCGCCGCTGTCGCAGCCGCATGGGGATCGGGGAAGATGATGTCTGGATGCGGCTTCCCTCCAATCCATACCGGATCACCGGTGACCGCCGCTGCGTTATGCTGCGGGTAGTACCGGGACCGCAGGAAGAGGTATTTACTGCGGAAGGCAGGTGGACTTTTGAACACAGCTTATATCGTCTGGGTGCTGACTGCAACCGGATGGCAAATAAGCTGGAGGGACCTGCAATTGAGGCGATGGGGGGAGATTCCGGCATTATATCCGATGGAATTGTGGAAGGATCCGTTCAGGTATCCTCAAACGGAATGCCGATCGTAATGATGGCAGACCACCAGACGACAGGCGGTTATGCGAAGATCGGGACAGTCATCAGTGTTGACATCCCGGCTTTGGCCCAGCTGAAACCAGGAGACTTTACCGCTTTCAAATACATAACTCCGGAAGCAGCCATGGCTGCACACCGCAAAGAGGATTTAAAGCTGAGACGTCTGCGTGAATATCTGCAGACAGGAAAGACAACGGGGTTAAATAAAGACTGGAGGTAACAGGAACATGCAGTACGAAGACTGGAAACCGGAAAACGTCAGAAAATTAATACGCAGTGGTGTCATTGATACACCAACAACGGGGATGTGCAGTGGATATGCACAAGGAAATCTGGTGATTTTGCCTAAAGAATATGCCTGGGATTTCCTGCTTTTTTGTCAGCGCAATCCAAAGGCCTGCCCGCTGCTTGAAGTAGCAGATGCCGGCAGCCGGAATTTTCCGGTGTTTGGAAAAGATAGTGATGTTGCCAGTGATTTCCCCCGCTACCGGATTTATGAACATGGTGTTCTGAGCAGGGAATGTACGGATGTTTCAGAATTATTCGAAGCGCATGAGGATGATCTGGTCAGCTTTCTGATTGGCTGCAGCTTTTCTTTTGAGGCTGATCTGCTTGAGGCCGGAGTCCCCGTCAGGCAAATCGAAGAAGGGGTAAATGTTCCAATGTATAATACCAATATACCCTGTGCTCCGGCGGGAATGTTCACCGGCAACATGGTTGTCAGTATGCGTCCGGTGCCCCATCATCTGGTTCCGGCAGCGGTTTCGGTTACGGCTGCCATGCCAAGAGTCCATGGTGCCCCGGTTCAGATTGGCTCTCCGGAGCAGATCGGCATTATCGATATCGACCATCCTGATTATGGTGACATGGTTACGATAAAGGACGGAGAAGTGCCGGTATTCTGGCCCTGCGGTGTCACACCGCAGGCAGTAGTTATGAAGTCAAAGCCGGAGTTTGCGATCACGCATGCACCCGGACATATGTTTATAACGGATGTCAAAAATGCTGAACTTAAATTGTGAAAAAAGAGGTGCAGATATGTTGAGAATTGACCTGAACTGTGATCTGGGAGAAAGTTTTGGTGCCTATACGATCGGTATGGATGAAGATGTTATACCATACATTACCTCAGCTAATATAGCCTGTGGGTTTCATGCCGGTGATCCGGCAGTGATGGAGAGAACCGTCGGCCTTTGCCGCAAACATCAGGTGAGTATCGGAGCTCATCCCGGTTTCCCTGATCTGATCGGTTTTGGCCGCAGGAATATCCAGGTATCACCGGCGGAAGCAAAAGCTTATGTTCTGTATCAGATCGGAGCGATGCAGGCTTTTTGTCATGCTGCCGGAATCAGGCTTAGCCATGTCAAACCACACGGTGCTCTCTACAATATGGCCGGTAACGATTATGAACTGGCCATGGCTGTCTGCGAAGCCGTGAAAGCAGCAGATTCTTCGCTGCGGTTACTGGCACTCAGCGGCAGCCAGATGATTGCTGCGGCACAGGATACCGGTCTTGCTTCTATCAGTGAAGTATTTGCAGACCGCGCTTATAAGAGTGACGGCACCCTGGTGCCGCGCGGACAGCAGGGTGCCGTTATTGAAGATGAAGACCAGGCAATCGCCCGCATCATCCGAATGGTTAAAGATGGTGTGGTCACTTCGATTGACGGCTGTGACATCCCGATCAGGGCTGATTCGGTCTGCGTTCACGGTGACGGCGCCAAAGCCCTTGCTTTTGTCAGACAGATCAGAAACAGTCTGTACATAGACGGGATTGAAGTTAAGAGTCCGGAATAATTGTTTTTCAGTCTGCCGGGCCAGAGCGTTATATCAATAGAAAATGCCGCACCTGTCAATCGGGTACGGCATTTTTCTTTTATAGAATAAATTATGAGTTATAAATCTCCTTATTCAATTCCTTTTCCCTGGCATTAATAATCACATTAGTAGCAGCATCACCAATTACATTCAGCGGCAGCAATGCCATCTCAACCGGCCTGTTAATTGCTACAATCAATGCGTATCCAATCAGACAGGCTTCCGAAGTCCATCCCATACCCGACAGAACCGTAAAGATCATGGTAGTTCCGGCAATTGGAATAGCAGGAGTTCCGGCGGAGGCACAGATAGAAAGGAAGGCCATTACGATCATATTAGCAGGTGTCACCTCAATTCCCGCAGAAGTAGCGATGAAGGTAACTGCAAACATATGCATAACGGTCGTTCCGTTCATATTAATCGTCATACCGGTAGGCAGAACAAAACTGGTAATTTCCTCGCTGCAGCCAAGTTCGTCAAGACAGGTCCGGGTATTAAGCGGCAGTGTGGCAGCAGAAGAGTTTGTCGAGAAACCAAAGATGCCCACCTTGGCAATTTTCTTAAGGAATTTAAATGGGTTAAGACCGGTTGTCAGATAGATGCCGATCGGATAGATCGTTACTACCAGCACAAATAGTGTGAGCATAGCAGAAACTATGTATGCGGCTGCCGGAGCGATATATTCGACCCCGTAGATCGCAAAGGTGCGTGAGATCAGACAAAAGATGGCGACCGGGCCAAGTTTGTTGATTAAGAAAGTCAGATACAGCTGGATTACTTCATTGCCGCTTTCAAGAACATTTTTAAGTGCCTCTGCTTTACTTCCCAGATGATTGATACATAACCCCAGCAGGATAGCGACAACAACAACGGCCAGAATACTGTTATTGCTGCTGAAGGCAGCAGTGATATTGCCGGGTACTGCATTGACTACAACGGCAAGTGGGTTAAAGGCATCGATTGCAGCAGTTTCAGCAGCAGCTTCGCTTGGCAGAACAACATTAAAAAATCCGGCAGCTTTTACTGCGTAGGCAACGAGGCAGGCGAGAAATGCACCGACCACATAAAAACAAAAGAAACCAAGGATTGTTCCTCCGGCAATACGTCCCAGTTTAGATGCATTTGAGATACTGCACAAGGCAAGACTGAGAGAAACCAGAACTAACGGTACGATAGCAAGCTGCAGACCGCGCATAAAGATTTGGCCGACAATGTAAAAGATGCCGATTGCACTTACTCCGTCTTTGGCTGTAATGTCTTGAAACAGCAGCTTGTTGATAAGTGACCATGTCTCTTCGTTTCCATTGGATAGCAGCTGTTCTCTTAAAAATAAAAAGAAGATACCGACAGCTAACCCGCTGACCAAAGCAATCATCATTTTCCTGACGACCGACACAGGCTGTTTTTGTTTCATCATTTTACTCATTTTACCCGCTCCTTTATGTTTTTTAAACCTTCCTGTTCTTTTCTTGTGATTGATTGTGCAAGATGTCTAATTGGGGTTGGAAAGTTTAATGCTTTTTCAGTATAACATACAGGTAAACGATGTAAAAATTGATTATTTCATTATTATATATAAAGAACTTCTATATTTAAAATGGACCGGTAAAGTTCTGCCGGGTCTGCGCTGCAACCCTGTGGTAGTACTCAATCGCAAGTTCAATAAAATATTTTCCTGCCTTGGTAAGATAATGTCCCTTTTTATAGGAGGCACAAAGCTCCCATAAAGGGCGGCCGGGCAGATAGAAATAGGCAACATCATCCGCATCTCTGGCATAGTTTTCTGATATCACAGCACAGGCCAGGTTATTTTTTACCATGTTGCACAGGGTCAGGTTGCTTGCTGTTTCCAGCAAAATATGAGGCGTGATTCCGGAGTTTTCAAAGGCCGTATCAACAATCTGCCGAAAGGTTGAGTTCTTCGGCATAACAACAAACGGCTCATCTCTGAAGTCACAGAAGTTTGCGGTTGTATATGGCTGGCCGGGCGGTGCCGCATGTTTTGCCAGCGGGTTTGAACGCGAAACAGCCAGCAGCACATCTTCGTAATAAATATGAATGTATTCATTGTTGGTTTTGTCGCTTTCATTTAAAGTAACAAAACCAAAATCGAGATATCCTTTCGTGATCAGTGACTGCTGTGTCCGGACATTAATCTCCTGCGGTTCCACCGTAATCATTGGATAACGTTCATAGAATTTCGGATAAACATCCATAAACATATTGATTCCGCGTTCAGGGGTCAGTCCTACCGTGAGTTTTCCCACCTTGTTATCCACCATGTCATTCAGAATATCATAAGCCTCCTGCTTCAGCAGCAGGATCTGCCGGGCATAGTCAACATAGACTTTGCCTGCTTCCGTTAAGCGGAGTTCATTCTTATTGCGGTGAAACAGTTGAATGCCCAGTTCATGTTCCAGCTTCAGCAGCTGCTGGTTCAGTCCGCTCTGGGAGATGTATAATTGTTCGGCAGCTTTGGTAATGCTGCACTCGTCCGCTATTTTGACTATATAGTTCAACTGTTTCAGGTCCATAGGTATCCTCCTCTTTACGGTGACTAAGAAAAACTTAGTCATTGTCACGATACTAGTAATTTGACTGCGGCATATATATTTTATACAATAAAAGTAACAAAAGAACAAGTACGTTAAATGAAATGACTATATGAATAGCCGGTAATTACCAGTTATGACCAGCAGTTAAAAAAAGTATTCAAAATGGAGAGGAGATCAAAGCAAATGACACCAACAATTACAAAAATGGAAGTGTATCCCGTTGCGGGCAAAGATTGTATGGAGTTGAATCTTAGCGGCGCACACGCACCGTTTTTCACCAGAAATATTGTAATTCTGACAGACAGTGAGGGCCGGACCGGAGTCGGTGAGGTACCGGGCGGCAAAAAAATCACAGACGCCCTGGAAGAATGCATTCCCCTGGTAGTGGGAACTCAGGTATCCAGATATAAAAGCACACTGCTGAAAGTAAAAGCACATCTGGATGCAAAAGGTGAAGAGGACGTAAGAGGGAATCAGACTTTCGATCTTCGTACCGGAGTGCATGTGGTTACAGCAATTGAAGCTCCATGTCTTGACCTTCTCGGCCAGTTCCTTGGCGTTCCGGTATGTGAACTGCTGGGTGAAGGACAGCAGCGTGACAAAGTCAGAATGCTCAGCTACCTGTTTTTTGTCGGCGACAGAAACAAGACAGACCTTCCCTACGATGAAGAGCTAAACTCTGACTGTGACTGGTACCGTCTGCGTCACGAAGAAGCTCTGGACGCAGAAACCATCGTAGCGATGGCAAAAGCAACTCAGGAAAAATACGGCTTCGAAGATTTCAAATTAAAAGGTGGTGTACTGGCCGGAAACGAAGAAATGGATGTCATCCGTGCACTAAAAAAAGAGTTCCCGGATGCTCGCATCGATCTGGATCCTAACGGCGGCTGGCTGCTCGAAGAAGCTGTCGAATATGTCAAAGGAATGCAGGGGATTCTTACTTACTGCGAAGACCCGTGCGGAGCCGAAGGCGTTTACTCCGGCCGTGAAATTGTTTCAGAATTCAGACGCCGTACCGGTTTTCCAACTGCAACCAACATGATTGCAACTGACTGGAGAGAGGTCGGCCATGCACTCGAATCACAGGCAGTAGACATCATTCTGGCAGATCCCCACTTCTGGACCATGGCCGGATCGGTAAGAGTCGGACAGATGTGTCACGAATTTGGCTACACCTGGGGATCACACTCAAACAATCATTTTGATATTTCACTGGCAATGTTTACCCATGTCGGAGCAGCAGTGCCGGGCGAATACAATGCCCTGGATACACACTGGATCTGGCAGGAAGGACTTGAAAGACTGACAAAAGAACCCCTTCAGATTGTCGGCGGCTGCATTGAAGTGCCGAAGAAACCGGGCCTGGGAATCGAAGTTGATATGGAACAGATCAAAAAGGCCCACCAGCTATATCTGGATCATTGTCTGGGGGGACGTGACGATTCAGTAGTAATGAAGTACCTGATTCAGGGATGGAAGTTTAATCATAAGAAACCTTGTCTGATCAGATAAGATCTCATTAAATTAAGGAGGGAATGGTAAGATGTCACATGAAATTCAAATGTTATTAGGGTTGTTCTTAGGAATAGCAGTCATGATCATTCTGGTCATGAAGACGAAAACACATACATTTATCGCATTGCTGCTGGCAGCATTAATCGCAGGTCTTGTCGGGAAAATGGCACCTGGTGATGCAATTACGGCAATTCAGGATGGTTTTGGCAACACATTAAAAAGCACCGGTATCATAATCGGTCTCGGTGTCATGATGGGCGGTGTTCTGGAAAAATCCGGAGCAGCTGAACGTCTGGCCTATACATTTATCAAACTAATCGGCAAAGGCAAAGAAGAGTGGGCGCTTGGGGTCACCGGCTGGATCGTATCCATCCCCGTATTCGCCGATTCCGCCATCGTAATTTTTGCCCCTTTATGTAAAGCGCTCTCAAGAGTTTCCGGAAAATCCGTAATCGGTCTGGCCCTGGCCTTAGCCTGCGGCCTGCAGTGTACCCACAGCATGGTACCGCCGACTCCCGGACCGCTGACAGCAGCCGGAATGATGGGCGTAGACGTCGGCCAGATGATTCTGGTTGGTACCGCATTATCAATCCCGATCTTCATCGCCGGTGTTCTGTATTCAAAATGGGTAGGAAAACACATCTATCAGATTGCCCATACAGACGGATCTTTTGAACGCAAAGACTTCAAAAAAGAGTACATAAAAACAATGGAAGAACTCGATTCCATCATGGACACAAAAGAGCTTCCGAGACTGTGGAATTCACTTGCCCCGATTGTAGTACCGCTGGTTTTAATCTTTTGTAAAACCGGTATCAGCCTGACCGGCATCGAAAGCGGTATCGTCTATGAACTGATCAGCCTGCTTGGTGCTCCGATCGTAGCACTCGCAATAGGAACCGTACTGGCAGTATACGGACTTGGAAGCAAATACAGCAAAGACGAAATCATCAGCGTCATGAACGACAGCATTAAAGACACCGGCATCATCATGCTGATCACCGGCGCCGGCGGTTCCCTTGGAAACGTTGTAAAAGTAAGTGGTATCGGCGATGTATTAGGTACCATGGTAATGGGCTGGCCAATCCCGGCAATCCTGATCCCGGTAATCATCGCCGCCCTGATGAGAATCGCCCTCGGCTCCGCAACCGTAGCAATCACCACCGCAGCATCCCTGACCGCACCGCTCATCTCCATGCTTGGTGTCAGCCCGGTGCTTCTGGCCCAAGCCTGCTGTATCGGTGCGATATCCTTCGGATACTTCAACGACAGCGGATTCTGGGTATTTAACGGTATGTTCGGCCTGACGGATATGAAAGACCAGCTGAAGTGTAAGACAGCGGTCTCGATGGTGATGTCCGGTGTAGGTGTAGTAGAACTATTGATTCTAAATATGATATTATAATATGAGTTAAAAAGGAGCTGTCATATCAAGATGGCTCTTTTTTTATCGACATTGCTTGCGATTAATATTTAAAAGCCGGCAAGGGATTTTATTTCGTATATTAGTGTGTTATGATGTTCAGGTAACACTAATATATAGAAGTGAGGGAGTAAAGGGTAATGAAAAGACATCATGTTATTTTAGCAGTACTCGGCGCATCGCTGGCAGTTTTTCTATCAGCCTGTCAGGGCGGCGGCGGATCTGCATCAGGCGGTACATATGACAAAGTCTGGAAAAAGGCAGTTTCTGACGGAAGTATCAGAGAATATGTAAAAACAAACAAGAGTGAACTTGATATTGCAGAGTTGGAGAAAGCAGCCGGCGATGAAAGTACAACACTCAACCAGCAATTTAAAGCCACAGTTCTGCTCTGTGAACTGGAATATCAGAACTACATGACAGACAATGAACAAACAGTTCCGGTTTATAACAAGGACGGAACAAATATAAACGGTACAAACTATGTTTTGGACAACCGTATTGAGATAGCAAGAGGCGATGACATATTTGCAGCTGAATATCCGGTTGGTTCGGCATATGCCGAACGTTTTCTGGCACAGGTGGAAAACGGCGGAGAGGGATTCTGGGAGGCGATAGAATCCGCTTCATATCCTTATAATTATTTCATGAATTTATTTGCCGCATCTGATTCACTCAGCGGAGACACGCTGGTGAAACTGACGATGGAGTGTCCTGACAGCCCTTCGAGTCTGAAGGAAGACATAACCAAAGCAGCTGATAAATGGCTGAGTGTCAATCCGCAAAAGCTGCCTGAAGTCGGCGAACAGCTGGTGCAGGCGGGGTATTTCAAGGATAAAAAGCTTTATGATTTATCCGTGGCGTTTTTTGGAACACCGACAGAACCGGTTCGGCTTGACGATGTTAACGAAGGCCTTGCCTATATCCAATTTATGAAAACAACAATGTTTCCGATGTATGAGCAGGACTTCTCCGATGATTTTAAAAGCAAGAAAGTTGATTCAGAACTGCTCGGCAGTACCTATTACTCAACCGGAATGGATCTTGTGGTACCGGACATGCTGGATCTGAAAGAGGAAGTAACAGAAACCGAAACAGAAACCGTAGAACTGGATGGCAAAAAAGTAGTAGCTTTCTACCATAATCCGGACAATACTGAGTTTGCGGATTCTCCGGAGCCGCTGCGGGTGTTGGGTGATTTTATGCTCACATTGCCTGAAGATCAGGCGGCCGCTACTCTGGAAGAAGCTGACTACTATCTGGTGTTGACACCAGACTATGTGTTAGGCGAATTTTATCAGATGAATTCATCCGCGGCTATGGAGATTCAGGAGGTTTATTCATTTACATCAGTAGATCTGTATGATGCGGCTTCCGGGATGCTGGTTCGCCATCTTGGCACAGTAAAGGAAAGTCCGTCTGACAGCCTGTTCTACCGGACGGATGAGGATCGTTCCGAACTGGAATATCCGGCGATGGTATCCGCCGATCAGTTATTGTTCATGTATCAGAATATAAATGAACCTGACATTTACCGTCATCTGACAGAGGCATATGGTGCAGATCAGAGCGCCCTGGGTGCCGGAGAGACTGCTCAGGTAGGAACCTGGGAGATGACCCTGGAATCGCATGAAGTTATGAAGTCATTTGAAAAAGGAATGTTTGTTTACACCGCCAAGGATGGTCACAAGTTCCTGCGCACCCGCTTTACCATAACGAATCTCAGCAATGAAGAAAAACGTCTGTTCCCTACGGTATACTATGTAGGAAAAGACATGAGTCTGGAAATAAAGGATGAAGAAGGCAATACCTATCAGCCGCTTGCCGGGGTATCCTCATCAGATTACTTTGAAGGAACCACCTTCGCCGCCGGCGAAAGCATGAGCCGTTATATCCTGTTTGAAATCCCGGACAGCATGGCAGACGGGGAACAGCCGGTCAGATTGGAATTTGCTATTAAACCACAGACTGCAGTGTATGTACTTGAATAAGTGAATTGATTTAGTTCGGGGGATACCGCAAAATGAGCGTTCCCCGGCCCGGCCTCCGGGGCTGTTAACCGCCTTGAATCAGGCGCGGCTTCAGAGGATAAGAACTGCTAGACTTTCAGGAAAATGTTAAAAGCATTCCGGTACTCCGCTTAACTCGCGGCAAGTACGGCCGCTCAAACAGACGCTGCGTACCTGCATAACACATTGTCCTGAAAGTCAAGCAGTTCTAATCCTCCTCCAGATGCGCCTGATTCAAGCCAGTTATCAGCCCCGAAGGCCGGGCCGGGGAACGCTCATTTTGCGGTATCCTTCAACCTGCATCCGGTATAAATGGACAAGTTCAAAAACAGTTTAATCATTATTTTCGCTCTTTACCCACTAACGGCAGCGAATATTATGGCAAGGGAAAGAGGGCTGTTTGGGTGGGAATTGGCGACATTGAGAGAGCTGTCGGCAGTCCTTAGATTCTAAACCGGGCTTTGCAGCGGAGGATTTCTGTACTCCAATCAGAAATCCAGGTGAGGAGCGCGTTTAATCTTCAGATTTGACGTGATTTCGAGCCGGTGCCGCTGCAAAGCCCGGTTTAGAATCTTAGGACTGCCCCAGTGAACGAACGGAGCCGATTCCCACCCAAACAGCCCTCTTTCCCTCGCGAAAATGTTCGCCCATTTTTAAAATAATTCCCCAGTTGTGTAATCCATGCATAAAATGGTATACTAGAAACCAAAGACAAAGAAGATGAAAAGGAAGAATCATGAACTTAACATTTAGAAAACTGGAAGCAAAAGACATTAATACATTATCCCCGCTGTTTTGTCAGCGCCCGAATAAAACCTGCGACAGTGTTTTTCTGGACAGCTTTATCTGGCGGGAGTATTATCAGGTGCGATTCGCAATCAGGGATGAGGGGGCGATTCAATGGCTGATGGAAGAAGACGGTGTGATGCATTCGGCGATGCCGGTGTGCAGGGAAGAGGATCTGCCCCGGTATTTTTATGAAATGGTGGATTATTTCAATCAGGAACTGCATAAACCGTTTAAGATCTACCTGGCTGATGAAGAGGCGGTAGAGTACCTTAAGTTAAAGGAATCGGACCGTTTTGAAGTGGTTGAACAGGAGGACTTAAAGGACTATCTTTATGATGGTGAGGCGATGCGGACGCTCGCCGGCAAGAAACTCCACAAGAAGAAAAACAATCTCAATAATTTCATGAAGACTTATGACGGACGCTATGAGTACCGGAAGCTGGACTGTGCTGACCGGGACAAGGTATGGAAATTCCTTGATAAATGGCGGGAGGAAAAGGGCGATGAGGTTGAGAAACATCTGGATTATGAAGTGGAAGGTATCCATGAGATCCTGAAGAATTGTTCTTATCTGCATGTTCGTATGTCCGGGGTTTTTGTGGATGGTGAATTGGAAGCATTTACAATCGGCAGTTATAATCCGCTCGAAGATATGGCGGTGATTCATATTGAAAAGGCAAACCCGACAATGCGGGGATTGTATCAGTTTATTAACCAGCAGTTTTTGATCCATGAGTTCCCGGAAGCCAAACTGATCAACCGGGAGGATGACCTGGGACAGGAAGGTCTCAGAAAGGCCAAGCTGTCTTACAACCCATGCGGTTACGCAAGAAAATATCTGGTCCTGCAGAAGGACTTCAAGGAGTGACAAATGATTGCATATTTAAATCATCAGCAGAAAGCGGAATGCAGAATGCTGTGGGAGGAAGCCTTTCCGGAGGATTCCAAAGCATTTGATGATTATTATTTTGCAGAAAAAATAAAGGATAACCGGGTTCTGGCATTATATGATGAAGAAGAGATTGCCTCGATGATTCATATGAATCCATACCGGATTCAGGTCAGGAACCAGGTCTGGTACAGTGACTATATTGTCGGCGTGGCTACCGGCAAGGATAAACGGCGCAAGGGTTATATGGGACAACTTCTGAAACGGATGCTAAAAGAGCAGGCCGGAGAAGGCATGCCGTTCAACTTTTTGATGCCGGCGGCCGCTGCGATTTATACGCCATATGATTATGTTTATATTTACGATCAGCCGGTCTGGAAGCTGAAGCAGGAGTACGCACAGCCGGGAGTGCTTGAGCGCAAGCCGCTGCTTCCCGGTGATTCACGGCTCGACAACCGCACTTACGTGGCCTCTATTGCCGCCTGGATGAACCGCTGGCTGGAGCAGAGGTATCAGGTGTACGCGCGGCGGGATGAAACTTACCTGCTGCGACTGTTTAAAGAACTGGCCAGTGAGAACGGAACCTTCGATATCCTGTATGACGGCGGTTCCGTAATTGGTCATCAGAGTGTGTGGGGAACAAAGGAGCGGGAACAGCGCCTGCTGATGTGTGAACCCGGATACGTGCAGAACGAAGCGGCAAAACCGGCGATCATGGCCAGAATTGTGTGCCTGAAGCAGTTTGTCCGGGCAATCCGGCTGACCAGAGAGGCTGCGGCGAAAAATGATGAAGTTGTGATTCCTGTTCGTGTCAGTGATCCTTTGCTGCCGGAGAACGATGGTGAGTGGAATTGGCATCTGAACCGGCAGACTTCATGGCTTGAGCCGGGGGAAACCGGTGCATCAGAGGTGACAATGAACATTGGTGAGCTGACGGAGTGGCTGTTCGGATACCACTGTCCGGAGGCGGCAATGCCATATGCGGATGTTGTTGATGTGCTGCATGGTGTGTTTTTGGATGAAATAGTCTGAGGTGATTGTGAAATGACAGAAATAGAACAATTAAAGCAATGGGTGGAAAACAGCAGCAATATTGTTTTTCTTGGTGGTGCAGGTGTGTCAACCGAAAGCAGGATTCCTGACTTTCGGAGTGTGGACGGGTTGTATAACCAGGAGTATGAGTACCCGCCGGAACGGATTATCAGCCGCAGCTTCTATGACAGCAATCCGGAAGAATTTTATCGATTCTATAAAGGCAGGATGCTGTTCCCTGGTGTCTCGCCAAATGCCGCCCATCGGGCACTGGCTGAACTGGAGCGGCAGGGACGGCTGCGGGCGGTAATCACCCAGAATATCGATGGTCTGCACCAGGCGGCCGGAAGTCATGAAGTGCTGGAACTGCATGGTTCTGTACATAGGAATTTCTGTACCCGCTGTAAATGCAGCTATACAATGGAAGAAATACTGGAAAAGGAAGCCGTTCCTGTCTGCCGCTGCGGCGGCCGGATCAAACCGGATGTGGTGCTCTATGAAGAGGTGCTGGATCAGAAGCTTCTGCAGAAGGCAGTTGCCTATATCGGTAATGCCGACATGATGATCGTGGGCGGTACTTCGCTGACGGTATACCCGGCGGCGGGACTGATTGATTACTATCAGGGAGACAAACTGGTCCTGATCAACCGGGACGCAACGCCGGCGGATGGACGGGCTGATCTGATTATTAATGGTAATATTGGTGAGATTTTTTCACAGATTATTTCTATCGAAGGAGGACTTGAATGATGTATCAGGCAAATGAGGCAAGATATGATGAGATGAAATACCGCAGAAGCGGCCGCAGCGGGATTCTGCTCCCGGCTGTTTCGCTTGGACTTTGGCAGAACTTTGGTCTGGAAAAGACACTGGATGAACAGAAAGCAATTATTTTTAAGGCATTTGATCTGGGAATTACCCATTTCGATCTGGCGAATAATTACGGACATCCGGCCCGTGGCCTGGCTGAGGAAAATTTTGGCCGGATTCTGCGCGAGGATATGAGTGGGTATCGTGAACAGATGCTGATTTCAACGAAAGCCGGTTATGATTTCTGGCCGGGACCGTACGGCAACTGGGGTTCACGCAAATATCTGATGTCCAGTCTTGATGCCAGTCTGAAACGGATGCGGCTGGATTATGTCGACATCTTTTATCATCACCGCCCGGACCCGGAGACACCGTTGGAAGAGACGATGGGGGCACTGTCGGATATGGTTCGTCAGGGTAAGGCTTTATATGCAGCAATTTCCAATTACAGCGCTGAAGAAAGTAAGAAGGCAATTAAGATTCTCAAAGAGAACAAGACTCCATGTCTGCTTCACCAGCCCCGCTATAACATGTTTGAGCGTTGGGTAGAAGGAGGCCTGCTGGATGTACTGGCTGAGACGGGAACCGGATGTATTCCATTCAGCCCGTTGGCTCAGGGGGCATTGACCAATAAGTATTTAAATGGGATTCCGGATGGTTCGCGGGCAGCCAGAGAAGGCACCACGGTAAATGGCAGATATCTGGATGCAGACCGTTTGGCCAAGATCCGGGCATTAAATGAGATTGCCGCAGCACGCGGTCAGAGTCTGGCACAGCTGGCTCTGGTATGGATTCTGCGCCGGCCGGAAGTGACGAGCGTACTGATTGGCGCCAGCAGCACAGCACAACTGGAAGATAATGCTGCAGCATTAAAGAATATGGAGTTTACCGCCTCAGAGCTGCAGGCTATTGATGATATCCTGGGAGAGGATCCGGGACTTCTGGCATAGAAGATTTCAAGTGAGGTAACTGATATGGAACAAAAATGGAAATATGAAGTGGGCGATATCGTAAAACTGAAGAAACCTCATCCCTGTGGCAGCCATGAATGGGAAATTCTCCGTGTCGGAGCTGATTTCCGGCTGAAATGTATGGGATGTGAGCACCAGATCATGATCGAACGGAAGATTGTGGAAAAAAGTACAAGGGGATTGCGCAAAAAGGCTTGCAATTGCTAGGTTTATCTGTTAAAATGATTAATCGTGACACATAAAATTCCTTGCTCCTGATACTGAAAACAGGGGCCAGAGACCACAAGGAGGTAAAGCAATGAACAAATATGAATTAGCGGTTGTTCTGAGCGCAAAACTCGAAGACGACGAGAGAGCAGCAGCACTGGAAAAGGTACAGGGTTATATCACCCGTTTTGAAGGTACTGTAACTAACGTTGACGACTGGGGTAAGAAGAGATTATCTTACGAGATCCAGAAGATGAAAGAAGGCTTTTATTATTTCATCAAATTCGAGTCTGAGAACGCAGAATGTCCAAACGAAGTGGAATCCCACATTCGTATTATGGAGCCGGTTATCAGATATCTTTGCGTTAAACAGGACGAGCAGTAAATAGACGACCAGTTTAGATAAAAGGAAAGAGTGATGGTATGAATAGAGTAATCCTTATGGGAAGATTGACCAGAGACCCGGAAGTGAGATATTCACAGGGTGAACGCTCTATGGCGATTGCAAGATATTCTCTTGCAGTAGACAGAAGAGGCCGTAGAAGCCAGGATGGAGCCGAGCAGACTGCCGACTTCATCAATATTGTAGCATTTGACAGAGCCGGAGAATTTGCTGAAAAGTATTTTCGTCAAGGCATGAGAGTCCTGGTATCCGGACGGATTCAGACTGGCAGTTATACCAATAAAGAAGGTCAGCGCGTTTATACCACGGAAGTTATCGTAGATGATCAGGAATTCGCTGACAGCAAAGGTGCAGGCGGTGAAGGCGGCGGATATCAGCCGACATCCAGACCGGCTCCTACCAGCGCGATCGGCGACGGATTCATGAACATTCCGGACGGAGTAGAAGACGAAGGTTTGCCTTTCAACTAATATAGAAATTATTTGAAAGACGAGTATTTTTGAGAAGGAGGCAGTACCAATGGCATTCAATAAAAGTGATAGACCGGATGGCGCCAAGATGAGAAGAGGCGGCATGCGTAGAAGAAAAAAAGTTTGCGTATTCTGTGGTGACAAGAATGGCGACATCGATTACAAAGATGTAAATAAATTAAAAAGATACGTTTCCGAAAGAGGTAAAATTCTTCCGAGAAGAATTACCGGAAACTGTGCTAAACATCAGAGAGCTTTGACTGTAGCTATTAAGCGTGCACGTCATATCGCTTTGATGCCTTATACAATGGAATGATCCCTTACGTAGCAAGGGTTTGTGGGTAGCAGTGAGTGTTTGTACTCAACTTTTACTCAAAGTGTACCGCATAAAAATGAACCCCCTTCGCATTTTCAGTGCGGAGGGGGTTTTTGATAAATGGAGGACGTATGTGTATTTATTATGTAAATGAAACAGATTTAACTTATAATTCACAAGAACATGTATTCCCGGCTGGACTAGGAGGAATACAAAAACTAGATAAGGGAGTAGTATCAGATAAGGCTAATGGTTACTTTTCTAAGTTAGAAAGAGCTTTTATGAAAAAATCATTTACTTCATTTAATAGAATTGTAGAAGGCCCAGGCAAGAGAGGGAGTCTGTCTGAGAATAAACTATCAACTTCTGATGTTGGTCTATTTAAGTGGAAGGGATTAGAGTACCTGGGATATATAGATAAACATGGCAACCATTTACTTAATCAAATTGAAATAAAAAATGAAGAAATCAATTTGATTATTGATAGGTCGACAATCTCTGAAAAAAATGTATTTTTGGAGAAAATAGCAGCAAAATTGAAACAATATTATTTTATTCCTTTAAAAGACCAAGACAGTGTTTTTATTACATACTTTAATCAAAAGGTATATATAGCATCATCTCAAGATATTGATTTAGATAAAATAAGTAAAGCGTTAGAACGAAGCATAAATAATTCCAGTACTAAAAAAGAAACTTTACCAATGGAGGGAGATATAAATTTTAATTTAAATATAACAGAGGATATTATTGGAACTGAAAAAGTTATTGCCAAGATTGCTATTAATACATTGGCTTATCTAATGGGTGAAGAATTTGTAAAAATGGAAGAATTTGATGAATTGAGAAATGCAATTGTTAGCCTTAGTGATATTATTGAAGAGCATGTTTATTATCAGCATCCTAAAGAAACAAAAAAGTTTAAAAATGAACTTCTTTTTAATAATAAACAACATGTTTGTTTCTTTTACCAAGATGGAAATTGTCTCAAAGCCTTAGTTTGGATCTATGATAGAGGTTGGGAGGTTGAAATGTCAAAGCATTTTATTCTTGATAAGGCTATACCAGCTGGCTTTGTTTGTAACTGGACGAAAAGAGAAGAATATACGATTGAATCATATTATAAAAATGAAGTTCAGACGACTATATAAGTATAATTTTATGGAATATGGAGAAGACTGCTCATAATATGAGTGGTCTTATTCTATATATGCAGTTTACAGATCTGCACATACTATCTGATGATTTATAGCCCCCAATATGGCTTGCTGAGTAATGATAAATCAAGTATTCTTAGAAAGGTGGTTTTTGAGATGCAGTATTATGGATACCATCGAACCAGTACAAAAGAGCAACATCTGGATAGAGGGATTACAGAGATAGAAAAGTTCTGTCGAGACAGACAAATTGAGTTAGCTAAGTTATATACTGACCAACAGACCGGAAAGAATTTTGATCGTCCGAATTATCAGATGCTTAGAAATGATGTTTTGCGGCAAGGAGATTGTTTGCTTGTTACGGAGGTTGACAGGTTAGGGCGAAAAAAAGAAGATACATTAAAGGAATTACAATATCTGAAAGAAAAAGGTGTTAGAATTATGATACTGGAAATCGCAACTACATTATTGGATTTTCCGGGTGATAGGCAGAGAGATCTTATGCTAGAACTTATCAATAATATGCTGATTGAAGTCTATACAACTTTTGCGGATTCCGAGATGCAAAAAAGAGAAAAACGGCAGCGCGAGGGATTGGAGCAGATGAAAGCCAGGGGAGACTGGGATAAGATGGGACGACCTCGTTTTATGAATCAAGCAGATTTTGATAAGGCCTATCAGCGTGTACTTGACGGGCGAATTGCACCTTTCAAATTGATGGAAGAGATGCAAATGAAGCGATCAACTTATTATAAATATAAACGCCAGTATGATAATTGCTGTAGTCTGGGAAAGTCATGATTCTTATATTAAATTGAAAATCTTAATAGGAAATGATATAAAAGGGAATCAACAGACCTAACCTGGCTATATTGATTTTTTGTAAGATTGACATTTTTGCTATTTAGGTGTAATATATTATTAGCTAGGTAGTTGAAAAAATGCAAGTTTTCACAAAAGCGAACCCCCAGAGACGGCCATCTCTGAGGGTTCTTTTTAGGCTAGCTATTGTTTTTTTGTCCCGGTCTAACCATTTGCGTATGTAATAGCTAGTTACATTTGCCATAACCGAGATAAGGTAGTTGAATAAAAATTGCAAGATTTCACCTCCCTCCTGCCGGAAAGAGTCAACAGCTTAATTATTATACCATTGATACACTGGAAAAGAAATTAGAATTATTTTAATGATAGAGATGACGTATAGACATAAAATAATAGATTATTAATAAGGAGCAGTTATGGAATTTAGTAGAAAAGAATTTTGGAACACAATAGTGGATAAAGACATTAAAGACTCTGTCAAGGTGGGAGCAAAAACTGGATATATCGGTTTTATAGTAAATGTAGTATTTTTATTTTTCAATTCTGCTACAGATAATATATTAGCGGTTATAGAGGCGATCCTTGTTCTTGTTTTAGCTGTTGGTGTACATAAACTGCGCAGCCGGGTTTGCGCGGTGGTGCTGGTGGGGATGTATTTTATCGGACAAGTATTCATTTTTATTGCAGACATACCGGCATTTCTTGATGGTCAACTCAGTTATTTTGCAATATCCAGATTTTTTATATTCGTAGCTTTTTTGTTTGGTTATAGCAGTGGTGTAGCAGGAACCTTTCATTTCCAAAGAGATTGGAAGAGATATTGTGCCGGTGTATATACGCCCAAAGAAAAGCCGGATTCGGCAACAAAATCTCTCAAGGCAATGGCTCAGATGCAGGCACGGGAGGATATGGATTCATAACATAAGAATAATAAAAAGGGAGTGGCAAAACCTGTCTTCAGACGGGTGATGGCACTCCTTTTTTGATTTTAATAATTTGTTGCCTCACAGTTTAAAAACTGTTTAACATTTCGAGACAGTTTTTTGCATTTTAACCGATACAATATGTACATGGTCAGGTAAGGAGGCGAAACAATGATTAATAATGAAAAAGTGCAGAACAGTAATTTTGCCGGGAAGAAATACAAAAAAGACATGACCGGAGTCATTATTTCCTGTCTGCTAATCGGAGGACTATTTATTGGAACGATTGTACTGGCAATATTTACAGGAATAAGATTGAATCTTTTGTGATAACGGATTGGAGGAAAATAAAATGAAATACTTAACTTTTGCGGTTCCTGCTTATAACTCACAGGACTACCTGTATCGTTGTGTTGACACTTTGCTGACAGGTGGTGAAAACGTGGAAATCATTATTGTTAATGACGGATCAACCGATGACACCGCAGTAATTGCCGATGCGTACCAGCGTCAGAATCCTGATATTATAAAGGTCGTCCATCAGGAAAACAAAGGGCACGGCGGTGCCGTCAATGCGGGACTGAAATGTGCCGCAGGAAAATACTTTAAGGTTGTTGATTCTGATGACTGGCTGGATACAACGGCGCTTCAACGGGTCTTGAAGCAGCTGGAAGAATGGGAAAAAACAGATATTTCCACGGATATGGTTGTGTGTAATTATGTTTATGACCATCTCAATGAAGGCAAACAGCACACGGTTCACTACCGGAATATATTTAAACATTCCCGGATCTGTGGGTGGAGTGATATGCGAAGATTTAATCCTACGCAATATCTGATTATGCACGCATTGATTTTTAATACGCAGGTGCTGCGCCGGAGCGGTGTAGAACTGCCGCTGCATACTTTTTATGTAGATAATCTGTTTGCATACCAGCCACTGCCTTACGTGGAACGAATCTGTTACCTGGATATGGATCTGTATCATTACTTTATCGGACGGGATGATCAGTCTGTTAATGAAAGTGTTATGATGAAGCGGATTGACCAGCAGATCAAAGTAACCAAAATGGTTTCTGAATGCACCGATATTGATGCAGTTGCCCATCCAAAGCTTTCGTCCTATATGGTTCGCAACGTATCTATCATGCTGGCGATCTCCTCGATTCATCTGCTCCTTATCGGTACACCTGAGGCGCTGGAAAAACGCAGGGAACTTTGGACGCATGTAAAAGAAACCAACCGTCGTCTTTACTGGAAACTCCGGCTTCGGACTGTTGGCGGGCTGACTTATCTGCCCGGTCGGCTGGGCAGCCGGGCAACTGTATCAGGATACCGGGCGGCCAGGGCGCTGGTCAAGTTCCAGTAGGGAGGAAGTGCAATGGAAAAATTGTATCTTGTGTTAGTGGATACGCCCGGATTTTTTGCGGGTATAATCCGCCGTGTTATTGGTATCAATTACTGCCATGTGGTTCTTTCTTTAGATTCAAATTTAGAATATGCTTACAGTTTTAACCGCCGCGATCCGGCAATCCCGCTGTTTGCCGGTTTTGTCCGGGAAAACACCCGGAAGATTCTCCGGCAATATCCGGATGCACGGTATAAGGTGGTGAGCATTTCCTGCCGGGAAGAGCAGAAGGAGAATATCCGGGAAATATTGGAGGCCTGTTATCAGTCCAGATACAGTCTCCGCTACAGCATTATCGGATTGCCGTTTTTGGCACTGAACCGGCCTTTTCATCAGGAAAATCACTATGTTTGTTCGACGTTTATTGCCCGGCTGCTTGCAGATAATGGAATCCGCCTGTTTGATAAACACTTTTCTACTGTTACGCCAAGAGATTTTTACGAGCTAAAAGGCGTGCAGGTGGAATACGAAGGGCATCCGGAGTGGCAGAGCCTTTATGGAAAGCGGGGACTGCATATGGCGCGTAAACACCGGGTCAGTCTGCTTATACTGATCATCCTCGTTGTGATGACTGCATTCATGCTTTTGCAGGCAAATGATATTGACGCTGTATTTAGTGCTGTTCGCCGTTTTTCAACAGCCTGGCTGATATTAGGTACCGGCACGTCGTTATTATTCGTTGCACTGGAAGGCGTAATGATCTGGTATCTGATGCATCCTGTGCGAAGGGAAGTGCATCTGCATAAATGTATCGGCTGGTCTTTTGCAGGCTTCTTTTTTTCCGGAATTACCCCCTCTGCTTCCGGCGGGCAGCCGATGCAGGTGTATTATATGAAAAATGCAGGCATTCCGGTATCTGAAAGCTCACCGGTATTGATGATTGTGGCAATGCTTTACAAACTGGTTATATTTCTTATCGGCGGATTACTCTGGCTGTTCTGCCGTGATAGTCTGGCGGACTGCCTTGGCAGTTTCTTCTGGCTGTTTTATGTCGGGTTGGCGCTCAATGCGGTAGTAGTTGTTCTCCTGGTACTTGTAATGCTCCATCCGCTGCTTGTACAAAATATTGTTCTTGGTATCGAACGTTTGCTGACTGCCCTGCGGATATTTCCTGATTCGGGGGAGCGGGCGGCCAGATTGACAGGAGCGGTTTTAGAATACCGGAATGTCGTCAGGTACTTTCGGAACAATCCGCGCAAGGTCCTGGCAGCAGCAGGACTTACGTTCATCCAACGTTTGCTGCCGTTTCTGTTAAGTTGGATCGTTTATCGCGGGATGGGGCTCACTGCAATGGGGATCTTTCCTCTGATGGCATTGCAGGCGGCTGTTACCATAGCCGTGGATTTGCTGCCCTTTCCCGGTTCTGCCGGTATTACTGAGCTGGTTGCCGCTTCCGCATTTGCGTCAATTTTTCCGGGAGAACGATTGACAGCGTATCTTTGTATTTCCCGTGGCATCGGATTTTATATGATTCTGCTGGCCGGTGTTGCCGCAGTGGTGTGGATGGAACTGCGGCAGAAGAGGGGGCATCCTGACTGATGTTACTGTATGTGAATGATCCAATATAACTTTATTTATGAAAGGATGTTAAATTATGAAAAAAGATGATAAGATGTTTTTGTGAGTTATTTTGAAAAGAAGTTGGTTTGATTAATAAAAAGTGAGGTGTGATTCTTGACGATTAAGCGCCGGTTATTCTGGTCAAATGTACTGATGGTTATTGTTCCGGTTCTGCTCGGACTCCTGCTGTCAACGATTATTATTAATGTTGTTCTCAGCCGGATGGGGGTTGAGGATGTTACACATGCGGACTCCAATCTCTTTTACCGCATTGCACAGCAATCGCATAGCAGATGGGATGACGAGGCAGACCTGGAACAGATTCTTTCTGATTTGCAGAATTGGGGACTTCCATCCAAAAGCGGTGCGGTAACTGCCGTTCTCTATGAAGATGGGGAGCAGGTTGCTGCTTTAGGTGAGATGCCCGGCAGTGTACTGCTGGATACAGCTGTTGCCCGGCCGGAACACCGGCATTTTACGATGGATCATGAGTCTTTGTATTCTATGGCGGTCGGAAAATACCGGCTATATATACTGAACACCAATTACGAATATGGACAGGCAGGATATGTGGATGATCAGGATGCCGGTTTTTTTCTTGAACTGGTCATTATGGGGATTGTTATATTGGTGATTTTTGCGACAAACCGGCTGCTGACCTATTTTGTATTCAAGAGTATCAGCCGGCCATTGGATATTCTGATAAATGGGGTGCATGAAATCCGGGATGGGAATCTGGACTATCGAATTGAGTATTACGGAAAAGATGAGTTTGCTGCTGTTTGTACTGATTTTAACGAGATGGCACGACAGATCCAGGAGTTAATGGCAGCCAGGCGAAAAGATGATGAAAACCGGAGGGAACTGATCGCCGGTATTTCCCATGACCTGCGCACGCCGCTTACGGCTATTGTTGCTTATGCGGAGGGGCTGAGCTCCGGTATAATCAGTGATGCGGCAATGCAGAAGGAATATCTGGAGACCATAACTGAAAAGTCAAAAGATCTGGCGCATATAGTCAGTCAGCTGTTTCAGTATGCCAAGCTGGATATCGGAGATTTCCCGGTATCGTTGACAGAAGCGGATCTTAATGAAGAACTGGCCGGATATGTTCGCAGTGTGCAGAACGGATATGCAGAACGCGGACTGCAGATCCGGCTGGCCGGTATTCCGGAAAACATAACCGTCAGAATTGATCCGGTGCAGCTGCGCAGTGTATTCACAAATCTTCTGGAGAACAGCCTGAAATATGGCCGCTGGGAAGATCCTGCGGTCGTAATCTCATGCAGGGTGGAACATATGAAAGTAAAAATATCATTTACTGACAATGGTCCCGGAGTGCCGGAAGAACAACTGGGCAGATTGTTTGGTGCATTCTATCGAACTGATCGTGCCAGGCGAAATCCTGAACAGGGCAGCGGCCTGGGGCTTGCTATTTCAGAACGTATTGTCCAGCGGATGGATGGCGGAATCCATGCGGAAAACAACACAGGCGGCGGGTTGTGTGTAGTCATTACACTGCCTGTCATAGCGGGAGGCGATAAACATGAAGAATATCCTGATTATTGAGGATGACCCGGCCATTGCCAAAGTTGAGCGTGATTTTCTTGTTATCAACGGTTATGAGGTTATGGTCATTGGCGACGGTTCGGATGGTATGCGTGAGGCACTTACCGGGAGATACGATCTGATTTTGCTGGATCTGATGCTGCCGGGGATTGACGGCATGGAAATTTGCCGGAATATACGTGATAAGATTGATATCCCTATCCTGATGGTAACTGCCAGAACCGAGGACCTGGATAAAATTATGGGGCTGGGATTTGGTGCTGATGACTATATCGCCAAGCCATTTTCGCCGACGGAACTGGTTGCCAGGGTAAAAGCCAATCTGGCACAGTATGAACGGACAACGGGGAAGGTCCGTACAGCAGAGCAAACAGATGAACTTGTGTACGGGAACCTGCGTCTCAACACCCGTTCGCGGCGTGTCTACCAGGGAGATGCTGAGGTGGAGTGTAAAAATAAGGAATATGAGCTGCTCCATTTTCTGATGTCCAACCCGGAACAGGTATTCAGCCGGGAGCATTTATATGAACGGTTGTGGGGGCTGGATGCTTTGGGTGACAGTCGTACGGTATCCGTCCATATTAACCGCCTGCGGGAGAAGATTGAAGCAGATCCGGCCAATCCTGACCATATCCAGACGGTCTGGGGGGCGGGGTATCGGTTTAAGAAGTGAATTATTCGCGAAGCGCCGGATCAGTTGATCCGGCGATTTGTGAATAATCAGAAGAAAGTACACCGACGGTTTATCCGGATAGTTTCTTCAGATGCAGTGTGGCTGAATTAATCGTAACAACCAGACCGATCAATATTTCATCAAGCCTGGCATTCCGGTATATCGGAGTACCGGCGGCAAAGACCGGCGGTGCCAGGAAAGCGCTGCTGTCGATACGGCTTAACCGGTCATAACCATTTCCTTTCACCGCAGCGGTTACCGTAATGTTTCCGGCAGCGACATAGTCGCTTGCGGCAAGCTGAATCAGAGCTTCTCCGGTCAGTGCATCTTCAATTACCGGAGCCAGTTCATATGCATTAAAGTACAGGCCATCCAGAATCCGGACACCGCCAGACAGGAATACCTGTCCTTCATTAAAAATCCCATTCCCGGCAGTATTATTGCTGACCAGGGCCTGATCGGTCAGGGTTGCTGCAGTACCGGTCTTAAGGTGAATTCCGCCGCCTGTTTCGGATTGGTTATCGGTAACGGATGCGGAGTCTGTCATAGTTAATGAGGATTCAAGCTGCAGGTAGATTCCGCCGCCAAGACCGCCGGTATCAGTGGTCCCGTTGCTGCTGACGGATGACTGACCGGCCATCATAATCCGGGAGCCGGAGGTTGCGAAGATTCCGCCGCCGCCGCTGCCGGTTGTATTGCCGCTGATGGATGACTGATCATTCATGTTCAGCGTTGCATTGTTCAGTCCGACACCGCCGCTGATGGAGGCCGAATGGTTATTGATGATGGCAGCACCATAGTTCATGTTCAGTATAGAATTGCCGACAAGATACACACCGCCGCTGTAGCTGTTTAATGATTCGTTATCTGATATTTGCGGTGCATCACCTTCATTTATTCCCATATGAATGACGGAGTTGCCGTATGCAAGAACACCGGCCGCCGGCCGCATGGCAGAGTTATCAGAGATCCGGGATGTGCCGGTCATCGTCAGGGTGCTGCTTTGCAGGCCGATGCCATAAGCCTGATTGCCGGCTATTGCGGCATTGCCGTTCATTGTTATACTGCCGCCGGTACATGTAATTACGGCATCGAGCTGTACTCCGGTGATCAGACCGCCGTTCATAATAAAGGTGCCGCCCAGCGTTGGATTGGCAGCAGTGCCGATTCTGACAGCTTTGTTGGCACTGTTGGTAAGAACATTTCTCAGGATGGTATTTTCGTTCATGATAAAAACCGAGGCGGCAACATCCACTAATGTGACATAGCTGCCAAGGCCGTCAAGAATTATGTTTTCCAGCGAAAATACGGCACCGCCCGTTACGGTAAACATAGTGCCGCCGCTGTTTCCTGACCAGGAAATTACCGAACTGCCGGAGGTCATGGTCAGGTTATAAGTAATGGTGACCGGTGTATTTAAAGATATGTTATTTTCAATTGTAATTTCGCTTTCGTTTGCCGCAATGGCATCCAACAATTCCTGTTGGGAGGTAACGGATATCACCTGTGATCATCTCCTTTTTAAAATCAGTTTATTTATATTAATGTATGTGTACAGGTTCCTGCTTGTGAAAAACAGGTTATGCCAGATATACAGGAACGATATAACGAAATTGACACATTCCCGTTGATTTTATAGGATAATGAGATTATAATTATTTTTAAGATTTTATACGACAGCAGAATGGAGGAATGGTAATGGCAAAGAAAGATCTGGATTGGGCTAATATTGGCTTCGCATACAGAAACACGGACCAGCGTTATGTTTCTGATTATAAAGACGGGAAATGGGATGACGGCGGTCTGACATCAGATGCAAATGTGGTGATCAATGAATGTGCCGGAATATTACAATATTGTCAGGAGTGTTTTGAGGGCTTAAAAGCATATACAACGGAAGACGGATCGGTGGTGACATTCCGCCCTGACCTGAATGCGGAACGTATGGCTGAATCAGCGGCATGGCTGCAGATGCCGGCATTTCCAAAAGATCGTTTTCTGGATGCAGTTGATCAGGTAGTGAGAGCCAATGAAGCATGGGTGCCGCCATATGGCAGCGGAGCCACTCTTTATCTGAGACCTTATATGTTTGCATCGGGACCGGTGATCGGGGTAAGGCCGTCGGATGAGTATCAGTTCCGTTTGTTTGCGACTCCGGTAGGACCATACTTTAAGGGCGGAGCAAAGCCGCTTACTCTGTGTGTCAGTGATTTCGACCGTGCGGCACCTAAGGGTACCGGTCATATCAAAGCAGGTCTTAACTATGCGATGAGTATGCATGCCTATATGGCAGCCAAATCAGAAGGATATGACGAGAATATGTTCCTTGATTCCGCAACCAGAACTTATGTCGAGGAAACCGGCGGCGCGAATTTCCTGTTTGTGACCAGAGACAATGAGATCGTGACTCCAAAGTCAGATACGATTCTGCCTTCGATTACCAGACGTTCCCTTGTCTATGTAGCGGAGCACTATCTTGGCCTTAAGGTAACGGAACGTCCGGTGAAGCTGGCTGAGCTGGAAGAGTTTGCAGAATGCGGCCTGTGCGGAACGGCAGCAGTTATTTCACCGGTTGGCAAGGTTGTTGACCATGGTAAAGATATCTGCTTCCCGAGCGGTATGGATGAGATGGGACCGATTATCAAGAAATTGTATGACACCCTGACCGGCATCCAGATGGGCAGTATCGAAGCGCCTGAAGGTTGGATCAGGAAGATTATATAAGGCATGACCGAAGGAAATATTACAAAACATCTGGTGCGCTATTCGATTCCGCTGATTTTAGGCAATCTGTTTCAGCTGACTTATAATGCGGTCGATTCGATCATTGCCGGTCGTTTTATCGGCAAGGAGGCCCTGGCGGCGACGGGAATGGCGAACCCGGTTATGAATATTGTTATCTTGGGAATATCCGGCATCTGTATGGGTGCCGGAGTTCTTATGAGTGAATTTTTTGGTGCAAAAAAATATTCCGAGCTGAAGCGGGAAATGTCAACGGCGGTGCTGTTTGGCCTGTATTTTTCGCTGGCAGTGGCAGTGCTGGGGATTGCGTTTACCCGGCCTCTTTTGCGTATGCTGCATGTACCGGATGAACTGATGGATATTACAACGACGTATCTGCGGATTATCTTCCTGGGGGCGCCGTTTACTTATTTTTACAATGCACTGGCTTCGGCGTTAAAGAGTATCGGCGATTCCAAAACGCCGCTTAAGTTTCTGATGTTTTCAGCGATTTTGAATGGCGTGCTGGATCTTATTTTTATTGGTGGCCTTGGTTTCGGGATTGTCTGTTCGGCAACTACTACAGTTATTGCCGAAGCGGTTTCGGCATTGCTGTCGATTGTCTATATCTACAGGCATATTCCGATGCTCAGCCTGGGACGGAAGGAATTTAAGATGGATGGCAGACTGCTTAGGAAAACTCTGCAGTTTGGCAGCATTACTGCGCTGCAGCAGTCGTGCCAGCCGGTTGGAAAGCTGCTGATCCAGGGGACCGTTAACACGCTTGGGGTTGATATGATTGCGGCTTTTAATGCGGTGAACCGGGTAGATGATTTTGCTTTTACCCCGGAACAGAGTATTTCTCATGGAATCACCACGTTTGTGGCACAGAACCGCGGGGCCGGTAAGAAGGAGCGGATTCTCAGGGGATTTCGTAAGGGACTGCAGCTGGAGTTTTTATACTGGATCTGTATCTGCATATTGATTTTGCTGCTGCGAAGGCCGATTATGGGGCTGTTTGTAACGGGAGAAAGTGCGGCGCAGATTGTTTTGCTGGGTGGCCGGTATTTGGGGACAATGGCATGGTTTTACCTGTTTCCGGCATTTACCAATGGCATACAGGGATTTTTCCGTGGGATGGGGAATCTGAAGATGACATTATATGGAACGATTATTCAGACTGCTATCCGGGTAATTGCTACCTGGGTGCTGGCACCGGTCTGGGGTATCTATGGAATTGCATTTGCCTGTGCAGCGGGATGGAGCATTATGCTGCTGGTTGAAGTTCCTTATTATTATTATTACAAAAAAACCTGGTGCCCGCAGCCGGAAAAATTATAAAGAATGGAAGCTTAAGACTGGCTGAAGAGCCGGGTTTTTTTGGTTACAATATCCTATTTTTACGTGGATAAAATTGGATTATTTGTAATATTTTACATAAAATTGGTTTACGTTTACAAAAAACCGCCGATATATAATACATAAGATGTGTAAATTCTAATGATATATCAGAGGAGGTAAGAGTTTGAAACGAGCAATTAACCAATCCACATTTTCAAAGATGCTGAATGGATTAACCATTTGTGCGATGTTTCTCTGTATGATTTCGTTCTTTTTTATCAATCGTTCAGACAATGCGGTAGACCTGGCCACTACAAATCGGTATGACCTCACTGCGAATGCAAAGCAATTTATGGATGGTTCAGCCTATCTTACGAATCAGGTAAGAGCCTATGCGGCTACCGGTAACCAGGTTCACTATGATAATTACTGGTATGAAATTAATACACTCAAGAACCGGGATATCGGTGTTGCCAACTTAAAAAAGATTGGTATTACCTCAGAGGAACAGGCCCTGATTGATGAGATGTCCGCTCTCTCCAACAACCTGGTGCCCCGGGAAGAGGAAGCCATGAAGCTGACATCAGAAGGGAAAACCGCTGAGGCGCTGGAAGCGGTATACGGGCAGGCTTATGAGGATACCATTGCCAGGATCCGATCAATACAGGATACTTTTCTTGAAAAGCTGGATACCCGGGCGGCAAAGGAAGTCAGGGATCTTAAGTCGCAGGTGGTTTTTTATACCGTATTACTGTTTATCTGTCTGGTGATGGCAATCCTTGCCCAGTTCGTGTCGGTATTCTACACGCAGAAGAAAATTATCCATCCGTTGATTCGGATTAAGGATGCGATGACAGAGATTTCCCGGGGGAATCTGTCGGGGGCATTTGAACTGAGCGCCGATACATCGGAGATGGGAAATCTGATTGAAGCAATTATCAAAACCAAAACGACGTTAAAGAGTTATATTGCAGACATTACCGTCAAATTGCAGGCTCTTGCCGACGGAGATATGACGACGACGGTAGAGATGGAGTACATAGGAGAGTTTGAGCCGATCCGAAGCTCTCTGATATCGATCTTTGAATCTTTGAATGGTGTTATGGGCGAGGTGGCCCAATCCTCCACCCAGGTAACTTCGGCCTCCCATCAGATCGCTCAGGCTTCGCAGAATCTGGCCTCCGGTTCCAGTGAGCAGTCCGCCACGATAGAAGAGCTGAATTCGGCTGCATCAGAGATCCTGGAGCAGGCGAAAAACACTTCCCTGATCGCGTCTCAGGCTTTGGAGGATAATGGAAAGGCCGGGGAGCTGATGGGAGAATGTATGGAAGATATGCAGCAGATGACCCGTGCCATGACATCAATCCAGGACAGTTCCCAACGAATATCCAATGTGATCAAGGTGATCGAAGATATTGCTTTTCAAACGAATATTCTTGCCCTTAATGCTGCCGTCGAGGCTGCCCGGGCCGCACAATACGGAAAGGGGTTTGCGGTTGTAGCAGATGAGGTGCGCAGTCTGGCGACCAAATCATCCGAGGCGGCCAGGGAAACGACGTCCCTGATCGAAGCCAGCCTGCTTAATGTGACGAACGGATGCACCATTGTTAACACGATGGATGCCAGTCTGAAATCAGTGGCATCAATAGCTAAAATCAATGCCGGCCAGATTGCCCAGATGAACGATGCATCAGGTCAGCAGACCAACACATTGTCGCATCTCTCAAACGGGATCAGCCAGCTTTCCACAGTTGTACAGGCGAATGCGGCAACTGCGGAGGAAACGGCTGCCGCATCCCAGCAAATGTCAAGCCAGGCAGATGTCCTCACCAACGTAATCTCGCGGTTCCGTCTGTCAGATCAATATAAATACAGATCTGCAGAATGAGTGGAAGCGCCATTGTCAAAACGTAATTTTCCTGTTTTGGCGATGGCGCTTTATTTTTTTGTTTAAAATTGCTGTACTGTATATGCCATCGCCTGCGGTGGGATACAACCTGTCTGGAAGGGGGCATGGGAAATACGGACAATATGGCCGGGGAGAACCGCGGACAGGGGGATCGGGGTCCCGTATTGATCGGTAATCTGGGTCGCATTTGCAATAATAAAGCGTTTCTGGGAGTTGATGCTGTTCGAATTACCGGTATAGATGAGCCCGTTGGCGGTATCCACCGTGGCAACCCAGTCAGTGGTGGTAAGGGTGTCATCAGTGGCTGGCAGCTGCTTGCTGACGATGAGATAGGCCACGGTCTGGGGGGGACTGGCGGCTGCAATATCAGAAGAAAACTGGGCATCGATATAAGTTCCGGCCTGGATATCGGTAAAATACACCTGAAAGCCGAAGGCATTGATGATGACAGTATATGGACTGATGATCAGACGGAGTGTCTGCGCGGAAAAGGAGCCGTCAGATGCCATGGAGGGATAAGATATCGTTAGAAAATCAGGGGTCTGATCCGGTGCTGATTTGTTAATAACCAGAACATTATCTGTCTGTATAATTTGATCATCGGATGAAACACGGTCTGACGAACTTTTGGTATCGTTATTCATAATTGACCTCCGGCAGGACTTTGTTGCTATTATTATATGCGCTGACAGACCGGTGATTCAGTTAAAGCTGCTGAATGGAATAGGCTATGGTCTGCGGCGGGATACTTGCGGTCTGGAAATTAGCATGGGTGATCCGAACGATGTCCTCCGGGCGGATCGCGTACAGCGGGATCGGATTACCATACTTGTCGGTAATAACAGTGTTATCGGTGATGGTATATCTGGTCTGGGATGCGGCATTTCGAGGGTTTCCGGTATGGAGCAGGTTATTGTCAATATCTATGGAAACGACAGAGCCGGTAGTGGTAAGTGATGCGGCGGGCAGCGGATTTCGCTGTGTAACGATCAGGTAAGCCTGTGCCTGGGGTGGAATACTGCGGGTCATCATCGCAGAAAAACGTGCTTCAATCCAGGCACCGACCTGGATATCTTCGAAACGAAGCAGCATGCCGTATGAGTTCATGATGATGGTATTGTCGTCGATATTAAGTCTTAAGTGTTTGACTGATTTGGTGCCGTCGGGAATCGTGGTCATGCAGGAAACGATATAATATCGTACAGGACTGTCAGAAGCGGATGTTTCTTCGACAAGGGCGCGGTTGATATGCAGAACATTATCGTAGCTGGTAATGAAGGTGCTGGAATCTGGAGCGAATTGGATCATGGAGGGGCCTCTTGATTTAAATATCTTCTTTGGTAATATATGCGGGTATAGGGGGTGCAGGTGTGTGGAATTTCGCAGCAGGGGAGCTCGCCGGTCCTGCCTCCCCTGCTGCGAAATCCGCCAACCTGCCTATATTTCGAAGTCTATGCAGGAACGGTTTTCTCTGATGGTGACGATGTAGTCGCCGAACTTTTTGTGAGTGGGGTGGATCTGGTATTGGTCGAGGGCTTCTATTGATTCGAAGTCGCAGATGAGAGCGATGTCGTAGTTGCTTGCGGGGGCCTCTTTGGAGTTGGTGACGAATTGAAAGCCGGCCAGGGACTGGATGTCAGTCTTGAAGTTGTTTGTCAGGTCTTTGGCCTTTTGAATCTGTGATGATCTTTCTTCGGGAGAGATCGATTCGCTTAACTTAAACATAACGATGTGACGAAGCATTTGTGTGTCCTCCTTGAGTGTGTATATTATTGTAAAAAACTGAAATTAGTATATCATGATTTCGGGTATTTGGCTATTGTGCGATGAACTGCTGCTAATGTTTGATTTTTGATAATAGGAACGAGTATACGACGGAGATTAGTGTTGAGCTGCTGATGATGATTAAAATAAAGTCCGGGCTTTGCAGAAAGATATTGGCGACAAACAGTATGCCGGATAATGTATACAGGAGGCCGGACAGACGGTGGGTTTTGCGCCAGTTATCCGGGTCTTTCAGCGTCCAGGGGATCCGGATGCCGAAAGCATCGTTTGGCCTGGTTCGTGGCAGATAGATGCCGATGACAATAAATATAATCCCGAAAAATCCATTAAATACCGAGTCTGCATTGAGGCTGATCCCCAGTGTGAGCGAATAATAGAGGAAGCATAGTACCAGCGATATAAGCGGTATGATCCATGTGGTAAGCGGTGATGTTCCGGGTGTGATATCCTGCCGGCTGTAATTGCGGTCGGTGGTAAGCGATAAGAAGATGTGGACAATGGTTAAGATAACAGGGATTACAAATACAAAAAATGGTCTGCTGGTCCAGCCGATGGTGTTGTAATTGGCATCGAAGTGGGTCGGAATGCGGCTGGGAAAACGGTTCCACAGCAGCAGGCCGATCAGGCACGGCAGCAGTGTGATGATGATTGTAAAAAGCTTTATTTTTTGTTTGTACATAATTGTATTATCCTCCTTTCTTAATTCTACTATAGAGATAAAATTTTGTGTTTGCAAGACTTTTTTGTTTGTTGGAGTATAGAAATAAGGCCCTGTATTTCATACCAATTGGTATGAAATATGAACAAAGGTCTGATGAATTTAATCAAAAAGTAACAAAAACTGTGTAATACTGCCTATAATTTGTATTGCATAATGGATGAAGTTGAAAATAATGACAAAATCGTGTTTACAAACATCATACGATAGGCTAGAATTAAGTCATGGAAATCAAAAAAGTGCACTAAAAGATGAGAAATAATTAGCATTAATATATGCTAATTAACCATGCCAATAATAGGAAAGGAATATGAATGAGGAGAAGTTCGAATAAAAAGCAAAAAGCGGATGTTCTTCCGATCGCGACCGCTCAGAAGGTGAAGACGATGATTATCCAGCGGGCGATGAAACCCGGTGACAGGCTCCCGACAGAGAAAGAACTGACAGAGCAGTTTGGTGTCAGCCGCTCTACTTTAAGAGAAGCGATGAAGGTTTTAAGGGCAGAGAATGTTGTCGTGATCCGGCAGGGCAGCGGGACATTTGTCAGTCAGGAAACCGGGGTTGTGGAAGATCCATTGGGACTTAATTTTACCAACCAGAACAATCTGATTAAAAACTTATTTGAGACCAGAATGCTGATTGAACCGCATATAGCAGGCCTGGCAGCTCAGCGGGCGACTCCTCAGGATATTGAAAACCTGGCTTTGCTGGTCAATGAAATGGCACAGTTTCAGGTGAACAGTTCGATGATGGCTGAAATGGATGTTCAGTTTCATACAGCTGTGGCAGAGTGCACTCATAATGATGTTCTGATACGTGTAGTCCCGATTATCAACGAATCGATCAGACGCAGCCACGTTGAGACTCATGATGATCTTCAGAGTTTTAAACGTGCGAAGCGCAGTCATTTGGGAATATACAAGGCCATTGCCGAGGGGGATTATATGAGCGCGAAGTTCCTTGCGGAGCGCCATGTATGGGAGACGCTGGAAGATATTAATGAAATGGAGGAAGTATAATGAAAAAAAGAAAATTGTTTCAAAAGGCGGCGGCCATAGCGATGACCGCAGCACTGGCCGCGGGTGCACTGGCCGGATGCTCGTCAGGCAGTACAGAGACCGGCAGCAGCGATGCGGGGGCAGGGGATACGATGGCTCAGGCTGAGGCAGGCAGTACCGCGGCAGGTTCGTCGGATGGTGCAACAATCAAGTTCCGTTACTGGGCAGATAATACCGACTATTCCCAGCTGATGCAGGATATTATCACAAAGTTTAATGATGAAAACGGCAAGGGCATCACTGTTGTCGGAGAAGAGACACCGTGGGACGGCGGCGCATATTCGGAAAATCTGTTTAATGCCAAGATGGGCGGCGGTGATGTGGACTGTGCAACCTGGAAGCTGACTTCAACACCATTATTTGTGAACAATGATCTGCTGGCTGATTTGACACCGATGATCGATTCCTGGGCAGATAAAGGCGAAATCGATGACAATATTTATAATATTATGAAAGAAGCAGGCGGTTCCGACAAGATTCATGTTATGCCGTGGAATATACAGGTGCTTTACGTATACTACAGACCGTCGATTTTTGCGCAGGCGGGTGTGGAAGTTCCAAAAACGTATGATGAATTTTTACAGGCAATTGAAAAGTGTACAATGGATACTGACGGTGACGGCAAGACCGATGTATATGGCTTTGGCATGAGAGGTGCCAAGGGCGGCCAGGAGCCATGGGGCAGCTTTGTACATGGCCGCGGCGGCAGCTTTGAGGATATGACAACTCCGGAAGCGGTACAGGGAATGCAGGACTTTATCGATATCTACACCAGGGGATTTGTTCCGCCAACCGCAACCAGTGACGGCTTTAATGAAATTATTGCCAACTTCCAGTCCGGGCTGACTGCAATGACCATTCATCATACCGGATCCAGTGCCGATATGGAAAAATTGTTCGGTGATGATGTGTCTGCATTTGCGTTCCCGGCAGGGACCGGACAGTGGACCTCCATGGGTGACACGGAAACCGTGATTTTTGAATCATGTGAGAACAAAGAAGCTGCTTTTGAATGGATCAGCTATCTGGCAGCCGGCGAAGGACAGAAGATGTGGTGTGAAGGCACCGGCAATGTACCGGTCAGCAAGACCGTTCAGTCCTCTGATTTCTTCCAGAGCAACCGTTTTATGAAAGCATCGATCGAAGGCCAGAGTTATGCGGGCATTCTGCCAATTCTGGATACCACGACAGAGTGGATTTCCACCTTATGGCCGAACACCGTTTCACAGGCGCTGACCGGCAGCATTACAGCAGAACAGTGTATGCAGACACTGCAGGATGGACTTTATCAGTAGTTACTGAACATGATGGGGTTGCAGCTTGCTGCAGCCTCTTATCTTTGAAAGGGGGAGGATGCCAATGGTAAAAAAACGGACGATATGGCCATATCTGCTGGTCGCGCCGGCGGTTCTTATCATTTTGTGCGTAGTATTTATTCCGGTAATTAATGCGTTTGTTATGAGTTTTCAAAGTTATGATCTGCGCAGACCAAAGGATATTGCTTTTATCGGCTTTGGGAATTATATAGCTGTGTTCAAAGATCCTTTATTCTGGGGAGCGCTGTGGCGGACGATTGTCTGGGTGGTATGCGGCGTGGGCTGCCAGTTCCTGTTTGGTTTTATTCTGGCGCTGCTGCTCAACCGCAGTTTTGCCGGACGCGGTGTTGTCCGGGCGGTCAGCATGATTCCGTGGGTTACTCCGGGAGTATTGATCGGTCTGATGTGGCGCTGGATTTATGACGGGAACTTTGGCGTATTGAACGATTTGCTGACGCGGTTTCACATTGTACCGGACAAGATTCCGTTTTTATCGCAGGTGTCGACAGCCTTTCCAAGCGTTATCGTGACCATAGTGTGGCAGGGAATCCCGTTTTTTGCCCTGATGATACTGGCAGCACTGCAGGGGGTGTCGATGGATATGTATGAAGCGGCGGCGATTGACGGTGCATCACCGATGCAGAAGCTGTTTTATATCACGATTCCATCGATTAAAAATACGATTTTTGTTACCGCCCTGCTGCGGGTGATCTGGGTTGCGAACTCCGTGGATGTTATCTTCAACATGACGGAGGGCGGACCGGCTTATTCGACACAGACACTCAGTGTCTATATCTTTAACAAAGGCAATGCCCTGAATCTGGGGTATGCATCGGCAATGGCTATATTACTGGCGGTTGTCCTGCTGGCAGCGGCGATTCCGTACTTAAGAATGAATTTCAGGGGGGAGGCATAAGCATGGAAAATCAATCGATTGTAAAAAGAATCATAACCTTATACCTTCCGCTGATTATTTTGCTGTTGTTCATTTTATTTCCGTTTTACTGGACCTTTATTACCTCGGTAAAACCGGAAGATGAACTGTATGGCATGGTAGTTACATACTGGCCAAGGGTGATTACCTTTGCGTCCTACAAAAAACTGTTTACGACTACCGTAAACTTCCTGGCAGCGATGAAGAACAGTTTTGTGGTGGCATCATTGACAACGATCGTATCTCTGACGGCATCGACTCTGGCAGCCTATGCATTTTCCCGATATGAATTTGCCGGGCGAAAAGGCCTGATGTGTATGTTCCTCTGCAACAATATGTTTCCAACCGTATTGCTGCTGATTCCGTTATATACGATTATGAGGAAACTGGGTTTTTTATATACGCCGACCTCTCTGGTACTGTCTTATACCACCTTCACCATACCGTTTTCCGTATGGCTGCTGCTGGGTTTTCTGAATGATCTGCCGATGTCGCTGGAAGAAGCGGCGCTGGTGGACGGCTGTAACCGCGGAACGGCATTTTTGAAGATTATTCTGCCGATTCTGGGGCCGTGTCTGGTAGCTACGGGCGTATATATCTTTATGACATCGTGGAATGAATACACCTTTGCGATGATGTTTACAAACACAGATACGAGAACTATTCCGGTCGCCCTCAAAAGTCTGATCGGACAGTTAGGTGTGCAGTGGGATCTGCTGACCGCCGGAGGAATTATAACAATTATCCCGGTATGTATTATGTTCTTTTTCGCCCAGAAGCGGCTGGTGGAAGGACTGACTGCCGGAGCCGTAAAGGGCTGACGGATTATTAAAGGAGGATATCATGAAACAATATGACGAGAAAGCAAAGGAATTACGGGCTGAAATACTGAAAATGCTGTATGCGTGTCAGTCCGGTCATCCAGGGGGGTCTCTTTCCTGTGTCGAAATGTTGATGGCTTTGTACTACGAGGTGATGGACGTAGACGCAAAGCAGCCAACCAAACCAAACCGTGACCGTCTGGTACTCAGCAAAGGTCATGCATGCCCGGCGCTGTATGCAGTGTTAGCCGACCTGGGATTTTTTCCAAAAGAAGACCTGGCCGGACTGCGGCAGATAAACAGCCATTTGCAGGGGCATCCTGACTGCACCAAGACCCCGGGCGTTGATATGAACACCGGGTCATTGGGCCAGGGAGCATCGCTGGCAATGGGAATGGCATTGGCGGCAAAACATGATAAGAAAGACTATAATGTGTACACCATTCTGGGTGATGGCGAATGTCAGGAAGGTATGGTGTGGGAAGCGGCAATGGCAGCAGCCCATTATAAACTGGACAATCTGACCTTCATGCTGGATTATAACAAGCTGCAGATCGACGGCAGCAATGACGATGTCATGAGCCTTGGTGATATTAAAGGTAAATTTGAGGCATTTGGATTTGAATGTTTTGAGGTGAACGGACATGATATCAAAGCGATTGTGGCAGCACTGAAAGCAAAGACTGATAACAAACCGAAATTTATCTGCTGTAATACCGTTAAAGGCAAAGGCGTTTCATTTATGGAAGACAATTACGGATGGCATGGCAGACCGTTGAATAAAGATGAGTTTGCTCAGGCAATCAAAGAGCAGGAGGTGGCATAAATGGGAAAATCATTAAGAGTAGCTTACGGTGAATCATTAGTAAAACTGGGAGATGTGAATGATAAGGTTGTAGTGCTGGATGCTGATCTGGCGCATGCTACACAGACCTGTATGTTCCAGGAGAAATATCCCGGCCGTTTTTACAATATGGGTATCGCTGAGGCCAATATGATGTGTGCCGCTGCCGGTTTTGCCCAGACCGGACATATTCCATTTGTCAGCACGTTTGCTTTGTTTGGTGCCGGCCGGGCTTATGAGCAGATCCGCAATTCCGTATGCTATACCAATGCCAATGTTAAATTTGGTTTTTCCCATTCCGGATTATCGGTTGGTGAAGATGGCGGCAGCCACCAGTCAATCGAGGATATTGCCCTGATGCGTGAGATGCCGAATATGACTATATTCGTACCATGTGATCCGGCAGAGACAGAGAAAGCCGTGATGGCAGCTGCCGAGATCAACGGACCGGTATATGTTCGTGTGGCCAGACCGGTGTGCGAGGACATTACCACGGACGATACCCCGTTTGTACCAGGTAAGGCGAATGTCATAAAAGAGGGAAACGAGGTTTGTATTATATCATGCGGGCTGATGATTCCGGAGGCATTAAAAGCAGCAAAACTGTTGGAAGAGGATGGTATCAGTACGGCTGTTGTCAATATGCATACAATTAAACCAATTGATAAAGATGTGATCCTGCAGATGAACAAGACCTGCAAAGCGATCGTAACAGCAGAAGAACATTCCGTGATCGGCGGACTTGGTTCAGCGGTGGCGGAAGTACTGGCCGGTCATGAAGGCGCAGCATTCTCAATGATCGGCATTCAGGACAAGTTCGGCAAATCCGGCAAACCCGAACAATTATTTGCTGCCTACGGACTAACCGCAGAAAACATCGCCAAAACAGGAAAAGACCTGTTAAAATAAAGGAGAAAATCATGACAATCGCAACTTATGAGTTTGAGCAAGAGGGAATGCAGCGGGTATTTGAAAATGAGAAGTGGACGGTCGGGATCAAGAACTGGAAGCCGGCAAATGATATCACCGGGATTGACTGTCTGGAGCGGCATAATCTGACTGATGAACTGTTTGTACTGGTGGCAGGTTCCTGTACGCTGATTTATGCAAATGAGGTTGATGGCGGAGTCAAGTTTGGGGCCATGAAGATGGAGCCAAATAAAGTTTATAACATCCCGGCAACCTTATGGCACAATACAATTACCCAAAAAGATACAAAGCTGATTTTAATTGAGGACTCAAATACCTCAATGGATAATAGTGATATATTATCATTAAATACAGAGCAGATTAAAGCGGTAACAAACCTCGTAAAATAAATACATCAACTAGCTAATAAAAGAGTGCTGTTGTACTAACGATTAAATCAATCGCGAGTGCAGCAGCCCTTTTGCTATGCTAAAAAAATTATACTTATTACAAATAATAACCTCATTGAGTATGGTTTTGTTTTTTATCCAGCTGGAGCCGGCAAAGTAGCTGGGAGAACGTGGGGCGTTAGGTTGGGTTGGGCCGGAATCGGTGACATTGAACGAGGTGACGGTGTTTCTTAGGTTGTGGCAAGTGATTTTCAGCGGAGGAATCATGCTCTCCAAAGTGTGATTCCAGGGGCCC
>DAMAMW010000020.1:29744-112269 GCA_032073745.1 Lachnospiraceae bacterium | reverse complement strand
AAGCGATGAAGAGACAGCAGACCTATAAGACCGAAGAGGGCCGCGCCATGTTAAAAGAAATCGAAGGCGACACCCATCACGGCGGCTGTGGAAACTGCAATTAATCGGGAGGAAAGAAATGGACGTAATGAAGAAAGTTCCTGTCAGAGAGCAGGATGCAAAGGAAAGAGCAACGAACTTCGAAGAAGTATGTTTAGGATATAACCGGGAAGAAGCGGTAGCAGAATCAACCAGATGCCTGAAATGCAAAAACGCCAGATGTATCGCCGGATGCCCGGTAGCCATCGACATTCCCGGCTTCATCAAAGAAGTCCAGGAAGGAAACATGGAAGCAGCAGCCCAGGTAATTGCGCAGTCATCTGCCCTGCCGGCCGTATGCGGCCGGGTCTGCCCCCAGGAATCCCAGTGCGAAGGAAAATGTGTCCGCGGCATCAAAGGCGAACCGATCTCGATCGGCAAGCTTGAACGTTACGTAGCTGACTGGTCCAGAGAAAATAACTTTGTACCATCAACAGAAGCCGCACCAAACGGCAAAAAAGTAGCCGTCATCGGTTCCGGCCCGGCAGGTCTTACCTGTGCCGGAGACCTTGCGAAAATGGGCTACGATGTTACCATCTTTGAAGCCTTACACGAACCAGGCGGCGTATTAATCTACGGAATTCCCGAATTCCGTCTGCCCAAAGGGACCGTCGTAAAAACCGAAATTGATAACGTAGTTAAACTCGGCGTAAAAATCGAAACCGACGTTATCATCGGCAAATCCGTAACCATCGACGAATTAATGGACGAAGAAGGATTTGAAGCCGTATTCATCGGCTCCGGAGCCGGACTGCCTAAATTCATGGGAATCCCCGGAGAGAATGCTAACGGAGTATTTTCAGCCAATGAATACTTAACCAGAAGCAACCTGATGAAGGCCTTTCGCGATGATTACGACACCCCGATTATCGCCGGTAAAAAAGTAGCCGTCGTAGGCGGCGGAAACGTAGCTATGGATGCCGCCAGAACAGCGCTGCGCTTAGGAGCCGAAGTACATGTGGTCTACCGCCGCAGCGAAGAGGAACTCCCGGCCCGTGTAGAAGAAGTTCACCATGCCAAAGAAGAAGGAATCATCTTTGATCTGCTGACCAATCCGGTGGAAATCCTAACCGATGAAAATGGCTGGGTAAATGGCATGACCGTGCGTAAAATGGAACTGGGTGAGCCAGATGCATCCGGCAGAAGAAGACCGGTAGAAATTGCCGGATCCGATTACACCATCGAAGCAGACACCGTAATCATGTCTCTCGGAACCTCACCAAACCCGTTGATTTCGTCTACGACAGAAGGCCTCGAGACCAACCGCTGGAAATGTATCGTAGCTGATGAATCAAACGGCCAGACATCCCGTCCGGGTGTATTCGCCGGCGGTGATGCCGTAACCGGAGCAGCAACCGTAATCCTTGCGATGGAAGCCGGGCGTTCCGGCGCCAGGGGAATTCATGAGTATCTTTCTCAAGCGTGATGGCCGGCTCTCTGGCTAATGAAGTAATCAATTTGCAGTGAGAAAAAATATCATTTGCATGGAAATTCTGTTATAATGGAACGTAACAGTCCGGGACGGCGGAAAAAAGCATATAGAGGCAGGTGTCAAGCTTGCTTGTAAGCCTGCTTCTATATGTGTTTTTCCATCGGATGGATATCCGATGCTTCTTGACTGGCTTTATCAGTCAAGAAGATGGCTGTCCGTAACAGCCGTCCGTAACAGCACCAACAAATGAGGTGAAAGCATGAATGACCTGCAAATAGAGTATTTTATGGCCGCTGCAGAAAATCTCAGTTTTACAAAAACGGCAAATGAAAAATATGTCTCACAGCCGGCGGTCAGTAAACAGATATCGGCCATGGAAGCGGAACTTGGGGTAGAATTGTTTGAGCGGAGGCATAACTCTGCCAAACTGACCCAGGCCGGCCGTTTATTTTATGATTATTTTAAGAAATATAAGAAAGAGATGGGACAGCTGAAAAAACAGATACGCGAAGGCAACAAAGATGAGATGCTGGAACTAAGGATCGGCTGCGGCAGTGGATGGACCAGAGCCGATTTTTTTTCCAAAGCGATCAACGGGCTGCCGAAGATTGACCATGATTACCGGATTTGTCCGGAAAGTTATGCATTTCATGAGATCATGCCGGCTCTGAATAAAAATGAAATTGATATCGGAATTACCTTGCACACGGATGTGGATTTGCTGCCGACTCTGGAGATCAGTGTATTGACAGAGGTTCCACAGGTGATTTTATATTCGATGGAACATCCGCTGGCCCAGAAAGAAAATGTTTCTCCATATGATTTTCGTAATGAAGTGTTTTTTGTTCCTCAGTCTGACAGGACGACCTATATCGTGGATCTGGTCAACAGTTTTTGTGAACCGTATGGTTTTACCCCCAGGATTCGTGCGGTCAGGAATACCGAGTCGCTGCTGATGAATGTGCATTGCGGGCAAGGCGTGGCAATTACTGACTTTTGGACGCTTCAGATGGGGGGAACCCTGTATCGTTATATTTTATTGGAAGCAACACATACCATTACAGCAGTTTGGAAGAAGAGCAACCGGAATCCGATGATCCCCTTGTTTATTCGGACGATGAATCAGATGTTTTGTAATGGATTAACGTGATAAAGTGCTTGTAAATAATGGGAAAGTGTGTGATAATATATAATTGAAAATGAAATATCGTACAGATAAATAGGATAGATAGGCGAGGTAGAAGCATGATACTGTCAATGAATATGCAGCAGTTGGTGGCGGGGAGTTCCACGATTCGGAAGTTGTTTGAAGAAGGGATTGAACTGGCTAAGGTAGTTGGAAAAGAAAATGTTTATGACTTTAGTCTGGGCAATCCGGCGGCTCCGGTGCCGAAGGAAGTGAAGGAATCTATTTATCGGATTCTGGAGCAGGAGGACGCCAATCGTGTCCACTGTTATATGCCCAATGCCGGTTATGAAGAGGTTCGTCAGAAAGTGGCGGATTTCCTGAACCGACATAATGGGACAGACTATGATACACAGGACATTATCATGACTGTTGGGGCGGCTGGCGGTCTGAACTGCCTGCTCCGTTCTCTGCTTGAGGAGGGGGATGAAGTATTGTGCTTTGCTCCTTATTTTGGTGAATACCGCAGCTATGTCATGAATTATGGCGGTGTGCTGAAAGTAGTTCCGGCTGATTTTGAGACGTTTCAGCTGAATCTGAAAGAGATGAAACAGTATATCAGCCCAAGAACCAAAGCCGTTATAATTAATAATCCGAATAATCCTTCTGGTGTTATTTATAAAAAAGAGACATTGATGCAGCTGCAGGAGTTGCTGGCAGAAGCGGAAGCTGAGGTTGGGCATCCGATTTATGTGGTTTCGGATGAGCCTTATCGGGAACTGGTATATGATGATAATGTTCTGCCGTTTGCTCCCGCTTATATTAAGAACTGTATTGTTGTATATTCTTTCAGCAAGTCACTGTCGCTGTCGGGCGAGCGGATTGGTTATATGGCGGTTGGCAAACAGATTGATTACTATGATATTCTGATTAATGCATTAGTGGTGGCAAACCGTTGTATCGGATATATTAACGCACCGTCATTGTTCCAGCTGGTAATTGCTGACTGTCTGGAAGTGAAAACAGATATCGGATTTTATGACCGCAACCGTAAGCTTTTGTATCAGACGCTGACGGATCTTGGTTTTGAGTGTGTGAAGCCGGAAGGAGCATTTTATCTGCTGATTAAGTCACCGGTTGAAGATGAAGCCGAGTTTGTTGCAGCGGCAAAGTCGTTTAATATATTATTGGTTCCGGCGACTTCGTTTGGCTGTCCGGGATATGTGAGACTGGCTTATTGTGTGTCGCATGAGATGATTCAAAGATCACTGCCGGCGTTTGGGAAACTGGCTCAGGTATATAAGTAAGACTGGAAAAGTCGTGTATTGCGGGGTGTAAATACCTCCGGCAATACACGATTTTTTGACATCGTATCAGACTCCGGGGAGTGGGACGGGATATAAACTATAGCAATATATATTCAGGTGTTCGATTGCGGTAAATATTATAGTAACGGAAGCCGCATCCTTTGAGCAGTTCAGTTATCTGATCGAAACGGTAGCCTACATATTCGGGAATATGAGCATCTGATCCGATCGTGAGCAGTTCACCGCCTAATTCACGATATCGTGTCAAAATCTCGGTATGAGGATTCGGTTGTCCTTTTTTGTACCTGCAGCCTGCGGTATTACATTCGAGAGCATGGCCTTTGTCGATCAGAGTTTTCAGAATTACATCAATATAATCCCTGTGATCCTGATAATGGTATTCCGGACCGTAACGGGCCGGATAGTCAAGGTGTCCGAAGGAATCAAAGCAATCAAGTGTCTGAAGCCTTTTGAGGGTAACTTCAAAGTATCTGTCATAAGCTGCCGGAGCGGTTTTTCCTTCAAAAAAGTCAGGATAGTAAGGATCCAGACCATCAATAAAGTGGCTGGAGCCAATGATAAAGTCAAAGGTATATTGCTTTGTATATTGCTCCAGATAGTCTTTGATGTGGGTCTGAAGACCCAGTTCGACACCGATATTAATCCGGATTCTGTCCTGATATTCTTCCTGGACCTGTCTGAGTGATGCCAGGTAGGAATCGGTTTCAAGAATAAAGGTCAGGTCTTTTGAACTGGCATCATAGTCGTGGTGGTCGGTAATGCATAGTTCCTTCATGCCGAGCGAAATGGCCTGTTCAATCTGTCTGCGGAGCGGTGTCTCACTGTCGGATGAAAATTCTGTGTGTAAATGAAAGTCTGATATCATAATTACCTCCGGGGCCGCATTGTCTGCGGCCTTTTCTGTTATCGGCAGGAAATTCTGCCGGAAGTTCCTTAGCTATTTAAGGTGATTATAAGGGATAGAAGAGATCCGTTCAATGAAATAATGGAAAATAGTTGTAATAAAGGTAAAAATTATGTTAAGATTATAAAGCATGTTTTTTTGTTATAGAAAAAATATCAAGAAACACTAAGGAGGATGTTATGTCAATCAATGACATTTCAAATGTATTTGGATTTCTCGGTGGCCTGGGTATGTTCCTGTACGGCATGACAATTATGGCGGACGGCATGCAGAAGACAGCGGGAAGTAAGATGAGCAGTTTTCTCGGAATGCTGACGAACAACCGGGTTCTGGGTGTGGCTCTGGGTGCATTGATTACTGCGATTATTCAAAGCAGTGGTGCGACAACGGTTATGGTAGTTGGTTTTGTCAGTGCGGGAGTACTTAATCTGACTCAGGCAACCGGTGTTATAATGGGGGCCAATATTGGTACTACGATTACAGCATGGATCGTGTCAATGAGCCAGCTCGGTGATGCGATGGAAGTAATGAACCCGACTTTTTACGCCCCTCTTATTATTGGTGCCGGTGCTCTGCTGCTGGTATTTTGCAGTGGTCAGAAGAAAAAAACGGCCGGTGAAATCATGATCGGTCTGGGACTTTTGTTTATGGGCCTCGATCTGATGTCGGGTTCGATTAAACCATATACCGACGCTCCGATTTTTGCCAAAGCTTTTGAGCTTCTGGGGGGAAATCCTTTGCTGGGTATGTTTATCGGTGCTTTGGTTACAGCATTGCTGCAGAGTTCATCAGCTTCGGTTGGTATTTTGCAGACCCTTGCACTGAATGGTGTGGTAACTACAAGCGCGGCAATTTATATTACACTGGGGCAGAATATCGGTTCTTGTGTGACGGCGATGCTTTCCAGTATGGGAGCTTCCAGAACGGCGAAGCGTGCAGCAGTCATTCATTTATCATTTAATGTGTTTGGTGCAGTTGTATTTGGCACTCTTGGTTTTATTCTGTTTAAGTTTATTAATCCGGTACTTGGCAATTCTAACATCAACGCGGTACAGATTTCAATTTTCCACACGATTTTCAATTTGACGAATACGATGATTTTGTTCCCGTTTGCCAATCAGCTGGTTTCATTATCCGGTGTTTTAGTTAAGGAAAAAGAAGAAGTGACTTCAATTACTGATGCAGAGGTTGCGGAAACGCTTAAACATCTCGATGAGAGAATCTTTGAATCACCTGCATTTGCAGTGAATACTGCTAAGATGGAAGTAGTACATATGGGTGAGATTACACTGGAAAACGTACGTCGTTCTTTAAATTCTTTGTTGAATGGCGGGATGAAAGATATTGAAAATGTGTATAAAGTAGAGAAAACAATCAATAATATGGAAAAGGTACTTACCGGATATCTGGTCAAGATCAATAACTTATCATTGACGGAACAGCAAAAGAAGGTAATTAACAATCTCTTTTACAGCATCAGTGATATTGAGCGGATCGGAGATCATGCAGAGAACCTGGCTGAACTGGCTGAATATATGGAAAAGAATGAACTGGATTTCTCCGAGACCGGAATGACAGACTTAAAGCGGATCAGTGACAGTGTACTGAAGTCATTTGAAAGTGCAATTCAGGCCCGGGCAGAGGGGGATATGGATCTGGTTCGTAAGGTTAGTCAGTATGAGGATGAAGTTGACAATCTGGAAGAAGAGCTGCGTGAAAAGCATATCGAACGTTTGTCAGAAGGTCAGTGCGAACCGTCTGCAAGTGTTATTTTCCTGGATATGATCAGCAATCTCGAGCGAATTTCAGATCATGCGTACAATTTGGCTGGTTATGTTAAGGATGAACTGTAAAGGATGTACAAAAATATAAAAACCTCTTGCTATTTTTGACATTAAAAGGTAAAATGAAGTTTAGGTTGATTATATTTTAACAATCATTAAATTTTTAACAATTTAGGAGGAATTAATCATGGCAGTAAAAGTAGCGATCAATGGTTTTGGACGTATTGGCCGTCTGGCATTCAGACAGATGTTTGGCGCAGAGGGTTATGAAATTGTTGCAATCAACGATTTAACAGATCCGAAGATGCTGGCACACTTATTAAAATATGACACTGCACAGGGCGGATACTGCGGCTATGTGGGCGAAGGTCTGCATACTGTAGAAGTTGGCGAAAGTTCCATCACCGTTGACGGAAAAGAAATCAAGATTTATGCAGAAAAAGATGCTGCTAATCTTCCATGGGGAGAGATCGGCGTTGATGTTGTTTTAGAGTGTACAGGCTTCTACTGCTCAAAGAAAGCTTCCCAGGCACATATCGATGCAGGTGCTAAGAAAGTTGTTATCTCCGCACCGGCAGGAAATGACCTTCCTACTGTTGTATATAGCGTAAACGAAAATGTACTTAAAGCTGATGATACCATCATTTCTGCAGCTTCCTGTACAACCAACTGTCTGGCACCTATGGCTGACACTCTGAACAAACTGGCTCCGATCCAGTCTGGTATCATGAGCACCATCCATGCTTACACCGGTGATCAGATGATCCTTGACGGACCTCACAGAAAAGGTGACTTAAGAAGAGCAAGAGCCGGCGCTGCCAACATCGTTCCTAACTCTACTGGTGCTGCTAAAGCAATCGGTCTGGTTATTCCGGAACTGAACGGCAAGCTGATCGGATCTGCACAGCGTGTACCGGTTCCGACAGGTTCCACCACCATCCTTGTTGCAGTTGTTAAAGGTACTGACGTTACTGTTGACAGTATCAATGCAGCTATGAAAGCAGCAGCTTCTGATTCTTACGGATATACCGAAGATCAGTTAGTATCTTCCGATATCATCGGTATGAAATACGGTTCTCTGTTTGATGCAACTCAGACCATGGTATCCAAGATCGGTGATGATCTGTATCAGGTTCAGGTTGTTGCATGGTATGACAACGAGAATTCTTACACAAGCCAGATGGTTCGTACTATTAAATACTTTGCTGAATTATCATAGGTAATGATAACAGTTCAGTCATAATAGTTTAAGACTCAAGTAAGGGTCCGGTCTTAACAGGACCGGACCTTTTTCTGTCCGATAAGAATATTGTATACAAGAATATTGTTTCTCATTGAAAGGGGTATATAGATTATGTTAAATAAGAAAACGGTTGATGATTTAAGCAATTTAAAAGGGAAAAAAGTTTTGGTTCGTTGTGATTTCAACGTGCCTTTAAAAGAAGGTGTGATTCAGAACTACAATCGTATTGACGGAGCGATCCCTACTATTAAAAAATTACTGGATCAGGGCGCAAAAGTAATCCTGTGTTCCCATCTGGGCAAACCAAAAGGCGAGCCGCTTCCGGAACTGTCCCTGGCACCGGTTGCCCCGGCACTGTCTGAGAGGCTGGGCGTTACTGTAAAGTTTGCTGATGACCCTCAGGTTACCGGCGCTGAGACTCAGCAGATGGCAGCAGAATTAGGCGAAGGCGAAGTATTGCTGCTTCAGAATACCCGTTACAGAGGTGAAGAGACCAAATACGGCAAAGATCCGGCTGCTGATGCATATGCAAAAGAACTGGCTGCCCTTTGTGATGAGGATGTATTTGTAAACGATGCATTTGGTACCGCCCACAGAGCACACTGCTCTAATGTAGGCGTAGCAAAGTGCTGCAAAGAAAATGTAGTTGGCTATCTGATGGAAAAAGAGATCAAATTCCTTGGCGAGGCTGTTGAGAATCCGGTTCGTCCGTTCGTTGCAATCCTTGGCGGTGCAAAAGTATCCGACAAGATCAACGTAATCAACAATCTGCTTGATAAAGTAGATACACTGATCATCGGCGGCGGTATGGCTTATACCTTTGCCAAAGCTCAGGGACAGGAGATCGGTAATTCCTTATGTGAAGAGGACAAACTGGACTATGCTCTGGAGATGGTTAACAAAGCAAAAGAAAAAGGCGTGAACCTGCTTCTTCCGGTTGATCATATGGAAGGAAAAGAGTTCTCTAACGATACCGAGCATAAAGTGGTAGAAACCATCGATGCCGGATGGTCAGGTTTTGATATCGGACCAAAGACAATCGAACTTTACAAGAAAGCTCTTGACGGAGCAAAGACTGTTGTATGGAACGGACCAATGGGTGTATTCGAATTCTCCAACTTCGCAGAAGGTACTCTGGAAGTATGCCGTGCTGTAGCAGCACTGTCAGATGCAACAACGGTTATCGGCGGTGGTGATTCTGTTAATGCTGTTAAGAGACTTGGTTTTGCTGATAAGATGACACATATCTCTACCGGCGGCGGTGCCTCCCTGGAATTCCTGGAAGGCAAAGAATTACCAGGCGTGGCAGCAGCTGACGACAAATAGAACGAACAATCCAGGACGGCGAGAAAATGTGTGTAAAAGCAGGTGTCAAGCTTGCTTGTAAGCCTGTTTTTACACACATTTTCACATCGGATGGACATCCGATGCTTCTTGAATGGCATCTTTCCGCCATTCAAGAAGAGAGCCGTCCGGAACCAGCAATCAACTCTAAAAAAGGGAGATATAAAAAATGGCAAGAAAGAAAATAATCGCAGGCAACTGGAAGATGAACATGACCCCTACCCAGGCCGTAGCACTGGTAAACGAATTAAAACCACTGGTAGCCAACAACGAAGTAGACGTAGTATTCTGCGTACCTGCAATCGACATCATTCCGGCAATGGAAGCAGCAAAAGGCAGCAACATCAACATCGGTGCAGAAAACATGTACTATGAAGAAAGCGGCGCTTATACCGGCGAGATCTCTCCGGCAATGCTGACAGACGCAGGCGTAAAATACGTTATCATCGGCCATTCCGAGAGAAGAGAATACTTTGCAGAGTCAGACGAAACCGTCAACAAAAAAGTACTCAAAGCATTCGAGCACGGCATTACCCCGATCGTATGCTGCGGCGAGTCCCTGACTCAGAGAGAGCAGGGCATCACTATCGACTGGATCCGTCAGCAGATCAAGATTGCATTCCAGAATGTAACTGCAGATCAGGCCAAAGCAGCCGTAATTGCATACGAGCCAATCTGGGCAATCGGCACCGGCAAAGTAGCAACCACAGAGCAGGCTCAGGAAGTGTGTGCAGCCATCCGTGTATGCATCAGCGAGATCTATGATGCCGCCACAGCCGAAGCAATCCGCATCCAATACGGCGGTTCCGTATCAGGTGCCAGCGCACCAGAATTATTTGCCCAGGCAGACATCGACGGCGGCCTCGTAGGCGGAGCATCTCTGAAACCAGACTTTGGTGCAATCGTAAACTACAATAAATAATTTTGTAAATAAATATAAATTATTATAAAGAGAGCATCCTATTTCCAATTACAGGCAATAGGATGCTCCTTTAGGTCCCGATAATCTATTTTCTTACCAGCATAAGGAAGTTTGTAGCTGGGGAAGCGGGGCGGGCTGTTGGGGGCGGAATCGAGGACATTGAACGAGGCGTCGACAGACCTTAACCTCCGAATGCGGGTTTGCATGGGAGACTTTCTGCTTTCCAAAGCTGAAAGTCAGGCGAATGTGAGAGAACTTATCAAAAGTTCTCTCACAGTTGAGCCGGTGCCCATGCAAACCCGCATTCGGAGGTTTAGGTCTGTCCCGCCGAGAGAACGGAGTCGATTCCGCCCCCAACAGCCCGTCCCGCTTCCCCCTCGCGACACACCTACCTTATCTATCTCACTTCGTTTTACCCAGATAAGCCGCCTTCACCGACTCATCCGCCAGCAACTCCTTACCAGATCCCGTCAAAGTAATCTTCCCAGTCTCCAGCACATATCCAATATCCGCCGTATGCAGCGCCATATTAGCATTCTGTTCAATCAGCAGCACAGTAACCCCATGCTTATTAACTTCCTTTATAATCGAAAAGATATCCTTAACAATCAGCGGTGCCAGTCCCAGTGAAGGCTCATCCATCATGATCAGTTTCGGATGGCTCATCAGCGCCCTGGCAACAGCAAGCATCTGCTGTTCGCCGCCGGAGAGTGTTCCGGACAGCTGCCAGCTCCGCTCCTTCAAGCGGGGAAACAGACTGTAAACCCAATTAATATCATCCTCAATCGAGTCTTTTCTTAAATAAGCACCGATCTTAATATTTTCCAGAACCGTCATATCAGGGAATACATGACGCCCTTCCGGTACCAGGGCGATTCCTTTGGCAACAATATCCGGAGTATCCATGCCGACCAGTTCTTTCCCTTCAAAGGAGATACTTCCGGCTGCCGGTTTAACCAGTCCGACAATCGAACGGAGAATGGTGCTCTTGCCGGCCCCGTTAGCCCCGATCAGCGTCACAATACTTTTTTCCGCTACTTCAAAGGAAATCCCCTTAACGGCCTCAATACCGCCGTAATTTACCCGTAAATCATCAATCTTCAGCATCGTCACTCACCCCCAAATACGCTTCAATTACCCGTTCATTGTTTTGGATTTCTTCCGGAGTACCGTGAGCGATCAGCTTACCAAAATCCAATACATAAATCCGGTCAGAAATCTGCATGACCAGATCCATGTGATGTTCAATCATAAATACTGTCAGATGGTAGGAATCGCGGATCTCTTTGATGAAATCGGTCAGTTCCTGAGTCTCCTGCGGATTCATACCGGCAGCCGGTTCATCAAGCAGCAGGAGTTTGGGTTCGGTCGCAAGAGCGCGGGCGATTTCCAGCCGCCTCTGCAGGCCGTATGGCAGAGAAGAGGCGATTTCATCCTTCAGATGAGCCAGATTCTGCTCTTCCAGGAGAACCATGGTCTCCTGACGCATGCGGGCTTCTTCTTTATGATTCAGCCGAAGCGTGGCGGAAAAGACATTTTGTTTCGCCCGCATGTGTTTGGCGATCAGAACATTGTCAAAGACAGTTAACTGGCCGAACAGACGGATATTCTGAAATGTTCTGGCAATACCTCGTTTTGTTATGATATCCGGTGTATTTCTGACGATCGGTATGTTCCGGGGAGTAGTTTCACCCAGATACATTTTCTGCATTTTGCCTTTTGGCGTATTTGCCAGAATGGTGTCACCCATAAATTCAACCTGGCCAAAGGTAGGTTCATAGATTCCGGTAACACAGTTGAAAGCTGTTGTTTTGCCGGCCCCGTTCGGACCGATGAGCGCAACGATTTCTCCTTCATTGACATCCAGAGAAAGTCCGTTTACGGCAACAACACCACCGAACTGCATTGTGATGTCCTGCATGTGCAGGATATTCTTAGCCGTTGTTGTATTAGTTAAAGTAGTCATGCCTACGCTCCTTTCTTTCGGTCTTTACCGGATAACTTCCGGGGAATACCCTTGATCAGGCGTCCCAGGCCATCCCAGGAGAATTCATTGCTGCCCATAATCCCGCGGCGGTAGAAGAGCACTACGACCATCAGCAGGATCGAGAATACAACCATCCGGAAGCCGGAGCGGAACAGCGGAATCTGTACGCCGCCAATCACCAGCGGGTTATCAAAGAAACGCAGCCATTCTCTGCCGGCGGTAACCAGAAAAGAACCAAGGACACTGCCGGTTACACTGCCGATACCGCCCAATACAACAATTAAAAGGATGTCGTAAGTCAGACTGATGGAAAATGTCTTGGAATCAATCGAACGCATGAACATAGCCAGCAGTCCGCCGCCTACTCCGGTGAAGAAGGACGAGATTACGAAAGACAATTCTTTATAACGGAACAGATTCAGCCCCATGGCCTGGGCTGCAATCTCATCTTCACGCAGCGCTTTGAACGCCCGGCCGTAAGAAGAGTTGATCAGCAGCAGCATCAGGAAGATACAAAGGGCACAGAGCCCAAATGCCACATAAAGATTTGGAAAACCCGGTATACTTTTCAGGCCATAAGATCCATTGGTGATCTTATCCAGCTGCGGCGCAGCAATAACAGCCCGGATGATTTCGGAAAAACCAAGGGTTGCAATGGCCAGGTAGTCGCTCTTTAACCGCAGTACCGGAATTCCGATCAAGGCAGCAATCGCGGCCGCAATCAGTCCGGCGATAATCAGTGCCAGCCAGAACGGGCATTCCAGATTCGCAATTGACGGAGAGATACCACTTACGTAATAGACACCGGCACGTTTGTCAACCGGAATGGTTAAGATCGCCACAACATAAGCACCAATTGCCATAAAACCTGCCTGACCAAGTGAGAACAGGCCGGTAAAGCCGGTCAGAAGATTCATCGAAACGGCTACCACCGCATAGATGGCACTTCGTTCCAGAATTGATATCTGATAGCTGTAGGTGCTGCTGTTAGTCTCCAAGAAGTGGATAATGCCGATAAAGACCAGCAGTGTCACCAATGTCAATACTTTGTTTTTGTTTTTTTTCATATTTTCCATTTTTGCCACCTCACACTTTATCGGTAGTTTTTTCTCCAAACAAACCGGTTGGTTTAATCAGGAGAATAACGATTAACAGGATAAATGTGAACGCATCGCTAAAGGTCGAATAACCCATCGCAACCAGAGCCGTTTCACCAAGTCCCAGGATAAAACCGCCGATGACAGCACCAGGAATGCTGCCGATACCGCCGAATACTGCAGCTACGAAGCATTTAAGGCCCGGCAGGGAACCGGAGAAAGGAAAGACAGTCATCCGGTCAGTAAAGTACAGTACAGAGCCTACAGCAGCCAGCAGAGAGCCGACAGCAAAGGTAAATGTAATTACACGGTTGATCTTGATTCCCATCAATGCCGCGGTGTCATAATCTTTGGATACTGCCCGCATTGCCATCCCGATCTTAGTCTTGTTAATTAAGATAATTAGGAAATAAACAATAATTAAGGTAAGAACCGGAGTCAGGAATGTAACCATCGAGGCTGATAATCCGCCGATCTGGAAGATTTTCTTCAGAAAAGGAATTTCCGGATAACCTTTCGGCAGTGCGGTAAACAGATAGGTGGCCAGATTTTGCAGGAGATATGATACACCGATTGCAGAAATCATGACTGACATTCTTGGTGAAGTACGAAGCGGGCGGTAAGCCACCTTTTCAATGGTGACGCCCAGAATAATGGTGGCCAGAAGGACCACCGGCACTGCGACAAACCACGGCATGCTTGACATGGCGAAGATCATAAAATAACCGGCCATCATAAAAATATCGCCATGGGCAAAGTTGATCAGGCGCAGGATCCCGTAAACCAGAGTGTAACCAATGGCGATCAGTGCATATGCGCCGCCAAGGGAAATTCCGGTCAGACAATGCTGGAGAAACGTTGTTAAGCTCATTTGGCAGGATGCCTCCTTTGTGTTAGTTTCAAAACGTAATATAATAAATCCTTTATACAGACGGAACGAGTGGGACGCTCTACGTCTCCACTCGCCCGGAATGCACATTATAATTGGTATATCAATATTACTTAACGGTAGTAGTAGTCAGGAATTTGAACTGACCGCCTTCGATTGTTTTGATGAAAGCCATGTCTTTTTTTGCATCGCCGTTTTCATCGAAGGAAATGCTGCCGGTTACACCGTCGATCGATACGTTCTTCAGTGCGGCACAGATTGCTGCACCGTCAGCAGAATCGGCATCTTCAATCGCTTTAATGGCACACAGATAAGCGTCATAACCAAGTGCAGATACTGCCGGAATGATCTCTTCCTGGCCGTTGTCTTTTAAGTAGGTCTTAAATCCGGTGATGAAAGAAGCTGCTTCATCGTTAGCCGGTTCTGCTTCATCAAAGAAGGTGGAAAGAACAACGCCTTCAGCAGAATCACCTGCATTTTCAATAATGGTTGAGTTCTCCCAGGTATCACCTGCAGCAATAGTAGCAGTGATGCCCAGCTCACGAGCCTGTTTGATGATCAGCGGAGCTGTGGTAATGGAAGACGGAGCAAATATAATATCCGGGTTCTGTGCTTTAATATTATTCAGGATAGCTTTAAAGTCAGTCTGGTTGGTCTGGAACTGCTCTTCGCTGACGATGGTGCCGCCCAGTTCAGCAAATGCTGATTTAAAGAAGTTGCCAAGGCCTGAGGAGTAGTCATCACCGAGCTGGGTAATTACAGCTGCAGTCTGAGCGCCGTTATCCATTGCGTAGTTTGCCATAATGGTTCCCTGGAACGGATCCAGGAAGCATACGCGGAAATAATACTCATTCCCCTGGGTTACCTGCGGGTTAGTACAGGAAGCACCGATCGCCGGGATATTGGCGTCTTCAAAGATCTGTCCGGCAGCAATCGATACACCGGATCCGTAACTTCCGATAACAACCGAAACTTTCTCGCTGACAAGCTTCTGTGCGGCATTGACAGCTTCGGTTTTGTCAGACTTATTGTCGACTTCGACAAGTTCAATCTTGTATTCTTCACCGCCGATGGTTACGGTCGGATGAACCTGATTCGCATAGCGTACACCAAGCATTTCCTGCATTCCGCCGCCGCCGTTTTCGCCGGTTGTCGGCTCAAAAACACCGATTTTGATTACTTTATCACCACTTGCAGCTGGTGCCTCGGATGCTTTGTCATTATCAGATCCGGAAGCGGAGTTTGAACTGCCGCCGCAGCCGGTCAGCAGGCTTGCTCCCATACATGCTGTCATGGTTAATGCAGCTATTTTTTTAAATTTCATAATTATATCCTCCTTTTTGTGTGTCTCTGTTTTTGATACAAATACAGTTGTCTTTCTAAAGGGCACACGATGCATTCTATTATAGCAAAAATAAGAAAAATTTCAAGGATAATGTGACATAAAGTTAGATTCGAAAGCAAAAATTTAATTAAATGCGACTTTGTCTGGGTGTTTCATGAAATTCTGCCTTATATGCTCTGGAAAAGGTAGAATAGTTCTGAAATCCGCAGCGGTAGCATATCTCTGTGATAGGAATATCAAGTGTGAGCATCTCTTTGGCGGCAAGCAGACGTTTGCTGGTAATATAGCGGGCGATGGTATAACCGGTTTCCTGTTTGAATAACCGCATCAGATGATAACGGCTGAAGTGGAATTGTTCCGCCAGTATATCGACATTCAGTGTTTCAGACAGATTATGATTAATATAATCTAATATGGAAAGAATCTTTGAATTTGAGGCGGTCATCCGGGGAGCACTCAGTTCCCGGCTTGTGGAAGCACGGTTCAGCTGAACCAGAAACTCCATAAACAGAGCTCTGCAGTACAGCGGGCCGGCATAACCTCCTTCATCAATTGCAGTCTCCAGCTTCAGCGCGGTGGAAAGAAAGGCCGGTTTACCGGGAATACGTTTTCTGAGTACGTGGCGGCCATCCTGGCGGGCTGCTTCGAAACAACTGCCCAGATCCCATTCTTCGGTCCGGAAGGAAGACAGGTATAGCGGCGAGATATAGATAATAATCCGTTCATAAGGTACCGTATCATCGATAAAGGGACGATGGATCTCATTGTGACTCACAAGAACAATATCATATGGTCTTAAATCATAGGAGCGTCCTTCGATAACATATGTGACCTTTCCGGACAGCAAAATAACAATTTTGTCAAACTCATGGTAATGAAACTCCCCCTCACCTGCGTTCGGCGGAAAAGTATGAAACTCCCCCTCCCTTTCCTCAGATTCGGATGGAAATGTGAATTCCCGGGGGCCGATATCTGTTAAGTGAAAAAGCCGGAAATCATCGGTCAGATATCCGCGTTTCTGATAGATCGAATCCATATGATTACCTCCTGTATGCTTTGAGTGTGATGTTGCCTAGTTTAGTATACAGCACAATTTGCAATAAAAAAAGCACAACCAGGATATTAATCATAGAAAAGTGATGTTTTAATAAAGTAACAGGATAATTTGAAAACGACAAAACAAAAACGGGAGGTTTTTAATGAATATTGTAGTAGAAAAATATCATGGACTGGGAAATGACTATCTGATTTATGATCCGGCAAAGAATACGATTCCGCTGAATGAAGAACGGGTGCGCCTGATCTGCAACCGTAACTTTGGCGTTGGTGCCGACGGAATCCTCGAAGGTCCGTTATTTAAGGAAGAAGATGTTGATGTCCGGATCTGGAACCCGGATGGAAGCCTGGCGCAGAAGAGCGGAAACGGTATCCGTATTTTTGCAAAATATATGAAGGATGCCGGATACGTCGGAAAAAAACAGGTTACAATTCAGACGGAAGGAGGACCGGTGAAAGTCCAGTTTTTAAATGAAACAGGAAGGAAGCTGACAGTCTCGATGGGAAAACTGTCGTTCTGGAGTGATGAAATACCGGTAAGCGGAAAACGCCGTGAGGTAATTGATGAAACGATGGTATTTAATGAAATTCCCTATAAGACTACCTGTGTATCAATCGGAAACCCGCACTGTGTCATTTTCCTGAAAGAAATATCGAAAAAGATTGTATGTAAGATAGGAAAGTACTCGGAATCTGCGGCTTGTTTCCCGGAACGGATCAATACCACGATTATGAACGTCATTGACCGTACCCACATCCAGATTGAGACCTATGAACGCGGTGCAGGATATACTCTGGCATCAGGGACCAGCTGTTGTGCTGCTGCCGGAGTTGCGTACCGGATGGGGCTGGTAGATCCGAAGACTTATGTGGAGATGCCGGGCGGAGTTATGGAAATCGAAATAGAGGAAGACGGCGGTGTTCTTATGACCGGTGAAGTCCGTTATGTGGCACGTATGGTTCTGGGCGATGAGTTAAGCCAGCAGCTGCGGGCCTTATAAGAACAGAACCGGTAAAGTCCTTTCGCAAGGCTGATAATTCTGGTATAATTAACCTGGGTCGCTGCAGTGCTGCAGTACTGTATCAGACAAACGGTAAGGAGTTTTTATGAAAAACAGCCGGTTATTCCAAATATTATATTTTTTATTAGATAAGAAAAAAACAACTGCCGGTGAGTTGGCAAAGGATCTGGAGGTTTCGGTCAGAACCATTTATCGTGATATCGATGCTCTGTCGGCAGCGGGGGTACCCATCTATACCGAAAAAGGGCAGGGCGGCGGAATTTATCTGATGGAGCAGTTTCGCCTTGACCGCACCCTGCTGGGAGAAGAAGACCAGGAACAGATCCTCACTGCCCTGCAGTCCCTTCGTACCATTGGGGCCGGCAGTAGCGAGGTGCTCAGTCAGCTGTCAGGAGTTTTTCAGAAAGAAGCAATCGACTGGCTCGAAGTTGATTTTGAGAGCTGGGGGGCCTTTAAGGGCGAAAAAGAATATTTTGAAATATGTAAGCAGGCGATTCTGAAACGGAACCTGCTTACATTTCGTTATTATAATTCCACCGGCGGACAGGGTGAGCGGATTATTGAACCTGCCCGCCTGTGCTTTCGCGGCGGTAACTGGTATGTCACCGGTTACTGCCGTGAACGTAATGATCATCGGATGTTCCGTTTGAACCGGATGGAATGTCCGGTGATCTGTCCGGAGCATTTTATTCCCCGGCCCTCACCGCCTGAACCGGAACAAAAGACACAGATTCCGCTGTCTGCTATTGAATTGCGTTTTACCAGAGCGGCGGCATATCGTGTCCGTGATTCGTTCCAGATGAATGAAATTGAAGCTCAGCCGGACGGCAGTTATCTGGTAAAAGCGAAATATCCTTATGGCGAATGGGTGATCGGATTTATATTATCATTCGGAAAAGAGGTCGAAGTACTGAAACCGGAGTGGCTGCAAAAAGAAATCAGAAAAGAAATAAAAAAAATGCAGGAAGTTTATGAAACCTGACAGACCCTGTCATATTAGGTGGGGTATACTGTAAGAAAAAAAGGAGATATAACACTATGGAAAACAAATTATTCTGTCAGTCATGCGGTATGCCAATGGAAGAGGAAAGTCACTTCGGAACCAACAAAGATAACACGAAAAATGAGGACTATTGTGCCTACTGTTACAAAGACGGTGAGTTCCCGGCTCCTGAGATGACAATGGAAGAGATGATTGCATTCAATCTGAAGTATAACGAAGAGAATGACTATCCGATGGGACCGCAGGACGAAGCAAAGAAAATGATGGAAGCATGGTTCCCGACACTGAAACGTTGGCAGGCACAGTAACTTAAAGGAGAGGGTTTTGCCGCCCTCTTCTTTTTTTGTGTAAAGTTATTTGAGTCCGGCCTGGGATTTAGATAAGATGACGAAGCATTAATGTCCTCAAATTTGTTATAATATTGATGTACTGCTAACTAAAATTACAGCAAGGGGGAACATTATGGAACAGTTAAGGTACCTTAATCAAGATCAAATTGATGAATATCTGAATTTTCTGAGAGAGGAGGAACGGAGTAAAGCTACACTGGAGAAATATCGCCGTGATCTGATGCGTTTTTATGTGTTTTTGGGAGAGGATAAGGTGGTCAGTAAACAGGCTGTAATAGAATATAAGACAAGCCTTTCTGAACAGTATAAATTATCCAGTGCCAATTCAATGATTGCGGCAATTAACGGATTGTTATCTTTTGCAGGTATGGACAACTGCCGGGTAAAAAGTTTTAAGAATCAAAGAAGGTTGTTTCGGGAACAAAAACGTGAGCTGACAACAGCAGAATACGGACGACTTGTTCAGACTGCCAGAAACTGCAAAAATAGGCGTCTGGAGCTGATTATTCAGACGATTGGCGGCACCGGCATCCGGATCAGCGAGTTATCCAGCATTACGGTTGAAGCGGTCAGAGAAGGACAGGTTCAGGTCGTTGGAAAGGGAAAGCACAGAACTGTATTTATATTACCTAAGTTAAAAAAGTATTTGATGAAGTACTGCCGGCAGAGACATATCAGGTCCGGGGCAGTCTTTATTACCGGCAGCGGAAGGCCAATTCATCGAAGCAGTGTATGGGCAGAGATGAAACGTCTCAGTATTCTGGCCGGAATTAATCCGGAAAAAGTATTTCCTCATAACCTGCGTCATTTATTTGCCCGCACCTGTTACAAGAAAAATAAGGATATCGTTTATCTTGCAGATATCCTGGGACACAGTAATATAGAAACAACTCGCATTTATACGATAAGCAGCGGAATTGAACACCAGGAAATGCTGGCAAGTTTGAAACTAATTGTGTGAAAAATAGACATAATAGATATTATGTAGTATGTAAATGAATGTGTTTTACATAATTGTATAAAATATATATTTTATTTTAATGCAAATGATAGTAAATGTCAATCAAATTACAAAATTTCGGAAGACCATTCGATGGTCTTTAATAATGACACCCATTTTTTGCAGCACTAATAAACAAGCCGATCAGAAATACTCTGTCAAAAGGCTCTGTTTATTTTTTTTGTGAGTTTTTTCGGTTTTTTCTTCCGGCCAGCTTTTTTTCAGGCGGGAAGATCAAGTTAGAAATGCAAAAATACGACATAATATCTATTATGTTTGAGATGAAACCAGGGAGGCAGAGCATGAGTACATATTCGGATTTTGGCAAACAGGTGAAAATTGCAATGATATCGTTAAACCTCAGCAATCGGGAACTGGCAAAGAAGCTGGGCTATACAGAATCTACATTTTGTGACGTTTTGAAAGGCAGAAACAGGAATAACCGGAGAATGGAAGAAATCAAAGAAGTATTATTATATTTGCAGAAAAGCGAAAAATAATACTCTTGAAAATATATCAGCAATATATGGGGGAGAGTGGCGCGATAGAGGGAATATTCAGGACAGGCAATAAAGGTGAAGTATGAAAAATCAGGAGGAATAATTATGCTTAATAAAATAGCAAAACGAAAGGGATTCCTGGCGAAGCTCCTGCTGGTGGCGATGCTTGTGGGATACTTTGTCCCGTTCGGTCCCATTAACAATGACGCGAGGGCCGATTATCTGGATCAGGGCCAGGCCAGCAGCAGTAATTCGAGTCCGGCTGAAAATGAGGAATCCAATACTGCCAGCGGCAGCAATATCAGCATTGGGACTCTTAATCTGATTGACGACAGGTCATTTAAGGTTAGTTTTTATAATCTGGAAGAAGGCAGTCAGCCGATTCTGGTCCGCTATGTTATAAATGGCGAATACATATCTGAAACAGAAGTACCGTCGATCCCGGACGATTATAAAAAGTTCGACGGGTGGGTGGCGGAAGGGGAATCCGAACCATATGATTTTGCCGGCAGGCCGGTAACCGGAGATTTGAAACTGTATGCCAGATTTGGCGACTATGTCACCGTGACGTATCGGGAAAATGGCACCGTATTTAAGGTTATGACAGTAGAAAAGGATACCGTGCTGTCCGATCCGGATCTTGAGATTGAACCTGACGGCAACCAGATATTTACCGGTAACTGGTTTGTTGAAGGCGATTTATCTTCCAGCTATGTTTTCGGCAGTCAGATATCAGAGGATATAACGCTGGTGCCGGAACGAGTGTTTAAATGGATTGTACAATTCGATACCATTGACGGTACAATTGAACCGACACAGTATATTGATGAAGGCGCAAAGATAACCGAACCGGGAGCACCTGGGCGTGAGGGATATACCTTCCTGCACTGGGAACACAATGGATCACCTTATGATTTTAATCAGCCGGTAACAGGAAATATTGAGCTGGTGGCTAAATATAATCCTGAATTAGTAAAATATACAGTTATGTATATGGTTGAAAAGGAAGGCAAACCACTTGATTTCGCTTCTACGGCAGGAGCCGATGACCTGGCAAATTATCAGGAGACGCTCTCTTATGAGGCAAGCGGGTTGACCGGAACTCCGGTTACTGATCTGACGGAAAGTGATTTCACCTATCCGGGAAATGCAGTTGTGCCAAATTATGAGATTAACTATCTGCTCAGGTATTACTCAGATCAACATAAAATTGTATACAGTAATCAGGAAATTCAGGCAGACGGCGGTTTAGTAGTTTACGTACTGCACACAAGACGTATTTTAAATCTGGAATTCGTTTTCCGGAAAATAGACGGATATACTATACATGGAACGATCGGAAGCGGTGCTGATAAGGTTGTGCTTGATGGTGAGGAAGAGTATACCCATACCATACAGGCAAAAGTTGGTATGGAGATCAGCTCAATGACACCGAATACAATGAATGAGGAAGGTAAACCCGGTTTTGTTTACCGGGATTCAGAGGGCAATGATGTTTATGCCATTGTCAGTTTTTTGGACAAACAGCAGCAGGGGTTTGATCACTTCACAAAGCTGGCGCAGAATATGCTGTATTATTCAGGGGTAGACGGCGTAGCTGATACCTATAGCAGGAAAAACTATAATTGCAGAATTGATATATTACGTAATTACAGAAACATCAACTATATAGAGTCGCTGGATCAGACGAGTGATGCCGGAACAGAACCGATTGTCGGCGGTGAATTGGCAAACCGGATTAAGATAAAAAATTATATTGCATACAGTAATGGAGAGCAGTCGTTTGCTGACTATATCTATTTTGACCTGAGCGGTGTCCAGGAGGCAAGACCCAGTGATCCGCTGTCATACCCTTTTATATCTGAGACAGCCGCGTATACCGGTTTCGGCGATAATTATTATAACTATACATCGTATTGGTATCCGTATGGATATGGCAGAGCAGACGGGAGTCAGGTATTCTATCAGACAAAGTATCCGGAAGTCGGCGATGACCGGTATCTGATCTATTTGAGAAATTCGTTTCCGCTGAACTTTGTTAATACAGGACATAATGATATTGCTTCAAAATCGGTAAAATACTATGATGTCCTGGATAATTATATGCCGAAGCTGTCAGAGCTGGGAGTCGGGGCCAATGAAGTGTTTGAAGGCTGGTATCTGGAACCGGAACTGATCAACAAAGTAGTACTGGGGAATAGTGGCACCCGAATGCCTGCCGGACAGATTACTTTATACGCTAAATATGTATCCGGCGATTACCGTGTTGTTTTTCGCAATTCCCATGAAGGTACAATTGTCAGTGATGCCAGATATGGCAGAGGTACAGAAGTTCCCGCCAGTGTAATTGCAGATGATTTTTATGATCAGGGCCTGTTCCTTGGCTGGTATTATATGGATGATCAGACCATGGTTCCTTATGATTGGAGCACAAAAGTTTACAGTGACATGGATATTTTTGCGGTTTGGGACGGAAATGCCTATCAGTTAATCTATCATGCCAACGGCAAAACAGGCGCAGTTCCGGTAGATTCCAATCACTACATCGGCGGTGTTTATGCGCTGGTTAAGCAGGGGAATCATCTGAGTGATGCGGAAGAAGTATTTATCGGCTGGTACGATTCAGAAAGTGACCAGGTGTATTACCCCGGCAACCGGATTAAAATTATCGGCAATATGGAATTAAAAGCAGTTTACGCACCCCGGGATAAGAGTGTTACCCTTCAATATCTGAACGATGACGGCAGTGAACTTGGAACCGTCAGCTATTTAAAAAATGAATCATTGACGTTGTCAAACATAACATCATTCGGTGTGAGTAAAGAAGGCTATGATTTTATTGGCTGGAAGGCCGAAGACGGAACCTTATACAAACTGGGCAAAGAGTATCTGATTGATCAGGATGAGAAGGTGATTGCTGTCTGGAAGCAGAAAGAGCCCCCGACTGACCCGACCAATCCAACCGACCCAACTGACCCAACGGATCCGACTAATCCAACCGACCCGACCAAACCCACAAAACCTGGCGGAGGTGGCGGCGGAGGTGAAGACCCCAAACCAACTTCACCCACCAATCCCCCTGCACCGACAGACCCAACCGGTCCAACAGAATCTGAATCACCGACAATAACCCTGCCGGCAGAAACAACACCGGGCGGAAACCTTGTAATTCCTCCGGGAGAAACTGTAATCAAAGACCCGGATGGAAACGTAATATGGGAAGGAAGAAATGAAGGCGAGCTGCCGGATCTGCCGCCGGGAGACTATGTTCTTACTATCATAGGCGATGATGGTGTCCCACTATCCTACTATGTACAGATCCCGGATGATCCGGTAGCACAGGCCAGACTCCCAAGAACCGGCGACAGATCCTCCAATCTGGTATTGTCATTGGTGATTTTCCTGACTGTAATCGGCGGAACAGGCGTGATCTGTCTTAAACGTAAAAAAGACAGCTATTAATAAAATCTAATTAACTAACGGGTTGCCGTACCAACGATTAACTAATCGAAGGTACGGCAATCCGTTTCTAACTCCTAAATCTTCCATCCATCACTTTGTGTCTGGAGTGTTACCATATGATGGAATATTCCATTTTGTTTCATCAGTTCATCTGGATTACCCATTTCGGCGACCTTTCCTTCCGACAGTACAACTACTTTATCAGCGCCCATAACCGTACGCATCCGATGGGCGATAATCAGGACGGTTTTATTCTGTATCAGACCTGAAAGAGCAGCCTGGACAGCGGTCTCATTTTCAACATCAAGACTGGCGGTGGCTTCATCAAGCAGGATCACCGGAGCATCTTTTAACAGTGCTCTGGCAATGGATATCCGCTGGCGTTCACCGCCGGAAAGCGTGGCGCCGTTTTCGCCGATCACGGTCTGATACTGATCCGGCAGCAGCGAGATGAATTCATCACATCTGGCAGCTTTGGCTGCCGCCAGAACCTCCTCATCGGAAGCATCCTTTCGGCCGAGACGGATGTTTTCCATAATGGTGTCACGGAACAGGACAACATCCTGAAATACAATCGCATAGTGTTTCAGCAGCGTTTCCGGTTCGACAGTGGAAATGTCGGTACCGCCGAGTCGGATTGTGCCGCTGCCGGCATCCCAGAAGCGGGCAGCCAGTTTGGCCGCTGTACTTTTGCCGCCGCCGGACGGACCGACGAGGGCGGTGACTTCGCCCTGACGGACTGTAAATGAAACGTCATTAAGAACGCCTTCTGATTCCTGATAAGCAAAAGATACATGTTCAAAAGTGATATCAAAACTGTCCGGTGTAAAATCAGTTGTTCCGGTTTGTACCGGCTGGTTTTCAATCGCCCGCATCCGTTCAATCTTTAATTTGGCATTAAAGGTTGCCGCCAGGTTCATGTAACAGACATTAAGCGGGTCATAGATACGGGAGGACAGAATCAGGAAGGTAAGGAACATCATCAGTTCCAACTCACCTGATACAAGCAGGGTGATCCCGGTCAGAACTGTGGTGGCAATACCGAATCTCAAAAGTGCCTGCGCGGAAGTGACTGATACGCCGGTAACCAGTTCCGCCTGAATGGAAGCCTGTTCCTGACGATTAAATGTTTCTTTCAGGCGGTTGATATATTCTTCTTTCTGATTACACGCTTTGATATCTTTAATCGTTTCCAGTAATTCCTGCAGCCCGTCGGTAGCTGCCCGTTTGGCATGGATGCTGTTGGTACCGTATTTGTCCTGTGCCCATTTGGAGCCAAGGATAATGATGGCCGAAACCGGAACAACCCATAATACTGCGATACCCATCCGCCAGTCCATCCACAGAATACCAATGGCAATCAGAGTAGTAGAAATAACAGACGCAAACAACTGCGGAATATAATGAGAGAACGATTGTTCCAAAGAGGCACAGTCGGTCATTATAGTAGCGGTCAGATCGGACAGATCCCGCTGTCCGAAGAAAGCAAGCGGCAGCTGGCGCAGTTTTTCAGCCAGGCCGACCCGGCGTCCGGCACTTTCAATATAGGTAGCAATATACAAAGCTTTGTATTGAAACCAGTGAATCATATAGATGATAATCACCAGCAGCACGGCGATGCCGGTAAAATACCCCAGTTTAGCAATCGGCTGTGTATTGCTGCTGATACAATTGACAATATAATTCAAAACAGCAATTAATAAACCGGCCGGCAGCATCAGACTAAGGTTAGCTGCAATACTTAATGCAGTAGCTGCAACGAGATCTTTGGCTCCCTTTTCACTTAACGCAAACACATCCTGTATCTTCCGGATCATGATAATACCTCCTTTCCGGCGTCATTGTTATGGGCAACTTTCCATTTGGCAGAAGTCTTGTAATCATTCCACATCGAGGCGTATAATCCGCCGATATCCAATAACTCCTTGTGAGTACCGCTTTCGGTGATCTGCCCCTGATCCATGACCATGATCAAATCGGCATTTTGAACAGTAGTCAGACGATGAGCAATCATCAGAACGGTTTTCCCTTTGGTCAGATGTTCAAATGCTTTCTGGATCAGATTCTCATTTTCCGGATCAGCAAATGCAGTTGCTTCATCCAGAATAACAACCGGTGCGTCTTTTAAAATTGCCCGGGCCAGGGCGATCCGCTGGCTCTCACCGCCGGACAGATAGATTCCTTTGGTACCGACTATGGTATTCAGACCATCCGGCAATTTACGGATGATATCATCACACTGGGCCGCAGAGACGGCGGCCATGACCTGTTCCATTGCAGCATCAGGGCGTGCGGCCCGGATATTTTCCAGCAGACTGGTCTTGAACAGGTGTGAATCCTGGAAAACAAAGGCCACCTGATTCATCAGCTCATTGGATGACAGGTTGCGAATATCAACCCCGCCGATCAGGATCTGGCCATTAGTTACATCCCAGAATCGCGGAATCAGACTGGCGGCTGTGGATTTTCCGCTGCCGGAGGGGCCGACCAGAGCAACGGTGGATTGTTCCGGGATATGAAAGCTGATTTGAGACAGCGCCGGAGTTGCTGCTCCGGGATAAGTAAAGGTAACATTTTTAAATTCAATATCAGCCCCCTGACAATGTACCGTTGATGTATTATCAGCCAGAACGGGGGTGCTTCTGATCTCATCCAGTTTCCGGACAGCTTCGCCTGCCTGCATCATGGATTCTGCCGAATGCATAATACGGCTCATCATCAATCCGCACATAGGTGCAAACAGAATATAAAACAGCAGGTTGGCAAATGTTGTCATAACATCCGCAGAAGCAGAACATAAATAGATTCCGGCCGGAATCAGCAACAGGAAGGTCGCGTTTAGTACCGTGGTAAAGGCTGTCATCGGAATCCGGCATGACATCGTATATTGTGTGGCCATATCACGGTAGCTCATGATGGTCGCATGAAAAGACTTAAATGAAAATACGGTTTGCTGAAATACTTTTACGACCGGAATTCCCCGGACATATTCGGTAGCTTCTGTACTCAGATTCTCGGTTGCAATCTGGTAGCGTTTGAAAAAGTCAGCATTGTCCCCTCCCATCATGCGTCCGAGCAGGAAGACGGAAAGCACCATCGGAATCAGACACAGAATCCCCATCCGCCAGTCAAATACAAACAGCATAATGACAGCGGCAACAGGGGTTACAATGGCACCGACCAGATCCGGCAGCTGGTGGGCGAGCAAAGACTCCGTCATATCGGCGTTGTCGTCGATTTGTTTGCGCAGCTTCCCTGACTGGTTTGCCTGGAAAAAGCCAAGAGGAACATCAATTAAATGTTCGGCAGCAGCAATCCGCATATTTTTAGCGGTGCGAAAGGCTGCAAAGTGGGTACACATCAGGGCGGCAAAGTAAAACAGCATACCGGTCAACACCAGTTTCAGGGCCAGCCATCCATACGTGATAAGCCCGCCGGCAGCCTGCCAGTCAGGCATAATTGCAAACAGGTTTTTGGCAATCAGCCAGATACAGATAAAGGGGGCCATCATAAAAACGGCCGAGATGCCTGAGAAGAAGCATCCGATTATTGTCAGCCACTTATGATTCCCTGCATAAGAGAGCGGCAAAGCCAGACTGTTCTGGTTTTTTTTAGTACTCATGAATCCATCCTCCTTAAGAAATATCAATATATAACATTGTTATATTCTATCCTCATATTTAAGCCCTTGTCAAGAATATCTCCGTTAATGAGAAAATGTGATGAATACATTTCAAAATCTATTGACAAATGAATTATATGTGATAATATAGACATATGAATAGGTATTCACATATTGATGCAACAATACATAATATAAAGAGAGGAGAATTAGGTGACAAAACAGGAGAAAGAGAAAATCGAAAAGGAAATAGAGGATTATTCATGTGGTTTTATGCATGTTCATCAGGATATTGTAAAAAAAGTAGAAGATGTAATGCCGGGTGAACAGCAGTTGCTTGATTTGTCAGATTTTTTTAAAGTATTTGGTGATTCAACCAGAATCAAGATTCTGTATGTACTGAGTCAGTCTGAGATGTGTGTATGTGATATTGCTTCTCTGCTGCAGATGGGGCAGTCGGCAATTTCACATCAGCTCAGAGTGTTAAAACAGATGCGTCTGGTAACTTTTCGTAAAGAAGGCAAGACCGTATTTTACCGCCTGGCCGATGCTCATATTCAGACAATATTGGCCCAGGGAATGGAACACATTAACGAATAATCAGGAGGATAATAAGATGAGAAAGATTGTAAAATTAGAAGGATTATGCTGTGCCAACTGTGCAGCTAAAATTGAAGAAGGTGTAAAAAAGCTGGAAGGCGTGAAAGAAGCCACCTTAAGTTTTATGACCCAGCGTCTGACGATTGAAACAGAGGATGGAAAAGAAGATTTGATCATTGAGGCAGCCAGAAAGATTGCCGACAAAATAGAACCTGAAGCCGAGTTTAAGGTTTTACGGTAGCCGGAGGAGAACATGACAAAAAAACAAAGAATCATGGTCAGCCGCCTGGCAGTCAGCGCAGTATTGCTTATCCTGGCATTTTTTATGGAAGACAGAAGCAGTTATGCATGGATTCCCTTTATTCTGTCCTATCTCTTTGCCGGCTATGATATCCCGCTGCGGGCATTCCGCAATATCAGAAAAGGCCAGGTGTTTGATGAGAATTTCCTGATGTCGGTAGCGACAATCGGAGCGATTATCGTAGGATCTCTGGAGGAAGCCGTAGCGGTTATGCTGTTTTACCAGGTCGGTGAGTTATTTAACGATTATGCTGTTAACAAATCAAGAAAGTCGATTACCCAGTTGATGGACATCAACCCGGAATATGCCAATCTCCTGAAAGCCGGAGTGGAACAGAAGGTTGATCCATACGAAGTTGAAGTCGGTGATACGATTGTTGTAAAACCGGGAGAAAAAGTTCCGCTCGACGGAATTATTACAAAAGGGGCTTCAAGTCTGGATACCAAAGCACTGACCGGAGAGTCGATTCCGGTAGAAGCAGAAGCCGGTGATGCCGTGGTAAGCGGTTCGATCAACCTGCAGGGTGTTCTCGAGGTTCAGACCACAAAATTATTTGATGATTCAACGGTCGCCAAGATTCTGGAACTGGTTGAAAATGCCAGCTCCCGAAAAGCAAAGGCAGAAACTTTTATCACAAAGTTTGCCAGAGTGTATACACCGATCGTTGTAGTGCTGGCATTGCTGCTGGCAATCATCCCGCCGCTGTTTGTTGGTGAATGGGGTACCTGGATTTACAGAGCCTGTAGTTTTCTGGTAGTATCCTGTCCCTGTGCCCTGGTTATTTCCGTTCCGCTCAGCTTTTTCGGCGGACTGGGTGCTGCCTCGAAAAACGGTATATTAATGAAGGGAAGCAACTATCTCGAAGCAGTTGCTTCGTTAGATACAGTTGTATTTGACAAGACAGGAACTCTGACTACAGGCAAGTTCCAGGTCAGTGATGTGGCTCCTGTTTCAGGTGAGCGGGAAGCCCTGCTGCATCTGGCTGCTCTGGGAGAATACCATTCCAATCATCCGATTGCCCTGTCAGTTAAGGAGGCCTATGGGAAACCTGTAAATGGTGAAGATGTAGCGGATGTGGAAGAGATTGCCGGTCAGGGTGTTCATGCCCGGGTACAGGTTGGCGGCGAATGGAAAGATTTATATATCGGCAACCGTAAGCTGATGGACCGCCAGAATGTAGTCATTGACTATCCGGCACCTGTAGCCGGCACTACATTGTATCTGTCCGACGGCAGTATATATCTGGGCGCAATTACGATTTCTGATACGATCCGTCCTGATGTGCCGGATGCGATCGCCGGGCTGCGTAAGGCCGGCGTCCGAAATGTAGTGATGCTGACCGGTGATAAAGAAGAGGTCGGCCGGGCCGTTGGTGACAAACTGGGACTGGATCAGGTATATGGCAATCTGATGCCCGGTGACAAGGTAGCCAAGGTAGAAGAGCTGCTGACGCAAAAACCGGCCGGGAAAACCCTTGCATTTGTCGGTGACGGGATCAATGATGCACCGGTACTGGCCCGTGCTGATGTCGGTATCGCGATGGGCGGGATCGGCTCGGATGCAGCCGTAGAGGCCGCAGATATGGTGATTATGGATGATGAGCCGTCTAAGATTGTGGATGGAATCCAGATTGCCCGCAAGACAATGACGATTGTAAGACAAAATATCATATTTGCCATTGGGGTGAAAATTCTGGTTCTGATTTTAGTTGCTCTTGGATATGCTTCTATGTGGATCGCTGTTTTCGGCGATGTGGGAGTGTCGGTCCTGGCAATTATAAATGCAATCCGTGCCCTGGCTTATAAAAGAAATCGTTGACAAATAAAAACGCAACTGATATTATCATTTCATGGAACGAGGATGTTACATAAAAGATCATTGGCATAATGAGCTTTTTGGGCATCCTCTCTTATTTTATGAAAAGAAAGGATTGGAATGATGAGTAAATACAGCAAAGAAGACATTATCCGCCTGGTCGAAGAAGAGGATGTTGAGTTTATCCGCCTCCAGTTTACTGATATTTTCGGCATGCTGAAGAATGTGGCGATTACCGCCAGCCAGCTGGAAAAGGCGCTGAACAATAAGTGTATGTTTGACGGCTCTGCGATTGAGGGATTTGTACGGATCGAAGAGTCTGATATGTATCTGTATCCTGATCTGGATACGTTTGTGATTTTTCCCTGGCGTCCGCAGCAGGGGAAGGTTGCACGTCTGGTATGTGATGTTCACCACCCGGGCGGAGAGCCGTTCGAGGGAGATCCCCGTTATGTATTAAAAAAAGTGATCCGTGAGGCCGCTGATATGGGATATGGCTTCCAGGTCGGACCGGAATGCGAGTTTTTCCTGTTCCACACGGATGAAGAGGGCAGACCGACTACAGACACACACGAGATGGCCGGATATTTCGATGTCGGGCCGATTGATATGGCAGAAAATGTACGCCGGGATATCGTATTGAATCTGGAAGATATGGGATTTGAGATTGAGGCCTCACACCATGAGATTGCCCCGGCCCAGCATGAGATTGATTTTCAGTATACCGACGGCCTGACCACGGCGGACAATATTATGACATTTAAAATGGCGGTCAAAACGATTGCGAAACGTCATGGCCTGCATGCTACTTTTATGCCGAAACCCAAGGCAGGTGTCAATGGTTCCGGTATGCATATCAATATGTCTCTGTCAGATGCTGACGGCAATAATGTGTTTCTTGATGAGACAGATAAATTGGGCCTCAGCAAAATAGCGTATCATTTTATGGCCGGAATTCTTGAGCATATGAAGGCAATCACGGTTTTGACCAACCCATTGGTCAACTCCTATAAACGTCTGGTTCCGGGATACGACGCACCGGTTTATATTGCCTGGTCCTCCTGTTCCAACCGCAGTGCCCTGATCCGGATTCCGTCTTCCCGCAGCAACAGCACCAGGATAGAACTGCGTTGTCCTGATTCGGCAGTGAATCCTTATCTGGCGCTGGCAGCCTGCCTTGCGGCGGGATTGGAAGGAATCCGCAAGCAGATGGATCCGCCGCCAAGTGTCGACGAAAACATTTTTGCTATGTCCGAAGAGGATATGAAAGCCCGCAAGATCAAACGGCTCCCGGAAACGCTGGGGGAAGCCCTGGAGGCATTTGAAGATGATCCTTTTGTCCGTGAACTTCTTGGTGACCATATCTACAAGAAATATCTACAGGCAAAAGACGCCGAATGGAAAAAATTCCGCGCTGAAGTGACGGATTGGGAAATCGAAGAGTATCTTTACAAATATTGATCGCAACAGTCCAGGACGGCGGGAAACGGAATATAAAAACGGCTGTCAAGCTTGCTTGTAAAGCCGCTTTTATATTCCGTTTCCCATCGGATGGATATCCGATGCTTCTTGAATAGCTTTATCATTCAAGAAGAGAGCCGTCCGGAACAACCGCAAAAATGTTGCGACAAAAATCTGTTCAATTCGATTACTTGGAGGTGAAAAACGTGACGAATGTGATTGTGGCATTTCAGAAGACAGAACATGCCAAAAGCATAAAGAATATACTGATGAGAAGCGGATTTCAAGTAATCGCCGTCTGCAACTCCGGCGCTCAGGCGCTGGCAAATATGGATGGACTCAACGGGGGGATTGTCATATGCGGTCATCAGCTGCGGGATATGATGTTTACCGAACTGCATGACTGCCTGCCGCGGGACTTTACAATGCTTTTGATTTCGTCACCGGGCAAATGGGGCGGGCAGGTTGCAGAAGATATTGTCTGCCTGCCGATGCCGCTTAAAGTGCACGATCTGGTAGATGCGTTAGCGATTCTGGATCAGACCCAGGCCCGCCTGCGGCGCAAAAAAAGGCAGCAGCCGAAACAGCGATCAGAAGAAGAGCAGGCGTTGATCACAAAAGCAAAAATGTTGTTAATGGACAGGAATCATCTGACCGAGGAAGAGGCTCACCGTTACATACAAAAGTCCAGCATGGACAGCGGAACCAGCCTTCTTGAAACAGCTCAGATGGTGATCAGCCTGATTAAATAATGGGGGATAACATGAAGTTTACAAAGATGCACGGAATTGGAAATGATTATGTTTACGTCGATTGCTTCAAAGAAAAAGTCGATCAGCCGGAAGCTGTGGCCCGGTTTGTCAGCGACCGCCATTTTGGGATCGGTTCAGACGGTTTGATTCTGATCTGCCCGTCTGAGATTGCTGACTGTCGGATGCGGATGTTTAATGAGGATGGCAGCGAAGGTGATATGTGCGGAAATGGTGTGCGTTGTGTCGGAAAGTACGCATATGATCACGGTATTGTAAATAAAGCACAGATTACGGTAGAAACAAAGGCCGGGATCAAATATCTGGATATGCAGATTGAAGACGGTCTGGTTACCATGGTAACGGTAGATATGGGGGAACCAAAACTGACTTCTGAACTGCCGGAAGCGATTACCGTTGATGGCAAAATTCTGGAATTTACCGGAATCAGCGTGGGAAATCCCCATGCCGTTTATTTTGTAGAGGATGTTGACGGACTGGATCTGGAAGCCATCGGTCCGGCTTTTGAAAACCATCCCAGATTTCCGGACCGGGTCAACTCGGAATTTATCCGCCTGATTGACAGAACCCATATTCAGATGCGGGTATGGGAACGCGGCAGCGGTGAGACCTGGGCCTGCGGAACCGGAGCGACTGCCAGTGCAATAGCCTGTATGATGCATGGCATGACCGATGACAACGTAGAAGTACAGCTGCGCGGCGGCAACTTAATGATCTCCTGGAACCGGGAAACCAATCATGTATTTATGACCGGACCGGCTACGGAAGTATATCATGGAGAGATTGAACTTCCAAAAAAATTATAATGATTTTCAATCAGGGATTGACATTTTATAAAGAAACCGTTATGATTAATTAAGAAAAATAAGTAATCAGGGACAATGACGTTCGAACATAAACTGTTCGGACGTTTTCTATTTTTCTTTAAATATCAGAGGAGGACAGCATGGATAATATCGACAGAAAGATACTTAAGCTATTACAGGAGAATGCCAGAATTTCATTAAAGGCGATTGCAGAGAATACATTCCTGTCATCACCGGCAGTATCAGCCAGGATTGAAAAAATGGAACGCGACGGCATTATCACCGGTTATCATATCCAGGTAGATCCCCTGAAGCTCGGGTATCACATTATTGCTTTTATCAATTTGAACGTAGTACCAGAGGAAAAGCTTAAGTTCTATGAATTTGCAGAACATACCCCGAATATTATGGAATGTAATTTTGTGACAGGTGAATACTCAATGCTGCTGAAGGCGGCGTTTAAAAGTACGATGGATCTTGATTGTTTTATCGGGCAGGTGCAGCGGTTCGGAAAGACCAGTACGCAGATTGTGTTTTCTACGCATGTGGGGCCCCGGGGGATCGATGTGGAGGAGTAGGGATGCACATGCATCCAAGGGAAAGTGGGGCGTTCATGCCGGATGCTGTTCCGTTCCTTCGGTGTGGTATTCCTAAGAACAGAAACAGGGATTTGATTCGGCACCGGCGCAAACCGTTGAGAAATCTTGATGATTTCTCAACTAATGCGCCTGAGATTCTGAGTGGTACTTCAGAATCTCTCCGAATCAAATCCCTGTTTCTGTTCTAAGGACTGCTCACACCTCACTCAATGTCACATCATCCGGCATGAACACCCCACTTTCCCTGCTGAAGAGGATCCCTTCCGTTAGGGTTGTGAGAGGTGAGATGTATCCATAAGATAAAAATATAAAACCATTAATCATTATACTATTTCTTCTTGCCTACAATTCTTAATAAGTAGATAAAGAGGTTGATGAAGTCTAAGTAGAGCTGTAAGGCTGAAATAATTGATGCTTTTTTTGCCATGACGGGGTCGTGGGCGTAGATTTGGTGGAAGGCTTTGATCTTCTGGGTGTCGTAGGCTGTGTAGGCCAGGAAGATAAAGATTCCGAAGGTGCACATGATCAGTTCGAAGCTTTCAAGGTTGATGAACATTCCGATAACCCAGAATGCGATCAGGAAAAGCAGGGAACCGGTCAGGAAGCCGCGCAGGCTGCTAAGGTCTGCTTTGGTTACGTAGCCGGCTACAGCCATGATGCCGAAGAAGAGGCTGGTGGCAGCGAATACGACAATTAAAGCAGCGACATTGTACATCAGGAAGTAGATGGAAAATACGAAACCGTTTAATACTGCGTAGAAAATAAATAAGCCTCTGGCAGCACCAATGGAAAGCTTGTGAATCCTGGCGCTTAAGAACACTACGACACCGACTTCGATGAGGGCGAGTGCGAAGATAGCATAAGGAATCCCTGCTAAAATCTCTAATATAGTAGTGTACCGGTAGTTTGCCAGTGCAACAAGAAATGTTACCATCAGGCCGAGGAACATCCATCCAAATGTTTTGGCGGTATAGACACTGATCGGCTCCTGTTCTGATACGGTACCGGCAGGTTGATAATACTGGTTGAAATCGCTGTTGTAATCCATAGTTGATTATCCTTTCTTCTAATATTATAGAGTTACTGCTATCATACCTTTTTTTACCTTATTTATCAAGATGAATTTGGGATGGTGGCATTTTTTGGAAAAAAAGAGAAAGTTTTTCACTTCCCCATCTTGCAATTAATAGAATGGTCTGATAAACTATTATGTGGTTGATAAAAAATCGACAAACTTATCAATGTTTTTATTGGAAGCTCCTCTGTCCGCTTATCTAAAAGTGGGACAAGGGGTATACCAACAAGAAAGGATGGGAATATGAATTATTTGGAGATTGAGAAAGTAATTGGTCGCGAGATTATTGATTCCAGAGGTAATCCTACAGTGGAAGCTGAAGTTTATCTGGCAGACGGAACCGTAGCAAGAGGTACTGCACCAAGCGGCGCATCTACAGGTGAGTTTGAGGCATTAGAGTTAAGAGACGGCGACAAGAGCCGTTATGGTGGAAAAGGTGTATCCAAAGCTGTTGAGAATATCAACACCATTATCAATGATACATTGGTTGGCATGGATGCATCTGATATCTACGCAATAGATGGAGCTATGATCGCAGCTGACGGAACCAAAGACAAATCCAAGCTGGGTGCTAATGCAATCCTGGCTGTATCCATCGCTTGTTCCAGAGCAGCTTCTGTTTCTTTAGATATTCCGTTATATCGTTTCCTTGGTGGTGTAAACGGCAACCGTCTTCCGGTTCCGATGATGAACATCTTAAACGGTGGTGCTCATGCAGCTAATACCGTAGACGTTCAGGAATTCATGATTATGCCGGTTGGATGTGACAGCTTCCGTGAAGCACTTCGTCAGTGTACCGAAGTATTCCACGCTCTGGCTGCAATCTTAAAATCAAGAGGTCTGGCTACTTCTGTTGGTGATGAGGGTGGTTTTGCACCTGACCTTTCCAGCGATGACGAGACCATCGAGACTATTCTGGAAGCAGTTAAAAAAGCCGGTTATGAACCAGGCAAAGATTTCATGATTGCTATGGATGCTGCTGCAAGTGAGTGGAAGACAGGCGTTAAAGGCGAGTACAAACTGCCGAAATCAGGCAAGACATATACTTCAGCTGAGCTGGTAGCTCACTGGAAAGGCCTTTGTGACAAATATCCGATCATTTCTATCGAAGATGGTCTGGATGAAGAGGACTGGGATGGCTGGAAGCTGATGACCGAAGAACTCGGCGACAGAGTACAGCTGGTTGGTGATGACCTGTTCGTTACTAATACCGAACGTCTGTCCAAAGGTATCGCACAGGGCTCCGCTAACTCTATCCTGATTAAGTTAAACCAGATCGGTTCTGTATCCGAGACTCTGGAAGCTATCAAGATGGCACATAAAGCAGGTTATACTGCCATTTCTTCTCATCGTTCAGGCGAGACCGAAGATACCACAATCGCTGACCTGGCTGTAGCACTGAATACCTGCCAGATCAAGACCGGTGCACCTAGCCGCAGCGAACGTGTAGCTAAGTACAACCAGTTGATCCGTATCGAGGAAGAACTGGGCGCAGCAGCTGTATATCCGGGAATGGACGCATTTAACGTAAAATAAAAATTGTTTCGAAACAGACAAACTCCTTTCACATATTGTATTGGTATAGTGCAATATGTGGAAGGAGTTTTTTCGTTGGCTGAAGCAAAAAGAATCGTAATAGATGCCGGACACGGTGGAGAAGAGCCAGGAGCGATGTACGAAGGGAAGATGGAGAAGGATGATACTCTTCGTCTGGCCCTGGCGGTCGGGCAGATACTTAGTCAGGCCGGACAGCAGGTCGGTTACACCCGTGTAACTGATGTTTATCAGTCTCCATATGAAAAAGCCCAGATGGCAAATAATGCAGGGGCAGATTATTTTATTTCATTTCATCGGAATGCAATGCCGATTCCGGGATCAGCTTCCGGAAGTGCAAGTCTTGTTTATTCTGACAGTGGTGTGCCGGCCATGTTAGCGGATAATATCAATCCGGAGATGACTGCAGCAGGGTTTACCGATCTTGGAACCATTCAGCGTCCCGGTCTGGTAGTACTGCGTGATACTCATATGCCTGCAGTTCTTCTGGAAGTTGGTTTTATCGACAACCCAATCGACAATCAGATATTTGACGAGAATTTCGATCAGCTTGCCAATGGCATTGCCCAGGGAATTCTGACAACTATTGAGCAGGAAGAGATGCCGCCGCAGTATTATCAGATCCAGGTTGCAGCATATCGTGATCAGTCAATGGCCAACCAGCTGGTTGACCGCTTAAGAAGTCAGGACCTGCCGGCCTTTGTCATTTCTGAAGACGGCTGGTACAAGGTCAGAGTTGGTGCATTTTTGAATCTTGATAATGCCGCCAGAATGGAGCAGTTACTGCGCAATATGGGGTATTCAACCGTAATGGTACGAGAAGCAGAAATAAGTTAATAAAATATCAGAAAACGGTTTAAAAATAATGCTAAAGTGTGATATAATCCAGATAGAAAGCATCAGGTGTATTTTTTCACAATTCTGGAAGGAGGCAGCACAATGGCAGCGAAAAAAATAGTCATTACTATCGCCAGACAGTACGGCAGCGGAGGCCGGGAGATAGGAACCAGACTGGCAGAAGAACTGGGAATCGAGTATTACGATAAGAATATTCTCCGGGAAACTTCCAATGCCAGCGGTATCAAGGAAAGTTATTTCCATCTGGCCGATGAACGTCCCGGCAACAAGTTATTATATCGGATCATAGACAGCCTTAAACCCGTGATCGGCGAACCGTCTTTTGGATCAGATCTGATTACCGCCGATAACCTGTTCCGTTTTCAGTCGGAAGTAATCCGCAGACTGGCAGAAGAGGAGTCCGGCGTATTCATTGGCCGTTGTGCAAACTATATTCTGGATGGCAATGAAGCTCTGATTCGTATCTTCATCTATGCCGACCTCGATTCCCGGATTGAGCGGATTCGTGACAAACGTTTATATGAAGACAAAGACATTGCAAAGAATATCAAACGGATTGATAAAGAACGGTGGGATTACTACAAATACTATACCGGCAAGGGATGGGATCATTGCGAAGGTTATGATCTGATGATTAATACATCTGATATCGGGGTTGAGGGGGCGGTCCGTTGTGTTAAGGATTACCTTACTCAAAGAGGGATGCTCTGATGATTTGTTGGATTGGCATGCTGTGAAGCGAAGGACTGGCGGGGCTGGGGGCGGAACTGCTGAGGGTGTCCGATCGATTGCTGTTTCCAAAGCATAAGAGGTGCTAAAATTTCAGGTGAATGTTAAAAGCATAGCCACACTCCGCTTAACTCGCGGCAAGTGCGGCCGCGGGGGCAGACGCTGCGGTGTCTATAACACATTAACCTGAAATTTAAGCACCTCTAATGCTTCTCCAAATGCAACCGATCGGACACCCTCAGCAGCTCCGGCCCCAGCCCCGCCAGCCCTTCGCTTCACCCCATGCCCCAACCATTTATCCTCGCCAGGTAAAAAAACAAGGTCAAAGACGCTGTCAGCTGAAATATACATAACGAAATCTTTAAGGAGTGTAGTTATTAGGGATGAGTGATAATTTGTTTTTGTTTTTTACTTTTTACTATAGCCGGGATGAATGTTGGCTGGGGAAGCGGGGGGGAGGGGGCGGATACGAGGACATTGATGGAGGTGTCGGCGGTTCTTAGTACAGAAACAGGGTTATGCATCGGAGAGAATCTGAATTACCATTCAGATTCTCAGGCGCATTAGTTGAGAAATTATCAAAATTTCTCAACGGTTTGCGCCGGTGCCGATGCATAACCCTGTTTCTGTGCTTAGAACCGCCCCACCGAAGGAACGGAGTCGTATCCGCCCCCTCCCCCCTGCTTCCCCTTCGCGACACTCATCACGGATAATATATAAAGTTATCCGGTGCCTGGCTGCGGTTTCGCATGACGTCGCTGCTCAGCTTTTTGTCGCGGAGTGTTTTGTCGCTGTTTAGGAGCATGGTGAAGATGACGTCGATTACGTATAAAAAGATTAGGTTGTTTGATATTGATACGGAGTTTTGGGCTGTGATGGTATCGCTGGTTACTAGTTTGTAGTCGACCAGATCGTTTAGCTGAGGCGCGTCGTAGCTTGTTATGGCAAGTTGTTTGGCTTTGCGTTCACAGCAGATGTTGATTGGGGGCATCAGGCCGCGGGAGAGGACTGTGGATACGATGAATATGGCAAAGTCCTGCTTGCGGATGTGACTTGCTTCAATATTGATTTCGGAATAGTCAGTGACACTTTTGGCCCGGATTCCGACCAGGCTGAGCCTGCCGGCAAACTCCTGGGTGACAAAGGCGGTTTCTGACAGACCAAAGATATAGACCATTTCTGCTTTTTTCAGACATTCTACAACCTGAATCAAGGTGTCTTCTTCCAATAGTGCTGTGGTATTTAACAGGATCCGCTGGTAATCCTGGTTGACTGAGGCCAGGGTGTTGCCTGTCCGCGGATTCTGTGATGGTGTATTCATTTTATTATAAAAGCTTTCCTGGGCCAGGGCGATCTTCAGGCTGTTAAATCCTTTAAAGCCGATTTTTTTGCAAAACCGGTTGATGCTCGCTTCCGAAGTACCGGTTTCTCTGGCAATAACACTTATGGTACTGGTGATAAGCGAATCGGTGTGATTCATTACATATTGGGCAATTTCATTTTCACTGACCGTAAAATTGGGCTGCATGGAAATGATTTTGGCGATTACTGCAGGTGTCATTAGGTATACCTCCGACCGGGTTTCTTCATTTTACCTTATTATACATGATAATCTGGAGGATTTCAAATTATATCAGGGGATTTGACGATTTAAACAAAAGATGATGCGGGTATTTGATTAAAAATACCAAAGTTGTGATGGTTTGTGAAAATATCAATCAAGTATATTGACAGTTTCTGATTGGAATGGTAAAATGAGCACATAAAAATAGGAGTTTAAAATGGTTTGTTGGGCAATATGACCATTGAAAGGGGGCGGTTTTGATTTTTCGGTATGAACAAAACTATGATGTGATTGTTGCCGGAGGTGGCGTATCCGGTACAGCGGCAGCTGTTTCGGCCGCACGAAATGGAGCCAGAACGCTGCTCATTGAGCAGAATGGTTACCTGGGCGGAACATTAACGGCCTGTGGGGTCGGACCTATGATGACGTTTTTTGCCGGAGACAAGCAAGTCATCATGGGGGTGATGCAGGAGGTTGTGGACCGGCTTATTGAAAAGGGATATTCCTGTGGGCATGTGTGGGACACAACCCGTTATGTCAGCTATGTTACTCCTTTTGATGCCGAAGGGATGAAGCTGGTACTGGATGAAATGACTGCCGAAAGTGGATGTGATGTCCTGTTTCATACCAAGATCGGCAGTGTCGAACGGGAGAGTGACAGGATTACCGGGCTGACTGTTTGCAATAAAGATGGTCTGAATCGAGTCCGCGCGGCAGTATATATTGATGCAACGGGAGACGGTGATCTTGCGTCCTGGTCCGGTGAACAGGTGACAAAGGGGCGGCCGGAAGATGGTGCAGCTCAGCCACTGACTATGAAGATGAAGTTTTGCAACGTTCAAACTTCCAGATTGAAAGACTACATAAAAGAACATCCAGATGATTTTCCCCGGTTAAAGAACAATATGGATCTGGTGGCGCTTGATGAACCGCTGTCGCTGGCGGGATTTGACCATGTATTTCAGAAAGCGAAACAAAATGGAGAGATTTCAATACCAAGGGAAGATGTACTGATGTTTGAAACCTGGAAGGCAGGAGAGTTTATTGTAAATACTACCAGAATTCTTGGGTGTGATGCAACTGATGCAGCTGCACTTTCAGCAGCGGAACGGGAAGGCCGCAGACAGTGTGAGGAACTGGCCCGTTTTATGAAAAAATATGTACCGGGTTTTGAGCAGGCGGTGCTGGAATTTACCGGTCCGTCAATCGGGATCAGGGGATCGCGGCAGCTGGTGGGAACCTATGTGCTGTCATCACAGGATCTGCTGGAGGCGAGGACATTTCCTTCGGTGATTGCCCATTCCGGATATCCGATTGATATTCACAGTCCTGACGGTGAAGGAACCAGAACCCATTATGTGGGGGAAGCAGGCGGCAGAGATTACTATGATATTCCTTATGAAATTATGATTCCGGAGAATATTAAAAATATGCTGGTGACAGGACGGTGTGCTTCGGCCAGTTTTGAGGCACAGGCGTCAATCCGGCTTACTCCGTCGGCAGGTGCGATGGGGCAGGCGGCTGGTACCGCTGCGGCGATGGCTGCCAGAATGCAATGTGATGCCGGAGCGATTCCGGTCTCGCAGCTGCAGGTGATATTAAAAGAGAATGGTGTTTACTTGGAGTGTTAATCTTATCTTATAGGAGGAAATAATATGGCAACGTTTCAGGCAATAGGTATTCTGCTGGTTTTTGCTGTTTGTGTTGTGTTGATGATGACACGTAAGCTTCCGACGATTCTGGCTCTGCCGGTTATGGCAATCGGGATTTCACTGGTGGCCGGAATTCCATTTTTATCATCTGATCCTGAAAAATTTACGATTGCAAAAGATGTTCTGGAGGGCGGCGCAATGCGTATGAGCACGGCGATTGCCGGTCTGTTCTTCGGCGGTTATTTTGGTAAGGTGCTGACGAAAGTCGGAATTACCAAAACTATCATCAGAAAGGCAGCTGAAATGGCGGGTGACCGTCCGCTGCCGATTGCACTGGCATTTTTTGCAGTCTGCTCAATTATTTTTGCCGCTTCCAACGGACTTGGCATGGTCATTCTGGTAGGTACCATTGTAATTCCGATTATGATCAGTGCCGGCGTTGAGCCGTTGGCAGCAGGACTGGTTTTATTGTTAAGCAATGGTGTCGGAGTAACCTTTAGCGTTGGTACCCTTGGTGTATATATTGACACATTGGGGCTGCCGCTTGAAACGGTAACAGCCTATTCCTGGCTGTGCGGGATTCCGTTGATTATTATTGGTGTTATCATGCTGGTCTATATGATCCGGTTCAGGGGTAAGACGAGAAAGGCCTGGGCAATGCCGATGACAGAAGAACCCGGCGAAAAAAATGTCAGAACAATTGCCCTGATCAGTCCGGTGATTCCGGTTGTGCTTGTCTTTGCGCTGAAAATGCCGCTGGTGCCAGCCATTGTTCTGGGAATTGTGGTGGCAGTGATTTTATCAACACCAAGAAATGTAATTCATGTGTTGTCGAGTGGTTTTGTGGAAGGTCTTCAGGATACGGCCGGTGCGGCGGCTCTTATGATCGGCATCGGGATGACCCTGAAAGCAGTTATGGCACCGGAAGTATCGGCTATATTAAATCCGATCATCCAGGCGATCCTGCCAAAGAGTGCGCTGATGTATGTACTGGTCTTTGGTCTGCTTAGTTTCCTGGCTATATACCGCGGGCCGCTCAATGTCTGGGGTCTGGGCAGCGGCATTGTCGCATTGCTTGCCAGTGCCGGTATGAATCCGGTTGCGGCAATGGTGGCGCTTCGGCTTGACTCAAACGTACAGGCAGTCTGTGACCCGACCAACAGTCATAATGTATGGGTATCCGATTTCACTAAGACCGATGTGAATGAATATTTAAAGAAGAGTATTTTGTGGATTATGGTATCGACGTTTGTTGGCCTGATTGTGGCCAGTTTCATTGTTTTTTAACAAGTGAAGGAATGTGAGAATATGGGCAGAAAAGTAAGGATTGGCATCGATGTGGGCGGGACCTTTACCGATGCGGTGGTAATCGATAACAATACATATGAAGTGATTGCAAAACAGAAGATTCCGACCACACATGAGGACGGTGTGGCAATCGGCATTGTCAGGATTATTTCCGCATTGATGAAGGAAAACAGTCTTGATCCCGATGATGTGGTATTTATTGCCCATGGCACCACCCAGGCGACGAATGCGCTGCTGGAGGGGGATGTGGCTCATGTAGGAATCATTGGAATGGCAACCGGAATGGATGCCAGAGGTGCCCGGGGTGAAACGAATGTAGAAAACATTGAACTTGCTCCCGGCAAGTTCTTAAAGAGCAGCCATCTGTTCATTGACAGCAAGGACGTGACAGATGAGAAGATTTATCAGGCCGTTGAAGAACTTAAAAATACGGGCGCAGAAGTAATCGTGGCAAGTGAAGCGTTCAGCGTGGATGATCCGTCGCGTGAACTGCAGGTGATGAACTGTGCTGCCCGAAAGGGACTGTACGCAACCGGCGGACATGAAATCAGCCAGCTGTACGGATTAAAAATGAGAACCCGCACCGCTGTCGTCAATGGAAGCCTGATTCCGACCATGATGAAAACAAGTGACATGACGGAGCAGGCCGTAAAGGATACAAAGATCAAAAGCGATCTGATGATCATGCGCTGTGACGGCGGTGTCATGAGTATCGATGAAGTGCGGAAACGTCCGATATTAACAATGCTGTCCGGACTTGCCGCAGGAGTTGCCGGTGCTCTGATGTATGAAAAAGTATCGGACGGAATCTTTTTCGAGGCCGGCGGAACCAGCGTTGACATCAGTGCCATAAAAAACGGCAAAGTAATGATAAAATACGCCCAGGTCGGCGGTCACAAAACCTACCTGCAGAGTCTCGATGTCCGTACTCTGGGCATTGCCGGAGGCAGTATGATCCGCATATCCGGCGGCAAGATCACAGATGTAGGGCCGCGGAGTGCCCACATCGCCGGAAAATCATATGAATGTTTTCCGAATGGAAAAAATCTGAAAGAGGGCGAACTGGTTCTGATCAGTCCTCGTCCGGACGATCCCTGTGAATACGCAATGATTCGAACACCGGACGGAGATGAATATTCACTGACTCTGGCCGGAGCATCCAATCTGCTCGGATACGTACCGGAAGATGACTATGCCCGCGGCGATACAGAGAGTGCCAGATTGGCCTGGGGCATTCTTGGTGAAACAATAGGAATTACTGCAGAAGAAGCAGCAAGACAGGCAATCGACCTGGCAATGAATAAACTGTCGGCAGTCGTAAATGACCTGATTGCAGAGTATGAACTTGACCGTGGTTTTGTTACTCTGGTCGGCGGCGGCGGCAGCGGATCCGTCATTGTAAATCCATTGGCAGATGCAATGAAGATGAAATGCCGGATTTCCAAAAACGCGCCTTATATTTCAACAATCGGAGTAGCGCTGGCGATGGTCCGTGAAACACTGGAGCGAACCATTGTAAATCCAACCGAAGAAGACATCAAAAAAATACGTGCCGACATCATCGAGCAGATAACCCGTTCCGGAGCGAAAGAAGAGACTGTCGACGTAGCCATAGAAATTGACGCCCAGAAAAACATCCTGCGCGCTATAGCCACGGGAGCGACCGAGCTCCGCCAAAAAGAAGTGGGAGCAGCCGACCTGACACCTGACCAGCAAAAGACAATTGTATCCGAAGCCCTGAACTCAGCCCCGGAATCAGTTTCACTGCTGGGCCAAACAGGCCGCTGGAGCCTGTTTGAATCAACCACCCACAAGAAGGTGCTGTTTGGCCTGATAAAACGGGATCACACCAGTCTGGCAGTCATCGACCGGGAAGGCGTAATCCGTTTGAAAAAAGAAAAAGCCTCCCGCCTGATTTATCCCAAAGGCAAAAGAGCACAATATTTTGACATCTTCTTAGATGACAATACAATTTACTCCGACGCCAACGCAACAATCCCAAAAGTATTTGTGTTCTATCGGGAGAAGATGCTCGACCTGAGCGGAATGCAGACAGCAGAGCAGCTATATTCCATTCTCGATCTCGAAACCCAGAATCTTCAGCCCGAAGAAGAAATTATCGCAGTCGCCTATCAATAACGCTGCATCCTGCAAAGAAAGGAAGTTGATAAATGAAACTCCCCCTCACCTGCGTCCGTCGGAAAGATATGGACACCATCATCATGGCTTTATGTGAATTATCAAATGATTTACTATACCATAAGATACCGGCAGATCAGCTTCTTTTCTACGCAGAAGAATCCCTTCGACTAGGCACAGAAGCAGCCAGAAAACTAATTGACAAATCAATCGAAGAACTATACGAGGAACATAAAATCAAGATCACCTGCAAGGAAGACGGCACCGCAGCCTTCGACATGTCCTACCGCGGCCAGATCATCCTTGCCAAAGAAGGCTGTTCCGTAGTAATCTTCGAATCCTCAATCAAAGCCCTTGCCGATCACAGCCGAAGCGACAACATCAATCCACTCAGCTACGAAGAGGCTAAACAAATCCACCTGGCCCACGAGTTCTTTCATTACTTAGAATTCCAATCCGGCCAATACGTATCACAACTGCTGCCTCCAGTCACAACCCTAAACTTTTTGGGCCTAAAAAGAAAAGCCCGAATCAACCGCTGCAGCGAAATAGCAGCCCACGCCTTCGCAAAAGAGCTTCTGGCTCTTGAGACACTGCCAAACTACTATGACTACATATATTTAATCAACACAGGCAAAATGACCCGGGAAGGTTTCGATACAATGAAAAATGATAAGAAAAATATACTGTCAACGAAAAGGTTTTGCCCTTCCCTACAGCGAGGATGAATATCGGCAGGGGGAAGCGGGGGATTGGGAGCAGATATGGCGACATTGATAGAACTGCCCCACCGAAGGAACGGAGCCATATCTGCTCCCAATCCCCCGCTTTCCCCTCACGAAAATGATCCAAGCCTCACATTTCAGGCACAGGAGTAGGCCGATCCTTATCAAATACATCCTCAGCCCTAAACAAATCATCCAGCTTCCGTTTCGCCGGATCTTCAGCTGTGATATCCTTCCACATCCGGTATCCATCCAGGTTACGCCGTCCCTGACGCATATAGGTTTTGCCCAGCTGTACCCAGTACTGGCTGGAATCAACGTTACAGAAATAGCGGAATCCGGCATTGTAAAGATAATTAAAACGGTCATTTTCACCGGTATAAGGCCGCCAGTCACCAATATCGGAACCAAACGGATAAAGAATAATATCGGTCGGTCCGATGAGGCTGTCCACTTCGTTCTCCCATTTGTCGGTATCGGTTCTGAATCTGTCCATCTCAACGGCTCCCAGATTCAAATGTCCCCAGCTGTGGGAAGCCAGTTCCCAGCCATTGTCCTTCAAGTTCTGGGCAACTTTGGCAGCTTCCTGGCGATCCTGTTCATATGTCTCTGAATCTTTATAAGATGCTGCAGTACGGTAACCTAAAATCCCCTGGTATCCGGTAAAGGCCAGCACGGCCCGCGCGCCCTTGTAAGAAAAGTCCGGGTGTTCCTGGATGAAATCTTCCAAAATCGGAACCAGATCATAAGATCCGACGGAAACTGTTCCGTCATCCATCTTCATTTCGCAGGTGGGTTTGCCGTCTTCACCGATAATCATCCGGGTCGCGAAACCATCACCTTCCATATAGTCGTAGTAACATACATCATCCTGAGACATAACAAACGGAATCTTTCCTTCCGGAAGCATAATATCTCCGGGTTTCATCACAGTCTTGCCGTTTTCATCGGTGGTTTCATAAGCCATGTCATGGAGACGTACCAATACATAACCTTTGTCATACATGGTTTGCAGGATCTGGTTAAATTCGTTTACCGTAGTCATGACCTGATTGTAACCGGGCGTATCAACATCGCCGTCAAAGGCCTTTTGATTATCCACGACAAGGGAATGAAAGAATATATGAGTGATTTTGTTGATGTCTGCTCTTACCAGAGTTTCTTTTGCTGCTTCATAGGAAGCGATGGCTTCCTGAACGGATGTATCATCACGAAACTTTTCATCGGCCATCAGCAGTTCGATCGCTGCGTCATAATCATAGCCGGCAGCAAGCCTGTCCGCCTGCTCGATCAACTGTAGGGAAGGCGATACCAGGACAATTTCTTCTTCTGAAGCTTCTGTGCTTGTACCACCAGGCTGGTCTCCGGTGTGGCCGGTATCGGCGATAACAACCGGGATATTGCCCGGAATATTTAAATTTTTGGGAAATTTTTCTCTGAAAATGTAGGCGCCGGTTCCGCATATTCCGATGACTGCAACCAGACCGCCGATGATTAGAAAACGCTGTCGTACCTGACGCTTTCTCCGGCTTTCAAATCGTTTACTGAAATCATATCTGCTCATTATTAACCTCTATATTAATTTATTCGAATAATCCATTCTATATAATAACATAGAAGCTTCCAAATATCTATACATTAGACGGCAGATAATTGCGTAATTTGGCTTTTGCGGCAGATCAAATCATAGAATACCCTGATTAGTCATACATTTAATATAGAGAATCATAAAAATTGAGGTAGGATATGAGACATTTTTTGCTAGCTTTATGCAGCAGTCTGATGATGACGACAGTACCGGTTACAACATCGGTACCGGTCACGGCACCTGTGCCGGCGGCCACATCAGGGCCGGAGATTCAGTCGCCGAGTGCATTGTTGATGGAAGCTTCTACCGGGGAAGTAATATACGAAAAGAATGCTGATGAACAAAGGAGCCCTGCCAGTATCACAAAGATCATGACTCTGATCCTGATCTTTGATGCAATTGATTCCGGAAAAATCAAAATGACAGACGAAGTTGTGACGAGTGCCCACGCAAAATCGATGGGCGGATCCCAGGTGTTTTTGGAAGAGGGTGAACTTCAAAGTGTGGAAACAATGATCAAGTGTATTGTCATTGCTTCCGGAAATGATGCCAGTGTTGCAATGGCGGAATACATAGCTGGTACGGAAGATGAATTTATCAGGATGATGAATGAGCGGGCGGCAGGTCTTGGTATGACAGGGACACATTTTGAGGATTGCTGCGGATTGACGGATTCACCGACGCATGTAACGACAGCCAGGGATATTGCCATCATGTCGCGGGAGCTGATCAATAAGTATCCGCAGATTCATAATTACTCAACGATCTGGATGGAAAATATCACTCATGTAACCAAGCAGGGAACGAAAGAATTTGGTCTGTCAAATACCAACAAGCTGCTGAAAATGGCGACGAATTATAATGTGACCGGGTTAAAGACCGGATCGACTTCGCTGGCAAAATATTGTTTTGCCGGAACGGCGGAGAAAGATGGCGTCAGGCTGATTGCCACCATTATGGCAGCACCTGACTATAAGATCCGGTTTGGCGATGCCAATACACTGCTTAATTATGGATATGCCAACTGCAAATTGTACGAAGATAAGGAGATGGAGCCGTTGCCTCAGATGGCGGTGAGAGATGGCGTGGAAGATACAGTACCGCTTAAATATGGCGGAGAATTTTCTTATATGAGTATGAGCGGAGAGGATTTTTCCGCAATTGAAAAAGTGCTGATGGTGCCGGAAGAGATTGAGGCACCGGTGGAGCCCGATCAGAAAATCGGTGTGCTGCGTTATCAGCTGAATGGAAAAACACTTGGTGAAGTAGATGTTTTGACCGATGGTACGATTAAAAAGGCCGGATATCGGGATTATTTAGGGAAAGTAAGGCGGGCCTGGATGATGCAGGTATCGGTGAAAGCAACAGTGACTGTAACAGAAGAATAAATGATAATGGCCTGGAAATCCGGTATGAAGCTGGTGCTCCGGGCTGTTTTTGTGTGTAGAATTGAAGAAAAATGTTGAACATATAGTATGGGATTTATCTGAAAACTTTGTTATAATAGATAAATACGGTGTATTACAGGAAGGAGCGGCATACAATGGGCGTGTATTTAAATAGTAAGACTGCTTATACATTATATAAAAATGAAACAGAAAAACCATTTTTTGTTGATAAAACATTAATGCTGGCAGAACTTTTTCCGTTGGTTCGGGAAGGCAATAACCATATATGTATTACGCGACCAAGGCGATTTGGAAAGACAATTGCGGCGAATATGACTGCAGCATTTTTTTCAAAGGCATGTGATGCAAGTGATATATTCAGGAAGCTTAAAATCGCTCAGGTAAACGGTTATGAAAATTATCTGGGACAGTATTCGGTCATTCATATTTCTTTTAATGACACATCCGGACAATGCACCTCATATTTACAATATATCAGGCGGATTGAACAAAAGCTGATCAGGGATATAAAGAGAGAGTATCCGGATATTGTACCGGATGGGGAAGAAAGTGCAGTTGATGTACTAACGGATCTGTATGCGGTGGATGATCATGCACGATTCGTCTTTGTTTTTGATGAATGGGATTATATTTTCCATCAGGAGTTTACCTCTGAAGAGGATAAAAAGGCTTATTTGATGTTTCTAAGGAGTCTGTTAAAGGACAGGCCTTATGTACTGATGACTTATATGACCGGTATTTTGCCTATTGCGAAATACTCCAGTGGTTCTGAACTTAATATGTTTATGGAATATACCATGGCATCTGAGGAACGTTTTTCTGAGTATTTTGGTTTCACGGAGCAAGAAGTTGATGATTTGTTTGTGCGCTACCAGAGTATGCCGTTAGAGAATCGGCAGATAACAAGGGGAGGTTTAACGTATTGGTATGACGGTTATCATTCACGTTCCGGTGAAAGGTTGTATAATCCGCGTTCGGTTGTTGTTTCTCTAATGAATAATAATTTTGGCAATTACTGGACCAGTTCTGGCCCGTATGATGAAATCTATTACTATATAGAACAGAATGTGGCTGAGGTGCAAACGGATCTGGCGCTTATGGTGTCAGGTGAGAAAATTTCGATGAATGTCAGGGAGTATGCAGCGACATCCATGAACCTGAAGACAAAAGAGGAAATATTCTCTGCCATGGTTGTGTACGGATTTTTGAGCTATGAGAACGGCAGGGTTTCAATTCCAAACAAGGAATTGATGGACAAGTTTGCGGATATGCTGAAAAAGGAACCGTCTCTTGGTTATGTGTACCGACTGGCAAAAGAATCTAATCGTATGCTACAGGCTACATTGGATGGAAAGACAGAAGTAATGGCGGAGATTCTTGAACGTGCTCATGATACAGAAGTTCCATTACTCAATTATAATAATGAAGTTGAGTTGACCGCAATTGTGAATCTTGTCTATCTGGCGGCCCGTGATTCTTACCGAATTGAACGGGAGGACAAGGCTGGAAAAGGTTATGTGGATTTTATCTTTTATCCGGAGCGGGATAAAAATGCAGATTGTATCATCCTGGAATTAAAAGTTGGGGATACTCCGGATGCAGCAATCCGGCAAATCAAAGACAGAAAATATGCCTTACGCTTCCAGGGGAAAGTGGGAGAACCTGTTCGGTATAGCGGACGGATTCTGGCAGTTGGTATCAGTTATGATAAAGTGTCGAAAAAACATAAGTGTGTGATTGAACAATTGTAGAACAATATAAAAGGGATGTTGTCCCGGAAATGAAATGCATGAATGATTTCATCTTCGGGAACAGCATCCCTTTTATCATATTATGAAGATTCTATTTCCTGTTCAGATACCGCCATAAAGTAGTTCTGCTGATTCCCAGGTGCTTAGCTGCTGCACTCTGATTGCCGCCATGCTCCTGCAAAACTCTTTCGATAATTTCACAGGTGATTTCGTCCAGCGTCTGACTGGTATCAAATCCGGTCTGTCTGCTGCTGCCGGATGAAGCTGAACCAGGGGTATCAGCTGCTTTTTCCTTATCTAATGTTGCTTTTACATGGTCAAAGCTGATATATGGGGTATCAGTAATGACGGCCAGTTCATTGATAACCCGTTTGAACTGTGTATAGTTATTGGGCCAGTCATAGGCCTGCAAAAGATCCATGGCCTCAGTCTCAAAACCGATAATCTGTCTGGCCAGTTCTACATTCAGGCTGCTCAGATAAAGACTTGAGAGGGTGGGCAGTTCATCAGACCGTTCGCGCAGGGGCGGCAGATGGATGGTCATGCAGGAGAGGGCATTCACAAAGGCTTTGGCAATGGCCGGCAGGGCGGTCTGGCCGGTGCTGACACAGGAAATAATCAGACGGTTGCGTTTGGCCAGTCCCATATCCATGATAATGGACAGCAGCTGTTTGTGGCGCTCGGCAGTCAGGGCTTCGAGACTCTTAATATAGATCGTATTATTGCTGTCATTAAATGGCGAGTTGTAATGATTGGTCAAGAATCCCCAGCTTTTGTCATTGACCAGACTGCAGTCTACCGTGATAAGGGGATTGTGCTGCAGCGGACTCTGGGCATAGATGGCTCTGGCGATCTGTTCCTTACCGGTACCTTCTTCACCGGAGATCAATACGGGGAAACGCGTCTGGCTGATCTGTTCTACGGAACCGCCGAAGCTCCGAATGGATCCGGATATACTGTAAAAGCTGTTGAAAAAGGTCTGCTCCGCCTCCTGCTTATTGGAAAACAGGATGCCGTATTTACCGGTAGCCATAGGCACTTTGGTGGATGACACATAAAAAACCACATACCGCTGAGATGACTTTTCGATTACGCGGCTGTTGATGGAGTACAGGGAACCGTCAATATTATGGAATGCTTTGTAGCTGTCACCGCTTAATGTTTCCGGGATTTCCCGGCGTAAAATATCGAACAGATCCGGATTATCCTGATCCCAGGTCGACAGATAGAGCTGCTGACGTTCGTCAAATACAACTGTGTGAGTATTCTGGCCCTGGATAATGTCTTTCAGCAGGGAATATTCCTCTTTGATGCTGGCATAGCTGGTGCAAAGTTTGATGGCCTGGTCAAAGGCATGTTCGATGCTTTCACTGCCGGAAGTAATCAGAATTGAATTCAGTCCCATCCGTTTGGCTGTTGTGTTGGTGATCATATCGCACAGGATCATCCGGCAGCCATTCCGCTTCAGTTCCAGAAGTGTGGATTCCACCTGGTTTTCGCTGTCTATTGTTACAATATCAATCCTATACTGGAGCAGATCACAAAGTAAGTGGGCATTGCCGGTGATGTTGGAGAAGCCGACGATGGCATATTTATCAGAATAATTCTGTGCCAGCTTCATTGCCCGCAGGATATCATATACGGACAGACTGATTTCGATGACCGGAAGATGGGTGATTTTCTCTATCATCCGGGCGGTTCCGCCCCGTGAGATTATGACATCATAGTTATCCGGCAGATTTTTCCTGGCGATATCCACACCCTTATTCAAGTCGCCTACATAGACATCCAGCTCCATCTGAGGCCGGGTTCTGGCCAGCTTTTCCATCATGTGTTTCATTGCTTCATAAGGTGCAATTCCTAACGCTTTGATTTTAGGGGATTCCATATAGACCTCCTGGTGTTATTAATTGAAACAATTGTATCATAATTGAACACATAAAACTACAGAAAAATGAAAAATGTTTAAAAATAGAACAGTATATGAACGGTCGTTAGTTGAAAAAAGTAATAAAATCATTTAAAATGAAGCATATAGAGAAAAGAGAAATAAGTTTTTGTTTAATATATGGACAAAATGGAAAGGTGGTGATCAGGTGATAAGTTTGCTGGTCATAGCAGATGATTTTACCGGTGCCCTGGACACCGGTGTCCAATTTGCCGCAGCCGGTGCAGTTGTCAGAGTGGTTACTGATATCCATTATGATTATGGAAATGCAGACGAAACAGTTCAGGTACTTGTGATGGATGCAGAGACAAGACATTTGAGCAGTGATGAATCATACAGGGTGGTGTGGGATATCACAAAACGGGCGATGGCCAATGGGATTTCCCATTTGTATAAGAAGACTGATTCTGCACTGAGAGGAAATATCGGAAGTGAGCTGACCGCCCTTCTGGATGCTTCCGGACAGGACATACTCCCCTTTCTGCCGGCTTTTCCAAAGATGGGCAGAACAACAAAAGATGGAATCCACTACATCAACAATGTTCCGGTGGAAGACAGTGTGTTCGGCAAAGACTTATTCGAACCGGTGACCCGTTCCTATATACCGGATATTATCCGTCTTCAGAGCGAGGTGCCGGTGGAACTTGTGGCGGAAGATTCGCCTGCCAAAATACCGGCGGCATATCGGGGGATATTGGTATATGATGCAGGAACAGAAGAGAACCTGATTGCATCAGCGAGAAGTCTGTATCAGGAAGGAAGGCTTACGATAATGGCCGGTTGTGCCGGTTTTGCTTCAGTTCTTCCGGACCTGCTGGGATTAAGCGGCAGAAAAACAGTTGGTGCTTTGTTCCTGCCGGGGCTGCTGGCGGCATGCGGAAGTATCAATCCGATTACCAGGAAACAGCTGGACTATGCAGAACGTCACGGCTTTTACAGAATCCGGATGAAACCGGAGCAGATGCTTGATCTGTCCTACTGGGATACACCGCAGGGACATCAGGCGGTACGGCAGTGGCTGGCAAAATGCCAGGCCAACGGAAACTGTATCCTGGACAGTAATGATCCTGCCGGCAGCAATGAAACAATGGAGTATGCCGCTGCGCATGGAATTGAACTGGACGAGGTGCGGACCAGAATTGCCGAATCCATGGGAATTGTACTGGACCTTCTGCTGCAGGGCGGACTTGACCATACCCTGCTGATCACCGGCGGAGATACTCTGCTGGGATTTATGAAACGGATCGGCGTATGTGAGATGGAACCATTATGTGAGGTTGCACCGGGAACTGTTCTGTCAGCCTTCTATATGGATACGGACAGGTATCAGGTGATTTCGAAATCAGGCGGATTTGGTTCAGAGGATTTGCTGGTCCAGCTGACTGAAATGATAGCAGAGGAAAAAGGGAGGGCATCATGCTGACACAATATCATATGAAAATGCCCGGTGCGGTGTACAGCGGTGAAGGGGCTCTGGAAAATATCATAAGTATCATTCAGGGCCGGTTCAAAAAGGCGGCTGTATTTACGGATCCGGGGATAACAAAAGCAGGACTGCTGATACAGTCTCTGGCACTTTTGCGGGAGGCGGGTGCAGAATATACCGTGCTTGATCGGATTCCGGCAGAACCGACCTGCGAGCAGGCTCAGGATATCATTGATCAGTTCAGATCCGAACAGGCAGACCTGATCGTTGCAGTCGGTGGCGGCAGTGTGATGGATATAGCGAAACTGGCTTCGATACTGGCGGATGGAGAGACTTCCGTAAGAGAACTGCTTGAGCATCCGGGGCAGGCACGAAAAAGTGTGAAAACCCTGATGATTCCGACAACGGCCGGGACCGGGGCGGAAGCGACACCAAACAGCATTGTCGCAGTACCGGAACGGGAACTTAAGGTTGGAATTGTCAATGATGAAATGATACCGGATTATGTGATTCTGGACGGGGAGATGATCAAAAAGCTTCCCCGGGCCATTGCAGCATCTACCGGTGTCGATGCGCTGGCCCATGCGATTGAATGTTTTACATCGAACAAAGCTAATCCGTTTAGTGATATATATGCACTGGAGGCTCTGCGGCTGATTCTTGGAAATATCGAGGAAGCCTGCAGCAATGAGGAGGCCATGGAAGCAAAAAGGGCGATGCAGATTGCTGCATTTTATGCCGGTGCGGCCATTACGTCATCCGGGACAACGGCGGTTCATGCTTTGTCTTATCCGCTGGGCGGAAAGTATCACATTCCCCATGGTGTATCAAATGCCATGTTACTGGTGCCGGTGATGAAATTTAATGAGCCGGTGGTAAGGGAACGTTTTGCTGCTGTCTATGACTGCGTGATGGATGGCGGAAGCGGATTGAATCTGGCGGAAAAGTCGTCATGGCTGATTGGCCGGCTGGAAGAAATTGTAAAGAACCTGGATATCCCGTCACAATTGTCGGAGTTCGGCATCGGAAAGCAGGATCTGGATGTGCTGGTAGAGGCCGGCATGGGAGTGACGCGCCTGCTTAATAACAACAGACGTCAGGTTACCACGGAGGATGCGAGAGATATTTACCTGCAGATTATGGAATGAAGGAGGAGGGCAGAATGAAAAAAATTGAAATCAGAGGAATCATACCGCCGATCATCACCCCGATGAACGCGGATGAAAGTATTCATGAGGAAGAACTTCGCAATCAGGTGAACCGCCAGATCGAAGGCGGTGTACACGGACTGTTTCCTTTTGGAACGAATGGCGAAGGGTACATACTGAATGAGGCGGAAAAAGAACAGGTTCTGAAAATCGTTATCGATGAGAACAATGGTCGTGTGCCTGTCTATGCAGGAACCGGATGCATCAGCACCAGGGATACAATCCGTCAGTCTCAGATGGCGATGGATCTGGGCGCGGATGTATTGTCAATCATTACACCGTCATTTGCGGCTGCTTCCCAGAGTGAATTGTATGATCATTACCGGGCAGTAGCGGAAGCGGTGGACATGCCGATCGTCCTCTACAATATTCCCGCCAGAACCGGCAATACGCTTGCGCCTGCAACGGTTGCCCGGTTGAGTAAGGTTGATAATATTGTCGGTGCCAAAGACAGTTCAGGAAACTTTGACAATATGCTTCAATATATCGAAATGACCAGAGACAGCGAAGACTTTGCAGTACTTTCGGGGAACGACTCCCTGATTCTGTGGAATCTGCTGGCCGGCGGCCAGGGCGGAATCGCCGGCTGTGCCAATGTTTTTCCGGAGGTAATGGCTTCTATTTATGATTATTTTATTGCCGGTGATCTGGAGAATGCCAGAAAGGCTCAGGACAGCATCCGGTCATTCCGTAACTGTTTCAAATATGGAAATCCTAATACTATTGTAAAAACGGCAGTAGGATTGCTGGGATATCCGGTCGGAAAATGCCGGGCGCCGTTTAATCAGGTGCCGGAAGAAGGGATTCTGGCATTAAAGCAGGTACTTGCCGACTGCCGGGAGAAAGGCATGGTGCAATGATCGGGAAGGAACGTCCGATTTTGGGGATCACGATGGGAGATCCGGCCGGAATCGGGCCGGAAATAACGGTAAAAGCATTGGCAGACGAAACTCTTTATGAGAAATGCCGGCCTATTGTGGTCGGTGATCCCGGGGTTATGAAGGCAGCGCTTGCGGTTGCCGGACGGGAAGAGATGAACATTCATCCGGTTCATTCTGTTGCAGAAGCATTGTTTCGGCCCGGAACTATTGATGTGTATGATCTGGGACTGGACGGTATGCAGGACATTGAAATCGGACAGGTATCTGCAGCGGCAGGAGAAGCAGCATTTCGTTGTGTTGAAAAGGTGATCGGACTGGCCATGGCCGGTGAAGTCGATGCGACAGTCACCAATGCATTGAATAAAGAAGCAATTAACCTTGCGGGGCATCATTATTCCGGCCATACGGAGATCTATGCGGAAATGACCGGGACAAAAAAATATACCATGATGCTGGCACATGAGAATCTGCGGGTAGTCCATGTATCAACTCATGTGTCGCTGCGGGAAGCATGTGACCGGGTCAAAACAGACCGGGTGCTGGATGTGATCCGCATCGCTGACCGGGCATGCCGGGATCTTGGTATCGAAGATCCGGCGATCGGGGTAGCCGGATTAAATCCCCACAGCGGTGAAAATGGTCTGTTTGGCCGGGAGGAGAAAGAAGAGATTATCCCGGCTATAGAAATGGCTCAGGCAGAGGGCATCAGGGCCGAAGGGCCGGTACCGCCGGATACGGTTTTTTCAAAAGCCAGGGGCGGCTGGTATGATATCGTAGTAGCAATGTATCATGACCAGGGACATATTCCCCTGAAAGTAATTGGTTTTGTGTACAATCAGGACAGACACCAGTGGGATGCGGTAGCAGGTGTCAACATCACCCTGGGACTGCCGGTGATAAGAGCCAGTGTGGATCACGGAACGGCTTTTGATCAGGCAGGAAAGGGAACAGCAAATGAGTTGAGTCTGATGAATGCCATTGAATATGGAATTCGTCTTTCAAGGAGCAAGGCAGAAAAAATAAATAAGGTGAGGGAAGAACTATGAAAAAGAACATGAAGAACATCGTATCGGGAATGATGGCAGCCACTCTGATTCTGGGACTGGCAGGATGTAATGACGGAGCAAATGCAGCAGTTAACAGTTCAGCAGCAGCGTCTGAAACGGCAGCAGCAGATACCGCAGACACCGCCGCACCGGCAGTTGAAACAGAAGCAGCGAATGCAGGATTAAATGCAACACTTTTATTTGCCACACATGAAGTGGGAACCAGTAACTACAACCTGTCGGCGGAACTGGCCAAACTGTGGGAGGCCAATGGCATCGGTACTGTAGATGTGCAGCCGATTTCGCCGGGCGGAATGGGAGCACCTTATCTCTTCGAACAGGACAAGACAGATGTATCATTCATCAATGGTGCACCGGCCAAGTGGGCAAAAGAAGAGGGGACCCTGGGTAAAACGCCGGTATCAGGATACAGTGCCATGATTGGAGGTCTGACTAATGTATCGGCTGTCAACTTTATGACCAAAGCTTTTATGGATAAGCATAACGTTGAAACCGTAGAAGAAGCAATCCGTCAGAAACTGCCGATTCGTATCGGCTGCAGTCCGATCGGATCAATGGACAATGAAGTGGTACAGATTCTGCTCGAGTATCTGGGCGTAACGGAAGCTGACATTAAATCCTGGGGCGGTGATGTGATTCATGGAGGCGGTTCCGATTTATCAGCGATGGTTAAAGACGGCAAGCTGGATTTCATGCTTGACCATACTTCCATCAACTCTTCTACCATGACTGAAATAGCAATGACCTGTGATGTACATTTCAATCAGTGGGAAGATGCAACAATTGAATACTTTGTGAATGAAAAAGGTTTCCAGAGAATTACCATCCCGGCCAATTCCTGGAATGGACAGACCGAAGAGATTGTCAATGCCGGAACTCCTGACTGTATCTTTGTTAAGAGTGATCTTGATGAGGAAGTCGTATACTGGATGACTAAAACCATGTGTGAAAACAGAGATTACCTGGTATCAATTCTCGGATCCATATCACCATTTGATCCGGCAACCTGCTGGGAATCTGAGAAGGTCGGCGGCATCGAACTTCATCCGGGTGCTGAGAAATATTTTAAAGAAGCGGGATACATAAAATAACAAAGCAGCAAAATGATGAGAGGGGGGACCTTCGGGGTCCCCTCGCTTTAAAATGGAGGGATTATCAATGAGTGAAGCTAATGTGGACAAGCAGCAGAAAAAAACTGCCGGCAGCTTTGCCAGTTTGCCGAAATGGAGATATGGCAGCCTGATTATCATATCGGTGTGTTTGATTGCATTCCAGCTCTATATTGCTATGGTAAGGCCGCTTGATAAATGGCTCCAGGTGCCATTGCATCTGTGTATGTGTCTGGCCATCGCATTTATTCACAAGCCGGTTGCTGACAAATGCAAGTCAAAAAACGGAAAAATTCTGGGTTGGATCTATGATGCTTTTTTACTGGCCGGAGTTGTGTATTGTGCGTATTATTTTATCTCTCAGCTGGGATATCTGCAAAACAGGATTTATAATGTTGATGTTATGACCAATATGGATCTGTTGTGTGCGTACTGGCTTCTTCTTATTGTTATGGAAGCAGTCAGGAGATTTATGGGCATGAATTTGTTTATCTTTATCTGTGTGTTTATTACCTATGCTTTTATCGGACAGAAGATCCCGGGGATTTTTAAATTCCGCGGTATGTCCTGGCAGAGTTTTGGTGAGGTTATGGTAATGGATACAAATGGTATTCTGGGTTCCCCGTTATCATCTTCCGTAAACACTTTATTCTACTTCCTGTTATTCGGTGCATTTTTCTCTGTTTGCGGCGGCGGACAGGTACTGATTGATCTGGGGATGAAACTGAGTGACAAAACGGCCGGCGGCCCGGCCAAGGCGTCAGTAGTTTCTTCCGGATTAATGGGGATGATATCCGGTTCTGCTGTTGCTAATGTAACCAGCACCGGAGTTATGACAATACCTCTGATGAAAAAGTCGGGATATGAACCTCATCAGGCCGGTGCCATCGAAGCGGTTGCTTCTACCGGAGGACAGATCATGCCTCCGATCATGGGCGTGGGAGCCTTTATCATGGCGGAAATGATCGGTATCAGCTATACCCGGATTGCTCTGGCGGCAATTATTCCGGCACTTGCATATTATGGTTCCGTATTCCTTCTGGTCCATTTTCTGGCCAAGAAAAAACAGATGAGCAAACTGGACCAAAAGGTGGAATATACCTCGACACCGATTATGCCGCGCCTGTATCAGCTGGCACCGATTGTAGTGCTGGTTGGAATGATTTTCATGGGCAGTTCACTCACCCGTGCGGCCCTTGTCGGAACGGCTCTGGCTATCATTGTCAGCTTTATCTCGAAAGATACCCGGATGGGCGTAGGGGCCTTTATCGAAGCAGTGCTTGACGGAACAAAACAGGCATATGGTATTGCAATTCCGACTGCAGCCTGCGGTATCATGACAGGAATTGTTGTCCAGTCAGGTGTAGCGAATAAGCTGACCAAAATCATTGCATCAACCGGCAGTTCCAGCCTGGCGCTGGCTCTGATCGTCACGATGCTTGGCTGTATGCTTCTGGGAATGGCATTGCCGACAGTAGCGGCTTACCTGATTGCAAACATCCTGTTCTGTTCAACACTGGTTTCTCTTGGAATCGATCCGTTACCGGCTAATATGTTTATCTTTTACTTCGGTGTAATTGCCCAGATCACACCACCGGTATGTCTGGCTTCCTTTACCGCCGCCGGAATAGCAGGAGCCGGTTCATGGAAAACCGGCTGGACAGCCTTTACTTATGCACTGGTATCATTCCTGACACCATACGTCTTTGTATTCAATCCATCGCTGTTGTTACAGGGAACAGTAATGGAAACGGTAATTAATACAGCAATCATGGCTTATGGCATCATATTCCTGGCTGCCGCCGTATCCGGCTACCTGTTTGTACCAATTGAAAATATTATCCTGCGCCTGTTACTGGCCGGTGTTGCTATTTTCATCATCGTACCGGAAACAATCACAACAGCCATCGGAATCCCCCTGGGCATAGCTGTACTGGTCTATTTCTACCTCCAAAAGAAACGCCTCTCCCCCGGCGTATCAGCGGTAACCGCAGCAAAGGAGATGGTATGATAATAGACAAAACAGAAAATCTCCGTTTTTACTCAGCGATGCTGCCGGCACTGTCAGATGCCCTAAGTACTGTATTGGCCCTAAATAAATATGAGCCCGGCAGATATCCCCTGTCAGACGGCGCTTTCTACATGATCCAAAAAGGAACAACCAAACTAATGTCCGCTGACGACTATGAAGCTCATCGAGCTTACATCGACGTTCAATTAGTAATAGAAGGCAGCGAAGAAATCGCCTGGTCCGACATCAGCGACCTGAAAGAAGTCAGCTACGACCCTGAAAAGGACAAAGCTGTCCTGTCCGGTCCGGCAGACCATACAATAAAAATCACCCCGGGAATGGCCTGGATCGCCTTCCCCCACGACGGCCACAAGGCCATCAGACACACAAAAGGAGCAATGACATACACAAAAATAGTCATAAAACTACCAGCACAACAAGTGGTGTAAAGAATAAAACCATAAAAAGGCCATGCATATCAGACTATATAAACCTGATATACATGGCCTTTTTATCGTTCCTCGAAAACGCTTAATAAAGTTAATACAATACTTCCGGCAATACACTATAGCCAGCAACATAACCAGCTTTTTGATTGGGCTTGGGATATCCCCCCCCCGTCCCAGCCCAGCCCCTCTCTGCATACCCCAACCCCTACCTCAAAGCCTCACACAACGCAACCAGTGCGAGGGACTGTCCGTAAGCCATCGGCATAATCGCAATATTCTTATAATGATCAGCATCATACCCCATCCCGGTTCCGGCAGATACATTCAGGACAGTGCCATCGTCTGCAATGTTTCGGATAATAGCATCTATTGCCTTGTCGGCAGCAGCCTGGTATGCGGGAGCAAGGATACCGAGTTTGATACCTTTCAGGATACCGGCAGTAATAGCGGCAGAGCCGGATACTTCTTCATAGCTGGTGTTGTCATCCAGCACGGTATGCCATAGTCCGGTCGGAGACTGAAGCTTTAAAAGTGCTTCGGCCTGGGCTTTGAACGTGTCGATATAGAATGTGTACAGGCCGGGATCCATATCTTTTTCGAAGGTTTCAATAAAATCAATAATACCAAAGGTAAACCAGGAGTTACCGCGGCACCAGAAGATCCCGCCGAAGTTACTGCGCAGCGGAAAGCTCCAGCCGTGGTAGAAAAGACCGGTTGTTTTATCGTAGAGGTATTTAATGTGTATCAGGACCTGTTTGGCGGCCTCGCTGACCCATTCGGGTCGATCATAACGCTGTCCCATTTTATTCAGGAAAAGAACTGCCATGAACAAGGTGTCGATCCAGATTTCGCCGTCGTTTAACAGAACACCATTCCGGTCACCGATAGCGGTAGTGACATGCTGAAAGCCGCCCTCTTTTGTTTTAGGCAGTTCATCCATCAGCCACCGGGCATGTTCGAGACACATGGTTTCATATCTGGGATTGTTAAAGTCATCCAGAAGGTTGACGAGGGTTAAGTACGGGGCCGAGGTGTTGATGTTTTTGCTGGGAAGACCTTTGCGGATATTGTTTTGATACCAGTTGTCAAAGAATTGCATATAGCGGGTGTCACCATGGAACTGCTGCAGTTTGTTCAGGCCGTAGAGGCCGACTCCCTGCGGCCAGTCCCATTCTTCGATTCCGAAATCGCGGGCAATAATGCCTTTTTTTGATTCTGCCGCATCGGCAGTTTTATCACTGTCGTAGTCGGCACCTCCCAGATTCATGAGTTTATCCACCACCAGGTGAATTTTTGATAAAAGCAGTTCGTTTGTCATGTTATGCTCCTCCATTAATATTCTTTGCATATGCACTGGGCGTCATTCCGGTGTTTTTTTTGAAAATCTGGCTGAAGTACTGTGGATTATTGCCACAGCCCACCTGGTCGGCAACCCACTGGATCTGTTCGGAGCTGCTCTCAGTCAGAAGCTGTTTGGCTTTCTGAATGCGAAGGCTGGTCAGGTAATTGGAAAATTTCTGATCGGTTTCTTTGATAAAGCGTTTACTGACATAATCAACATTCATATATAGATAATTCTCGGCAATCCACTTTAATGTCAGGTTGGGATTGCTTAAATTTTCCTCCACATACTGCATCACTTTTTCGATAAAGGCACTGTATTGTCTGGGGGCGGCGGCCATCTGGTCAACGATCTGGCCAACTTTTTCATATAGCATGGTCCGGATCGTGTCGGTATCCGATTCCTGATTCAATGTCAGCAGAAACTGGGTGGCTTCAAGCGGCGAATAGGTATTGCTGCCGCCGGCCAGTTTGATTATCATACTGGAGGCCAATTGCTTGAAAAAATCCGGATTGCTGATATCATTCAGTACATTTTTTAGTCTGATCAGGTGATTTTGATGGTTTTTGTCCGGTGGTTCTGATAAGATCTGGGTGATCTGTTCCACTTCTGTAATCAGATTGTTGTAGTTGCAGGTAGGCACCGGACGCAGCCCGTTCATAAAGTAAATAATCCCGTAACGCCGGATTTTCTGCAGCAGGTGTTCCAGTAATTCCCACAAACTGCCAAACGGCTGACGCTGGTATTCCGTGGCAGTTGTTTGTGTTTTTGGGGAAAGCGCAGCAAAAAAAGTGTCCAGATTGTGATAGGAAACCTGATGGCTTTCGAAAAACAGCATTAACGTATTCTTTACATAAATGCTGTAAACAGCAATGCCGGGAGCGTTTTGTTTCATGTATTTGTAAATCTCAGTCAGCGTCTCATTCAGATGGCCTTCCTCCAGAAAATACAGATAACAAAGCTCATATCCGGTATTATGAAAATCCATAAACCGGGAGTATGTATTCCATGCCGGCCGGGATTGCTCGGGCAGTGATACCCCCTCGTTGATGATATTGGCAAGAATACTGTGATGCAGATTATCGGCCAGTACCCGCTGTTTGTCCTGCAGTTCCTGGAACGCTCTTCGCCGGTAATATTCGCTGATCACTTCTTTCATGCTTTCGATGATCTGCTCCTCATTGCAGGGTTTCAGCAGATAGTGGCGAACCCGGTATTTCATTGCCTTTTTGGCATATTCAAATTCTCCGAAACCGGAGAGCAGGATAAACTGGATGCCGGGATCCGACTGATAGATTCGTTCGATTAATTCCAGTCCGGTCAGACCCGGCATGCGGATATCCGTCATAACGATATCCGGAGATTCATCCAGAATCATATTGTATGCCTCGATTCCGTCGCTGCAGGATCCGATAAGTTCAATCCCCAGGCTGGTCCAGTCGATAAGATTGGAAATCGTCTCCCGGATGATCCGCTCGTCATCGGCAATTATTAATTTTAGCAAAGGTGTCCTCCTTTCTCGTTATCATGAACGGGAATATCCGGGCAGGGTACCGGAAAAGCCAGCCGGGCGACTGCCAGTTCGCCCTCATTATATAAAGTCAATCCGTAACCCTCACCATAGGTAAGCAGCAGCCGCTCATGAATGTTCAGCAGGCCGATGCCAAATCCATGGGGAGCAATTTCACCTGACTTTAGTTTTGACAACAGTCCGTCTTCAAAGAAAGAGCCGTTGTTTTTTACATATAGAAACAACTGATTGTCCTGCTGTTTGGCAATGATCTGAATAAAGCAGGTTTCGGTATTTTCCTCAAGCCCGTACCGGATTGCATTTTCCACCAATGGCTGAAGGGTCAGTTTCAATACCTGGCAGTTTAACAGATTTTCCGGAATGATCAAGTCATATTTCAGCCGTTCTTCATAGCGGAACTGTTGAATGATCATGTAACTGGTAATCAGTTCCAGTTCTCGGTGCAGGGGAAATTGCTTGGTTTTTTGATCCAGGGTAATCCGCAGGAGAGTACCCAGAGATTCCGCCATGGATGAAATGTCTTTAGCCTTCAAAGCCTTGGCCCGCCAGTTGATGGATTCTAACGTGTTATATAGGAAATGGGGATTGATCTGGGTCTCCAGGGCTTTTAGCTGAGCTTCCTTGCGCAGCAGTTCGCTGATATAATTGGAGCGGATCAGCTCATTTACAGCATCCACCATCTTATCAAAACGGGTATGCAGGATACCTAGCTCGTCACGGCGTTCACTGTAATCGTAATTTATCTCCGGCGGGAGATCGCTGCCCTCCCCGAAACTTTTCATCTTGATCACCAGGTTGTCAAAATGTTTGGTGATTGAGTCAATCAGCCGGGATGATAATAACAGTGACAGGAGTATCGCAGCTATTATCATTGCCAGACACAGGTTGCGGCTTAGCGTCAGGGTATCGGTAATGGATCCGTAAGGGATGGTGCAGACATAGTCCCAACCGAGGTCCGTAACTGTACCGCGGACATAAAAGTATTCTTCATTATTATGTTTCAGCCGGCCGTACCTGGACGGGAGTGAGCCGGATATGGAAAAATTTTCGTCTCCGGAAAGTCCGGATGAATCAAACAGCAGATTTCCCTTATCGTATAATAGGTAATAGGCTTCCTCGAAATTACGGTTGGCAGAGGTGGCGTTATGAATCAGGGATGAAATGTCAACATTTATAATTAAGACTCCCAGGGAATCCAGTCTCATATGCTGGGTACGCCGGATTTCTTTGACCATAAATAAACCATGCTCCTGACTGTAGTCACTGATCCAGATAGTAGCGCCGCTGGCGGCGGCTGCACGGGTGGTCAGATCCTGGACGATTTCAGCAGGCAATTGGGTTGCAGCACTCCAATAGGCGTGTGTGGCAAACTGTCCCTGATACAGACTCATGTAGTGAATATTATTTTTTCGGAAATTGAAATAGTATTCATTTAATGTGGTGTAAAGGGCCTGAATGGAGGGGGTTCGCTGGGGGCTGTCCTCGAAATCCTTAATCTGACTGAGGTTACTCTGAACCGAGGTATCAGCCAGAAACATGTCCGCCATAGTGTTAATGTTGTTCAGGGTATTGCTTAGTTCTTTGGAAGAGTATGACAGCGAACCGGCAACGGACTGGTAAAGGGCTTTTTGATATGAGGAGGAAACCAACTGGATGCTGAGCAGGGCAACCAGAGCCAGCATGGTAATACATAATAGGACGATGTAATGGATTTTTCTTTTTAGGGAGAGGTTGCTGATAACGTGGTGTAGGGGGGGCATGTTGTGAGTCTCCTTTTCGTGAGGGAGCGCGGCTATCTTCCGGAATGATGTGGCTGTCCAGGAAGTATCGGATTGGCATCCGATATGCAGATTCCCGCCGCTCTGTACTGTTTACAGTATATTAAAAACAGCAATAAAAGACAACTATTTATGGCTGCAAACTATACATTTTATACAAGAAAGTCGGTTTTTTAAACTTTATAGGCGGTTTTACTCTATTTTCAGCAGGCGAATTCGCGGTTATAATAACTTCATACTAAAACAGCAAATGTAATGTATGAAGGAGGATTTTTTATGAAGAAAAAACTGGCATTATTGATGGCTGGTGTTATGACTGCAGCACTGGTCGCCGGATGCGGCAGTAGTTCATCTGGAGGTGGCGGTGATACAACGGCAGCTGCGAATAACGGCGGAACCGCTGCAACTGAAGCCGGTGGTGAATCTTCGGGCGGAGGAAGCGCAGCAGGAACCAAGCTGACTATGAGTTGGTGGGGGAATCAGGTACGTAATGAAAGAACTCAGGCAGCCCTTGATGCATATGGAGACGCAAACGGCATGGAAATCGAAGGACAGTTCTCTGAGTGGTCAGATTACTGGAATAAGATGGCTACTTCGGCAGCGGGTAATTCTCTTCCTGATTTGCTGCAGATGGATTATATGTACCTGGATCAGTTTGTAAAGAGCGAACTGCTGGTGGATCTGACACCATACATAGAGAGCGGAGTTCTCGATGTCAGTGATATTTCCGAAAATACCATGGCATCCGGTAGTGTTGACGGCGGCATATATGCAATCTGTGCCGGTATTAACTCTCCGTCCCTGCTTTACAATAAGTCTCTTCTTGACGAGCACGGAATTACCGTAAAAGACAACATGACAACTGAGGAATTTTATGCAGTATGCCGTGAAGTATATGAGAAAACCGGTATGAAAACCAACATTGCTTATGGCATCGGCGAGTCATACAGCAACTTCTTTGTCAGAAGCTTTGACGTAAGCCAGTTTGACAATGGCAAGATGGGCGGCAGTGCCGAGACCTACGTACCTTTCTTTGAGCAGTATACCAAAGGACTCGAAGAGGGATGGCTGGTTAACCCGGGCGTATTTGCTGAATTGGCATTAGGCTCCGTTGAGCAGGATCCGTTGGTATACGGCAACAGCCCGGAGACCAAATCCTGGTGTGCTTTCTACAATTCCAACCAGATGGGGGCAATGCAGAGCGCGGCTCCGGAAGGAACTGTGATCGGTATCACTACCTGGCCGGCACCGGACCCTGTAAAATCCAACTACTTAAAGTCCAGCCAGTTCTTCTCAGTCAGCACTCATGGTGCCAATACGGAAGAAGCTGTTAAAGTTCTTAACTACCTGACGAACTCAACCGAAGCAAATGATATCCTGCTTGGTGAGAGAGGGGTTCCGGCTTCCAGTGCAGTGGCAGAGCACATTGCCCCGCAGTTAAGTGAAGTTGACCAGCAGGTAACCGCATTTATCAACGATGTTGTGACACCAAACTGTTCACCGATCGACCCGCCGCAGCCGGATGGCGCCAGCGAGGTTTATGATGTGCTGAACAAAACCGTAGAAAAAGTTTGCTACGGTGAGATGGATGCACAGCAGGCAGCAGATTACTTCTTCGCAGAAGCAGAAAAGATTATGGCTTCAAAATAATGAAAATTCAGTTAAAAGGGGCAGAGCAGGCTCTGTCCCTTTTGCTGACTTTACAAGAATGGTGATGGAGGTTGAAAGATGGGGAATAAGAAACAGACAACGCTGAAACAATTTCTTAATAAAGAGAGCAGCGCAGGGGTTGTTTTCAGTCTGCCGTTTATTTTAGGCTTTTTGCTCTTTATGGTAGTTCCGATGGGAATTTCTTTCTATTATTCATTTTGTGATTACAATATTTTGTCTCCGGCAACTTTTTCCGGACTTAAGAATTACATTAAGATGTTTACCGATGACGAAACCTTTTTCAAGACGATTCGCGTAACCTTTTACTTTGCACTTGTTTCCGTACCGCTGCGTTTGATTTTTGCCTTGCTCGTAGCGATGATTCTGCAGAAAACTACGAAGGCAACCGGATTTTACCGGGCGGCTTACTACCTGCCTTCGATTATCGGCGGTTCTGTAGCAGTGGCAATTCTCTGGCGGAGAATGTTTGCTGCTGAGGGCGTTATTAATACACTGCTTGGTGCGATTGGAATTAAAACCAGCTTTTCCTGGCTGGGTGATACCAAAACGGCGATCTGGGTACTGATTATCCTGGCTGTCTGGCAGTTTGGTTCTTCCATGCTTATTTTCCTGTCGTCATTAAAACAGATTCCGGTGACCTTGTATGAGGCAGCCAGAGTAGATGGGGCGAATAAATTCTCCCAGTTCTGGAAGATTACCCTGCCGCTTCTTACTCCGACCATTTTCTTTAATCTGGTTATGCAGATGATCAATGGTTTCCTGGCGTTTACCCAGAGCTATATTATCACTCAGGGACGTCCGATGAACTCGACACTGTTCTATACGGTTTATATGTATCAGCAGTCCTTTGAATTTAGAAATACCGGCTACGGTGCGGCACTGGCCTGGGTGATGCTGGCCATCATCGGTCTGATCACAGCGGTGCTGTTTGCGACCAAGAGATTCTGGGTCTATTCGGAAGGAGTGTGATGACGGATGAAAAGCAAACAGCTTATTGGAAAAATTGTTTATCATGTACTGGTATGTGGTTTGGGCCTGATTATGATCTATCCGCTGGTGTGGATGGTGATGAGTTCTTTTAAGGAGACTACTACGATCTTTACAACTGCCGGACAGCTGATACCTTCTGAATTTGTAAAGGATAACTATGTGAACGGCTGGAAGGGGTTTGCCAAGATTTCTTTTGGAACCTTCTTTAAAAACTCAATGTTTATTTCCATCGTGGCAACGTTTGGTACGGTGATTTCTTCGGCAATTGTTGCATTTGGTCTGGCCAGGTGCAAGTTCCCCGGCAGACGGATTCTGTTTGTGGCAATGCTGCTGTCGATGATGCTTCCGGCACAGGTACTGATGATTCCGCAATATCTGTGGTATCAGAAACTGAACTGGGTGGGCAGCTATATGCCGCTGATTACCCCGTACTTCTTTGCTATTCAGGGTTTTTTCGTTTACCTGATGATCAACTTCATCGAAGGCATTCCGAAAGAACTGGATGAGGCGGCGAAGATTGACGGCTGTTCCTATTACAGCATTTTCCTCAGAATTCATGTGCCGCTGATTACGCCGGCAATGATTACAGCGACAATTTTTTCCTTTATGTGGAGATGGGACGATTTCTTATCCGCCCTTTTGTATGTGAATGAGTCGGCAAAATATCCGGTCAGCCTGGCACTGAAACTGTTTAGTGATCCGGGATCTTCCTCCGATTACGGTGCGATGTTTGCAATGGCAACACTGTCCATTTTACCGGCAGTTATTATGTTTATCTGTCTGCAGAGATATCTGGTGGAAGGGATCAGTACATCCGGTCTGAAGGGTTAATTATTCAGTTCAAAAAACGCAGAACATGTCAGGGCGCAAATCCTGGCATGTTCTGTATCATGCAGTGATATTGAGAGGAGATTAACACTATGTTAAACAAAGATAATGTAAAACTGGGGATTGCACCGATTGCCTGGACCAATGACGATCTGCCTGACCTTGGCAGGGAAAACACCTTCGGGCAGTGTGTCAGCGAAATGGCCCTGGCGGGTTTCACCGGTTCAGAGGTGGGCAATAAATATCCCAGAGATGTGGACGTGTTAAAAAAGGCTTTGGATCTTCGGGGGATTGAGATCTGCAATGCATGGTTTTCCACTTTTCTGATCAGCAAACCTTATGAGGAGACTGAGGCGGAATTTGAGAAACATGTGGCGTTTCTTGCTGCGATGGGGGCGAAGGTAGTCGGTGTCTCTGAACAGAGCTACAGTACCCAGGGAATCCAGGATCAGCCGGTATTCGAAGGCAAGTACGAGATGAATGATGAAGAATGGTTCCTGCTGTGTAACGGACTGAACCGTCTGGGCAGGCTTTCAAAAGAAAAATACGGGATTGATCTGACATTCCATCATCATATGGGAACTGTGGTGCAAAGTGCGGCGGAAACCGACCGGATGATGGCCGAGACAGATCCTCAGTATGTCAGCCTGCTGTTTGACAGCGGTCATTTTGCATATTGCGGTGAAGATCCGCTGGCAGTTGTAAGTAAATATGCAGCCAGAATCAGACATGTCCATCTTAAAGATATCCGTCCTGATGTGGTTGCCCGGGTAAGATCTGAAAAGATGAGTTTTCTGGATAGTGTGCGCGCCGGTGCTTTTACGATTCCGGGGGATGGGTGCATTGATTTTGATCCGATTTTTGATGTGCTGAAAGAGTGTGGCTATAAAGGATATATGGTAGTGGAGGCAGAACAGGATCCGGCAAAAGCAAATCCGCTTGAATATGCAATCAGGGCAAGAAAATTTATTGCTGCAAAAACCGGGCTGTAGGCACCGGGTAAATTAATTTATCAAATCAAAGGAGCGTAATGATTATGGTAACAGTAGGAATTATCGGGGCGGGAAGAATTGGTAAGGTACATACGGAAAGTATTTGTAATATTGTGAAAAATGCAAAGATTAAAACGATTGCCGATCCATTTATGAATGACGAAACAACAGCGTGGGCAAAAGGTATGGGGGTGGAGAATACGACCACCGATTATAAAGAGATCCTGGCCGATCCTGAGATTCAGGCGGTTCTGATCTGTTCTTCGACGAATACCCATTCCCCGATTTCAGTGGAGGCAATTCAGGCCGGGAAGCATGTTTTCTGCGAAAAGCCGATTGATCATGATATTGACAAAATTAAAGAAGTAATTGAGGCATTAAAAGTAAACCCGGTGAAATACCAGGTCGGTTTTAACCGCCGTTTTGACCATAACTTTGAAGCGGTAAGAGATGCGGTTGCAGCTGGCAGGATCGGTGATCCTCACATTATTAAAGTGACTTCACGTGATCCGGAACCACCGAGTGCAGAATATGCGGCGGTATCCGGCGGAATGTTTCTGGATATGACAATTCATGATTTTGATATGGTCCGTTACCTGGCCGGCTGCGATGCCGAAGAGGTATATGTACAATCGGCAGTCCTGGTTGATCCGGCAATCGGAGAAGCCGGTGATGTCGATACAGCCGTGATTACGCTGAAAATGGAAAATGGTGCAATTGCCGTGATTGATAATTCCAGAAAAGCAGTGTACGGTTATGACCAGAGAGCTGAAGTGTTCGGCTCAAAAGGGATGGTTGCTACCGCCAATGATACGGGCAGCAGTGCGGTAATCAGCAATGCTGACGGTGTGACCGGTGAAAAACCGCTGTACTTTTTCCTGGAACGATATATGCAGTCATTTGCGAAAGAAGTAAACTGCTTTATTCAGGCGATTGTGGAAGACAAGGAGACTCCTCTTGGTGTCGATGATGGTTTGAAGCCGGTACTGATGGGATTGGCGGCGAAAAAGTCGGTGGAAGAACATCGGCCGGTTAAGATTTCAGAGATTTTGATGTAGACAGGGGAGCACTTGAGTAGTTAAAATAGAATGTTTCAGGCGTTATGTGAATCTTCAGACTGATGTAAAATTAAATTACTCAGTCTGGAGATTTTTTGATGTAACGGAATTAGATCCAGAGACCAAAACCTAACAAAAAGTTTTGCGTTTGCTTTGGGAATGGTTTTTAATCATGCATATTGTATAAAAATAAAAGAGTATAAATGTGATAAATGTATAAAAATACGAATATATTACAAAAAGTCTTTACTGCAGAAAAAAAGTATGGTACTATACAATCAGAAAAGGAAGCAGGCCTATGAGAGAATTGAAAAATGAAAAAGAGTTTTTAACACAGTTGATGGACATGCTGGAGCAGCAATTAGGTCCATACACAGAGATCGTATTGCATGACTTAAAAAAAGATTATGCGAATACGATTGTGGATATCCGTAATGGTCATATTACGGGACGTCAGATTGGCGGGACGGGGAGTAACCTGGGGCTGGAGGTTTTACAGGGGACGGTGAAGGACGGTAACCGTTTTAATTATGTTACCCAACTGAAAGACAACCGGATCCTGCGCTCATCATCCCTGTACATCAAAGATGATGACGGCAATCTGGTCGGGTGTCTTTGCGTGAATGCGGATATTACAGAAAGTATCAAGCTGGAAGGATATCTGAAAGAATTAAACCACTTTGATATCAATGCAGCGGACAAACAGGAAGTTTTTGTAACCGAGGTTAATCAGTTATTGGAATACCTTCTTCAGGAAGGCCAGAAGCTGGTAGGCAAACCCGCAGGAATTATGAATAAGGAAGAGAAGCTTCAGTTCCTGAAATATCTGAACGAAAAGGGGGCATTCCTTATTACCAAATCAGGGGAACGTATCCAGTCATTTCTGGGGATATCCAAATATACAATGTATACATATCTGGATATGATCAAAAAAGAAGAAGCGGAGTCAACAACAGAATAATTCAGCAGCTCGTAAATTGGCAGCACAACAAAATACACCGAACGTGGATTCTTTTTCAGGAATTTGAAGAGGGTGTATTTTTTGTACCCAAAATTCAACCAGGGAGGAGAAAAGGAAATGAAGAAACTGAATGGAAAGATAACGGTAATGACAGGTGCCGGATGTGGATACGGGATGAGCAGCGGATTCCCGGATCTGTTTGCCAGGGAGGGCTCACATCTGGTTTTAAACTACTACAGGCAGGATCCGCAGGGAATGGCCGGGTTTACGGAAAAACTTAAGTCTTACGGAGTAAAGGTCGTATTGGTGGAGGGGGATATCTCAGATGAGACCGTGGCAAAAAAGCTGATTGATACAGCGGTGGACGAATTTGGCCGTATCGATGTTCTGATTAACTGCGCCGGAATTTCCAATCCGAAACCGCTGACGGAGATTACAACTGAGGACTGGAACCGCATGATAGCAGTTGACCTTACAAGCAATTACTTCACCTGCAAATATGCAGTACCGGTTATGATCAGACAAAAGTTTGGCAGGATTATCAATATCGCATCTCAGGTCGGCCAGAAAGGCAGTGTGGAGCACTGTCATTATGCAGCTGCGAAAGCGGGCGTGATCGGATTTACAAAATCTCTGGCAAGAGAAGTGGGGAAGTACAATATCACTGCAAATTGTATAGCGCCGGGTCCGATTGAGACACAGCTGATGGGAGTAGTCAGTGATGAGTGGAGAAAAAATAAAGAGGCAGAACTGGTAATTCCCAGATTTGGTGAGTTGGAAGAAATCCTGCCGTCCGCAGTTTTCCTGGCCTCTGAACCGGATGGAAATCTTTATACCGGACAGACCCTTGGTCCTAATCTGGGAGATGTGATGTATTAAGCAAATGACAGGAGAGTGCAAATGGAAGAATATTTACTGGAAACACAAAACATTTCTAAATCATTCAGCACGGTCAGGGTATTATCGGGGATCAACCTTAAAATCAGAAAGGGTGAAGTACATGCCCTGCTTGGTGAAAACGGGGCAGGCAAATCAACATTGATGAAAATCCTTACCGGAGTACTGACAGCCGATGAAGGAACGATCCTGTACCGGAAAAAGCCGTTAAAGATCAATCACCCAAGAGAGATTCATGATTACGGCATCGGCATTGTCTATCAGGAGTTTAATCTGCTTCCTGACCTGACGGTAGCGGAAAATATATTTATCGGCAGGGAACCGGAGCTGTCACTGAAAGGATTCGTTAATGATGCCAGGCTGAATAAGGATGCATTGCAGCTGCTGGAGCGACTCAATTGCGCTTCGATTTCACCGGCCCGGAAAGTGGAGACGCTCAGTGTTGCAGAACAACAGATGGTTGAGATTGCAAAAGCTCTTTCTTCTAACTGTGAACTGCTGATTATGGACGAGCCGACGGCGGCGCTGACGGATTCGGAAATTGACACCTTATTTGACATCATCCGCAGGCTGAAACAGGATGGTGTGGCTATTATTTACATATCCCACCGGATGAGTGATCTGGATGCCATTGTAGACAGAGTGACAGTTCTGCGGGATGGCAAATTTATCTCGGAGCGTGAATATGACAGCTCGGTCAAGGATGTATTAATTCAGGAAATGGTGGGCCGGGAGCTGACTCAGAAGTTTCCGCCGCGGCCGAATTACCGGAAGGGTAAGAAGACGCTGGAAATCAAAGGGCTGAGTATTGAAAATACACTGTATGATATCAATCTTGAGGCATACGAAGGGGAGATTCTCGGGATTGCAGGCCTGATGGGCGCCGGACGGACAGAACTTGCCAGAGCAATTTTCGGTGCAGACAAAATTGATTCCGGTGAAATAAAAATAAACGGCAGGGTAAAGCATATCACTTCGCCTTATGTGGCTATTTCTGAGGGGATAGGTTATGTCACAGAAGACCGGAAAAAGGATGGTCTGATGCTGGAACAGACGCTTCGCGGCAATATCTCGATTGCCAGTCTTGATAAGTTCTGCCGCGGCGGATTTGTCAATGATAAACAGATTGATGATACTGCCGGGCAATACATCAGCAAGATGAGCATTAAGGCCAGGGGGATTGGCCAGATGGTAAAAACTTTGTCGGGAGGAAATCAGCAGAAGGTAGTTGTGGCGAAGTGGCTGTGCCGGGAATCGCAGATCCTGATTCTGGATGAACCGACCAGGGGCGTAGATGTAAATGCCAAATACGAAATTTATGAGCTCATGCATCAGTTGATTCTGCAAGGCGTGACGATCATCATGATCTCATCGGAACTGCCGGAAATTATCGGCATGAGTGATCGGGTTCTGGTTATGTGTGAAGGCAGGATAACAGGTGAGCTTGCCGGAGATGAGATGGAGCAGGACAGGATTTTAAAATATGCAATGGCTCATTAAACAATAATAAAGGATTGAGGTAGGTCGAATGGGTGTGAAGAGTCATAAAAAGAATATTAATACACAAATACTTTTTACTTTGATGGGGCTTTTGATTCTATGTGTGTTTTTCTCTATAACAACAAAGAGTTTCCTGACACAAAGAAACTTATTAAATATTGCCACACAGACATCGGTAGCAGTTATTGTGGCTATTGCGGAAACCTATATCATCGCCAGCGGCTGTATTGATCTTTCGGTTGGCGCCGGAGTGGCATTTTCCGGTCTTGTGGCAGCAACAGCCATGAAAGCCGGATTTCCGGTTCCGGTTGCGATGCTGATGGCGATTTGTACAGGCATGCTGTTAGGTGCCGTTAATGCCTTTGTTATTACAGTTTTGGGAATTGTACCATTTATCGCTACGCTGGGGACAAACAGTATTTTCCGGGGAATTGTCCTCGTAATCATGGATGGTGTTCCGATGTCGGGGTTAAAGTCGGAATTTACCTGGATTGGTTCTGGTAAGCTGTGGGGATGGCTGCCCTGGGCAGTAGTGTTTATGATTGTGATAGCAGTCGTTATGGCAGTGATTTTAAAGAAAAGCAAATTCGGCCGTTATGTCTATGCAATCGGCAGCAATGAGCAGGCTGCATACCTTTCCGGTATTCCGGTCAAACGAATCAAACTGATCAATTATATTATCAGCGGAGCGTTGGTTGCTTTTGCGGGAATGCTGCTGGCGGCCAGGGTATCATCGGCGGCTCCGACAGCGGGCGAGCTGTATGAGACCAATGCGATTGCCGCTTCGGTTATCGGCGGCGCGACTTTGACAGGGGGAAGAGGAAGTATAGCAGGAACGATTGTCGGTGCATTTATTATTGGTGTTCTCAGTAACGGACTGAATCTGATCGGACTGAATTATTTCTGGCAGCAGGTGGCGATCGGGGTGGTAATTATTTCGGCGGTATTCCTGGAGGTAGTAAGGGAGAGATTAAAAGGGTAACTATTGTCGTAAGTATACGGCAGGAAAATATTTCAAGGAGAAGGAGAAGAAGTATGAAAAGAAGATTAGCAGCGGTAGTGGCAGCAGTAGTGTTGGCAGGGGGGCTTGCCGGCTGTAATGGCGGATCGGCGTCAGCACCGGAGACGGGGGCAGGTACAAATGCTCCGGCGGCAGAAACGACTGAAAAGACAGCAGCAAAAACACCGGAATCAGAGCAGACAATGGTCATTGGCGTTATTCCAAAATCGACTTTATTTGATTTCTACAAGATGGTACGGCAGGGGGCTGAAGATTCAGCGGCAGAACATGGTTACACCATTAATTATCAGGGGACGAACTCTTCTACTGATACAGCAACCCAGCAGAATATTGTAGAGGACATGATGATGTCGGGTATTGATGCACTTGTTATTTCTTCAATTGATGCGAAGGCAATTAATGAAACCATCGATCTGCTCGATATACCGGTGATTACATTTGATGATGAAATGGATCCGGCCGTATGTGTAACTACCGTATCCGTGAACCATGAGGCGGCAGCTGCCGCCGGTGCTGCGTATATTGCAGACAAGCTGCCGGAAGGCGGAAAAGTGGCCGTAGTATCAGCCGAAGCCGGTTCGGATGTAATCCAGCAACGAGACCGGGGATTTGAAAATGAACTGAAAAAACATGACCGGTTTGAACTGGTAGGAATTTATCATACGGAAGGTGACCGGGCGAAGGCCACTAATATTATGCAGGATTTATTGTCCGAACATCCTGATCTGGTAGCGGTATTCTGTTGTAATGAAGGAGCATCTGCCGGAGTCAGCAAAATGTTAAAGGATGAAGGACGCACCGATATACTTGCGGTCGGATACGATTCATCGGAGGAGTTGATTAATAATATCTATGATGGCTGTCTGGATGCCCTGATTTCACAGAATCCATATGGTCTGGGATACAATTCAGTAGCTGCGGCAATTGAAGCAATCGGCGGAAAGACAGACTTCCCGGATGTTACGGAGAGTCCGTACTGGCTGATTGATGCAGATAATATCCATGATCCTGAAGTGATTAAGATACTGGATCCGTTGGGAACGTTGAACCTGAAATAATCAAAGGCAGCATTCGGCTTAAGTTGAGGGATATGATATGAAGACATTATTTCTGACAGGTGGTTCCGGCTTTATCGGAATAAACGTTGCAGAGCATTTTTTAAAAGCCGGTATCCGGGTATATAACTATGACTGCTGTGATATTGCAGAACATGTAAAACGGTATTTTAGCAGGTTTTCCGGCAGCTATCATTTTATCCGGGGAGATATTCTGGACCGGGAGACGCTGTTCAAAGCATTGGGACAAAGCGGTGCCGATACCGTGATTCATATGGCGGTGATTACAGCAACGGAAGACAATGAGCGAAAGGATTCGAGGCATATTTTTGATGTGAATTGCGGCGGAACATTAAACATGCTGGATGCATCACGGGAATTTGCTGTCACAAAGTTCATTTATGTCAGTTCGATTGCAGCTTATGGAACAACAGCGTTTGAGGCGGATATTCTGAACGAAGACATGGAAAATCTGAAGCCGGAAAACCTGTATCAGATCTCCAAGTTTACTTCTGAAAAGCTGGCATTACGGTACAAATATCTTTATAACGCTGATATTATATGTGCCAGGCTGGGGGATGTGTTCGGCCCTTGGGAGCGGCCGACAAGGTATCGGGAGAAAATGAGTGCGCCGTGTATTACACTTAATTATGCGATGGAAGGAAAAACAGCAGTTTTGAGCCGTCCCAACCGCACCAGCTGGGTATATAGCCGGGACATTGCCGGGGCTCTGTATACACTGGCACAGAATAAGCTGCCTTATGATATTTATAATCTGAGTTCCGGCCATATCTGGTCGATCGCAGATTGGTGCCAGGCGTTAACCGCACGTTTTGCTCATTTTACCTGGCGGTTTTCGGCATCAGATGAGGAATCAAATGTATTTTATCATGGAACAAAAGACAATGCTCCGATGTCGGTTGAGCGGCTCTGTGAGTCAGGATACATTCCGCACTTTAATCTGGAGCGTGCTATGGCTGATTATATTACATGGGTGGGAGAACATCCGCAGATCTTCGGGAAGGTTACGTGAATGCGATGATATTTGATATTATAATAAAAAATGGTACGCTGGTGCTGGAACATGGTTGTCTTAACGCCTCATTGGCGATTAACGGGGAGAAGATTGCAGCTATCCTGGAGGATAGCTGCGAAGCTGAAGCGAAGGAGATTATCGATGCTTCCGGATGTTATGTTTTTCCGGGGGGAATTGATACGCATACTCATTTTTTTGATCCCGGAGCAGAATACCGGGAGGACTGGGCATGTGGCACAAAAGCGGCAGCTTCCGGCGGATATACCCTGGTTATGGAAATGCCGAACAGCAGTCCTCCGGTTATCGACAGCAGTACCTTTCATCTGAAATATGAACGTGCTGTCAGTTCTTCGGTGGTGGATTTCGCCTTGTGGGGAGGTGCAATTGCCGGCGGTAATCATCAGATCAGTGAACTGTGTGATCTGGGCTGCATTGCTTTTAAAGGCTTTACATTAGATGCGGGCCCTGAATTTAAATGGCTTGACCATCAGCAGCAGATGGATGCGATGACAGAAGTAAAAAAGCATCATAAAGTGTTGGGGTTTCACGCTGAGGATGAGAATATTATCCGGTCTTTGAAAGAATATTATCAGGATACGAAATGGGATTTGCGTATGCACGATCTGGCAAGACCTTATTATGCCGAGTTGATTGCGATTGAAAATGCAGTGGTATTGTCAAAGGCATCCGGGTGTCCTCTTCATATCTGTCATTTGTCAATACCGGAGGGGGCAGCATCACTTAAAAGAGCAAAAGCTGATGGCGCCGATGTGACGGTGGAAAGCTGTCCGCACTATTTTTTGCTGAACTATGAGGATGATTTTGAAGCCGGTACGTATGCACTGATCCAGCCGCCGCTCAGAGACCGGGCCAGGATGGAAAAAATGTGGGATTATCTGATTGACGGGACTATTGACTATCTGGGAACGGATCATGCTCCTTACACAGAAGCCGACAAAGAGCCGGAAGATGGTAATGAATGGAATGTCATGGGCGGGGCACCGTCAATTGACATAGCATACCCTCTAATGATTTCAGAGGCGGTTATAAAAAGGAACATGCCGGCACATAAACTGGCGGCCTTATGTGCAACGAATGCGGCAAAACGTTTTGGTATTTACCCATTAAAGGGCGCGCTCAGGATTGGCGCAGATGCTGATCTGGCGTTGGTGGATATGGAATGCAGCTGGAATTACAGCAGAAAGGATAGTTTTTCCAAGACCAGATGTACGGGATTTCCTTATGAGGGGCGTGAGTTGTTATGCCGTGTTAAGACAACTCTGGTCAGAGGAAAACGAGTATATGAAGACGGCAGGATATATACCGCACCGGGAAGCGGAAAATATGTCAGAGGACAGAGAGGAGTATTATTGTGATCAGAATTAATAAGGAACGTTTATGGGAGAGGCTGCAATATGTGGGTGGAATCGGCGCAGACCCAAGGGGAGGGATCAGTCGTTTTGCCTGGACCCCGGCTTACAGAGAGGCATGCGAAGTTTTAATGGGGTGGATGCGGGACGCGGGTTTGACGGTACGGATGGATACTGTGGGAAATGTCTATGCCAGACTGGAAGGACGGGAAGATTTGCCGCCGATATTGACCGGTTCGCATTTTGATACCGTTCCGATGGGAGGCAAGTTTGATGGCCTGGCCGGAGTTATGGCCGCACTAGAGGTGTTGGTTACGTTGGCTGAACATGATGTCAGACCGCGTCGTCCGATCGAGATGATTGCATTCGTAAATGAAGAAGCCAGTCAGTTCCTGGGCGGGCATTTCGGCAGCAAGGCGATCTGTAACATGCTGCCTGAAGATTATGCGGTTACTTCGACAGACCGGGTGACAGGAGTCACGATGAGGCAGGCGATGCTTGATTTTGACATGGGGCTGGAACCTGATAATTTTGCCGGAAGTTATATTGATAAAGACGATTATTATGCATTTATTGAGCTGCATATTGAACAGGGATGTTACCTGCTTCATGAAGATCTGCCGATGGCTGTTGTAACAGATATAGCGGGTATTAAGCAGTTTTATATTACTCTGAATGGTGTATCTGCACATGCCGGCGGAATGGCTATGGAAGACCGGCATGATGCCATGGCAGCAGCGGCAGCAATTGCCTGTGAGGTGGAGCGTCTGGCACTGGAGTCGGGATCGCCTACCAGGGGAACCGTGGGATACATCGAGGCACTTCCGGCAGAACATAATATCGTTGCCAACCAGGCTATTGTACCTGTTGATTTTAGGGAAAAAGAAGATGATCTGTGGCAGCAGCTATATGATGACCTTATTGCATTCGTGGAGAAACAGTGCCGGGACAGAGGGCTTACATATTCAGTTAAGAGTACGATTAATACCGCGCCGGTGCATTGTGATAAACGGCTGACGGAACTGGCAAAAGAATGTGCTGTAAAGGAAGAAATACCGCACAAATATATGGTCAGCTATCCCGCTCATGATGCTATGCAGATGGGCAGGCTTTATCCAATGGGGATGATTTTTCTAAGAAGTTCCAATGAAGGGGTCAGTCACTGTCCGGATGAATATACAACACCTGAAGATATGGCAGACGGAACCACGGTTCTTCTTAGAATGGCACAGCGTCTGTCAGAGGAAGATTTGCTCGGATAAATAACAACAAACGGAAAGGAAGACAGCGGTATGGAAGCGATAAAGATAACTACTGACAAATGTCCTAAACCGGGGGGCTGGTATTCTCAGGCATTCCGGGTCGGGGATTTGATTTATACAGCAGGAGTGACAGCAAATGATCCGGTTACACAGGAATTGATAGGACCGGGTGATATAGTAAAACAGACAGAACAGATTCTCAAGAATATGGATCATCTGCTCAGGGCGGCAGGATCTGATTTATCTCATGTGTTTAAGACGCTTGTATTTGTTTCTGATATTGATGATTTTGAGATATTTAATGAAACTTATAAAAAGCATTTTCCAAATAATCCACCGGCTCGCAGTACGATGCAGGTTGGGAAATTCAATAATGGAATGGTGATCGAAATAGAAGCGGTGGCAGTTGCTGCCGAGTAAATGTTCTGGCGGTTGCGTGAACCTTCGGACTGATGTAAAATTAAATTACTCAGTCTGGAGGTTTTTGCTTGTTCTCCGGATGGGAAAAACAGTTTTAGGGGAGGTTTGATCATGTTCGAAGCCTCAGATCGATTGAGCAGACGAATTAAACAAGTGGAGCGGGCCAGGTACAAACACACGCTGATTAAGGTGCTGCTATGGACTGCAATCATTATTTCGATAGTTATTTTCATGATATATGGAAGTCAGGTGAAGAGTCCGAATCAATATGTTCTGGGAACGGTACTTCTTGCGATTATACTTGTTGGCGGTTATTTGGTTTTTGTCTGGATGGATTTTAAGGATTTTGCAGAAAAAAGTCTTTTCATATTATATGGAACATGTGTTGGTATCAAAAAGATTAATTCCCGCTATCATCACGAGAACTCTATGATTGTACGATTGGATGATGGTTCGATTATGAAAGACATTGAGGTTCAGCGGAAGCTTTTGGAGGCGTGTTCGATCGATGATTCGGTGTTGCTTGTATTTACTGGTAAAGATAATAAGTATCCCAGCTATATTTACCGTATTGAGAGACGGGATGATAAGGTCAGGATTTTACGATGGTAGTTGATGGGGCTGATAACTAGCATTTCTTTATTCTTTCATTTCTTTAGTAAGACAGGATGTTTTGGCGGGATTGTTAAGAACAATGTACATAATATTCGATATTATAAAGTTCTTGCTATAATTAGCCGGAGCAAGTTGAGAAAAATAACCATTAAAAGGTTGTTGATTTATTTTGTCAATAACTGACTTGCTTATATCATATTTCTATTATATGGTAATGGGGTTAGCGTAAGCTAATCAAAATACATATGATATGGAGGGGGATATGAGACGGAAACATATAGTAAAAGCGTCAGCTGTATTAATGGCAGTGTCGCTTGCATTTCCGGCACAGGCCATCGCCGGAGGCTGGGAAAAGAGTGGCAGCCAGTGGAGTTACGCACAGGATGATGGAAACAATCTGAACAATACCTGGTATAAGGATCAGGATGGCAAATGGTACTTCTTTGACCAGCAGGGAAAGATGAAGACCGGATGGTTTCAGGACCAGAATGGTAAATGGTATTATCTGCATGCAGATGGAGCTATGGCGGTAGGATGGGTTCATTTGAATGGTAAATGGTATTATTTGAATAATCCGGATGGTGTGCTGCTTGTAAATACGGTGACCCCGGATGGATTTGTAGTAGATGAAAGCGGGATGTGGACCGGTAAAACAGAAGATCAGGTTCCTTTGGGATCATTACCGTCTGACAGTTCCGATTATTCCGACAGTACGGATACTTCCGGAAGCGGAAATAGTAATGAGAGTAGCAATGGAAACGAAGGCGGAAACGGGAACGAAGGTGGAAACGGGAACGAAGGCGGAAACGGAAACGAAGGCGGAAACGGAAACGAAGGCGGAAACGGAAATGAAGGTGGAAACGGGAACGAAGGCGGAAATGGGAATGAGGATGGTGGAGAGGAGAATCCCTGGGCGAATGAAAGTCCATTGGCATTAAGCGCTACCGGAATTGTGACTGTTTCAGGGATTCCATATGCAGTTATTGCGTTTAACGATGATGCCGCTGGATATGAATCATTTGAATTATATCTTTCAGGAAATGATGTGACTGATTTGGTGACCCCGGTTACACAGGATCGTATTATTACGAAATTGCCGGTAGCCTCAGATCAGAGCATTACATTGAAAGTGACTTCTGCTGAAGGTGGAGAAGTTATTGTGCTGCTCGATGAACTGGGAAACAGTACTGTAGTGGATACAGAAATTACAGATGCAGCAGTTTTACTGGAAACAGCGGTACCGGATATGGTATTAACCAGTGAGACAATGGAACTCTCCCAGTATGTGAAATTCATTCAGTTGGGCGGCAATCTGTATGTGAAACCGTCGCGTACAACAGTAAATGCTGTTCAGAATCTCCGTATCGATGCGATGAGCAGTGCAACACAGACTCCTCCGGCAAGTATGGACGGAAAAACGAAGGAAACGGGAGTTGTGGTACTGTTTGATATGATGGTAAATCATACAATTGCATTACAGGCAGGACGTCCGGGCAGTACGACCGAAGCGTTCCTTCAGAAATGGGACAGTCTGGATAAGACGGTTGCATTAAATGCAGATTTCAGTAGTTATCTGGATGCAGATGATATTGGTTCACTAAACTGGAAGAGCGTGGATACAGCTGAATTGCCCCGGTATGTCAAATATTTGACGGAAGGTGCCCAGTACGGTACCAAAGTAGAACTTTTGACCGGGAAAACAGACAGCATGACACCGCCGGAACTTACGATTGAGCCTTCTCTGGTAGAAAATGATGCAGACCTGGAATTGAGTGAAGAGAATGAGTCATGGTATCTCTCCATAACCGAAATCAGTATTCCATATACCAGCAATAAGACGCATTATTATCAGGATAATCATACTTTGTCTGAGGATGGATGCACGATAACTCTGGGGGGGG
>DAMAMW010000020.1:5534-29734 GCA_032073745.1 Lachnospiraceae bacterium | reverse complement strand
GGGGGGGGGGCGGGGGATAGTGTGAGTGGCCCGATGAATTATGTGGCTGATTATGATGTCACTATCCAGGCGTTTGAGTTTGAGGATGTCACCGGAAGACTGAGTGTGGTAAACGAGGCACCGGCATTTACAACAGAGTGGCAGGATGATAATTTCCGGCTGCGGCTAAAACCGGACAATTCTAATTACAATCATTATGTTACTTCGATTGAGGTGAACGGCGAGACAATCGAAGCAGGACAGTTTACGACGAATGGATATTATGATATTTATATACCGTATATCTATCTGGTCAATGGTCAGAATGAGATTCAGCTTTATGCTGCGGGATATTTACCGGCAGCAGTCTCAATATCGTCACCAGTGTCATTTGTAACTCCGAAGCGGCTTCCGGAGCTGACTGCCCAGGAAGTTGTATCTGGTTCTTTATCGCCTATTGTTGTAAAGGCTGAGATGAGTGGTGATAACAGCGAGGAGCAGGAGTGGTTTGACAATTTAAGCGTTTCAGATATAACGCTGTCAGGGCAGAGCGGAACTCTGAATCTGGTCAAGGGTGACGATATGTTTACCGTGACCACGACAGCCAGCCTGAATACATATACTCAGTACACACTGACAATTAAGGTGGAAGGATATCAGCCATATTCAACATCCTTTTATGCCCGGACGGCGGCACCGTCAGTAACACAAAGTTTCGATGAAGGCAGTTACAGCCTGAAGCTGACCAGTACGAATGCTTCTTATTTGTCAAGTTGTGTGAATAAAGTGGTGGTCAACGGAACTGAGCTGACTAAAGGTGCGGCAGCAGATTATACGGCAGATTATTATAGTGGTATGGAGATATTTGTCCACAATTTTGAAGCAGGACAGGAATATACCGTAGAGCTTTATTCCTCGTCCTATGCGACGACTGTTCTGACCGGAACAGCACCGGCCGGACTGGTACAGCCAAAGGAGGCACCGGAGCTGACGATTCAGAATGTTGGTAAAGGTGAGACAATACCGATTACTGCTGAGGGGGATTGTGCGGACTGGCTTGATAACATCAGTGAAGTGACTTATCAGAGTTCTTATTCCAGTTCAGCCTCCAGCTGCGGGTATGCAAAAACAGCTGATGGTCTTAACTTAAATAGTATCAATTATAGCGGAACCTATACAATCACGATTAAGTCAAATGGTTATAAGACGGTACAGTTAGAAGTGTCGATCCTCGATACGGCAACGATGACTGCTAAGCTGAATGAAGATGAGGAACGGTTGGAACTGACTACCAGTACCTATATGCATCTCGCCGGAACTTACACGGTAAGCCTGAATGGAGTGTTGTTGGAAAAAGGTGTTGATTATACGACATATAGCCTCAATTATATTTATATTTCTGCAGCACTTCTTGCCGAAGATCAAAACATTATTTTGGTCAGCAGTGAAGGTTATAAGGATGTTATTCTGACCATTGATGGTTATATTGCGCCCAATCCATGTCCTGAGCTGACTGCAGAAATGGTTGTGAACGGTGATAAAGAAATTGTCCTGACGACTGATGATTTTGACAGTGACTGGTGGGATGAGGTGGTAACAAACGGCAGTGTGACGGTTGCATATGGCAGCAGCGGTACCATAGCTGTAATTGATGTCACAGAAGAAGACGGAACGATAACACTTCAGCTGAAGAGTGCTGTGTCATACAGCTATGAATATACTGTTAAACTTAAAGCAGAAGGATATCAGACTGCTAAAGTGACGTTTATGCCATATAGAAGTACGCCTGCTGTAACAACCACATGGAAAAGCAACGGAGATTTACTGCTTTCTACCACGACATCCACCTATTTTGGTACATCCTACAGTAAAGAGATCGATGTTTATCTGGATGACGATCTGTTAGAACGGGATGAGGATTATCAGTTTTCCACCGGTTATTCGTCACCATATACACTGACAATCTTTGCTGATAATTTCTCAGGTGATGTGCATACAGTGAAATTGATCTATAACTATTCTTCTTATAATTATGCACCATTAGAAATTGAGGTAGAGCCGGAGGAACCAGAAGACACTCTCAGCGTAAAACTGACAATTCCGGCAGAAGAGGAACCTGTGGTTGAGGAAGAACCAGTAGTTGAGGAAGAATCTGTTATTGATGATGATACGATCAAAGATGACGGGGAAGTAATCACAGATACCGATGATGAATCAGATGATGACAAAGAACAGGAAGATAAATCAGATTCCGAATCAGAAGAAGATTCAGAAGAGAAAGATGATTCTCATTCTGAGAAAGAAATTTTGGGTGAAGATGGTGATGATTTAGAAATCGATGATGACCTGGAAGATAAAGATAAATCTGATTCCAGTGAGTCTGTCGATGGTGATGTTGCAGCTGAAACTGAGATAGGTAAAGAAGATAACAAAACAGAATCAGATGATGAAAGTTCAGAAACGAATTCTGACACGGAAACGGTAGATTCTGATACAAAACAGTCAGATGCAGAGTTATAATAAAATGTAGTAAGATGAATGGTGATCCCTTGCAAACAGGTTTGTTTGTGAGGGATTTTCATTATGCACCAGGAATATTAGCAATTTTAATTGTATTATTTGTTCATATATGATAGCATTAATTTCTGAATTATCTTTATGGTTTCTTCCGTAAAGCCGTCCTGAACTTCAGGGCAATCTGGCCGATTCGGCCGTTATTTCAACACATGTATAAAAAAATAGTAAATGAGGTGATTTTATTGAATGTCTATTGAAGTGTTTTTTACTTTTGAGTATAATATAAGGAGAACAATAGATGGATGATAAGGTGTTACAATGGCATCCGGCTTTTCAAGCGGCATTACAGATTGAGCTGTCGGATACAGAGGGACTGCAGTTTTTTCGGGAGTATAATCTTACTAAAAAACCACTTCAGATTGACACCCTGATAGTAAAAAAGAACTTTGAGGGTGATGTAATTAAAAGTATTGGCCGGATATTTCTAAAACATAATATTATTGAATATAAGAGTCCGGGTGACTACATTAGTATCAATGATTATTATAAGGTGCTTGCATACACCTGTTTCTATCAGTCGAATACGGAAACGGTTATGGCAATAAATCCGAAAGAATTAACGATGACATTCATTGCTAACCATTATCCGAAAGCTTTGATTAAGCACTTGATTTGGTATCAAGGAGCTGAGATTAACTTGGCTTTTCCGGGGATATATTATCTGAAAGGTCTGATGTTTCCAACACAAATTATTATTACAGATAAACTTGATCCGGATGAATACATATGGCTTAGCCGTTTACGAAAGAATTTGAAGGTGTCAGAAGATATCAGGCCATTGGCTGAAGCATATAAAGGGAAAGAGAAATATCCAAACTACGAAGCTGTGATGGATTTAATTATTCGGGCGAATTATCAACACTATGAGGAGGGGAAAGATATGTGTGATGCGTTACGTGAGTTGTTTGCCGACGAATTGCTGGAGCGGGAACAGGTAGGAATTAGCCAGGGGTTAACCCAAGGTCTGACCCAGGGAATCGCCACCAGTGTACTGGAATTGCTGGCAGAAGTTGGACCTGTGCCAGATGAATTAAAGGAATTGATTCTGTCTCAATCCAATCAGGATACACTAAGTCAGTGGTTGAAGACGGCGGCCAGGGTCAACAGTGTTGCTGAATTTGAGCAGAAGTTGTCTCTGTGATATTACATTTTATATTAATGAGAGCTGGAAGCCTGATAAACGGGTTACCAGCTCTTTTTTCAATCTTCTTTGGTTTTAATGCTATTTATGATTCGCAGTTTATTCTTATTATCTTCGTACCGGTATTCAACATGATCAACCAGCTGCCGTACCATAAAAATACCCAGTCCGCCGGCTCTTCGCTGTTCAAGCCCGAGAGTGATATCCGGTTCTGGCTGGTTCAGCGGGTTGTATGGAACGCCTTCGTCTGAAAAGTCCAGGATAATGTTTGATCCGCTGCCAACTGTCCGGGAGATGGTACAGCTGATCAGAACCTCTCCCTGTCCGGAACGATATGCATATTCTGCGATATTTACAAATATCTCTTCAGCAGCCATAATGACAGTCTGAATATCCACTGGAGCAAGTCCGTGCCGTGCCGCTTCATCTGTAATGTTAGCGGTAAGTATGGGTAACGCGTCTGTCAGGGCTGGTAGTGTCCAGGAAATCACGAAATATTCTCCTTCTATTCTATAGTCAGAATTTTGTCAAATCCCGTCATCTTAAAAACATCCATTACAATCGGGGCTACATTTCTCAATACCAGCGAACCTCTTCGGGACATTTGCTTGGCTGCAATCAGCAATACCCGCAAGCCGGCACTTGAAACATAATTGATATCCTTAAAATCTAAAACGAGTCGGGTGATACCATCGTACTGATCTTTCAGGCTGGCTTCCAGCTGCGGTGCAGATACGGTATCAAGCCGGCCGGATAAGGTCAGTATAAGAGTATCTTGTTCTCTCTGGCTATAAATATTCATATGTACTCTCCTTTGTTTTCTGTTTTTATTCTAATATGATTTACTCCTGCCGTCAACTTAAGTTACATTTCAGTCAATTGTATACAAACCGGTTTTATTCATGATATACTATCCAAAACAGTAAAAAAAATGGAGATGGGGAGATAGATGGATGAGATATACAGCATTAGCAGTTCTGGCTCTGATATGCCTGACGGCCTGTGGGAAGAACGAAAAGAGCCTTTTTAATGCTCCTGAAGCCGAGGCTGTTACAATCGGGGTGGTGTATCCGGTTGAAGCAAATGATCCCAATACATATCTGCGGCAGGGGATCGAACTGGCGGTGGAACAGATCAACGAGTCCGGCGGTGTGCTGGGCAAGCGTCTGGATATTCATCTGCGTGACGATGAGAATAATGAAACAACGGCAGTGCAGATTGCGCAGTCGTTCGCTGATGATAATATCACTGCAGTCGTTGGGCACTGGAGTTCCAATATTAACTATACAACAGAGGATATTTATGAGGAGAACGGGGTGGTGCTTGTGATGCCATGTGCTACGAGTACCAATCTGTTTGATTATGATTATAATTATATTTTTCGCATGTGTCCCAACAGTTATGATTTTGCAGAATCGATTGCTGATTATATAGCGAAGAGCGGGTATCAGCGTATTGCAATCTGTTACAGTGACGACATCTATGGACGGGATTTCGCTGAGAACGTGGAGCGGAGCCTGAACAGCCGTAATGTTATCGTGGTGGACAGGCTGTCCAGCCTTACAGCGGCAAATGCATCCAGAATTAATGCCCGCTGGAGTGCCCTTGGCTGTGATGGCGTGGTTACAGGCAATCTGATTCCGGGAGTCTTTGACACAATCGGGCTGATCCGGGGAATGGACGGTGATTATCCCATTTTCGGGGCAGATAATTTCCAGCGACTTGATTTTTCTGCAAATTTGAACGGAGATACTTCAAATCTATACCGTATCGAAAATAGTCCGGAGTCGATGGATCCGGAATTCCTGCAAAGCTTTGCCGATAAATATGGTAACAGACCGGATATATTTGCTGTGGCAGGATATGAAGCGGTCTGGCTGATCCGTGATGCGATGGAGGCTTGCGGCAGTATTGATGCGACTTTGCTGGCAGAGTATATGGCTGATCTTACTGATTATCCGGCGGCGGCCGGCACTTTGACTTATAATTCTGAGACCGGTGAGTTTGACGGACACCAGGTACATATTGCTGAATTCGAATAAAACAGACAAAGAAAGGCAGGTGAATGATATGAATAGCAACAATCATGATTCATCCCGGACACCACAGCACCTGGAGGAGATGATGCTTGTTGTCAGTGTCAAATCCTGGATTGCATTAGGAACGATGCTGGTTTTGATTGGCGCAGTTCTTGTGTGGGCTTTTTTCGGCTCGATGTACCAGAAGGAGGACGTCTCCGGTGTACTTGTCCGCAGTGGGCGCATGATCAATATTTACTCTTCGGAAGACAGTGTGGTTCTTGATCTGTCCGTCAGCGCTGGAGATTATGTCGAAAAGGATCAGGTTCTGGCGCGGATTGACCAGACAGAACTGGTCAATGAGGTAAATCTGGCAATTGCCCAGGGGGCACAAGAATCTGAAATAACAATTCTGCGTAATGACCTGATCCGTCGGAGCCAGATCGTTACCTATGAGGCGGGACGTATTCAGGACGTCTATGTGCGTTCCGGTGATTATGTTCAGAAGGGGACTAAAATAGCCAGCATTTCGATTGGTGCCAGGGCTGATAAGAGTCTGGAGTGCCTGTTATTTGTTCCGATCAGTCAGATTCGTAATATCCGTAAGGGGATGCAGGTGAATGTCAGTCCGGATTTTGCCGATAAGGAAGAGTATGGCAATATGGTGGGAACAGTAGCATTTATCAGCGAATATCCGGTTACAAAACAGTATCTGTACGATGTTTTGGGAAATGAGGAACTGGCAGATAGTTTCTATGGAAATGCAGCATGCTATGAAGTTACGGTCAATCTGGTGACATCAGAAGACACTGAGACAGGTTATTATTGGTCGACTTCTCTGGGACCGCCTAAGGATATCGGTAGTCTGGCATTATGTGAGGCCTCAATTATCACCGAAACTCTGCGGCCGGTCGATGTTTTTTTTGGTGAAGAATAATAGCTGTAGGTAGTGAAGGGACGGTGAGACTTATTAAAATTAAGAATATTGGGATGATACTTAATAAAAACAAGAAAAATATTGGATATCTGTTTATTCTTTCTGTTCTGATGCTGATACCTTCCACCCTGGCACCGATTTTTCGAAAGGTATTCACAGATCAGATTCTGTCCGGAACAGCAGTTCAGTGGATGCCGGTCTTTTTTTCACTGATGATTGGTGTTGCATTGCTTTCGGCGGTTTCAAGCTGGCTTCAAAACAGCTGCCTTCTTAAGCTGTCCAATAAAATTGAACTGTCTGGTGCGGCAATGTATATTTGGAAATTGCTGATGTCACCACGCCGCTTTTTTGATAACAAAGACAGCTTTGTGCTGCTGTCACAGGTTGGTGCGGCAAAAGCGATATCCCGAATTATTACCCGGGACATTATTGATTTGCTTTTTAGCTTCCTGAGTGTGGTTTTCTATCTGGTTATGATGGTGCGGATTGATCCGTTTATGACTCTGGTCGTTTTGATTTTGGTGGTATTGAATGTTTTTATTATCAATCTGAAATCATATATCGGTAAGCTTTTTTCCGGTACTTCGGATGATGAAGATACGCCGTCAACGGGTGACCTGCTCAAGCGGGAGGAGCGGATCAGTTCAGAAACGTTACAGAATATTGAAACTTATAAGTCAACGGCCTCTGAAACTTTCTTTTTCCAGCGTCTGATGGGAAATAAAACAGCTATTGTTAATTCACGGCGTGATGATGATTATGAGGATGCCTGCACTCCTCTGGAGGATTTTCCGGAGATTTTATTTCTCAATCTGCTGCTGGTGGTTTCGGCTCTGAAGATTATGGACAGGGGGCTTACAATTGGTACCTATCTGGCTCTTCAGGCTTATGCAAGCGCATTTTTTTCACCGATGAATACACTTTTAGGTATTCGTGAAACACTGGATGGTTTTGACCGGAAAATTGGCCGTTTGAATAAAAGTCTGCAGTTAGATGAAGAAGAGGTGTCAGAACCGGAAACGGAAGATGCGGGATCGATGATACCGGGCCGCCTTACCGGCCGGATTGAGTTTTGTGATGTGAGTTTTGAATATGAAGCAGATTGCCCGGTCATTAAGCATCTCAATCTGGTGATTGAACCGGGGCAGCGGATTGCCATAACCGGTCCGACGGGGGCAGGTAAAACTACACTGCTGAAGCTTTTACTGGGGCTATATCAGCCAACGAGTGGCTGTATTAAGATTGATGGCCGGAAACTTACGTCGATTGACCGGCTTCGGCTGGCGAATGACATTGGCTGTGCCAGTCAGGAAATTGTCCTGTTTTCCGATACAATCCGCAATAACATTACATTATGGGATGACAGCATTACCGGTTCTGATATTTACCGGGCGGCCAGCATGGCCTGTATTCATGAATATATTACATCTTTGGATAAGGCATATGACAGCCAGCTTCAGGAAAATGGCAGCAATCTGAGCGGCGGACAGAAGCAGATGCTGGAAATTGCCCGGGCCCTTTTGTATGATCCGACGATCCTGATATTTGATGAAGCACTGAGATCAATTGACCGTACATCTGCCAGGCACATCGAAGCGGCGATTATTAAGAAAGCCTGTACATATATTGAAGTGACCCATATTTTATCTCAGCAGATTGCCTATGATCAGATTATCGTTATGGAACAGGGAAGGATTGCGGCAGCAGGTACTCACGAGGAACTGTTGAGGGATTCCGACTACTATTCCAGGATATTTCATGCAGAAGGAGTGTATTCACTTTGAACAATACAATTGTTTTATCTGGTAATGATACGGCTTGGAAAGTTATCGGCGCGAATGTGGATTTGTATGCTGCCTATAACCGGAAAGATTCGGATGAAGGTACAACGGAACAGCTCTACCATTTTATGACGCTGGAAGAAGGGACAGTCTTTCGTGATATTAAGGTGATTGATTCGATTGGATTATCATGGTTTTGTATTGCCAAGTGCACCTTCGGCGCGGCGCTGGAGCCGGCAGCCCCGGAAGCGGCTGTCGACTTTAATCAGACGTTCGGGGGATTTGCCGGTGAGCTTGAAGATGCTATGATGTATGAGGGATTTTTATATCCGATCAAAAAACTGGCGGCTCAGGAGACGATGGAGGCTGCCATTGACAAGCTGGTACATGTGAACCAGAAGATATCTGCAATTACAGAGGCTGCTGATGTTTGTGAACCGGAAGCTGTAAAGGCCTGCAGAGTGTTGTGTCGTTTTTTGAATACTACGGCCAAAGTTCCGGCCGGAGAAGTTACGGCAGACAATGATGTTCTGATCGAAGAGATTCTGCATCTGTCCGGAATACGTTTTAAAGACAGCCTGTTGGCAGATAACTGGTGGAAGCAGGAAAGCGGGCCGCTTCTGGCTACGTTGGACCGGGACATTCCGGTTGTATTACTGCCGCATGTGCTGAGTGGATATTCGATGTATGACTCCAGGAAGGATAAAAATATACATGTGAATGCTGCTGTTGCAGCCAGGATCAGACCTGAGGTAAAGTCGGTATACCGGACGTTGCCGGCAAAGAAACTAAAACTTCCTGATATCGGGATTTTTATTGCCGGAGAACATATCTATAAAGATCTGCTGAAGATTCTTTTTTTCAGTATGCTGGCGGCACTGGTCCAGATTCTTCCGCCCATTGTATCAGCGCAGATTTTTGATTCTGTTATCCCGGGCGGGCAGACCGGACTGCTGATTGAGCTGGTTTTTATTGTGCTGGCATTTGAGATTGCCAATATCGGTTTTTCGGTTATGATCAATCTGGGTCTTACCAGGATCAATATCAAGTGGGATATGGCACTCCAGGCAGCTGTCTGGGACCGGCTGCTGAATTTGAAGGTATCATTTTTTCATGAGTATACCACGGGAGAACTTTTAGAGAAGATTAAGGGATTAAATGAAGTGCGGTATGCCTTATCGCCTGACTTTATGAACCGGGTTCTGACGGCCCTGTTTTCGTTCGTAAATATCTACGTCCTGTTTCGTTATATACCGGCGATTGCTCCTTATGTTCTGTTGTTGTTCCTGGTCGCGCTGCTGGTCTCGGTTGTGGCCTGGCGGGTGAAATATCGTCTGCGCCTGCGTTATGTGGCTTTGTCCGGACGGGCAACGAGCATTAATCATCAGATTATCAGGGGAATGGAGCGGATCAAGATATCAGCAGCTGAGGAAAGGGTGTTTCAGATCTGGAGTTCCTATGAATCGGAATCCCGTTATCTTCAGGGACGGATAAAGATGCTGGATCATGCTTTGTCGGCATTTTACCTGTTCTTCCAGTTTGCGGCCACGGCTATGATTTACTTACTGATTTTCTGGCAGGGCGGGACTGAGATCGGAAGCTTTATCGCTTTTATTTCATCCTATCTGATCTTTCAAAATGCTGTATTCCGGCTGCTGAAAGCGCTCAATCTGATACCGGATCTGCTTCCGGTTATCAAAGATTTTACACCGCTTTTGGAAGCTGTACCTGAATATGCAGAAGAAAAAAGTATTCCCAGCGAACTGGACGGAAGCCTGGAAGTAAACCATGTGACATTCCGGTATCAGCAATATGGCCAGGATGTGCTGCGCGATATTTCGTTTAAGGTGAACCCGGGTGAGAGCCTGGGGATTATCGGTGCTTCGGGCAGCGGCAAATCGACATTGCTGAAGTTACTGTTTGGTTTTTATGAGCCGACCGGCGGAAAAATCTATATTGGCGGAAATGACCTGGGATCTGTTGATCTGCGGTATTTACGTCAGCATATGAGCATTGTCCTTCAGGACGGACGGCTGACGGTTGGCAGTATATACAGCAATATTAAGGATAACAATCCTTTGGTCACGGAGGAGGATGTCCGTTATGCACTGAAAGTGGCTTGTCTGGAAGAGGATGTTGATAAAATGCCGGGCGGGATGTTCTGCAGCCTGGATGACGGTGAACATATGCTGTCGATGGATCAGAAACAGAAGCTTCTGATCGCCAGGGCGGTCGCAAAAAGGCAGCCGTATTTTTTGCTGGATGAGGCGACAAGTTCGTTTGACGCGATTACTCAGGCGGAGATTATGAAGAATATTAAGGATTTTCCGGCGACGAAGATTATTATTGCACAGAGGTTGTCTACGCTGGTGCATTGTGATCGGGTTTTGGTGCTTGATAGAGGGGCGTTCCGGGAATGAGATGCGTCCAGGGAAAGTGGGGAGTTTCGGGAATGAGGTGCATCCTGGGAAAGTAGAGCGTTCGTGCAGGATGTGACGCCCTTCTCTCGGCGGGACAGATCTAAAACAATAAAGCGGGATTTACAGCGGCACCGGTGTCAGGCGTTGGAGAACTCTGAAGACTTCTCCACTTCGACACCTGGATTTCTGATTGGAGTACAGAAATCCTCCGCTGTAAATCCCGCTTTATTGTTTAAGATCTGTCGACACCTCGTTCAAAGTCGTCTCATCCTGCACGAACGCCCCACTTTCCCCAGCGACCTGATTGGCTTTACTAGTAAAAAAAGCGAAGGGCGAAAAACAAAGGGCAAAAACAAAAGGTGAAAAGTAAGGTGATGTGATAATTATATAATTCGTTTTAGGATTAGTAGGGTCAGGTCGTCGGTGGGGGTGGTGCCGGACTCGAAGGTTCGGACGGCGGTGAAGATTGTGTCCAGGGTTTGGCGGGCTGAGCCGGGGGTGGAGGTTTTTAGGGCGGTTTCCAGGCGGGGTTCGCCGAAGAGGTCGCCTTTTTGGTTCATGGCTTCGGTGACACCGTCGGTGTACAGGATCAGGCTGTCTCCGATGGACAGGGTGGTTTGGTGCTGATCGTAGGTGATGTCGGGGTAGGCGGCGAGCATCAGACGGGGGGATACGTTCAGGAGCTCGGGGGTACCGTTGCTTTTTAGGACGTAGGGCGGGTTGTGGCCGGCGCTGGAGTACTTAAGAGTGCCGGTCGGGATGTCGAGGATGCTGATGAAGACGGTGACGAACATGTTTTCTTCGTTGTTCTGGACCAGCTGGTTGTTTACGGTTTCCAGGATCTGGTTGACGGGGAGGCCCTGTTGGGCGGCGTTTTTGAGCAGTGTTTTGGTTATTACCATGAACAGGGCGGCGGGGATGCCTTTGCCGGATACATCGGCGATTACCATGCCCAGGTGCTGATCGTCAATCATAAAGAAATCGTAGAAGTCACCGCCTACTTCTTTGGCGGGGATCATGGCGGCATAAATGTCGATGTCGCTGCGATCCGGGAAGGCCGGGAAGATGCTGGGGAGCATGGATGACTGGATTCTTGTTGCCAGATTCAGCTCGGTGGCGATTCGCTCGCGTTCGGCGGTAACGGTGGCCAGATTATTAATATAGTCTTTTAGGTCGTGTGACATATTGTTGAAGGCATTGGCCAGGACTTCCAGTTCGTCACCGCTGTGCAGATCAATGTGCTGGTCCAGGTTGCCGCTGCTGATCTCTTCGACACTGTGTGTCAGATGGGCCAGTGGTCTGGTGATAGAGCGGGAGATCTGGCGTGACATGAGTAATACCAGTATGATTACCAGTAGTGCTACAGTACCGGACAGGAGGACGGCAGTCAGGATTTTCTGGTTCAGGTACTCTTGGAACTGATGGTTGGAGGCGGCGATTGCACCGGTGATTTCTTGTTGCGGAGCCGTGATCTGGTTGTAATCCAGAACGATTCCGAGCCGCCAGCCGGTTGCCGGAATGGTGGAATAACCAATCATTACTTCATCGCGTTCAAAGATTCCGGTGGAATACTCGGGGTTTAGCATCGTAGTGATGAGTTCCTGTTCCATTCCGGGGGGGATAAAATCAGTTAGGGTTTTATCGGGAATGGAACCAACGAAAGGGTTGCCGTCTTTGTCGGTCAGGAAGATGTATTCAAATAGCTCGGTATCGGAAGTGAGGATACTGTCAATCAGTGGATCGAGCATGATATCACTGGCGATTACTCCCATCAGGAGGTCATTATGATAGACCGGTGCGGAGCAGGTGATGGTCATTTCTCCGGACAGGGCATCGGTATAGATTGGTGTCCAGAAGATATCACCTGATTCGGCGGCGCCGAGATACCATGGGCGCGTCCGTCTGTCGATGCTGCTGCCGCCGGAATAATCGGCGTATCGTTCAGCCAGCAGCATTCCACTTTCTGTTACATAGTACATGGAAATGGTGGTGTCTGCTTTCATCGCGGCGTCAATCATATCACGGACCGATTTGACGATCTGGAATTCCTCATTAACGGACGAAGCATTTACTCCGGGCTGCAGATATACCATATCGTCGGGAAATCCGGATACGGATGGCTGGCTGAGGGTATATGCTTTTTCCAGAGTGGTTTTGATTGTATTTACCGGAGTGGTAATTGCTTCGAATTTGCTTTCAATGGTGTCGGAGTAATTGCCGGCCAGTGCGGTCAGCATCTGGGCATTGGTATTTTCCATCAGTTCGGTATTAAGCCGGGTCAGTTCGGCGGCCTGTTGCTGCTGGTTATGATCGAGGTCTGATTTGACCTGAGCCAGCTGCAGCAGGCTGCTTGCGGTTGACGCAAATAATACTAAGATACCCAGACCGAGAAGGGCGAGGAATAATTTTTTTGAGATTTTCACGGGATGATGCCTCCTTTTTCTTTTCGGCCGGCCGCCACAAATCCGGCGAGGGCAAAGTTTGAGTAAACACTGGCAAAGACACTGGGGGGATCAAAGACCGGGATGGTCACCAGGTAAATCAAAATAATGATCTCGGATGGAATCCCCAGCGGTTCCAGGATAATACTGAGCATATTGACAGCAACAAGTCCCGGCACACCGATAATGGCAATTGAAAAGACAATGGCACCGGCGATTATAATGGCAATCGCTCCGCCGGTAATGTTGATATCGTATATTGTGGTAGCAAATACTGCTGCGATAGCACCGCAGGCGACAACTCCGCTCTGGCACATGGTAATGCCGATCGGCAGAATGGAGTCGGTAATGTGCCGGTCAATCCCCAGTTCGGCCGGGCAGTCTTCCAGGGCGGAAGGAATGCTGGCCATACAGCTTCTTGTTGCCAGAGCAATCAGCATGGTTCGCTTGACGGCCCGCCAATGCTGCGTCCAGGTACAGCCGGTCAGCTGCCGGACGAGAATTACGGTCAGCAGGATGATCAATAAGATGGCTGCATAGATGACGATGATCAGCCGCAGCAGCGGCAGTGCCAGCCCGGTCATTCCGTCTGTGGCAAATTGTTCCGCCAGCATGGCACACATAGCGAACGGAAGCAGGAGCAGCAGGCGGTTGATAAAGATACAGAGGGCATCGTAAATGCCTTTCATTGTATTTAGGACTGCGGTTCGTCGGGGATCTTTTACATGGTTGAGCATGATACCGAGAACAGCAAAAAACAAGAGAATCTGTAAAGTCTGTCCGGATGCCAGGGCTTCAAAAATATTGTCAGGAACAGCCCGGAGCACAAAGTCGATGACGGTTACCTGGGTATCATCCGAGGTAACGGGCTGCGGTTCACCGTAGAACTGGATCCGGTGGAACTGATCCAGAGTGCTGGTTTCGGCAGCACCGTTCATGCGGGCAAAGGCCAGCTTGGCTTCCGGGCCGGGTGTCATAAAATCGCGCATCAAAAAGGCGCAGAGGGTTCCGATCAGTGCTGCTGATAACAGCACAGCGATCAGTCCCAGAAAAAAGCGGATTACGATCCCACCGGCTTTGCCGGAGAAGAGATTACCGATATTAATGCATACCGTACAGGCGACAATCGGCAGGACACACATCTGCAGTAAAGACATATAGATCTGGCCGAATGGTTTCAATATCGGAACCAGAGGCCGGAGAAACAAACCAATTACAATCCCGGCAATGATTCCGGCCAGCATGCTCCATGGGCTTTTCAGTATTTTCATCATTCGCCATACCTCTCTTTATATGCCTGGGCAACCTGATCGTAAGTCAGCCGGTTCCTGGTGCGAAGATATGTATTGACATAATCAAGCAGCTGCGGGGTATCTCTGGATACACCGATACAAAACTGATCCCGCAGATCGGTAAATGAATAGACGGAGGCGTAGAGTCCCAGAACCGGGTCTTGTTCAAAGGCAGATAAAAACTCCAGTTCACCAGATAAGAAGGCGAATAGCTCGCCGGAAATTACTTTTTCATATCCTTCTTCATAACCGGCCAGTGGTGTTATAACCGCATCGGGAAACAGGGATTTTGCCATATCATAATGAGCGGTTCCGGCAACGGCACCGATTGTTACCGGATTTGTTTTCATATAATCCAGAGGACTGCTTTCGATCTTGTTAGTGACCAGAGCCTGTTTTGATACCAGCACACTTAAATAAGTTTCTAGATATGGATCAGAAAAGTCGATATACATATTTCGTTCAGTTGTCATGGAATAAGTGCTGATAACCAGATCCACTTCACCGTGTTTTAATTTATCGGTCAGATCGACAAAGGTCCTGCTGCTGCGGTCAAAGTGTACGTCTACGCCCAGATCGGCAGCAATGGACCGGGCCAGATCGGCATCGATACCAGTTGTTTCACTATTTTCATCTGTTTCATGAAATAGTGGTGTATCAGCGGACGGCATAGCGACAATCAGTTCGCCGCGCTGCAGGATAGCCGCAATGTCAGGTGCCATTCCATCATATTCCGCCGAATTGTATGGAGGGAGACTATCCTTACCTTCCGCCGAACGCAGGTGAGGGAGACTTTCCTTGTTATCCGGTGCCAGGGCGGCATTGGTACTTGGTTGTTCAGTAGAGACAACGACTGGTGAAGCGGTCGTGTTATCTGTCGGTGAAGCACAGGAGCATAGCAACATGACAGTGCCGGCACAGATACTACCTGTTTTTGCAAATAATAAATTTTTCATATCAGATATCCTCCCGGATGGATCCCCATTCGTGGATAAGGTCCATCAGATTATCGCCGTCTGCCAATCGTTTTTTCATGACCAGTGCAGGGCAGCTCAGCGTATTTATTCTCTGGGTTAACGGTTCCAGATAACGTTCTTCTCCATACCCCCTGTCAATCAGACCTTTTATTGATGTTTCCAGAAGTTCATAAAGAAATTCTTTGAGGACGGCATCATTTGCAATCTGCTGACCGGTTACCGCCATCTCCCGCAGCTGCGAGTTGCTGTAAGTGATCTGGTTTGCAGTAAAAAAGTGTCCGGTGAGGATTTCGGCCTCAGTCAGATTTGAAACAAGACCCAGATAGAAGGCGTTGGGCAGAAAAGTATCGGCCAGTGGCTGAATACAGTCACTCCGGAGTTCCAGCGTGTGATAATGATTCAAAGAAATATTGGCAAACATGCGAAACAGCCGGAGATCTTCTTCCTGTTTGTCAGGATCCTCAAAATACTGCCGGATTGAGACCTTACCGGTGGCAGTGACGTTGCCGGTCATCGGATCTTTTTTGAGAAACAGTTCCTGTTCGGCGAGGTCTTCGGCTAATTCATCGAGGGTTTGAAATTCCGAATCAAAGCAACCTGTCGCCGGAAACTCACTGTATTTCCAGTTAAAGTCCCGGGCACACAGCGTACCGTCCGGATATTTAAGACCGGATGGCAGAGTCTCGGCATTAGGCAGTGAGTTGGAAAAGAGCAGTCCGCCGGCAAAATTCAACTTAAGCATCAGGTTGAAGGTGCGTAAAAAGAGATCTCCATCGATATCAATATGGGTCTGATTGGAATACATATTTGTGAAAAAGACGCGATGGTCGTGGTATGAAGTGTGGTTTAGCATGAAATCACTGATATATCCGGTAAATGCATCGCAGACAAGTGAAACATCTGCGGCTCGCCACAGCGGATTAGTGCCCATACCGGACAGTATAAATCCTTCCCGGCTGAAAAAGCCGTTAGCAAGCTGATACAGGACAAAGAATCGTGAAGCAATTTCCGGCAGGCTGTGGCAACGCCACATTGAAAATTCCAGCTGCCCATAATGGAAGTCAAACGAGAGACGATCATGGTCAGCCGTTTCAATTCTGACCGGAGTGCCGTTATTTCCGCTTATCAGCATCTGGCAGCCGTGCTCTTTGATCATGTATTGCATAAAGCGGTCGGCCGCCATCGCCGGATCTAGTCCGGCCTGTGCGGGAATCAATGGATACTCCAGTTCCACACCGATATAGTTTTCTCTCTGTTCCAGCATCGGTGCGACCAAATGCTTTATAACAAGCTGTTTTCCTCGGGATTCCAATCTGTCACCAACTTTCGTATTTTGTCTTGGATGTTTTTTAATATTACCTATTGTATCATATCGGGTTTTGAGCGGGCAATCAGAATAGAGGATGTACACTTGGATAGGGGGAAATGAAATTGGATCGAAGCCACGAGAACTCTGAAGCGTTCTCGCGTCCCTCACCTGGATTTCTGATTGGAGTACAGAAATCCTCCGCGGCAAAGCCCGGGGTAGAATCTAAGGAATGCCACCAGCTCTCTCAATGTCGCCGATTCCTGCCCAAACAGGCCCCTTTCCCCAGCTACAGTATTCGCCTCCGCTAGATAAAAACAAGAACAATGATGTATTTGAGATGTAATTGATCTTGCGATCAGTGTGTCAGTGACTGGAAAAACTCATAAGCTGTTCTATTTTTTGACTTTTTATTAAACATAATGATTCGCGAAATATCGGTTGTAAAATCCTCGCAAACTTTTAGTATGATTCCATCATCTTCATGCAGAAAACGATGATTGGTGATTGCTATTCCCTGATTTAGTTTGACAAAGATGCGTTGACTGGGGATGTTGTCTACCGGTACGATGTTTAATGTGACGCCCAGTGGTTTGTAGCATTCAATCAGATTGGACAGGGCGTTTGACATGGTTTCTTCGGAAAACATGATAAAGGTTTCATTTTTCATGTCTTCCAGATACAAATGTTCTTTTTGGCTGAGCGGATTTTGATCTGACATGGCGATGTAGATGTTCATGCGCTCAGTAGTTAGAGATTCGCTGTCAATCAGATGATTTGTTTCCAGGCTTGTGGTCAGGACTATATCGAGATCGTTTGCCATATGTTTCATTTCATAAAAATCATAAACCTGGATGTTAAATGATATCTGGGGATGGAGTTTTTGATAATGGCTGATACCGCGCAGTAGGTATTTGTCATGATCAAGGCCGCGCAGAATGCCTATCTGAATTGTCTTTTTGGAATCCGGGTTTAAGTCTCTGGCCACAGAAATACTGTCTTTAAAATCTTCTGATAATAAAGACCATTTCTCATATAGGTATTGTCCTGAGGCAGTCAGCCGTATTCCTTTATTGGTACGTTCAAATAAGGTCAGGTCAAGCTCTTTTTCCAGATGTTTGATCCATTTGGTAATGGCCGGCTGTGAGACATAAAGTTTCTCTGCCGCTTTGGAAAAATTCAGGTATTTGGCTGCTGTCAGGAAGTACTTGATTTCCTCAGAATTTAATTTATACATAGCAGTCACCGCCTTTTGCTTAGTATACCATTTTGGCTATATGAATGGAATTGGTTTGTTATTACGATTTGTTATGACAGTTATGCGATTCGTGATTAGACAGCAGCCGGCTGATAATTTATACTATAAACAAGCAAAGCTTGATCTACAATTATCTGCTATAAGAAAAATAAAATCAGCTGAAATGAAGGAGGATTTACATGGTAGCATTAACAGATTCTGAAAAACAATTAAGTTATGTGAAATATTTCAACCAGGAGCTGGCACAGATACCGGAAGATAAGCTGGCGATTGCAGCAGGACCGGCAGCGGATTCGTCTCTGGCCCTGGATCTTGAAGATAAAAATAAGTTTCTGGCTGGTGAGGATACCGGCATTCAATCCGGATTTTGTGTGATGGAGAATGGCCTTGGTTATCTGGCTAATTCTACTTTTATGCCTGGTGTGACGGTTGATATGGTTGACTGGTGGTTTGGCTGGCACAGTGTCGGCAGTGATCTGCGTTATAAATTGTGGGATCATGATGATCATTATCATGCCAGAGCAGATAAACCGGAATATGTAAAGGATCCGTCAGTACCAAATAATCAGAAGACCTGGGGCGTGCGACACTTTATCAAAGAAGATATCGGAATGGGGCCGGAAGAAATTTTCTTGAGTTTTAAAAATCCGGCAGATTTTGGATATGACCCGGCTCTGATCGGAACAGAAAAATGTGCGTCGATGGTCTGTGCAATTGGTGAAGGCAAGTCACCGGCATTTATGACTCATAAGTTCTATCCGGTAGATGGCGGAATTATGTTCGAATCCCGATTCTGGATGGGTGTCGGATATATAGACGGGAAGCTGGTTAAGGTTCTCCCGGAAGGTGTAAAAGTTCCTGAGATGGGGGCGAGAGCATTGTTTGCCCACAATATAAAAGAGTTTGCCAATCTGGCAGCGATTCTGCCGGCAATTTATGAAGAGGAGAAGGATAACTGGTAATTAAATAAGGTCTGGGGTTACGAAAACTACATAAATACTTAATAAAATAAAGTTTGAGGCCATTGTCGTTGACATTGTTAAGTTTGAATGATACCGTATGGGAAAGCAATATCCTCAACCAATGTCTGCCGACATAATTAAAATTGAAATGGATAGTTCTTTTCTTAAGAAGTCATTACCTTAACCGGTAATGACTTCTTAAAAAATTAAGATCATTTCGTACACTTAAGATTGTAAAGTCTTGAAATAAGTGCCGGTGAAGAATGAGCAATGACAGGATGAGGAATGTTTTGTAAAAAAGGGGAGGAAGCATTCAATGAAAACGAATAATTTTGACAAGGTCTTAGTCGCCAACCGGGGGGAGATCGCAATCCGTGTCTTTCGTGCCTGTGTTGACCTTGGCCTGCATACGGTGGCCATGTACTCAAAAGAGGATACATATGGCAGATTCAGGACAAAAGCCGATGAGGCATATCTGATTGGTGAAAACAAAAGTCCGTTAGGTGCATATCTTGACATTCCGTCAATTATTGATCTGGCCAAACGTCGTAGTGTTGACGCGATTCATCCGGGGTACGGATTTTTATCTGAAAATGCTGATTTTGCCCGGGCCTGTGAGGACGCCGGGATTACCTTTATCGGCCCGCCATCCCATATCCTCGAGAAAATGGGCGATAAGCTGAGTGCCAAGGCGATTGCAATTGCCTGTGGTGTGCCGATTATTCCGGGTTCGACAGAACCACTTAAGGATGGCGATGAAGCGCTGGAAAAAGCGATCAGCTACGGTTTTCCGATTATCTTAAAAGCAGCAGCCGGTGGCGGCGGACGTGGTATGCGCCTCTGTGAAACACTGGAAGAAGTAAAGCCTGCTTTTGAACTGGTAAAGGGCGAAGCTAAAAAAGCTTTTGGCAACGATGATATCTTTATTGAAAAATATCTTGTTGAACCAAAACATATTGAAATTCAGATTCTGGCTGATCAGTATGGCAATGTACTGCATCTCGGTGAACGTGACTGTTCCCTTCAGCGCCGCTATCAGAAAGTGGTTGAGTTTACACCTGCTTTTTCCGTACCGCAGGAGATCAGAGAGAAGTTATATGCAGATGCCGTTAAGATTGCAAAAGAAGTCGGCTATGTAAATGCCGGAACGGTGGAATTTTTAGTTGATAAAAATGGCGGATACTATTTCATTGAGATGAATCCCCGGATTCAGGTAGAACACACAATTACGGAAATGGTGACAGGTGTGGATCTTGTTCGTGCCCAGATTCTGATTGCCGAAGGGTATCCATTAAGTACTCCGGAAATTGGTCTGAGCAGTCAGGCTGACCTTCATATGAACGGTTATGCAATTCAGTGCCGGGTTACCACGGAAGATCCTGCCAATAATTTTGCCCCTGATACCGGAAAAATCACTGCCTATCATTCCGGCGGTGGTTTCGGAATCCGTCTGGATGGCGGCAATGCCTATACCGGCGCAGTGATTTCTCCCTACTATGATTCGCTGCTGGTAAAGGTGACAACCTGGGATAATACGTTTGCCGGTGTCTGCCGCAAAGCAACCCGGGCTGTTAATGAAGAACGGGTCAGAGGGGTGAAGACGAACATTCCGTTTATCACTAATATTTTGAGTCATCCAACGTTTCTTAGCGGCAGCTGTCATACCAAATTTATTGATGAGACACCGGAACTGTTTGACATTACCAGTTCCAAGGACAGTGCTACTAAGGTAATGAAATATATTGCCCAGATTCAGGTCAATAATCCTGATACCGAGCGAAAACAATACGATACTCCCCGTTTCCCCGAAGCCAGCGGCAATCCGAGGCCGGGCCTGAAACAGATGCTGGATCAGCATGGTCCCGAATATGTATCCAAATGGGTTCTCGACCAGAAGAAACTGCTGATCACTGATACCACTATGCGTGATGCCCATCAGTCGCTGCTGTCAACCAGAATGCGTACCCGTGATATGGTGAAAGGTGCAGCCGGAACTGCAGATATCCTTGCAGATTGTTTTTCACTGGAAATGTGGGGCGGTGCGACCTTCGACGTGGCTTACCGTTTTCTTCATGAATCGCCCTGGGAACGTCTGGATACACTGCGAAAAGAGATTCCTAATATTCCGTTCCAGATGCTTTTACGTGGTGCAAATGCCGTCGGTTATACTAATTATCCTGATAATCTGATTCGTGCTTTTATTCGTGAAGCGGCTAAGGGCGGGATTGATGTATTCCGTGTATTTGACTCACTCAACTGGGTTCCCGGAATGGAAATTGCGATGGATGAGGTCCTGAAGCAAAACAAACTGTGTGAGGCTACTATTTGTTATACCGGTGACATCCTTGATCAGAATCGTGATAAATATACGCTGGAATATTATGTGAATCTGGCGAAGGAGTTGGAACGCAGGGGGGCACATCTGCTGGCGATAAAGGATATGTCGGGTCTGCTTAAACCATATGCAGCCAAAAAGCTGGTCACGACATTGAAACAGGAGATTGGTATTCCGATCCACCTTCATACCCATGATACTTCCGGCAATCAGGTTGCGGCTTATCTGCTTGCAGCAGAGGCTGGCGTTGATATTATTGATACGGCGATTGATTCGATGTCTTCAATGACCAGCCAGCCGGCGATGAATGCTGTGGTGGCAGCGCTGGCCGGACAGGAACGTGATACCGGATTTGACCCGCAGAAGCTGCAGAAACTTTCCGACTATTGGTCCGATGTACGTCTGCGTTATTCCGGTTTTGAAGCCAGTATCAAAAATCCAAGTACCGATATTTACCGTTATGAAATCCCGGGCGGCCAATATACCAACCTGAAACCTCAGGTGGAGAGTCTTGGTCTTGCTAATCGCTTCGAAGAAGTGAAGGAAATGTATAAGGAAGTAAATGAAATACTCGGTGACATTGTTAAAGTCACACCGTCGTCGAAAATGGTTGGTGACCTGGCTATATTTATGGTTCAGAATCATCTGACAGCAGCCAATATTGTAGAGAAGGGTGAGGCACTGACCTTCCCTGATTCTGTAGTATCCTATTTTAAGGGAATGATGGTCAGCCGGCCTGGGGATTCCCGCAAGATCTGCAGCGGGTGGTATTAAAAGGTGAGCAGCCGATTACCTGTCGTCCCGGCGAGTTATTACCGGACTTTGACTTTGAGGCTGCCCGTGAACAGGTGACAAAGCTTGAACCAAATGCCAATGAGCGGACGGTGATTTCCTGGGGACTTTATCCGAAAGTGGTGGAAGAGTATATCAAACATCGTGCCGATTATGGATATATTGCCCGGATGGGAAGCCATATCTTTTTCAATGGTATGGCACTTGGTGAAACGACCCGGATTACGATTGGAAGAGGTAAGACTCTGGTCATTAAATACCTTGGAACCGGTGATTTGAATGATGATGGAACCCGGACTGTTTCATTCGAGCTGAATGGGATGCGCCGTGAAGTAGCTGTTCCTGATCCTCATACTGATATTGCGGTAAAGAGCGTTAAACTGGCTGATCCGGAAGATAAGAGCCAGGCCGGAGCATCGATTCCGGGAATGGTTTCGAAGGTGAACGTAAAACCTGGTGATGCTGTCACTGAGAATCAGGTGATCGCGGTTATTGAGGCCATGAAAATGGAGACTTCTGTTGTGGCACGTATGTCTGGTACGATTGATCAGGTGCTGATTGAAGATGGGCAGAGTGTGGCGGCGGGAGAATTGCTGCTGACGATAAAGTAGGTTTGAGTTTCATTTGAGAGATATGGCAGGCAGGCTGGGAACGAACATTTATTTTAATAGAGATAAGATTAGACCGCTCGATACTTTTGCACAGGTATTGGGCGGTCTTTCTTGATATATATAGATGGAAAAGGAAGGCTGATCATGATATAATTTAAGACAGTTTGGCAATATAGGTAATCTCTATAAATAAGATGTAGCGGGCGAATAATAGATGAATAATTAAGGGAGGCATATTATGCTGGAAAGCAATCGAGTTGAGTTCAAAGCTGAATTAAACGATAAGCTTGAAAAAGAAGTAGTTGCTTTTTTGAACAATTCTGAAGGCGGGATTCTTTACATTGGTGTTGATGACAATGGAAAACCGGTTGGTGTCGATGAAATTGACAAAGTGCAGTTACAAATCGCAGATCGACTGAAAAACAATATTCAGCCTTCTTGTCTGGGATTATTTGATGTGTGTATTGAATTGATGGAGATGGTACATATAATAAAACTTGTAATATCCAGTGGTTTGGAGAAACCATATTATATAAAAAATAAGGGGATGTCATCAGCTGGTTGTTTTATGCGTATAGGTACTTCAACTCAGCCAATGCCAATTAATATAATTGATGACCTATATTCAAGAAGAATACACAGAACGTTAAGAAACATTTTATCACCACGTCAGGATTTGACATTTGCCCAATTGAAAATATATTATCAGGAAAAAGGTCTTGAGTTAAATGAGCGATTCGCAGATAGTTTGGAATTAAAAACACCAGAAGGAAAATTCAATTATCTTGCATATTTGCTTGCGGACGAAAACGGAGTATCTATTAAAGTAGCTAAATATGCTGGTCAGGACAAGGTGGATTTGATTGAAAATGAGGAATATGGATATTGTTCCTTACTAAAGGCAACCAGAACGGTTTTAGATAAATTACGACTGGAGAATATAACAAAAGCTAGAGTAACAGATTCAGTGAGAGTTGAAAAACCATTAGTTGATAGTGTGGCATTGCGGGAAGCTGTTATAAATGCTATAGTTCATAATGACTTTACAAAAGAAATACCACCGGTTTTCGAAATTTTTGTTGATCGCATTGTCATAACCTCTTATGGCGGTTTAGTTTGGGGACAAACGGTAGATGAGTTCTTTAGCTGTAGTAGTATGCCGAGAAACAGAGAGTTGATGAGAGTATTTAAAGATGCTGGATTGGTGGAACAGTTAGGCTCTGGAATGAGTCGTATTTTAAAAGCTTATAATAAGGACATATTTAATATATCCGAGAATTTTATTAAGGTGACATTTAAGTTTGATGGTAATGAAACTTCACCAAAAACTTCACCAAAAACTTCACCAAAAACTTCACCAAAAACTTCACCAA
>DAMAMW010000020.1:0-5434 GCA_032073745.1 Lachnospiraceae bacterium | reverse complement strand
TCACCAAAAACTTCACCAAAAACTTCACCAAAAACTTCACCAAAAACTTCACCAAAAACTTCACCAATCGAAATAAATAAAACGCAAAGTAAAATTTTGGAGTTAGTTGATAAAAATCCTGAAATAACACAAAAAGAACTTTCTGAAATTTTAGATATAACTACAAGAGCTGTTAAATTATCTATGAAGAAATTAACCGAAGAGGGATTAATTAAAAGAGAAGGTACAGCTCGTAAAGGCAGCTGGATAAAATTGTAATAAAATATAGGTTTGAATTATTCATGAGTGGCATGTGATTGGAGGCGTTGCATGAATATAAATGAGAAAGCTCCAGCAGAAAAAGCCGTTGCCCGATTATATGATTTGTTGGATCTACAAAATGAAGTTATCAGGCAGTTTGGTGACAATAATTATAATGTATTCGTTTTTGGCAGTTTTTTAACGATGGGATATGATGAAAACAGAAGTGATATTGATATTGCTGTTTATACCAAGGATTTTAACTTGTACAAACAGCTATCCTGCTTTCTGGAAGAGTATTTTAATGCGAAAAATATACCCAGTGATATTTTTTATATTGATTTATCGGTGGAGGCTTCGATCTATTGTGCACCGTTAAAGTCTAGAGTACGGTTTACAGATTACTATCCGGGCGAACTCGTGGAACTTCGAGAAAGATGTGAGCAGAAGTTAAAGGCGCAAAAGGCAATGGTAGCAATATGAAATTTAGTAAATTCATATCTATCGATTCTGCCTTTGAAACCTCCCCGGTGTAATCCCCGTAATCTGCCGAAACGTTCGTATAAAGTTCGAATAGTCATGAAATCCCGACAGATGACATACTTCAGAAACGGTATACCCGGCCAGTAAAAGTTCTTTAGCCAGTGCAACCCGTTTCATCAGAATATATTGAAAGATACTGCTCTCTGTTTCCTCTTTAAACAGATGACTGAGGTAGTACTTATCTAACGACAACGCCTGAGCGATGGAATCCAGCGTGATTCCTTCGGTCAGGTGTTTTTCGATGTAGTCCATAATCGCCTGAGCTCGGTGCGGCTGTGGTTTGACACGGCCGTGAGAGGTTCGTTTCCAGGCCTTGTTGACCAACAGCAGAATCTGGACCAAAGTAGTAAGGGCATTTAAATCATTTCCGTAAGCTTCGGGTTCCGTCTGTGTCTGTCTGAGCCGTGTGGCCAGGTCAAGCAGCTGATTTCGTTCGGAATCAGTCAGGGATACCTGATTTCCATCTCCGGGCAAACGGTGGAAGCAGGTCAGTAGATTGGTCTGCAGTGTTGAGTACTGCCGGATAAATGCAGGATTGACGTGGATAACCAGTCGCGTAAAGGCACGGTTTCCGGTATTGATGGCCTTATGGATCTCTCTGTCGGAAAACAGAATCAGGTCACCGGAGGTCATGGGATAGCAGGTATTATCCACGAAATACTGAATATCTCCATCCGTCAGCAGATAGATCTCGTGATGATTATGCATATGAAAATCAACGTTTCCGGCCTGCTCACTGGTAGTGACATCACAGCTGAATGTAGGAACGGAATTAACCAGATATTTCTTTTTTTCTTTATTCATGATCCACCTTATAAGATAACAATATATGCATGTTTTTGGTCAATTAACGCAAACAAATTGCGTTGCTAATAGTATATAATAAACTCATTCAAGAGGCAAGAAGTTAAGTGACATTTTAACTTGGAGGAGGACTATATGAAACGCGTCGGATTGGTTGGCTGCGGTAATATCGGAAATGTGCATGCCATGACAATAGCAGGTATGAGTGAAAACCGGCTCTGTGCATTTGCAGATATCATACCGGAACGGGCCCGGGCTTTTGCCGGACAGTACGGTACAGAAGATACAGCGGTATACAATTCGCTGGAAGCGATGCTTAAGGGAGAAGATCTGGATGTGGTTCACATCTGTACGCCGCATGTTTGTCATGTACCGATGGCTATTACGGCACTTAAGAAGAACTGTCACGTTTTTTTAGAAAAACCACCGGCACTCAATCGTAAAGAATTTGAAGATTTGGAGCAGGCGGCAGCAGTTAGCCGTCAGGCAGTCGGTATCTGTTTCCAGAACCGGTACAATGAAGCAACGGAGAAGGTCAGCGAACTGCTGGCTGGCGGTACTCTGGGGAAGATCAGGGGCGGCCGGGTATTTGTTACCTGGAACCGCAATGCTCCTTATTATACGGAGAGTGGCTGGCGGGGAAGCCTAAAGACAGAAGGCGGCGGGGTTTTAATCAATCAGTCGATTCATGCCCTTGATCTGCTGCTGCTGTGGATGGGAGAGCCGGTATCGGTAGAAGCCAGTATGCAGAATCACCGTTTGAAGGGATATATCGAAGTAGAAGATACTCTGGAAGCATACCTGACTTTCAGCAACGGGGAAGAACCGGTCAGAGCTGCGTTTTTTGCAACCAATGCATATGTTTCCGATGAGCCGGTATTCATCGAACTGGCATGTGAACATGGTTTTGTCCGTATGGAAGGCGGCCGGGTCTGGTATCAGACAGGGGAACACAGCAGTCCGGTCTTCTGGCAGGAGGCGGACCGGTCATTGCCGGGAAAGGCATATTGGGGTAATGGTCACGGTGCCTGCATTCAGGATTTCTATCAAAGCCTTGATAGCGGCAAACCATACCGGAATAGCCTGAGTTCGACAGAGACGACATTTAAAGCAGTAATGGATATCTATGACTCTGCCAGGGGCAGATAAAACAGGAGGATATTGATATGGAACAAGTAAGACTGGGAATTATCGGAATCGGTAATATGGGCACGAATCATGCGAAAAGCCTGGAAGAGGGAGCTGTTCCGGAGCTTGTGCTGACGGCGGTGGCTGACCGGCGGGAATCACGGCGCATCTGGGCCAAAGAAAATCTGTCAGATCAGGTACAGATTTTTACAGAAGGAAATGATCTGATTGCCAGTGATGTATGTGATGCAGTGCTGATTGCTGTACCGCACTATTATCATCCGGAGTTGACAAGTGCAGCTTTTGATCATGACAAACATGTATTATGCGAAAAACCGGCCGGCGTTTATACGAAACAGGTACGGGAGATGAATGCTGCAGCCGAAAAGAGTGACCGGGTATTTGCGATGATGTTCAATCAGCGTACCAATTGCATTTACCGGAAGATGCATGAACTGATCACAAGTGGTGAATTAGGGGCAATCAAGCGTGTCAACTGGATTGTTACCGACTGGTACCGGACCCAGTCTTACTATGATTCCGGCAGCTGGAGAGCGACATGGCAAGGTGAGGGCGGCGGCGTTTTGTTGAACCAGTGTCCCCACAATCTTGATTTGATCCAATGGATCTGCGGCATGCCGGATAAGGTACAGGCATTTTGCCATAACGGCAAGTGGCATGATATCGAGGTAGAGGATGATGTGACTGCTTATCTCGAGTATCCAAACGGAGCAACCGGGGTTTTTATCACGACAACCGCTGATGCGCCTGGGACCAACCGTTTTGAAGTAACACTGGAAATGGGCAAACTGGTCTGTGAGAATGAAAAGCTGATGCTTTATAAGCTGTCAGAAAATGAAAGATCCTTCTGTAAGACAGCGAAAGGTGGTTTTGACACTCCGGAATGTACTGTGACTGAAGTGGAAACTGATGGTGAAAATGAGCAGCATGTCGGCGTCTTAAAAGCGTTTACCGGAAATATTCTGCATGGAACGCCATTGGTTGCAGGGGGAGAGGAAGGTATTCGCGGCCTGATGCTGTCGAATGCCATGCATTTATCCAGCTGGCTGGGGCATCCGGTGGAACTTCCATTTGATGAAGACCTGTTTCTGGATGAGCTGAATAAACGGCGTGCCACTTCCAAATATAAAGAAGAAACAGATGTTGTATTTGATACGGCCGGCAGTTACTAGTGCTGAACAACATAAATGTGTGGCACTAGGTCAGCTGTCTAAATATGAGAGGAGCCCTGAATATGTGGAATGAAGTTATGATATCCGGTTTTGCAGATGAAATCGATATGAATCTGGATAAGCAGATTGAAGTTTTAAAGAAATTAAATATGAAGTATGTTGAGATGCGAGGTGTGGGCGGCAAAGGTCTTGTGGAATATCCGCTTGATGAGGTAAAGGTGATTAAGGAAAGACTGGATGCAGAGGGAATTTCCCTGTCATCTGTAGGTTCGCCGATTGGAAAGATTCTGATTGGAGATGAATTTGCCCCGCATATGGAACTTTACAAACATACTGTGGAAATCGCCCATACGATGCAGACTCCTTACATCCGCATGTTCAGTTTCTTTATGCCTGAAGGGGAGAGCTACGATCCCTACCGCGGAAAGGTAATCGATCAGCTGGGACAGTTTGTGGATTATGCAAAAGCAAATGATGTGATTTTACTTCATGAAAATGAGAAAGACATTTATGGTGATATTGCATCCCGCTGTCTGGAATTGATGAATGAATTTTATGGTGATCATTTTAAGGCTGTGTTCGATTTTGCTAATTTTGTGCAATGTAAGCAGGATACGATGGAAGCTTATCAGATGCTTAAATCCTATGTGGCTTATGTTCATATTAAAGATGCTGTCTGGGATACCGCAGCGGTAGTACCGGCAGGACATGGTGACGGTAAGGTAGCAGAGATACTGAAGCTTCTGAAAGCTGACGGGTATCAGGGATTTTTATCATTGGAACCTCATCTGAGTGATTTTGAAGGATTTTCTGCTCTGGAACAGAATGCAGGTCAAAAACGTAAGCTGAATGGTGAAGAAGCTTTTACTTTGGCACATAAATCGTTAATGGATATACTGGCAGCAGAGTAAATGGTTAATAGGAATTGGTGAATTACTCACCACTTAAGTTTGCAACCAAACTTTGAAGTGGGAGCTTCCGGAGATCTATCGACCCCTTTTAAGAAGTTTGGTATCTAAGCTACCCTTATTCTTACAGGCGTATCCACTTCGCCCCTACTGTATAGAGCCGTCAGGCTCACAACGCTACTTTTCTGCAGGATATTGAGTGCTCCATTGATATCTGCATTTAGCCTTTGTCCGGTGTTGGTTTCATACAGACCCCGCCTGATTCGGCGACCACTGAACGAATGGATGCAAAACGTTTCTTTCCCGGCTTGTTCCCTTTGATACATCGGAATGATGTCCTGATCAAAGAAACTGGCTTTGCTGGTATAGCTTTCTTCCTGCTTTACAAATACAATCCCATAGAGTCTGCTGAGATACTCCAGTTTCCGGCATAGTTGTCCAAATGGAATATTTACAAAGTTTTGATTGTTCCGCTTACCGATCCGGCTGTTTCTCTGGAATGCTTCCTGATATCCGATGACAAGCGTTCCGATATCCTGAGTCAGGCAATAGTTAATGATGTAACGGGCTGTTTTAGACAGATAGTCATTTACCTTATTATTTCTTTTTCTGGCCAGT
>DAMAMW010000019.1:0-117527 GCA_032073745.1 Lachnospiraceae bacterium | reverse complement strand
TCTCAACCTTCTTTCTTGGAAATCCCTATATTTGAATTATACAGGAAGCTCCTTTACTTCCTAAGAGTATACGTGATTTTAAATAGAGTGTAAAGACCTTTTCTTTTCCTTTAATGGCGATGCAATCTTATTTTTTCGTAATAATTGCCGAAATAAATGATATGAGCTCCATGTTTTGGTGTAGGAGACATTTTAAAAAGGAGGAAGGGAATATGCAGGTTAACAGCAGTCAGAGTGTTGGTATTCAGAACTATGTTCAGACACAGCAGAATGACAAAGCAACAGCAGCTGCTGCAACGAATGCAGCGACTTCTGCCAGTACCGAAGCAGCGGCTTCAAGTACAAACGGCCAGAATGTTGATCGTGCGGAATTCAGCAAGGATGCAAGCATTACAAAGATGAGCGCAGCGGAGAGGAAAGCATTGGTGAAGGATCTGAAGGCTGATTTAAACAATCAGATGGATCGTTTTACTAATATGATGGTACAGACTTTCCAGAAGCAGGGTATTACAGCAAACCTTACACAGGGGGATGATTTTTGGAAAGTCATTGCCAGCGGTAACTTTCAGGTAGATGCCCAGACAAAAGCAGATGCTCAGGCGGCGATTTCCGAAGATGGGTATTGGGGCGTATCTCAAACATCCCAACGTATTTTTGATTTTGCCCAGGCACTGGCCGGGGATGATGTGAAGGCCATGGAGAAATACCAGAAAGCTGTGGAAAAAGGCTTTAAACAGGCCGGTGCAGCATGGGGCGGAGATTTGCCGTCGATTAGTAATGACACTTACAGTGCCACCCAAAAGTTGTTTGACGAATATTATGCACAACACTCTGAGGCTTAACAACGGAGCTTAAGGAGAAGATTATGCAGATACAGAGAGCAAATACCGGGAGTTTATCATTACGGGAACTGCGTGATAATGAAAAAAGTGCCGCTGGGTCTGGAATATCAACAAAGGATCAAATTGTCTCTGAGGATCTGTCTGTTATTACAGAAAAGGGTGTTATGAATGACCAGGCAGATGCAAGAATATCTCTGGTTTTATCAGAAGAAGGGAAAACGCAGAAATCAGGCGCCGGACAATTAGAAAGTGCTATGCTGGCATTAGAACAGCTGCAAAGAATGGCTGAAGAAGCCAGGGAATCATCCAAAAACGCTGCCGAAGAAGCCAGAATCACAGCGTTGTGTTATACGATTGCCATGAGGCTTGTCGCTGGTGATAAAGTTCCGACAAAGGATATCAATTTCCTGCGTGAACACCATCCGGAGATGTTTTCCATGGCAATGAAGTTCAGGATCCCCAAAGCGGATCCTGAGGAGCATGAGAGTGTTTTGAAGCGGGAAGATGAAAAGCGTGATGCTATGGATCTTTCCCTTGAACCACCTGGTGGAGCAGAAGACATAAAAACCACATAATATCTGGTAACAATATAATATTTATGTAAGAGGGCTGCCGCACTTTTGTGCGACAGCCTGTTTTGGCAGAAACTGTAAGGGGACAAATGGAACATGAGTGTTATTATTTGTCGAATTATGTCGATGTTCTATATAATGATTAAAGATTTAGAGAGTAATAGAAGTAAAAACTACATGGGAGATCTGGCATGAAAATGATGACAACCGGAATAAGACTGGGGAAAGAAGCCGAACTAAAAGCCGCTGAAGAGAGCGGTTTTCAATTGTTTGAAGTGACCCTGAGCCGGCTTGATGAGGTGTTGGAAGCGGAAGAAAGAGCCGGACAGGGGCCAAACCGGTTGAAGTGTGTTTCCGTCCGGGCAGTTGGGACAACCAGTGATATGCTCTACCGGCTGTTGAATCGGATGGATAGAATTGGAATACCTTATCTTTTGGTGGAAACGGAACAGCTGGTCGGGACTGACGGTGTCAGGGAATTGCTGGAAGGAGTGGCGGCTGCAGCTGCGGCAGCTAACATATGCATCTGTATCGAAAACGGATATCGGATGGAAAATGGCCGGTACAATCGAAACGGTCTGAGCAGCGGAGCAGAAGTGGCAGAGTTTGTTGATGCTCTGAACAGGAAAACTAAAACATCCTGCTTTGCAGCAGCACTAAATACCGGTCATGCCAACTTATTTGGATGTAATATACAGGTTATGATTGAAACTCTCGGTGACCGGCTTAAAATCATCCATGCCAATGATAATGACGGTATCAGAGATTTACATCAGATGCCCTTTACATTTACGACAGAAAAGGGTGTGCTCAGGACTGATTGGCACAGTTTTGTCAGGGCATTAAACAAAATCCAATACGATGGTCTTTTGATATTTGACGTGAGCGGGCTGCTGGCAAACACTCCGGCAGAGGTGCTTCCGGCTATGATGAGACTGATCTTCGCTATTGCGGGAGAATGGAGAACGAAATGCTTAAAATAGGAGTCCAGACCAAAGGCATTATAGAAGCACAAACAGTTATGCAGGGATTTGCCATGATAAAGCGGGCAGGCTTTGACTGTGTTGATGTTGATCTGGATCTGTTTCTGACTGATAATGAAGTAGATGGAACGGAGAGGCAGCGTTTTTTTGAACAATCAAAGGAGGAACTGGAGATCAGGCTTAGGCCGTATAAAACTGCCATGGAGATGTATGGAATTGTTCCGTCACATATTCATGTACATGATTCGGGGAGTATTCACGAGACTGAGAAGCAAAAACGTTTCAGAGAAGATGTGATTATACCTGAAAGTTTGGCGATTGCCGGACTATTGCAGATCCCTTATGTGGTGGTGCCGCCTGTTAAAGTGCAATACTTGCTGAGACGGGAAGAGGAAGTGCAGCAGAATACCCGGTATTTTCAATCGCTGATTCCCTGGGCAAAGGAGAATCAGGTAATGATCTGTCTTAAGAACCTATATGAAGATGTAGGCGGACGAATTGTCGAGGGTGCGTGTGCCGATCCGGCTGAGGTAGTCAGCTATCTGGAAGAGCTGAATGAATACGCCGGAGAGGAATGTTTTGGTTTTTGCCTGGATATAGGACATGTAAATCTGGTTGGAAGAGATATGTATGATACAATTAAAGCCCTGGGAAAATATATAAAGGTTATACATCTGCATGATAATGATGCCAAGGGTGATCTTCATCAAATGCCATTTACTTTCCGGGATATTGACAGACATGGTTTTGGTGTCAACTGGGAACGGGTGATCAAAGGCTTGCGTGAGATATCATATGATGGTGTATTGAACTTTGATGTGTTTCCGTGTATGAAGAGTTTTCCGCCTCAGGTTGCTGAACAGGTGTTGGGAGTGATGGCGCAGACGGGGCGGTATGTGGTGTTGGGAATGGAGAAGAGTGGTCGTTAATATTACAATGGCCGATTTTTCGGGGTACATACTTGATTTTGCTCCAGTCTGAATGTATTATTATTTTGGCTGTTTTTGTCGATATGTGAATGTAAGGATTAAATACCAAATGCAGCCAGTGTGTTGCGACGGGATAAAGGACAGGTGAATAAAATGTGCAAAACGTATATTATTTTTGGCGCTGGTGAAAAGGGAAAGAGTTTTGCTGGTTTTGCCGGAATAGAAAAGGTAAGTTTTTTTATTGATAATGACGAGAACAAAAAGGCGTTAAATGGTATATCTGTATATTCGTTTCACGATGGTATGCAAAAAAAAGGGCAGGAAACGATTGTTGTTTGTGCAGGAGATGCTTTTAGAAAGGAGATGATTCATCAGTTAGAGTCATGTGGTATTGATGAATATATTCTTGAAGAAGATGAAAGAAAGAAGATAATCAGGCAAAAGGTAATGACAAGACAGAATTGCATCATGATATATGATAGAGCAATTGGATGGATATATAAGAATACAAATGAAAATGAAGGAATAATAAACACATCTAAATTGCGCAAAAGCTATCCGGAGGTGTCAGGATACTATATCCCTTCCTTGCTGCAGTGGGGGCATCGTAATCTTGCAATACAATATGCGAAATGGCTCTGTAGAATTCAAAAAGAGGATGGTTCCTGGTTTGATGCTAATGATGAAAAACCATATGTGTTTGACACTGCTCAAATTCTGAAAGGCTTATTATCAATTTGTTATCTGCTGCCGGAAGTAAGCGAAAATATTGAACGAGGTTGTAATTGGCTGATTTCCAATATTCAATCAGATGGCAGGATGAAATCACCGCGAGAGAACGATTTTGGAGATGAGAAAACATTTTCAGAGCTAATTCATATTTATTGTTTATCTCCACTTGTTAAAGCTTCTGATTTATTAAAAAAACCGCTATATAAAAATGAAGCTATGAGGGCTCTTGCGTACTATAAGAAAAATATGAATGAAGAAATTAACCGGTTTGGTCTGCTGTCCCATTTTTATGCATATGTGCTGGAAGGACTTTTAGATCTGGGTGAGATTGATATTGTAGAGTCTGCTATGGACAAAATAGCAGACTTGCAAAATGAAAAGGGATGGGTGCCGGCTTATTCTAATGTTAGTTGGATATGTTCTACAGGATTATTTCAATTTGCGGTAATATGGTTTAGGTTAGGCGATGTTGAGCGTGGGCAAAGAGCATTTGATTATGCGTGCAGAATGCAAAACACAACAGGTGGTTGGGATGGTGGATATCTGTCCGAAAGCGATGAAAGACAATCAATCACTTATTTTCCGAATGAGGAGATTAGCTGGGCTGTAAAATATTTTTTAGATGCTCTTTATTGGAAAAATAAGAGCCAATTTGAGCTGCAGGCACCAAATTTTAAGGATACTATACCGATAAACGATGGTCGCTTTTCTCTTATAAAAAATGTTGTTGACAAATATTTTGAGAATAAGCATTATCTTAAAGTTGCGGATATTGGTTGTGGAAAGGGCGCCTATATCAAGAATTTGAAAGAATTATTTCCAGGGATAGATATAGCTGCTATTGATATATCGAATAGAGTACTTGGATATATTCCAGATGATGTATGGAAGGTTGAGGGCACATTGACCTGTATACCTATTGAGGATAAGCACTTTGATATTTCGTACACCTGTGAGGCATTAGAGCATGCGATTGATATTAAGAGCAGTATTAGAGAAATGGCACGGTTAACATGCTCTGGAGGTGCTGTTGTAGTAATAGATAAGAATAAAGATATGTTAGGTGCGCTGGAAATTGAAGAGTGGGAGCAGTGGTTTGATGAAACTCAGCTGAAGAATGTGATGTTGGAAGTGTGTGACGAGGTGGATGTAATAAAAAGTATTGCATATGAAAAACCTGCGGACGGATTGTTCTATGCATGGATAGGAAGAGTAAAATGATCCATAAAATATTAGCAGTGTTTGGTACAAGACCGGAAGCAATCAAGATGTGTCCTCTTGTTATACGGCTAAAAAAAGATAAGGCATTGGAATGTATTGTATGTCTGACTGGACAACACAAGGAGATGTTAAATCAAGTTATAGATGTTTTTGACATAAAAGCAGATTATGATCTGGCGATAATGAAAGAAAATCAGTCGCTTGAGTCTATAACGATGTCTATCGTAAATGGCATTAGTGAGATTATCGGAAAAGAAAAACCGGATTTAGTTTTAGTACATGGAGATACTACAACAGCTTTTGCAGCTGGTTTAGCTTCCTTTTATAGGAATGTTAAAGTAGGACATGTAGAAGCAGGACTAAGGACACATGATTTATCAGCACCATTCCCTGAAGAGTTTAACCGTCAGGCTGTTGATCTTATCGCATCAATATATTTTGCCCCAACTGAATCTGCAAAATTAAATCTGCTCAATGAAGGAAAAGATATAGAGAAAATTTTTGTTACTGGGAATACAGTGATTGACGCAATGAAAAGTACAATAAGGGATGATTATAAAGATGAGAATCTTCAATGGGCGAAAGATAGCCGCATGATTCTGGTTACTGCGCACAGACGCGAGAATATAGGACCTGCTATGGAAAATATATTTCATGCAATTAAGAAAGTGGCTGAAGATTTCTCAGATGTTAAAATCATATTTCCTGTTCATAAAAATCCAAAGGTTCGTCAAATTGCAAATCATATTTTGGGGGATATCGCAAATATCAGGCTTATTGAACCACTTGATGTTATTCAATTCCATAATTATATGCGCAGAAGTTTTTTGATTATGACGGATAGCGGCGGAGTACAGGAAGAGGCTCCGGCACTTGGAGTTCCCGTGTTGGTATTAAGAGAAACAACGGAGCGGCCGGAAGGAGTTGATGCGGGAGTTTTAAGAGTTGTAGGGACAAGCACTGATGCTATATATGATAGTGCTAAAGAATTGCTGACATGTAGTGATATTTATGAGGAAATGCATAAAGCTAAAAATCCATATGGAGATGGTTTTGCTTCTGAGCGGATATATAAAGCGATTATAAAATTGTTGGGAGGAGAACATGCCTAAAATTTCGATAGTTTTGCCTACATACAATGGTGAAGAATATTTGTCTGCTTCGATTAACAGTATAATAAATCAAACATATCAAGACTGGGAATTAATCATTGTAGATGATTGTTCTAAGGATAAAACAGCAGATATAGCAGGTATGTTCTCTGAAATGGATAGCAGGATTAAGGTTATCCATAATTCTGAAAATCTGAAATTGCCAGAAACGCTTAATGTTGGATTTCGAAAGGCGAAAGGGGATTATTTTACGTGGACATCTGACGATAATTTATATCTCAAGAATGCGTTGGAAGAGATGGTACATTTTCTTGATCAGGATGAAGCGTATGATATGGTTTCTACTGGAATGATTTTGGTAGACGATGAATTGAGATATTTAAATGAATGCGTAGAAGGCGATGAAGAAAAGATGTATATGGGTAATGTCGTTGGAGCTTCATTTATGTATCGCAGAAGTGTTCTTGAAACTGTTGGGGAATATAGTTCTGATATGTTTTGTGTAGAGGATTATGACTATTGGGTTAGAATTTTAAAGGCAGGAATGAAAATCAAATTTATCAGGGGCTGTTTTTATTTGTATCGACAACATAGTAAAAGTTTGACATCACAGAGACAGGAAATGATAAAAAGCCAGACTAGAAAAATGTGGATAAGACATTTTGACTGGGTTATGTCAGGAAGGGTAAATGATCCATCAAAGGTTTTGCGTCTTTACCAAGACTTACTTCTTGAAGAAACTTATAAATTCCTGGAGTTAAAAGAAAAATTTATGTCATATATAAATTTGATTAAATATGATGTTGCGATTCCTGAAAAGAAAGATATTGTCATTTACGGTGCGGGAAAAATAGGGCGGGAATGTGCTGCGCAAATAGACAATCGAAACAAATATTTTATTGATAAAAACAATGAATTGATCGGAAATATAATAGAGGGTGTAGAGGTTATTTCGTTTGATGAAGCAGAGAAAATGATAAAAGATGAATTAAGTGCTCATCTGGTTATATGTGTATGGTTTGATAAGCAATATGAAGTAATGGAATCCTTAGTTGATATGGGGTACGATTCTTTTTCGGTTATGGGGCATATTACAAGAGAGATTGGTAAAATCAATGTATGATACGTCGAAAATAGTTGCAGCAAAAAAAAATGAATATTCGAAAACGGAATTAAGAAGATGCATATGTACTATAATCAGTGAGTGCACGGAGAATAAGAAAAATAGTGCATTTTATGGGGGCGGAAAGTCCCTTATGGAAGTGGAAAAAGAATCTATTTTTAGTGAGATTGAGTATGTAATAGACAAGGCTGATACAGGTGATGACAGGCATATATATCCGAATGAAATAATAAATAAACAAATCGATTGTATTATTATTATGTCCTGGTATTACAGAAGTGAAATAAAATATAATTTGTATAAATTGGGATATAAGGGTTGTATTGTAGACATTTATGAATGTTTACAAAAGCAGAATATAAATCTTGTTGTACCTTGGTATGATTATCCGGAGATTGTTGATACAGGATATAAATTTGATGAAGAAGATAGTGATGCGGAATTCTACTTGATAGATGCGTTTGAAATATATCAGTTTGAATTTTTTTACAAAAAATTAATTGAGAGAGGAATTAAAGCGAGGTTTATTGCTGAACCTAAAGAAATTAATATCTCACAAAACGGTTGGTTTGATTTTGACACTGCGATAGGAATTCTCGAAGAAAAAGGATTGAATTATTCAATTGTATGTAATCCAAATGCAAAGTTTGCATTCACCACTCAAACAGTTGAGATACTGGATAAATATACGAATAAAAAAGTCAGATATGCGTATGGAAATGGATTAAATAAAAATGCCATGAGTAATTCCGAAAAAGTTCTTTGGGGATTTGACTATAGTTTAGTTGCAGGCGAATGGCGAAAACGTGTTTTGCAGCAGTATGAAACAGATACTGAGATTTTGTGCATGGGGTATCCAAAGTATAATAATTATTTTGAGAAAAATAATATAAAAGAAGATGTATTATTTGAACTTAATATTTTATCAAATAAGAAAATATTAGTCTATCTTCCTACATGGGGTCAGTGGTCATCTATTTATGAGTTTTCGAATGAAATTGGAAAGCTTAAAAACGATTATTTTATAGTTGTAAAGCCGCATCATTGTACCAGCAGAATAAGTTCTGAAAAAGAAAAACTTCATCTATTGTATAAAAACGCTGATCTGGTTTTAGATGGAAATTATGATTTCACTAAGGTTGTTACGATTGGTGATTTATTTTTATGTGATGCATTGTCAGGCGTGGCAACAGAATTGGTATATCTAAGACCTGATGCAGATGTATTATATCTATGTTATAAGGATAATGCTCTTTTATATGAAGACATAAATCAATTGGCTGAAGTTGTAGATGATCCGAAGAGATTGATATCGCTTATTCGGGATGGCATTACCTGTCCCATAGAACGAAAAAGTAAAATTTTAGATATTTTTGGGGATAGAGAAAAAGATTTAGTTGATGATGTCGTTGAGTTAATAAAGGAGTGTATATGATTATAGGATATACGACAGGGGTGTTTGATATGTTTCATATTGGGCACCTAAAGATCATAAAAGAGGCAAAAAAACAATGCGATTTTTTGATCGTTGGAGTTAGTACGGATGATTTGGTGATTAAAGAGAAAAAAAAGAAGCCTATTATTCCATTTGAAGAAAGATGTGAAATTATTAAGGCAGTTAAATATGTGGATCAAGTTGTTCCTCAGGAAGATAAAAATAAATTTGCAGCATGGGAGAGATATCATTTTAACAAGGTGTTTGTTGGCTCTGATTGGAAGGGGGCGGATGCGTGGAATGATTACGAAACTCAATTCAATACTGTTGATGTGAAAATAGTATATTTTGAGTATACGGAAGGAATATCTTCTACCATACTCAGAGACAGGCTGGTTGAAATATATGGTATTAATAATTTAGAGAAAAAATAGGAAGGAATAATTCGAATTTTAAAAAGTTTGAATTGTATTGAGAAATGTTAAGACAAATATACATTGAGCCAACAGCGATGTGTGAGGTGGGTAAATGCATATATTTTTATCAAACGAGATATATGTTGTTAATCAAGTTTGATCTTGAAAAAAATGAATTTGTAAATTTAAAAGATTTTAGCGGTGAAGGGAACTTGGAGATTGCAAATATTATATATGTAAAAGGTAATATCTATTTGATACCCAGATATGGAAAATTTATTTATTCGTATCATTTAGATGATGATTTGCTGAAAAAAATAAAGCTGGAAAGTTTGGATACAGACCAGGAATTATTTGATGAAGCTTTTTTATTTGAGAATAAAATCTTCTGTGTAACTGCGCAGCAGCGGATGTTGATCGTTCTAAATTGTGAGGATAATGATATTCTAAAAGAGATTGATTATGGTATAGAAATGATGAAACAAGGCATTAATTGTAATCGTTCGGCGCCATCCATATTATATGAACATTTTATCATCGTAAATTTATATGATGGAATGGGATTATTTCTTTATGATTTGAATGATGGTAAAGTGATTATAAAAAAGTTGGATGCACCCAGGAAAGGCGTATATTCATCTATGGCACAAATTAATCATTATATTTTTATGTATGATAAGATTAATAAGATTATTGATAAATACGATTTTTATACATTTAAATGTGCAGATTCTTATGAACTAGGTAAAAAAATGGATTATAGAATAATGGGAACAGGTGAAGAGTTACTTATTGATAGTTTGTTCTCTGGTGAAGTTATAGCTTTGAATGAGGAATTCGAAGTATTACAAAGATGCGGTGAGAGAATGAATAGCGAAGCAGGGAATGAACTTCAGGTCGGTTTTATATCTCAGAAAAAGGAATTTTATTATAATACCTCTTCGAATAAATTGTTTAGAGTAAAAGAGTTAAATGTGCCGATAACAGAATTTATAATTAATGATAATTGGGCATGTAAAAATAAGCATTTAATTGCAAATACAGCTATTATGGAGGAAAAAAAGTATAGATTAGAGCAATTTATACATGAGATATGAGAGTTGGTCAGAATAAGACTATTTTTGTAATTATATTATTTGAGAGGAAAAAAGATTATGGAGAATTTAGATAGAATAATAAGAACATATTTGACTAAAATCACACCAAGACCCTCGATTTTTTTTGATGTTAGTCTTTGTGATCATTGTAATCTTAATTGCAAAGGATGCGGCAGTTTTGCACCATTGGCTGCAGAGTCTTTTTTGGATTTAGATGAATATACCAAAGATGCAATGAGACTCGCAGAAATATCAAATGGTGTTGCTCATCATATAAATATATTGGGTGGAGAACCTTTGCTGCATCCTGAACTAATAGATTTTTTAAAAATCACCAGAAGATTATTTCCTGTTGGAAATATTAATTTAGTTACTAATGGTATTTTGGTATTAAAAATGGCTGATGAATTTTGGGATACTATTAGAGAATGTGATATAGTATTAGCGCCAACCAAATATCCGATCAATGTAAATTATGAAGAAATAGAAAAGGTATCTAAGAAAAAGCAAGTTAAATTCAGATATTTTGGCAATGCAACAATTGAAAATAATTGGATTCACACGGTAATAACTGATCGGGGAGATCGTAATGAATTACATTCTTTTCTGGTATGTGGCAATGCAAATGATTGTACTGTGTTAAGAAACGGGAAATTATATCCTTGCCCAAGAGCGGCTAAAATAGAGCTGTTTAATAATTATTTTAAAACGGATTTTAAGATTACTCCGAAAGATTATATTGATATTTATAAAGATGTATGTCTTGATGACATCATGAATTTTTTGTCCAGACCGATACCTTTTTGCAGGTATTGTAATAGATTTGCCCATAATAGATGTAGTTGGGAAGCTGGTAAAAAGCAAATAGAGGAATGGACATAACTTGTAAACACATGCTTGGGATGTTAAAATATTCTGATGGGGTAGGTAAATGAGAATAGCAATAATTGGAGCAGCAGGTTTTATTGGAACAACTCTTGCGCTAGCATTAAAGAATAACAATCAATTAATACTTGTTGATGAAGATATAAGGTATTTTCAATATAATCCCCTGATCAAAAATAAAAATGTTTTTGTGAGAACAATGAAATTTGATCATACTGCAATGTTTGATGATGTTTTGGCAGGGGTCGAGTTAGTATTCCATCTTGTCAGTACTAATAATCCGACGACATCTAATTTGAATATTGGTGCAGAAATTCAAGACAATGTTACTGTGACGGTAAACATTCTTGAAGCATGTAAACGGCAGCATGTGAATAAAGTCGTATTTCTTTCGTCGGGCGGAACTATTTATGGTGAAAGTGATTGCCCAATTGCTGAAGATGCAGCTACGAATCCGATAACGACATATGGGATTCAAAAACTTGCTATAGAAAAAATAATATATCTATACAGCCATCTTTACGGTATTGATTATAGAATTATTCGCCTGTCGAATCCATATGGACCATACCAGAGGCCGAATGGAAAACTTGGGGCAATAACTACATTTACATATAAAGCACTAAAGGGAGAACCTATCATAATATATGGAGATGGCAGTAATATCAGGGATTATATATTTATAGATGATGCAGTTAATGCAATCATTAATATATCCACCAAAGAGGCTGGTCATAAAATCTATAATGTCGGTTCAGGAAAAGGCAGATCGCTTGTTGAGGTGCTGGAGTGTATAAGAGTGCAATTGAAGAAAGAAATTGATATTGTTTATACAGATAAAAGAAACGTTGATGTAAAAGAAAATTATTTGGATTCCACAAGATATATTAAAGATTTCGGCGAGGTTGAGACAGTTTCGTTGGAAGAGGGGATTAAAAGAACTGCAATTTTTTTAAGAAAACAAGGTGGCAGGTGTTGATATTATGAAAATATTGGTCTTTGGAACTGGGGGGATATATCAGAGATTTAAGCATTTTTTTGAGCAAATGGAAGTGATAGGACTTATCGATAATGATCCGGACAAGTGGGGGACTCATATTGACGGATATAATGTTGTATCACCCCGGGATATCAGAAAAATCAATTTTGATTATATTTTTTTAGCAAGTGTTTATTATGAAAGTATGAGAAAACAACTGCTGGAGCTTGGCATTGAAGAAAATAAAATTATTGATTGTAAACATAAAGGATTTATGAAGAATATGTCACAATCCGAGCAATATATGTTTCCGGTATGTCAAACAGGTACAAAATGCCGCAAACGTATTTTGATGTTTTCTCATATGCTTAATTTATCTGGGGCACCGGTTGTTTTTTGCAGACTGGCCAAGGTTTTAAAAAGTCAGGGGTATGATATTACTGTTATTGCAGAAAAGAATTCCAAAGTAAGTCATCATACTTTATTATATCAACTGTTGCAGGAACAGATTTCAGTGATCATGGTATCATGCTATGATTTTTTTGACATTGAAGAGGCGGCCGGAAAGTATGATCTGTTTTGGGTTAGTACTGTATTATTAGGGGATGTAGTTACCAGATTATTAACCCTGGATAAAAAGGTGTATTGGTGGTTGCATGAAACCGACGATATTTATGTAAACTACTCTGGCACTCTTGTTTTCCCCAAAAGTAATAATCTATATGTACTAACCGGAGGATGGATGGCGGCTGAGAGCTTCAAAAGATATTCTGGTCAGGATATTTACCAGAATTTAATGTATGGAATATGGGATTTAAAGGGCAGTCAGAATAGGGAGAGATCTGGCGATGTGATCAAATTTGGTATCATTGCATCCTATTCCAAAAGAAAAGGTCATGATGTTCTAATTAATGTGATCAAAAAAAATATCAGGAGATTATCTGCGGATGCAGAATTTTATTTTGCAGGGGTGTTCCCGGAGGATAAATTAGCAGAGTTAAAAACGGTCAAAATAGTTCATTTATTGGGGGAGTTATCCCCGGTAGAAGTAGAGCAGTTTTATAATGAGATAGATGTTTTGCTGGCTCCATCGTTATATGATCCCATGCCGGTTGTGGTTACAGAGGCAATGCAGCATAAAAGGACGTGTTTGGTAAGTGATATGGTAGGCCAGGCTAAATATATTACAGATAAAATAGATGGTGTGGTTTGTAACGCGGGCAGTGAGGAAGATCTGATTGAAAAAATCAATTGGATTATTGAGAATAAATCAGTGCTGCATGAGATGGGCATTAAGTCGTACAAGATTTATAGTGAGAGTTTTTCTATGGAAAGTTTTGAAAACAATGTAAAGAAACTCATGAGCGAAACTGCGCGATAGAAAAGGTGGGAGATATGTATAAAGTATTGTTATGGGGATTAGGCAATAGTTATAACATTATGAAAAATACAATATCATATTTTGAATATACAAAACAATTAGAGGTTGTTGCCATTATTGCTAATGACGTTTATATGAGTACGTTAGATGGCTATCCGGTGATAAAACCAAACAAAATAAGTGTTTATATATGGGACTATATTATTGTTATGTCAGATAATAGTTTTGAAACTATTGTTGATAATGCAGTTGCAGACTACAAAATCCCGCGAAGTAAGCTTATTCCATATAAAATTCTTCAGATTCCTGATTTGATATTAAAGGATTATATCAAGTTAAAGGAGTCAAACATTTCTATTATCTCGAATAATTGCTGGGGAGGGATAATATATCAGACATTAGGATTGGAGTGCAAATCGCCTTTTAAAAATTTATTTCTATATGATGATGATTATCTGCGACTAATATCGAATCTGGAAAAGTATATGGAGCTTGAGCCACAATTTAGCCATTATGAGGATGAACCGCATTCGGGAATAAAGTATCCGGTGCTTCAGATTGACGATGTCCAGATACATTGTAATCATGTTAAAGATAGTAAGATTGCCATTGATGATTGGAACAGAAGAAAGAAAAAAATCAATTATGATAATTTATTTATTGAAATGTATACGAGTAATAGAGAGGCAGCTGAAATCTTTATAACAAAATTAAATAATAATAATGGGATTTGCTTTGTTCCCTGGGAGTCGGATCATCAACACCTGATGACCCTTGAATTGGCGCCAGGGCAAAAAGAGTTTTGGCAAGCTGTTAATGTAAATGCTTCTTTGAATACATATGGATTGAAATATTCACTGATAGATTTGCTGAACGGTAAAATGACCCTTAGATATTATTAGCTGTATCAGGCACATGAACAAATGAAGTTTAGAGATAACATAGGACAAAGAGTGGCCAGGAGACATAATGCAGGAAATAAAGCATGGATTACAAAAGAATTTTTGTAAAAATGATGTAATTATCGTTATACCAACATATAAGGAAGAATTATCGGAATTTGAACAAATATCCTTACAACAAATACACAATATACTAAATGAATATAACATAGCATTTGCAGCTCCTGATAATCTGAATTTTTATTATGGAGAACAGTATTCAACCCATATGATTGAACGGTTTGATGCTGAATATTTTGCTGACATTTCGGGATATAACAAACTGATGCTTTCCGACGAGTTTTATATGAGGTTTGCGAAGTATAGTTATATCTTAATAGCTCAATTAGACGCATTTATATTTTCGGATAAATTATTATATTTTTGCAATTTGGGATACGATTATATCGGAGCACCATGGATTCACGGTACCAGATACTATAAAGATGTTTATAACATTATTCATTATGTTGGCAATGGTGGATTATCATTGCGAAAAGTAGACAGATTTATAAAATGGATTGATAAATGTAAGTACATTTTAGAACCCTATATTGATGAAATTAATGAAGATGTTTTGATTTCGGCGTATGGGAAAGAGTTTTTGAAAATTGCTTGTTTTGATGATGCATTACAGTTTTCATTTGATTTTGACCCACGCGGAAGCTATTTGCTTAACAATTCTGAACTACCATTTGGAATTCATGCATGGCCCAGATATGATATAGAATTTTGCAGACCATTTATTGAAAAAAACGGGTATCAAATCAAAGAATCTGACACAGAACGCATTAGAGAAGAATATAGTTATCGATACAGTTATGAAGATAAAAGGAATCAGTATCTGAACGGGCTGGTGGCTTCAGGAAAAGAGGCGGTTATTGAATTTACGGCAGGAGACAGCTGTAAATTATTTTTATGGGGAACAGGCTTGTGGGGAGAACTTGTGGGTAGGATTTTTAATGATCTGCACATTGAATATGCTGGTTTTGTGGATAACGCAAAAAAAGAGGAGACATTATTGGGGCATTTGATTTTGGATAGTGAAGAATATTTAAAGGAGCATCTGGGCGATTCGAAAATTCTGATATCGGTATTTTATCCATCTGATATAAGAAATCAGCTGGATAGTATTGGATTAGTACATAAGAAAGATTATCTTATATTGGATGATTTCATCAATGAAATGGAGAATACATAAATGGATAAGAATGTTTATATATATGGTGCTGGTTTATATGCAAGAATCTTGTGCTCATATTTTTATTTAGTAAAAGATGAGCAATGTATAAAAGGATTTATAGTATCTGATTCGAATGGTAATTTAAACTCACTATTAGGTATTCCCGTCTATGGATTTGAAGAAATAAAAGCTGAACTGGATAATGACTCGATTATTTATATAGCAGTCTCGGATCAGGTGATTGGTGAAATCAGCAGTTTTCTCGATGATAATGGAGTTGAGAATTATGTTGCAGTTGATTCGGACATGAAAAAAAATATGATTCATGAGATCAGGGACTGTTTTGACAATGTTCCGATACAGAAAAACAAAATAATAATTGAATGCTTTAATGGAACAAGCTATTGCTGCAATTCTAAATATATTGTAGAAAGATTGCACGAATTGGGTCTGGATATAGATGTTGTATGGAGCGTACAGGACGGACCAAGGAAACATTTTCCTGAATATATAAGACAAGTAGAACGATATTCAAAAGAATATTTTTATGAATTTTATACATCAAAGTTATTGATTAGTAATTCTGGGATTCCTTTTAATTCCAGAAGAAAAGAACAATATCATATGGATACGTGGCATGGAATAGGGCCTTTGAAAAAATGTGGGTATGATGCAGGTTTTGAGATAACGGATACTTTTTATTTAGAAGCTATGGAAAAAAGTCCTGATTTGTATTTAGCGGGATCAGAATTTAATGTGACTTTTTATAATACAGCTTATCATTACACAGGAGATGTTATGAGGGCTGGCTTCCCAAGAAATGATATATTGTTTAAGGAAAATGAGGATGTGGCACTTAAGATATATAGAAAGTACAATATAGATACTAATAAAAAAATAGTCTTATATGCACCTACATTTAGAGGCAGCCAATCCGCAAAGTCTTTCAATCATTATAATATAGACATTGATAAAATTATTGAGACGTTAAACAAAAGATTTGATGATGACTTTGTTTTGCTGGGCAGATATCATTATTTTTTACGTAACTTTATTGAAAGCAAAAGATGGGCTGGAGATATCATTAATGTTTCAGAATATCCTGATTCACAGGAGCTTCTTGTGGCAGCAGATGTTCTCATAACCGACTATTCTTCTATCATGTGGGATTTTTCATTACAACATAAGCCGGTATTTTTATATCATAATGATGAGAGTGAATACATGAATGAAAGAGGGTTTTATTGTCCGCCAAGTGAACTTCCATATCCTGCCGGACATGATAATAATGATTTGTGTAATAAAATATTGAATTTTGATCAGGAGGAGTATGCAAAACGCCTGGATACTTTTTTTGACAAGTATGGTGCCTTAGACAGAGGTGATGCAACGGATAAAGTTGTTTCACATATTATGAAGGTACTTAATGATTGAGTGGAAATGTAAAAGGATAGGGGGAATTACATGAATATTGCATTGATTTTTGCAGGTGGTTCTGGTGTGAGAATGAATAGCAGAACAAAACCCAAGCAATTTCTGGCTCTGCACGGTAAAGAGATTATTGTTTATACACTTGAGATATTTCAGGAACACCCGGAGATAGATAAAATATTATTAGTATGTGTCGATGATTGGGTTGAGTATATGGAGACATTAATAATAAAATACAATCTTACAAAGGTTATGGATATTATACCTGGCGGATCATCAACACAGGATTCGCAATATAAAGGGATTGATTATTTGGTTAACCATCATACACCTGAAGATGCTGTCGTTTTAATACATGATGGTGTCAGACCACTGGTTGATATGGATACTATAAGCCGTAATATAGCATCTGTAAAAAAATATGGATCAGCGGTAACGGTAACTCCGGCAATTGAAACCATTGTATATGTAAATGATGATGATGAAATGAATCAAATTGTCGACAGAAAGAAATGCCGTATGGCAAAAGCGCCGCAAAGTTATCGGTTCGGTGATATTTATGCGGTTCATTTGAAGGCTTTAAACGAGGGAAAGACCGATTTTATTGATTCGGCCTGTATGATGCAATATTATGGCCGCGAGGTACACACCGTAGAGGGGAATACAGAAAATATAAAGATTACTACACCTATAGATTTCTATTTATTCAGAGCAATTGTAGATGCCAGAGAAAATTCTCAGATATGGGGGATATAATAATGTGGTCCATAGCGGATGAGCAAATTGAAAAATGGAATATTTTAAATAATACCGAAACTGCTAATGAATTACATAATAGTAATGTGTTGATTACAGGGGCGACCGGTTTGATTGGACAGGCTATTGTTAAAACACTGGTATATGCTAATCGAAATATGGGATTTGGCATTAATATTATAGCGTTGGTTCGTAATTTGGAAAAAGCAGATAAGTTATTTGGTGATTGTTTAGACGAACTTACTGTTTTGAATGCAGATATCAATAATGTTACCAGTAAAGATCTGGGAGTGATAAAAAATATAGATTATGTTATTCATGGTGCCAGCATAACATCGAGCAAGGCATTTATTGAGCAGCCTGTCGAAACAATTTTGACAGGTATACAGGGTACTGACAACATCCTGCAATTGGCAAGGGAAACCAATGTGAAATCAATGGTTTACTTATCCAGCATGGAAGTTTATGGAACCCACAAAGAACGACGAAACGTAAGTGAAAATGATATAGGATACCTTAACCCGCTGGTGGTGCGCAATAGTTATCCTGAGTCTAAGCGGTTAATTGAATGCCTTTGCTGCTCCTACGCTTCGGAATATAATATACCTGTAAAAATCGTTAGATTAGCACAGACATTTGGACCTGGAGTGGAATATGATGATGGAAGAGTATTCATGGATTTTGCAAGATGTGCTATTGAGGACAAAGACATAATACTACATACAGCTGGTCTTAGTGAGCGGATGTATTTGTATGTGTATGATGCAGTGGAAGCTATTTTCTTTGCTTTGCTAAAAGGGGAAACGGGGCACTCATATAATGCGGCAAATAAACACACATATTGTTCTATATTGGAAATGGCTGAACTGGTAAAAAAGATTGCAAATGAAAGCATTGATGTGCGGGTTCTTGTAGATAATACGGTCGGAATGAAATATCTGCCAACACATTATTTATACTTAGATACATCTGAAATAGAACGTTTAGGATGGAAACCCAGGGTAGGGCTTGAGGAAATGTATAAAAGGCTTATTTCATCATTTGAGGATAGGGATAATGATACTAAAAAATAGTGATTATGCATCTGTTGCCAGAGATGTAAAAGAACACTCAAAGAAAATTATTATCTATGGTGCGGGGATGATTGGCCAGATTGTTGTTCCATATTTGATAAAGGAATATGACCTTTATGATAATATTGAATGCTTTGTAGATATGGATCAGCGAAAAAAAGGGCAGAAAGTTGTTGTTGGTGAAAGGTGGTATGAGATAACGACGCCTGACTATTTGGAATCAATAGACTGGAATCATATTATTTTAATAACTAATAGCAAATGTTTTCCGGTGATTAAATTCCTTGATGAAATGAAAAATCTTGATGAAATAGAGGGATATATAGTTCCCTTGATGCAGATTTATGAGTTGGAGCGATCAAAATCAATTGCAATTGAGGAAGCGTGTGACCGGCAGTTGATCCCCCAAAAGATTCATTATTGCTGGTTTGGCGGAAAAGAACTGCCCGCTTTTTTGAAAAGCTGTATTTTGTCCTGGCAGAAGCATTGTCCTTCTTATGAATTACTTGAGTGGAATGAAAGCAATTATGATGTTAACAGGCATGCGTTTACTAAGGAAGCATATGAGAATGGAAAGTATGGTTTTGTAACGGATGTTGCCAGACTGGATATTCTTTACGAACATGGTGGGATATACTTAGATACAGATGTGACTTTAGTAAAGAACCTTGATAAGCTTCTTTACCAGCCCGCATTTGTTGGTACAGAAAAGTGGGGAAATATTAATACTGGTGGCGGGTGTGGCTTTATAGCAGGACACCCCACTCTGGAAAAAATGATAGAATATAGAAAGAAATTTCATTTTTTACTCGAGGATGGTTCTTTTAACATAGAGACCAACGGGATGTATGAAACCAGACCATTTTTGGAGATGGGTTTTAAACCTGATAACACACTTCAGGAAATTGGCGGTGTTACAGTATATCCGTCATATATCAATCATCCGTATGACTATATGAGCTGCGAGATGCATCAAAAAGAAACGACCGTATCAGTACACCACTTTTTTGGTGGATGGATGGAAGAAGAAGATCGGTTGAATAGAAAAAAAACCCAAAATGAATATGAGGCGATAGTAAAAAGAGTTAGTAAATGAAGTCTGCGCCGGTATCATTAGATGAATGCATACTTTTTCAATCATTTATGAAGGGATTATTTTAAGATGAGAAAAGAACAGAAGAAAATGGCATTGAATTTTGTGCAGACACTTTATCAGGCGCATGAGCAAATGAAATGTTTGATGGAAAGTCATGACGAAGCGGAAAATTCAGACCTGCATGATCTTTGTCAGCAAGGGGCTGATGCGCTTTGCAATCTGATTAGACAGACAGAAGGAGATGATTGTTCGACAATTGAGGCGCTTAAGCAGTATAAGGACGCCATATATCGAATGGCAGAGCAGGGAAAGAGTATTCAACCATCAGATATTGACGTGGAATGGGCGATAGTTAACGAACACTTGAATCGAATTGAAGACAATATTAGGTATGATATAGAGGAACGTACCGAGGTTGTTTTCCTGCCATATCAGGCATCTATGTGGGACTCGTTGGAAAGCGTGTGGAAAGATGCAGATGCAGATAAGAATTGTGATGCTTATGTAATACCGATTCCTTATTATGATAGAAATCCTGATGGGAGTTTTGGAACAGAACACTGGGAATGGGATCAGTATCCGGATTATGTACCGATTACGAAGTATAACACATATGATTTCGCAAGGCGGAAACCAGACATCATATTTATTCACAACCCCTATGATGACTGTAACCGTGTAACTAGTATCCATCCATATTTTTATTCGGACAGGTTAAAGCAACATACAGATAAGCTGGTCTATATCCCCTATTTTGTATTAGAAGAAATATCGCCAGATAATCAAGCGGCAGTAAAAGGGATGGAACATTTCTGTACGGTGCCGGCGGTTATAAATGCTGATGAAGTGATTGTACAATCAGAAAATATGCGGCAAATTTATATTAATGTTTTGACGGAAGCGGCAGGCGGAGATACAAGGCAGTATTGGGAGAATAAAATATTGGGGACAGGATCGCCAAAGTTTGATAAGATTTTGAAGACGAAAAAGGAAGGGCTGAATATACCGGAAGAGTGGATGAGGAAAATCAGAAAAAAGGATGGCAGCTGGAAAAAGATTGTTTTTTATAATACCAGTGTTGTAGCATTGCTGAAATACAGAGAACTATTTATTGAAAAGATTCAGAACGTGCTTGACTTTTTTAATAAAAATCAAGATGAGATTACTCTGTTATGGCGTCCTCACCCGTTGATGACAGCTACGTTTGAATCGACTCTTCCCCAGTTGAAGGAAGACTATCAGAAACTTGTCGAACGGTACTTGTCAGACGATTGGGGGATTTATGATGATTCAAAAGACCTGGATCGGGCAGTTGTCTTGTGTGATGGGTATTATGGCGATAAAAGCAGTGTGGTGCAATTATGCCAGGCTATTGGGAAGCCGGTTTTGATTCAAAATGTCAATATAAGGGAGGAACAACAATGCAATTTGAATTAACCGCATCCATGATGTGTGCCAACTACGGCAATCTGGAAAAAGAAGTAAATGAATTGGAAGCAGGAGGAATTGATTCTTTCCATATTGATATTATGGATGGCCGTTACGTGCCCAATTTTGCCATGTCGTTAAATGACATGAAATACATAGCCAGTGCTACTGCCAAACCACTGGATGTGCATCTGATGATAGAACATCCAAACAACCGCATCGATTTGTTTTTAGACAATCTAAGGCCGGGGGATACGGTATATATTCATCCGGAAGCAGAATACCACCCGTCAACGACTCTGCAGGCCATCATCAATGCCGGTATGATTCCCGGTATTGCCATCAATCCGGGTACGAGCGTTGAGACGGTGATGGAAATGCTGCGAATTGTTAAAAAGGTATTGGTGATGTCGGTGAATCCGGGCAATGCCGGACAGATGTATCTGCCTTATGTTGGGAAAAAGATCACCAAACTGTTATCTTTAAATGAGGATATGGATTTTGAACTTCATTGGGATGGCGCATGCAGTGCTGATAAGATTTTGGAATATGCTCCCAAAGGGGTGAGTGGGTTTGTACTTGGTACGACACTTTTGTTTGGCAGGGGCAAGCCCTACGGCGAGGTTTTGCAAGGAATCAGAGAATTGAAATTTTAGGAGCAAACAAATGAACATAGCGTTAATTCTATCCGGAGGAACCGGAGACCGTTTGGGGGGCGATGTCCCCAAACAATATATCGAGGTAGCTGGGAAACCAATCATTGCATATTGCATCGAACGTTTATCAGCACATAAAATGATCGATGCGATCTGGATTGTGGCGGCGCCGGAGTGGCAGGAAGATATTCGCACGTGGCTTACAGCGGCAGATCCGGGCGCGAAACTCAGAGGTTTTTCCGAACCGGGAAAGAACCGGCAGTTGTCGATCTGCCACGGCCTGGAAGACATCCGCAAATATTCGGATCTGTTTAACTATGTCCTGATTCATGATGCCGCCAGGCCATTGCTTTCGGAGCAAATGATAACCGACAGTCTGCTGGCAGTAAAAGAACACGAAGGCGTATTGCCGGTACTCGCAATGAAGGATACGGTATATTCCAGCTCTGACGGAAAGACGGTATCGGCCCTGCTCAACCGCAGCGAAATATTTGCCGGACAGGCTCCTGAGGTATTTGAACTGGAAAAATATACTGAGGCGAACCGGCGATTGCTGCCGGATCGGATCATGGATGTGAATGGATCAACAGAACCGGCCATTATGGCGGGTATGGATATTGCGATGATTCCCGGTGATGAAATGAATTTTAAGATTACAACTAAGGCTGATCTGGAACGCTTTAAGGAGATTGTAACGGGAAGGAATATGGCATGAAAGCGTGGGTGTTGCATAAACCGGGTGATTTACGCCTGCAGACAGTAGAGGCTCCCTTGGCAGGCAAGGGCGAAGTTATTATAAATGTAAAGGCAGCAGGGATCTGCGGTTCCGATATCCCTCGTATTTATCGGACCGGAGCACACGTTCATCCGTTAATCCCCGGACATGAATTTTCCGGCGTTGTGCAGGCGGTGGGCGAGGGAGCAGCTGATGAATGGCTTAATAAAAGAGTCGGGGTCTTTCCGCTGATCCCATGTAAAAAATGCCTGCCATGTCAGCGACAGCAATATGAAATGTGTCAGAATTACAGTTACCTCGGTTCCCGCCGGGACGGTGGTTTTGCAGAGTATGTTTCCGTGCCTGAGGAGAACCTGATCGAACTGCCTGATGACGTGAGTTTTCAGGAGGCGGCCATGCTCGAGCCGATGGCAGTCTCTGTACACGCGATGCGAAGAGTCAGCCCGGCAGTGTCAGAGACAGTAGTTGTCTGCGGGCTTGGTACGATAGGAATGTTATTACTGATGTTTCTGATGGATGCCGGGATCAAACATATCCTTGCCGTCGGAAATAAAGAATCCCAAAGAAAACAGGCTGTGAAGATGGGACTTCCTGACAGTTGTTACTGTAACAGCAGTGCGAAAGATGTCGGTGAATGGATCAAAAATCATACAAACGGTGCGGGCGCAGATGTGTTTTTTGAATGTGTCGGCAGGAATGAAACTATAAGCCAGGCGGTGGATTTTACAGCAGCTGCAGGGCGGGTCTGCCTGGTTGGAAATCCGTATTCAGATATGAAACTGGACCAGGCCACCTATTGGAAGATTCTTCGTAATCAGCTTGTGGTTACAGGAACATGGAATTCTTCCTTTACCGGAGAAACAGATGATGACTGGCATTATGTACTGCAGCGGCTGGCAGGACACCGGATTGCTCCGGCAGAGATGATTTCCCATTTTATGTCAAGGGAAAACCTGGAAGACGGGTTGGAAATTATGCGTGATAAAACAGAAGAGTACTGTAAAATCATGATTTTTGAATCGTGAATTTCGTAAAAATATAAACCAGAAAAAGACAAGTTTGCAGCTGTTTCAGGCGTTGCAGGAGCCCCTTGTTTTTGCCTGGTTTATATTTTTTGTTACACATTTTTGGAATATTGATTACAAAAGGAAACTAATTTAAAATAATTATCAAATTATTGATTTTTCAATACCGTTATGCTATGATTATCGGGATATAAATTGACAAAATACGACAAATATGACAAAAATGACACAGCGTCCAAAACGTCAGAAATCATACATGTAAAAAGCATATTTAATCATAAAGTTCATCAATAAAATTTGAAAGGTGGGAGACTATGTCCGGTATATATGGAAATGGAATGGCGTTGACAGAAAAGGTTCTGGATTTTTTATGGGGACGGCAGAGTATTACGTTAAACAATATTGCCAATGTAGATACACCCGGCTTCAAGTCACAATATGTAACCTTCGAATCGGCGATGCGGCAGAAGATTCGTAATGCCAGCAGTGACCGGTCGCAGGCAGGGCAGAATGTCAATCAGGCGATCAAAGGGACCCGGGCCACCCTGCATACGACAAGCGGAGAGTCAAGCCGGCTGGACGGCAACAACGTCGATATGGATCAGGAACAGGTAGAGCTGGTCAGAACCGCGTATGAATATCAATATATGGTGAGTTCTGTTAACAATGAGATCACCCGGCTGAGAAATGCTGCCAAGTCATTTTAAAAAAGAGAGGGATTGATTATGGATCAGATAGCATTTATTACCCCGATTAAACCATGGGATCCGATCGGAAGCTCTTTTGAGGGCAGGACCCAGACCGGAACCAACAAAGAAGCGACAATGTTCAAGGACGTTTTAAGCAATGTGATGAACCAGGTTCAAGAGACTCAGCAGGATGTCGAAACAAAACAATATCTGCTGGCTACGGGACAGCTTGATGATGCACATAGTCTGCCTCTGGCTGAGGCAAAAGCTGCACTTAGCCTGGAGACAATGATTACACTACGGAATAAAGCAATGGAGTCTTACAATGAGATTCTCAAGATGAGTATTTAAAGCGTGAACTAATAGAGAAGGTTGGGAATTGCGGTGCAGAGCTTAAAGGAATACTGGCAAAGAATATCAGGTAAAACCAGGAAGATGCTTATAGCAATTGTAGCAGGGACTGCTGTAATTGCTATTATTGGCATTTTAGCATTGAACTTTGGAACAGAGACGAATTACAGCACTTTATTTACCGGACTTAACGGTGAAGAGGCCCAGGAGGTGGTCGCCCTTCTCCAGGATAACGGCGTCAGCTACCGCTACAATGATAAAAACGGTGAGATACGGGTTTCCGCGGCAGATGTAGATCAGACCAGGGCATCGCTTCTTAGTCAGGGATATCCCAAGAGCGGCTTTACATACGATATGTATCGCAGCAATACCGGACTGATGACGACGGAATCTGACAAAAAACAATATACCTTATATGAGCTGCAGGATCGTCTGGGGGCTCAGATCAGGTTGTTTGACGGGATTCAGGATGCGAAGGTGACGATCGCAGAAGGCAGTGAACAAAAATATGCATTAAGTGATACGACACAAACCGAAGCTTCGGCTTCGGTTGTTGTCACGATGAAGAATGGCAGAAGCCTGTCAAACAGCGAGGCGTCCGCAATAAAGAATCTGATTGCCAGGGCTGTCCGGGGGATGACTTTTACTAATGTGGCAGTGTTTGATGCTGAGACCATGCTGGAAGTTGGCGGCAACGGAGACAGCGGCGACTTTGCGGTAGCCAGCAATCTGGCGGCACTGACAAGTCAGGTTGAGAACGAACTCGCAGCCAATGCCCGGCGTGTACTGGAAAAGATATATGGTCAGGGAACGGTAGTTGTATCGGTTAAAGGTTCCCTCAATATGGAAAAACTCATTCAGGAAAGCACCTTGTATTCAACTCCTGAAAAAACCGGCGAGGATGATAAAATCGGACTGCTGCAGCAGGAAGAGGTGGCCGGAGAGTACTCAGGTTCCGCGAGCCAGCAGGCAGGCGGTGTGGCAGGCGCTGATGCGAACGCAGAGACGCCCCGGTACACGAATCAGGCTGCAGATGGTGCTGACGGAGCAGATGCATATTCCAACAACAGTGCGGCCAGAGAGTGGCTGTACAATACCGTCAAAGAACAGCGTCAGGTTGAACCGGGGGTTTTGGAGAATGCGACAATCGGTATCGTGATTGATACAGCTGATTTGACGATACCGGTTTCAGAGCTGGTGGAATTGGTAGCGAATTCGACAGGGATTGATTTGGAAGAGGCGGCGCAGAAGATAACGATTCTTCGGGCAGAGTCCCCCGATCGTATAAGTGCGGAGGCTGCTGCTGAGGTATCAAATACTACGACTGTTCAGGCCGTCGGTGCACCGATTCCATTGCCGTTAATCATTGCTGTTGCGGCAGGGGCAGTGCTGCTGCTTCTGATCCTTGGCCTGGTGCTGGCGCAGGGCAGAAAGAAAAAGCAGCGGCTTTTGGATGACATTGAATTGAATGTGGAAGCGGAAGAAGAAGATGACTTTCCGGTGGTGCCGCAGACAGAAGCGGGACTTGCAGTTCAAAAAATGGACGAGAATTTACAGCAAAGCGAAAATCTGCTTAATCTGCGGATGCAGCATAGTTTGAAATTAAAACAAAATATTGGTGATTTTGTGGATCAGAATCCTCAGATCGCAGCGAAACTGCTGCAGACATGGCTGAGAGGAGGCGAGTAGGTATGGCAGATACGGCAACTCCGGCAGGAGATCATAATAAAACAGATGATGAAGCAGGACTGCAAGGGCTGACATCCAAACAGAAAGCCGCGGTTGTAGTTGTTTCATTGGGAACGGACAGGGCTTCCCAGATTTATAAATATTTAAACGAACAGGATATCGAAGACCTGACCTATGAAGTGGCAAGGATGGGTAAAACAAGCAATAACCAGGTTGAGGGATCGTTAGATGACTTTTACAAGCTTTGTCTGACGCACAAGATGATGAGCGACGGCGGAATGGATTACGCCCGCGGGGTTCTGGAAAAAGCATTTGGTGAGACGACAGCCAGAGCGCTTTTGGAAAAGGTGTCAAAAACGCTGATGTCAAAACCATTCAATTTCTTTTCCAAGGGTGATCCTAAGGCATTGATTTCTCTGCTGCAGCATGAGCGTCCGCAGGTGATTTCGCTGATTATGTCTTACATGGACCCGGAGCAGGCGGCACGGGTGCTGGAACAGCTTCCGGAGAATAAGCGGATCTCGATCATCGAAAGTATTTCCAAGATGGACCGGGTATCGCCGGAAGCGATTGCAATTGTGGAAGAAGAGATGAAACGTAAGTTCTCGACGATTATTACCAGCGAAGATAATATGAATCTTGGCGGCGTTGACTTTGTGGCGGATGTTATGAATCATATTGACCGCAGCAACGAACGGCGGATATTTGAAGAACTCGATAAACGCAGTCCGGAACTGGCACAAACGATTCGTGATAAGATGTTTATCTTCGAAAATATCCTGGAGATGGACGATCGTTCGGTACAGAGATTTGTGCGTGATTGTGAATCCAAGGATGTTGTATATGCACTTAAGACTGCCAGCGAAGAGATGCGGCAGGTATTTTTCAGAAATATGTCAAAGCGTATGGCTGAGACTGTTCAGGGTGATCTCGAAACGGCGACCAATATCAGGCTTAAAGATGTGGAAGAAGCACAGCAGCGTATTGTTAACATTATCCGTCAGCTGGAGGAAGCCGGTGAGGTTATAATCAGCAAGGGAGGAGACGATGGCGACGTTATTGTCTAGGGGTACTGTACGATCGGGAGATTGTGTGAATGTATATAGCTTTCAGCTGCCTGTCCAGGAAGAAGAAACTTTTTCGGGAACGGATCTGACTGACACTGAATTGTCCGGTGATCCCCCACGGGTTGTCATGCCGGGTTGGGAACAGGTCGATTCAACGGGCAAAAGCGCCCGGGCCAGAGACACGGTTCAGAAAGAAACCGAGAGCGAAGCTGAGCGGATTATCTGTGAAGCCAGGCAGCGTGCCGCTGAAATTCTTCAGGAGGCAGAAGCGCAGGCGAAGCAAATGAAAGAAGATGCACTTGACGAAGGTTATCATGAGGGTTATGAAAAGGGATTTAAAGAGGGTGTTGACATAGCAGTTAACGAGCACGGACGTGCGATCGAAAATCAGATGGAGGAGTTCGGCAGAGATATTGAGACGGCACTTGCAGCGGTGAGTGAAGCGAAAGAAAAAAGCCTGAACAGATATCTGAATGAACTGAAAGATTGCGCAGTGGCGGTAGCTGAAAAGGTGATTCATATCAGCCTCAAATCAAGCGGTGATATCATTAAACGGATGATTATTGCTGAAACTGAGCGGCTGAAGAAGACTGCCTGGGTCAAAATTTATATGGAAAAAAATGATTACGAGACAATGGTGGAAGCGGACGAAGATGTTTTGGCGGAGTTATCCCGTTTATCTGATAATATCAAGTTTGTTGTTATGGAAAAAGATAACAGGGGTGACTGCATTATTGAAATGCCGGATGAAATCATTGATATCAGTGTCCATACACAATTGGAAAATATCAAGGAAATGCTGCAGAATATCAGAATCTAGAAAAGGAAATTGGTGGCTATGTTTGAGATGATCCCCCAGCTTGTTGAGAAAGCAGAGACGGTTGGTTATATCGGAAAAATTGAAAATGTGGTGGGTATGTCAATCGAGGCATCAGGGGGCCGCTCAAGCATTGGCGATATTGTCATGATCTATGATGATGCGCAGAACCTGCAGATACCGGCCGAAGTGGTGGGATTTAAGAACGGCAAGCTTCAGCTGATGACTTATGAGGCTACCGGGGGAATTACTTCGGGGAGTTTTGTCCGGAACACCAGACACCGGCTGAAAGTACCGGTAGGGGATTTTCTCCGAGGCAGAATTATCGATGCGATGGGGAAACCGTTTGACGGCAAAGGCGATTTTGAGGCTGCCGAGCATTATACGGTGAACAGCCCCTATACAAACCCGCTGAACCGGCCGCCGATCCGAGAACGGCTTGAGTTTGGCGTCAAAGCGATTGATGGATTGAATACCATTGGCAAAGGACAGAGAATTGGGATTTTTGCCGGTTCCGGTGTAGGTAAAAGTACTCTTATGGGTATGATTGCCAGAAATGTCAAGGCAGATATCAACGTGATTGCATTGGTCGGAGAACGTGGCCGCGAGGTTCTGGAATTTGTTCAAAAGGATTTGGGCGAAGAAGGGATGAAGCGTTCCGTTCTGGTTGTAGCTACCTCCGATCAGCCGGCGATGCTGAGAATGAAATGTCCGCTGGTGGCAACTACGATCGCTGAGTATTTTCGGGATCAGGGCAACGATGTTTTGCTGATGATGGATTCGCTGACCCGTTATGCGATGGCGCAAAGGGAAATCGGACTGGCAATCGGCGAGCCGCCAATCGCCAGGGGTTATACTCCATCGATCTATGCTGAATTCCCGAAACTTCTGGAACGGAGCGGCAATTTTAACAAGGGGTCGATTACCGGGGTATACACAGTACTGGTTGAGGGGGATGATACGAATGAACCGATTGCGGATACGGTCAGGGGAATACTGGATGGACATATTGTTCTGAGCAGGCAGCTGGCGCATGAGAATCATTTTCCGGCGATTGATATCGGATCGAGTATTTCCAGATTAATGACTGAGATTATTGAAGGCGATCATCGGACTGCCTCATCACGTTTTCGTAATATGCTTGGTTTGTACCAAAAAAATGCCGATCTGATTTCAATCGGAGCATATAAAAAGGGAACAAACCATGCCCTGGATGAGGTTGTTTCGAAAATTGACAAGATGAATGCATTTTTAAAGCAGGATGTGGATGAGAGTTTTTCTTATGAGGAAACAGTGAAACGGCTCGCAGCAATTGCCGAATAATATATCTTCTATTAAGGGGGATGCAGGTTGAAGCGGTTTAAATATAGTTTGGAGACGGTGCTGGATTATAAAAACCAGATACTTGATGGATTGAAGGCCGAGCATGCAATTGCGCTTGCTGCTGTAAGACAAAAACAGGATGAGATAGCCAGGTTAAACATCGAACTGGATGACCTCAGAGCAGAATTTGACCAGGCAAAACGAAAAGTGACTACGATTGAACAATACCGGCTTCATATTATGTGTATTGAACGGATGACGCGGCAGATTGAGCAAAAGGAAAAAGAACTTCTGGTATTGCAGCAGCAGGAGGAAGAGAAAAAAGCTGCGGTTGTAAATGCCAAAGTGGACACGTCGAAGTTTGAGAAGTTAAGGGAGCGGAGGCTCGGGGAATATCATAAGGCCGAAGCGAAGGCTGAAGAAGCATTTGCCGAAGAATTTGTAACTCATACATTAGTGGCGGCAGGGCACAAAGCAGAAGCTATACCAAGTGAGTGGTAATTGCAGCTGAAAAGCTGTTAATTATAAAAATCAATAGCCAATAGAAGGAGGTGAAAGGATGATGAAGATTGACTTGCGGCAGATAACCCGCCCGGCAGCAGAGCTTAGCGGCAGGAAGCAAGTAAAATCCGAGGGTGGCGGAAATATTTTTTTCGAGTTGCTCAGAACGAATGAACAGGCATTTACAGGCAAAGAGTCAGTAAAAGAAGCGGTAAAAGAGCAGGCAAAAGAAGTTGTGGCCGATAAAGAAAATGCGGGAGCAACAGTAGAACCGGATTCGGAAAATATGGAATCGATGCTGGCGGGCGCGGCGTTTACGATGACACTGAATCAACTGGTGGATAATCAGGTCCAAACAGAGGCCTGGCCGGGTGAGGAAGTGGAACCGGCAGAGATGGTCGCAGAAACGGAACCGGTGGTGCTTACAACTGCAGGAGATGTTACGGCAGCCATAGATACGGTTGAGGATCAGGGTCAGCTGGCAGATGTTGTTGTGCAGGGAGAAGCTGTTGAAGAAATGCAGCCAACAGGCAGCAAATCCGAACCGGTACGGACGGATACTGACGATGAGCCGCAGGAGACGGAAAGTACCGAAGCTGTAACGACATTTAAAACAGCAGCAGTGGATGTTCCGGTATCGACAGGAGAAGAGATCGTTGACGATCCGGTTTATACCAGTAATCCAATTCAGCAGGAACTGCCGGTTGAAGAAACTAATCTGGCAGCCGCAGCGCAGCAGACTCATGTTCAGCAGGCTGAGCCGGAAGTGAAACCGGAAACTGAATCCGGGGCAGAGGCAGGATTATTGATGAATACCGCACTTGTCGGGGATCAGCAGGGGATAGCTCCTCAGGCGGAATTCGTACAGGTGAAGTCAACTCCTGAAACACTGCCGGCAGATATAGGCAATACTATTGCCGCAAATTTACCGGAACAGGACGGAGCCCTGACAATTGAACTGGAACCGGCGTCGCTTGGTAAATTGACCATCCAGGTTATCTATGAGGAAGGCAGAGCCGCGGTATCGATTATGTCGTCCAATCCGAAAACGCTCGAGATCTTGAGTCAGCAGGCTGGTGAGATTGCCCGTATTCTGGAAGATAAGACGGGGCAGCAGACGGTTATCTACACGGCACCGCCGCAGCATCAGACAGATGAAGAGCAGCACGGACAGGGACAAAGAGAACAAAATCAGCATCAGGAGCAAAAGCAGAACGGATCGTTGTATCAGGAAACGTTTGCGCAGCAGCTTCGATTGGGTCTTGTGTAGAGAGGAGGGAAAGTGTGGCAGAATTAGGAAGTATTAGTGGTACTACCAACCCAACGATTCAACAAAACTATACACCGGAAGCAAATGATAAAAATACGCTGTCGATTACAAGCTACTTTAAACTGCTGGCAGCACAGCTGGCGAGTCAGGATATGACAAACCCTATGGACAACAGTGAGATGATGGCGCAGATGACACAGATGGCAATGGTTCAGTCGCTTTCCACGATGACAAATTCAATGGATACATCGACGGCGGTAACTACCCAGACCTACGCAGCCGGTCTTGTCGGCCAGGAAATCACGGTAGCGGTAACCGAGGAAAATTCCTATGGTCAGTCAATCGCAGTTGGCGTATATTACGGCAAAGTGGAATCAGTTAACCTGACAGGAAGTACACCGATGTTAAAACTTGTGGGTGATGATAAAGAATATCCGCTAAATTATGTGGTCGGTATGGGTAAGATTGAGAATCCGTTTAAGGATGAGGCCGAAGACGGCGGAAAAGTTGAAACGGATGACGATGGTAAAGTCGTTGAACCGGGCGGTGATGATAAAGACGTTGAGCCGGGAGATGACGGTAAAGATGTTGAGCCGGGCGACGATAATAAAGGTGTTGAACCGGATGACGATGAATAAAGCGGCGTGCAGCTGCCTTTGTGTCTGAAAGGATGATGTTATGAGAACGAATGGATTGCACAATGTAAATGCTGCGGCGGTCATTGGACCGGATAAGCCGGCAGAAGCAAATGTGCAAAACGGAAAACAACAAGAGTTTGGAATTCTGCTGGAAGGCAAAATGAATGAAACTCTGAACTTCTCCAAGCATGCCGCCAGACGTCTGGATGAACGGGGAATAGAGGTAGACAATCAACTTCTTAAGAACCTGGAACATGCAGTGGAAGAGGCCCGGAAAAAAGGTTCCAAAGATGTGGCGGTGATTGGCAGAGAAGGGGTATTTATTGTCAATGTACCTAATAATGTAGTAGTTACAACGATGTCACAGGATGATGTAAAAGACAAAATATTTACAAATATTGACAGTGCCGTTCTGATGTAGGCAGGACCGTAAGGATGTCTGGGCAGGAGTCAGAAGTACTCCGGCTAAAGCGGCGGAAAGGGAAATAATATGTTAAGAGCAATGGATTCAGCAGTAGCAGGACTGCGTGCGCATCAAAATAAACTGGATGTAATCGGTAATAATATAGCAAACGTTAACACCTTTGGTTTTAAATCACAGAGTTACAGCTTTAAAGAGGCGATGTATCAGACCTCGTCAGCATCGACAGGCGGTTCTGCAACTGCTGCAGGTAATAATGCGGCACAGTATGGTTACGGTACAATGACCGGAGCTATCAGTACTGACATGATGGCGAGTACTCCTTCTTATGTGGGTGGATTTAATGCTACAATTAACGGGCAGGGATTTTTTATTGTGAGTTCCAGCAATACCAAGGTTGAGGCGGATAAGTTAAAAGAGACTCCAAGCTGTGTGTATACTCGTGTTGGTCAGTTTTCCATTGACAGCAATGGTTATGTTGTCGATAGTGCGAATAATTTTCTTATGGGTTTTCTTCCTGATGACGGCAGCTCAGGTTCGGGTTCAGGTACAGATCCGGCTCCAGAGTATGATTTTGATAATTTAAATGCAATGCGGGTACCGGATGAAAACGGTGCGTTCACTGGTGCTCCGGCGCAGACCAGCAGTATTACAATCAACAATCTGGGTATCGTGACTGCAAAATACACAGATGCAGACGGAAAAGAAGCGACGGCTACGTTAGGGAAGGTTGCGATTGCTACCTTCCAGAACCAGGAAGGACTTACAAAGTCCGGTGGTTACTACTACGAAACTAATCCGAATGACAACGCCGGTGCGTGTCTGGCTTCGGAACCGGGAAGCGGAACGACCCCTTTATTGATGGCTGGTTACATAGAAGCTTCCAATGTAGATATGGCTAAGGAGTTTTCTGAGCTGATCACAACTCAGAGAGGATTTCAGGCAAATTCCAAAATCATCACAGTCAGTGATGAGATTTTAAATGAACTTGTTAATATGAAACGATAAAATGCGTATTTGACAGCCTTATTCGCGCAGGCTTTGCATTTACTTCCGGAGCCTGTGCGGGTATTGAGCAGAAAGGGAAGCATGATTAAATTGACCCGTTTGAGCGGGGAGATAATTTATCTCAATTATCTTCAGGTTCAGTACATAGAAACAATTCCGGAAACCAAAGTCAAGATGGTAAATGGTGATTATTATCTTGTAAAAGATACAGTTGACTCAATATTACAGCAGGTCAAGGCGTTTATGAATGACTGCATTGCATTTGATAACAAACAGGGACAAGATGGATAGGATATAACAAAACGCAGGAGGCAAGGGAGTAATGGATCCAACAACGCTGATTGGGATAGTGATTTGTTTAGCTTTGATAATAAACGGAATTAGTTTGGACAAGATCGGGAATTTCATTGATCCGGCAAGTATATTGATTACTGTGGGCGGTGCTTTGGCGGCACTGATTGCATGTTATCCGCTGAGCGTTTTGCTGGATGTACCAAAACATCTGACAGTCCTGTTCCGCGGAAAAAAATATAATATTCCCAAGTTAGTGGATCAGCTGGTGGATCTGGCGATGGTAGCAAGGCAGAGCGGCTTGCTGGCACTGGAGGAGAAGGCGGATGAGATTAAAGATCCGTTTCTTAAACAGAGCGTCCTGATGATTGTTGATGCCAATGATCCCGACAAGGTGCGGATGATTCTGGAACGGGAATTGGAAAATATGATAACCCGCCATGATACGGCCGCGGGATTTTATGAAAAAGGTGCGTCAATGGGACCGGCATTTGGTATGATCGGTACATTGGTAGGACTGATCAATATGCTTAAAGGTCTTGATCTCTCCGGCGGTGGTGGTGCCTCCAGTCTGGGCCAGGACATGTCGGTTGCATTGATTACCACTTTTTACGGCTGTATCATGGCTAACGTTTTTTTCACTCCTATCGCAAAAAAACTGCGTATCAGGCAGGATGAAGAAGAGTTGTATTGCTCGACAATTATCGAGGGAATCATTGCTATTCAGGGTGGTGAGAATCCGAAATATCTGCGGGAACAGCTGCTGGCTTCACTGAAACAGTCCCAGCAGAAAAAATTACTCTCAAAAGCTTCCAAATCATCCGGCGGAGGTGAAGAATAATGAAAAAGAGGCAGAAAAACGAAGAAAGCGGGAACTGGATGGATACATATGGTGATCTGGTTACACTGCTGATGACGTTTTTTGTTATGCTTTACTCCATGTCAAATCTGAATGAACAGAAGTGGGAGGTCTTTGTCAAGAGTATTTATCCGGCATCAGTGGATGAGGTTTCGAACCAGGTGGTGGTTGATGGCCCGATCGGTGAACAGGGAGGGGCTCCTGATGCGGAACAGATGGAACCCTTGCCTATGGATGAGGCCGGTACGGATATTAATACCCTCTATCTGAAACTTGCTTCCGATATGAACACAGCCGGAATTGATGGCGTGACCATCTCCAGAGGCGACGGTTATACCTTTATCATGTTTCAGGACAAAACGTTTTTTGATGGTGAAAGCTATGTATTAACGGCGCAGGGGCAGGCAACGCTGGAGGTGTTTTGTAATGCAGTGGCACCGGCGCAGGATATGCTGGCGCAGGTTAATATTATGGCTCATACCGCTCAGGGAGATCCCGGGCAGCCGAATACTCCGAGGACAGACCGGATGCTGTCGGCCATGCGGGCGGCGGAGGTCAGTATTTTCATTCAGATGATGGATGTGATAGCGCCGGAGAAGATTGTAAGTATCAGCTATGGCCAGTTCCGTCCGGTGGATTCCAATGACACAAGAGAGGGACGTGCCAGAAACCGGCGGGTGGAAATCCTGATGGTTGATGAAGGGGCAGATATCCGTTCATTAGACGAATATTATGAGGAGTATAATGCCGGTCTTGATGAAACCATTATTACTGATGGTTTGCCCGCAGGTGAAGGTACCGGTTTTGAACCTGCCGAGGGCGGTCCGGAACAGACCTCATCAATGCAGGCGGAAACTATGGCACAATAATGAGAAAAGGTGGCGTTAGCAATGGCAGATGTATTATCTCAAAGTCAGATCGATGCGCTTTTGCAATCCATGCACGATCCGGCACCCCAGGTGCAGGAAACGGTGGCGGTGAAGGAACCGGAGGAAGCAAAATACAGCAAATACGATTTTTATAGTCCGAGAAAATTCACCAAGGATAAGATGAAAATTCTGACAAATGTATTTGAAAATTATGCCAGGATTTTGACTTCCCAGGTGAATGGTATTTTCCGGGTCATGACGGATATTACAGTTTTGGAAGTCCAGGAACGCAGGTATTATGAATATGTCAATTCGCTTCATGAGAATGACGTCATGACGCTGCTGGCGGCCACGGTTCAGGATCGGGGACGGCACAATGTGCCGCTGATGATGTATATTACTCCGGGACTGGTCATTACACTGATCAATCATATGCTTGGCGGTGGTGACGAAGTGGTGAAACTGGAGGACGGCTACCGCTATTCCGATGTGGAGGTTGCACTGTACCGGCGGATTGTTGAGTATTGTTCTCAGGCATTAAAGGATGGTTTTGCCAACTATGTCAGTGCCGCGTTTGAGATTGATCGTATTGAGGAAAATCCCAGTATGATGCAGGACATCGGACTGGACGAAACTGTAGCAATTATTCATTTGAATGTGGATGTGGCCGGGGTGGCGGTGGAAAAGATCCGCCTCTGTCTGCCGGGGACACTTCTGGAATACATATTCCAGATGATAGACAGCCGTAAACATATTGCCCGCGGATTTACTTATGAAGACAATAAGGAAATCATACTGGACAATATTCGTCAGAGCCAGCTTCCTCTTACGGGACAGCTGGGAACGGTAGAACTGGATGTAAGCGATATCTATCACCTCAAGGTGGGGGATGTGATTGATCTTAACACACCAAAGAACAGCAAGGTGAAGCTGTTTGTGGATAAACAGCCGTGGTTTGTTGGTGAGATGGGCGTCTATAAAAAGAATATGGCGGTCCGGATCCATGACAGGATATATGCAGGGCAGCACGATGCTCCGGTAAAAACGGATATCAATAATGAAAATTCATGAGAGAGGTAAAAAGAAATGGCAAAGATTATGTTGGTTGATGATGCAGCGTTTATGCGAATGATGGTCAAGAATGCATTGACCCAGGGTGGTTACAGTGATTTTGTTGAGGCCCAGGACGGGGCAGAGGCAGTGAAGAAGTATGATGAAGAGAAGCCGGATATGGTAATTATGGATATTACGATGCCAAATATGGACGGACTTCAGGCACTCAAGAGGATCAGGGAAAATGACCCGTCTGCAAAAGTTGTTATGTGTACAGCGATGGGACAGGAGAGCATGGTTGTAGATGCGATTAAATCCGGAGCAAAAGATTTTATTGTTAAACCTTTTAATGCTGAGAGAATCGTACAAACAGTAAACACAATTCTAGGTAATTAACCGGCAGGAGGTTTTGGTATGGCATTTTTAAGTTCTTTTGATATTAGTGCCTCGGGAATGAGTGCGCAGCGTCTCAGAATGGATATTGCTGCAGAAAACATAGCCAATATTGATACAACAAGAACCGAATCCGGAGGACCCTACCGAAGGAAAGATATACTTTTTGAAAGCTATGGAACCGGAACTTTTAAGGAGGCGATGCGCAATGCTTCCCTGGGAAAAGGCTTCAGCAGCAGGAATGCAGGCGTGAGAGTTTCCGGTATAATTGAAGATGACAGGGAAATGAAGCGTGTATACAATCCCGGACATCCGGATGCGGATGAGGCAGGTTATGTGAATTTGCCGAATGTGGATTTGCTTAAGGAGACAATAGACAGTATGGCGGCAACCAGATCTTATGAGGCGAACGTTACAGCCTTAAACGCGATGAAGCTGATGGCTCAGAAAGCATTAGACATAGGAAAATAAGGTTGAAAAGGAGATTAAGTGATGGGCGCTAGCAGCTTTAATGATATGGAAATAGATGCTATCGGCGAGATAATGAACATCAGTCTTGGCGCATCGGCAACAGCAGTTTCCACGATGCTGGGGGCGATGGTAAATATCACCACACCTGTAGTTAAGGTATTAAGCGGTGAGGAGTTTGAGTTTAGAAAAATTGAGCCGGCCATTGGAGTAGAAGTATCTTATACAGAAGGGCTGGAAGGAAACAATATCATGATGTTCAGCCGCAATGATGTGCGGATCATTGTCGGTACACTGATGGGGGCTGAGATTCCGGAGGAAGTTTTTGAACTGGATGAAATCAACCGGAGTGCGATATGTGAAGTTATGAACCAGATGATGGGATCATCCGCTACGGCCTTATCTGAATTCCTTGGTTTCCCGATCAATATCTCCACCCCGATATCATTCGAAGTAGAAAATGAACTGAGTTTTAAAGATAAGTATTTCCCTACAGAGGACCGTAAAGTAGTTGTTCGCTTTACACTTGAAGTAGAAGATAAATTAGAGAGTGAATTTTATAATATAATGTCTCTGGGACTGGCCAAATGCCTGTTGGAACCATTTGGGTTATCCGGGGAACCGGAATCAGAGACAGTTGAAGTGTCTCAGCCGGCAGTTCAGGAACCGGCACCAGAGGAACCGGCACCATCGAATAAAGTGCTGTCGCAGGAGGAAATTCAGAGAATGCTGATGCAGGCAGGAGACGAAGAACCGCAGTCACAGCCGGCACCAGAGGAACCGGCAGCGTCAAATAAGGTGCTGTCGCAGGAAGAGATTCAGAGAATGCTGATGCAGGCGGAGGCGGAAGTTCCGGAGGTATCCGTATCTCACGAAGAACAGCCGCCGCAGATGGTTCAGCCGGAGCCTCAGATCCAGCCGGAACCGCAGCCTCAGATTCAGCCGGTGCCTCAGCCGGCATACAATGCACCGCCTCAGGTTTATCAGGCGGCACCGGATCCGATGATGCTGCAGCTGCTTAACCAGATGCAGCAATCCCAGATGCAGATGATGGAAATCATGCGGGATATGAAGACAAAAGAAAAACCGCAGAGAACGGAACAATCGTCACTGATTCGCCCGCTCAATTCTGCTCAGCTTAATAATGAAGAGGCAGAGCGCGGTGAAGAAGAACAGGCTAACCAGGAGATGCTGATGAAGGTTCCGCTGGGAATATCAGTGGAAATCGGCAGAACCAAAAAACGGGTCAAAGAGATTCTGGAATTTACGCAGGGATCACTGGTAGTTCTGGATAAGATGGCAGGAGAGCAGGCTGACCTGTTTGTCAATGGCCAGTGTATCGCAAAAGGAGATATTGTTGTTGTGGAAGACAATTTTGGGATTCGTATAACCGAAATTATTTCCCGGAATATTAATCCGGAGAGTTTATAATGGCAGGAGATGTATTATCATTGACAGGTGCAGTTTTGACGGTTATCTGTGTGCTGATACTGGCATACTGGTGCAGCCGGATGCTTGGAAAAAGCTGGCTTAAGTCGTCATCAGGACGAAACATCAAAATACTGGAAAGACTGCAGGTGGGGAATGACAAACAGCTTTTACTGATAAAGGTACAGGAGCATGTTTACCTGATTGGTGTCAGTTCGGCAGGGATTTCACTGCTGACGGAAATCGAAGGTGATTTTGACGAACCGGCATCAGACGAGGCCGGAAACATAAATTTTCTTGAAATATTGAAAACACATGCTGCCATGCCTCAGAAGAAAAAGAGGGAAGATAAATGAATGACCTACTAGCAGGATTAAACGGTGGAAATGTGCCGGCCCTGGATCTTATCTTTATGATCACACTGGTAGCGCTGCTGCCGTCACTCATCGTAATGATGACCTCATTTACCAGGACAATTATTATCCTGTCATTTACAAGAAACGCCATGGGTGTCCAGCAGTCTCCGCCGAATATGGTGCTGACGGGCATTGCCCTGTTCCTGACGATTTATATTATGACTCCTGTTATCACCCAAATTAATGATGAGGCGTATCAGCCCTATGTACAGGGACAGATCTCTCAGCAGGAGGCGGTAGCCAGGATGGAAATGCCGATCAAGGAGTTTATGCTCCGCAATACCGAAAAAAAGACATTGGATGTGTTTGTCGAGATGTCCGGAGCGGAGAGTCAGGAGGCAGTGGAAGAGTATCCGCTGACAGTAGTGACTCCGGCGTTTATGACCAGCGAGTTGAAACGGGCATTTATTGCCGGATTTCTGATCTATCTGCCATTTATGCTGATTGATGTTGTGGTGGCTACAACGCTTATGTCGATGGGAATGGTAATGCTGCCGCCAACGATGATTGCGCTGCCCTTTAAATTATTATTATTTGTAACTGTAGATGGCTGGGAATTGCTGTTTACCAGTATTGTTCAGAGCTTTCGTTAGGAAAGTGTGCGTAATAGGAGGTACATATGAGCGAAGCAGCTATTCTTGATGTGATGTATCAGACCTTTCAGCTGGCACTACAGCTGGCATTGCCCTTTTTGCTGGTAAGTATGATCGTAGGTGTGGTGCTTGCCATATTTCAGGCGGCGACCCAGATTAACGAACAGACGATGACGTTTGTACCGAAGCTGTTGGCAATATTAGCCATGATGGGCTTTTTAGGAAGTTCGATGCTGGCATTGCTAAAGGATTATTTTCAATACATCTGTGCTCTGATCGTCGGGGGCTAAGCGGATGTTTATATTATTTTCCCTGATTGTCATGAGAATGAGCGGAGCCATTGCACTGAATCCGGTTTTGGGCCGGACAGGCATACCCGCGATGGTAAAATCAGCCCTTATACTGGTCATCTCGCTGATGCTTTATATCGGCTTCGGTGGTGCACTTGTTCATGAGCCGGTTACGATGATTGAGTATGGTGTCATGCTGGTAAAGGAGATACTGTTTGGTATTGTCCTGGGATTTGGTATGGAACTGGCGTTTCTGGTGGTTCGATACGCCTCAGCAGTGATGGATTTCTCCATGGGACTTACGATGGCTCAGGTTTATGATCCGCAGTATAATTCACAGATGACCATTACTTCAGGCCTCTATTATGCATTTATGGTGATGTTGTTTTTTGCAACCGACGGCCATATCCGGCTCATTGGTATGTTCATCCGTTCGTCGGTGATGATTCCGTTTGGGACGATTGCACTCCGGCCGGAACTTCCGCAGGCTATTCTTGTTATTTTCCGGGAGAGTATTGTGATGGGGCTGCAATTGGCTTTTCCGATTATTGCCATGGAGCTGGTTGCGGAGACTGCGGTTGGGATTTTGATGCGGATTGTCCCGCAGATTAACGTTTTCAGTGTTAATTTCCAGGTGAAAATTATTGTTGGTCTGGCCATGCTTCTCCTCCTTTTTGGTCCTATGTCGGATAAGATTTATGTTATTCTTGACAGTATGTATCAAAATCTGGAACAGCTGATGCAGCTGATGCGTTAGCGGCGGCACTAAAAGTCCCCGGCGGGAGCCGGTAAACGGGAAGGGAGTGGTGTGGGTTGGCAGAACAGGGCGGGCAGGAAAAGACAGAACAACCTACCAGTAAACGACGAAGTGATGCCCGGAAGAAGGGGCAGGTTTTCCAGAGTAAGGATATCGTTACGGTTATAATGCTTTATGGTGTGTTCTGGATGATACGGAAGATGGTACCATATATTCATACAACGATTAATGCATATATGGTTTGGATTATCAATAGTATCAGTGCCGAGCCGGAGCTGATGCTGAACAGCCAGCTTTACGGCATAACTGTTACGGCGATATTGAAATGTGTGCTTCCGCTGTTGCTGACAGCTATGGTTCTGGGAATCATTGCTCATGGAGTACAGACTAAATTTAATGTATCATTTGAATCAATCAAACCCAAGTTCAGCAAGCTTAATCCGATTTCGGGAATTAAAAACATGTTTTCCCTGAAAAAAGTGTTTGAACTTGTGAAAAATTTAATCAAGATAACGTTGCTGCTGGCACTGCTGTATAATCTTCTGAAGGATGATATTGCGAAGACAGCAAAGCTGATTGATATAGGGTTGCTTCAGTCTGCGGCCTATATGCTGCAGATGTCATACAATCTGGTGGTACGTGTCTGCATGGTTTTTGCAGTAGTCAGTTTTTTCGATTATCTGTTTCAGCGCTGGCAGTTTGAGCAGGATCTCAAGATGACAAAACAGGAAGTAAAAGAAGAACACAAGAATACGGAAGGAAATCCTGAGATTAAAGGACGGATCCGCAGTATTCAGCGGCAGATGGCGATGAGCCGGATGATGCAAAAAGTTCCTGATGCAGATGTGATTATCAAAAACCCGACTCATTTTGCGGTTGCACTAAAATATGATCCCGATAAACATGGTGCACCGGTTGTCCTTGCCAAGGGACAGGACGAGCTGGCACTCCGTATTATTAAAGCGGGAGAAGAACATGGAATCTTTGTTACGGAGAATCAACCGCTTGCCAGGGCCCTGTACGCAATTTGTGAAATCGGGCGTGAGATACCGGCAGAATTCTATGGTGCAATAGCAGAAATCCTTGTATATATTTACAAGTCAGGCAATCGAGATGATATGTTTCAATAAATACTAGAGGGAAGAGCAGCAGATGAAGAAAATTTCGAGTTATGCAATAGTAATATTTGTACTTGCGATAGTGCTGTTGCTGATCATACCACTTCCGGCAGCTTTGGTGGATGTGACAATAATTTTGAATATAGCCCTGTCTATGATGATCCTGGTTATCACAATGACAATCAGGGAACCTCTGGAATTTTCAATTTTCCCGTCGCTGCTGCTGATTACCACATTGTTACGTCTGGGAATCAATGTTTCTACAACCAGAAACATTCTTACCAACGGAGGTAATTCCGGACAGGTCATTAAAGCCTTTGGTGATTTCGTTCTTCAGGGCAATGTAGTAGTGGGTATGATCATATACCTGATTATTGTGCTGATGCAGTTTCTTGTTATTACCAAAGGTGCGGAACGTGTGGCTGAGGTGGCCGCCAGATTTAATCTGGATGCAATGCCCGGTAAACAGATGGCAATTGACGCAGACCTCAGTTCCGGACTGATTGATGAACAGCAGGCAAAGATGCGGCGTGCTAAAGTACAGCGGGAAGCTGATTTTTACGGTTCGATGGATGGTGCGACAAAGTTTGTCAAGGGTGACGCGGTTATGTCGCTGATCACAACTGCAATCAATTTGATTGGCGGCAGCATCATCGGAATCGTTCAGTCCGGTGATACTATTGCCAACGTTTTGAATACATATTCGATTGCAACGGTTGGTGATGGTCTGGTAGGGCAGATTCCCTCTCTGCTTATATCGACAGCAACAGGCATGATTGTTACCAGGGCCGTATCAGAAGGAAGTCTGAACGAAGACGTATCCAAGCAGTTCCTGGCTCAGCCATATGCGATTATGATGAGTGGTGTGGTTGTTGCAGTATTAACGATTATACCGGGAATGCCGCTTCCGCAGCTGGCGATGGTTTCTGTCGGATTGGTGACAGCCGGTTATTATATGGCCAAAAGAATTAAGGAAGAACCGGAACGGCTGGCGGCGGCCAGGTACCAGGAAGAGGGCGGTGATCTGCCTGATTTGATGGCACAGCAGGAAGCAGCGGCGGCAAGTACGGTTACAGAAGAAGAGTATTATAAAGATGTTAATAATGTCTACACATTGTTAACAGTTGAGCCGATAGAGATGGAGTTTGGTTACAGCCTGATTCCTCTTGCGGATGAATCGATCGGCGGCCGGCTGATCAGCCGGATTGTCATATTCCGCCGGCAGTATGCCCAGGACATGGGATTCGTTATTCCTTCGATCCGGCTGAGAGACAGTTCCGGTCTGGGTACGAACCAGTACAGTATCAAGATCAAAGGCGAAGAGGTGGCTAAAGGGGAAATCCTGGTGGATTATTTCCTGGCATTGGAGCCGAGTAAGGTGGAGAAGGAGATAGACGGTATTGAAACCATCGAGCCGGCTTATGGTATTCCCAGCAAGTGGATCCGCCCGGAAGACCGGGAGCGGGCTGAGATATACGGATATACCGTTATTGACCCTATGTCGGTAATGGTTACCCACCTGTCGGAGGTGATCAAACAGCATGCATACGAGCTGGTAACCAGACAGGAAGTTGTGCACCTGGTGGAAAATACCAAAAAGACAGCGCCGGAGTTGGTGGAAGAGGCATTTCCAAATCTCATCTCATACAGTCTGTTTCAGCGTGTCCTGACCTGCCTGCTGCGTGAAGGTGTTCCGATTAAGGATCTGGAAACTATTATTGAAGCAATGATTGAGGTGATTGCTGAAAGCGGGATTCCGACAAAAGATCTTGATCAGATGGTCGAACGTATCCGCGCCGCATTAAAACGTACACTTACACGTTTGTATTGTGAAGACGGATGTATGAAAGTAGTAACCCTTGATTCAGAACTGGAGCGGACGATGGTAGGGGCATTAACCAGAGGTGACGGCGGCTATTATCTGGCGCTGAACCCCGAGGTGCTGCAGAGTATTATCCGGCAGATGGCAGAACAGATGCGTAAGTTCAGCGGTCTTGCCCAGAATCCGGTGATTCTGACATCTCAGGTTATGAGAGTGCATTTTTACCGGTTAATAGAACAGTTTTATCCCAATGTAAGAGTACTTTCTTTCAACGAAATTGCCAATAATGTCCAGATACAGTCAATCGGTAACCTGAGACTTGAGTCTCTGGGCGGACAGTAGGTCAGACAGTAAAGGATGATTGATTATGCAGCTAACAAAAGCTTTGAATGAACAGACGAATGAAAAACTTTTTGCCTTGTATCAAAAAGATCACAGTATGGAGATTAAGCAGGAATTGACATTAAGATATCTTTATATTGTGAAAAGCATTGCGGTTCAGACGTATAATATTTACTCTGGTTTTATGCAGCTGGAAGATATCATCAATGAGGGAGTAATTGCCATTATGCAGGGGATCGACCGGTATGATCCAACCAAGGATAATAAATTCGAGACATTTATATCCCGGCGCATCAGAGGCATGGTCATTGACCTGGTGCGCAAGAATGACTGGATGCCCCGGGACTATCATAAGCAGAATCGCCTGATTGAAAACGCCAGAGTGTATTTGTCGGAGACTCTTGAACATGCACCGACTGATGAGGAAATCGCCGGATACCTGGGGATGGATGTCCAGAAATGCCGCAAGATACAGCGGATGAGTACCATGGTAAATGTGTTGTCATTAGATATGCTGACAAGTGAAGATGACGAACGCCAATCGCTTCAGATCCCCAGTAAAGATGTGCAGTATCAGCCGGAACGGGCCTATCTGAGGGATGAGGCACTTAAGATGCTTGCCTCAGGAATCGAAACTTTGAATGAAAAAGAGCAGATGGTGATTTCACTTTATTATGTGGAAGAACTGAACATGAGTCAGATTGCCCGGGTGATGCAGGTCAGTGAACCGAGAATTTCCCAGATTCACAGTGCGGCAGTCAGAAAACTTAAAGAATATATGACCCAGAATCATTAAGACAGGAGGAGACCAATGTACCAGGGATATTATAATCTTGCATCAGGGATGCTTACACAGAGCCGGAACTTAAATGTTATCAGTAATAATATGGTCAATATACAGACCCCCGGTTATAAGCATGATACTATGGTTACGAGTACGTTTCAGGAAGAAATGATCTACCGCACCGGAAAATACAATAAGTCAAATGCAACGCCTCTTGCCACCTCAGCAAGGATTAAGACAGCTTCTGAAACCTATGTTAATTATGATCAGGGTAGTTTTGAAGAGACAGACGGGCTCTATGATTTTGCATTGGCGGGCAAAGGTTTTTTCTGTGTTGATACACCGAATGGAGAACAGTATACCAGAAACGGCACCTTTGCTGTTGATGAGGAAGGATATCTGGTTCTTCCCGGGGGAGGACGGGTTCTGTCAGAGGACAACCAGCCGATTCAGATCAATGATGAGCGCTTTACCGTTAATGCCGACGGAATGATAACATTAGTGTATCAGCCGGATGAGGAAGAAGACGGTGGTGAACAGCCAAGTGAAGTACTTAATTATGGAACGTTAAAAATTGTGGATTTTGCGGACTATAAGCAGCTTAAAAAGGAAGAAGGCGGTCTGTTTTCGACGAATCAGGAAGCGGTACCGACCGGTGATAATACTGTTTTGTGGAAGAGCCTGGAAAAATCCAATGTGGATATGATAGAGGAGATGACTGCTATGATGTCCTCACAGAGAGCACTGCAAAGTGCGGCACAGGTATTAAAGATGTATGATCAGATTATGAGTAAATCAGCTACCGATATCGGCAGGCTGTAAGGAGGACGTCTATGAATATGTCATTTTATGTAGGGGCGCTGGGGGCAAAAAACTGCACGAAAAAGCTGGCTGTGGTCTCCAATAATCTTGCCAATGTCAATACTGCCGGATACAAGCCCAAGTCAGCCAATTTTACAGAGCTTGTCAATTATAACCTCAATGCCTCGCCCACGTCGGATACAGACCTGCGGGCCGGTGTTGGAATGCGGGTGCAGAATACCAATACCTGTTTCTCTATATCTGCATTAAGGCAGACAAACAGTGAATTAGATTATGCCATTCTTCGGGACAATGCATTTTTTATGATCCAGGATCCGGTAACCGGTGATATTACATATACCAGGAATGGTCAGTTTCGCCGGGGACAGTTTAATGATGAGTATTATCTGATGACAGAAGCGGGCAAGTATGTTCTTGATCAGAACCAGGAACCGATGCTGGCTGATACTCCTGATCTCGAAGAGATGAGAGAGGCAATGGAGGAAGGGTATGAGCCTGAGTATGATGAGATCGATGAAGATGATGATGACAGACCAAGGATCGGCCTTTATACTTTTGAAAATCCCAGCCGCCTTATAAATATTGGTGACAGTGAGTTTGTACCGTCTGATGCTGGTGTCGAACCTATTCTGATGAAGCATGCAGGACTGGTCAGCCATTCACTGGAATCTTCAGGAACAGATATGGTAAAGGAAATGGTCAAACTGATTGAATGCCAGCGGTCATATTCATATGCAGCCAGAATGATCACGACATCTGATGAGATTGCGGGTACGGTAAACAGCCTGAGGGGTTAAGGGCAGGTGAAAGAAAGAGGGGCTAATGTGAAAATCAGAAATTATGAGGATATGAACCTTCAGGAACTGGATGTTATGAAGGAAATCGGAAGTATCGGTACAAGTCATGCAGCTACTGCCCTTTCAAAAATGCTGCAAAAGGAGATTCGAATCACGCTCCCGTCTGTCAGCGTTCTGAATCATGAGGAAGCTTTGGGCCGAATCGGGAATCCGGAGGAGATTGTGGCGGCGATTCTGGTGAAGATGGGGGGAGATGTTGACGGATTAATGCTCTTTCTGTTCGATTTGGATTTTGCCAACACGGTGCTGGAAAAGTTGATTGAGAAAGAGTATAATGATTTTACAGCATTAGATGAAATTGCTTTTTCTGCTCTGGTGGAAGCTGGAAATATTATTATCTGTTCTTATATTAATGCGTTTACTCAGCTTCTGGATGTTGATATTACATTGTCTGTACCCAGTGCAACGGTCAATATGCTGGGCGGCATACTCACGGTTCCGGTTGCGGAATATGGTTATGATACGAACAAATTGATGTATACCAATGCAGATTTTGTTCTGGAAGGGAAAAAGCTTACCGGATGGCTGCTGATGCTTCCTGACATACGTTCTCTCAATGACATTCTGAACAAGTTGGGTATTTAATATGGAAAAAGAATTAAAAGTGGGGATTGGGGACATGAAGCTTGCCAGGGGTGAGGGCAGTATCATCACCTATGCTCTGGGATCATGTATTGGCATTACCTTTTATGATCCGATGCTTCATCTGGGGGCGCTGCTGCATATCATGCTGCCATCGCAATTCAACAATAATGATCCAAATGTGTTTAAATTTGCGGATTCCGGTATCCGTGAGACCATCCGCAAGCTGACGGTATTCGGTATGATGAAGTCGCGGACCGTGGTAAAGATAGCCGGCGGGGCCAAGATGTTTGAAATCAGCGGCAATGCAGATTTTGGCAACATTGGGGCCAGGAACATAGAGAGGGTGAAGGAGGTTCTGCGTGAGGAAGGGATGCGCCTGGCAGCTGAAGATACAGGAGGAACGTATGCCAGAACCATGCGGATTGATATAGCAACAGGAAGTGTTTCGCTCAGAACAGTAGGGCGGCCTGCGAAAATATTATAGTAAAGGAGGAAGGTAATAATGGAAGGAAGAAAAGAATACGACGGAATTTTGCTGGAGTCGGGAACGAATGAAATTGAAGTCATGAAATTTACAGTGATGGGGGAATTTTATGGGATCAATGTGGCCAAGGTGCAGGAAATTATCATGAGTTCCAAGGTGAAAACTATGCCGCATGCACATCCGGCGGTAGAAGGGATCTTTAAACCCCGGGATACTCTCATTACCGTTATTAACCTAGCCTATTACTTATCAGGTGATAAACCCGAAAATAATTCCAGAGATTTATTTATTGTAACCAATTTCAACAGAATGACAGTTGCCTTCCGTGTTCAAAGCATTGAGGGAATCAGTCGTTTATCCTGGAAGGATATTCAAAAGCCTGATAAGACGATTGTCAACGGTGATGACGGAGTGGCAACAGGAATCGCCCAGTGTGATGATCAGCTGGTAACGATTCTGGATTTTGAAAAGATTGTGGCAGAGATAGCACCGGAAACGACCATACAGATGTCAGAGATTGAGAAGCTTGGAGACCGGTCATTATGTGAAAGCCCGATTATCATTGCTGAGGACTCAGTTTTGCTCAGCAGAATGATTGGCGAAGCGTTGGAGCGGGCAGGCTTTACATCTGTCAGGAACTTCAGCAACGGCCAGGAAGCCTGGGACTATCTGGAAGCCATTAAGGACGATCAGAATTTATATGATAAAGTCAATTTAATTATCACGGACATTGAAATGCCGGAGATGGATGGACACCGCCTGACCAAACTCGTTAAAACCGATGACCGACTGAAGCACATTCCGCTGATTATATTTTCATCCCTGATCAATGAGCAGATGCGGATAAAGGGCAAGGATTTAGGTGCTGATGAGCAGCTGACGAAGCCGGAGATTGGTCATCTCGTCGATGTTATTGATGAATTGTTGGAGAAGTTTAATCAAAAAAGAAAAGGATTATAAGTATTCGCCATGAAAAAAAGAAAAGGTTATCTCCTTGGACCCCTGGTTGCTGCAGGTTTGCTGCTCATTTCAGGCCAAACCTACGGAGCGCCCATGGATGGATGGGAACTCTCGGAAAATGGCAAGCGGTGGCAGTATTTATATTCTGAGGATGATCCGGCACAGAATGAGTGGATTACATATGAAGGCAAAGAATATTATGTGGACTCTAAAGGATATATGAAAACCGGATGGGTGACAGATGCGAATGATGGCCGCAGGTATTATACCGGTGAGGATGGAGCGAAAAAGTTCAATATGTTCACTCCGGATGACAAGTATGTCGGACCCGAAGGGGTTCAGCTGGTTCGCTTTGACACCTACCGCAAACTTACCAAAAAGCAGCTTGATTCAGCTTCGAAGGGAAAGAAATCGAAAACAGCTGATGCAGCCGGTCAGTTGGGTTTTATGCTGACAGACCTGAACCGGGATGGATATCGGGATATCATCGTTGTTAATGATCTGGAGAATCCAACCAAAGTAGTGATGCTTGCTGTATGGGATCCGGAAGAGGAAAAGATGGTGCTTTCTGCCGAGGCTGACATAACCGCGGAAGAAATGTCCAGGATCACATTTCATCCCCAGACACAGGCTGTGTGGATGGTGATTACGGATCAGAATCAGAACCATATCAGTTATCTCTGCCTGGAGGATGGCGGAAGCCGGTTTGAGAATATCTGGTCTTTCTCTGTGGAGGAGGATGACTGGGGTGATCCGCTGTACCGTATCAATGATGATGAAGCGACCCTTGAAGAGTGGAACCGGGCGGTTGCATTGGCAGATGAGGAAGCCGGAGGGGTTCTTGAAGGTGTTTATCTGCCCCTGGAGAAGGAGTCTATAGTACAGGCACTTAATCAGGCACCGAAGTCAGAAGAGCTGTATTTGTGGGAGTAATATCACCGCATGATCTGACGGACCGATAAAATGAATAATACGGAGGTAAGATTTTGGCTACAATTATCACAGTTTCGAATCAAAAGGGCGGGGTAGGAAAAACAACCACGTCTGCCGCCCTGGCTACCGGATTGTCTCTGGCAGGTAAGCGTGTGTTGGGGGTAGATCTGGATCCCCAGGGTAATCTGGGATTTTGTCTGGGGCTGGAGAGCACGGAAATTACCGTTTTAGACGCATTAAAGGGACTTGTGCCGATTGAAGAGTCGATCTCCCGGACCGATTATTGTGATGTTCTTGCTTCTGATATTACACTCAGCAGCGGTATGGAACAACTGGTATCACAGCGTCGGGAGTGCATTCTGAAGGATGCATTGGCACCAATAATGGACAAGTATGATTATGTCATTATTGATACACCTCCGGCCTTAAACATACTGACGGTTAATGCATATACTGCTTCGGACTTTCTGATTATTCCGATGGCTTCGGATATTCTTAGCCTGGTGGGACTAGCACAGTTGAAAGAAACGATCGAGTCGGTCAAACATACCTTAAATCCCCGTTTGAATGTCCTGGGGATTCTCTTAACAAGGTTTAACCCGAGAACTCTTCTCTCAAGGGATGTTCTTGAAATGGCTCAGCAGTTGGCGGGACAGATTGCAACAACGGTGTTCGAGACCAAAATCCGTGCCGGTGTGGCAATCGCGGAAGCGCCTGCCCATGGGAGCAGTATTTTCGAATATGCCCCGCGTTCAGGAGCAGTGAAAGATTATAAAGATTTCTTGGATGAAGTAGCCAAACAGATTCATCTTAAGGAGGTATAGGGTGGCAAGGAAAACAAACAAAACGTCCCACGTACTAAATTTAATTACCAATGGAAATGATGCTGATCCAGATCCGGATAAAGTTCTGGAGGCAGAGGCGGAGGACATAAAACCGGCAGCAGACACTCTGGCAGAAAACAGTCCGGCAGCAGAGGATACTTCCGCAGAAGATACGAATAAGGCAACAGAGGAGCATGCCGCGGCTCTGCGGGAAAATGCAGAGGCTTTGCGGATGAGTGCAGCAGCGATGAGGGAAACGACACAGCAGGATGAGGGAAAAGCTGAGACAAAAGTTGAGGAGGAGATTTCACCAGATGCTGATATCATTGCTCCGGCCCCTGTTACAGCACCTGAAGAACCCGCAGCGAAACCGGCTCCGGCCGGAGATAAGAAGGTGATCGTCGTGAATAAATCCAGTGAAAATGATAAGCTGTCAACCGAAATTATGAATAATCTGGCATCTCATCTGGAAGAGGAAGAGAAAAAACAGATATTGTTTCGCCGGGTGAATGTTATGGAAGAGATTTTGAGTCATATGGATCTGGAGAAGCATATGAATCGTTATGATGTGTGTAAGTGTCAGCGCTGTCATGTGGATGTGCTTGCATTAACATTAACCAGACTGCCGGCGAAATATGTGGTGGTAGGTGAAAATATGGTGGCTCCGATCCTGGGATATTACGAAAACAAGTATAAAATCAGGATTTTAACGGAAATAAATAAAGCGTGTATGATCGTTGGGGAACATCCCCGTCATGATTCCGGGAATTAGGTTCATGCTGATATGAATAAAGAAAAAAGCGCAGGTTTTGTCAGAGACTTGCGCTTTTTTGTTATTTTCTAGGAAAACCAGCCGATAAATATAGTATGTGGATTGAATTGAAATGTTTATTGGAGGAATGAAAGGAGAATAAAGATGGCAAGTATATCAGGAACAACCAGCAGCCTGGGTAATACCAGCTTAAGAGGATACGGTGGATTTGCGACAGGCATTGATCGTGATGCAGTTATAGAGCAGGCTACAGCAGCAACAACAGGCAAGATTACAACTCAAAAGAATGCGATGACCAGCCTGACTTGGAAACAAGAGGCATATCGGAGTGTCAGTGATAAGATATTGGATCTGCAGGACAATTTCTTCTCGTATTCAGCGGGTTCGAATCTGAAGAATTCTTCGTTTTTCAGTCAAAACCAGATTACCACGAAGGGAGATTCCGACTATACCAAATACGTTTCAGCGACCGGAACGTCGAGTATGGTTGATTATCTGGCCATCCAGGGTGTGAAGCAGTTGGCTAGCGCAGCGACGACCTTATCCGGGACGAAAGGCAGTGCATCTGCTATCGGGACTAATATAACAACTGATTCACTGACCGAAACGGTTTATAAGACTTCTAATCTTAAGGGGACGCAACTTAAGTTCGGTACCTATGATACGAACGGCGCGTTCAAAAGTGCCGCTACATTTACATTCCCGGCTACTTATAAAGATGAAAGCGACCCGGATAAAGATGGCAATCCGAAAGTAAAGGATATTGATTATACGGCAGACCCGGCGGAGTTGGTTGAACAGCTTAACAAAGCATTAAAGTCGTCGAACTTTAAACTGGACGATGACAGCAAGATAGAATTTGCATTGGAAAATGGCCAGATACAGATTAAAGGAAGCGGCGAAGCATCGAGATATGTGATTAATGATACCTCATCAGCGCTGAAAGCATTGGGATATAATTCCAGTGGTAACGCCGATCCAAGTAACGGCATCAGTCTGAACGAATTTAATACCAATATGACAAGCTTTGAGGATGCTTATGTAACAAAGCAGAATATGAAGCAGTATCTGACCGGAAAAACACTATCTGTGACTTACGGCGGGCAGACTAAGACGATCGATTTGCTCAAAGCTGCTGATGTGGATAAAGTGAATAGCATGGATGATTTACAGAAGCTGATTCAGGAGCGTCTGGATAAGGCATTTGGTTCCGGCAAGGTATTTGCGAACCTGGAGGATGTGCTTGATGAGCATGGCGATCCCACATCATCACAAAAGCTTACGTTCACAGCTAAAGATGGTCAGAACCTGACCATCAACTCCAATGATGTGGAGGTTCGCAAAACACTTGGAATCGTCAAAAATGCTTCCAATACGGTCAGTCTGGATGCAAGTTTGTGGGATAATCGTGAAAAACTGGGATTTATCGGTTACGATGATAACGATACGGATAAGGCGAGATTTGAAGCAGCCCTTAAAGATTTCAAAATCAATGGAACTGCGATAACCGGTCTTACCTCCAGTACAACAGTAAATGGATTGATAGATAAAATCAACGGCACAAAGGATGTCGGAGTTAAGGCGTCTTATCTGAGCGGAGAAAATCAATTTGTACTGCTTGCCACTGATACCGGTTCCGGCCGGAAGATCAATCTGGGTGATACCGGCAGTGCTGCAGATACTATCTTTGGCGGAGTAAGCAAAGACGGAGAAGATGCTATTATTGCCATTAACTATGGCAACGGTGTTACCAGCACGGTCACCAGTTCTTCTAATACATTCGATCTGGAAGGGCTGAAAGTGACAGTAACTAATACTTTTGGCTACAAGTTAGATTCCAGCGGGAATCAGACGGATCAGGTTGATCCGGCGCAGGCAGTTACCTTCAGTGCCAGTGCAGATGTGGATGGTGTTACTGAGCAAATAAAGAAATTTATTGAAGCCTATAATGAAATGGCAACTGAAATTTATACCCAGGTAACCACAAAACCGAACAGTACTTATGGTCCGCTGACGGATGCCCAAAAGGAAGAGATGACAGAAACCTCAATCGAAAACTGGGAAACAGCTGCCAAGAAGGGACTGTTGTACAGTGATTCCACCATGCGTGAACTGAGTTCAAGCCTGCAGAATGTATTTAACTCCCTGTTAAGTAGCGGCGTAACAGTTGATAAGCTTGAGGAGATCGGACTTTCGATAGAAGATGGCTGGCGGTCAGGCGGAACGATCGCGTTCGATGAGAATAAGTTTAAAGCAGCCATGACCAGTGATCCGGAACTTGTGTCGAATATTTTTACTGGCGGTGGGGATGTGTCAAAGGGATTGATGCAGATTATTGAAGATACCTTGACACCGTATGCAACAAAATACGCCACCAGAAACGGCAATTCATACGGACGTCTGATAGAAGAAGCAGGATCGGAAAAGATTCCGCTTAGTATTTCCGATAACCAGATATACAGACAGTTGGAGGAAATGCAGAAGACAATTGATCTTTTGAATACAAGGCTTAAGAGTGAGCAGGACCGTTATATCAGCAAGTTTACAACCATGGAAACTCTGATCAATAAAATGAACTCTCAGTCCAGCTATCTTTCAAGTATTTAGGAATAATGAGGGGATTATATGAACGGTTATGAAAAGTACAAAGAAAATACAATTAACTCCATGAGTAACTGTGAACTGCTTCTGGTGCTGTATGATGAAGCGATCAGCCGTCTTACCAAGGCGGCTTATGCCCTGGAGGACAAAGAGTATGATCTGTTTGATGATTCGCTTCAGCGGACGCTTCGGATTATCCGGTATCTTATCAATATACTGGATATGAGTCAGCCGATCAGCAGTGAATTACGAAGAATCTACAACTATATTATTTATGATATCAGTAAGATCAGGGCCGGACGTGAGCGTGAGAAGGATGAGATTGGCCGGATACGCAATATTTTGGCTGAACTGAGGGATGCTTTTGAGCAGGCCGGCCGCATGACCAACGATACGCACATTGTAATGGAAAAGAAACTCTTTGGTTAGGAGGGATTCTGAACATGGATATGGAAGATTTGATGATTCTTCTGCAGAAACGATATAATGTACTGCGGGAAATCGCCAGAATCACAGATGAGCTGAGTGAGGCGGTTACCCGGGAGGATCATGTTTCTGCTTCCCTGCTGCTTGATATGAGAGGTGATGAGCTGGAAAGATATGAAGCCTGTCGGGAGAATATCATGCTGCTGGCAGAAACAGGACCGGAAGAAGCCCGGATTGTCCGGGAGTTAGTATTGTCCGATTCCCTTCCTGCTCACCTGCCCGGAGGTTTTGAGGAACAAAAGATTTATGAATTACGCCATAAAACAGATGAACTGGCAGGAATTATCCGGGAAAAGGATCGGAATTTAAATCGCAGGGTGAGCGGAGACAGGTCATTTTATACTAAGACCACAAAATAATAGAGAAAGGAGGGAACCATGTGGCAGTAAATGGAATAGGCAGCTATAGTGATTATCAGAGTCAGAGTCTTTATAGTTTGCTTCGGGCTTCAAACAACAGCAAATATGTTGACCCCATCAGCAAGGTGATAAATGAAGCATCAACATCCGAAACATCAACATCAGGTACATCGACATCGGGGGCATCAACATCAAGTTCGTCAGCGTCGGGCTCATCATCAAGCGTGTCGGGTTTTCTGCGGGACTATCAGTCTGCACTTACCGGCATTGAAGATGCGGCGGCTAAGCTGAACCTTGGCAGCAGTAAGAATGTTTTTAATGATTTTCAGGTTGCATCGACAGATGAGGATGTTGCGACAGTCAGTCGGGACTATAAGCTGAGAAGTGACACCGATATCACCCTGAATGTGCAGTCTCTGGCGCAAAAGCAACAGAATATCAGTGCATCTCACTATGGCCAGGAGGCGGTGGAACCAGGTGCCGATATGGAATTCAGGATTGACGGTGCCGCCGGCAGTGCGATGGTATCCATCAGCAGTACCAATGATAATGGAACCGCCAAGACTTATAACCAGATGTATCAGGATGCAGCGAAAGCAATCAATGCCCAGAATGCAGGAGTAAAAGCCTCGGTTTCAAATGTGGAAGGTAAGGTTTCTTTGGTTCTGACTTCCGTGTCGATGGGTGAGGCCGGCGGTTTTACCGTAACCGGAAATGCCGGATCATCAGCTGGTATTGAAACAGCAGCGACAGCAGCACAGGATGCAGTGTATACAGTCACCGAAAACGGGCAGAGCCAGACTTATAAATCCAGTACAAACAATATCAGCCTGGATTATGGGCGGATCGGTGTTCAGCTGAAAGATACCGGTGAGACCCAAATCTATGCCGGTATTGATGCGGATGCAGTCACCTCGGCGGTTGAGGATTTGATCAGCAACTACAATTCAGCCATGTCAGTATTGTCTAAGAACTCCGGTGCCGGAATTGGCGCCAGTAATCATCTGGCATCATTCAAGCGGGGACTGGCGGATGAAAAAACGCTTGAATTATTAGGTATAACCTATAATAAAGACGGTAAGCTGACGCTGGATAAAGATGTGCTTAAGAATGCACTTGAGACTGATTATGACAGGGCGAAGGATTTGCTGGGCGGGCAGTTTGGAATTGCTCAGAAAGCGATGACAAAAGCCAATAATGCCTTATCAGATTCGGTTGAGCGGATTGTCAGTAACAGTGTATCAAAATCATCAGCATCGTCAACTGCAAACGGGCTGACAGATACTTCAAGTTTCAAATATATGAGCAGGTTTGCCAGAAGCGGAGCGTATAATATGGGCAACTATTATGCGGTTGGACTGCTTCTTAATACGATGGCATAAATCACGATTTTGTGATAGAATGAAGCTGTACATATTTTATGCACAGCTTCATTTTAAATCGGAACTGTAGTGGGAGAAACTTTATGAATCGACTAATATTTGAGGGGCGTTTACTGGTGAATATAGCGGGTTCGATCATACGCCAGGATGACCTGCGGCCAGTTCACGGAAGATTAGACTGGGAACGTATGTATCGTACAGCTGATTATCATAAGATAGCCGCTATTATTTATCTGGGTTTGCTGGGGAATGGTGAACGGGTTTCTCCGCGATGGCAGGAGCTTTTTTTTGACCGCTATCAGGAGGCGCTGCGTTACAGTGATATCTGTACAGATGCGGAGCGCGAGATCCTGATTTTACTGGATATGATGGAGGTGCCATGTATTCTTCTTGCTTCCTGTGGAATACGTGATCTGTATCAGGTGCCGGAAATGGCTGCCAACAGTCCGCTTAGATTATATTTTGCCCCTGAGAACTATACACTGGCTAAAGGATTTTTGGTAGATCTGGGTTATGAAACGGAATGGTTTTTTCCTGAATCCGGGGAACGGATGAAACGGGTTTCTGGTTTTGTTGTTGAAATTTACCGCAAGCTTCCTTTTAAGACACAATTATATCAGAAGCAGGTTTCGCGGCTTTTGGAACATGCCTATATAAGAAGTTCATTCAATTTTGTGAGAACATTGTCGCTGGAAGGGCGTTTTATTTTACGGGTGGTGGAAGCTGCTTATCATTATGCTACCGATGAGCTGACGGTCAGAGAACTGATGGATATTCATCTGTATTACAAGGTTTGGCGTGAGGAGATGAATGAGGAACAGATTCTGCGGACGCTGCAGGCGTTCCGGGTTGATGTTCTGGGTATGAAGCTGATTCAATTGTCCCGGATGTGGTTTGGCTCAAAAGATGATGTTGTATTTGGCGTTCCTTCAGAGGATATGGAGGTCTATGACGTGCTTGAGAACCGGATTCTGAGCCGGGGAATGCTTAAGCGGGAGATTGACGCCCAGGCGCTTCAAATAGCCCAGCAAATTGAGCGGGAAGAGAATAAAGAGCGGCGAAAGAAAAAAAGAGAGATGCTGAAGGAGCAGCTGCAGGGATTTTGGAGTACACATTCCAAAAAACTCCGATGGGTGTTTCCGGAATATAAATATATGTGTACTCTCTACCCCGTATTGGAGAAAATCCCGGTACTGCTCCCTGTATTTTGGAGTATGCGTGTTGTACGTATGCTTGCTGGAATGATTCTTGATAAAATAAAGCGTTCTTAACTTTGCTTATTCCTTGATAATGCAGCCTGTAGAGAACGAACCGAGCTGGCTTTAGGAGCAAGGGAAGTTTTATTTACTTTCTCTGCTTCTATAAGCTCTTCGCGGACGATCGGGATTTCTTTCGGTGCATCAATTGCTACGCGGATTCCCTCAGCTGTACATTCGAGGATCGTAATTCTGATATCATTTCCGATTAAAATACTTTCATTCTTTTTTCGTCTGAGAATCAGCATCACACTCACCCCTGTCATTTAGATTTTCATTATCCGATATTTTGTTGAATGAACTTAAAAGGTGTCGATAGTCATATCGGGCGTCGTCCAGAATTAACTGCATTCCTTTGCGTGTTTTCGGGTTTATGGCGATTGGACATTTCAGGTTGACCGTATTTTCTAAATAATTATCCCGGGTGATACAAATTACATAAAAAGAAAGCTCTCCGCTTTCTGGAACCTCCAGAAAGGAGAGTTCTTCAGGTGTCAGTTCGGGAGTATAATCCGAACACAGATAGTTGGGATTGATTAAAGCAAATACTACCCCGGTCTGTTCGGTAGATTGCAGCATAATTACCGAATCGTCATCCGGATTAAGCTGAAGAGGCAGATAATACTTAAGTTCAGTAAAACCAAACAGCCCGTCAGGGATGGTGATAAGATCTTCTTTTTTGTATTCCACTTCTCCATAAAAATCAGTTTGTATTATCATATCATATAACACTCCTATATAGATTGGTTAATATTGTAGTTGAGTGTATCCTTACGGGGCGGTACATAATTGAAATCTCCTGTGTATTCAAAATGAACATCAGGGTATTGAGTAATGATCGTCATATCAAGTGAAGGGATAAAGGAGATATCCCCTCCGGCCACCCGCCATTCAAAAGATGCACGCTGCATCGTATATCCGCTTTGAGCTTCCGGAACATGAGCTGCTGCCGGGTCTGCTGATGAAACATAATCCGGCGCAGAAGCAGACCCGGCCGAAACAGAACTGGCTGACGGCGCACGAAATGTCTTCGGTGCGGGCTGCGTTGTGACTTTTAGCTGTGGCGCGGATAGCGTATCCGAAGCGCCGGCAGATTCCTTTGATGCCGGTAATGAAACTGTCTGGGCAGATGCAAAAGAACGGTTGATCTCATTGATGTATTTGAGATCAGCCGATTTGCTGCTGCCGGTAAGGCGGGTGCAAAACGCCCGGTGTCGGGCTATGACCTTTTGCCGTTCGATATCAACCGAATCATTAGCTACCAGACGGGCATCCTGTCTGAATCGAAATGCTTGAAATGATGTGCTGGAAACCTTGATCAGTGGTCCCATAACGCTCCTCCTTTTGGCCAGTTAACTCATGAAATTAAACAAAGATGACTGAATCATGTTCGAAGCTAATTTTTGCGCAGCCTGATAGGCATACTGATAATTATACAATTCCAAAGTTGCTTCATAAGGATCAGCTCCGAGTTTATCCTTATATTGTTCGGTCAGGAGATCTTTTGTCTTCTCAAGTCTTGTCTCCATACTCTCCAGCGTTGAATATTTATAACCCAGATCAGTATATACGGCAATGGCATGATGTTCAGTTTCTGCCATATCGTCTAATATTGTGCCCAGTGAATCGGAATAAGACTCCTTATCACCACCATTCATATATTTGTCCATAACCATAACTGACTGGCCGATCAGACCAAGGGAACTTTTGGTCATTCGATCTGCTATCAGAGCTTTGGCATCAGCATCACTCATGTTTCTGAGCGCATCAGAGTTGATTCCGGTCAGAACATTGAGACCTGAGGTATAGGTGTCTAATAAGGTATCCTTTTGATTAATGTTGCCATAGCCGACATCAATCCGGCCCTGTTCCCTCATGGCCATCAGCATCTTATCCAGAGTCTCGTCTTCGTCCATGGGAGCTCCGGACGCATCGGTGCCGCTGTATACATATTTAATAGATCCGTCAGGCTGCTCTGTCAGTGTCATAACCATTTTTGTAGCATTGGCATCTTCACCAAATTTATGAGAGAAGGTGAACTCAGTACCGTCAGCACTCAGGGAAAACGGGGAGGTGGTAATATCATTACCGCCGAAAATATAGAAATCCTGATATTGCCCGTTTAATTCGTTCGTCATATAGTGCATTTTTTGAAGCAGGTCCTGTTTTACAGTATCAACCGTATTCATATTGTCATTATTGCTGTCAGTACGAATTGAGGATATCTTTGTACTGGCTTCGGATAATCTCTCCTGTATATATCGGGCACCCAGCTCCTGTTCATATAGCCGGTTTTTAACATCACCCATCAGCGACAGCTTGGTAATGGTATCCTGATACTGGACATCGATTTTTTTGCCCTCATAGTATGCCAGTGGATTCTCAGCAGCACTTTCATAGGCTTTGCCGGTTTCTACTTTTCGCATGCTTTTGTTCAGTTTGCTGTGAACATCGTTTATTGAGCGGGTCATATTACGGACAGTTGAAGTATTGGTAACTCTCATATGATTGAATCCTCCATAATCATGAGCTTATCTTCCTACAAGCCCGGTATTGTTGATCAATGTGTTGAGTGCCTCATCCAATGCAGTCATCAGCCGGGATGCGGCATTGTAAGCAGATGTGTAGGCCATCAGATTGGCAGCTTCTTCATCCAGGCTGACACCGGATATGGAATCCCTTGAATCCTGAATGCTGTTTAATACAGTTACGTTGGTCTTAAGGGCATTCTGGTTTGAACTGGAATCATTGGCAAGAATCGTAGATACATTGCCGATAAAGGATGCAAAGGTTTTGTTGCCCAGAGAAGACTGCTTGTCAGTCATATTCTTCAGCAGGTTAATGACATTATCAGTAGAACTTTCGCCTGATTTGCCGATATGAACTGCGCCGCTGATCCAGTCAGCGGTGATGCCGATTGTAAGTGCGGCATTGTCCGGATCATATCCCAGAAGTTCATAAGGATCTGTATTTGCAGGCGGATCTCCCTGTATACCTGTTTTGTTGATTGCATTCATGGAATCGGTAAATGATTTTGCTAATGTATTCAGCTGCTCCATGTAATATTGATAACCCCTGATATCATCGGTGGTAGCAGAGCCGGATATGGGATCGCCGGTGCCTTTTTTTCCAAGCATATCAAGGCTGGCCTGAATAGAACCGTCTTTAAACTGGCTGTCCCAGGCAGATGCGAGGGTATCCGGGTCACCGCTGCTGGCGGCAGCAATGAACTTGATCGCGGCAGTCAGGGGATCAATCTCAGCGTCGGGATCACCTGCGGCGGCCTGTCCATCGGGGCTGCTGTTGAAGTCCATCTCTAATCTGCCGTAGTTATTACCTTTTCCGCCTTCGGAGCCGTTAACCAGGGTCATCTTTTGTGTAACACCTGATGAATCGGTGTAGGCCATTTTTACGATCAGATCATCCGGCCATTCTTTTTTGCCGATAATATTGCCCTTGGCATCGTATTCAAATCCGGTATGTTCTGCATCCTTCTTATAGGATATCTCGATCGGAATATAACTTGCCAGTTCATCTAATAACAGATTGCGGTTGTCCTGCAGTTCCAGGCTGGACTGTCCGATTACCTGATTGTTTTTAATCTGAATGTTCAAATCTCCGATTTGCTGCAGAAGGTCATTGACTCTGTTGACCGCACCATTCTCGCTGGAACCTGCTCCGTCAAGCCGGGCCAGTTCATTCTCCTGAGCGGTGTTAATGTCCCGTGCGGCACTGTTGAGCAGGTCGGTCAGAGTCCGCATACGGTTGCGAAGTTCGCCTTCAATTGCCGGATCATTGACCTTGGCCGGATCCTGCATGTTAGTCAGTGTAGTCTGGATATCCAGAAGGGCTGTGTGGAGACCGTCAATATTGCTTTCATCCAGAAATGTTGACAGGGAATCAAGCGCAGTCTGCATTGCACCGGTATAAGCAGAACGGTTAATCTGTGAACGGTACTGCACATCCAGATATGGATCCCGTATCTGGGAAACCCTGTTCATACTCACACCGAAGCCCACGGTTACATCAGAGCCGTTTGTCAGGTGAGAGACCGGGCCGATGTAGTTTAAACTGGATACTTCCAGCTGCTGGCGGGTGTAGCCTGCTGTATTCATATTAGCCAGGTTCTGTCCGATAATATCCATCCGCTTCTGGTTGGCCTGGATTGCAGACAAGGCGTTGGAAAAACCGGCAAAGGTTGAACGTATCATAAATTATATCCTCCTGCTGTTTAAACATATTTGTTGCGGAAATGCCCCGGAGCTGCGGCAGCAGACTGCTTGCTGCTGTCATATCCATAGCTTTCTTCCTGTCCGAGTGCGGTTTGTAATTCACGCAGCCGCAGCTGAATAATCCGGTCGGATGCTTCCCGGATATCGGTCAGCTGCCGGAGCCGGTCATCCAGCGCGGTAAAAAGCGGTGCTAATACTTCGCGCTGTTCACTGTCTGCCTGGTCTAACAGCTGGCGAAAGGTAAGTCCCTTCCAGCCAAGACCTTCGGTCAGTTTCAGCCGTTTCTGTTCCAGGCCGCGCAGCTTCATAATCATGGCCTGTTCGGGATTCAGAAAACTGTCAATCAGGTCGTGGCGATTATTCGCGGCAGCATCGGCTTTGTGCTGTTCTGTCTCGGTCAGTGACGTAACGACATCAGTTATCTGAATCAGTACGGTGGTGAACTCATCCATGAGTTCTGTATGATTGTTACTGTCTTTCATATTTTATTGACCTCCGGATATTGAAACTATATTATCGGTAACCAAGGATACGTTCGGCAATCGTTTGTGAATTGGGAACATAGGTACCGGAAGCAACCTGCTGCTGCAGCCGGAATACTTTTGCGTGGTTATCGGTTTGCTCGATCAGAGAAGCAGTTTCGCGGGCAAGAACACGGGAGAAACTTGTTTCGCTGACAGGAGCTGATGATTTGCTGAAAGTGACCTTGTCATAATTTCCTGCAGCCTTTCCGGCAACAGCTTTTGATCTGTCGGCAGTTGCGGCAGACGGATTGTAGTTTGTGATTTCATTATTGCCGGTGTATAATTTAATGTTCATGATTTGCTCCCTCCACAGATGTTAATAGTCATCTATAGTTATAATATCGGCGTTTCTTTTCGTGAGATAAGTGGTTACAAAAAGAATATTCCCCTAAAAGTTGAAAAAATTAAAAAAAACTGCTAATATGGAGAGAGAAATATGTCGATATAATTATTATGAATTTTGAATAATTGCGTATTAGTGTCACGGAGGTATTATGGCCAATATTTTACAGGTTACACCGCCCTCGACCAGTTCGGATAACAGGGTTTTACATAATCAGGAGATCAGGAATATTCCTGCTGATCCGCACATTCAGAATCCGGCAGATCCGTCCCGGGTGGTCCGGGGCGATGGACAGGAGCAGGGCAGTGCCGGATCAGCAACCGGAGAAGGAACTTACAGTATCATTGATTATGAGAGCAATTATGGAGCTTTTATACAGCGGCTGGGAGACGGACTGGAACTGCCGAAGCTGCTGGAACAGCTGTTTTTTAATGATGCGGCCAGTTATCTGTTTCCGGATCAGGAGGCAGTGGGAGAGCTGGTGGAACAGCTGCTTTCCTCGGTTCAGGTGAATGACCGGGAGGAACTGGTGGATTTGTTTACCAGCCAGCAGTCATATCAGGCGAAGTTTTCCGGTCCGTTTTTTGATGGCCTTAGAAATGTTCTCACCCACAGCACTTCGGAACAACTGAATGATGTGGTCATGACTTTTTTTAAGAGTTTCAATGACTACTCGTCAGGGCGCCATCTGCTGCAGCAGATGCATACTTTGACGGATGATATCAGTCATCTGATGCTGAAGCAATTTGGTGCGGATTTTCAGGAGCTTGTAGAGGCGCTTGACTGGACCGCTGAGAATGGCGATACAGCAGCTAACACGGAATTGCTGAATGGGCGGATGATCCCGTTCCTTTCTAATTATATATCCCGGACGCATGATTATGGTGCCGTTCGGGATGCTGTTATGTTATTTGTTCTGCACGCGGTCAAGTATGAAAACGGTGACGGCGAAAAACTGGAGCAGCTATTTGACCGGATGGCAGGGAACCGTGAATTTCAGCATCTTTACAAAGGGGATGCCAGAGCAGACTTTGACTCTGCACTTGGTGCCCTTGGCCGGCAGGCGAAGGGCGGCAGTTTCGCGGATCTTTTTTCCAACCTGCTTCTTAAGGGGACGAATGGTGCAGCCGGTCTGGATAATATCCAGCAGTTTTATAATATTATTAACGGAATGCTGCTGAATGAAAGCGTATATATGCCGCTGCTGCACATTCTGGTACCGTTCCGTTATCAGGATCAGGAAGTCATGACAGAAATATGGGCAGATCCGGATGCCGGTCAGGAACTGGACGGTGAAGGCCGGAAGATCAAGATGTTCTTTCGGTTTGACATTCAGAATCTTGGTAAGTTTGAGCTGCTTTTAGGATATCAGAACCGTCAGATCGACATGCAGCTTCATGTGCCTTTGACACTCGTGCAGCAGACCGAAGCAATTCAAAACAGTGTGGCAGGGATTTTAAAGAAAAACGGTCTGGAACTGAACCGGCTCCTGGTGCGGGAAAAACGTGGCGATATCAAGCTGGAAGATGTATTTCCTGAAATCAGGGCAAAGGAGAGAACAATTAATGTCCGAATTTGATGAACTGATGAAAAGAAAAGCGGTAGCTTTAAAATATGATCAAAAGAAAAATGGAGCTCCGGTCATTGTCGCATCAGGAATGGGATATCTGGCGGAGAAGATTACCGAAACGGCGATGGAAGCAGGCGTTCCGGTGTATGAGGATGATTCACTTGCGACACTGCTGAGCCAGATGAAGCTCGGTGAATCTATTCCTCAGGAACTTTATCAGGCGATCGTGGATATCTATATCTATTTTCTGGAATTTTTGCCTGGTGCAGAGTCGCAGGAGGAACCGGCAGATGAAGTGTAAATTACTAAAAAGAATTATGACCCTGTTTTTATGTGGAATGATGTTGATTCCCCCGTTTGACATTCAGGCGGCGACCAGGTCAATCAGTTCGGTCAGCATAAAGATCAGCTCTTCGATAGAACCTGGCAGCAGCCTTCCTGAGATCGAACTGGGCAGCGGGTCGGCATCGGCAGGGCGGGTGAAAGTGAACTCGGGAAGCAGCAAGTATCAGGTGACAGAAGCTGAGTGGCAGGATAAAGGAAATGCGGTCGTGAAGGCCGGGGACGAACCCCGTATGAAAGTGACTTTGGAGCCGGCGGATGTCAGCGAAGATTATTTTCTGGCCAGTTATAAGTCGTCGAATGTCAAAATCAGCGGCGGTACTTTTGTATCAGCCAGGCGTGACGGCGACAATCTGGTCGTAACTCTTCGGGTGAAAGCGGTGAAGGGAGATTATGATCCGCCTAAAGATGCCTACTGGTATGATAATAATCTTGGCGAGGCAAGGTGGGAAAAGCCGGAAAACACTTCAGGATATTATGAAGTCCAGTTGTACAGAGATGGAAAAAGTGTCCATAAAGTAAGCAGTACTTCCGGCAACAAGTATAACTTCTACCCGTACATGACCAAAAAAGGTGATTATACATTTAAGATAAGGACAATACCCGGTACTGACAGTCAGAAAAGTTACGGTGGTAAGAGTGAATGGATTGAGTCCGGAGAGCTGCAGATTACAGACCGTTATGTGTCTGATGGAAAAGGGCAGCAGAACCAGGACAGTAATGTAGTCCGCGGCACCCAGGAAACGGTGGGCTGGTCTTCGACGGGAGGTGTCTGGCAATACCGTTATCCGGATGGTGAACTGTGCCGGGGGAAATGGGAAGTGCTTGACGGCCTTTGGTATTATTTCGATGTGGAAGGCCGCATGCTGACCGGCTGGCAGCAGATTGGCGGCCAGTATTTCTATCTTTATTCAAACGGGCAGATGGCTGTAGGCTGGGCCGAGATAGGTGGCAAATGGTATTATTTTAATAACGGAGAAGATACGACAGATACTGCCGGCAGTATGGCACATTCAGGCTGGAAGGTTATTGGTTCTTATTACTACTATTTTAACACCGACGGATCCATGCATACGGGATGGCTGTCACTGGACGGCAAGCAGTATTATCTTAATACGGTCAGCAACAGCCTGATGGGCGCGATGTTCACCGGGTGGATCAAGCGGGACGGCGGCACGTATTTTGCCGATGTTAATGGTGAGATTGTGACCGGTTGGTGTCAGATCGATGGAAACTGGCATTATTTTTATCCGGATAACATGATGATGGCAAGTGATACCTATATTAACGGATTTTATGTAAACAAAGACGGAATGTGGATACGATAAGGGGGATACGAATGCGTAAATTAAATAAAATTACAGTCGCATTGATTCTTTTTATGATCCTTATTTGGGGAATGGAGGCAGTCTCTTATGGAGCTGAGTCCAGTGTGATAGAAAAGCTGACTGTGACTGTCAAATCAACCTATGGTGAACCGGGAGAGATTATCGATCCGGAGATTACGATTTCTGGAAAGGGATGTTCTCTCGGAGATATACAATACCGGACCGACTATGAAAAATGGAAGCCGGGTAAAAAAGTACGTGTTGAAATAACCGTTTATGCTGATGATGGGAAATATTTTCCGACATCGTTAAACCGTTCTTCATGTAAGGTGAGCGGAGCGGACTATGTATCAGCTAAGGCACTGGACGATACTACGCTTCAGGTAAAAGTGGATTACAAGCCGGTGACAATATTGGAAGCAACAGAGAAGGCCGGCTGGCATAGTGACACAAGTAAAAAAGCGGTCTGGAAAGCGGTGGAATATGCTCCTGGCTACACGGTGACTCTTTATGGCGATAATAAAGTGGTTAAGCGCCTGAACGTGGAAACCAACTCAGTCAGTTTATCTGAGTATATGAAAGATGAAGATAAAACATATTATTATGAAGTGAAGGCAGTACCGCTCACATCCGACCAGAAAAAATACCTGAAGGAAGGTGACAGCGTCACTTCGACAGATCAGGAATTTTACTGGGAAGAAGAGACATCCGGAGGTTCATCAGATTCGGGGGATGGCGGTTCGTTAAAGGGTGACAGTTATGTCATGCCGGATGGAAGTAAGGCATACAACACCTGGAAGAAGGTATCCGGCAAGTGGTATTTTTTTGACGGTGCAGGGAATCGCTCCAGAGGCTGGATGAATAATGGCGGCCGATGGTACTTTATGGATCAGTCTGGTGTGATGTGTACCGGATGGATCCAGAATACTGCCGGGACATGGTATTATCTGGGGCCGGACGGGGATATGAAGACCGGATGGATTCAGCCGCTGCCCGGATGCTGGTATTATCTTTACAGTGATGGAAGTATGGCGGTTAACACTACGGTCGATGGCTGGAATATCGGAGTCGATGGTGCAGCGTGGAAAGCAAATTAGCGGGAGGGAGATTAGGATAACATGGGTTTGATTACATCAGTGGCAGAAGCTGAATCGATAAGACGGCAGGGAACAACGACCAGATCTGCCCAAAATACCAGTACTGGTTTTAACCAGGTTTTGAGAGATTCATTTTCCGGTATTACAGAGGACATGGATGCAATATTTGAAGAAGCGGCAGCAAAATATGGTTTGCCTTCTGACCTGCTCCGATCGGTCGCAAAAGCAGAATCTGATTTTAACCCCAATACAGTATCGCGTGCCGGTGCGGTGGGCGTGATGCAGCTGATGCCGGGAACGGCTAAGCTTCTGGGGGTGACAGATTCCTATGATGCCAGGCAGAATATTATGGGTGGTGCTAAATACCTGAAAGAAAACCTGGATCGTTTCGGCAGCGTTGAACTGGCGCTTGCGGCTTACAATGCAGGCCCTAACAGTGTAAAAAAATATGGTGGTATTCCGCCATTTAATGAAACGCAAAATTACGTAAAAAAAGTAATGTCTTATATGGAAGGTTCTCCTGTTTATGCGAATAAAAACGTGGTTACCGGCGGGAGCAGCAGTCTGGCTGCGGGGGCGGTCGGCAGTTTGTCCGGCGACAGTCCGATTTACAGTATCAGCCGTCTGGGCAGTACAAATACGGGAGCATTTTATAACGCGGGTCAGGCTTCCGGTGTCAATTCTTATGGTCTGAACAGTATGTATGGGGGCAATTCAGCTTTTTCTCTGGCAGGTGGTTTATCTTTCAGCCAGAATGGCGATTCCGTTACTATGGATAAGAGCAGTTTTGAGAATCTGATCCAGATTCTGCGGCTTCAGATGATGATGAATGCTGACCGGGAGGTTGGAGCTATGATAAATTTATAATAATGAGAGGGGCACTGTGATATGGTACTGAAGGACTGTAGTAGATGCATGGTATATACTAAGAAGGGGCAGCGCCTGTCGGAGGCCAGAGTAGTACATACGAAAGACGGAGTGTCATTGTTTTTTGATAATTATAAATTACATGATGCACGGGTGAAATCCAGGGTGGATTTTTTCGATGAGCAGTTAGGGCTTGTTGTGGCAGTATGTGAGACTGTGATTTTCAGAAATCCATCCTATCCAACTGTGGCAGAACCCTGGATGGGGGACTGTAAAATACTTGAGATCATTGAGATTGTACAGCGCCAGCGTGATGTCAGGACAAGAACGAATCTGGAAGTTTCGTTTAAGTCGGATCAGCAGGTTGAGTTTTACGGCACAATTGAGAACCTGAGTGCCGGCGGACTTTATTTTACAACAAGACAGCCATTAAATAAGGACCAGCTGCTTTCTTTCAAATATACGTTCCGCAATATGGATCGGGAGTTTAAGACAAAAACGCTGTGGGTAAAACATGTTCCGGGCGGAGCATATGGTTACGGATGCAGATTTGTAGATCTGTCGGCGGGAGCTGAGGCAGCAATACGCTCCTATGTATATAAGATATTATTGGAAAGGCAGAAGAAAAGCACGTGAAAATCAGTCTGGTTATGATAGTGAAAAATGAGGAACGTTCACTGGGGAAGTGCCTGAAACAGGCAGTTCATCTGGTGGACGAGATTGTAATAGCTGATACCGGATCTGATGATGAAACGAAGGCGGTTGCGGAGCGGTTTGGTGCCAGGGTATATGATTATCAGTGGACCAATGATTTCTCAGCTGCCCGTAATTTTGCCCTGGGCCATTCAACGGGGGAATGGAATCTGGTTTTAGATGCGGATGAGTATCTCCGGCCCTGCACCAGAACAGAACTGGCAGAAATGATTGAGAAGAATGTTGTCCGTTGGGGGAACAGGTGGATCGGAGCTATTACAAGGTATGACCAATACCAGGATGGAGAGGGGATCAGCGTCAATGTCACAGCAATCCCCAGACTTCTTCCGGCGGGGATTCGGTATACAGGGAAGATCCATGAACAGCCGGATACGGACCACCCATGTTATCAGATCCCACTGACGGCGGACCATGACGGTTATCTTCAGGAAAATAAGGGAGAGCGGAATTTGCCGTATCTTGAGGCGGCGGTGAAGCAATTTCCTCATGATATGTATTATCATTTTCAGATGGCATCAACATTACGGAATTTAAAACGGTATCAGGATAGTCTTAAGTGGTTCCGGACGTTTTATGCCGGGTGTCTGGCAGATCCCCTTCAATATGGTGCGGAAAAAAACGGCTACTATATTGAAGGGGTTATATTGTATCTCTATACGCTTCTTGATATTGGTGATTCAAAATGTCTTCAGGATGCTCTGGAAGTCATTAATCATGAGCGGGGCCGGCTGGGGGATCGGGCAGACTTCTGTTTTGTGTGCGGCCTCTTTTATATGAAGCTGGTACTTTCAGATGTGGCTTTATACGCCCACTTATTACCCGAGATCGAGGCGAGTTATCTGAAATGCCTGTCAATCGGTGAGTCTCAGGAACAGGGCGGTGTAGTCGGCACAGGGTCATTTAAAGCAGCGTATAATCTGGGGCTTTGGTATGAAGTATCGGGGCAGACGGAAAAGGCGAAGGCCTATTACCGGAAATCTGCCGATTTCGGGTACTTGCCGGCGCAGGAAAGGTTAAAAAATATTTTTTCTGAATAAAAGCTGTTAAGTTTTTGTAAGAAAAGCCGATATATTAATTATGATCTATAAATGGTAAAAGCGTAAAAAATTTGAAATAATACTAAAAATTACTTATATAATTAAAAAAATAGTCGATGTAATATGATGTAAAGCAAAATTAATATAAACAACAGCTTTACAACCACACTCCAGCGAGGGCCCACGCGCGAGTGTGTATAGCGGAACAAGGATGTTACCGCCGAATTATTAAAAAATAGGAGGATTTATTTATGATTATTCAACACAACATACCAGCTAATAACTCTTACAGAAACTTAGGAACAAACCAGACCGCATTAAACAAGAACTTAGAGAAATTGTCATCCGGTTATAAGATCAACCGTGCCGGCGACAACGCTGCTGGTCTTGCTATTTCCGAATCTATGAGATCTCAGATTAACGGTCTGAATCAGGCTACTGCCAATGCTAACGATGCGATCGGTCTGATCCATACTGCAGAAGGTGCATTGACTGAGATTCATTCCATGCTTCAGCGTATGACAACCCTGGCTATGCAGTCAGCGAATGGTACATATAACTCTGTAGCACGTACCAATATTCAGTCTGAAATGGATGAGTTGGTTAATGAAATTGACCGTATTGCAAATCATACTGATTTCAATGGTGTTAAGATGCTGGCCGAGACCCCAACTACTGGTGGAAAAATGACATTCCAGATCGGTCCGACAAAGGCTGAAACAATCACCGTTAATGCAAGTAAAATGACAACCAGCAGAATCTTTGGTAAAGCTAGTCCTAAAACCACCATTCTGAAAATTGATGGCTCATCGGTAACTGCTGCAAATAGTGCAATTAACGCAATTAAAACAGCTATCAATAAAGTTTCTCAGTACCGTGCTAAACTTGGTGCTGCTGAGAACCGTCTTGAGCACACCATCAATAACCTGCAGGTAACTTCTGAGAACATCACAGCTGCTGAAAGCCGTATCCGTGATACAGACATGGCAGAAGAGATGACCAGCTACACAAAGAATAATATTCTGTTACAGGCAGCTCAGTCTATGCTTTCTCAGGCTAACTCCTCACCTCAGGGTGTATTGAATCTGCTGAGATAATTGAGACATTAGGAAAGGGGTTGTCGTATCTACGATTAATTAATCGTTAGTACGACAGCCCCTTTCTATCTTTAAAAAGGAGAATTAGGAATGGCGAATAGACCGCGTATTTCTCAGTGTTTAATTGTTAAAAACGAAGAGAAGAATATTGAAAAGGCTCTGGGATGGGGGCGGAGTATTATGTGGGAACAAATCGTGGTCGATACCGGTTCTGATGACAAGACAGTTGAAATTGCAGCTGGGCTGGGGGCAAAACTATACTATTTTTCCTGGATCAATGACTTTGCGGCTGCTAAAAATTATGCGATTAGTCAGGCGCAGGGAGAATGGATTGTTTTTTGTGATGCTGATGAGTATATGACAGCTGATGATGCCGGGAAGCTTTATCAGATAATTGAACAGGTTGGCGATAAGTACGATGCAATTTCAACGGAATGGCTGCAGTTGGGAACTGATGGCGAGGTCAATCTGGTTGGAACGCAGGTGCGGATATTCAGAAACCTTCCGGGGCTTGGTTATCGGCGCCGGATTCATGAACAGCTTGGTTTTGCTGATGGACATCCGATGCACGTGGGGGATGCCGTCGGTCAGATTGCAATTTATCATACAGGATATGCCGGTGAAGCTTTTGAAAAGAAAAACATTGATAAGAGGAATTTAAAATTAATTGAATTGGAACTTGGCGAACATCCGGATGATTACGAAATGGCCGGGTATATGGGGGATGAATATTATGCAGCGGCAGACTATGTAAGTGCCAGGTTATGGTATCAGCGGTCCATATCGGGAATGCCTGGGAATATATCAGAACAAGATCAGCGCAGTGCTGCAACTTATGCAAAGCTGATGCTGATGTTAGTGGAACAGGATAAGGAAAATAACAATCAGCAGGACGCCATTCTTGAACTCTATACGAGTGCGATCAAAAGGATGTCGAAAGAAGCTGATTTTGATTATATCTTAGGCAGTTATTATGCTGAAAAGCAGGATTATAAACAAGGTAGGAAATATCTTGGACGTGCACTGCAGAAGCTGGAACAGTTTGGCTGCACTAACCGGGCTATGATGCTGGCGGCAAATCTGGAAACGGTATATGAGAATCTAGTCGTTTGCCACTATCACTCCCATTGTTTTGAGCAGACGGTAGAAGCAGCTGTCAACCTACTCAAAGTGAATCCGTATAATGTAAAAGTTTTATATTTTCTGTTATTATCATTTAAAAGGAATGGTATGGAGGCCCAGGTTGATTATACTGAGTTTTTATTTGATTTTTTAGATAAGCTTTATCATTTGGATGTTTTAAAGGATAAGGTATTGATCCTTAAGGCAGTGCAGATGGCATCTTACGATAGCCTTATTTGTAAGGTTGAGGTCTTGATCAGCGACGAGGAGTGGGAGCAGCTAAAGCGCTTGGGGATAGAAAGGAGTAATAATGGCGGGAGTGTCAGATAGGCAGGGGGTACGGATATCCCAGTGTATGATCGTAAAAAACGAAGAACAGAATATTGAGCGAGCCTTATCCTGGGGGCGAGATATTATGTTTGAGCAGATTGTGGTGGATACCGGCAGTACGGATCGGACTGTGGAGCTGGCCAGACAAATGGGGGCAAAAGTATTTCACTTTGAGTGGATCAATGATTTTGCTGCGGCTAAAAATTATGCAATCGAACAGGCGCAGGGAAACTGGATTGCTTTTTTAGATGCAGATGAATATTTTGTATCTGAAATGGCATCCAAATTACCACTTTATCTGCAAGAACTTCATTATAGCAAAATTGTAGCTGTAGTTACGGAATGGTTGAATCTGGATGATGCGGGGAAGGTTTTCTGCGGTGGAACCCAGATGCGGCTATTCAGGAACTTGCGTGGTCTCAGGTATTTTGGCCGTATTCATGAGGCATTGACTTATCATGGAAAGGCGTTGACAACAGATAATTATGTCGATGCCAGTGAGCAGTTATCGATTCTACATGATGGATATAAACAATCAGTGGCGGGCCAGGGGGAAAAAGGTAAGCGCAATCGTCCGCTTATTTTAAAAGAACTGGAGGAAGATCCTGAAAACAGCATTTTGATGGGGTACATGGGAGACTGTTATGGCGCGGAAGGTGAGCCAGAGCTTGCAGTGGAGTGGTATGAAAAAGCAATTGCTGCTATGGATTCGGTAGAATGTGAAGCCGATATACGAATTTCGACAACATTTGCAAATTTGCTGTTTCATTTGGCGAAGAAGGATGATGAGCAGCGGTTAATGGAAATATATCATATGGCGACCAGGAAAATCCCCACAGATGCTGATTTTGACTACAATGTCGGGAGATATTTTGCGCATAAGCAGGATTTTGGAAAAGCAGCATTCTATCTGGAGCGGGCACTCAACTTACTGAATCAATATGGAGACAGCAGTCAGGCAGCTCATCTGACCGGTAATCTCCCGGGGACATGGGAGTTGTTGGCTGTGTGCCATTATAATAATAATGAGATGGACAAATGTGTCAGTTGTTGCGTTACTCTGCTTAAGTCACAAAAATACATTATGACAACCCTGGCAGTATTGCTCACAGCTTTTCGTAATGAGCCTCCGGCAGCGGTGCTTCAGTTTTTAGGCTATCTGTATGATTTTAATAGTTTAAAGGATAGAGTGTTTGTTTTGAAAGCATCCATGCAGGTTGGTTTTGAGGAACTGACAGCTGCTGTGAGAGATACCTTATCATCAGAAGAGCAGAAGAGTTTTGACCGTGCAACAGCAGGTGAGTAATTCGCAAATATAAAAGATAGAGTGTAATCGAATTGTTTGATCGGAGTGCACTCTATCTTAATATCTGACTGCCCACAAAGGACCGCCGCTGTTGTAACTGCCTTTTAGTTCGTTCATTAGCTGGGCGAGATTCCATTCTTTGGTACAGTTACCAAATTTGCCCGGATCGGCGATATAGACATTGCCGTTATCAAGTATTTTTGTGATAATAATAAAATGTCCGTTTTTCGTGAGAGCACCTTCACCCATCAGTGCAACCAGGATATGCCCGGAACGGAGATAATCGGCGGCGGTTTTTTCTGAATAAAGTTCAACCCCTTCCACGTGCAGACCATATGCAGTAAGGGACTTGGGGATCATGGAATGATAGGAACCGCCTTGTGGTGCATAACCGCCATTGGCAGCAGCCCAGTCTGCCATATTAACAGGGGTAATGTTATAACCCTGCGGTGAAAAGCTGCTGATAATCATTGCTACTGCAGTAGGTCCGCAGCCGTATTTTTTCATCGGATCACTGCCGCCATAGAGATAGTCCCGCCACCTTTTGTCACCCTGGTTATAATAAATCATTGGCCCTATTTCAGTATCTAACATTGCTACGTAAAGAGAAGTATCAGCTGCATAATCTTCGGTTGTTATGATATCTGAAACATTTCCCAGTGTCTGGGTCGAAACGACAAACGGGACTGATCCGGAGTTTTGGAAGACAGAATCGTTTGCTTCATCTTCAGGTGATGATTGAATATCGGGAACTGATTCTAACAGAGATGTAGAATTTGATTCATTCTCTGCTTCGGTTTCAGCAGTGGTTTCGGCAATGAATTCTGAAGTGGTTTCTGGAATAGCTTCCATAGTGGGGATATTGCTCATATCCTCCTCACTGTCACTATCAGCCACAGCTGAATCAGGATCTGCATTAGTATCATAACTGTAATTGCCGGCAGCGCTGAAATCCGAATCAGGTCCCGACCCTGCCTTAGCTGTTCCGGTAAGCTGATAGGCGGCATTAGTTTCACCGGCGGCATTAAATGAGTTATAGTAATAAAAAAGACTGCCAAAAAGAGTCGCTGATGACAAAACGATACCACCGGCAATCAGGCGTTGTATAATATGGTTTGTTATTTTCTTTTTCATAAGCAGTTAAGATGGTTGTATACAGTCTGGGGAATGGCGCTTAAGGCTGTTTGGTGACATACCGCGCCGATTTTCTGGGCTTCCATAGGCATGCCGTATACCACACAGGTCTCTCTGTTCTGCCCGATGGTATAAGCTCCGTTTTTCCGCATCCGCAGGAGTCCTGCGGCTCCGTCAGCTCCCATTCCGGTTAAGATGATACCTATCGCTTTATCCCGAACTGTAGTTGAAACGGAATTAAAAAGTACATCAACAGAAGGACAATGTCCGTTTACTTTCTCAGCATGGGTACAGTTTACGGCATAACCGTTGCCGATACGGACGACCTTCATCTGCAATCCGCCTGGTGCTAAAAGTGCCAGACCGGGCTGAATGCGGTCACCATGTCTGGCTTCCCGTACTTCGATTTTGCACAGACGATTCAGGCGCTCAGCATACATTGCAGTAAATCCTGCCGGCATATGCTGGGTAATAACAATTCCGGGCATATTGGCCGGGAATTGTTTTAAAACCTCCAGGATCGCCTCTGTGCCGCCGGTAGAGGCACCAATTGCAATCACCATATCATTTGCCGCATTCAGTCTGGCAGGCGTCAATGACTTGGCGGCCATGACGCTGCGAGCTGTGGCCGCAGGAGCCGGTGCAGCGGTGGCGGCACGAACTTTTGACTGTGAGGCTGTTACCAGCTTTGAAATCAGCATTGAGATAAATGCTTCCTTGCGTAAATTACTTTCTGCATCCGGTTTTCTGACAAAGTCAACGGCACCTGCAGCAAGGGCATCAAATACTCTTAAATCCAACGAGGAGACCAAAATTACAGGGATTGGATGTGTGGGAAGGAAGTCTTTCAGAAATTCGATCCCTGACATTCCCGGCATCTCGATATCTAATGTAAGGATATCCGGTTTCAATATTGGTATTTTCTGTTTGGCATCCAGGGCGTTTATTGCAAATCCGACAATTTCAAAACGTTCATCAGCGGAAATGTTGCTGATAATGAAATTACGAAATACGATAGAGTCATCAATGACCATAAGTCGTATTTTTTTTGACATAGCGAAACCCTTCTTTCTAAATGTTATCTGAAACCAGAAGGCGGAACTTTCTGGTACATGGCAGGCATTAAATACTGGTAAGGGCAGTCGGCCTTATTGAGGCTTTCTGAGTGTCCGATAAATAAATACCCGCCGGGTACTGTCGCATTATAAAAACGACGCACCAATGCATTTTTTGTAGGCTGGTCAAAATATATCATTACATTTCGACAAAATATCAAATCAAAGGGACGCCTGAACTGAATCGGATCCATCAGGTTAAATGTCTTGAAAATAACATTTTTTTTGATAACAGGAGCGATGGTAAAATTGCCGTCATTGTTTTTGACAAAATATTTCTGCTTCCATGAGGCAGGAAGTTTTTCCAGGCTTTCAGGTGGATATACGGCAGTTTGAGCTTTACTCAGAATCTGCTGTGAAATATCGGTTGCCAGGATTCTCGTGTCCCAGGAGTCGGCCTCAGGGCCAAAAAATTCCTTCAGGTACATGGAGATGGTGTAAGGTTCTTCACCGGAAGAACACCCCGCACTCCAGATAGAAAGCACTTTATCCCGTTCGTGCTTTTGGGCAAGAACGGGAAGTACAGTATCCTTAAGGAAGTTAAAATGTGCTTCTTCGCGCAGGAAATATGTATAGTTGGTAGTCAGCTTATTCAGCATAAATGTTACCATCTCTTTATTGTTTCCGGAAACAATTTCGTCTACATAGTGAGCGAAACCAGTATAACCCTGTGCGGAAAGTGTGTTGGTAAGACGGCTGACAATCAGCTGCTTTTTTTTGCTTAAATCAATTCCATAGTTTTTTTGGATATAGGTATATAGCCGGCGGAAATCGGCATCGGTTAAGGTCAGCATGTAAAAACCTCGGCTTTCTTTTTATTAATGGCAGTGATTCAAGGCATCGCAGTCGAATGACATCATTACGGTGCCATCTTCCATGGTAATCATTCCATCTAAAAGCTTTTGCTGCCGTTTAACCGGAATCGGGCTTACCGTGCTAAAGTCGACATCCAGAACCTGCCGTACGGAATCTACGATGATTCCGATGGAAGTCGAGTTGACATCCAGGACAACGATACATGTCTGGCTGGTATATTCTGCCTGCGGTTTGCCCATGCACAGGCGGATGTCCAATACAGGAAGCATCTGTCCGCGCAGGTTGATCAGACCTTTTACAAACGACGGTACCATCGGCAGCGGAGTGATGGTATGGTCATTGATGATTTCGACAACATAATTTGTGCTGATGAACAGGATCAGGTCACCGGAGTCGAAGGTGAGACAGCGTTCAATGGTATTGCGTGTCTGGTGAACCGGTGTGGTCTGTTCATTCTGATTTTCTATTTGTTCTGACATGATTGATACCTCCACTTAAATATTTTCGAGAGCAGCAGCAAACAGGCTGGGAATATCAAGAATAATACTGATGTTTCCATCACCCAGAATGGTACACCCGGAGATGCCGTAGTTTTTGAGTTCAAACTTGTTCAAAAATACCGGTACAGGCTTAACAACTACCTGCTGTTCGCCGAGAAGATCATCAACAAACAGGCAGTAGGAACGGTCTGCAGTTTCCACCCACATCAGAATGCCGTCTTCAATAGAGGTAATATCTGTCTCAATACCATAAAAATTATGCAGCCGGACAATCGGATAGAAGTTGTCCATTCGTGATACCATCTCATTACCATATTCATCATGAATAATCTGATCATTCGTAATCTTGAAGGATTGACGGATGTTGGCGATCGGGATTGTGAAGACGGATTTGCCAACGGTAACCTTCATTCCATCCACGATTGCGAGGGTCAGTGGTATTTTAAGCGTTACGGTTGTGCCCTGACCATCCTCGCTTGAAATAGAGACAGAGCCGCCGACTGCTTCTACGTTTCTCCGGACAACATCCATGCCGACACCACGGCCGGAATATTCAGTGACCTGCTGGTTCGTTGAAAATCCCGGATACATAATGAGTGCAAGTGCTTCTTTTCGAGAATATTCACTTTCCGGTTTTGTGAGCAGACCTTTTTCTTTTGCTTTGGCAAGCAGTTTCTTGGGATCCATACCATAACCGTCGTCGGCAATGGTAATAACAACTTCACTGCTGGTATGGGAAGCGGATAAGATGAGTTCGCCCTGAGGGTTTTTGCCGGCAGCGATTCGTTCGGCAGCTGTCTCCTCAATGCCGTGATCCATACTGTTCCTGACAATATGCATAATCGGATCCTGAATACTGTCTACGATGGTTTTGTCAACTTCGGTATTCTCACCGATGATGGTGAGGCGTACGTCTTTGTCTAATTTCTGTCTCATGTCGCGGACGATACGGTTCATCTTCTGGAAAACACCGGAGATGGGAACCATCCGGAGAGACATCGCAATATCCTGCAGGTCGTCTGTCAGCTTGCGCAGCTGGCGGCCGGACTTCATGAACTTATCATAGCTGTCGCGAGGCAGTAACTGCAGTTCCGGAGCCGCTGTAACCATAGATTCCGTGATGACAATTTCGCCGACAATATTCATCAGGCTGTCAAGCTTCATCAGGTTTACACTGATAAGGCTCTGTTTGACGGGAGCACTTGTCTGCTGTGGTGAATTAGGAGCAGATGGCGCAGCACTCTCATTTTTGGGTGAGTCGGATACAGAAGCGGTTTCTGTGTCCGCTTCACCGGCAGCTTCCGGTGAAGGCTGCTCCGGTTGGCCGGGGGCAGCAATGATCTCGTAGGAACCAATATAGTTTTGGGTCTGAATGATATCTTCGGCTTGTGACGCAGCCTCAGGAGCATCAAAGGCCAGAAAGAAACCATTTTCCACAATGCTTTTACAGGAGTCAGGATTGGAATCCATATCTTCCGGGTAATAACGAAAATCCAGGCCGCATTCTTTGATAGAATTAACGATCATATAAGCCCGCAGATTCTCCATTCCGATGCCTTCATCAAGATAGATATGATAGAAAAACCGGGCATCAGAATCTTCTGGAAGATGAGTGGCCATCTCCACCGTGTTTTCCGGGGCTGCCGGAGAACTCTCACCGGCTGTTGATGCACTGCTGATCTTTTTCAGAAAATCATTAATCTCCTTTCCAAGATCATCAACATTTGGCGACAGAGGAGTACCCTGTTCTACTTTAGATATCTCTCCCCGCAGCTTGTCCTCGGAACGGAACATCAGATTAAAAAGTTCTTTTTTATGTTCTGAATCCAGAGATTCAATCCCCTTATCACGGATATAGAAAAATAGGTCTTCTATGTGGTGGGAGATTGTCGAAAGCGAGTCAAATTCCATCATGGCAGAGGAACCTTTGATGGTGTGCATGATTCGGAAAATTTCATTGACATCGTCAGATGAAAAATCACCTGCCTTTTCATCTGCAACCAGCATCTCATCCAGCTGGTCCAAAAGCGAATTGCATTCATATAAGTATGCGTCAAGCATGCTTTCCATACCTTTATCCATTATTTATACACCGCCCTTTTAAAAGTTTTATATAAAAAACAATATAGTTATTTATCGGCTAAAATTAAAAAAATATAAGGGCAAAATGATTGTTTATTATGAAAGTAACAAAAGTGCCGATATATATATTAGCAGTACATGAGAAGGGCGGTAAATTTATGCGTGAACAGGAAAAACAGAAAATAAGGGATATGATTGTAACGCTGGGGAAAGCAGAAGCAATTCTGGATTCCCGAACCAAAAAAAAAGACGAGGATGCAGTTCATCAGCTTCTCAGTGATATGCAGAGTTCTGCGATAGCTATAGGCACAGCGATTGAGGAGGCTGAGGGAGACGGCACAGAGGTGGTAAGACACCTGGAAGATTATTGTGAGTATCTTTATCAGTATATGATAGCGGAGACGCTGCAGGAACGGTTTCAGATGGGCAGAGTATTGGCGGGAAAGCGGGCAGAAGTTTCGGCGGCCCTGGAACGAGAGGTTGAGGGCAGGCTGAGTGTTGTTTTTTTGCTCTGCAAAGCAGAACGGTGGAAGCAGATGGAAGAACTCTGGCGGGTTGCCCGGGCGACGCCGGAGTATGACTGTCAGGTGGTGGTGGCTCCTTATATCAAGAACCAGTCAAATGGTTTGGCGGGGCTGGTGTGTGATGAGACGGGAGAGTTGCCGGCAGAAGTCGGTGCGATTGACTATGACAGCTTTGATATCCGGTATTGTGACCCGGATCTGGTCTTTGTTGACGGACCATATGCCGGTCAGGATGGTGCCGGTGCAGTCTTTGGTTATGACCTGCTGGAAGTGAAAGAAAACTGCGGCGCATTAATCTATATGCCGGTGTACGGCGATGATGAGACAGTGAATGAGGGCGACTGCCTGCTGCCTCAGGTGGAACTGGCAGATATGATTATTGTTCCGTCAGAGAGGATCAGACGGGAGTATATCAACCTGTATAATCTTATCCGGCCAGAGGAAGATATTGCATGTAAACTGCAGGTTCTGGATCCGGTCAGTCCGGGCCGTATGTTTAACAAATATAAAGCACATTGAAAGGGGATGGAGATATGGACATGGTGACCAGTATAGCGGCAACCAGCATCGGTATGAAAAGCTCGCAGACACTCACTGCGGTTAATGTCGCATTGATGGAAAAGGTTCTTGACACCGCTGAGATTCAGGGACAGGCAATGATCGATATGATGCAGAAGGCAGCGCCGCCTGCGGGAAAAGGGCTGCTGGATGTGTATGCATGATATTTGACTTTGGTTTTACCGTAAAATGCGGCAGGAAATTGATTTTTCAATTTCCTGCCGCATTTTATATGCCTGTATAATATTAATATTTATCCATGCTGTTGCTTGTGTAGCTTGTCATTTCGGTACCGGCAGAAGATGGTTTATAAGAGTAGCTGCTCTTCATCTGGGAACCCTGGCCGTTTTTTAATGTGAAACGACCTACCAAGCTCTTTAATATCTGAGCCTGACCGGATAATTCCTCACTGGAAGCAGCACTTTCTTCGGCGGTAGCGGAATTGGTCTGAACCACGCTGGAAATCTGATCAATTCCCTGTGTAATCTGGGCAATGGCGATAGCCTGCTCGTTGGCGGCATTCGCGATTTTACTTACATTTTCTGCAACTTCTTTTGCATTTTGTACTACATCCAGCAGAGTTGCGGCGGTAGCATTTGCCAGAGAGGTTCCTTTTCCGACAGCAGCAACAGAATTTTCAATCAGTGTTGCGGTATTCTTGGATGCTTCGGCTGACTTGCTGGCAAGGTTACGGACTTCATCGGCAACAACAGCAAAACCTTTTCCGGCTTCACCGGCACGGGCGGCCTCTACAGCTGCATTCAGTGCTAAGATATTGGTCTGGAACGCAATGTCTTCAATTGTTTTGATAATCTTGCTGATTTCACTGGAACTGGTATCAATCTCTCCCATAGCATGAATCATTTCATCCATCTGAGCGTTACATACAGCCATTGATTCGCCGGCAGTATTCGCCAGTGAAGAAGCATTCTGGGCATAGGACGCGGTTCCTTTTAACTGCTCTGAAACTTCATTAATGGTAGCGGCCAGTTCTTCTACTGAAGATGCCTGTTCGGTGGCACCCTGTGATAAGGCCTGAGCTCCGGATGAAACCTGTTCTGAGCCGGATGAAACCTGTTCTGATGAAACGTGAATCTGTGACATGGCATCGCTTAAGCTTTCTGTGATGGCACGGATGGATGTCAGCAGCGGGGCGAAATCACCGACATAGCTGCCTGCCGCTTTGGAATCCACGTCAAAGTTGCCGGATGATACCTGGTGCAGGAGCTCATTCAAATCTTTAATAATACTGGTGACATTGGTAATGAGCAGCCGCATGGAATCGGCCAGCATTCCGTATTCATCTCTGGAGGTGTAGGTTAACTGCGCGTTGAGGTCACCTTCAGACATATCTTTGGCAGCCTTCTCCAGTTCTTTGATCGGTGTGGTGAGGTTACGTGTCAGATACAGAGCCATTCCGATCATGATAACAACTGCAATAACTGAAATTCCAATCATCGCTGCAGTCGTGGTTTTTATAGTAGATGATGCACTTGTATAGGATGTTTCTGCACGGCCTGACATATCGGAGAATATCTGCTCCAGGAAAACATTGGCTTCTGAAAAGCCGTTGTAAACTTCTGAAAAATATAGCTCAGTAGCTTCGTCGGCCTGATCGTTGATACTCAGCTCAGTTACTCTGTTTATAGGATCTTCAAGAGCATTTATTTTTTCTTTTAAACTTCTTACTAATGACTGGTCGCCCTGGTAATTCTGCTCCAAGTAAGTGATACCGTCCTTTAACTGGGTCATCTGCGTATCCATCATCTGATGATATTCAGTTGCTTTTGCTGCATCATGTTCCATAACGGTATAAGCAATATATTTGGCTGATGCCTGAATGGCCCGGCGCATGTCCATTGCTTTGCTGGTGTTTGTATAGCCGGTAAGATAAAAGCTGTCAAAGTTGCTGCGTGTGTTGGTTAAAGAAGTGATGGATACGATCACGATAGCCATAAGCATAATAAATATGGTACCAAATGTTACAAGTAATTTTTTCCCGATTTTCATATTTTTCATAATATATACCTTTTCCTTTCTATGGTAGCTGCGACAGACAGCCTGTGGCCGGATACCGGCTGTACTGGTGTATAACTGATATCAGGTACTGGATCAGTTATGTTATCCGGTATCGATAAATAAGTATAATAGAACCATAGTACTACCTCCCGACACATACTAGTTTTGATATACGATTTAATGCCTGTTGATTTAATGTCTGATAAAATCAGAATCTATAGATATACATCGTCAAAGAAGTAAAAAAAATAAGTATATTTTGTCGATAATTTGTATTTTTGTATCTATTAATAAAAAATAAATCAACTTTCTTTCCTCTTGCCCTGCCAGGCAATCTATAGTAAACTGAAAAAATAAGGTTTTGGGATGATGTCGGCAAAGGAGGAACCGGGGGCATGGTACAGACAAAGGATGATTGCCTGAATTTTCTGTCAGAGGCACGTGAAGCACTGGACAAATTATCATTGCTGGAGGATCAGGAAGGTCATCTGGTGCAGGAGACGAAGAAGCTGGAACGCCAACTGGAGGCAGAACAGAAAGCATTGGCCGACAATATCCGTCAGACTGTAAAAAAACGCTCTGATGAAATCAGTTCCAGCTATGACAAAGAGATCAGCAAGGGACAGGACCGTTTGAAACGTGCCCGGAGCAGGCGTGAAAAGGCCAAAAGCCAGGGCGTGAAAGAACGCATCAAAGAAGAAACAGAAGAACTGCACAGTCACAATCGTGAACTGCAGGTTCAGATGAAGGGCGAGTTTCAGCAGAACCGGGTTCCCTGGTTTTGTAATACCAGGTTATATTACAGCCTGTTTTTTCCACGGTGGTTCAAAGAGATTTTAACATTGGCAGTTTTTTTACTGATTAGCTTTTTGGTGATACCATGTACCGTTTACTATCTGATTTCGGAACATAACCCACTCTATCTGGTCTGCATCTATCTGCTTGATGTGATTATTATCGGCGGTATTTATGTGCTGGTTGGCAATAAGACCAGGGCCAGGCACCTGGAGGTGTTAAAGGCCGGCCGGATGTTTTTGGATCAGATTCACAGTAATAATAAAAAGATTCGTCTGATTACGGCTACGATTCGCAAGGACCGGAATGAAGCACAATACAATCTGGACCGGTTTGATGACGAGATAGCTCAGGCTGAGCAGGAGCTGATGGAGATTGCTGAACAAAAAAAAGAAGCCCTGAATACGTTTGAAAATGTCACAAAGAATATCCTGACTGATGAAATTGAACATAACAGCAGAGAAAAAATAAGCAGTATTGAGTCCAGATATCAGGAACAGGCCCGTTCATTAAAGGTAATTGAATCTCAGGTCAAAGAGGGGCGGCTCTTCATTACCGATCAATATGGTACCTATCTTGGCCAGGAATTTTTAGATCCTATAAAAATAGCGGAATTAACCACAATTATTCAGGGGGGAGAGGCCTCCAATATCAGTGAAGCAATCGAAGAATATAAGAAACTGTCCCGGCATCGAGTATAAAAGCTCGGTGCCGTGCTTATAATAGGAGTAACAAAAAATAAGTACAGGCAGGTTGCAATGAAGACGGGATGGAGACGACGGTTATCACAAAACAAAGAAATATTTTATTTTGATTCAGGGAATTCTTTTGAGACGGAGACATGTGCCCGTACCTTACACCGGATGATTGATGATACGATCAGAGAACAGGGCAAGCGGGGAGTCATCTTTCTGTGTATCGGCACAGACCGTTCCACCGGCGACAGCCTGGGCCCGCTGATCGGATACAAACTAAAGGAACAGCAGTTTCGTGGTGCCCGCATTATCGGCACGCTGGAACGGCCGGTTCATGCGATGAATCTGGAGCAGGCAATGATGATGATAGAGCTCCGATATCCGGGCCATGTGGTTGTGGCCGTAGATGCTTCGGTCGGCAGTCAGGATCACGTGGGCTACATTACGCTTGGCAAGGGATCACTCCGGCCGGGTCTCGGTGTGAAAAAAGATCTCCGGGAAGTCGGCGATATTTTTATCACCGGTATCGTGGGCGGCTGCGGCAATCATGATCCGCTGATGCTCCAAAGCGTAAGACTGGCAGTCGTCATGCAGATGGCGGACTGCATTTGTGACAGTATTTTCCTTGTCGAACAATTTTGGGAAAATGCCTCCTCTTTTTGACAAATTCAGCGCCCCGGGTGTGATATACTTTTGCAGATAAAGAATATAACAACGGGGTGATTGAATATTATGGGAGAATTGTACAATCCATATCCCAGGCTGCCAAAGAACATCAGACAGGTGGGCGAACGGGATCAGATTTTGAAGTTGTATGTAGAAGATTATGTCAATACATATTTGAAACGTTTATACCCTGCGGGTGGACAAGACCTGCGGGTGGGGCTTTTGCTCGGAGAAATGCGCAATCAGGACGGGATGAATTATATTCTGGTCGATGGTGCTATGGAGATGGAAGAAGTCTCCCAGGGTGACGGCAAGCTCCTGTTCCATGAGGATATCTGGCAGAAAGCCTATCAGACGATCGAGCAGATGTTTCCGGCCCGGGTTGTGGTCGGCTGGTTTTTGTGCGGCTCAGCTGACAACAATCTGAGCCCTCTTAATTACTGGAAACAGCACAGCCAGTATTTTTCCGGAAAGCACCAGCTGATGTATCTGAACAACGGGCTTGACGGGGAGGAGGCAATTTACATAGCATCGGACGATGGTTTCTACAAGCTGCGGGGCCACTGCATTTATTATGAACGTAATCAGATGATGCAGGATTATATGGTCTGTCGTAAGGACGTCAAACGTGTTGAGTCCGGGAACCATGACGGCGTTATTCAGGATTTTCGTCAGCGCATGGATGATAAGAAGCAGCAGATCAAGAAGCGGCACTCGACAGTCAGTGTACTTGGGACAGCCTGCGGGATGCTGACCGTACTGGTTTTGGCCAGTGGTGTTGTCACCTTTAATAATTTCCAGAAAATGAAGGAAATGGAGAGTGTGATCGCTTCAGCAGTACCGGAAGGATCGGCCAGAGAGTGGGCGCTGTCACTTACCCGCGGAGAAGAGACGGCTGACAGCGGTGAGATGGAATTTGAAGAAGTGTCCGGCGATGTCTATCCGACGAAAGCCGAGATTGTGATCGAGACTGAGAGCCCGACTGAGAGCCCGACGACAGCTCCGGCTCATACAGAAACCCTGCCGGTAGTTCAGGAGCAGCCGGAAACGGAAGCAGCCGTACCGGTCCAGGTTCCGGCTAATGCGGTTACTTATGTGGTGCAGGATGGAGAGACTTTGTATGGCATCTGTATTGATAAGTATCAGAGCCTGAAAAACCTTGAAACCATCTGTGCCTGGAACCAGTTGGAGGATGAAAACCGCATTTCTGCAGGCCAGCAGCTGTTCCTTCCGCCAATGGAATAAGGTTTGATTATCTTTCAAAAATGATGTATACTTATAACAGTATGTGCATTTTTAGGAGAGAAAAACATGGCCGATATCAATTCCATGAATCGAGAAACGAAAAAAAGAAAACTCAGGCAGGGACTGGTTTCTTCAGATCAACCTCGTGGCCCGGCGGCCAGGCAGGAGGACAGTGAAGAGATTATCCGTGAAGCGAGACGCAGGATCTGGCGCCGCCGGATGATTCTGGTTACAATCCTGCTGGTATTATTGGGATCGGCAGCAGGCGGCTGGACTTACTATCAGAGGACTTATCAGTTTGCCAGTTACGATGTGGCCTGGGAAGTGGAGATGAAAGAAGGCAGTCTGGCCGGTTATGAGCCTTTTGGCAGCAACGTTTTAAAATATACCAAGGATGGTGCTTCCTATACGGATCAAAAGGGCAAGACCATCTGGACGGAAAGCTACGAAATGAAATCCCCGACCGCAGTGGTTAACGGTGACTATGCCGCGATTGCGGACAAGCAGGGGAACAGTATTTATATTTGCAATACGGACGGCAGTCAGGGCAAGGCTTCAACGGTATTGCCGATCAGTAAAGTGGCAGTTTCCGCGACCGGAATTGTCGCAGCAGTTGTCGAGGACTCCACTTCCAGTTTTATCAATTTCTTTCGTAAGGACGGCAGTGCGCTGGATATTATGATACGTACCAATATGAGCGGTAATGGTTATCCGTTTTCAATCAGTCTTTCGGATGACGGCAGCCAGTTGATGTGCTCTTTTGTATACATACAGTATGGTGAATTGCTTAACCGGGTGGTTTTTTATGATTTCTCTGAAGTGGGAAAGAATGTATCAAATCGTCTGGTCGGCGGCTTTGATGAGCCGTTCAAGGACAATATGGTGGCGCGGGTACAGTATCTGGCAGAACCATATTCCTGTGCATTTGCCGCAAACAGCCTGACCTTTTTCTCTTCAAAGAACCTGGCTTCTCCGGAGCTGGTGAAGCAGGTTATGGTAGAAGATGAGATCCAGACGGTTTTCTGCTCGGACGAATATGTTGGTATCATTGTCAGAAGCAATGACGGCGAGTTTGCCAGTCAGATGCAGATTTACCGCAAGGACGGCAGTTCGGTTCTGACCCGGAACTTCACTTATGACTATACCCAGGCAGTGATAGACGGGAACATGGTTATTCTGAATAACGACGAATCGTGCCGCATTTTCAATCTTTCGGGGGTTGAAAAGCTTGCAGTAGACTTTGATTTTTCGGTGTCGCGGATACGCAAAGGTTCATTTCCGAATACCTACATCGTAACCGGACCACAGGTAATGAAAGAAATAAAATTAAAATAAAAGAAACTGACTGCAGATAAGGAGCAAATGAAAATGGGAAAAATTGCGATTGGAATTGATGTTGGCGGTACAAGTGTAAAACTGGGATTATTTCAGGCAGATGGCACCTTGCTTCACAACTGGGAAGTTCATACCAGAAAAGAAGAGGAGGGACGTTTCATCCTGCCGGATGTGTCTGATTCGATTAAATCTGTTTTAAAAGAGCGAAATATAGAGAAAGACCAGTTAATCGGGGCCGGACTTGGCGTACCGGGGCCGGTTCTGCCGGATGGTTTTGTATCCATTTGTGTTAATCTGGGATGGCGTGATATCAATGTCCAGCATGAACTCAGCCGTATGCTCGGAGGTATTCCTGTTCTTAGCGGTAACGATGCCAATGTCGCAGCATTGGGAGAAATGTGGAAGGGCGGCGGTAAAGGATATACCGATATTGTTATGATTACCCTTGGCACCGGCGTTGGCGGCGGTGTTATTATTGATGAAAAGATTATATCCGGAAAGCATGGCCTGGCCGGTGAAATCGGTCATATCCATGTCCGCGACCAGGAAGAAGAAGTATGTAACTGCGGCGGCAAAGGCTGCGTGGAACAGATCGCGAGTGCAACCGGAATTGCCAGAGAAGCCAGAAGGGCAATGGCAGCGGTTGATACACCATCGGTTTTACGTGAATTCGGTGATCAGGTCTCAGCAAAGAATGTGCTTGATGCAGCCAAAGACGGTGATGCACTGGCTCTTGAAGTGGTGGAGACCATCAGCCGCTGTCTGGGTATTCTGATGGCCCAGCTGTCGATGACAATTGATCCGCAGATGTTTGTAGTCGGCGGCGGCGTATCGAAAGCCGGGCAGTTTTTGATCGATATGATTGAAAAATATTATATTGAGTTTACACCGATTTCCAAAGACAAGGCTAAGATTGGTCTGGCCGAGCTTGGTAATGATGCAGGTATTTATGGTGCGGCAAAGTTGGTGCTTGGATAAGTACGCACAAAGTCCAAATGACATTTTCCGGAGAATTATTTTCGCGAAGCGAATAATTCTCCGTTTGTTTTCCATGTGCTGCCGTTATCAAAAGAGGTTCGGTTCATCCAGTGGAATGAGTCCGGAGTGACATCAGTAAAGAGCCATTGGGTGATGCCGTTTGCGGTTCCCTGTTTAACCATAATGAATTCACTGCCAACAACCTGTCCTTCCAGTATTGACATGCTGCCGTCATAGGTATAACAAACATCCCATTTCTGTTTATCAGGATTATAGGTACGTATGGTTGTCCCGTATTCCTGATCGGGTTGAGGATTGTGAATCCGCTCTTCTCTGGAAGGGCAGATGAAAACATCCTGTATCACGGATTCGTTCAGTACCCGCGAGAATATCCATTCTCCCAGTATATGCCGTTCTTTTTCGGTTCCTTTCCCGTCGATCCATTCAAAATTCCAATCTCCAATCAGTTGTTCGAAAAATGAAAGGGCTTCTTTTGCCGGTGTGTCGGCAGATCCAATAATTGCTTCCTGAAATGTTGTCATAATAAAATTCTCCTTTTTTCTTTTACTATAACAAAGTAATTATGACATCTATGTGTCGTAATTAGAAATAAATTTTTTTGCTGTTTCTATCAGTTTATCACGATAATGCAGCGGGGCTATGATTTCCACCTGATTGCCCAGACCGATCAGTAATGACTGCCATAGTGGTTCTGTCGGCGGAACGTGAAGGTCCATGATCCAGAACTGCTCAGACTCCCGGGTAAATCCGGCATCAGGAAAATTCTCTTCTAATAATATAAGTGCTTTGCTGCTGCATCGGACGAGAATGTGTTCACAGTTCTTATAGTAGTCCTGTTCATGCTGCCGGAGCAGATCATAGACATCTGCCGTATGTTCAAACGACCGGCGGCTCATGGAGACATCATACATTCTGGCAACCTTGAAGGTGCGGTAGTCCTGTTTGTCAAGATCGAAAGCAAACAGATACCAGGAGTACCACTTGAAATGCAGGATAAGCGGGTTGACGGTGCGTTTTGTCTGGTCTCCCTGTGGATTCTGATACTGGAAAAAGACCTGATTGTGATTTTCAATACAGGTCTCCAGAATCTTGTTATTGTGTTGAATCTTATTTCCCTCTTTTGTGACACTATAGTCAAGGTGGATGGGCAAAACGTAACCATCCGACACAGACTGGTATTTGTCCAGAATCTGGTCAAGGCGTCTGTTTTCATAGCTGGTACTCAGAGTTTTTAATGCCATAATGATCAGCGTAAAGTCATCTTTTTTAACAAAGTTATTGGACATTTTAAAATTATCCAGGATGGAATAACATCCATGCACTCCGGTGGTGGCTGTAACAGGGATTCCGGCTATTGACAGCGCAGTGATGTCACGCTGAATGGTTCTGAGTGATACGTCAAATTTTGAGGCCAGCTGTCGGCCGGTCATAGAATCGTTGTTGATCAGCAAGATCACAATTTCCAGCAGTCGGTCGATTCGCAATATTTCACCTCCGTTCCTATACAATCTGGTACATCAGACCATGGCAGGTACAGTACCATACCAGGAGACCATGGGAAATGACAGGGATTCTCGTCTGCAGATTCCATTCCGGATATTGTTTGCGAAGCAGGATGGTATCACCGGTCAGCAGCGCTACAAATGTAATATAATGTTCCTTGGTCATTTCGTGATCTGATGATATAAAATATTGATTTTCAATAATTTCAACGCTGAGTTTTTCCTCATCGGCGGCTTTTTCCGGCTGCATTGCTTTTAACTTCTTACCACAGCAGGTGACGGCGGTATCAGTCATAGATGTCACCAGATTAGAGCAGTGCGGACAAACATAAAACTGCATTTTTTTCATATTTCCTCCTTGCGGGTCGTTGCTGTCCAGCTCTCCGGCCAGTAATTTCTCAAGGTCGACATTAAAAATGTCTGACAGACTGCCAATCAGGGATATGTCAGGGCAGCCCAGACCACGTTCCCATTTTGATATGGTTTTATCACTGATATGCATAAGCTGGGCAAGCTGGAGCTGGGTCCAGTTCTTTTCTTTTCGTAATTTCTGGATCAGGGATCCGATTTTTTCCTGGTTCATGTTTTCACCTCTTGTTTTATTATAGCCATGCAGCGGTAAAAAAACAATAAACGCTGCGTAGAGTTTTCTGGCGGTTCGGGCCCTTATTTATGGATGGGGGATGTTGGATCGTGCCTAATGATAATAAGACAACAACTGGCCGGTATGGTTTAACAAATTACAGTTATTTACAAGCCGGCAAAAGATGGTGTATAATAGATAAATCGTGAGACATGAGGAGACCCCGGAGAGCTTTCGCTCAACCGGGGCAATTATGAAAAATCTATGTGCAATTTGACTATGAAATCAAGCTACATATTTGATTTTCTATACAATTAGTATAGGCAACATTTATGAATAGAATATGAACACAATGTAAATAGAGTGTAAAAAGTGAGCGAAATATAACAAAAACATAGATCGAATATGGTAAGATTCTCAAAGAGATGCACAACGGGAGGTAGTATGTCAGTAGAAAGAATGAAAACAATCGTGATCGGACACAAGAATCCGGATACGGATTCCATTTGTTCGGCAATCTGCTATGCCAGATTGAAACAAAAGGTAACGGGGGGAGAGTATGTGCCCGGCAGAGCCGGACATATTAATGAAGAAACTCTGTTCGCGTTAAACTACTTTGGTGTGGAAGCACCGGAGTTGATCGAGAATGTAAAGACTCAGGTTCAGGATATTGAGATCCGCAATACCCGGGGCATCGAGCGAAATCTGTCGCTCAAGAAGGCATGGAATTTGATGCAGGAGGCCGGTGTTGTTACATTGCCGGCAGTCAGCAGTTATGGGGTTCTGGAAGGTCTGATTACCGTCGGTGACATTACCAGGTCCTATATGAATGTTTATGACAGCAGTATTTTATCGAAAGCCAGAACCCAGTACAGTAACATCATCGAGACACTGGAAGGAGCCATGGTGATTGGTGATGAAAAGGAGTACTTCGAACAGGGTAAGGTGCTGATTGCAGCCGCCAACCCGGACATGATGGAATATTATATTTCACCGCATGACCTGGTGATTCTGGGCAATCGTTATGAGTCGCAGCTTTGTGCTATAGAGATGGACGCGGGCTGTATCATCGTCTGTGAAGGTGCCAATGTATCTATGACTATCTGTAAACTGGCACAGGAACATGGCTGTACGGTAATTACCACACCGTATGATACTTATACGGTAGCTCGTCTGATCAACCAGAGTATGCCGATCAGTTCCTTCATGAAGACAGAGAACCTGATCACATTTGAAGATACGGATTTTATCGATGAGATCAAGGAAGTGATGGCAAACAAACGCCACCGTGATTTCCCGGTTCTGGATAAGGACGGCAAATACAAAGGCATGATTTCCCGGCGGAATCTCCTTGGTGCAAAAGGCAAACGGATCATTCTGGTTGACCACAATGAGAAGAATCAGGCGGTGGAAGGCATTGAGAATGCAGATATTCTGGAGATTCTTGATCATCACAAGCTGGGTACGGTTGCCACGATCGCACCGGTATTCTTCCGCAATCAGCCGCTTGGCTGTACCGCTACAATTGTATATCAGATGTATAACGAAATGAATGTTCCGATCGACAAAGAAACGGCCGGTCTTCTGTGCAGTGCCATTATTTCAGATACCCTGCTGTTCCGTTCACCGACCTGTACCGAGATCGACCGTCTGGCCGCACTGGCATTGTCCAGCAAAGCCGGTATCGATATTGACAAGTATGCAGCTGATATGTTTGCAGCTGGCAGCAACCTCAGAGGAAAAAGTGACGCGGAGATTTTCTATCAGGATTATAAGCGGTTCAGTGCCGGCAAGGTATCTTTTGGCGTGGGACAGATCAGTTCATTGAATGCAGAAGAGCTGGCAGCGCTGAAAGAGCGTCTGGTACCATATCTTAAAAAGACCCATGAGGAACAGGGCGTCGATATGATTTTCTTCATGCTGACCAATATTCTGACTGAGTCAACCGAGCTGCTCTGTGAGGGGGCAGGGGCGGAAAGCCTGATTATGAATGCGTTCCGGCTGGAAGAAAACAATAATCAACATGCCCGGGGATCGGTAAAGCTAACCGGTGTCGTATCAAGAAAAAAACAGTTGATCCCATCCATTATGATCGCCTGTGAGGATTAAAAGTAAACATGGAGGCAAAAGATGCGCAAAACAGAAGTCTGGAAGCCGGGCAATATGCTGTATCCGGTTCCTGCCGTGATGGTCAGTGCTGCGGATCAGGCCGGCAACAGTAACATTATCACCGTAGCCTGGACCGGTACCATCTGTACCAACCCGGCAATGCTTTACATTTCGGTAAGACCTGAGCGGTATTCCTACCATATGATCCGCGGGACCGGTGAATTTATCATCAATCTGACAACCAGAAAACTGGTCCGGGCGGCCGACTACTGCGGTGTCCGTTCCGGAAAAGATGTTGACAAGTGGAAAGAGATGAAGCTGACCCGGGGCCGGGCGCAAAAAGTTTCCGTTCCACTGATCGAAGAAAGCCCGGTCAATCTGGAATGCCGGGTGACGGAAGTAAAAGAACTGGGCAGCCATCATATGTTTCTGGCTGAAGTTCTGGCAGTAGATGTAGATGCCGCCTACCTGAATGAGAAGGGGAAATTCGAATTAAACAACACAGAGTTAGTTGCCTATTCTCACGGTGAATACCTGGAGACCGGAAAGTGTCTGGGGACATTCGGTTATTCCGTGAGAAAAAAACGCTGACAGGGAGTACGTGAAATGAAATCAAACATAACATTAATCGGAATGCCTGCTTCCGGAAAAAGCACCGTAGGCGTATTACTGGCGAAACGCCTGGGTTATTCTTTTGTGGATGTGGATATTGTCATTCAGGAAAAAGAAGAAAGACTGCTGAAGGAAATCATTGAAACGGAAGGCATGGAAGGATTTTTACAGATCGAGGACCGGATCAATGCCGGTCTGTCAGCCAGACGATCCGTGATCGCCCCGGGCGGCAGTGTGGTGTACGGCAAAGCAGCAATGGAACATTTGAAAGAAATCAGCATCGTCGTTTACCTGAAGCTCACTTACGAAGACCTGGAAGAACGGCTCGGGGACCTGACCGACAGAGGTGTTGCAGTCAGGGACGACATGACCCTGCGCGATCTATACGACGAGCGGGTTCCCTTATATGAAACATACGCAGAAATAACCATTGACGAGACCGGCAAGTCAGCCGGGCAGATCGTAGACGAATTACGCAGCATCATGGAAGCCCGGATTGCTGCAGGCATTTAATATAGCTATAATATAGCATTGCATCAATAATATATCGGAAAAGAGAGGAAGTTAGTAAAAATGAAGTATATTGTAATGTTAGGTGATGGTATGGCGGACTATCCGGTAGAGTCATTAGGTAATAAAACACCGCTTCAGGCAGCAAAAAAACCGCACATAGACAGTCTGGCTCCTTACGCAGAACTGGGAATGGTAACGACAGTACCCGAAGGTATGAAACCCGGCAGTGATGTAGCCAATCTCTCGGTAATGGGATACAATCCCCAGGAATGTTATACCGGCCGTTCGCCCCTCGAAGCAATCAGCATGGGCATAGAAATGAACAATACAGATGTAGCCTTTCGCTGCAACCTGGTCACTCTGACCGATGAAGCCGATTATGCCGACAAGACAATGGCAGATTATAGCTCCGGAGAAATATCCACCGAAGAAGCTGCTCAGTTGATGGAAGCGGTAAAAGAAGCATTCAATGATACCGAACGTGCTTTTTTCGCCGGCATCAGCTACCGCCATTGCATGATCTGGCACGAGGGCCCGACCGGTCTTGACCTGACTCCGCCTCACGATATATCAGACCGCAAAATCACAGAATATCTGCCGTCAAACCCGGTTGTTCTGGATTTAATGAAACGCAGTTACGAAGTACTGAAGGACCATCCTCTCAACCTTGACCGCATCAGCCGCGGCCTGAACCCGGCCAACTCCATCTGGCTCTGGGGCGAAGGCACCAAACCCCAGATATCTCAGTTTGAAGCAACCTACGGAGTCAAAGGTGCCGTAATATCCGCAGTAGACCTGTTAATGGGAATCGGAATGGGTGCCGAAATGGAAGTCATAAAAGTAGAAGGAGCCACCGGAACGATCGAAACCAACTTCAAAGGAAAAATGGAAGCAGCCCTGAAAACTCTTCTGGACGGCAATGATTTCGTCTACCTTCACGTAGAAGCTCCCGATGAATGCGGTCACCACGGCGACATAGAAGGCAAAGTCCGCGCCATTGAATTAATAGACGAAAAGATCGTAGGACCTTTACTGGCCGGCCTTGGCGAAGTAGGAGAAGACTACTCTATCCTCGTAATGCCCGACCACCCAACCCCACTGGCCCTAAAAACCCACACATGTGACCCGATCCCATACCTGTTATACAGAAGCAACGATAAAAAAACTTCCGGCATAACTACCTACACCGAAGAATCCGCTGCGAGCACAGGTATCTATCGGCCTGAGGGCTATAAATTAATGAGTTATCTTCTTCAAAAGTAAGCATATCGTACATAAGGAGAGGGAATCGAGCCGTTGCTATCCCAACGACCCGATTCCCTCTCCTTATGTACGACGATACTCCTCCAGCTCCTCGGCCCACAAAGTATAATCCCTCTCAAACAACTCTTCACACATCTGTGCCTTCAAAGTATCCCAGGGAAGCTTCTCCATCAATTTCTGCTGCACAAACTTCTTACTTTTTTGCTTATACCGCGGCAGATTATTCCGTTCAAGGATCCGCTGCAGTTCCGGCCGCCACAATAGCGTAAGCTGGAATGCCTGTTTAATCTTAGGGTTTGCCTGCGGCGGACGCTGCTCGGTCACCCGGATGCCGTTGTCATCAACAGAAAAAACCAGAATTCCCCAGAAATCCGGAACATGTTTGGCAACGTGCTTTGCATGGGACTTTCCAATTGCTATGTAGTTGCGGTCACAATATTTGTTATAGAACCGGACCTGACGTTTCAGACGCTCATAGGTATCGGCATCACTTTTTATTTCAATTCCGATCAGGCTGTCATCGGTCAGCATCAGCATATCGGCCCGTGCCCGGCCAATATTTTTTTCTTCAAAAATACGGATTTTACCATACTGATCTTCCAGATAATCACAAAGCGGATCTCTGATATCTTCATCATATAATTTCATAATTATTTATTTGCTGCAACCTCATCGAAGGTTCGGGTGATTGAATCGGCAGGAGCCTTTGTCATCAAGCTTCCGGCCAGCATAGCGATAAGACCGGCCAAAAAGCCGACAACCAGAGAGTACAGTCCGGTGTGTGCAGCCAGAGTGGATCCGTTCATCAGTGGAATGTAATCCCATATAATTACAGTCAGGCCGCCGCCTAACATACCGGCTATAGCGCCGATACGGTTACTTCTCCGCCAGAAGAGTGACAGGACAACGACCGGTCCAAAAGTAGCTCCGAACCCGGCCCATGCATTGGATACAAGCCCCATAATACTGTTGTTGGGATTCAATGCAATCACATATGCGACAGCAGCAATCACAATAACGGTAACGCGGCTGACGGATAATACTGTCCGGTCTTCTGCCTTGGGTTTAATAATACCTTTATACAGATCCTCCGAGACTGCAGAAGCAGTGACGAGGAGCTGCGAGTCAGCTGTAGACATAATAGCAGCCAGAATTCCGCAAAGGAAAATACCGCCGATAAATGGTATGGCAAAATCAACAGTAAACACCTTTAGAATAATCTGAATGAATACATTTTCGGCAGTACCGGTCGCTTCACTTCCCAGCACCACCGGCAAAAGATATGCCCGCCCGATGATACCGACCAGGCAAGCCATGGCAAGTGAAATAAAACACCACACAATACCGATTACTTTTGATTTGTTTAATTCTTTTTCAGAACTGATTGCCATAAATCTGGTCAGGATATGAGGCATTCCGCAGTAGCCAAGCCCCCAGCCCAGACTGGAAATAATGCTGACAAACGACAGTTGTGAACCGCCGCTATGCATGATATTCATATAAGAAGATGTTCCTCCGGCAACCTGGCTGTCACCGATTAGGGTGAAAAGATTAGAAGGAGAAATGATAAACAGGGCGATGAGCGGAACTAAGAAGAGTCCGGCCAGCATCAGCAGTCCCTGGATAAAATCAGTTACACAAACCGCCATGAAGCCGCCCAGAAAGGTGTATGCCAGAATAACAGCCGCGCCGACAGTCAGTGCGATCCGGTAATCAAGACCAAATACAACGGTAAAGAGCTTTCCTCCCGCAGCTAATGCCGAGGCTGTGTAAACCAGGAAAAAGATTACGATAAAAACCGAGGAGATAAACAGAAGTGTTTTGGATTTGTCCTCGAAACGGTTTTCAAAGTAAGCCGGCAGTGTCAGGGCGTTGTTTGCGGCAATTGTGTAGCGGCGCAATCTGGAGGAGATAACCAGCCAGTTCAGTACAGTACCAACGAACAGACCGACGGCAATCCAGCTTTCACCGAAACCGGAAGCATAGATGGCTCCCGGAAGTCCCATTAATAACCATCCGCTCATGTCCGATGCCTGGGCAGAAAGAGCAGCCACCCACCCATTCAGACCACGTCCTCCTAAAAAGTAATCCTCTGTATTTTTTGTTTCTTTGGCATACTTTGCACCAATCAGGATCATCCCAAACAAATAGACCCCAAATGCAGCAAGTATCCAGCCAATTGAGCTATTATTCATGCGCTGCCTCCTCAGTTTATACTTTTTTAATAAATATATGAGGTGAATTATATCATAAGGCTGTGATCATTACAACCTGTGATTTGTGATTGTTCTAATATGGAATGGTTTATTTGTGCCATTATTTGGAATACTAATAAGGAAAAGTAAAGGAGAACGGGCTATGAAAAACGAATGGGGAAAGGATCTGGCCTATGATTTTGCCAGTGCCGGTTTGCAGGCGATCGGTATGCACTGTTTTGTGGAACCATGTAAGATTGCTCCGGGCGGTGTGTCAGGAGTGGCATTACTGATCAATTATATTAGTCAGGCGCCGATCGGATTAATGACATTTTTACTTAATGTCCCTCTTTTGATTTTATCTTATCTTCATCTGGGTAAGGCACTGACATTAAAAACATTGAAGACGGTTGCGATTATGAGTCTGGTTCTGGATGTAATGGTAGCGCCTTATGTGCCGGTATATCAGGGGGACAGGCTGATTTCTTCCGGATTTGGCGGAATATTTCTGGGGGTGGGGCTGGCCCTTGTGTTTATGCGCGGATCGACTACCGGCGGCGGCGATATACTGGCAAAGCTGCTGCAAAAGCGGTTTCCTTACATGCAGACAGGACATGCATTGCTGATTATTGATTTTGCGGTAATCGCGGCTTCGGTTGTTGTATTCGGAAATCTGGAGTCGGCTTTATATGGTTTGATTTCATTGGTGTGTACGACTTACAGTATTGATTTCATTTTATACGGCATGAGTCGGGGAACTATGATCATGGTGATTTCTGAACGGAACGAAGAGATTGCAGAAACCATATTAAAACAGCTTGAGCGGGGGGCGACATATTTTAAAAGTCAGGGAGCGTACACCAGGAATGAGGGAAATGTACTGGTTTGTGTGGTGGAGCGAAAGCAGTTTTATCTGGTCAAAGAGATTATTGACCAGATTGACAGAGAGGCATTTCTGATTGTGTCGGAAACAAAAGAGGTGTACGGTGAGGGCTTTCTTAACGGAAAGTAATAACAAGAGAAAAATGGCATATGGCTGTATCACCGGAGCAGGGAGATACGTCATATGCCTATTTTCTGATAAACTAGTGTTCTGCACCTCCGATGACTTTAATATCGGCATCATTGGATACGATGGCGGTGATTGCGGCTTCGATTCCACGCGCGATGTCGGCAAGTGCCATATATGGAGCGGGTGCCGGTCTTATTACGACCTGTTCCGGTATAAACGGGACATGCATAAAACCGCCTCTCATACGGTAACTTTCTTTTTGAATCGTGTACAGTACACCATACATTAAATGATTACATACGTAAGTTCCGGCCGTATTGGACACACCGGCAGGTAATCCGGCATCGCGGATGGCCGTTACCATAGCTTTGACCGGCAGTGTTGAAAAATAAGCCGGTGCACCATCTTCAAAAATCTTTTTATCGATCGGCTGATAGCCTTCGTTGTCAGGAATGCGTCCATCTTCCAGATTAATGGCAACCCGCTCGGGATTTAATTCAAACCTCCCTCCGGCCTGGCCGATACAGAAAACGACGTCAGGCCGCTCCTGTTCCATGGCAGCGGCTACTTTTTCAATTGATTTACCGAATACGGTGGGCACTTCCAGTTTGATGATTCTGGCTCCGGCAACTGTGTCGGGGACTATCTTTACAGCTTCCAGGGCGGGATTTACCTTATCGCCGCCAAAGGGATCAAATGCAGTCAGCAAAATTTTCATATCAGTACTCCTTATATTGTCAGTTAAAAAGCCAGCAGATACATCAGGATGATGTGAATGACCAGCATGACGGCAGCGACCGGCAGCTGACACTGGATGATGGCATATTTATTGCGGGTTTCCAACAGTGCGGCGGGCATAATATTGAAGTTGGCGGCCATTGGTGTGACTAAGGTTCCGCAGTAACCGGCAGTCAGTCCGAGGGCACCGACAACAGCCGGATTGGCACCCTGGGCAATAAGAAAGGGAACACCGATGCCAACCGTGATTACAGAAAAGGCCGCAAAACCATTTCCCATTATGATCGTAAATATCGCCATACCGAGGCAGTAAACAGCAGTAGCAGCAAGCAGATTGCCGTTAGGGATTACTGAAGATACTGCCGAAGCGATAACATCACCAACCCCGGCAGCAGTGAACAGAGTACCCAGGGCAGCCAGAAGCTGCGGAAGTATTCCAACCGGGCCGACATTGTCCATCATCCGGCTGCCGTCGATGACAGCGGCCTTTGCCGGAGCTTTCGTAATCCAGTATGCCAGAGCCAGGGCGGCAAATGCAGCAAAGCCGATGGCATTGTTTGCACCAACCTGAACACTGAAAAGGGTGGCAACAAGCAGGGCAACGATTGCCAGTGACAGTGCCGGAATAAAAATCCGGTTGCCGACCCTGTCAGCAGCTTTTCTTGTATCATCAGGGTCGGGGACATTGCTTTTGCTTGGTTTCACCTGACCAAATGCGGATATAACAGTGATGGCAAGAATACATATACCGGTGACCCAGTTGGGGAAATAGGGGCCGGCAATAAATGTAAAAGCCAGAATAAACCAGAAGACGGCGGTTGGTACCCTCTGGGACAGTTCGTGATCTTTGAGCGCCTTAATGCCAACCAGAATAAAAATCAATCCGATGATACAAAAAAATATTTCTGCGAAAACGGCACTTGAAGTCATATCAGTTTTTCCCCTTTCCGTATTGCCGGGCTATTTTACGATCAAACATTTGATTGTGTATGGCTCCAATCAAAAGTGAAGCAACTGCAATAGGAATTGACATCATGGCAATCTGCAGGGCATTCACATCATAACCCTGTTCGACCAGAGTAGAGACAATCAATAAAGTACCGGAGGCCCCCATAAAACAGTTCTGGGCAAAAAAGTTCCCCATGTTTTCACTGGCGGCACAAAACCCTTTGATTTCGTCATCGGTTTCAACCGATATCTCCCCGTATCTGGCAACCGCCGCCGCATTCGCCATTGGATTGATAAGCGGCCGGACAAACTGGGGATGGCCGCTAAGGCGGATTGAAAAGGCTGCTGCCAGCGTCCGTATCACAAGATACACGGTAATCAGCCGTCCGGTGGTGGCATTTTTTAATACCCGGATCAGGTCAACGGCCTTGTCTTTCAGGCCATAACGTTCACAGATCCCGATAACCGGCAGCGTAAGTACAAAAATAGTGGCAACCCGCTGTGACAAAAATGAGCTTCCCAGTACATCAAGGATCTCCATAAAACTCATGCCCCCGACCAGACCGGTAGCAATACCGGCGATTACAACAACCGCCAAAGTATCCTTTTTCAATAAAAAGCCAATAATGACAATCAGAACGCCAATCAGCTTTATTGCCTCCATATGTTGTCTCCCTCCGTAATTACAATTATAAGTATCCTTATTTTGCCTGTACGATGTCCAAAATATGTATGGAACCCTAATTAAATATAAAATAACAAAAAGATTGTCCCCAATACCAAAATAAAGTATAATTAAAACCATATTTCAATTTAATGATGGGAGCACAGTCATGAAAGGATCCGCCAAAGCATTACTGATAATAAGTTTCTTTATGATTTTAGCCAATCCGGTTCTTGAATTTTTCGTAATTTTCTTCACAATAACCTTTGCAACCCTCCCAACCCCACAGCGCATCAGCGATATGCTGGAGATAACCGGCCTGTTATACCTACCCTTCTTTTCGATGTTCCTGGCAGCACTTACCGGAATTATCGGGCTGATCATATCAATCCTCCAAAAAGGTGCAGCCATCTGTCTCGTCATGGGCACCCTCAACCTGATCTGCATCACAACCAATCTCATCATTTTCTCAATGGCCGGAATAACAAAGTACGGAGTATTCTACTTCCTGCTCTCAGCCCCAATCCCGATTGGTTACACTGTAGCAGCGTACAAATTAAAAAAGAGCTGATAATAAATTTATATATTAATCACCCATTTGGGGGCTGCTATACTAACATTTAATTAATCGTTAGTACAGCAGCCTCTTTCATGTCGAACAAAATATTAATAGATTCTCACATCTATATTGCGAGAACCAATAAACCCTATTGAGATTAATTTAGCCTGCTTACCTAGCTGCAGCCAACATAGTTGCGAGGAGAACGTGGGGCGTTAGGTTTGGTTGGACCGGAATCGGTGACATTGAACGAGGTGTCGGTGGTTCTTAGGCTGCAGCAAGTAATTTTCAGGGGAGAAATCATGCTCTCCAAAGCATGATTTCAAGGGCCGGAGCGGAGAATGTATCAAACATTCTCCAGCGACTGGCCCTGGTGCCCCTGAAAATTGCTTGCTGCAGTCTTAGAACCACCCCAGCGAGAGAACGGAAGCGATTCCGGTCCAACCAAACCTAATGCCCCACGTTCTCCCCACGACCATGAGCTCTCACCCCCTTTTACAAAAACTTCATCATCATTTCCCAACATTTTACAAATTCAGGGACGCCCATTTAACATTCCCTGTTTATGATGTGAGAGAACAGAAAACAATCATCGACTATTAAAAAGAGGAGTAATTAAACATGAGAAAAATTATGAAAACAGCAATCAGTCTGGCTATGATTTCCATTTTGGCGTTGTCCGCGACAGCATGCGGCCAGGCAACAGCAGGAACAGCCGCAGTCGAAACAACGGCATCAGCTGCTGAAACAGATGATGCTGATATCCAGGCAGCATCAGCAGCACCGGTTAGTGATGAACCGCTGGTAATGGTATGGTATCCGAACGAATCCGCTTCTGATTATGCCGGCGCACGTGATGAATATGCCAGACTGGTGCAACAGGCAACCGGAAGAACCGTAGAGCAGCGGCTGACAACAGACTATTCAATCGCAATCGAATCAATTGCAGGCGGAACCGCCCATATTTGTTTTATGGGTGCTCAGGGATATGTGGAAGCTAAGAATAAAAACCAGGCCGTACTGCCATTATTTGTAAACTCCGGTGCATCTGGAACGCTCGATGATGCAATCTACTACAGCTTTCTGGCAGTAAAGGAGGCAGACCAGGCTGAGTATGCAAGCCTTGACAGTCTCGAAGGAAAAAGAATGTCTTTTGTCAGCAACAGTTCCACCTCCGGGTTCAAGGTGCCGACCAGCAGTATCATAACTCATTTCATCCAGACTGAGAAATGGAAAAACATGAGTGTTGATGATCTGATCGAAGGAGACGGATTCTTCAGTGAAGTGCTGTTTGGCGGTTCCCATCAGGGGGCGGCAGTCAATCTCCTGACTGATAAAGCAGATGTGGCTGCATTTTGCGACACTGAGATCGCGCCTTATGCATCCGTAGTATCTGGTGAGGAAAATAAAACCGGCTCCATTTATGCGATTAAAGACGGAGCGTCAGCTCCATTTGACACCATGATCGGTGAGAAATTTGCAATCATGTCCCATATCCCGGTACTGAATGGTCCTTTTGTATACAACTCCGAGGCACTTTCGCCGGAAGAAGTACAGAAAATCCAGGAACTGTTCCTGTCTGATGAGGTTGCAAACAATAACAAGATTTTTGTAAATCCGGACTCCGGAGATGTGGGGATGTTCAAGAAAACGGATAAAGAACGTTTTTTAATGGTAGAAGATTCCTGGTATGATCCGATTCGTGAAATGAGCCGGTAGGCGGAGGTTAATGATGGCAATTTTAGAAATGAACCAGGTCAGCAAGGTATATGGAAATACGACGAAAGCATTGTCGGATATCAATCTGACCATCAATGAAGGTGAATTTGTGTCGATTATCGGTCCGTCAGGGGCCGGTAAATCGACCCTGCTGCGCAGCATCAACCGCCTGGTTGAGGTGACCACCGGTTCGATTATGGTTGATGGCAGCGATGTTACAAAAGCGAATAAACAGGAATTGAGAAAGTTAAGAACCAAGACGGGAATGATATTTCAGCATTACAACCTGGTGGAACGGCTGAGTGTAATGGAAAATGTGCTGCACGGACGTCTGGGACAGAAGTCAGCCCTCAGCGGAATGGCGGGTGTATACCGGGAAGATGAGAAGCAGGAGGCATTTGAGATTCTGAATAAACTTGGTCTTTCTGAACAGGCATATAAACGCTGTGATGAACTATCGGGTGGTCAGAAACAGCGGGTCGGCATTGCCAGGGCACTGATGCAAAAACCCCGTCTGATCCTCTGTGATGAACCGATTGCTTCTCTGGACCCCAGTTCATCAAAAGTCATCATGGACCTGTTAAAGGATATCAACCAGAGCATGAAGATTACCTGTCTGCTGAATCTTCATCAGGTCGATGTTGCACTGAACTATTCACAGCGCATTATCGGTATCACCGGTGGTAAGATCCTTTATGACGGCCCGTCGGAAGATCTTGGGCAGGCTACCATTCACAGGATTTATCAGTCCAACCGGGGCGATCTGATCACGGACATACAGGAGCGGGCGGTATGAAAACAAAATACAATATATTGGAACGAAGGAAGTGGAATCACCTGATTATGCTGATGGTGGTAGCAGCGGCATTTGTGCTGTGCTCCGGGATTACGGATTTTGACCTGCATCAGGGACTGTCTTCGCTGCCCCGGGCAGCTGTATGGATGGGATCAAATCTGATTCCTGATGCAAAGGCATTTACAAGGCTTCCGCGGATTCTCAGCCGGCTGCTGGAAACTGCATTGTTATCGGTTGCTGTTACCATGACTGCAGCAACCGGGGCATTTTTCTTCAGTCTGATCGGTTCGGATATTACAAAGACCAATGGTGTGGTGAAGATGGCGGTCCGTACAGTAGCAGCATTTTTTCGAAATGTACCGGATGTGGTATGGGCAATTCTCCTGATGTTTTCTTTTGGCCAGAATGTGCTGACCGGGTTCTTTGCCCTGTTCTTAACGACATTTGGTCTGATGACCAGAGCATTTATCGAAACCATTGATGAAGTCAGCGGTTCCTGTGTGGAGGCACTGACTTCGGCAGGAGCGGGTTTTATGCAGATTATCTTTCAGGGAGTGGTGCCCTCCTCGGCAGCCGGGCTTCTGACCTGGATCCTGTATATGATTGAAACCAATATCCGCAGTTCCACCCTGATCGGAATTTTGACGGCGACAGGAATCGGTTATATGTTTGATCTTTATTATAAACGACTGGAATATGCGACAGCGAGTCTGGTAGTGATATCGGTCGTGGTGCTGGTCGTATTGATTGAAACCATATCCAATAAACTAAGGAGTGTGATTATATAATGGAACAGATTCTTGAACTGCAGCCGCAGCTGCTGATTTACTCACCGGGTGGAAAGATCAGGATTAAGGCAAGGCACGATACAATGAATACGGTCAGAAGCATCCTCGCAGGGCTGCTGCTGATTTCGCTGATCGGATTTATTACGTTTGATTATAAACAGATTGATTTTGCCGGTGCAATTGCTCAGACGATGACCAATATACAGACCGTATTCCTTCGTCCGGCGCTTACTTACGGAACGCTGGCTGCTTGTCTGAATCAGCTGCTGATTACTTTTTGTCTGGGAACGCTGTCAACATTGTTAGGGGCGGCAGTTGCGCTGGTGATATCGTTACTATGTGCCAGAAATCTGGCAAATACCCATATAGTCAGTATAGTAAAGGGATTTGTCGCTATCATCCGTGCAATTCCAACGGTACTGTGGGTACTTATTTTTGCCGTCAGTGCCGGACTGGGCAGCGTGGCTGCTGTCATCGGTCTGACGTTTCACAGCGTCAGTTATCTGACCAAAGCATATGCAGAGTCGATCGAAGAGATTGATTCCGGAACAATTGAAGCGTTAAAAGCAAGCGGCGCAAGTTTCTGGCAGATCGTATGTCAGGCAGTATGGCCGGCGGCACTGAGCTCAATGATGGCCTGGACGTTTATGCGTTTTGAAATCAATTTCACCAATGCGGTAGCAATGGGGGCCGCGGCAGGAGCAGGTGGAATCGGATACAATTTATTTATGGCCGGCAGTTTTTACTTCGATCTGAGAGAAATGGGTTATCTGACCTACCTGATTGTGATCGCAGTTGTATTGCTGGAAGCAGTATCAACCAGAATTAAGAGGAAAATAAAATGAAAACAGCGGAAATACAGGACAAAAAAAGACTGTTTCGTATTCTGGCCGGGGCAACGGCAGATGAAGTCGCCGGACTGGCGGAGAACATCAGGAATACGTATACAGTTACCATGATCAAGGAACCGGCCAAAACACTTGCGATGATCAAGCTGCGGGAGCCGGTAAAAAACAGCCTGTTTTACATTGGCGAAATGATTGCCAGTGAGGCAGTGGTTATGATTGATGGAACGAAAGGAATGGCAGTGACCATGGGTGATGATTTTGGCAAGGTACTCAATATGGCAATTATTGATGCTGCCTGCAACAGCGGAACTTTCACTGGGACAAAACGGTTGCTGGAGCTGGAAGAGCAGCAAAAGATCAGGATTGAGAAGGAAAATGCCATGCATCTGAACACCCAGGTTTCGTTCCATGCAATGGATACAGAAAGTTTGGAAAGTCCCCCTCACATACGTTCGGCGGAAGATAAGGAGGGATCATCATGAAAAGAATACATAGTTTTGATCTGATTTATGATTCCCAGCAGTTATACCGGGTCATTCTCGAGGCTTGTGCCAATCCGGGCAGGGCACTTCCGGTCCGAAAATTTGCGGAGAAAATGTATGGGTCACAACCGGCGATGCTTGCCGTTGCCGTTACACTTCTTGATAATGAGGTAAGCTTCTGTACCGGCGGTGATGAAGAATTGTCCAGTCAGATTATCGCACTGACGCTGGCACATGAGGCCGGTCCGGAAGATGCTGATTTTATCTTTGTCACCGAGCAGTCAAAGCTGCCCGAACTGATGCGTCGGGCTAAAAGCGGTACTTTGACCGACCCTCATAAAAGTGCCACTCTGATCATTGATACAAGCGGATCTGAGCAAACCGACATTAAAATCAGCGGCCCTGGGATCCGGGATCTGATGACTCTAACTACAGCAGCAACGGCCAGACAGGCACTGACACTTCGTAAGGACCAGTATCACGAGTATCCACAGGGAATTGACCTGATGTTTATCAGTGAGAACCAGGAATTAATGATGCTGCCAAGACTGGTTACACAGGAGGTATTTTAATGGCATATGTAGCAGTATCGGGCGGAGAAGAAGCAATTGAGGCGAGTATCCGGCTGCTTGACTATTATAGAAGCGGAACTGAAAAAGATATTGAACTGGACGCAATAAAATATAAATTATCCCTGCTGGTGGACCGGGTCATGAGTGAAGCCGGTTTATATTCCAGAGATTATGCCGCTCTGGCGCTGAAGCAGTGTGAGGGCAGTGTCGAGGAAGCAGTCTTTTTGCTCAGGGCCTACCGCTCGACGCTGACCAGAAACTATTATTCAGCGGTAGCTGATACAGAAGGGATGCGGATTATCAGAAGAATTTCGGCTGCTTTTAAGGATATTCCGGGTGGTCAGATCCTTGGTGCAACCTATGATTATACACATCGTCTGATGCATTTTGATCTGGACCAGCAATCGGCAGCAGCCCTTTATGAGGCGGCCGGGAGGCAGGTAGAGGATCAGCCGCGCAAGGAGGTCTGCCCGTGCGGACGGGTTTCCGGAGTATTAAAGGCGGAAGGACTGATTGATGACTATCCGGTTGACGACAGTGCGGTCTGGGATGTGACGGAACATATGCTGGAGTTTCCGGCTGACCGCAGTGCCAGGCTGCAGACACTATCCCGTTCCGATACCGGATTTATCTCCGGTCTGGCCTACTCGGCGTTGAGGGGCTTCGGACAGGTGCACCCAACGGTCGGTGAGCTGCGTACCGGATATGTGGAGATCTGCGTTCCATATCTGTTCGATGAAAATCAGTACGTTGTGATCGGCGAGGTAATGATGACGGAAGCCGAAACATTCACTGAGGCGAATGATAAGGACCAGCTGAAGCTTGCCGTAGGTTACGGTGCTGTGTTCGGCAGAAATGAAACAAAAGCAATTGCGATGGCAGTGATTGACCGGGAGCTGGATCTGGGCGGTCAGTATCCGACCCAGGACGAGGAATTTGTCCTGATGCATGGCGACAGCCTGGAGATGAACGGTTTTATCTCACATCTGAAGCTGCCCCATTATGTGACATTCCAGTCAAAGCTTGATGCCGTTCGCAAGACGAGGGAGAAACAGGATGAATAAAGAATATAACTATGCCTTTCTGGATGAAGGGTCAAAGCGGGAAATCCGCCGTACGACATTAAAGGCAGTGGCGATACCGGGTTACCAGGTGCCATTTGGTTCACGGGAACTGCCGATCGGCCGCGGCTGGGGAACCGGCGGAATCCAGCTGACTTTGTCTCTGATCGGACCGGACGATATCCTGAAAGTCATTGATCAGGGCAGTGATGAGAGTGTAAATGCCGTCAATATTAAAAAATTCGTCCGGCTGTGCACGGATACTGAGACCACGACAGATACCAGATCGGCAACACTGATTCAGAGCCGTCACCGGATACCGGAGATTCCATTAGACAACAAGCAGATCCTGGTGCTTCAGGTGCCGACGCCGGAACCGCTGCGGATTGTAGAACCGCGGGAGGAAGTTACCAAAAAAATGCATGGTGAAAAAGATTATGCTCCGATCTGGCTGCAGCTTTATGAAAGTCTGATCAAATATAAAAAGGTGACAATTGCTGCGGAATATCCATGTATGGTTGAAGACCGCTATATCATGAATCCGAGTCCGATCCCTAAATTTGATAACCCCAGGCTCCATATGTCAGAATGCCTCTATCTCTTTGGCGCAGGACGGGAGAAAAAAATCTATGCCATTCCTCCGTTTACAAAGGTGGTCTCACTTGCCTTTGACGATGTTCCGTTTGAAAAAGAAAGCTTTGCAGGCAAACAGTGCCGTCTTTGCGGCAGTACCGATACTTATCTGGACGAAGTTTTTGATTCAGTGACCGGAGAGCGGTATTATCAGTGTTCGGATACTTCATACTGCAAGGAGGTGAGATCATGACAATACTGCAGGAAACGCCGGTATTACATATTGAAAACCTGACGGTACGTTATGGCGATGGATGCCCGCACTGTCTGGATAACAATGAAAGTGGAGAAAGTTTGGAGAAAAACCGCTGTACTGTCTGCGGTACCATCTGGGCAGCTAATGACCTGTCGCTGGATGTTTATCCCGGAGAGGTGTTAGGGATTGTCGGCGAAAGCGGATCAGGTAAATCGACGCTGATGAAAAGTCTCTATTTTGATCTGGAGCCGACTCAGGGTAATGCATATTTAAAAGAATACAAACAGGGAAAACAAAATATCTGGGCAGCCAGTGCTGCAGAGCGCCGGATGATCCGCAATAATATGATGGGAATGGTCTACCAGAATCCGGTACTGGGCCTGCGGATGGATTATTCTGCGGCCTCCAATATTGCTGAGAAGATTATTGCTGCCGGCAGCAGAAATGCAGGACAGATGACAGAGCGGGCAACGGAACTGCTGGAAGCAGTGGAGATTCTGACCTCCCGTATGGCAGAAGCGCCGAAGAATTTTTCCGGCGGAATGCAGCAGCGGGTACAGATCTCAAAGGCGCTTGCGAATAATCCTTCGCTGCTGCTGCTGGATGAAGTGACCACCGGGCTTGATTTGTCGGTACAGGCAAAGGTACTGGATCTGATCCGCAAGATCAAGGCGCAGTATGGAATCTCTATTCTGCTGGTTTCCCATGACCTGGCGGTAATCCGGATGCTGGCGGACCGGACCATTGTAATGCTGGACGGAGCGATTATTGAAAGCGGGCTGACCGATCAGATTCTGGAAGATCCCCAGCATGCTTACACCCAGCAGCTTGTGCACTCATTATTATAGAGGAGGATATTGGTTTGATAGCCATAAAGAACGGAAAAATAGTAAAACCCGATATTGTTGAAGAGGGAAAAACCATCTACATTGAAGATGGTAAAATTCTGGAAATCAGTAAACGGGTTCTGGAAACGGAAAAAACGATTGATGCCTGCGGCCGGTATATTATGCCAGGTTTCATTGACCTGCATTCTGACCGGATTGAGCAGTTTATTCAGCCGCGCGCAACGGCTAAGATGGATTTTGAACTGGCACTCAAGGAATGTGAACGGGAACTGATGCATCAGGGGATCACTACCATGTACCATTCCTTTTCATTATATAAAGATGAGTTTTTTGGCAAATGTCCGCTTAGGACCAGAGAAAATGTAGAACTGATGGCGGAACTGATCCGTAATATCCATGAGCGGTTTCATCTGATTCATCACCGGTTCCACCTGCGCATTGAGATTGATAATCTGGAAAGTTATACAATTGCCAAACAGATGTTAAAGGACCAGATGATTCACGAGATATCGTTTATGGACCATTCACCGGGACAGGGACAGTACCGGACGCTGGAAAAATATATGACAGCCGTCAACGGTTATGGCGGTAAAGAGAGCAAAACCATGGGAGCTGAAGATATTATGGAATATCATCAGGGCAAGGATATGCTGAGTCGTGAACAGATGCAGGAACTGGCCGCTCTGGCTCATGAGCATGGCATAACGGTTGCTTCACACGATGACGACTGCATCGAAAAGCTGGAAGTCAATGAACAGATCGGCCTTGATATCAGCGAGTTCCCGATCAGCCTGGAGACGGCCAGAGCAGCACGGCAAAAGGGGTTTTATACTGTGGTCGGAGCACCGAATATTCTTCTGGGCGGTTCTCATTCCGGAAATATGTCGGCGGCAGAAGCAATTCTTGATGATTGTGCTGATATTCTTTGTTCTGATTATTATCCGCCGGCTATCCTGCATGGGATTTTCCGGATGCAGAGCCAATATGACTGCGATCTGCCGATGCTGGTCAGAAAAGCGACCCTCAATCCGGCTCAGGCGCTTAACATAGATGACGAATATGGATCTGTAGAAACGGGAAAAAGGGCTGATCTGCTGATTGTAGATATTCTGGATGAATATCCGGTGATTACTCATGTGCTGATCGACGGCAACACCACTTCGTGCGTGGAATACAGGAGGTAATAATGGAAGTATTAAAAATAGAGAATCTCGGCAAGACCTTTAGCCTGCATAATCCACCCAAGGAGATCAAATCATGCCAGAATATCAGTTTTACACTGAATCAGGGAGAATTTATCGGCATTGTAGGCCTGTCAGGAGCCGGCAAGTCAACGATTCTAAAATGTATTAACCGTACCTACCTGTCTACTTCCGGAACAATATATTATGACAGTGAGGCGTTCGGGCGGATCAATCTGGCTGACGCCGGTGAACGTGAGATGCTTTATCTGAGAAAGCATGAAATCGGTTATGTGTCACAGTTTTTGAGTGTGATGCCGCGGACAACAGCCAGAGAACATGTGATGAATGCACTTCTGGATATGGGAGTGTGCCGTGATAAAGCGGAAAAAGAGGCAAAAGAAATGCTATCCTATTTTCGTCTGCCGGAAACGCTGTGGGATGTTTATCCGAATACCTTTTCCGGAGGTGAACGCCTGCGTCTTAACCTGGCCCATACAATGGTTCGTAAACCCCGCTTTATGCTGCTTGATGAACCGACTGCATCTTTGGATAATAAAACAAAAATACTGGTTAAAGACATGCTGAAAAAACTGAAAACAAAAAAGACCAGCATGCTTGGAATTTTCCATGATCTCGAGTTTATGGAAGGGCTGTGCGACCGTGTCTACAATATCTCAGAAGGAAGTTTTAATGTCTATGAAAAAAGCTGATTTACATATTCATTCAACGGTATCGGATGGCAGCAATACAATTGGCGAAATCATTGCCATGGCAAAAGCAAGACATATGGATGCAATTGCAATCACCGACCATGATACCGTTTCCCATCACAGTCAGATTCCTGCTGTGAGAGGGCTTAAGGTTACCTGGGGAACAGAATTGTCGGCCTACGATTATCAGAGAAAACGAAAAGTACATATCCTCGGATATGGTATCAGCGATCCCCGGATGATAGCAGAATTTGCCAGACCGGTTCTGGAGGCGCGGCATCAGAACTCATTGCGCCAGATAGAGATTCTGGGCAGACAGGGATTTTATATTCCGGTTGATGATATAAAAAAGGCAGATGGAACTTATATTTATAAGCAGCACATTATGGATTATCTTGTTACCCGCGGACTGACAGAGAAAATGTTTGGTGAACTTTATTACCGGGTTTTTAAAAATGGCGGGGAATGTGATTTTGATATTGTTTACCCGGATGCCAGGGAAGCTGTTCAGATGGTAAAAACAGCCGGAGGGATACCGGTTCTGGCTCATTGCGGTCAGCAGCAGAATTTTGATCTGATTGCGGAATTGGTTGAAAACGGTCTGGCGGGACTTGAGTTAAATCATCCGTCTCATTCAGAAGCCGACCGGAAACTGTTGTACCGGTATGCAAAAGAATATGATCTGATCCTGACCGGCGGCAGTGATTATCATGGTATCTTTGAGCCGGGGAATGTGGAATTAGGGGAATACCTTTCAGAAGAGAGCGGGATTAACAGAATATTTGGCTGATGTAAGAGGCACTCAGGTCGGGAAAAGACGATGGGGATGCCTCTTTTGCTGTACAATGACCGGAGGATGGCAAGGCAGGGGCAAGTAATATTAACCATATGGACATATCAGACAAAAAATAACTTAAGTATGCATAAATGTTATACAAAGCGGATAGAGAATGCATTGGCTTTTTTGAAAAGTTTTGATTAAAATAAAGTCAGGATTACCGCGGAATCAAATATTAGCAAGAAGAGGTAAACATATGTCAATGTTGGGGATTGCAGGTTTTATTCTTATGTTTCTTATGGTAGCATTGCTGCTGAATGGTAAGACAATACCAGCGGTAGTATTTATTGTACTTCCGATTATTGTTGGTTTGATTGTTGGATTTACACCAATGGAAATCAGTGAATACATAAAGGAAGGTGTCAACAGTGTCGCGACTACGGCAATTCTTTTTATTTTCGCGGTTATGTTTTTTGGCACAATGTCGGATGCAGGTGTATTCGACCGGATTGTTGGAAAAGTAATTAAATATGTAGGCAATAATATTTTGCTGTTGATGTTTGCGACGGTTCTGATATCAATTATCGGACATTTGGATGGATCCGGTGCCACTACTTTGTTGATTACGATTCCACCGTTACTGCCGATTTATAAAAAGCTGAACGTACGACCGGTAGTACTTCTGGGAATAACCTGTCTTACAATGGGCGTCATGAATATTGTACCATGGGGTGGTCCGTGCGGGCGTACAGCGGCTGCCTTGGGGATCGGAACATCTGAAATATGGAAGTATTGTATTCCGGCACAGATATTTGGTGTTATTGTGATTCTGGGACTATGCATTATGTTTGCCGGCAAGGAAAAGAGCCGCGGAGCCGGTTATCATGGGGATGATGCAGAGTCTGGAATTAATTTAAATGACAGCTGTCAAAATGAGCTTCACCGGCCACGGATGTTCTGGTTGAATATCGTTTTAATTATTTGTGTTGTCCTTGTTCTGACCCTGACCAAGATTCCAACTCATATTACCTTTATGATTGCAATGAGTATTGGGCTGATCGTCAATTATCCGTCGCAGCAGGCTCAGCAGGAACGAGTAAAAGCACATGCAACAAATGCATTAACAATGGCGTTTACAGTTCTTGCATCAGGTGCTCTGATTGGTATCATGGGCAAAAGCCCGATGCTTGATGCTATGACCGAAATCGTATTATCTTTTATGCCTGAGAGCATGGCACCTCACCTGCATGTATTTTTTGCTGCAATCAACAGTCCGCTGAGCATGGTTATACATGGTGATGCTTTGACTTACGGAATTCTTCCCATTGTGAACCAGATTGTATCAGGGTATGGTATTCCGCCGGCGGCGGTTGGTGCAGCATTTCTGATTACGTTCGGACCCGCAATTTATATCATGCCAATGACTGCTGCAACATATATGGGACTGGGGTTTGCCGGTGTAGAGTTGAAAGAGCATATTGCCTTTTCCTATAAATGGGCTTTTGTATTGGCAAGTTTAATGCTGGCTTTTGTAGTGATTACCGGGCTTCTTCCATTTTAATGTAAAAGATAATAAGCAGACTGAAGGCAGGATGACAGAATATGAAAAAAATAGATTTATCACAGTTTATAAAAGATACCGCGAAGCTTGCGGTTAATGGAGTAGTAATATACCAGGATGGCATTGAGACAGAACATTACCAGCCGGTCCCTGAAAAAAGACAGAATCAGTATTCGATTACTAAGAGTTTTACGTCAACAGCGGTGGCATTTGCTGTAAAGGAAGGGCTTTTTTCGCTCGAAGATTATGTCCTGGATCATTTCCATCAGGATGCGCCAAAAGATATTTCAAAAAATCTGAAGAAAATGAAGTTAATACACTTGATTACAATGTCGATGGGATTTGAATCTCCCATGTTGATGGGGGCAATGAGACCTGATATGAAGGAACGTGATTGGGTTAAGTTTGTACTAGGTGCGCAGGTGATGCATCAGCCAGGGACTGTATTTCAGTATAACAATGCGGGACCGTATCTTTTAGGTGTTCTGATTCAGCGAAAATCCGGTTGTGATCTGATTGAATACCTTACACCAAGATTGTTTGATCCATTGGGGATTGAAGTACCGGAGTGCGAAAAGGATCCTATGGGTAATACCTTTGGTGCTGGTGGTATGATCCTGAGTGTATCGGAGCTGGCTAAGCTGGGGGTGCTTTATCTTCAAAACGGTCAGTGGAATGGTAAGCAACTGATTAATTCTTCCTGGTTCGAGAGTGCATCAACTGCCTATATTGAGGCGGACGGTGATGATGAAATAGGAAAACATTATGGATATCTGTTTTGGATTATGAATGACGGGATGTATCGGGCAGATGGTAAATACGGACAGTACTGTATCATAATACCTGGAAAGAAGGCCGTCGTAGCGGTAAATGCAATGCAGATTGAAAATGAAAAGGATGTATTAAGGGCAGTGCTACGGGATATTATTCCGCTTTTGTAAAATGGACAAGACAGGTTGTTTTGATTATAATAAGTCAAAACAGCCTGTTTTGGAGGGGATTATGGATTTTAAAGAGTTAGAGTATATGATTGTTATTGCACAGGAAAAAAGTATATCCAAAGCAGCGGAGCGCTTATATGTTTCACAGCCGGCATTAAGTCGTTTTCTGTTAAAGCTGGAAGACCGTTTAGGATTGCCATTATTCATTCGTAAAAATCGGCAGTATTTTCCGACCTATGCAGGCGAACTGTACCTTGAAACGGCAAGAAATATATTGAAAATGAAGCAGGGACTCGATGCTGATTTGAAAAACCTGAAACAAGCAAAAGGGGGGATTCTGACTCTTGGGATTACCCCTGGACGGGGAAGAACGATTTTGCCTAAGATACTGCCTTGTTTTCATGAGGCATTTCCTGAATATGAGTTGAAACTGTTTGAAGAAAGTGTAGATATGTTGGAGCGGTATCTTAGTGATGGTACGATTGAGATTGCTTTCTTTACCATTCATGAGAAAAACTGGCCGACAGGAAAACGTATCAAGTACGAGCTGATTGCCAGGGAGGAGATTGTATTATGTACGTCTAAGGATGATACTTATCTGATGCTGGCAAGGACTGAACCGGGCAGAAAATATCCCTGGATTGATCTGCGGCTGTTAAAAAATGAGAACTTCCTGTTATTAAAAAACAGTATGAGGCTGGGGCAGTTTGCTGCCTCTGCATTTGAAAAACATCAGATGGATCCTAAAACAGTGGAGTTGAGTTCAATTGATACTGCGCTGGCATTGGTAGGACAAAATTATGGTGTGGCATTTGCCAGTAGTTTCCGTTTGGAGGAACATACGAATGCTGGTGAGATGAATTTTTTCTCGTTTGGCGAAAGCGAAGAAAAATGGGATTTTGTAGCTGCTTACCAACAGGATTACGAGATAAAAAAAGCTGCCGGTTATCTGATTAAGTTAATGGCAGAATTATATTCAGATGGTCTTTATTGATAATTAATTCACTTGACCCTTCTGGGGTGATCATATAAAACGACATCATAACAAAACTTTTGACAAAAGATCCCTGGAAGCTGATGATTCATCTAAGCATTCCAGCTATCCTGGGGCAGTTCGTGGTTGGTCTGTACACATTTGTTGATTCGGTTTATGGTGGTCAGATGGTTGGTGTGGAGGCAATGAGTGCGGTATCGGCAGCACAAAGAGTTCTTCAGCTGGCCTTTGTCCCGATCTGGGGCATGAGTCAGGGGATGCAGCCGGCTGTTGGTACCAACTACGGGGCCAGGAATTATGACCGGGTGAAGCAGCTGACGAATATCTTTATTATCGGTTCAACCTGCCTGGCATTCTTTTTCTTTGCTGTTATTCAGATGTTTCCGGCGGTTGTGCTTTCGGCCTTTATTAAGGACGGGGCGATTGTTGCGGAAGGACTGGGGAATTTCAGGACCATGTTTTCCATTTTTCCTACATATGGTCTGCTGATTATGACGATTACCTATTTTCAGTCACTTGGCAAAGGCGGTAAGGCCGGGATGCTGGCGATACTGCGTCAGATCGTTCTGGTGGTTCCGCTGGTGCTGATTCTGGCGCGTGTGTTTGGTATATCAGGGGTCTGGATGGCATTGCCTGCGAATGATGCGATGATACTGGTGCTGGCGATTGTTTTAATGTTGTCGGAGTATAGAAGTCTGGATCAGGAGAAGGTTCTGGCTATGCAGTAACCGTGTGGAAAGCGTGATAATATTCCAGATATAGTAGATTAATACAGGCTGTCATGTTATACTGGAAAGAAAAAACGAGGGGATTTTGCTATGAAAAAACTTGGGTTATTATTACTTACAGCAGGAATCAGTGCAATTGCATGTTTCAGTGCATTTGCCGGCGAATGGAAACAGGATGGTACCGGTTACTGGTATGATAATGGAGATTCCACTTATCAGAATAATGGATGGAGTTGGATTGACGGAAAGTGTTATTACTTTACTCAGGATGGTTATTGTCTGATAAATACCACGACTCCTGACGGACATCAGGTGGATGCAAGCGGTGCGTGGGTGATTGATGGAGTGGTTCAGATACAGGAGAGATCCGGTGCCCTGAAGTTTACTGTACCTGAGGGGTATCAGGTAGAACAGCAGGATGAATCCGGCACCATGTATGCCAATTACAGCCAATACACGGTCATTATAACCTACGACTGGAGTTTGGATCAGGTAGTTGAAGAACTGGGGGCAGATATTCTGGCCTATTCAGAAGAGGTAATGGATGAATTTGTTTCTGATTGTATAGGTGCTTATTCTTCAAAAGAACATTGTTCGCTTTCCTCTGGTGACTGGGTCCGGTATCAATTACCAAATGGAAATTTTCTGGATGCTCCGGGGACTATGATCGTGTACACACGAACCTATGAACAGAACGCACAGATCATGATATTCTTAGGATTTGATTCCATTTCAGCTACCGATGCAGTCATGAATGCTTCTGTCAGATAAAACAAGTTAACAACGTATGGAAGGGGTACACATTAATGTGATACCCCTTCTTTTATGATTTTGCCGCTGTTATTTCTGAAAAAGTTTTAATGCCAGATAGAGTACTGCTGCATCACGAAATTTTCTGGGATTATAACCGCTTGAAGCGCTTATTTTTATCAGTTTATTTTGCAGCGTATTTTTATGCAAAAATAACCGTCTGCTGGTATCTGCCAATGACATGTCCTCCTCAAAATAAGTTTCAAGCAAAACACGTTCTTCATTTGTAAGCCCGGCTATCGTTTTTGCTATGTATTCCTGACGGTGGTTGGGGGTGACTGACGACAAAATGATTTCCAAAGTCAGATCATCGAACTGAAGAAAATTGACTGACATCTGTTCCATGCTTTTCACTGTCGTGAGGCATGAATCATAAGAATCGGCCAGCTGAAAGAGGGGAACTGTTTTTCCGGCAGCAATAATCAGTTCGCGGTCATAAGCTGAAGCAAACTTTTTATATTGGCTTATATTCTCTGCAAATATAACGTCATCTGTGACAGCAAGAAAACTGTCAGGATAATGGCGGGCATACATGACGACGCCGACAGATTCAAAGAATGCCAGAATTGATTGTTCAATACCGGCGTTGGTGGTATTCCCGTCCTTAATAGTCCTGAATAACAGCATTCTTTTGGGCTTGGCAGTATCCAGGCGAAATGTGTTCATCAGTTCTGAAACGTATTCATAGTTTGATGTCTCCCGACTAACCAGCGAATGAATAATAAAATGTTTTTTTTCTGTTTGCGAACGGCTGAACTGATTCAGCTCTTTTTCGTGTAACAAAATATGGGTTATTTTTTCTGCCAGATAGGCATATTTCTTTATTTCGTTTGGCGGTCCGCTGATTCCGATAACACAGGCAATACGATTTTTGTAAAAAACAGGAAGATTAACACCTTGCCGTGCACCGGCAAATTGATTATCGGAGTCTACTTCAATCATTATACCGGTTTCAATTGCTTTTTTACCAATCTCATGAAAGGTTCCAACCCTGCTCTCGTTGGTGCTGGCAAGAATCGTACCGGTATGATCGATGAAATTGATGTGACGTTCACAGATATCTTTGACCGTATCAACGATCTGTTGGGCGAGTACACGATCGATATAAAAATTCATGTACAGATTCCTCCCTATTTAGTCAAGTCTTTTTTCCTTTAAAATAAAGGATTTTTTTATTA
>DAMAMW010000018.1:0-117648 GCA_032073745.1 Lachnospiraceae bacterium | reverse complement strand
TGGGTAATCCTGAACAACAACCTGGTAACAGCAGGAGCAGACGGAAGCATCAGCCTTACCCTGCCGGAGAATTACCAGCAGTACGAATACCGTCTGACAGAGACCCAGGCACCATCCGGTTACAGCAGGTCGAGAGTCGGAACGATAACATTTACGGTGGCGGCCAATGGCAGCATAGCCGAATGGAATCATACCGGAACCGGCGGTTATGTAGATGTCAACAGCGATAAGACTGCGTTTATCGTAAAGAACCATACGACAGGTGGTAATCCGAGTAATCCGGGAACTCCAAGTACTCCCGGGACTCCGGGTACCCCGGGAACGCCTGGCGGTCCGGGCTCATCATCCGGTGATCCGGTAACTACCATCGAAGAAGCTGCTACACCGTTATCACAGCTGGTAGACTTTATCGAAGAGGCAGTACCGTTAGCCGGACTGGTTAAGACCGGCGACTATGGAATTCCGGTTCTGCTGTTGGGCATGATGATGCTGTTAGCAGCGACGGGATTTGGTGTGGTAAGTTACAAAAAACGAAAACAGCAATAAACAGCAATAAACAGATGGGCGGGATCTCGAAGATCCCGCCCTGTTATTATGTCTAAGCACCTTTCGGTTGTACTTCTCAATAAGATATAGTAAAATAACCAGAAAACCAGCAATCAGGAGGAACAATTTCATTTTGAAACAAAAAAAACGATACCTTATCCTTTTATCTATACTGCTCATCCTGTTTATAATCGCCGGCCTGTACAACGAGCTGACCATAACCAACTACACAATCCGGAGTAACAAAATCAATTCAGAGATAAAAATCGTCCTGCTGACTGATCTCCACAGCTGCTCCTATGGTGAATCACAAAATGAACTTATTGCAGCCATAAAAAATCAGAATCCCGACATAATCCTGATGTCAGGAGACATCGCAGACGATCAGATGCCCGACAATAAAACAGCCGAATTACTAAGCGGAATAGCCCATTTATACCCCTGCTACTACGTAACCGGCAATCACGAATTCTGGAGCCGCAGAGTAGAAGCCCAAAAAGATATGTTCCGTTCCTTTGGCGTAACCGTATTAGAAGGCACCGGAAGCCCCATCAATCTGAATGGACAGCCAATTTTCATCGGCGGTGTAGACGACCCTGATGGCGGAACAAAAAATTTCAAAACACAGTTACAGACAGTTGGCGGTCTGGTCAATAAAGAAGAATACACAATTCTGGTATCTCACCGTCCTGAACTATTAACTACTTATGCCCAATACGACTTTGATCTGGTAGTATCAGGGCACGCCCACGGAGGACAATGGCGCCTGCCCATCATCCTGCCAAACGGCCTGCTGGCTCCGAACCAGGGCTTCTTCCCCAAATACACCACCGGTATTCATTCACATAACAACACCCAAATGGTAATCTCAAGAGGCCTCTCCCGTGAGTCAACCCGAATCCCCCGCTTCTGCAACCGCCCGGAAATAGTCGTAATAACTTTAACACCTGAGCATTAAATGCACTAACCAGTCCCTGGTTTGTACAAATTGCATCAACATCCCAAATCATCAAAAAAGATTGTAAAATATAGACATTGAAGAAATTCGGCATAAATCATATAATTTGCTTAACAGACATCGTATTGTGATTTATCATAAGCAAGAGACAGGAAATATAAATCTAAAATATTTCTTGTCTTATTTTTTTACTTCAAGTTCTGACATAAATCAGTAAAAAATCAGTAGAAAGGAGTATAAATAATGAAGGTATTTTTTCACGACAGAGGTATTATAACCCTGAAACATGCATTGGCCTGGATGCTGATCGTTATGCTGATATTTAACTGTGCCGGGCCGGTTTTTGTATATGGCGGAAGGGGCGATTCTGGCAGCTGGGAGGTCATGTATTCAATCAGCAAGGAAGATGACACCGGCATTATGATCGGAAATGACAGCGGAGAGATTGTCGTCGATGCCAGAGCCGGAGAAACCGTGTTTTTGACCATGCAGCTCCTGGAACAGAACGGGCATGATCGGGACCGGTTTGGCGACACCTTTCAGGTTACCCTGCCGGGGGAGATATATGATGCCCTGGTGGACGAAAATGGGACAGCCAATGAATGGTTTGAAAGTGATACAACAGGAGGTTATCTGCTGGAACTGAAAGATCCGGTCGCTTCCGGCTCCAATGCGGGGCAGCGCCAAAATACATCCAGCAACGCCAGCGGCTCAAATGCAGACAATTCTGACGTAGAACTGGTCTTTCAATTTACGGAAGAATTGAGGCGGGAGAGCAGCCCGCAGGATATCATAATTGAAAACAGCGGATATATCCTCCCCTTTGAGGTGCCGGAGGATATGGTCCTGATATGTGCAACCAATGAAAATCAATGCACCATCACTTCAGAAGCCGGCACTGCCGGCAGGCCGTCAGGTTCCGAGTGGGATTCCGTCTGGCAGCTGACGGTAAAAAAAGAAAGCGGCGGCATTATCAAACCCGACCCGGGCGAGGCAGTTGAAATTGAGATTGGTGATACCGTGAATTTTGAAATGTCTGTAAAGGCCAATACATCGGATGGAACGAGTAAAAGTTTTGACGAGACTTTTAACATAACCGTGCCGTTGGATATTTTTGAAATGTTTGAAGGCAGTTTTATCTCCCACGAAATCGCCGGTGTAGATGTGTTTACATATCAGGCAGAATCATCGTCAGATCCGGCTGTTGTGACCGTGGCGTTTACCGATGAATTGAAGGAGATGGCCGATAAACAAAATTACGAAATCGCCGGCGGCTGGTTCTCATTTGGTTTCCAGTCAACAAAAGAACTCATTATCAAATATACTCCAAAAGAAGATTCCCACTCCTGTGAGTTTGAACATACAACAATCAGGGAAGATGAAACGGAGCTTGTCGGAACCAAAACCATCACGGCTGTTTTTAACAAAAATGGCGCAACAATCCATGAACAGGCGGTAAAGGCCGGAGATTATATACTGTATGAGATAAATGCTATGGTAAAAAATATGCCGCAGGATGGCTGGTGGATTGAAAAAGGAGTGCTGTATGATTACTTTAATACGGATATCTTCTCTTTTGTCGATATTTCTAATGCAGAAAAACTGACGGACATCGATCCGGAACTTGGCAGTATTCCGGAATCTGACGGCAGATCTGCGATTGAAGAGGCACTGGCCGCTGATCATGAGTACAAATCCTGGGATGGTCCCGGCAGTTTGCCGCCAATCAACAATGGACAGGATCGGCCCTCTTTTGAAAATGGTGTATCATATCAGAATTCGGAGCGGATATTTATTCCTTATTCGCCTGGTTCCGGCAGTGTCAGCCTGTATATCTGTCTGAAAGTAAAACCGGATATTCCACCGGAGACACCGGATTCAGACTACCGAAACTGGCTGATCTGGAATGGCGATACTTCCGGTCAGGATATTTCGGGAGATAAGTGGTATGATGCAGCCCTGACGATCAGCAGCACAACTAAAATGAGATCGGGAACTTCGATACCGGAAGTGATGACATCGCCGGATTTTTATCCTGAGAATGAAAAAAATCCTTCCTTCAAAGCAGCAGACGGAGATCTTGTGACCTATGTCATCCGGCTGTACAGTCAGGGGAATACAGATTATAAACTGAAGGAAATGAGCATTTCTGTTCCGGCCGGCTTAAAACTTCTGGACGCAGAGGATGAACGGCTGGACGGGTACCTTTTTGCAGAAAGCAGCGGCAAAGAACCAACAATGTCACCGCAGAATGAAAAACACATCAACGGAGAACTGAAAGACAAGACAGGTTTTTCCTTTACAGCAGAACAAACCGGCCTTGATTTTGAAAGTTTTTATTCGGTGGAACAATATTCGTATTGCCCGGATGGTCTTAGCGTGACCAGAGCTGATAATGGAGCCGCCTTGTATATTACCTGCGAAGTTCTGGGGGTTGATGAAATTCTTGGCAATATGGGACTTGATCCTGCAACGGCAACAGAGGCCGAGCGGATGTACACCTGGCAGTACGGTTATCTGATGACGGCCAAGGTCAGTGCGATTGTTGATATAGAAGAGGACGATGCTGCGGCAGCACCTGCAGTAGAGGATGAAGATTCCTGGCATGACAATCAGCCGTTTAAAGACTGGTTTAATGGTGATAACGGTGATGTCAAGCAGGACCGGCTGTGGCTGTATGACAACTATGAAGATGGAGAAAAGGACGAGTCCGTCAGCAATCATGTCAGGTCATTGACCGGAAAATATACGGTTTGGCCAAACGGCGATGAAGATGATTTCGATTATGCAACCTTGTATATTGGCACAGAAGAAAAAAAACAGCAGGATGCCGTACAAAAATGGCTGGAAATCGAAAGTTATCCGGCAGATGAGATAAAAGGTCTGCTTCAAAGTATCGAAAACGACAGCGGCAACCCGGGATTTTACGCCGACTATCATTACCTGAACGAAGACGGTGCTTTAAGTGAACTCAATACCATTATCCCATATCGGTCAGTTATTAATATTGACGGTTCCAGATTTATGAATGAAGTGACTTTTACCGACCTGCTTCCTGAGAGCATGGAATTTTTACTCCGCCCTGACGGCAAACCGGTTATTATGATTGAGGAAATTGTAGAAAACGGTTCACGTTCCGAAGTGGAGATGGACACGAATGGTGACGGCGTTATGGAGAAGGTGGAAATTATTGATCCCGACTTCGCCCGGGCACACCGGGTCAAGGATTTTAGATGGAATGACTATCTGACTGCCGGAGAACCGGCTACGGAAAAACCATCAGGACTGATTAACGGAACGACCTGGGATTATGGGGTAAATGATCCGGCCAATGATATATTAACTATTAATTTCGGCGATATCAGCAATAATGCCTACCGGATTACATATCTGGGCGTGGTCAAGGAGTACAGCAATGTATACCGCAACAAAGCCATGGTTAAGTGGAAAGAGGGCGAATGGTCCACCTGGTATGATTTCAGCAAATGGGGGGATGGTGCAGCTCACGGATACGGCAAGCTGGTTCAGGATGAAAGCGGCGGCTGGGTAAAAAACGAGCAGCTGGAATCACTTGACGGCGGCAGGGAACTGACTTATAAGCTGAGTATCGGCATTGATTCCGAAGAAGGATTTCTAAAGGAAAAGCTGAGACTGTTTGATTATATTTCTGATTTGGGGCAAGGGGAGGCAAACATCACCGGAATTAAAGATATCATCTATTATAACGGAACGATAGAAAACGGTGATGTGCCGGTTCCACCGGAAGAAGCCGTCTTCACAGCATCATTTTTAAGGGAACCGGCCAGGCTGGAAATCAGGAACCAGAAAGAAATCACTCCGGGTCCGCAGACCTTTGAGCTGGTATTTACGGTTGTTTACGATGAAATTAGGTACGGGTCAACAATTGAAAACACATTTGGCGGAACCACGGTTGTTGATGTACCGCTGAAACTGGAATTACTGAAAACAGATGCAAATGACCCATTTAAAGGCCTCAAGGGGGCAGTATTTGCCCTTACATACAAAGATGGCAGTGAGGTGCTGGCAAACGGCAGGAGCGGTCCGGCAGTTGTGCTGCAAACGGATAACAACGGTAAGGCCGCAGCTGAGTTTCATCTGGACCCGGATCAGATGGAAAACGATAAAGACAGTTATGAGCTCCATCTGACAGAAACTCAAAAACCGGACGGGTATCTGGGTCTGGGAGGTAAGGATACCGAACCGGCCACACCATATGTCATTAAACTTAAGGTGAGCAGAAACCAGGATGGTGAGTATGAGTTCGAGGCGATCGATGAAAATCAGGATTATTCGGTACTTACGACCGGTTCATCCGGCCAGATTCAGATTACAGCCAGAAATTATCCGCTTACCGGAACTCTGGAGATTGGTTTTGATTTGAAGAAAAAGCTGCTGGATGCCGAAACCGGAGCCAGTCTTCCGCTGAATGCTTATAAGTTTGAAATGAAGCTGAAGGAAGGCGATAATACCGGCGTAAGTCCGACAACAGCAGTGGTATCCAACAGTACGGCAGATGGGATTATCCGGTTTGAAGGAATCAGTATCACAAAAGCCGGAACCTACAAGTTCGAAATCAGTGAAAAGATTCCGGCAAATCCTGATCCGGGACACGATGAGGCCAGTTATGATCCGGGAACGATCACAGTAACCGTTGTCGCTGAGTGGGGAGAGGACGGAAAACTGATGCAGAAGGGGGATACCGGTTATGAAAAAACTTTGCCTTCGGATCGGCAGCAGTTTTTTGACCCGGAAGAAGGCGGGCGGCATACTGCCTTTATCAACTTCTTTACCGACGATGATGACGACGGCGGCGGTAACGGCGGTGGTGGTGACGGCGGTGGCGGCGGTACACCAGGCAGTGCCCAGGAGACCATCGTCAGTATTGCAGATAACAGTTCACCGGTGGCCCAACTGACCGATTTTATAGAAGACACAGCAATTCCGCTGTCAGGCCTGGTAAGTACCGGTGATGACAGCCGGCTCGAACTGCTGCTGATATTTATGCTGACTGCCGCTGTTGGCCTTGGTGCGCTCTTAATCATCAAAAAACGTAACCGTCCATAGTGAGATCAAAAAGAAAATAGCGACAATCTGACAAAAAACTATCCCTGATACTTGAGAAAGACTGTGCAGACTGGAAAACTTTCCCGCCAACCTTGAAAAGTTGTTTAAAATAAAGTACAATGGACTGGAATCGTCAAAATTTAGACGAATTCTTATGCGTATAGCAGTGGACCGGATTTCCGGTCGTTAAATAAAGGAGAAAAGGCATATGAGTAAGAAACCAGTAGTACTTATGATTCTGGATGGTTATGGACTGAATGATACCTGTGAAGCCAATGCAGTCTGTGAGGGCAAAACTCCGGTGATGGATCAGCTTATGAGCCAGTGTCCATTCGTAAGAGGAAACGCCAGCGGGCTGGCCGTAGGTCTTCCGGATGGACAGATGGGCAATTCTGAAGTAGGCCATTTAAACATGGGAGCAGGACGTATTGTATATCAGGAACTGACCCGTATCACCAAGTCAATTCAGGATGGTGACTTCTTTGATAATGCAGCATTTCTGACAGCAGTAGAGAATTGTAAAAAGAACGATTCCGCTCTTCATATGTTCGGGCTGGTATCCGACGGCGGCGTTCACAGCCACAATACTCATATCTATGGTTTACTTGAACTGGCCAAAAGAAATGGTCTTGAAAATGTATATGTTCACTGTTTCCTGGATGGCCGTGACACTCCGCCTTCATCAGGCAAGGACTATGTGGCCGATCTGGAAGCAAAGATGCAGGAGATCGGAGTCGGCAAGGTAGCATCTGTTATGGGCCGCTACTATGCGATGGACCGTGACAAGAACTGGGATCGCGTAAAGATGGCCTATGATGTGCTTACAAAAGGCGACGGCAGCCGCAACGTCAGTGCAACAGCAGCGATTCAGGCATCTTACGATGAAGGCAAGACCGATGAGTTCGTAATCCCGACAGCAATCGCCGCTGAGAATGCACCGGCAGCAGCCATCAAGGACAAAGATTCCGTTATTTTCTTCAACTTCCGTCCTGACCGTGCCCGTGAGTTGACTCATGTCTTCTGCGACGATGTATTTGACGGATTCGACCGTGGTGACAGACTTGATACAGCATTCGTATGCTTTACCGATTACGATGAGACCATCGGCAACAAGCTGGTCGCATTCGTAAAAGAAGGCATTACCAACACATTCGGTGAATTCCTGGCAGCCAACAACCTGACCCAGGCAAGAATCGCTGAGACCGAGAAGTACGCCCATGTAACCTTCTTCTTCAACGGCGGTATCGAAGAACCAAACAAAGGAGAAGACCGCGTTCTCGTACCATCTCCCAAGGAGGTCGCAACCTATGACCTCAAACCAGAGATGAGTGCTCCCGGTGTATGCGACAAGCTGGTAGAAGCAATCAAATCAAACAAATATGACGTGATTATCATCAACTTCGCAAATCCCGACATGGTTGGTCACACCGGTGTGGAAGCGGCAGCCATCAAGGCAATTGAAGTAGTTGATGAATGCGTCGGCAGAACCGTAGATGCCCTGAAAGAAGCAGATGGCGTAATGTTTATCTGTGCCGATCACGGCAACGCAGAGCAGCTGGTTGACTATGAGACAGGCGAACCATTCACCGCCCATACCACCAACCCGGTTCCATTCCTGCTGGTAAATGCTGATCCATCATATAAACTGAGAGAAGGCGGATGCCTGGCAGATATTGCCCCGACTCTGATCGAACTGCTCGGACTCGAGCAGCCAAAAGAAATGACTGGAAAATCTTTGCTTATTAAATAAGAAAAACAGATATAAAAATAACAAATAAGCTATATTAAGCGTGTCTTTGCCTTTCTACCTTATGGGAGCCAACATAGTTGCTGGGAGAACGCAGGGGGTTTGATTGGGTGGGAATCGGTGACATTGAACGAGGTGACGGTGGTTCTTAGGCGGCAGCAGGTGATTTTCAGCGGAGGAATCATGCTCTCCAAAGCGTGATTCCAGGGGCCGGAGAGTAGATGTCATCAAGAGATCTGCTTGACTGGCCCCGGTGCCGCTGAAAATCACCTGCTGCCGCCTTAGAACCACCCCACCAAGAGAACGGAACCGATTCCCACCCAATCAAACCCCCTGCGTTCTCCTCACGACTATGAGCAACAACCTACTCATACAAATTATCATAAATCTCTTCCGCCAGCGTGTCTACATACGCCTGATCTGCAATATCATGGCGGGTAATCAAAATATCCTGAATCAAATCATAACGGCTGAGAAACATTTCCTCCGGCAAAAGTGTTCCGGATTCCTGAATGATCTGCTGATCCAGAGCTTCTGCTGTGTACTGGGAAAGGAACCAGTCCATCAGCTGTTCGCTGACCAGATCTTCAGCTTCCATCTGAGCGTGGACTGTCTTGGATGTATTGTGTGAAGATACAGCAATCATACACGATATGATTCCAAAGGCAGTCATCATACTCTGGGTAATATACCGTGAAGAACCGGCCACCGGCAGCCGGATCACATCCAGCCAGCAGAGCGCGGCCAGAATCAGTAAAGCGGCGCCGATGATCATGAAGGAAGCGGCTGAAGAGCGCAGGTCTTCGTACTGCTGAGATTTTTTTACGTATACCGGTGTTCGTTCCATTTTGACGGCGGTGCTGGATTCATTTTTTTCAGTCATAGGGATAATCTCACTTTTCTCTGGTATTGTTTGTCTTACCTTTCAGTATACCTAATATTTCAAATTTCGTCTATATTTCTGCTTCCATTTACATAGAAAATAGGATAGAATAAAAAAAGGTATGCTATTTTGGGAAGGAAGTATTATGAGTATAACGATCTCGTTTTCCATGAGGCAAAAAAAACACCGGAGGCACGGCCGTGAACGGATGGGATTACGGCTGCAGGAGCTGGCGAAGAGCCTGGGAAAAGAGCTGGGATACAGCTGCGATGTTGTCCGGGATCTGATCGTCTGTCAGTTTTGCCCGGAGGGTTTTGTGTGGATGGGATGGCATGACGGATGGCTGGTGGGAGACTGCCAGACCAATATTGCGGGACCGGGATTCCATGTGGCGGTGATTCATTTCCTGGAATTGTTTGTATCGAAGGCTGACATGAAACTGTTCATACAGGACGATACCGGTTACTATAAAGAACGCGACTTCGTAAAAATGAGAAGGAACTATTTCTATCGATGGTATACCGGTTTGATGGAACGGGTGCTGGAGAAGCAGCACGAGGGAGGACAGCTGATCGGCTGGCCGGCGGATTATTATCAGCCGGAAGTAAGTGCGGATACCGTGATTACCCATATCCGGCCGTTTACGTACAACGAAATATCAGGAATTGTTAATTCCGGAATCAGTATGGCATTTGCCAAAGATTTTTTTATCTGGAATGAGGAGCAGAAAGATGCTTATTATTATCGGAACTGTGCACTTGTAATGCTGAATCAGGAATGTCATTTTATGCCGTCATCCAGACACGCCGAAGATTATGCGATCAATCAAAGGATTATCGGATGTCTGGAACGGGCACTTGAACTGGATCCGCGGATTCCGTTTCCGAAAAAGGAATACCTGGAACTGTGCCGGCTGGCCGGGCATGAGCCGGTGTCAACTCAGGAGGCGTCTGAATACGCCCCGGATATTACCATCGGGTGCCGCCGCGGGCTTGTCTTTCGGACCATCGGGTGCGTGCGGTTTGCTGTTCCGGGGAATTTTTTATATGATGCTTCGTGGCGCGGCCACTCAGAACATTATTATGACGGTTCTGGCTCAGACGCCCATGACTATTATATATTTGCGTTTCAGACAGAGAATCTGACGGCCTTTCAGGAGATATCGTTTGAGAATGCCCGGGTGGATTCGATACACGATTTTAAAGCCGGCGGGGCACGGGGCAAGATGGCAGTTTATCTGCCGCAGGAAAAAGACGGTATCGTGATTTATTCGGTGGCAGCACAGATCATCTATAAGAATCAGATCACAATTATCAGCATCAGTTATGAGAATACAGAGGACCGCGGGTGGGCCATGGATTTGATACAGAAGGTGCAGACCATAGACTAACAGTTCGTTGCAGTATTTATGCAGTGCTGTACAGAACCATAAGGGAGAAGGATAATGAATACACCAGGAAAAACAACACGCAAGGTAGCCGTAGTGACGGACAGCAACAGCGGGATTACCCAGCAGCAGGGAGCGGAATACGGCATCAGGGTCATTCCCATGCCATTTATGATTGACGGCCAGGTGTGGGAAGAGGATATCGATCTGACCCATGAAATGTTCTATGAGAAACTGGCGAACGATTCTGACCTTTCCACCTCGCAGCCGACACCGGCCCGGGTGATGGAACTGTGGGATGAACTGCTTGAGGAATATGAAGAGATTGTCCATATTCCGATGTCGGTCAGTCTCAGCAGTGCTTATCAGACAGCTATGATTCTGGCCGAAGAAGATGAGTACAACGGAAAAGTATTTGTGGTGAACAATCAACGGATTTCCGTAACCCAGCGGCAGTCGGCACTGGATGCGGCGGCACTGGCAGAGCGGGGGTGGACAGCAGCCAGGATCAAGGATCTGCTGGAAGAGACCAAGATGGAGTCCAGTATCTATATTACGGTTTCTACTTTAAAATACCTGAAAAAGGGCGGACGTATCACACCGGCCGCAGCAGCCCTGGGAACCCTGCTGAAGATCAAGCCGGTACTGCAGATTCAGGGCGGCAAGCTCGACACCTTTTCCAAAGCCAGAACGATGAAGCAGGCGAAGAGTATTATGTTGTCAGCGATAGCCCATGACCTGCAGGAACGGTTTAACGACCCGGAAGCGAAGCAGTGCTGGCTTGCAGTTGCCCACAGTGACTGCCGTGAACTGGCTGATGAGGTGGCAGCAGAGCTTGCGGCGCTGTACCCGAATGCAGGACCTGTATATGTGGATCCTCTTTCATTAAGTGTATCCTGCCATATCGGCCCCGGCGGACTTGGCGTTACCTGTACAAAAAAATTAGATTTGGAAGCGAAAATGCATGAGACATAAAGAAAACAGAATTCGTTGGCACTGGAGACAGAAGTACACGGTCAGCATGAGGGGCCTTTTGATCCTGAGTCTGGTATTATTCGGAATGGTTCCGCTGATTCTCGGCAATCAGACGATGCTGCGCTCGATCGGTCAGAATGAGACTGATTCTTATATGATCGAAGTACAGAATCAATGCCAGATTCTGAGCAGCAAGCTGACCCGTTCGGCCTATCTGGCAGCAGATGCCCAGAAAGCAATTCTCGACAGTGAGATGGAGACCATTGCCGATATCTATAACGGCCGGATTGTAGTTGTAAACAAAGATTTCCGGATTGTCCGGGACACGTTTCGGCTGGCGGAAGGTAAGACACATATAGCGCCGGAAATAATCAAAGGTTTTCAGGGCGAAACGAGCAGCTTCTATAATAAAGACAAACATTACCTGGCCGCGGCTGTTCCCATCTACGATGGAATGGCAGACAAAAATATCGATGGTATGCTGGTGTTAACTGCATCGACAGAGAGCATTCTGGTGCTTATGGATTCAGCCGGGAGCAAGGCCCATTTTGTCCAGATTATCTTTGGTCTGCTGTTGATTATTGCGGCCGGAACAGCGGCAAAGCTTTTGATGGAACCGTTCGAACAAATGCTGAAAAAGCTCAATCACGTAGCGGCCGGAGCACTGGATACGGATATTATCACCGATACATACCGGGAGACTAATGCAATTTCACAGTCAATTGACCGGACCCTGTCAAAGCTTAAAGAAGCGGATCAGAGCAGACAGGAGTTTGTATCCAACGTATCTCATGAGCTGAAGACTCCGATCACATCGATCCGGGTACTGGCGGATTCGCTGATGGGGATGGAAGAGGTACCGGTAGAATTGTACCGGGAATTTATGGAAGATATCTCGGATGAAATTGACCGGGAAAGCAAAATTATCGATGATTTGCTGGAACTTGTCAAGATGGATAAGTCGGAATCCGATCTTCATATCAATCCGATCTCCATTAATCTTCTGGTCGAGCAGATTTTAAAGCGGCTCCGTCCGATTGCCAACCGGCAGAAGGTAGAACTGATTCTGGAGAGTATCCGGGAGGTGACGGCAGATGTGGATGAGATGAAGCTGTCACTGGCGATCAGCAACCTGGTTGAGAATGCCATCAAATACAACGTTGAAAACGGCTGGGTGCAGGTCACACTGGATGCTGACCACAAGTTCTTCTATATTAAAGTAGCTGATTCCGGTATCGGAATATCTGAAGATTATCAGGATCGTATTTTTGACCGTTTTTACCGGGTTGACAAGGCCCGTTCCCGTGAGACCGGAGGCAGCGGCCTGGGACTGGCGATTACCAGAAGCGTGGTATTGATGCACAAAGGTGCAATCAAATTACAGAGCAAAGAAAATGAGGGCAGTATCTTTACACTGCGGATTCCTCTGAACTATATTGTTTAAGGCAGGAGGGGCAACATGAAACGATTGGCAGCATTTTTCGTTCTTTTGGCGGCCGCTTTACTGTCGGGCTGCCAGGGCCGGAATCATACCGGCGGGGGCGAATATTTATATCAGATTTATTATTTGAATCCGGCCAATACCAGACTGGTAGCGCAGGATTATTATACAGATACCACGGATCGGGATCTTCTGATCGAAGAACTGATGAATCAGTTTATGCGGGTTCCGGATGATGTGGACAGTCAGACGGCACTGGCCGATAAGGTGGTTTACCGCGGTCATACCCAGGAGGATATGGTGCTGTTTGTTCATTTTGATAACAATTACACCAGTATGAAACCATACCGTGAGGTACTGTGCCGGGCGGCGCTGGTGAAGACACTGACCCAGGTGCCGGGAATCGATTATCTCAGTATATATTCGGGCGATCAGCCGCTGCTGGATGCCAACGGTACTCCGGTCGGGATGATGTCGGCTTCGGATTTTGTGGAGAGTATCAGTGATGTCAATGCGTTCGAACGGGCGGAGCTGACGCTGTATTTTACCGATGAATCCGGGGAACTGTTATATCCGGAATCCCGGGAAGTTGTATACAGTACCAACACTTCCATGGAACGGGTTATTATTGATGAGCTGATTGGCGGTCCGGAACAGGAAGGACGATATCCGACTCTGGACAAGAATACCAAGATTCTCAGTGTTTCGGTGAATGAAAATGTCTGCTATGTGAATTTTGACAACACATTTTTAAGCAACTCACTGGAAGTGAAAGATTATATCCCGATTTATTCTATTGTTAATTCATTATCAGAGCTGACGTCAGTAAACCGGGTTCAGATCAGTATCAATGGTTCAAAGGACGGCGTGTTCCGGGAGTCGATTCCGCTGAATACATTATTTGAACGCAATCTGGATTATATAGGAGGCGAATAATATAATAAAAAGACCACTGCTTCTGGTGACAGGAGGATTCGTACTTGGAGAGGTGCTGTTCCTGCAGGGCGTGGTGACACATACAGGTATCCTGGCTGTTTTGCTGTCAGTGATCCTTTTTGTGCTGTGGATTATCACCGGTAAAACAGCAGGCGGGAGCAGGAAGATGAGGCTTTCGCCTGTTTTATTATGGCTGTATGTCCTGATCGGGGCCGGCAGTATCATCAGCGGCCATGCCCGGATCCGGCTGGAGCATCAGTGGATGCAGACAGAACTGGATCTGGGGCTTGATGGCAGGCGTATGACGGTGTCCGGTACTTTGGATGAGGTTACATCAAATGGAAGCCAGACTACATTGCTGCTTAAAGACTGTACGGCATGGAACAGCAGCAGGACAGGCAGGCTGAAACGGATTCAGGTTTATCTTCAGTCAGATGCAGCGGGACTGCAGCTGGGGAATATCGTCCGGATAAACGGTAAGGTATCGGCCATCGACAGGGCAGCGAATCCCGGTGAATTCGATTACCAGATGTATTACCGGTCAAAGAAAATCAATTACCGGGTGAGCGGACAGGCAGCTGTTGTCACAGAACCGACGGTCAGCCGGTACCGTGAGTATTTGCGCCGGGCCGGTGATGATGCCGGTATGACACTGGACCAGATTGCCGGACCGGATGCCGGTTTCTATCAGGCCATGGTTTTGGGGGATAAGCAGGGATTGGATGAGAATCTGCAGGAACTGTATCAGCGCAACGGGATTTCCCATCTGTTTGCGATCAGCGGACTGCATATGTCATTGATCGGGATGGGACTGTACCGCCTGATCCGCAGGTCGGGAGCCGGTTTCCTGTTATCCGGAATCGCCGGGGCATTTTTGATTATCTGCTATGTTACGATGGTTGGTCTGACTGCTTCGGTGGTTCGGGCGATGGTCATGCTGCTGGCAGCATTTTTGGCAGCCTGGCTGGGACGGACTTATGATCTTTTATCGGCTCTGGCTCTGGCGGTACTGCTGATTTTAGGGGACAGCCCGTATCAGCTTTGCCAGGCCGGTTTCCAGCTGTCGGCCGGTGCTGTTTTAGGAGTAGGGCTGCTGGTGCCGGAACTGGAGCGGCTTTGCCCGGGCAGCGGCATTCGCTTTACCCCACTGCGTGTCTGCCGTCAGGGGGTGATTGCCGGTGCCGGTATCCAGCTGGCGACTTTGCCTGTATTGCTGTATCATTTCTTTCAAATTCCTTTGTATGGGATATTCTTAAATCCAATTGTCATTCCGCTTATGGGGATGATAGTCATATCCGGAATCGCCGGAATTTTTCTCGGGAAAATATCATTAGCTGCCGGTGTGTTTGCAGTCGGTGCCGGACATTATGTCCTGCAATATTATGAGTGGATCTGCCGTATCTTTGCTTCGCTGCCGGGGAGTAGCCTGGTATGGGGGCGGCCGCAGTTTTGGCAGATTATACTTTATTATCCGGTGCTTGGGGGAATCGTATGGCTGGCCGGGCACAGGCAGTTGAAGCGTGTTTTGCTGCTGACAGCGGCAGCCTGTTTCCTGCTCTGTCCATTGCCGGTAAAAGGTCTGCAGGTGACATTTCTTGATGTAGGGCAGGGGGATGGTATCGTCATCCGGACAAAAGACCATACGATTCTGATTGACGGCGGAAGCAGCAGTATAAAGAAGCTGGGACAGAACCGGCTGGAACCGTTTTTAAAAAGCAATGGCATCACTACGATTGATTATGCCTATGTATCTCATGCGGATACGGATCATATCAGCGGCCTTGTTTATCTTCTGGAAAACGGTCAGGATATCAGGATCTTAAATCTGATGGTACCGGCATTAGGCCGTGAGGACGATGCTTACCGGCAGCTGGTATCACTAACCCGGGATCGCGGCGGCGAGGTCTTCTGGATTGCAGAAGGCCACAGCATTGGTCATAACAAGCTGCGTCTGACCTGCCTGTATCCGGGAGAACAGGATCAGGCACCGGACCGGAATGCCCAATCAACGTTGCTGAAAGTGGAATACGGCAGTTTTCATATGCTGCTGACCGGAGATATGGGGGAGGCACAGGAGATGGCAATACTTGGCAGGCCGGAAGTCAGACGGGAAATATCCGGCACCCAGGTACTGAAACTGGCTCATCACGGTTCCCGGATGTCCAGTACCGCGGGCTGGCTTGAACTGGTTGATCCGGTTTGGGCAGTCGTTTCTTATGGTGAAGATAATTCTTATGGCCATCCGCATGAGGAAGTGAAGGAACGGCTGCTTGCTCAGGAAACGGTTCTGTTCGAGACTGCAAAATACGGTGCCGTCTGGCTGGAGACAAACGGCACAGACATCCGCTGGAAATGCTTTAACAGTCCCTGACTTTGGCTGGAGACACGCAGTCTCAGATCCATGCATATCATATATTATGCCCGTCCATATCAGGGATAACTGCCGGTTTGCCAAAATAGAAGCAAGAAAGAAGGGATAATGTGAAACAAATTCTCGAACGATTAAAAAACCCGACCATATTGCTAAGTGTTGTATCTCAGATAGTGGCAATGCTGATTCTGGTGGGAGTAAAGATAGATGAGCAAATGGCTCTGACTCTTGCCGGAATGGGGGTATCCATTCTGGGCTCTCTGGGAATCCTCAGCAAAAAAGGCATTGCCGGTTATGCCGCCAAGACAGAGAACCTTACATGTTCGAATTCCGGTGAAGTAGAACCTCATGTATTAATAAACGGGCAGATGGTATGTACCAAATGTGGTGCTGTCTATACTAACGAAGATAAAACTCCTGAATAGTTATAGATAAGATACAATAAAGCTGCAGTTTTTGGTGACCGGGGGGGGCACCAGGACTGCAGCTTTATGATTGCGGCCGGTAAGGCAGGTCGACATCCGGGGATGAAATGTGGTATACTATGGAGATAAGAAAGCTTAACAGGAAGCAGGAATGATATGCAGACATTGAATCAGGATATGAAAGAACAGAACTTTAAGCCCGTTTATCTTCTGTTTGGAGAGGAACGCTACTTAAAGGGCAGCTATAAAAACAGAATGAAGGAAGCGATCATCGGCGATGATACCATGAATTACTCCTATTTTGAAGGTAAGGGGCTGGATGTGGATGAAGTGATCCGGCTGGCCGATACGATGCCGTTTTTTACCGAACGGAGACTGATTATAATAGAAAACAGCGGATATTTTAAGGGGGCAGCGGACAAGCTGGTGGCATATATGGACGAGATGCCGGATACCACCTGTATGATATTCGTGGAATCTGAGATTGATAAACGCAGTAAGATGTTTAAAAAGGTGAAGAGTCTTGGCTACGCAGCCGAGATGACCAGACAGGATACCGCTCAGCTGGGCAAGTGGGCGGGGGCTATTCTGGCCAAAGACGGCAAAAAGATTACCGGACGGACAATGGAACTGTTACTCAGTATGACCGGTGATGATATGGAACATATCCGGATGGAACTGGAAAAGCTCGTCAGTTATACACTGGGGCGTGAGATCATTACCGATGAAGATGTTCTGGCGGTATGCACCGTACGGGTGACCAACAAGATTTTTGACATGGTGGCCGCCATTGTCAACCGTCAGCCTGAAAAGGCGATGGATCTGTACGAGGACCTGCTCACGCTGAAGGAACCGCCGATGCGGATTCTGTTTCTGATAGCCAGACAGTTTAATCAGCTTTTACAGGTCAAGGAACTGTCGGCTAAGGGAATGGACCGGAATGCCATCGCATCCCGGCTGAAGATGCAGCCGTTTGTCGTGGGAAAAGTCATGCCGCAGGCCAGACAATTTTCTAAAGAGCAGATCCTTTCTTATGTAAAGTTGTGTGTGGATACGGAAGAGGATGTCAAGCGGGGCAGGCTGCAGGACAGGCTGGCCGTAGAACTGCTGATTACAAAACGATATGAATGATACTAAAGGAACCGATATGAAACGATTGACGATGGGAATCCTGGCTCATGTAGATGCCGGAAAAACAACATTATCAGAGGCACTGCTATTTACCACCGGCAATATCCGTAAGCTGGGCCGGGTCGACAACCGCGATGCTTTCCTCGATACTTATGAGATGGAGCGGGCCAGAGGCATTACGATCTTTGCCAAACAGGCCCTGATCGAGTGGCAGGACAATCTTATTACCTTACTGGATACTCCGGGGCATGTGGATTTTTCGGCTGAGATGGAGCGGGCATTGCAGGTAATGGACTATGCCGTTTTACTGATCAGCGGTGCCGACGGGGTGCAGGCCCATACCCGCACACTTTGGCGGCTGCTGAAAAAATACCGGATTCCGGTATTTCTTTTTGTCAACAAAATGGATCAGCCGGGAACCGACCGCAGTCAGCTGCTGAATGAACTGAAAACGGAACTGAATGATAATTGTATTGATTTTACCGATGGGGAAACCCCGCAGATGCTGGAAGCGGCAGCCATGTGTGACGAAATGGCACTGGAGCAGTTTCTCGGGCAGGGACGGATTGAGCCTGACCATATCAGAACGATGATTCAGCAGAGAACCTTGTTTCCCTGCTTTTTCGGGTCGGCCCTAAAACTTCAGGGGATTGATGATTTCCTGAACGGAATCACCACATATACCGTTTCTCCGTCTTATCCGGAGGATTTTGGTGCCCGGGTATTTAAAATAAGCCGGGATCCCCAGGGGAACAGGCTGACGCATATGAAGATCACCGGCGGAACGTTACTGGTGAAAACGAGTCTGACGGAGGCGCTTGATAAAGTAAATCAGATCCGCTTCTACTCCGGTGAGAAATATGAGACCGGAACGCAGGCGGAATCGGGCTGCATCTGTGCCGTTACCGGTCTGACCACGACATTTCCCGGTCAGGGGCTGGGCGCAGAGACAGAAGCAGTAATTCCGGTGCTGGAGCCGGTGCTGACATATCAGATCCTGCTCCCGGATGAGCAGGATGCCGTACAGCTTCTGCCCCGGCTGCGGCAGCTCGAAGAAGAGGAACCGGAGCTGCGGATTGAATGGGACGAGCAGACGCAGGAAATCCGGGCTCAGATTATGGGGGAGGTACAGCTGGAAATTATAAAAAGCATCATTCATGACCGTTTTGGCGTGGATGTATCGTTTGGTGCCGGGAGTATTGTGTATAAAGAAACGATCAAAGACTGTGTCGAAGGTGTCGGACATTTTGAACCGCTCCGCCATTATGCCGAAGTACATCTGCTGCTGGAGCCGGGAGATCCCGGCAGCGGTATGTTGTATGAGGCCAGATGCAGCGAAGATGTTCTGGACCGCAACTGGCAGCGGCTGGTTCTGACACATCTGGCAGAACGGGAACATCGCGGTGTATTGACCGGCTCGCCGGTTACGGATATGAAGATCACTTTGGTATCGGGACGCGCTCATCAGAAACATACGGAAGGCGGAGATTTCCGACAGGCGACATATCGGGCGGTGCGGCAGGGCCTTAAGCAGGCAGAGTCTGTTCTGTTGGAGCCATACTACGATTTCCGGCTGGAGATACCGCAGACGCTGATCGGCCGGGCAATGACCGATATCGAGCAGATGAGGGGTACATTTGAACTGCCGGTTATAAATGGCGATCAGGCTGTGCTGACCGGAAATGTGCCGGTAGTAACTGCGCAGAATTATCAGAAAGAAGTTATTGCCTACAGCAAAGGACAGGGACAGTGGATTGTTTCGTTAAACGGATATCGGCCATGCCACAATGCCGAAGAAATTATTGATGAGTTCCGATATGATTCGGAACTCGACCTGGACAACCCAACCGGATCGGTATTCTGTTCCCATGGAGCCGGATATACAGTCAGCTGGGATCTGGTGAAAGATTATATGCATCTGGACAGTGTGCTGGCTGAAACGAAACAGGAGCCGCAGGTACCGGAGACCAGATATCCGGTACGTCCGGCAGAAACTGAAATCTGGCTTGGCACCGATGAGGTTGATGCAATTCTGGAGCGGAGTACAAATGCTAATAAAAAGAACGATAATTCACGCAGCAAATGGACGCGGAAAAAGACACCGCCGCCGGTATACCAGACGACCCGGGTGTACCAGCCAAAGGTAAAAAAAGAGGAATATCTGTTAATTGACGGATATAATATTATCTTTGCCTGGGAATCATTAAAGGATTTAGCGATGACCAATATGGATTCGGCCAGAGGCAAGCTGATGGATATTCTCTGTAATTATCAGGCCGTTAAAAAGTGCAATCTGATCCTGGTGTTTGATGCTTACCGGGTCCAGGGACACAAGACGGAGATTATTGATTATCATAACATTCATGTGGTTTATACGAAGGAAGCCGAGACTGCGGATCAGTATATAGAAAAGTTTGCCCATCAGCATGGGCGGACTTATGATGTGACGGTAGCAACGTCGGACGGACTGGAACAGATTATTATCAGAAGCCAAGGGTGCCGGCTGTTGTCGGCAAAGGATCTGGAAGAGGAGATCGGGCGGGTTACAAAGCAGCTTCGGGAAGAGTATCTGGAAGTGCAAAAACGTCCCAAATCATATCTGGATGAAGTGATACCAAAAGACTGGCAGGAACAATGAAAAATACAATCAGATTATAACGAAAGACAAAGTATATATGCTTTTGTACTCTGTTGCTGAGCGCTGGAATGAACCTGTAGAAAAAGTATGGAAAAATAGTACGGCAACCATTCGTAAGACGGTAATCATCGTTGCTTTAATTATCTTATGTTATGGTTTGAGTGGCTTTGGAATTCTCAATATTGTAAAATATGGTTTTACGATTGTATCTATGGGGGTCTGCCCGATCCTTCTGGTTCCGCTGATTTTTGTAGTTCCCCGTATGATCGCCAGAGACAAAGCAGATGGAAAGCTTGATGAGCAGGGGGTTTATGACAAAAGCCGTTTTAGTGATTATTAACAGAACACTTTCCTGTCACATAAAAAAGGATCGATCTGCCACACCCGCAGATTGATCCTTTTATTTATAGTATATATATTCCAGTCTATGAATTAAGCCATTGCGTCTACTGCTTTGGACAGACGGGATACTTTTCTGGAAGAAGTATTTTTGTGGTATACTCCTTTTGTAGTAGCCTTGTCGATCTCAGAAACAGCAGCGATCAAGCTGGTCTGTGCAGCAGCTTTGTCTCCTGCAGCAATAGCAGCGTCTACTTTCTTAACAGCAGTTTTTACTTTGGATCTGATTGCTTTGTTTCTTGCAGCTCTGGTCTCATTTACTAAAATTCTTTTCTTAGCAGATTTAATGTTAGCCAATCTGTTCACCTCCAACGATATTTTATAATTTCATGATCTTTGGTTTGCATCAAAGTCTGGACACGGACAGTTCAATGTAAACATACCTTGTTATTCTAACGAATTTGATGAAAAATGTCAATACATTATTTCCCCTTTTTTGACTGCAAATCTTTTTATCATCCTAAAATGCTATAAAATTAGGTTGAGCCAGCAAAGAATAGTTATAAACTCCGCTGGCTTAGCTGTAATAATTAAATATAGCTCTGACTTTTTTAATTTACAGAAGTTAGGTAATATTCATCTTATCAGTGGGTATGAATAGAAAATGGATAAAACAGAATTTGGATTTGATTCTTGGACCATTTATTTCCCTAATACAAATTGTATCTTTAAGAACAAAAATACTATGCTACTATACTATGAAAACGATCAGAAGTCAATGGGAAACTTTCTATGGTTTGGTGAAGTATTTCGCCTCCCTTATTTGATTTTTACAGCTGAAACCAACAGCATCATCGGTCTGCGCAGTTCTTCCTTCATCCCGGGAACAGTGTCTAACAAGTGTTCTGCCGGCTGAGGTTCGACAATGCCGGTAATAGCAAAGCCGGTTTGCAGCAGTGTATTCAGATAAGTTGTCATGGTCTTGTGATATTTGGTAATATGCTCACCCAGAAAAACAGCATCACGGCCGCCTTCTTCAAAATATCTGTCGACCGGCCAGTGATCAGCTTTTCCTTCACTGTCATAGTACCAGTCCTGAGATCCGTATGCAGTAAATACCGGATGTTCAACTGAGAAGACAAAGGTTCCGCCGGGGGTCAGACATGCGGCGATACGGTCACAGATTGCTTTGAAATCAGGGGTGTAGTGGAAGGCCAGGGAACTGATTACCACATCAAAAGAATTGGCGGAAAAGTTTAAATCTTCCATAGCCAGCTGCCGGTATTCAACATTAGGTGAGGTGGTTTTCTCTCTGGCGCCGGCCAGCATTTTTTCGGAAATATCGGTCCCAAGCACGTAATCGGCACCCTGTTCGGCTGCATAGATACAATGCCAGCCAAAACCGCAGCCGATATCGAGAACTTTCCTGCCGGTAAAGTCAGGCAGCATTTTTTTTAGTTCATGCCATTCTCCGGCAGCAGTCAGCCCTTCCACAGAACGGGGAAAGCGGCTGTATTCGGCAAAAAACTGTTCATTGTCATATTTATTCTCTTTCATATTATATATTCTCCGTTTCTTTATCAATTCAGATGAGCCTTATTATACATCATTATCCAATCGGAAACAACGGATTGTAAGCATAATTTATCGGGTTAACACAGACAATAAAAGGAAATGGAATATAATTAAATGGATATTTGAAAGGCGGTTAATGATGATGCAGGACAAAGCAGATGTAAATTTCGAAATAAGGACAGACCTTGCTCTTGAAGAAAAAGAAAGTTTTCCGGGCGACGGCGGAGAGATTTCGGGTGTCTCACTGCGGGAGTGGCAGGATGACAGGAAATGCGTGAAACTGACGGAGGTCAAAATTCTGGACGAACATGGAGCCGAGGCGATGGGCAAACCCAAAGGGACATATCTGACCCTGGAGGCAGACCAGCTGTCGGAAAAAGATGACAGTTACCATGAAGAAGTGGCAGCAGAACTGGCATTGCAGGTTGAAACCCTGATTGTAAATATGATGAAACAGGAAATGAAGGAAACCGGACCGGCCAAGTGTGATATTAAAGAACTGAAGATTCTGGCCGTAGGTTTGGGAAATTCCTCCGTGACACCGGATGCACTGGGGCCGAAAGTTCTTGGCAACCTGCAGGTGACCAGACATCTGAACCAGCAGTATGGTGAAGACTTCTGCAAGCAGCATGATCTGCCGATTCTAAGCGGTATTGTACCAGGAGTAATGGCCCAGACGGGAATGGAGACCGCTGAGATTCTCCAGGGAGTGATCCGTGAAGCCAGACCGGATCTTCTGATTGTAATTGACGCGCTGGCAGCCCGCAGTATCCGGCGTCTGGGAACAACAATCCAGCTGACAGATACCGGAATTCATCCCGGCTCAGGTGTGGGAAATCACAGACACAGTCTGACCAGAGACAGCCTGGGGATTCCGGTACTGGCGATCGGTGTTCCGACTGTAGTGGGGGCGGCAGCAATTGTTCACGATACGATCGGGGCGATGATACAGACTCTTTCACAGAGCAGTGCAACCAAAGGAATGGGCGATTTTGTCCAGGATATGTCACCGGATGAGCAGTACGCCCTGATTCGTGAATTACTGGAGCCGGAGTTTGGTTCCCTGTATGTGACGCCGCCAAATATCGACGAATTAATCGAACGGCTCAGCTATACGATTTCAGAAGGGATCCACCAGGCTGTTTTTTGAGTCACTTTACCCGCAAACTGTTGTAAACAGCGGAGTTCTGTGGTATGATACCAGATGGCTTTATATGAAAATATATAAATTGAGCCATAGAGAAGAGAACAGCTATGTCACAATATTTGATTGTATGCCCGCTGGTATTTTTGGCGGGCTTTATAGATGCAATTGCCGGCGGCGGGGGACTGATCTCCCTGCCGGCTTACATTATTGCAGGTGTGCCGACACATTTTGCGCTGGGAACAAATAAACTGGGTTCGGCGATGGGAACCACGATATCGACGGCACGGTACCTGAAGAACGGCTACCTGAAAGGTTCACTGATGATTCGTCTGGCAGTATTTGCTTCGGCAGCAGCTTTGGCCGGATCGGTCATTGGCGCTAACCTTTCCCTGCTTGTCAGTGAGTCCTTTCTTGAGAATCTGATGATTGTGGTGCTTCCGGTCGTGGCTTTTTACGTGCTGCGGAACAAGACTATGGGAGAGACATCGGAATCAGCGCCGGTGTCAGACCGTGTTATGGCTCTGACGGCTATACTGGCGGCATTTGCGATCGGCGGCTACGATGGTTTTTACGGACCGGGAACCGGAACGTTTCTGATTCTGGTACTGACCGGCGCCGCGCGGATGGATTTAAAGCGGGCATCAGGCCTTACCAAGGTGATCAATCTGTCATCGAATATTGCCGCTTTGATTACCTTTATTATGAATGGAACCGTGTTATACCCACTGGGACTTGCTGCCGGTGTATTCTGTATTGCCGGACACTATATCGGCTCCGGAATGGTGGTACATAATGGTAAAAAGATTGTCCGGCCGGTGATCCTGGTGGTGCTGGCAATCCTGTTTTTGAAAATAATAACCGGATTATAGAAAAGGAGCAGCTTATGAAATGGAATAAATTTACTCTGCAGACAACGACGGAGGCCGTTGATCTGATCAGCAGCATGTTGGATGAAATCGGGATTGAGGGCATTGAAATCGAAGACTTTGTACCGCTTACGGAAGCAGATACAAAAGGCATGTTTATAGATATTCTGCCGGAGCTTCCGCCGGATGACGGAACGGCCAAGGTTAGTTTTTATCTGGAAGATCTCAATGATCTGGAACGTATTCTTAAGGAGATCGAAGAGGGCCTGGATGAACTGAGTCAGTTTGTTGATGTCGGGGAGAGAACTATCACGACCTCTGAGACAGCTGATAAGGACTGGATTAATAACTGGAAAGAGTTTTTCAAACCATTTACGGTTGATGATATTCTGATCAAGCCTACCTGGGAGACGATTCCGGAGGCGGACAAGGATAAGCTGCTCATTCAGATCGATCCGGGAACAGCATTTGGTACCGGAATGCATGAGACGACTCAGCTGTGTATCAGGCAGCTTCGCAAATACGTCAATGAGTCTTCACAAGTCCTGGATGTCGGAACCGGCAGCGGAATTCTTGGTATTACAGCGCTGAAACTGGGGGCCAGGGCGGTATTCGGCACCGACCTTGATGAGAATGCAATAACGGCAGTTTATGAAAACATGGAATCCAATGATATCCCGGCCGGTCAGTTTGAGGTGATCCAGGGGAATATTATCGACGATAAGACAGTTCAGGACAAGGCCGGTTATGAATGCTATGATATCGCAGTAGCTAATATTCTGGCGGACGTAATCATCATCCTGCAGCAGGAGATTCCTGTCCATATTAAGCGCGGGGGTATTTTCATCACTTCCGGTATTATTAATATGAAAGAAGCGGCTGTCCGGGAAGCAATTGAGGCCAATGAAGAACTGGAAATAATTGAAACTACGTATCAGGGCGAATGGGTGTCAATTACCGCCCGCAGAAAATAAAGAGGTGGCAGTGTGCATCATTTTTTTGTAACACCGGCGCAGATTGAGGCAGATTACGCCGTGATTACCGGCCCTGATGTCAACCATATCCGCAATGTCCTGCGGATGAAAAAGGGTGAAAAGGTCGGAATTAAAGATGGAATATCAAAAAATTATGTCTGTGAACTGGCTGAAATCGATGGTGAACAGATCCGGGCCAGGATTCTGTTGGTGGACGAAGACAGCAGTGAGCTGCCGGCGCGTTTGTATCTGTTTCAGGGCCTGCCCAAAGGGGACAAGATGGAACTGATCATCCAGAAGGCAGTGGAACTTGGTGTATATCAGATCATTCCGGTATCAACCCGACGGACGGTTGTGAAGCTGGACGGCAAAAAGGCAGAGGCGAAAGTCAAACGGTGGAACAGCATTGCTGAAGGTGCAGCCAAACAGTCCGGCCGGATGATGATACCGGAAGTGACCGGAATCATGTCATTGAAAGAGGCATATACCTGTGCCGGCAGCTTTGACCTTAATATGATTCCATATGAACTGGCAGAGGGCATGGCAGAGACGAAAAAGGTTTTTGCCCGGGCGCTGCCGGGAATGCAGATCGGTATATTTATCGGTCCGGAAGGCGGCTTTGATGTGGCGGAAGTAGAAGCTGCGCTGGCAGCAGGAATCAGCCCGGTGACACTTGGCCGGAGGATTTTAAGAACTGAAACAGCAGGGATGACGGCGTTGTCGATCCTTGGTTTTTTGTTGGAACAGGAATAGAGCAGGAGGCAGACGTGGAAGCATATTTTGACAATGCGGCAACGACCAGGGCGTTAGATTGTGTAAAGGATATTGTAGTAAAGACGATGACAGAGGACTATGCCAATCCGGCGGCCAAACACCGCAAGGGAATGGAAGCCGAACAATATATCAGACAGGCCAGAGCTGTGATCGCAAAAACCCTTAAGGTGGAGGAAAAAGAGATCCTGTTTACATCCGGCGGTTCCGAATCGAACAATATGGCTTTGGTTGGTGCGGCGATGGCAAATAAACGCAGGGGCAATCACATCATCAGCACGGCGATTGAACATCCTTCGGTATACAATCCGCTGACATTTCTGGAGGAGCAGGGCTTTGAGATTACATTTCTGTCGGTTGACCGGGACGGGCATATCAGTCTGGATGAGCTGAAGCAGGCGATCCGCCCGGAGACGATTCTGGTGTCAGTGATGTATGTGAATAATGAAGTCGGAGCAGTAGAGCCTGTCGAGGAGATTTCCCGGTTGATAAAGGCGGAAAATCCGGATATTATCTTCCATGTCGATGCAATTCAGGCTTATGGTAAATATATAATCAGGCCCAAAAAACAGGGGATTGATCTGATGGCGGTCAGCGGACACAAGTTCCATGGACCTAAGGGCGTTGGTTTTTTATATATTAACAAAGGCATAAAAATCAAACCGCTTATATACGGCGGCGGACAGCAGTGGAATCTGCGGGCAGGAACGGAAAATGTTCCGGGAGTAGCAGGACTGGGGATGGCTGCAGCAGAGATGTACAATGGCCATGAACAGAAGGTTAATCAACTGGTGGAACTAAAGAATCACATGATTGACCGCCTGGCAGAGATTGATGATACCACGGTCAACAGTAAGCGGGATCTTGACAGCGCACCTCAGATTGTCAGTGCCAGCTTTGCAGGAGTCCGCAGTGAAGTGCTGCTCCATGCGCTGGAGGATAAGGGGATATACGTATCATCCGGGTCTGCCTGTTCGTCTCATCACCCGGGAGTCAGCGGTACGCTGAAAGGGATTGGTATTCCTCAGAAACTGCTTGACTCGACGTTAAGATTCAGTTTTGGCTTGTTCAATACAAAGGAAGAGATTGATTATTGCATCGACGTATTAAAGGAACTGCTTCCGGTACTGCGTCGCTATCAGAGAGGATAAAATATATGGAATTTCAGTCATTTTTAATTAAGTACGCGGAGATCGGCACCAAGGGGAAGAACCGTTATCTGTTTGAGGATGCCCTGGTAAGACAGATCAAGAATGCATTAAAGAAGGTGGATGGTTCTTTTGCTATCTCGAAAGAAACCGGCCGAATTTATGTTGAGGCAAAGAGTGAATATGATTACGACGAAACGATCGAGGCTCTTCAGCGGGTATTCGGTATTGCCTGGATCTGTCCGATGCTGCAGATCGAAAACAAAGATTATGAAAACCTGAAGCAGATTGTCGTTGATTATGTGGATCAGGTATATCCGGACAAGAATTTTACTTTTAAAGTAGACAGCCGCAGAGCTGACAAAAGTTATCCGCTGACCTCAGAACAGCTGAACCGGGGACTTGGTGAAGTGATTCTGGAGGCATATCCGGAAGCTAAGGTCAATGTACACAAGCCGGAAGTGATGCTGCGGGTTGAGATTCGCAAAGGTGTCAATATCTATTCCCTGAACATTCCGGGGCCTGGCGGAATGCCGGTCGGAACCAACGGCAAGGCAATGCTTCTGCTGTCCGGCGGAATTGACAGTCCGGTAGCCGGTTACATGATCGCAAAAAGAGGTGTCAAGATTGATGCTGTTTATTTCCATGCGCCGCCTTATACCAGTGACAGGGCGCAGCAGAAGGTTGTGGACCTGGCTAAACAGGTAGCTAAGTATTCCGGTCCGATTCCGCTTCATGTTATCAATTTTACGGAGATTCAGCTGTATATCTATGAGCAGTGCCCGCATGAGGAACTGACGATTATTATGCGGCGTTATATGATGAAGATTGCTGAGATTATTGCGCGGAAAAACGAGGCCCTGGCGCTGATTACCGGTGAAAGTATCGGTCAGGTGGCATCCCAGACGGTACATTCTCTGGCTGCTACGAATGAGGTGTGTACGATGCCGGTGTTCCGTCCGCTGATCGGTTTTGATAAGCAGGAGATTATTGATATTTCACAGAAGATCGGGACTTTCGAGACTTCGATTCAGCCTTATGAGGACTGCTGTACTATATTTGTGGCGAAGCATCCGGTGATTAAGCCGAATATTAAACGGATTTATAAATCGGAAGTGAGTCTGGAAGCGAAGATTGAGGGGATGATTGAGACGGCGCTGGAGACGGCGGAGGTCATATGGTGTAATTAGGAGGCTTAGTTTTTGCCAGGGGAATGTGGGGTTTTTGTGTCGGTAGCCACTCCGTTCCTTTGGTGGGACAGGTCTAAGAGCAGGGGCGGCGATTTTCTGGGGTACCGACTAAGTGCAGTCTTTCATAAATATCACAACCATGAGCACCCGCTATTCACACCAGAATCGTGTCTGCAAAGCTAGCCGTAGGCCCCACTACGTCGTCGCTTTGCAGACACGATTCTGATGCGAATATCAGATACTCATGATTGCAATATTTATAAAAGACCGCACTAGTCACGAGAGAAATTTTGATAATTTCTCTGTTCCGGAGTCTGAATTTCTGACTTTGAGGTCAGAAATTCCCCCCCAGAAAATCACCACCCCTGCTCTAAGACCTGTCGACACCGCAGTCAATGTCGCGGCTTACTACACAAAATCCCCACGTTCCCCCAGCAACTATGTCTCCTGCCGGTAGGAAGGGCAAAAGCATAAAGCAAAGGCATAAAGCAAAGGCATAAAGCAAAGGCATAAAGCAAAGGCATAAAGCGAAAGTATGTGGCAATAGTATTAGCGGTGGGGGGCTGGATTTGGGATGGAGTATGGGAGTGGGGGATTGAGATGGGGAAATAAAAAGATGCTCCGGTTTTTAGGCGGTGGCATCTTGTTATTCTTTGGTTATTGATTAGCCGATGATGTATGGAGACAGGATCTCCAGGATTTCGTCGATTCCGTTTTCGGAATGGATGTTTAAGTCGATTGGTTTGGATAAATCCAGGCTGAAGATGCCCATGATGGATTTTGCATCGATGACGTATCTTCCGGATACGAGATCAAAGTCTACATCAAATTTTGTTAAATCATTTACAAAAGATTTTACTTTATCGATAGAGTTGAGGGAAATACTAACCGTTTTCATGTGAAAACCTCCTTTATTTGTGGTCGTTATCCTATAGTAATACTAATGGGAGTTGACGCAAATGTCAATAGTGAGTTTTGATGAAAAATTGGATAAAAAAATGAAATTATTCGGACAGGAGAATCAGCTATGAGAAAGGCGGCATTACATAATCTGGGATGTAAAGTCAATGCGTATGAAACTGAGGCGATGCAGCAGATGCTGGAAACGGCAGGATATGAGATCGTGCCGTTTAATGACATTGCTGATGTGTATGTTATTAATACCTGTTCTGTGACTAATATAGCCGACCGGAAGTCCCGGCAGATGATTCACCGGGCAAAGAAGAAAAATCCGGATGCGATTGTGGTCGCTGCCGGATGTTATGTCCAGGCAGCGGCGGAGGAACTGAAAAAGGATGCGGCGGTTGACATAATTATTGGGAATAACAAAAAGGCGGAGCTGGTTGATATTCTGGCGGATCACTTTTCTGATCTGGAGACAGAGAATCAGTATATGATCGATATTGGCAGTACGCAGGAATATGAGACTTTGTCGATCAGCCGGATTGCTGACCATACCCGTGCTTTTATTAAGGTGCAGGATGGCTGTAACCAGTTCTGCAGCTATTGTATAATTCCTTATACCAGAGGTCGTGTCAGGAGCCGCAGTCTGGAGTCGATTGAGACGGAAGTACGGGCGTTAGTGGCGAATGGTTATCAGGAGATTGTGCTGACCGGTATTCATCTTAGTTCCTATGGTGTTGATTTTAAGGATAATGATGAAGATCTGCTCAGCCTGATTGTGCGCCTGCATGATATTGAGGGATTGAAACGAATCCGGCTGGGGTCGTTGGAGCCGCGGATTGTTACGGAAGCGTTTGTGACGACGCTGGCGAAACTTGATAAGGTTTGTCCGCATTTTCATCTGTCGCTGCAGAGCGGCAGTGACGCCACGCTGAAGCGAATGAACCGGAGATATACGGCGGCGGAGTTTGCGGCCGGTTGTGATCTGCTGCGCAGTGTATTTGATAATCCGGCGATTACGACGGACGTTATTGTTGGTTTCCCCGGTGAGACGGAGGAAGAGTTTGCAGAGACCAGGGCGTTTCTGGAACGGATGAAGTTCTTTGAGATGCATGTGTTTAAGTATTCAAAACGAGAAGGAACCAGGGCGGCTGTTATGCCGGATCAGGTGCCGGAGCAGGTAAAACATGCCCGCAGTGAGATTTTGCTGGCATTGGAGCGGCAGATGTCGGAGGCGTATCGGAAGAGTTTTCTGGGAACCAGGCAGGAAGTTCTGCTTGAGGAAAATACTTCCATCGACGGAGCTGATTACATGGAAGGTTATACAAAAGAGTATATTAAAGTAGTGGTTCCTGGCAGTGAAAACCGAAAGAATACGATGGTTTGCGGGATTTTGTCGAAATTAATCGATGGACGAATGATAAGACTTGTCGAAACAGAGGCGGGCTGACAGGCGAACTTTAGCAAATATTTCGCTTGCCGAATCAGACAAAGTGTTATAGAATAGAAAAGAATAGTTAAAGGACGTGAAGAAAATGGGCGAAATTCATAATACACAATTTTTTAAAGCAGTACAGGAGAACAAAATGGATGTGAGCCAGGTACTGGAGCAGGTTTACGATGCTCTGACAGAGAAAGGATATAATCCAATCAATCAGATCGTAGGATACATTATGTCCGGGGATCCGACTTATATTACCAGTCATAAGAGCGCCAGAAGTCTTATCATGAAAGTAGAACGTGATGAGATCCTGGAAGAACTGATGTCTGTGTATATCAACACAAAGCTGAAGGGTTAATGAGTTTTCAGCAGATGGTGCGAAAATAGCTGCATAAATAACAAAAGATACTGTCAGCCTTAACCGTCCAAAGGGCTGACAGTCTGTTTATTTAACAGGTAAGCGCTCTGTTAAATAAACACGCTCCGCTATGGGTGCGCACTACGCGCTAAGGAAGATGGCTGCTTTAAGGTAAGTCCCCACCGCATTCGCTCAGGGGAAGGGTGCAACCGCGCTTCGGCGCAAGAGTCCGGCAAGACGGACTCTTTATTCTATGTGGGAAAGTCTCAGTTGGAAGATAAGACCAACTGGTTTTTGTGTGGAGATTTTCCGCCAAATGACTGAAGTGTGTTCCCGATATGCAGATATGCGTCAGGGAAAAGTGTAAGGGAGACTAACTGCCGATGAGAATTATGGGTCTGGATTATGGTTCTAAAACCGTTGGGGTAGCAGTGAGTGATCCGCTGGGGCTGACAGCACAGGGGATTGAAACGATTACCCGCAAGGAAGAGAATAAACTTCGCAAAACTTTGGCCCGGATTGAGCAGCTGATTTTGGAATATCAGATTGAAAGTATTGTTTTGGGTTATCCTAAGAATATGGATGATTCAATTGGCGAGCGTGCAAGGATAACGGAGGAATTTCGGGATATGCTGGTACGCCGCACCGGACTCACAGTGGTATTATGGGATGAACGTCTGACAACTATGGAAGCTAATGAAATTTTGATAGAAAGCGGTGTGCGCAGGGAAAAGCGGAAAGCAGTGATCGATAAGATTGCGGCTGTGCTGATTCTGCAGTCATATCTGGAATATATTCAGGTATAAACCTCGCTTTCAGAAACAGGAGATGAATACGTGGCACAGGAAGAGAAGATTGTATTTGAGAACAGTGATGGGGAATCTATTGATTTTTATGTACTGGAAGAGACCAGAATCAATGGTATGAACTATATCCTTGTAACCGATTCGGAAGAGGATGAAGACGGCGAATGCTATATTATGAAAGATGTATCCGGTGAAGAAGACGGAGAAGCTGTTTATGAATTTGTGGAAAAAGACGATGAACTCGATTACCTCTACCGTATTTTCACTGAGCTTATGGAGGATATGGATGTAGAGCTTCAAAAATAAGGATGTAAAAACGTGTATGAATCAGGAACATTTTAAGGTGATGCTCAGGGATAAGGGGCTTAAAGTAACCAAGCAGAGACTTCTGGTACTGGCTACGGTCGGCGAACATCCCGGTGAACATCTGACGGCAGAAGACATTTATGAACTGGTAAGAGAACAATATCCTGACATTGGCCTGGCAACAATTTACCGCACGGTACAGGTGCTGGTGGATCTGCATATTCTGGACAAGGTGAGTTTTGACGATGGTTTCACCCGTTACGAACTGGAAGCAGCCGGTGAGGACAAAGGTCACAGACATCATCATGCGATATGTCAGAGATGTGGAAAAGTGATATCATTCGAAAACGACCTGCTTGACAACCTGGAGCAGGCTCTTTATGATGCGACGGGGTTTATGGTAATCGATCATGAAGTCAAATTATACGGATATTGCAAGATATGTACGAAAACAAAGAAAGAAAAGAATATGGAGGAAACAACTTGAAATCAACAAAAAACATAGATCGTTCAAAAGAAAAGGTGAAAATTATACCACTTGGCGGTCTGGAACAGATCGGTATGAATATTACAGCATTTGAATATGAAGACAGTATTATCGTAGTGGACTGCGGACTGGCATTCCCGACTGACGACATGCTGGGCATCGATCTGGTTATACCGGATGTTACTTATCTGGAAAAGAATATCGACAAAGTAAAAGGTTTTGTCATCACCCATGGTCACGAGGATCATATCGGCGCTCTGCCATATGTCCTGCAGAAGGTTAATGTACCGGTATATGGTACCAAGCTGACCATCGGTCTGATTGAGAATAAATTAAAAGAACACAACCTGATGAAGAACACCAAACGCAAAGTCATCAAACACGGACAGTCCATCAACCTGGGCTGCTTCAGAATAGAGTTTATCCGTACTAACCACAGTATCGCTGATTCGGCAGCGCTGGCAATCTTTACACCGGCCGGCGTGATTGTCCATACCGGTGACTTTAAGATTGACTATACCCCGGTATTTGGTGATTCTATGGATTTGCAGCGTTTTGCCGAACTTGGTAAAAAAGGCGTGTTGGCGCTGTTGTGTGACAGTACGAATGCTACCCGTCCGGGCTTTACCGCTTCCGAACGTACGGTAGGAAAGACGTTTGATGCAATTTTTGCTGAACATAAGAGCAACCGTATTCTGGTGGCGACCTTTGCCTCGAACGTAGACCGGGTTCAGCAGATTATCAACTCAGCGAACAAGTATGGCCGGAAAGTAGTCGTAGAGGGTCGCAGTATGATCAATGTCATGGGAACTGCCAGTGAACTCGGCTATATCAATATTCCGGAAGGTACCCTGATTGAAACGGAACAGCTCAGGAATTATACGGATGAGCAGACGGTAATTATCACTACCGGAAGCCAGGGCGAGTCAATGGCGGCATTGTCAAGAATGGCATCGAATCTGCACCGCAAGGTATCAATTAAGCCAAACGACGTCGTTATCTTCAGCTCAACCCCGATCCCGGGTAATGAAAAGGCCGTATCAAAAGTTATCAATGAATTATCGATGAAGGGTGCCGAGGTTATCATCCAGGATACTCACGTATCCGGACATGCCTGCCAGGAAGAGATCAAACTGATGTATTCCCTGCTTCATCCTCGTTACGCTCTGCCGGTCCATGGTGAATACCGTCACCTGATGGCACAGAAGAATCTGGCGATTCAAATGGGAGTTCCAAAAGAGAATGTTCTGATCATGTCTTCTGGTGATGTGCTGGAGATCGGTGAGAGCATTTGCAAGGTAGTAGATCATGTGCAGCACGGCGGCATTCTGGTCGATGGACTGGGTGTCGGCGATGTCGGCAACATTGTTCTCAGAGATCGTCAGAATCTGGCTCAGAATGGTATCATTATTGTTGTACTGACATTAGAGAAATACAGCAGCCAGCTGATGGCAGGCCCTGATATTGTATCCCGCGGTTTTGTTTATGTCAGAGAATCCGAAGACCTGCTTGATGAAGCCAGAAGGATTGTCGACGATGCCGTTCAGGACAGCCTGAGCCGCAATGTGACCGACTGGGGCAAGCTGAAAAATGTGATCCGTGACAGCCTGAGTGATTTCCTGTGGAAACGGATGAAGAGAAACCCGATGATTCTGCCGATTATTATGGAAGTGGAGTAAACCTGACATGAGCCGGATGACAAAAGAGATCAACAAGATAACCGGAACGATTATCAGCATATCAGGAAAACTGATCATATATGCGGTGTTGCTGTTGCTGTTGTTTGAAGGCACGACCAAAGGATATGAATTCGGTCATGAGATCTTTTTCGCAACGGCAGTGGATGAAGGGGCGGGGATCGAAAAGACTGTCGCCATACCCCGGGGACAAAGCACGGCCGAGACGGCTCATATGCTTAAACAGTCGGGGCTGATTGTCAATGAACTGGCCTTTCAGGTACAGAAAAAGTTCTATGATTATGATATCAATCCCGGAATGTATCAGCTCAACACTGCAATGACATCAAAAGAAATCCTTCAGCTGCTCGATGAGGAGACGGAGACGACGGAAGAAAGCAAACCTGCCACATCACAGCCAGCGGAGGAATCATCCGATGCAACGGATGAAACACCGGCAGAATCCGTCGATGATCTGAATCAGGAAGATGATTCAGGTGTGGATTTCCACATTGACGGAGCAGAAGGCGGAGGCGAGGGTTGAACGGACAGGAGCGGCTAATCAGTTATATCAATTCCCTGGATCCCGGTCACGGTGAACTCTGTGACCGGATTGCCAGAGAGGCAAGAGCAAACCATGTACCGATTATCCGCACCGAAACGGCAGCCTATTTAAAGACAACTGTTATGGCGCTTAAGCCAAAACGGATACTGGAAGTCGGCACAGCCGTTGGCTATTCGGCTCTTTTGATGGCACAGGCGATGCCTGAAGATGCCCACATCACAACAATAGAAAAGTTTGAACCGCGAATCCCTCTGGCCCGGAGTCACTTCAAAATGGCCGGAAAGGATTCCTGTATCACCCTGCTGGAGGGAGATGCGGAAGAAATCTTAAAACAACTGCCCGGTACCTATGACTTTATTTTCATGGATGCAGCCAAGGGTCAATATATTCACTGGCTGCCTCAGATCTTAAAGCTTTTGGAGCCGGGCGGTGTGCTGATTTCTGATAATGTCCTGCAGGATGGTGATATTCTTGAGTCGCGGTTTGCGGTAGAACGCCGGAACCGGACGATTCACAGCAGAATGCGGGAGTATTTATACAGTCTGAAACATATGGAAGAGCTGGAGACCAGCATTATTCCAATAGGAGATGGCGTGACCTTCAGTGTCCGCAGATAGATTGAGGAATGACAAATGAGAGAAACTGAGTTACTGATACCGGCGGGGAGTCTTGATGTACTCAAAACTGCTGTTATTTATGGGGCCGATGCTGTATATATCGGCGGCGAAGCCTTTGGTCTGCGTGCCAAGGCCAAGAATTTTTCAAATGATGAAATCAAAGAAGGCATAACCTTTGCCCACGAACATGGTGTAAAAGTCTATATCACTGCCAATATTCTGGCACATAACGACGATCTTCCCGGTGTGGAAGCGTATTTCCAGGAATTAAAAGAGATCAGCCCCGATGCCCTGATTATTTCAGATCCCGGGGTATTTTCCATTGCCAGAAGGCTGCTTCCTGATATGGAGATACATATCAGCACCCAGGCCAACAACACCAACTACGGAACCTACCAGTTCTGGTACCAGTTAGGTGCCAAGCGAGTTGTATCCGCAAGGGAACTGTCTCTAAAAGAAATCAAAGAAATCCGCAGTCAGATTCCGGATGACATGGAGATCGAAAGCTTCATGCACGGTGCCATGTGCATTTCCTATTCCGGCCGCTGTCTGCTCAGCAACTTCATGGTTGGCCGCGATGCTAATCAGGGTGCCTGCACCCATCCATGCCGGTGGAAATACTCCCTGATGGAAGAAAAACGTCCCGGCGAATACATGCCCGTCTACGAAAACGAACGCGGCACCTACATTTTTAATTCCAAAGACCTGTGTATGGTAGAATACATTCCCGAAATGATCGACGCTGGAATTGACAGCTTCAAGATCGAAGGAAGAATGAAAACTGCTCTCTATGTGGCAACCGTAGCCAGAACCTACCGCAAGGCCATTAACGACTACAAAAAAGATCCCGCCCTCTATCAGGCCAACATGGACTGGTACCGCAGTGAGATCGGAAAATGTACCTACCGCGAGTTCACCACCGGTTTCTACTTTGGAAAACCCGACGAAACCACGCAGATCTATGACAATAACACCTACGTTAAGAACTACACCTATCTGGGAACTGTCGAAACTGTCCGCGAAGATGGTTGTGGTACAATCCGACAGAAAAACAAATTCACCGTAGGTGAGTCCATCGAAGTCATGAAACCTGACGGCCGAAATCTTGAAGTAACCGTAAGAGCCATCTACAACGAAGAAGGCGCTCCCATCGAGAGTGCCCCTCACCCCCAGCAGCTGTTATATGTAGACCTGGGTGTAGAACTAAAACCTTACGATATTTTGAGAAGAAGTGAAATGGAAGATGGCGCGAAAGATAAATAAAAAAATATTATTATTTTTACCATAAAAATCCACCCGTTCAATCGTATAGTAAATGTAAGCAAATCAAACCAGATATGAAATGGAGGATAAGATGAAGAAAAAAATAATAGCAATAGCCGCAATTGGAAGCATTCTCTTGACTGGATGTGCCAGTCAGGGAACAGGGCAAACGCCTCAGGTAATTACCACGACCGGTACCGTAACCGCCGGAACTCAGGTGATCAGTGTAAACAGCAAGGAAAGTGTAACAGTAATGCCTGATATGGCCCAGGTAGTTGTAGGTGTAATAAATCAGGAAGTTGATGCCAAGACCTGCCAGGACAAAAACACCGAAGCAGTCAATGCATTAATTGCCGTCCTGAAAGAAAAAGGAATTGCCGAAAACTCAATCCAGACATCAGGCTACAACCTGTCAACCCAAAACGACTGGAACAACAACGGCGAAATCATCGGCTATGAGATGGATACAGAACTAACAGTAAAAGATATCCCGCTCGACCAGGTAGGAGATATTCTGGCCGCATCCGTAACTTCCGGAGCCAACCAGATCCGTTCCGTAAACTACCTGTCCAGTCAGTACGATGAAAGCTATCAGGAAGCTCTGGCAAAGGCAGTAGAAAAATCCCGCTTAAAAGCTCAGGCCTTAGCCGAAGCCAGCGGCTGTACTCTCGGCCCGGTAGCAGGAATCACCGAATACACCGAAAATCAAGCCGCCAGATACGCTAATCAATCTGCGTCTCTGAAAATGGAAAGCGCCTCAGGTGCCGGAGCTGTCGCAGATATGATGCCCGGCGAAATCCAGGTCGAAGCCAATATATTAGTAGAGTTTGAAATACAATAGTTTTTTATAAGAGGGTTTTTACTGCTCTGTCTGGAAATATCCAGAAACACTATTTTATTAAAAGCTTTCAACTTGAAAAATCCCTCACTTTAGCAGTAAGGGATTTTTTTTGATCAATAATCGTAATTTTACGGATGAAAATTATAATTGTTGAATTATGTTCGTGATAGTAAATCTGTATTTGGGAATACTGAGAGCATCGTATTAAATTTGAAAGAATGAGGTGTTTGCATGACAAATGATTTAATTAGCAGAGATGATATTGGGTTATTTTCGCTGTATTTGCAAAAAGAAGAAAAAAGTCGTTTGACAATTGACAAATATTTGCGGGATATTTTACGGTTTTATGAATATCTGGGAGATGACAGATCGGTCAGTAAGGAGCGGGTGATTAGTTATAAGGAGTATCTGGGGTCGCATTACAAGATCAGCAGTGCTAATTCAATGATTGCTGCATTAAATAAATTCCTGAGCTGGACCGGAATGGATCACTGTAAGGTGAAAAGTTTTAAAAACCAGAGGCCGATATTTTGTGACCAGAGCCGGGAACTGAATCAGAATGAGTATGAACGACTAATCAAAACAGCGCAAAAACAAGGAAATTGCCGGCTCGAGATGGTTATGCAGACAATCTGTGCAACAGGAATCCGGATCAGCGAGTTAAGGTATATCACTCTGGAAGCTGTTTACCGGGGACGTGCCGAGGTAATGGGAAAGGGAAAACAACGAACCGTTTTTATCGTTCCCAAATTGAGAAGATATTTGATTTCTTATTGCAAAGCAAATGGAGTTGTCCGCGGAACGGTATTTGTAACCAGAAGCGGCAAGCCGGTCAACCGGAGTAATATGTGGGCAGAAATGAAGGCACTGGCGCAGGCAGCCAAGGTTGCAATGGAAAAAATATTCCCCCACAATCTGCGGCATCTGTTTGCAAGAACCTGTTATAAAAAGAAAAAAGATATCGTTTATCTGGCCGATATCCTGGGACATTCCAATATAGAAACCACGCGTGTATATACAATCAGCAGCGGCAAAGAACATGAGGTCATGCTTGCCAGTCTGGGATTGATGTTATAAATACAACATAATAAACATTATGTAGTATTTCTCAGTGAGACTGGGATATGACCTAATCTCATTCTAAACCAAGGAATATAAAAAGTCAATAATATAGAGAATCAATATCACAAAATACATAAAATATAACCATTATTTTTCATATTGAAACTTAATAGGAAGAACATTTCTATTTTTTTATACATCACAAAAAAACATGGATGCTATTCATGTTCCAAAAAGTCTCGTAAATCTATTGAAATAATCAAATTTCCATTATAAATCACAAAAAATCAGGTTGAACTACAACATAATGTTTATTATGTTGTAAAAATTTAAGCGATTATATTAATTCAAAAAAATGTCTGTTTCGATGTGAGAAAGGGCAGATTTCCGTGTGATGACGAAGTGAAGGGGGGAGACGCCAGAAGAAAAATTTAAAAGGATATCAGAAAGATAAGATACTTTCAGATAATCAGATGCAATAAGTAAACAACAGGAAGAAGGAAGCAGGAAGCGTAGCAGCTCATTTCCAGAGGTGGTATATATGAAGAAATGTCAACACAAGTATTCCGAGTTTGGTCTTCAGGCCAAACTGGCGATGGTAAAACTGGGAATATCGAACAGGGAACTGGCGCGGCAGCTTGGATATACGGAGTCGACGCTGTGTGATGTGTTAAAAGGAAGAAATGGTAGTGAACGCAGAAAGCAGGAAATTAATGATGCACTTAAATCCGCGGAAAAGGACAGGGAACCTTATACGGAGAATCCGTCACATATTAACGTATTATCAGGAATCACAGCGGGATAAAAAGGGACATTCCCTTTTATCATAAATAAATCTAATCAAAAAAGGAGAGAAAAGTATGAAGAAGAAACTGGTAACAACATTATTGGCAGGAGCGCTGAGCGCAAGTATGATCCTGCCGGCATTTGCAGATGACATTAACGGTGCGGTGCCACACGCGAATGGCACCCAGGTATGGGCCGGTATTATGATTGAGGATCATGATGCACGGGTGATGGTAGAGGTTCCGACATTGTTTGCATTTGTTGTAAACGGTACTATTGACACGGATGCCAGTGCTGTAACTGTAGATGATGGGACGATTTTGCTGCCAAATGCAAAAGTAACCGTATATGAGTCTTCTGTAGGAACAGATCCGAGCAACGCAAACAAAGCGCTTACAGCAGGCAGATATACGATTGATTACGTAGGTGACGGAAACATGCCATTTACTAATTACTCTACCTATGTCCCGACTACCGGTGCAGAGAGAGAAGGTTTGGAAGTATCGATCAATGGAAATATCGTCAATGAGCGAGACTCGCTTTACAGAAAGCACTGGATGCATACAACCAGTGCTAAAACTACAAATGACACAGACGATTTCAAAAATTATAACGTAAGTATCGATGGAAACGCATTTGATACACCTTACAACGGTGGCCTGCAGATGGAAAATGCCATTGTTCTGAATGCACCGGATCTTAGTGAGTTAGATGGTAACAGTAAACCGAAAAACCTTGCAGACAATGATCTGGCGATCATCGGTGAAACCCATAATGCAGTATTCAGTGTTACCGTTGGCGGTCAGAGAGATCAGTACAAACAGGTAGAGCAGTCAGCTCAGGTTGGCACAATCGTATGGACTGTTAGTGCTATCGGCATTGACAGCGAAAAAGTACATACTGCACCTGATAATGAATATCTGAACAGACCATAAGGTGATTGATTCACAGATGTTCCAGCAGTATGAAATCCCTGGAGAGGCCCCGGTCGGGGCTTCTCCGGAGATTTGTTGCAGTTAAGCAGGCGCTTCTGCTTGCCTGCAAGAGATTTCCGGAGCCAGTCGGAAGCAGAGAGGAGATAAGGTATGGAGCTTAAGAGGCTGAAAAACAAAAAAAGAGCGTTCATGGGAACGTGTACAGGGATTTTATGTGCCGGAATGCTGTTTTGGGGGGGCGGCGGATTATCTGCTTTTGCAGATGGCCCCTCAACCAATGTCTGGATTGATGTGGTAGAGGTTAAATCAGAAGCCCGTGTCTCGGTTACGGTGCCGACCAGCTATGGTTTTGTCGTCGTGGGAACGACGGATCCGACGGTCAATAATCCGATTACTGTTGATGACGGTACCCTGCTTCTTTCCAATGTCAGGGTAAAAGTTACTAATTCTTCTAACAAATTGCCAAATACCGATCCCGGATCCCCGGTCTACAAACTTGAATGGGAAGGACTTGGTGCAGCGGTGCCGGTGCGTAATTACTCCACACACGTAAAAGACGCGGATGCTGAGTTGGACGATCCGCCCAGACATGGGGTTCCGATTACATTAAAGCCATATCTGATAGAACAGGCCGATGCCGGCAAAACCCACTGGATGGCAACGGATGAAGTGATAACAGATGCAGAGGCGGATTTTAAAAAGTACCAGATGAGTATTGGCGGTCTGCCGCTGTCAGAAAAAAGATCCCGGACGATTGATGGTGACAGTTATGTTACTTTTGAATCAGCAACCGGAATCGATATGGACGCTCCGCCGGATGTTCCGGCAAATGGCCATACGGCAGGAGGTACTGCCAATGTTCCGGCAGAAATGTACTTAGGTATCGATGTTGTTATCGGCGGCAAACAGAGTCAGTACAAACAGGTCGAAGAATCGGCGAAGGTAAGCATGATATACTGGGAGATCATTCCGGGCGAGATTCCGGCGACCAACCCATAATGTCTGAAATTGAAGGAAGAGGATATGGACAACATGGCAGAACAACAGAAAGAAACAAGCCAACGTAAGAATAAGAAATTAACGGTACTGGTACTGATATTACTGCTGCTGCTCGGAGTGGCGGCAGGAATGTACTACCGCTTGATGCAAAACCGCAACATGGATCGCCTGGCCCGCGATGCAATGGCGCTGGGCGGCATGCTGCCGGGTAAGACGCCGCAGGAGATCGAAGACCTGCTCAATGAAAAGGTGGCGGAAGGTATGATCAATATCGGCATTGCCGCCCGTCCGGTTTTTGAAGAAAACGGAAAACGGGGCCGGGTTGGGATAGAAAATATTGCGGCCAACAACTACTCCTTCCAGATCACGATTACGCTGGATGATACCGGTGAGGTGATCTATGAGTCGGGACTGGTTGATCCGGGTTACTACATCGAGTTTGCCGAATTGAAACGAACCCTGCAGGCCGGCAATTATCCGGCTACAGCCAGGTTTGTTACCTACTCACTGGATGAGAGTGAGGATAAGATTGCAGAGACCCATGTCAAACTGGTCCTGTATGTGATGGATGGGAAATTCTACTAAATGAAAAAACGATGGCGCAATCCACGAACCATATTGCTGCCGGTTGTTATTATCCTGGTGTTTACCGGGGCTTTTCTGACCGGTATCGGATGCCAGCAGTTTCTGGATAACCGGTCGGTCCGCAATGAATTTAAGAATTCTTCGCTGCAGTGGAAACGGGATACGTTTGATGGAGCAGACGATGAAGTGGTGCGGGATATCCGCAACCGGGAGTTATTTGCCAATATGGCTCATATTGCCATGGAGCAGCAGATTTTTTTTGCCGATGCAGATTCGTCCGGGGAGGCCGGGATAGCCAACCGGCCGGAGGCGTCGTTTAGCTGTGCGGTGTCGCTGATGCGGGATGCAACCGGTGAAATCATTTATGAATCGGGGCTGATTGATCCCGGGTTTTATATTAAAACCATTCACCTGAACAGCAGATTAAAAAAGGGATACTACCCCTGTACAGCAGTATGGAATTTTTATACGGAGAATGGAGAATATGCAGGGGAAACTGCATGGAAGGTGGTCATCATTATTGAGAACTAAGGAGGGCATTATGGGAAGGATGCGAATACGAACTTTTTTGCTGGCCGTTGCCATGATGTGGCTGACAGCCACAGCGGCACTGGCCGGAACGCCGGAAGATGCGAACGGGGCTGCGCCAATGGGAAACGGCCGGACAGAGATCAATGCCGGTGTGGTCGTGGATTATATGGGAAAGCTGCGTTTTGTCGTTTTACAGCGAGGTACAGACCGGCCGATTCCCGGAGCTTCAGTAGAACTGTATATCCCCAGCCTGGAGCGGTATGTCCTTTTTGGGCTGACTGATGAAAACGGGATATATGAAGTGGACGTGGCTTACAACATGGATCCGGAAGCGGATTTAACCGGGCAGTTTACCGATGTGGACGGCAATCTGATTTTTAACGATGTGCTGCTGTTTTTAAATGACAACCAGATTAAATATCAGGTATATAAAGCCGGGTGGCTGCAATATCCGACGCAGGGCGAGACCTTGCTGAACAGTAAGGAAAGTCCGAATGTTATAATGATTTACTTATATCAGAAGAGTGACCCCGGCCCCGGGCCAGGACCGGGCCCCGGACCAGGACCAGGTCCGGGACCGGGGGGACCCGGCAAGATGGAGTCGTTGTTTTCCTTTTTGGATGAAGCGATTCCCTTAAGCGGAATCCTTGATGAAGAGCCGCTGTTAGGCGGAATCCCGAAGACTGGTGTGGAGGGAGCAATCCCTTACTGGCTGGCGGGGCTGGCATTTTTCGTTCTTGCCGGCGGCAGTGTCTGGTACCTGCTGAGAAAAGAACAGGAAATTAAGGAAAGAGAAAGGAGATAATAGGATGAGACGATTAAAAAGACTGACGGCTTTACTTTTAGCTATCCTCATGCTGTTACCTGCTCAGGGAATGACTGTACTCGCAGATACCGGAACAACCAAAACGGGAACCAATCAGGAAACCGTCGAATCAACGGAACGGATTGAGGAGACGCTTCCGCTGGAACCGATTACGGAGACGCTTCAACTGGAACCGATTATGGAGACGCTTCCACTGGAACCGATTACAGTGTGGGATGAAGACCTGATTATTTACTGGAATCCGGGTGATAAGCTGCCGGAGCAGTTAGCCAGTGCGTCCAATGCAACCGGGGGGACGAAGGCAACGCCATCCAACGCAAAACCGGGTAGTGACCGTGCTGACGGACGTTCTCCGGAACGGCCGGTAAAGACGTTGGCGGCAGCTCTTGAGCGTGCCGAACAGCTGCGAGAAGACCGCGGGGCAGAGACTTCAGAGATCACGATCTATGCCATGAATCCGATGGAGATTGCTGACGGACAGCTTTATGTCCTGAATGCCGGCAATATCCGGATTGCCTCGTGGCCGAAACGAACCTATAACAACGATACGATCTTTTATGTCAACGGCGGTCAGTTATCGTTGGTCAATACCATGCTGACATCAGGAAAGACTGATGCCGATCCGGAAGATACCGAGCTGCTTCTGGTTCATGGCGGTACGGTACAGCTGGGCAAGGAGGTCGAAATTGAAGGCCGGATCATCATGGATTACCAGTCACATAAAGAAGAGACCGACTGGGAATTGGCCAGCAGTTCCAATGCGGCAGCTGCTTCTGCTTCGAATGCCCGGAAAAACGACAAAAAAGCAGACGGCGATGCAGTCACATTTAATATTGAAGAGTATATTCTTGATACCGACGCGGATGTGACCGACCTGATCGAGGACAGCGTTACCGCCAGTACCTGGCGGGAGCCGATCATTGAACTGATAGAAGGTTTTGAGGGACTGAATGAGGCATATTTGCTGGAGGTCCGTATTGATGGTGGGAAAAACCGGGTTGAGGTGGTTCAGACCCTATATGCCGATGAGACTACGGCTGAGGAATTTGCTGAATATTTTACGCTGTACGATGAGGATGACCACGAATGGAAACTGGCGGCTGAGACAACAGAAGTTGCTACGGTGCGCGATACCGGGGCCAGTGACTTTGCAGCCTATCAGGGACTGATGTCAGCGGCGTCGGATCTGGTTGATAATGTCCGCAGCGGTGAAACGGAAACGTTAACAATAAAATCACTTTCGGCAATTCGTCCGCTGGCGGCCGGTGATCCGATTTATTGGAATCCGGGTGACGGTTTTACTGCTGCTAACGGCGACATTGCTAATGCCGGCGACGATATTAATTTTTCCGGTTCCGGGCCGGATGCTCCGGTCAGAACCTGGGCTAAGGCAGTAGAACTTGCTAATGGCGGAACGATTGTCTGTATGCGCAGTATTACACTGGGCAGCAGCGAAGCTGATGCGAATCTCCCCAAACAGGGCGATAGTTATTTGCTGGAGTCGCCGTCACTGATCGCCAGAGTAACGCTCAGGGTCTGGGAAGCTGAGCCGCATCCGGCCTTTATTATTCCGGAAGGCGAAACTCTGACGTTAAAAAATATTGTATTGGAAAGCATTCCGGAAGCAACAAACGGGACCCGTACGATTTACTGCCAAAAAGGTCAGATCATTATTGAGCAAAATGTTATTGCCAAGACCGGTTATATTGCCATTGAGACACACCCGGGGATGAAAGCAAAACCTCCGGTCATGGCTAACAGTTACGGTCAGGCAGGTGATGGGGATATTACCCTTTTCTTTGAAGGTATTAATTTTGATCTCACTTACCGCAATGTTGATGTGGTTGAGCCGGGGCCGGCTCTGGCCGGACAGGATGATGCGACGGTTGGACAGGAGCTTAATAAGCGTTTTAAACTGCATCAGGATCATCGCAGCAAAGAGAATGAGGGAGAGGACCAGGGGAAATCCGATTATGAGTGGGGGTTAAGGCCTGATACTGCCGAAGATGACGGTATTGTCAATGCCCGTAATCTGGAGCTTTATACCATCTATTATTATTCCGCCATTTATCTCAATGGCGTTGATGGCAAGAATGAATATTATGGAACAAACTGTCTTTATCCTGTTGAAACCTGGGAGAGAGCGGTTGAAATATGGGAAGATCAGATGGCTCTCAGTATTCAGGCCAGAGCAGATAATGCCGGTGGGAAATCAAAAATACAGCTTGATGCATTGTACCCGCTGCCAAAGACGATCTATATCTGTGATACCGTTACGATTGACTCTGCTGCGGGATCATGGAAGCTGCGCGAATGGACTGACTATGACGGCAGCCTGATCAAGACGGAAGTCGTCAGCCATAATGATGCGCAGCTTAAGGAAGGCGGCTCAGTAAGACATGAATTGCCGAAGGTTCTGGTTTGTATTGAAAATGGCGGTTCGGTTACGTTTGAAGATCTGACAGTGAGAAATATAACCGATGAGGGTGACAGCGTATCCGTTCAGGTCAAAAGCGGCGGATCCTTTACGGTAACTGGTAAAACAATGCTTACCGGTGAACGTAAGGCCGAAGGTTCGGTTACCGCGAAAGCTTATACCAACGGGACTCATGTGCGCGTTGAGGATGGTGGTACCTTCCTTATGCCGGCAAGCTGGAGTGGTTCTATTACAGCCAGACAGCAAGGTGTTGCAGTTAACGGCAGTAGTGGCCTCGTCACGATGGATGGCGGCAAAATCAGCAATAACAATGCAGTTGACGCAGAGGCGTATCAGTCTGGCAGCGCCATAGGACATAAAAGAGGTGCTGGTGTAGCGTTAAGCGGCGGTGCAACATTTGTCATGAATGCTGGTGAAATCTCGGGTAATACTGCCTATCAATATGGAGGCGGTGTCTATCTGAACGGTAATGATACAACGTTTAAAATGTACGGCGGCAAGATCTCCGATAACCTGACGGACAAAAACAGACCATACAACGGCAGCAGCGATTATTTGAGCAGTTATGGGATGGGAATCTATGGCGGAACAGGTACGGTTATTGAAATTGACGGTAGTTCCGGCAGTCAGCCTACGATATCAGGAAATAGTATTAAGTGGGGGCAGGGCGCCGGAATCTGGTCAGATGGGATCTTGAAGATTACCAAAGCAGTTGTTTCCGGAAACGTTATGAACGGCAGTAACGATTGGGAGGCCAGTGAATCTTACGGAATTGGTATCTGCGTGAGCGATAACGGCTTTTTGCAGATGGAGGATACTGATGTCACGGGAAATATTAAAAATGGCAGACGAACCGTATACGGAATCGGTGTCAGTGTTCTTAACACCACAAATGATAATTTTATTCGTAACAGTCGGATTACTGGTCAGGCAGATAATTATGCAGATGTGTACTCTGCCAACAGCTATGGCGGCGGCGTTTTTGCCGGCGGTAAGCTGACGATTGATGGGAATTCGAAAATTAACGGAAACTCGGCAACATATGGCGGTGGCATTGGCTATGTTAATTATCTTTCTTACGGATGGACAAAAGAAGGGGTACTGCTTACAATTGCCGATACTGACATATCATCTAATAACGGTAAATACAGTGGCGGCGGCATCAGCCTGAGCGGAAAAGCCAGAATGAATATCAAAGATGGTGTTACGATTACCCTGAATGAAGCGCAGTCGGGTGGGGCTATACATCTGGTTGGCATTGAAAACATATTTGATCCGGCGAGTACGGATATTCAGGTGTATATGATGGCAGAACAGCCGGATGGAATTGCGATTACCGGTAATGAAGTAACGAACTATGGTGGTGGTATATACATAGACAAGGCAACCTTGCGTGCCGATAATGTCAGGATTGCCAGCAATATCGCTGACCGTGATGATGGATATGACGGCAGCGGCACCGGCGGCGGCTATTACAGTGCTGATTACTCGTATGGCCTGTTTAGAAATACCACATTTGAAAACAACCATGCCCGCCTTGATGGTGGCGGTCTTTATCTCATTGAAGGTGCATACAGCCGGGTCTATATGAGAGATTGTAAGGTTGTTGAAAATACCGCAAACAGAGACGGCGGCGGCTTCTACATGGGCGGTCAGGGATATCTGACGGAAAGTACTGCCGGAGCATTTGTCTTTAAGGATAATCATGCCGGTAATCATGGCGGCGGCATCTGCCGTACAAGTGATGACTCATCTGTGATTACCCAGTATTTTAACATTGATATAGCTGGTGATATTCAAAACAGTGCCGGTGTACAGGGCAGTAATCTATATCTTAGAAACAGCAATGTTACTTTCTTATCAGGAACGTTAAAAGCACAGGCAGGGGCACCGGATATATACAATATGTATATCGATACGAAGGTTCATGGCTCATTGTATCTTGATATGTCAAAGGTAAGTATAGTCAAGAATACCGGTAGTAATGGCCCGAAAGTAGTCTTCTTAAATACCGGTAACTCCTTCCTGACGTACCTGGCGGCACCACTGGGCAATACGGCCGGACAATTCCCGATAGATGTCAATGACAAGTTCTTTAAAGAAGGCAGCATCGTGATTAAGCCGGCAAAGCAGACGTCGACCCAGATGCTGTATCCGGAAACAACTATGGTTAATATCACATCTTATAATGCAGATCATGGTTTGTTGTCAGATGCCAGCATTAACCTGCTGTATTCAGACGGCGGAGATCTGCCGCGAAGAACGACGCTGGGACCGTTTAAATTAAATGACACTCACACGAATGCAATTATTGTCGGCGAGGGTATCTACTTATCCAGCTCTGGTGATGATCTTATCAACAGTGGCCTGACACCGGATGATCCGGTTGCGACATTTGCAGTGGCAAAACAGAAACTGGAAGAGCAGATCATAGCGAAACAGTCGGGGAAAGGATTTATGCCGATCATCTATATCTGCGGTGAGGTGAAGATTGATGCGCCGGAACCGGCCTGGAATCTGCCATTTGATGATCCGTTGTTTGAAACGACAAATCAGGCGTATATTACGACTGAAAGAAACGATGGTTTTCCGGTTCATGATGCACAGGTAAGACGGTTTGCATCCTTTGTAAACAGGCCGATGATAAATGTAACAGATACCTGGACCGCCGGTCATATTATTATTGACGGTATGGCCGAGGCCGTTATTATCACCGATCAGCGACAATATAGTCCGATTGTTGACGCAACCGGCGGAACTGTGATTTTAAACGGTAATACGGAACTTAGAAATAACTATTATTATGGTGTTAAATTGTCCGGAAGCACGCTGCAGATGAGCGGTGTTAATGGTGACAAAAACCGGCAGATTGCTAATATTCATGGAACTTCGGTATATATGGCTGACGGCAGTGTACTGGAGATGACAGGTGAATCCAAAATACTGTCGGATGGAGCACCGAAAGCAAAAGTGGGGACATTGAATGCCGATGCTGTTGTGGTCAGAGGCCAGAACAATTCTATATTAATGCAGGGTAAGAGCCAGATCGTGACCGAGGGATCCAGCCATTTACGATTTAATGACGCGATCAATTCTGCGGCTTCGGACACTACAATTGAAATGCAGGATTTTGCAAAAATCAGCTATGTCAAACGAGGAATATTCTTTGACGGGGCGGCAACCGGACAGATCATGATGAATGCAACCGGATCACCACAGCCGGAAGATATGGCCATGATATTGGCAGATACTGCCGGAATTGAACTGAGTGAAAGCGGGAACCTGGAAGTTGTAATGGCTCAGGATGCCCGGATTGTCGGATCGTCCACCGGAAAAAGCAGTGGTAAGGGAATTCGTTTAAACAGCAGTGGTTCAGCTGGAAATGTTAACGTTGAGCTGAATGATAATGCCCGGATTACGGGATGGCAGGATGGCATCTATTTAGACGTCGGCAGAACACCTGCTTCCCCACTGACCTTTAAAATGAATAGCGAAGCATCCATTGACAATAACAGCAGAAGCGGTATATACGAAAACGGTACCTATTTCGGTTATAATGCCCTCGAGATAAAGCTGCTGGGCAATGCCAAAATTAAAAATAATAACGGCTACGGTTTATATCTGGTTGGTGCTGCCGAGATAAATGAGGCAAATACAAATCAATATCGCCGGATATCGCTTGCCAATACCGCTGCAATTGAAGGCAACAAAAATGCCGGTATCTATTCCGAAAATAAGTTTGACCTGACACTTTCAGACACATCAAAGATTTGCGGGAACGGCAGTTCGGATAATGATCCATATGGTTCCTCCCATGGTATCCATATGCTGCGTAATCAGGGATCCCTGTATTCGCCGGGAACAGCAACCGTGACGATCAAAGACGGGGCTTCTATCTGTGACAACAGAGGCGGCGGAATCTATACCACATCGACAAGTGATGACCGGTATCCGAATCTGGTGGTGGTTACACTGGATGGAAGCGGCAGCATGACTCCTTCCATAAAAGACAACAGCAATGCAATTACGCTCGGAAAGGATGTAACCCTTAAACTTGAAGGAAGCACTTTTGTCGGTGCATCGAATACCACCGTTAATGCTGATGGTCGATCGGTTGTTGCTCATGGAAAGATCGAGCTGGATGGACTTAGTATTGTCGATGGCCCGATCTGGCTGAGAAGTTCACTCAATCCGATTACGATGACGAATCCGGTTAATGATCCGAACAGAGAGTATCATCTGTGGCTGGCGGAAGGATTTCTGGGCAACGTTGTTGTTAAACCGAATGACCCGGATGGGCTGGCCGGCGGCATGACTGATGTTACTAACCAGATTCAGTACTTTATTAAAGATGGTGCCGATGGCAGAGCCAATGCAAAAAATCTGATTCAGCTGGCTCCGAACATTGTACTGGAAGGAGAGAACAACGTATATCTGTCAGGATACGGTCATGACAGTAATGACGGAAACAGCCCTGATACAGCAGTCAGAAGTTTCAAGGTGGCCAGAGAGAGATTGGAGACCGGTCCGTTTACTACGGGAGCCAATATTATCATTTGCAGAGCTCCGGTCGAAGTCGAGTTATTTGACTATGAGTGGTCATTTGAACCGGGCGGTTATGTAACCAACAATGGTGTATCATGGAAGCCGTTGGTGAAACGATACGAAGAGTATTCAGGGGTAATGATTTCGCTTCCGAATAAAACAGGTGCTTATGCACCGACGGTTATCCTTAGAGATATTACCATCGACGGCGGCTCCGAAGACGGACTGTTCCGTGCTGGTATTGATATGTATGATCCTGAAGGTAACGAAGGCGGCAGCCAGATTATCACAGTTGATGGCGGGCGTACTGCGAAACTGGAAGCAGGAGCTGTTCTGCAAAACAACCGGAAGTCAGATGTAAGCTTCAGCGCAAAAGGACTGGGCGTATATGTTCTGAAAGGAACCCTGATTCTGAATGGCGGAACCATTCAGAACATGGCAGCAGAAGGTGGTACGGAAGACGTATCAGCAGTTTATCTGAAGGAAGGCGATACTTCGAACTTTGTATTTAATTCCGGAAGAATTACGGATAACCGCAGTGACAGTAATGTAAGCGGATCCGTACTGTCAACGATCAGGATTGACAAGAAAGCTACAGCAGAAATGAATGGCGGGGTAATCAATAACAACATCAATCAATCCGCTAATGCCAGTGACCCCGGTGCAGCCATTTATGTCAATGCAGGTAACTTTAAGATGACCAACGGCACGATCAGCGACAACAAGGGCGGTGCCGGCAGTGCCCTTTATTACTATAACTGGAGAGACCAGGGCAGCTGGGACGGCAGTGTAATATTGTCGGGTGGTGTGATTACAGGCAATACTCATACTTCAAAAGAGGCAAAAAGAGCATTTTCACCGGTTTATGTTGCCGGAAATGACTTCCAGCTGCAGGGTGGAGGATGTGATATCAGGGACTTTATTTATCTGAATGATGCACAGAAATCAATCATCAAGGTGAGTGGTGCGATCACCCAGCGTAACCGGGTGTATCATGTTTACCTTAATTCAGGCGGGTCATCTTTACAATACTTTAAGAAAGCAAGTACGGTGGTACAGCCGGATGGTACCGTAATGAATGATGTAACACCATATCTGGCTAACTTTGAGATTCATGCCAATACACTTATCCTGGATCGCGGCCGGACTGATAAAGCGGCCGGTACCGTAACAGGGAACCAGGAGAAGAACTGTCTGATCCTGATGCATGCGATATTCCTGGATTCTGAGAATGGATCGGATCGGCTTCCGAATAACGGATCAACACCGGCGCTGGCAGTAGCTAGTTTTGACATGGCTAAGATGCGTGGTGAGGGCGGCCTCAACGATGATTGGGGAACTACCAAAGATTACTACATTATCTATATCAGCGGTATGGCTAAGAACCAGCCGGATGTAACCTGGAGCCTGCCCGAACCGGCCTATATGTGCCGCTATACGGGATTTAACGTTTATGATGTTAATGATGAGCCGACCGGTACTGGAAAGCCTTACTATGGTGTGATGATTGATGCAGCCGGTAATCTTACGCTGGAAGGTATCTCCATCTATGGCCGGCGGGCGATTGACACCATCCAAAATAAAGGTGACAGTATTGTCCGGGTCCATTCCGGGGTAACTCTCACGGTTCAGGATGCTGCGGGCAGAGAGACGGTAATCGGACGCAACTATAACTTTGGCAGCTACCTCGGTAATGACGGTGTTTTAGCTGACTTAAGTGAAAACGGCGGAGCTGTACAGGTTCTGAAAGGCGGAACCCTGGCAATGACCAGCGGAACCATACTTGAAGCTGAATCACCAAGAGGTGGTGCAGTATACCTTGGTGCAGACACCACAGACCAGTCACAAAGTGCGGTCTTTATAGTGTCAGGAAAACCGTCTGTAAACGGTACGGTTTATCTGGGTGGAGAGGGCTCGGCGACTTATACTGTTGTGTCGCCGGATGCGACATATTTGCCTTCGTTACCGCTTATGATTACCGTAGCCAATGACTTTAACAACAGGCCGGTGGTGATTTATCGCGATGGCAGCGATGAAGGACCGACATTGGCGCAGATGGACTACTATCAATTTGAAGATTCCATCAAAGCATTGTATGACATTGTAAAATCGGGAACGGATAAGAAACAGATCATTCTGTCCCAGCGTCAGGTTTACTATCTTGACGGCACCCGGGCATCATCCGGCAATGGATTGACACCGGATACTGCATTTTGTTCTTTGAAAGATCTTTACACAACAATTAACGGATCAACTCTGACCAGTGACGGTATTATTGTATATGTTTCAGGTACAGTGCCTGTAGAAGCAGGAGAAGATATTAAGCTGACCAATATAAAGGTTGAGGCCGATAATGAGATAAGGTATCAGGGATTCTATTCCGACCAGACGATCGGCACGCCGATTCCGGTTGACGGGCAGGTTTCCTTTAAACGGTACTCGCAGCCAAGAGCAGCCGGCGAACTGACGGGATATGGCCAATCAAGCCTTAAGAATACGCTGTTCCGGATTGAAGATGGCGGGCAGCTGACTTTGAGCGGTATCTACGTGGATGGTCATTCCCAGGCAGCAGAGACAGAGGCCAAAGAGCTGAAAGCAGATGGTGTTGTGGCACAGTCACCGCTCATTACTGTAGAAAAGGGCGGTATCCTGAACTGTGTTCCGGCAGAAGCGGGCCTTGTTACGGACGGTGTGAGAACATTAACCCAGCTGGCTAACAACGTCAACGATTTTGATAAGTCCCAAGCGGATAATAAAGATACACTATACCACATCGGAGACATCAGAACCGGAAAAATCTATGAAGGAAGCAGCGCCGGTATTGAAATTCTCGGCGGTAAGAAAGGTGGTGCGATAGTTACGTTAAACCGCACGCAGTTTAGGAATCTTGAACTTCAGGATGTTACCAGCGGCGGAAGCGATATCTATAATTTCGGTGAACTGAGAATATCATACCAGGTAGGCTTTGGCGGTTCGGTCTATCTGGAAGGATTTGGGGTGGAGGAAGATTCGGCGACTCATGACAGCAGCTGCAAGATAATTGTTGAGGTTTATGGCAAGCCAACGGAATCGATCTTCCAGGTGAAAATGCGTGACCCGTATAATGGACGGAAAGTAGTTTACTACGAGCCGGAAGACAAGGTATCTTATGAAATCAAAGATGAGGAAATCGGTCTGTACCACCTGGAAGAGCGGGTTAAGAAACACTTTTATCTGGGCAAGAAATCAGAAACGGAGCCATGGTATCTGGTCCTTCACGTGCCGGCCGCAGTCTATGTGGCAGCGCATGGCGATGATAATGATAACAGTGCGACGGCCGGGGCCACACCAGCACATCCGGTTGCAACACTCAGACGGGCGTACCAACTGCTGAAAAACCGTGGTGGAGACCGCATTTATGTAGTAGGAACCACCAGGATCAGTGGTGAAGTGAAGATGACCGGTATGTCCTACTGGGATGACCAGATCAATGAAACAATCCGGCTTGGCGGCACCGACCGTGTCAATATTATTCGCTATATCCAGCCTGACGCGGCAGCGAGCCTTGGCAGTGATTACTCTGTTCCGGACTTCTCAGGTGTGATGCTGGAAATTGAGCCTGATGCTGAAGTTTCATTCAGTGATAACATGTTTATTGACGGTCACAGCGAGAAAAAAGAAAGCGAGCATGACACGACAGAAACCACAGTTATGCACAACTCAACGTCTCTCGCGCCAATGATTGAAGTCAAAAAGGGCGGTACTTTGCATCTGCTGGATGGAGTGACACTTCATGACAACAACAATGCGACGTCACCTGCACAGCCCGGGCAGGAAGGCGGAGTGGTCTATAACAGCGGTACTACATATGTAAACGGTGCTCTGTTTAAGAATAACGAGGCTGAAAAAGGCTCAGCAGTATACCAGGATGGTGTATTTACCATTCAGAAAAATCCAAATAACTTAAGCGGCCACTCATTCTATCTGACCGCAAAGCAGGCGGTTGACGGTACATGGTCGGATCATGTGATCCAGACTGAGGTATTGATTCCGGAGGGCCTGATCTATGATGTTGATATGGATCATCCGGTAGCAGGCAGAGACGTAGTCCGGTTCATGAATACGTCGGCTTATGACCCGGATGTGGATTCAGAGCACAAACATTTTCAGCTTGGTTCGACTGTAACCTCGGTCAGACCGGAACTGTTTCTGGTAGTGGCTGAAGATGATCCGATGGTACTGGAACTGCAGAACTGGAGGATATTGAACGTAGAAGTACCATCGGATATCTATCTGGTGATCCGGCGCAGAGGCAGCAATGACAGTGCAGTCAGCCTGGCCGGTGTCCATAATGACGGCCGCAGCGAGGTACTAAGTGCAGCAAATTACCAGATTAAAAACCTTGGTAACTATAAGGTTAAGGTATCGGTCAGCGGCTTTGAAAACCAGAACGACAGTGCTGGCATCACGGCCAAAGGACATGACAAGATGATTCTGGTTGACAGCCCTGCGCTGGCTCTTGGCAATAAAGATCTGTACCTGGCGATTGCCGGTCTGGACAGCACCGATGGCTTTACAATGGAAGAGACATCCTTAAAGCCATACGCTGAAGCGACTCCGGCTGCTCCGGCGCTGATGGGAACACTGGCACCAAAGACCGAAGGTAACTTTACCTTCAAAGGTGCGGTGGGGACCGGATTTATAACCAATTATATTGACCTGGACTTCCCGCTAAGCGGTAAGACCAATGCAGAGGTACAAAAATACATGGACGGTGACGGGGATCCGGATGAAGTGAATGCCAGAGCCAAGTACGTCATGAAATACAAGGTCGAGATTGACCGGTCAGAATGATAAAACAACCGCTCCGGGCGGAACGAAAATGAGCTGATGAGGAGGTTTTTTGAAAGTGGCAGAAATGGAAGCGACACAAAGCATTCAACAAAACGTTCCTGACGGTGGCAGCAAAGCAGGTAAGAATAAGGGGCTGATGGCCCTTATTCTCCTGGTGGTTTTACTTGCGGCAGCGGTCGGGGGCTGGTTCTGGTATCAGAGCAGAAGCCGGATGGATGACAGGACAAAGTACTGGTTTGATAAATATGCCCAGGATGGATCGTTAGAAGGCCGATCCCCCCAGGAGATCCAGGGGATCTTAAATTCCATCGTGGAAGAAGGGATGTTTAATGTCTCCATCAATGCCAGAGCGGTCTTTGAGACCGGCAGCAGCAAGGGCCGGATCGGGATGGAGAACATTCCCCAAAACCGCTACTTCTGCCGGATGGTGCTGCGGCGGGACGATGACCAGATGGTGCTCTATGAGAGCCAGGGCATCAAACCGGGACAGTTCATTGATGAGATTGAGTTAAAGCAGATTCTGCCGGCCGGACAGTATCCGTGTACGGCCCAGATCATCGCCACCGATCCGGAGACGCTGGATGATATCGGCCAGGTCCATGTCAAGATCAATGTCATCATACTGAATTAGGAACGACTTATGAAAAAAAAGAGAATACTGCTTTACGGTCTGGTAATGGTCTGCCTGGCAGGAGCGGGTATCTGCGGTTATCAGCTGTATCAGGAGATGATGCCCCGAATCACGGCAGAGCTTGGATATAAGGGCGTCCGGGAAATGGCATTTCCCCAAGTGCCGCAGGCAGAGAATGCTGGGGTGGCTGAATCAGGATCCGTTCGTCAGCCACCGGATTTCGATGCGCTGATAGCCTGGAATCCGGATGTCAGGGCCTGGATCTGGTCACCGGAAACGGATATCGATTATCCGGTGGTCCAGGGGCCTGACAATGATTATTACTTAAACCGTACGGCATACAGAAACGTAAGTATCGTCGGCTCAATCTTCATGGAGAGCGCAAACGATGGTGAGTTTAAGGATGATTTGACGGTATTATACGGTCATCATATCCGAGGGGGGAGAATGTTCTCCTCTCTTTCCGGTTATAAAACGCAGGCGTATTATGAGACACATCCGGAGCTGTATCTGTATACGCCGGAGCAGGATTATCTGGTTGAGCTGTTTGCCGGCGGGATTCTGGATGGTGATACCGGCCGGTTTCCGCTTAACTTTACAGATGAGGAGCTGCGGGAGGAGTGGCTGGCGAAGATCTTTTCTTCGTCCACGTTTCAAAGCGGCAGACAGCCTGATCCTCAGGACCGGTTAGTGGCCCTTTGCACCTGCACCTACGAATACCAAAATGCCAGATATGTGGTTTATGGGATATTAAAAGAGCTGGAGGAATCATAGAAACGATGAAGATCACAAAAACCTTATTCCTTTGTGCACTGGGAGCAATGCTGATAAGCATGGCGGTGCTGGGCGGATGCGGCAGCAAACAAACATATGCCGATGTTGCCCCGGATATCGCCGACAGCTTTCCGCTGAAAGCGGAACCGGCCGGTGAGAACCCGCAGTTTGCCGATTCCGCCGGACCGTATGCCGTGCTGCATACAACGGCAGGAGACATCACAATCTTACTTTATCCGGACCAGGCACCGAAGGCGGTGGAGAACTTTGTTACGCTGGCAAAAGAAGGCTATTATGACGGTACGTTGTTTCATTACGCAAAAAACGGCGAACTGACCCAGACGGGCCTGCCGGGAGACAGCGAAGCGGAGGAACGCAGTATCTGGGAAGAGCCGTTTGAGGATGAGTTTGACGATGGCCTGCACAACTTCCGGGGAGCGGTCGGCATGGCGAATGCATACGGCAATTTAAGCCAGTTTTACCTGCTGGTCCAGAATAAGAAGCCGGAGGACGAGCGTATTATCCCGGCAAACCTGTACATGAACGAGCTGATTCAGATACGGATGGAAGAACTCAATCAGCGGGCAGCCGAGGAGACACTTGGCGAAACGAAACTTATGCAGTTTGAAACTGATCTGAATGCAGAAATTCAGGCGATTGCAACGGACGGAATTCCTGCAGAGTACGAAGAAAAGTACAGGCCGGTCGTAGAGCGCTACTATGAAATTGGCGGCGGCTGGAGCCTTGACTATAAAAACACGGTGTTCGGTCAGATCGTAGACGGATTAAACATAGCCGAAGCGATCGCTCAGGTAAAAGTAAATGCCCAGGACCGTAAGCCCAAGAAAGATGTGGTGATAGAGAGTATTGAAATCGTTGAGAAGATGCCGTAAGAAGAATGGTTATCGGACAGGCAGACATGGTAAAAGCAGCCATGATAAAAGCTGCATCCTTCTGGCAGGGGCACTCATGCTGATCATGTCGGCAGTATGTTATCATATTACTAACAAAGGAAAATTTGATTATATTTTTTCTGAAGATGCCATAGACGGCAGTTATGTACTGCCGGAAGCGGGGGCCGGGGAAGCCATGAAAGAAACGGAACCTTCCTGTTTTCAGATTCAGATTAACGGCCAGCCGCAGGTAAATGGGCAGCGCTGTAATCTGATGGCAGGAAATCCGGTTGAAAACAAGGTTAATGTTCAGGTATTTGTAACCCTGGATGATACCGGAGAAGAGATCTGCCGCTCTGATATTCTGGCACCCGGGCAGCGGCATGCCTATGTCAATCTAAACCGTCAGTTGAGTTCCGGACAGCATGATGCAACAGCCGTATTTTGTTTTATGGGACCGGATGGAGAAAAATATGGTGAAATAGAAGCCGGTTTGCTCCTGATTAAGGAGTATTAAAGTAAAAAAGAGTATTGCGAAATAGTTGAGGAAATCAATTATTAGGCAATACTCTTTTTTAGAAGGCTGTTTAACAGGGATATTCTGTGGATTTATAGAGTACCATAATGATTGGATTTATGGTATACTGAATTCAAAGTGACATTTTTTAGGAGGTTTTATGATAATAGGAGCAAGAACACATGATTATGGGAAGCATACAATTGATGAATTGCCCGGCCTGCTGAAATCAAGAGGGCTGGATGCGGCGCAGCTGGTGCTGCCGAAAGCGTTTAAGGAAATCAATTCTTATGATGATGTGACGGAAGATCACCTGTATAAAATCCGGGAGAGTTTTGATGGGCAGCAGGTTAAAATACACATTTTGGGATGTTATATGGATCTGGGCAATCCGGATGATGAAGTGCGGAAGTTTGCGGTTAGTACATTTAAAGCCTGTCTATCTTATGGAAAGATCCTGAATGCCGGAATTGTGGGGACTGAGACCGGTTATCCGCGGCTGAGCCGGGAGGAAAAGGCGATATGGCAGCCATATATGATGGATAGTGTGGCGCGGATTGTTGATGAGGCGGAACGGGTTGGTATGGATATGGCACTTGAGCCGGTTTATAGCCATCCGATGGAGGATCTGGAAATTACGTGTGAAGTATTTGAGAAGATGAACAGTAAGCGTCTGAAGATGATTTTTGATCCGGCTAATGTTTTGGAGTATCCTGACATTGATCAGGGGGCATACTGGAAGCAATGGATTGAAGCTATGGGAAGTAACGTAGAAGCGATGCATATTAAGGATTTTACCGAAGGACCAAATAAAGAGTACCAGCCGGTTGCATTAGGGCAAGGGGTAATGAACTATGCGGAGATTATCAGATGGCTGAAGCAGGACAAGCCGGATATTGTGATGATTCGTGAAGAGATGAATCCTGATGTGGATCATCAGGATATTGCATATCTGAATCAACTGTGGAAAAATTGATGAAAAGGTGTGAGGATTAACCATGCTGACTTGGATTTGTGCCATTGGGGCGGTGCTTTGCCTGCTGTATTTTATTGTGATTGTGTTTTATTCGGGGATTGGGACATCGTTTGCGGTGATCTGGCTGCTGCTGGGGCTGTTTTTTGGTGCTACGGCATTCGGATTCCGTTATTATCAGAAATATCCGGAGAAACTGGTACTGTGGGTGCCGGTTTCTTTGGTAACGCTTTGTGCGTCAGGAGTTTTGATTCTCCTGGTAGTTCAGATCCTGATGTTTGGCCGGGTTCCGGTGACAGCAGAGCCGGGACTTGATTATGTGATTGTGCTGGGAGCCAGGGTGCATGAAGACCGGCTCAGCAATACACTTCGTTTACGTCTTGATAAAGCCGCGGAATATGCTAAGGAAAATCCGGAAACAATAATGGTATTATCTGGTGGCCAGGGTGAGGACGAACCGATGACGGAAGCTGCGGCGATGGAAACATATCTGCTGGAACAAGGCGTTCAAAAGCGTCAGCTTCTGCGAGAGGAACGTTCGACAAATACTACAGAAAATATTGCTTACAGCAAGATTCTGGTGGCGGAGCAGCATACCAAGAGCAGACCGGCACGGGTTGGCCTGCTGACGAGCAATTTTCATCTGTTTCGGGCCGGAATGATTGCCGCCAAACAGGGACTTGATGATGTTTACGGAATTGCGGCGGAATCAGACAAGGTTTTATTTATTCATTATTGTATCCGGGATTGCGTGGCGATATTAAAAGACCGTTTAGTGGGCAATATCTAAGTAAGACAGAGGGATTAAGAAAGGAAAAATAAAAATGAATCAATTGGAAGCAATCGGGCAATTGGACGCTTACCGCATCAGGGAGCAGAAAACGATCAAAGAACTGAATTCAGATGGTATGGTTCTGGAACATAAGAAGACCGGGGCGAGGATTTTTCTGCTGTCTAACGATGATGACAATAAAGTGTTCTGCATTGGATTTCGGACACCGCCGGATGATAATACCGGCCTGCCCCATATCCTGGAGCACAGTGTGTTGTGCGGATCGGCAAAGTTTCCGCTGAAGGATCCTTTTGTAGAGCTTGTTAAGGGGTCGCTGAATACATTCCTGAATGCGATGACTTATCCGGATAAGACGGTTTATCCGGTGGCCAGCTGCAATGAAAAGGATTTCCAGAATCTGATGGATGTTTATATGGATGCGGTTCTGCATCCGAATATTTATAAGGAAGAAAAGATTTTCCGTCAGGAGGGCTGGCATTATGAAATGGAAGCCGAGGATCAGCCGCTGACTTATAATGGTGTTGTTTATAATGAAATGAAAGGCGCTTATTCCTCACCGGAGGGAGTGCTGGATCGCCATACTCAGGGGATATTGTTCCCGGATACCTGCTATGGGAAAGATTCGGGAGGAGATCCGGCCAGTATTCCGGAGCTGACGTATGAGAAGTTTTTAAATTTCCACAGTACCTATTATCATCCGTCCAACAGCTATATTTATCTCTATGGTGATATGGATATGGCCGAGAAGCTGGAGTGGCTGGACCGGGAATATTTAAGTCAATATGATAAGAAGATGGTGGACTCCCATATCGCAGCACAGACTCCGTTTACCGAACCGGTTGAACGGGAGATATTTTATTCGATTACCGAAGGTGAGACTGAGGAGGATGCGACATATCTGTCAGTAAATACGGTGGTCGGATCAGGTCTGGATCCGAAACTGTATGTGGCTTTTCAGATTTTAGAATATACACTTTTGGGAGCGCCCGGTGCACCGCTGAAACAGGCGTTGATTGATGCCGGTATCGGCAAGGATGTTTATGGCGGATATGACAGTGGTATTTTGCAGCCTTATTTTTCAGTTGTGGCAAAAGATGCCAATAAGGATCAGCGCGGGGAGTTTCTGGCTGTGGTTAAAGGTACACTCAGAAAGCTGGCTGATCAGGGAATCAACCGTAAGAGTCTGCTGGCCGGGATGAATTATTATGAGTTTAAGTATCGGGAGGCGGATTACGGTTCGGCCCCCAAGGGACTGATGTATGGTTTGCAGAGTCTTGACAGCTGGCTGTATGACGGTGATCCGATGCTGCATCTGGAATATCAGGAGACATTTGACTATCTGAAAAAGGCGGTTCCGGAAGGATATTTTGAACAGCTGATCCGGGATTATCTGCTGGATAATCCATATGAAGCAGTGCTTATACTGAGTCCAAAGAAAAATCTGACGGCGCAGGAAGATGAAAAGCTGGTTCAGAAGCTGGCTGCTTATAAAGATTCTTTGACTGATGAACAGAAGCAGAAAATCATCGCTGACACAGCGGCCCTGGAGGAATATCAGGACACGCCGTCGACAGCAGAAGATCTGGCTAAGATTCCGCTTCTTGAGCGCAAAGATATTGATACAGAGGCAGAAGGATTTTTCTGGAAGGAAAAAGAAGAGGCCGGAATTAAAGTACTGCACCATGACTTTGCGACATCGGGAATCGGCTATTTGAAGCTGCTGTTTATGACGGATACGGTACCGCAGGAGGATCTTTATTATGTGGGTCTTCTGAAAGTGGTTCTGGGAAGTATAGATACGGAACATTACAGCTATTCGGAACTGACCAGTGAGATTCATTTAAACAGCGGCGGTGTGGATTTCAGTGTTTCTTCATTTGCCAATCTGCAGGAGCCGGAGCATTTTACCGGGGCCTTTGTGGCGAGCGTCAGAGTGCTGTATGACCGTCTTGATTTTGGCTTTGAGATATTGGAAGAGATTTTGAACCGTTCCGTATTTGATGATGAGAAACGGCTGGGTGAAGTGATCCAGGAGACCCGTTCACGGGCGAAGATGAAACTGGAAAGTGCCGGGCACAGTACAGCTGTATCACGGGCAACCTCCTATACTTCGGCTACGGCTTATTATAATGAGATGACAGGCGGCACGGCTTACTACAACTTCCTGGAACGGATTGCGAAGAATTACGAGGCTGAAAAGACAACGATTATTGCCAAGCTGAAGGAAGTTTGTGCGAGATTGTTTACCTCTTCGAATCTGCTGATTAATTATACGGCAGATGAGCAGGGATATTCCTGGCTGCCGGAGTCGATGAAGAAGCTGACTGATCATTTACAACCGGGCGATGGGGTTCTGTATCCATTTACTCATCCGGTAGAAAATCGTAATGAGGGGTTAAAAACTTCATCACAGGTGAATTATGTGGCACGATGCGGCAATTTCCGTACGGCAGGTTATGAGTATACCGGAGCACTCCGGATTCTGCAGGTGATTCTGAGCTATGATTATCTGTGGCTGAATGTCCGTGTTAAGGGCGGAGCTTATGGCTGTATGAGTGGATTTGGCCGTTCCGGTGAAGGTTACCTTGTGTCTTACCGCGATCCGAATCTGGCTGAGACTTATCAGATTTATGAAGGCATTGTGAAGTATCTGCAGGAATTTGATCCGGATGACCGTGATATGACCAAGTATGTGATTGGTGCGATCAGCGGTATGGATACGCCGATGACACCGTCGCTGAAAGGCAGCAGAGGATTATCCGCATATCTGTCGAAGATAACGGGTGAGATTATGCAAAAGGAGCGTGACCAGGTACTGGGAGCGACAAAAGAAGATATCCGGGCACTGGCCGATATTATCCAGGCAGTTCTGGATACCGGCAGCTTATGTGTTGTCGGAAATGAAGAAAAGATAGAGGCAAACCGCGATCTGTTTGGAGAGGTTCGAAATCTGACAATGATGTAAGCGGGTTTTGGGAAGGATAAGAAGGATAAGGATGAATATAGAAAATATCGATTTACAGGAACTGAATGCCGGAAAAGGGCAGAAAAAGTCTGGTTTTGTTACCCTGATCGGACGCCCCAATGTGGGCAAGTCCACATTGATGAATCATCTGATCGGACAGAAGATTGCGATTACTTCAGATAAACCGCAGACAACCAGAAACCGCATCCAGACTGTATACACGGATGAACGGGGACAGATTATATTTCTGGATACTCCCGGTATTCATAAAGCAAAGAACAAACTCGGCGAGTACATGGTAAATGTAGCGGAGCATACGCTGAAAGAAGTGGATGTGATTATGTGGCTTGTTGAGCCGACTACCTTTATCGGTGCCGGAGAACGGCATATCGCCGAACAGTTAAATAAAGTCAAAACACCGGTTATGCTGGTGATCAACAAAGTCGATACCCTGAAAAATCAGGATGAAATCCTGACATTTATTGATGCCTACAAAGATATTTGTAATTTTACAGAGATCGTGCCGGTGTCAGCACTGAAGGGACGAAATACGGATTTGCTGACGGAACTGATATTCAAATATCTGCCGTTTGGCCCGCAGTTCTATGATGAAGATACGGTTACCGATCAGCCGATGCGGCAGATCGCGTCTGAGCTGATTCGTGAGAAAGCGCTGCGTTGTCTTGATGAAGAGATTCCTCATGGGATTGCGGTGACGATTGAGAAGATGACTGAGCGTGAAAATGGCCTTATGGATATCGAAGCAAATATTGTCTGTGAGCGTGATTCACACAAAGGTATTGTAATTGGCAAAGGCGGCAGCATGCTTAAGAAAATAGGTTCTGCAGCCAGAGTGGATATCGAAGATCTGCTTGGCACAAAGGTGAATCTGCAGCTGTGGGTAAAGGTTAGAAAAGAATGGCGCGACAGTGAAATGTTTATGAAGAATTACGGATACAACCCTAAGGAATAAGCAGGAAGGTCGGTCTGGAAAGTGCGTGATACAACGAATGTGCGGGGCATGGTATTAAAATCAGGCCCGGTAGGAGAATATGACAGAAGGCTGGTGATCCTGACCCGGGAGCGGGGCAAGATCACTGCTTTCGCCCGGGGGGCCAAGCGTCCCGGCAATCAACTGATGGCGGTCAGCCGGCCGTTTGTATTTGGTGAATTCCGTCTGCTGCCCGGACGGAATTCTTATAGTTTATGTTCTGCCGAAATTACCAACTACTTTACGGAGCTGGCCGGTGACATGGAGGCAGCCTGTTACGGATCCTATTTTATGGAGTTTGCCGACTATTACGCCAGGGAAAATGTTGACGGAACAGAGATGCTGCAACTGCTGTATCAGTCGCTGCGGGCCCTGTTGAAACCGGCACTCCCTAATCTGCTGGTTCAGCTGGTATTTGAGCTGCGGATTATGGTAATCAATGGTGAGTATTCAGAACATCCGGGGTACCGGGTCTGTGATTCTGCCAACTATGCATGGGAATATATTATCGCTTCGCCGATCGAGACACTGTATAATTTTGTCCTTAAGGATGAGGTGATGCAGGAGTTAAAACAGTGTGTGGAGCAGAACAAACGCCGTTATATTGATCGTGAATTTCATTCACTCGGAATACTGAAAGCTATGACTGAAATTTAACGGCGCAGATTTCGGGAAGAATCGGGAATCTGGTATTGAAAAACCGTTACATACCAGTTATAATATACTCTATATGCGCAAAAATGGGAGGATTATTATGAAAAAGAAAAGAGCCGCATGGCTTGCAATCGCTTTGGGGCTTATGTTGACCGGCTGCGGACAAAAGCCAGGATCAGGAGAATGGAACTCTGATATGGGAAGTATTTATGTCAATCAGGCGTTGGAGATACAGAGCTCAGTGGTTTTTACATCCCAGAACAATAATGATACTTATAATCAGGATGAATTAAAGGCCTATGCTGAAGAAGCCGTGATTACTTTCAATACTGAAAACGGCGGCGCGGCAGCAGCCCAGAACAGTGAGGGAGCCGAGAAACTTCCGGTAGCCTTACAGTCAGCGACCATGAAAGGATCGACCGGGAAACTGGTATTCGAATATAAAGATGGTGAGAGTCTGGTGGCATTTTCCGGTGAGACCGGAGACAACAGTCACACCCTGGCCGGATTTTTAGTAATGAAAGTTAGTGATGCACTGGCCGCCGGTGAACTGGCCGATGGTACGTTTGCAGGAAAAGACGGCGCGGCAGTATCAACCGATGAGGTGACCAAACAGTCTGACTACAATGTAGTTATGGCAGATGGTGCTGCGATTATTTACACAGAAGGCGAGATTGCCTTTGTCAGCGAAGGTGTCACATTGCGTGATTCACACACCGCAGAAACCCCTGAGGGGAAAAATTATATTGTATTTCAATAGTGAAGAGAGGTAGATAAGCAATGGAAAAGACAATGGAAAAAATAGTTGCGTTGGCAAAGAGCAGAGGATTTGTGTATCCTGGTTCTGAGATCTACGGTGGTTTGGCAAATACCTGGGATTACGGTAATCTTGGCGTAGAGCTGAAAAATAATGTCAAAAAAGCATGGTGGCAGAAATTCGTTCAGGAAAGTCCATACAACGTTGGTGTTGATTGTGCGATTCTGATGAATTCCCAGACCTGGGTAGCTTCCGGACATCTGGGCGGCTTCTCTGATCCGCTGATGGACTGCAAGTCCTGTAACGAACGTTTCCGTGCTGATAAGATTATTGAAGATTACATGGGTGAGCAGGGAATCGCCATCGATGGTGCTGTGGATGCCTGGTCCCAGGAACAGATGAAACAGTATATCGATGACAATAATATCTGCTGTCCAACCTGCGGCAAACATAATTTTACCGATATCCGTCAGTTCAATCTGATGTTCAAGACCTTCCAGGGTGTAACAGAAGATGCAAAGAATACAGTATATCTGAGACCGGAGACGGCTCAGGGTATCTTTGTCAACTTTAAAAATGTACAGCGGACTTCCAGAAAGAAAATCCCATTTGGTATCGGCCAGGTTGGTAAGTCGTTCCGTAACGAGATCACACCGGGTAACTTTACTTTCCGTACCCGTGAGTTTGAACAGATGGAGCTGGAATTTTTCTGTGAACCGGACACCGATCTGGAATGGTTTGCTTACTGGAAGCAGTTCTGTATCGACTGGCTGAAGACTCTGGGCATCAAGGAAGATGAGATGCGTGTCAGAGATCATGACAAAGAAGAATTAAGCTTTTACAGCAAGGCAACAACTGACATCGAATTCCTGTTCCCATTCGGCTGGGGTGAGTTGTGGGGAATCGCCGATCGTACCGACTACGATCTGACCCAGCACCAGAACACATCCGGTGAAGATATGTCATACTTCGATGATGAGAAGAAAGAAAGATATATTCCTTATGTTGTAGAACCGTCATTAGGCGCTGATCGTGTAACTCTGGCTTTCCTGTGCGCTGCTTATGATGAAGAAGAGATTGGCGAAGGCGATGTCCGCACCGTAATGCACTTCCATCCGGCAATTGCTCCGGTAAAGATTGGTGTGCTGCCATTATCAAAGAAGCTGAATGAAGGTGCAGAAAAGATCTATCAGGAACTGTGCAAATATTATAACTGTGAATATGATGACAGAGGAAATATCGGTAAGCGCTACAGAAGGCAGGATGAGATCGGAACTCCATTCTGTATCACTTATGATTTCGAATCAGAGACAGATCAGGCAGTAACCATACGTGACCGTGATTCTATGGATCAGGTTCGTATTCCGATTACTGAACTTAAGGCTTATTTTGAGGACAAATTCCGTTTCTAAGAGAAGCTAAAAATAACTTTAATGAAAAAGTGGGGATCTTATGAGTCATGTAACTGCATGATATATAAGATACCTGCTTTTTCTTCTTTGACACCTGCATTTGCAAATAAAACGCATCTTGTTTTGATGAATGGAATATCAGCATGATAATAAATATCGCAGAAAGGAAAGACGATGAACCTATATGAAAAGCAGATCAAGCGTGAAATAAATCACTGGCATAAAGACATTATGAAGAATGCCGGCATTTTCGAAAAAACCACAGATGAATTACAAAAAAAGACACAGAAGCTGGTACCGGTCAAAATCCAAAACAGCATTACTTCCCTGATGGAGACAATGACGCAGGCAATCCTTAACGGTTCCGATTTCTTAAGTGTCACAGAAGACACATCCGGTATGACTCTGGCGGAACGGGAGTATCTGGTACTGCAAAGTTTCCAAAAGTATCAAAAGACTGCCACTGCCCAGGGCATTGGCTTCGGATTGGGCGGTATTTTTATGGGCATGGCCGATCTGCCCGTATTCATGAGTATAAAAATAAAATTCATGTTCGATGCTGCAAAACTATACGGATATGATCCGGAACGCCTTGAAGAACGCCTGTACTTGCTGCACATATTCCAACTGGCCTTTTCCGGTAAAGAGCACCGCCTGTCTGTCTTTAAAAAAATGGAGAACTGGGAAAAAGAAGAACATCTGGATATCAACTGGCAAAAATTCCAGGTAGAATACCGCGACTATCTCGATTTCGCCAAAATGCTTCAGCTATTACCCGTAGTAGGCAGCGTAGCCGGAGGCACCGCCAACTATAAACTAATGAACCGCCTGCGAGAAAACGTAATGAACAGTTACCGCATGAGGAGCGTAGGGTGCAATGACAAGTTGCCGCTATGATGAAAATTACAAAAATAGAACCTGTTGGAAATGGCGGCCAGGCTGAATATTAAAAAGCAGTTGACGGAATGAGAAATCATCCGTCAACTGTTTGCTTTTGCTGTTCAATATGATATTAAGCAAGTAACTCTGCTACAGCTGCAGCCGTTGCTGTAACAGCTTCCTGTAATTCGTTGATTAAATCGCCCGGCTCTTTTTTTTCTTTGGCACAGGTTTCGATTGTCAGAGCGAGCTCCTGCAGGCGTTTCAGACTGAGGTTGCCGGCAGTTCCTTTCATGGTATGCGCATGAAGCTGTAAGTTTGGATAATCATTCGAATCAGCCGCAGTCTTGATATCATTAAACAGCGCCTCACCGTTGAATTTTTTCAATACCATGGTGTAAATTCTCATGTCATTCATAAGACGTTTCACACCTTCTTCTACATCGATAAATGGAAGATACTTTTCATAGTTCATAATGTTTGCGACTCCTTTATGTTTGCAGCCTGTGGCTATTTTATGTTTATGATACAGCCGGGATACCCGTGACATGTTATTCATTACGTATTATAGCATAAGTATACAATTTTGTACAGTTAGTAACCACAACATTTTGGGTTACATTTTACTAAGAATACGATAAAGAGTTTGCCTTTTTCTTACAGACCATATATAATTGAAGCGATATATTAATTACGGTATCAGTCGTATCGTTACGGCTAGGGAAGGATATAAAAGGGTATGAAAAATAACCATTATTCTCTGCGAATAAAAATAGGACAGTTCCTGACCCGGATGGGAATCGGGATGAGGGCGAAGCTTATTATCATCTTTTTGACGGTGCAGGTACTTCCGCTGCTTATTATCACTGCTCTGGCATTGCACCAGATCGGTGTTTTGGGAACAGTACTTAATGAAATCGCCGTGGAAGATGCATCAGCTGCTCTGAATCAGAGTGCAGTGGAGAATATTGAACGGATGTCAACAGAGACTGCTTTTGAAGTGGCCAATTTTCTCTATAGCAGGGATGATGACCTTCGTTATCTGGCTACGATTGAACCAACAGTCGAGAATTACCGGGCTTTTGCCGAGAGTAAGACCAGGCATCTGATCGATAAGGGGGAATGGGTGCTGGCCGAGGACGGTCAGTCCTGGGTTCAGGTGAATCCGCCGCAGCCGGAAACGAAAGGCGGTATATCTACCAATCCGGAGAATGAGGACATGGATGGTTTCAATTACCGTCAGCCGGAGGAGTATCCATACACATCGGTTCCGTTATATGACGAGATCACCTTTGTCGGACTGGACGGCCAGGAACTGGTAAAATATGTCACCCCCAATTCAACCAAAGTCAATTATCCGATGAGCAGTGAACTGAAAGATGTTTCTGACCGTCAGAATACATATGTAAAGACTGAGACTTATTTTGCAGCGCTTCAGGATATGGAAGCGGGCGATATCTATGTATCGGATGTGACAGGTGCCTATGTCGGTGCCAATTACATCGGTATGTATACACCGGATATTGTTGCTGATGCGGCTGCGACCCGCGGCTACGATATTGAATACAGCCCGGAGACACAGGCTTATTCAGGCGAAGAGAATCCGAACGGGCAGCGGTTTGAAGGCATTGTCCGTTTCGCGACGCCGGTAGCCGGAGCGAACGGCGAGATAGCCGGTTATGTCACATTTGCACTGAATCATGATCATATTATGGAGTTTGTCGATCATATAACGCCGATGAATGAGCGGTACACCCAGCTTCCCAGTGCGTATGAAGGAAACTATGCATTTATCTGGGATTATCAGTGCCGTAATATCTGTCATCCGCGTCATCATTCAATTGTCGGTACCGATCCCGAGACCGGCGATCCTCAGATCCCATGGCTTGAGACCTCAATCTATGAAGGATGGAAGCAGAGTGGTCTGGAAAAATGGATGGATTATGCAAGCAATTATCCGGCCTTTTACAAACAGTCACGCGAGAAAAAGCCTGCCGCCGAGCTGACACAGGCTGGCCTGGTCGGTCTGGATGGCCGTTATCTGAATAACGCACCGCAGTGTACCGGCTGGATGGATCTGACCCGCCACGGTGGTTCCGGATCATTTTACATCCTCTGGAGCGGTATTTATAAACTGAATACGGCAGCAGCCATTCCGTATTATACCGGACAGTATGCACCGTCAGAGGCCAATAATTTCTCAAAAAGGGGATTTGGTTTTGTGGCAATCGGATCAGGTCTGGAAGATTTCACAGCGCCGGCTGATGTAATGTCCGAGCGTTTGAATGACACCATAACCGAGAATCAGAACGATACCATGATCAACCTCGTGGCCATCACATTCAGCCTGATTGTACTGGTAGTACTGGCAGCGATCTTAATCGCCAGTTCCATCACCGGCAAGATCAAAAAACTGATTATCGGAATCTCCCGTTTCCGTGAAGGTGAACGGCAGTTCCGGTTTGAAGAGCCGGTAAAGGATGAGTTTGGTGCTCTTTCAGATTCCTTTGATGATATGGCTGACAGTATTGTCGACAGTGTGAAAAACTCCTTGTGTATTACCGATATGAACCGCAAGGTTATCTATATGAATGAACCGGCACTCGATTTTTGCAAGGCCACACTGGATGAGATTGTTGGAGCCGATTATTCTGCGGTCAGTGTCTATCAGGCAGGAAGCGTATATGATCCGATTGATGCGCTGCTGGATGAACGCGAAGCCGAAGTCTGTTATCTGGAAGAGGATGATCGTTATCTGCGCGGAGTTGCCAACTATGTACTGGATAAAGAAGGCAGGCGGATTGGATATATTGTTGAATCGGTTGATATGACCGAGATGATTCGTGAACAGATCAGGATTGAGGAGCAGCGTTCACTGCTTGATAAAGTCTTTGCATCATCTCCGGATATGATCTGGTATATGGATGCCAGAGGAGCTTACTTTACGGTCAATCCCCGGTTTGCATCGCTGGTTGACCGGCCGACAGAGGAGTTTGTCGGCAAGACAGCAACTGATATTCTGCCGGAAAGCATTGCTGAAGGATTTGGCCAGAACGACAAGAAAGCCATTGATGCATCAGAGCCGGTATACTCGGAAGAGCGTCTTGTCTTTGCAGACGGCCATGAAGAGGTACTTGATTCCGTCCGGACACCGATTTACGATCCGAATGGTGCATTTATCGGAATCCTGGGATTTGCCCGTGATGTTACTTCCCGTGTGGAAATCGATGCGGCATTGCGCAAGACCCAGCTTGACCTGGAACATGCGGTAAAAGAAGCTAATCAGGCGAACCAGCATAAAGGCGAGTTCCTGGCCCGGATGAGCCACGAGATCAGGACACCGATGAATGCTATTATCGGTCTTGCCACACTTAGCCAGAAGAAGCTGGATGAGATGGAATACACCGATGAAAATGTATTATCGGTAAGACGTAACATCGACCAGATTGAGGCATCCTCTCAGCATCTGCTTGGTCTGCTGAATGACATTCTTGATCTGTCCAAGATCGAGGCCGGAAAGATTGAACTGACGGATGAAATCGTAGATATTAATCGTCTGGCAGAGACTGTTGACAGCATGATCCGTACCCGTTGTGAGGATAAAAAAATCAACTTTGTAACCCAGTTTGATATTTTTGAACAGCCAAACTTTAAGCTTGATTCACTGCGTCTGCGCCAGGTACTGATAAACCTCCTGGGGAATGCTGTAAAGTTCACCCCGAGCGGCGGTTATATTTACTTTGAAATTCATTTACTGGAACGCAAGGACGACAAGGCACTGGTTCACTTCGTAGTCCGTGATACCGGAATCGGTATTGCAAAAGAAAATCACACCAAGGTATTTGAGTCCTTTGAACAGGCAACCGGTGATGTAGCCAAGACCCACGGCGGAACCGGTCTGGGACTGGCGATCAGCCGCAGAATAGTAGAATTGTTTGGCAGTAAGCTGGAACTCAGCAGTGAGTTGGGAGAAGGAAGTACATTCCACTTCTCCGTATGGCTGAATGAAACAGATGCCGAGATTATGGAGCAGGTATCGATTCAGGATGTTACCGATATCTTTAAAGGCAAAAAAATGCTGCTCGTAGACGACATCGATATCAACCGCATGATCGTTGCAGCAATGCTTGAGGACACCGGGATACTGATCGATGAAGCAGCCGATGGCGAAGAAGCGGTAGAGATGTATCTGGCATCCGAAGAAGGTCAATACGATATCATCCTGATGGATATCCAGATGCCAAAAATGAACGGCTACAGTGCATCCGAAGCGATCCGCAAGGCAAACCGTGCCGACTCCAAAACTGTGCCAATCGTTGCTCAGACGGCTAACGCATTTAAGGAAGATATCGACCGGGCACTTGCAATCGGAATGAACAGTCATATCTCCAAGCCGGTTGAGATGGAAGTATTATATGAAACACTTTACCGCTTTCTTAGAAGGGAGTAGGTGGTAGAAGGATAGGAGTTGCGAGGGGAACGTGGGGATTTTGTGTCTGAATCCGCTCCGTTCCCTCAGCGACTGCTGTTCCTTCCATTAGAAAGGTCAAAAACAATTCCTGTACTAACTTTGCTCCCCTGTATTTGTTTTTATATTACTGGGCGAGAAGGTGAGTTGGCGGGGATTTTACGACGGAAGGGGGCCTTGGGCCTGGTGGGGGCCGGTGATGGTTCCTGGGTGCTTGCATTTGGAAGAATGCTAGAGCTGCTTAGGTTTCAGAACAATGTTTTATGCCCGTAAGGAGACGACTGTTTGAGCGGCTGCTTTTGCCGCGAGTTCAGCGGATTACGGGCATGCTTTTTACATTTTTCTGAAATCTTAGCAGCTCTTGCGTTCTGAAACGGCAAGCACCCAGGAACCATCACCGGCCCCCGCCCAACCCAAGGCCCCCTTCCGTCGTAAAATCCTGGTCAATCCCCCTTCAAGCCCCTCCCCTGAAGGTAATTCCGTGGTGATACCCCCTCAATCTTCTTAAATACAGTACTGAAGTAAAATGCGTTATCGAAGCCGACGAGTTCGGCGACTTCGTAGATATGTTTGCTGCCGTCGGCAAGGAGGCGTTTGGCTTCCTGGATTCTTTCTTGGGCGATGTAGTCCATTAGTCTCACTCCGGCGTATTGGGAGAAGATTTTGCTTAGGTAGTTGGGGCTGAAGTTGAAGTAGGCGGCTACTTCGTTGAGGGACAGATGTCCGGCGAGATTTGTCCGGATGTATTTCTGAACCTCGGTTACCAGTACCGACTGGTAGTTGTTTTGTTTGGAGCGGATTGTCTGGCAGCAGCCGTCACGGAGCTGGAGCAGCCATTTGGCGATGTCTTCTACTGATGGCAGGTGGTAGATGCAGCAGTAGTTGTCGGGTTCGCCTGAAAAGATTTCTGATACGGTATTTTCTCCGTCGGGCAGCAGGGATATCGCCATGTAAAGGATGTTGCATGAGGCATTCAGTGCCTGCAGCCGTGAGGTGGAATGCTGGCGGAAAGACTCGGCCAGTGTGGTCAGGATATCATGCAGGGCCTCGACATCCAGTTCCTCGAATGCTTTTCTGATTTCGCCGCGTTTTTTGTAAAAGTAGGATTCCTCCTGATTGTCTTTGTCTGTTATGGTATCGACATAGACCAGCGGTGTTTCTCTGTCGGCGAACCGGTGGGCACGCTGGGCAGCCCAGTAACCCTGGGATAGAAGTTCGGGACGGGTGACTTCGTTGCTGATGCCGGCCAGAATGTGCACGCTGAAATAGTTGTATATGGATTTGAAGGTGCTGTTTAATATTCTTGAGAGCATCGCAGAGGTATCTGTATCCGGCTGGTCCGGCTGTTCCAGGCAGAAGAGGATGATGAAGTTCTGCAGGTCGAGCGGGATGATATAGCAGGTGTGTTTTTTGACCAGGGTTTCGTGGAGTGCCTGTACGATATTGTTGTAGGTGGAACACTGGATATTGCCCTGGTTGCTTTTGATTTGTGAGTTGTCGATGGAGCAGTATGCGATCCGGAAGGTATAACCGGACAGGTTGATGCCCAGTTCTTTCTGCTGCATGGCGATCTGCTGTTCATTGTCATACAGGTTGTTAAACAAACGCAGGAAAAAACGTTCGCGCAGCTGCTGATTGCTGTGCTGAATGGAGTATTCGGCAGGAATTCGCAGTGTGTTGAGGGTCTCTTTGGCCCGCATGATTGCATCGGCCAGGGTTTCGGCGGTCAGATCAATCTTGGTCAGATAGTCGATTGCCCTGACATTTAATGCTTTTCGGGCGTAGGAAAAGTCCTCGTAGCTGGTGAGGATAATAAATAATGGGATCCGGCCGAAATTCCGGCGGCATTCTTCGGCCAGCTGGAGTCCGTCTTTTAACGGCATTTTGATATCGGCAATGACGATTTCAGGTTTTTGCTTTTCTATTATTTCATAAGCTTCTTTGCCGTTTCTGGCCGTTCCAATCACTTCAATACCCAGTTCCTCCCAGTTTAACAGGCTTTGGATACCGATGCAGATGAGTGGTTCGTCGTCGGCAATTAATAATTTAATCATTTGGTATCCTCACTTTCTTGCGGTGCAGATTTAGGTAAACGAATCGTCATGTCAGTATAATTGTTTTCTTCGCTGGTGATAGTCAAACCATAGCGGTTGCCAAAGGCATAGCGGATTCGGGTGTTCACTGCCTGAATGCCCAGTTCCTGAAACATGGAAGAGGACTGTTCCGGCTTATGGAGAAGATGCTGCAGAGTTTCTTCCGTGATACCGATCCCGTCGTCGCGGATGGAGACGAGGATGTCATTGCCTTCGCTGCTGATAGTCAGCCGGATCGTACCGCCGCCCTTTGGTTCAATGCCATGGAAAATTGCATTTTCAACGATTGGCTGAAGGGAGAAGCGGGGGATCGGTGTCTCCAGTAGTGACTCATCAATGTCTTTAACCATACAGATGGATTCGCCATAACGGTAATTCTGGATCAGCATATAATCATCAAGTAACTGTAGTTCATATGTAAGCGGCACCAGAGTCCTGGTGTCCTTCGAAGCACTGCGCATCAGATGTGACAGGGCAGTGGTCATCTCGCCGATGCCGTCGGCATTCTGCATGACGGCCATCCATTTAATGGAAGCCAGTGTATTGTAGATGAAGTGGGGATTGATCTGGCTCTGCAGCATTCGGTATTCCAGGTCGCGTTTGTTCTTTTCATCAGCCAGACGTTTTTCCAGGAGGACCGTGATGTCCTCACTCAGCCGATTGATACCGCGGCCGATTTCACCTAATTCGTCGTTTGTTTCGATGCTTGGATCAACGGAAAAATCACCCTGGCCGAGGCAATACATCCGTTTGCGGAGTTTGATGATCGGCTGTGTGATGGCCTTGTTTAACATGGCGACAATAAACAGCGAAAACAGGACAATAATAACTACAGTCAGCCCAAGAAAGGCAAACCATAACTTTGACACAAATAAGAACTGGGTGGTCGGGGTCAGCTGGGTGATTGAAATACTGCTGTTGACCGGATAATTGACGGATACCCACTTGCGGTTGTTCTGTTTTATATAGGAAATGGTGCTTTTGCTGTTGGCCGATGGGGACTGGCCCATGCTCTCAGGCTCCGGCAGTGTCTCGGGAGCATGATTCAAAAAGGTATATGATGTTCCCCAGCTTGTGGTATCATGAGAGGAGATTGGATAGGCATCAGTTCCCAGTCCGATATACAGCCGGCTGTCTTCATCAGCAATGTAGCCCCGCAGCTTGTCAGTTATGGCGGCAGTGTGAACGGCTAAAAAGACATATCCGATTGTCTCATTCTCCGATGATTTGACTGGCAGCAAATACGGCAGGATAGTATCATCTGCGGTAAGTGAATAAGGGTCGTGGATAAAACCGCTCCATCTGTAGTTATCTTCATTAAGATAGTCATCAAGCCAGAAGATATTGTGTCTGCTAAGCGGATACGAATGCGCGATACCGGCACCGATCTGCAGCGGATCATGTCCGCGGGTGCTGACAATGATCAGTCGTTTCACATAAGTATAGGAAAGATTTTTTAACGCTTCTTCCTGAAGCAGGTTGTATGCTTTCAGGGTATCATGAATGTCCGGGTCGGGATCATCGAGGTAACCGACAATGGTGGGATTGGTGCTGCACCAGGCGCTTAGCGCGGCCAGATTGACCAGATCCTGTTCGATGACATTGGAGACCAGACTTAAGTTGAATTCGGTTGACTGGATGGTTATTCTCTTCTGAGAAGTAAAGATAATGTAGCAGGCAAGAATAATTACCAGGATTGAGATGGCAAAACCCAGACTGCTCAAAAGCAGGATAATCTGTCCTCTGATTGTACGTATTTTATGCATTGGCCATCCTCCTTAAGTCGATTGTATCGTAATAACATGCTTTAACTTTACCGTGACTTTTTTACTTTGTCAAATGCAATTAAGAGGTGGAGAAAATTATATAAAAAGAAGATAAAATGTTGAATGTAAATCGTGGAATTTTATATGTTGTTGTTTAAAAAGATGAAAAACAAATGTTTTTGCGGGAAGAATATATGTAAATCATACAAAAATGGAGATAAAATAACCTCATCAAACAAACAGGAGGAAAACAAAAATGAAAAAAAGATTGTTGGCAACAGCAGGAGCAGCTTGTCTGGCTGCAGTACTTCTCAGTGGCTGCGGGGGTGGTAAAACTACAGCGGATCAGCCTGCTGCCGAAGGTACTACGGCTGGCGGCAAGACCGAGGCCGCTGCAGCACAGGGCACCGACAGTGCAGAGAAAATTACACTAAAATGGGCGCTGTGGGATCTGGAAGGTGTTGTTTACTACAAACCGCTTGCAGAAGCATATATGGCAGAACATCCAAATGTAGAGATTGAATATGTGGATCTCGGATCGGCCGATTATTCCGTTATGCTGAGTACACAGCTGGCCGGCAATTCAGATTTAGATGTAATTACCCAGAAAGAGGTGCCTGCTTATGGAAACCTGATCAAGCAGGGACATCTGGAACCGCTGAATGGTTTTATTGAAGAAAGCGGAATTAACACAGACGACTATAATGGCCTGATTGAACAGATTTCCAAAGATGGCGAAGTTTATGCACTGCCATTTAGAAATGATATCTGGCTTACCTTCTATAATAAAGACTTATTTGATGCAGCAGGAGTTGCCTATCCGACTAATGATATGTCATTTGATGAATATCAGGAACTGGGTGAAAAACTGACCAGCGGTGAAGGCAATGACAAGGTATATGGTAATTACTATCATACCTGGTGGTCAACGGTACAGCATTTCCCGGTACAGGAAGAGGGCAAGACTTCAATCGAGACAGATTATAGTTTTATGAAACCATATTATGAGGCCGTTATTCAGGCACAGAAAGATGGTTTTGCTATGGATTACTCCCTGCTGAAGACTTCCGGAACCCATTACTCAGGCGTATTTTACAATGAACAGACAGCTATGCTTCATATGGGATCCTGGTTTATTACCATGCAGATGGACAAAGTAAAAACAGGCGAATCGCTGGCCGAGAACTGGGGTGTTGTAAAGCTTCCGCATATCGACGGCGCAGAACCCGGAACAGGTCCGAGTACCGTAACTTCCCTGAGTGTTAATGTGAATTCCAAGAACAAAGAAGCAGCACTTGACTTTATTAAGTTTGTATCGGGCAGCGAAGGCGCTGAAATTCTGGCCGGCCTGGGAACATTCCCGGGATATACCAACGACAATATTATTGACACCATTGCCGCGCTGGATGGTTTCCCACAGGATGAGGCAAGCAAGGAAGCGCTGTATCCGGGAACCACAAGCCTGGAAATGCCGATGCATGAAAACGGTGCTGAAATCCTGCAGGTAATTAACGAGTGCCATGATGACATTATGACCGGTAACGCGTCGGTAGATGACGGCCTGGCCAAGATGGGATCCCGCGTAAAAGAAATTATCGGCGAATAAACGGATTTTTGGACGGAGGTTGGAATGGGAAAAAAAGCAAAAAAGGATGCTCTGGTTGCATACAGTTTTATCTTACCGAATTTTATAGGTTTTGCCCTGTTCACTCTGGTGCCGCTTGTCTGGGGGCTGGTTCTGGCTTTTATGAAATGGGATGGGAATCATGCAGCTGAATTTGTCGGTCTGGCAAATTTTGCAAAGCTGACTCAGGATGCCCAGTTCAAAAAGGCATTTATCAATACCATGGTGTATACCATCGGCGTAGTACCGATGACCATGGTATGTTCCCTGGGGCTGGCGCTGCTGTTGAACACAAAAGTACGCGGCAGAAATGCATTCCGTACCATGTACTTCTTCCCTTACGTAGCTTCCCTGGTAGCTGTAGCGGCAGTGTGGAACTTCGTATTCAATCCGGTCTTTGGACCCGTCAACCAGATTCTTAACTGGTTGACGGGCATTCCGATCCAGGATCTGCCCCGTTGGGCAGCCGACAAGGATTGGGCGATGATCACAGTTATCCTGTTCAGTGTATGGAAAAATATGGGATACTATATGGTGATTTATCTGGCCGGACTGCAGGGAGTCAACGAAGAACTGTATGAAGCAGCATCTCTGGACGGAGCCGGCAGTTTTCAGAAACTGCGTTATATCACATTGCCGCAGTTGAAACCGACCAGCTTTTTCGTATCGATGATGCTGATTATCTATTCATTTAAGGTCTATGATATCTTTATCAATCTGTTTGCCGGTGCTGACAACCAGCTGACGGATGCAACCCGCGTACTGGTTTACCAAATTTATAATACGGCATTCCGTATTGGTGATTATGGTTATGCCAGCAGTATGGCAATGGTATTGTTTGCGGTAGTCCTGGTGATTACTCTGCTGCAGTTCCGTGGCGAAAAGAAATATGCGGCTTAAAATGATAATTGATAGCAGGAGGGCAGAATAGATGAAAAAGAACAGAATAATCGGAAATACAGCAAAATATCTGTTGCTGATATTGATTGCGGCGATTATGGTCGGCCCCTTTTTGTGGATGATGTCGGCTTCGCTGAAATTAAATAAAGATGTTTTTGCATTTCCGGTAGAGTGGATACCAAAGGAACCCAGGTGGCAGAACTATCAGGATATCTGGACAAAGATTCCGCTGGGAACATTTGTTTTTAATACAGGAAAGATCACAGTGATCGTAACGATCCTGCAGGTAATTACGTCAAGCTTTGCTGCCTATGCATTTGCAAAGCTGAAATTTAAAGGGAAAAATGTGTTGTTCCTGGCGTACATATCAACCATAGCAGTGCCATGGCAGGCCTATATGGTACCGCAGTTTATCCTGATGAGTAAAATGGGTCTCAACAATACCCATCTGTCAATTATACTGCTTCAGGCATTTTCGGCTTTCGGAGTATTTATGATGAGGCAGTTTTATATGGGCATCCCCGATGAGCTTTGTGAGGCGGCCCGGATTGACGGTTTGAATGAATACGGGATATGGGCAAAAATTATGCTGCCGTTATCCAAACCGTCCTTATCGACACTGGTGATTTTTACGTTTGTAAATACCTGGAACGATTTCCTGGGACCGATGATTTACCTGACCAAGACAGAACTTAAGACAATCCAGATCGGTTTGCGGATGTTCATATCCCAGTACTCCAGTGAGTATGGTCTGATCATGGCGGCCAGTGTGGTTACACTGATTCCGGTGCTGATCATCTTCCTGGCATTACAGAAGAACTTTGTACAGGGAGTGGCAAGTGCGGGACTGAAAGGCTGAGACAGGAGAATATATTATGGCATATCAAGCGACCGGGCAGGACTTTACCTTAAGCCCTTATACCGGACTTACAAGAGACAGTTGGATTGCAGCAGGAACGTATATGCTTGAAGGGATGTTTAAACACATACCATCCCTGGATGCGCCGGTGGTAATGCCGCGGCAGGAAACGAAAGTGACCTATCCGCATCCGGGCGGCCCGAATGAAGAACTGGAAAAAAAGGCTGCGATGTTTGAGGGACTGGCAAGAAGTTTTTTTATTGCGGCACCGCTGATTCATATTGATCCGGAAATGACACTGAATGGTATCAGATTGAAGGATTATTATAAAATCCAGGTGCTGCGTGCCTGTACCGATGGTGATGAAAACTGTGTCGGCAGTTACGATACCGTCCGGCAGATGGCCGGAGACGGCGACAGTTTCCGGACCTTTCAGCAGACCGTTGAGACCTGTGCTCTGGTCATCTGCCTGCACAATTGCCGGGCCGAGATCTGGGATACTTATACGAAAGAGGAACAGGATATTATCGCCGGATTTTTAAGCGGATATGCCCATGGCAATACGGTGCCGCAGAACTGGCGGATGTTCAATATGCTTGACCTGGCATTCCTGCATCAGGCCGGATATCCGATTGACCGGGATATCATGCGTGACCATGCCCAGGCAATTCTCAACTATTATGCGGGAGACGGATGGTACCGGGACGGGCATTCTTTTGACTATTATTCCTGTTGGGCTTTTCAGGTGTACGCCCCGATCTGGAATGAATGGTATGGTTATCAGGAAGAACCGTATCTGGCGGCCCGATTTGAGGAAAATTCCCACAAGCTGATGGAGACCTATGCGGACTTTTTTGACCGCGATGGTTTTACGATGATGTGGGGACGCAGCAACATCTACCGGCATGCGGCAACCAGTGCATTTGACGGCAATCTGATGTTTTCTCAGCCAACGATTGACCCGGGACTGGCAAGACGGATATCTTCAGGATCACTTTTGCAGTTTATTACCAGAGGCGATTTCCTGCATGACGGAGTTCCGGCATTAGGATTTTACGGGCCGTTTGTGCCGCTCATTCAGAGTTATTCCTGTGCGGAATCACCATTCTGGCTGGGTAAAGCATATCTGTGCCTGACCTTACCGGAAGATCATCCGTTCTGGACAGCCACGGAAAACAATGGCACCTGGGAGCATCTGGATGAACAGGAAGTGAAGGAAACTGTACTGGACGGCCCGGCATTATGCTTCTCCAACCATCAGGCCAATGGCGAGACAATTCTGCGAACCGGAAAAGTAGTAAAGGCACCGGAAGACAGACATGGTATGTGGAATTATTCCAAACTATGCTACAACAGCAAGTATCCATGGGAATCGGCTCCGGCTGAAGAAGTGGAAGCCCAGCAGTATGTTGTGCGTGATATGACAACAGATACATGCGAACGAGGTAATGCAACGTTTTGGCACAGCAGAAAAGGTGATGTCCTGTACCGCCGGCAGTTCTTCAATTACCGGCTGACACAGGAGACAACATGGATGCAGGCCCTGAATCTGGCTGATTTTACTGTACCATACGGAGTAATCCGGGCAGATAAGATACGATTGTACAGAAGGCCGGTGGAACTGACTCTGGGAGCATACGGTTTTCCGGACAACGGCACCGAAGTCACCCGTCTGGAGCAGAATGGTGCAAAGGCGATCGTACTGAAAGGCCATGACGCAGCCGGCGCACCGAGACAGCTTGCGATGACCCTGTATGACGGCTGGGACAGTATTGAACTTTTGCACAGCAAAGGAACCAATCCCGATTCAGAGCAGTCAATCATTGTATACGGCAGGGCAGTAAAGCGGAAACAGTATGGTTATGAACCTTATGTGATGATATCACAGGTAATAACCAAAGAGAGTCTGGATGATTTTACAGAAGCAGAATTATTCCCGATTGCAGAAGTATTATATACCGACCCGCAGCAATGCGGCGGTTATGGACCGGTGACGATCCGGCTTAAATCAGGGGAACAGCGAATCGTTGAATTTGAAGGAATTGAGGGCAACCTGCAATTATAAAACGCGGTCAGCGGAAAGGACAGATTATGAATCAGGAACAGGTACGGGCGTGGGCAGAAGCGGCCGCAGCAAAATTACAGCATAAAATGAAACCGGTAGCGGAGAGGAATTTAAATGTTATTCCATACCGGTCTGAAAATAAAAGATTTGAAGATATGTCCGAAAAAGATGTGTGCTGGTGGACAAACGGATTCTGGGGCGGTATGATGTGGCAGCTGTATCACGCGTTTGGTGATGACTGTTACCGTGCAGCAGCCCTGGAAAACGAGCGGAAGCTGGATGCCAATCTGATGAACTGGAAAGGAATGGACCACGACAGCGGCTTTAAATGGCTGCCCACATCAGTAGCTCATTACCGTCAGACAAAAGATCCGGCATCATTTAACCGGGGGATGCTGGCCGCATCAGATCTGGCCGGCCGTTTCAATCCGACCGGACGGTTTATCCGTGCCTGGAATGATACCGGAGACGGCGAAAAAGCCGGATGGGCAATTATCGACTGTATGATGAATCTGCCGTTATTATACTGGGCAGCAAAAGAGACTAACGATCCACGGTTTAAACATATCGCCATCATGCATGCAGACACGGCACAGGAACATTTTATCCGCCAGGATGGCTCATCAAAGCACATCATCTCATTTGATCCGGAGTCCGGAGACTATCTCAGATCCTATGGCGGTCAGGGATATGAAAGAGGTTCCTCCTGGACGAGAGGCCAGGCCTGGGCACTTTACGGTTTTGTATTAAGTTATATCCATACCGGCAGGGCCGATTATCTCGCAACAGCCCGCAAAGTAGCCGATTATTTCATCGGGGATATCCCGGATCACGGCAGAATCCCTGTTGATTTCAGGCAGCCGGCCGATTGTCAGCTGGAGGATTCCACCGCCGCCGCCATCGCCGCCTGCGGCCTGCTCGAAATTCAGAAACAGCTGCCCCCCGAAGCCGGAGCCGGTTATGGTGATGCAGCAGTCAAAATGCTGATGGCCCTGGATAATGAACGCTGCAACTGGGACGCAGATTGTGATTATCTGCTGGAACGCTGCACCGCTGCATTCCATGATAAAGAACACGAATTTACGATTATTTACGGAGACTATTTCTTTATCGAAGCGATATTAAAGATAACAGAACAAGAATTATTTATCTGGTAAGAAGGTAGGGGCTGTTGCACTAACGAGCAGCCCTTTTTGCTTTGCCTCAAATATGAAACTCACTGAACATGGTTTTATTTTTATCTAGCTGAAGCCAAGATAGTTGCCGGGAGGACGTGGAGGGTTTGGTTGGGGCGGAATCGGTGACATTGAACGAAGTGACGATGGTTCTTAGGCTGTCGCAAGTGATTTTCAGCGGAGGAATTCTGCTCTCCAAAGCTGAATTCCAGGGGCCCGGCGCGTCAAAGTTATCAAAAGTTTGGCGCAACTGGCCCCGGTGCCGCTGAAAATCACTTGCGACAGCCTTAGAACCATCCCGCTGAGAGAACGGAAGCGATTCCGCCCCAACCAAACCCTCCACGTCCTCCTTGCCACTATGATCAATTTCCCTTATAATGAAACTATATCAAAATAAAACTTAATTAGGAGGGGCAAAATGAGAAAAAGCATTAAAATGCTGTTAGCAGCATCCTGTTTCACCCTATGTTTTTCGGTCAACGCATTTGGCGGATGGGTACAGAATGAAAACGGCCAGTGGAATTATGATCAGGACGGTACAGTCCTTGTAAACCAATGGCAGAAAGACGGAGACAGCTGGTATTATCTTGGGGCCGATGGTGTTATGTATGCAGATACGACACAGACAATTGACGGCGTTGAATATACCTTCGATGCTTCCGGAAAATGGATCGAGCAGCAGGAACAGCAGCAGGAACAGCAGCAGGAACAGCAGCAGGGGCAACAACCGTCTGTACAACTGCCGGGCCAGACCGGTATCAGTGATGGTGTTTATTATAACCTGGAATATAAGTATTCTATTGATATACCATCAACGGGTGCCAGATATGAAGATGATATACTCTCGATTGAAAACGATGATTATCTGCTGACAATCGGACATTTCTCGCTGTATCCGGAGGAAAATCCAGAAGCAGTGGCAAGAGACTATGCAAACAGGCTGATAACCGGTTTAGGTGATTATGTGGTTCAGGGTGATGAGTCGGCGGTCAATATCGGCGGAATCAACTTTATCAGGATTCACTGCCCGAGCATTCGGCTTTCAGCCGCTACAGATGTATATATCCACTACCAGGACCATGGTTTTATGTTATTGGTGATTACTTATATGGATTCGAGTGCACCACAGGTACAAGCGAATCTGGACACATTAAAGTTACTGCAGTAAAAGGTCAATATCACTAAAAATCTCTGCATGAACTGTCAGAAGCTTATAAAGCCTGATTCATGCAGAGATTTTTTTATTTAGCCTGTATTCCAAGATTCTTCATTTTATTATATAAATTTGACAGAGATATTCCTAATTTTTCCGCAATGATTTTCTTGGAATCAGCCGATCGGCCATATTTATTCAGCATGGCTTCTATAGCCTTGCGTTCGGTCAGGTTCAGTTGGGTTTCCAGACTCAGTTCCGTGTCCGGTTCATCGGACGGGATGGCTGCTGTATCCATCCATTGAGGCAGATCCGATACTTCAATGACATTGCCGTCACACATATTTGCTGCGTAGTCTACAGCATTACGCAGTTCCCGCACGTTGCCCGGCCAGGGGAAATTCCTGAGCCTCATTTTGGCAGATTCGGAAAACATCAGATTCTTTTGCAGGCGGTGAGAAAAATGGGCTAACATTCCTTCCGCCAGGATAATAATATCGTCGCGCCTTTCTCTGAGGGCAGGGATTTCAATAGACAGGACATTGAGACGGTAATACAGATCGGCCCGGAAGGTGCCCTGACGGACCATCTGTTTTAAGTTTTTGTTGCTTAAGGCGATAACTCTGACATTAATGGCTTTTTCTTCTGTACTGCCGACTCTTCGCACACGGCGTTCTTCCAGTACACGCAAAAGCTTTGCCTGTAAGTCTCCGTCCAGTTCGGATATCTCATCCAGCAGAACCGTCCCGTTGTCAGCTACTTCAAATAATCCAACCTGTCCGCCTTTTTTGGCACCGGTAAAAGCGCCGTCAGTGTAGCCGAACAGTTCGCTGGTGATCAGCTCCCGGCTCAGCGTAGCACAGTTGATTGCCACAAAACGTTCATGGCTGCGGCGGCTGGCATTATGAATTGCCTGGGAGATGATTTCTTTTCCGGTTCCGCTTTCGCCGATAATCAGAATATCGGCATCGGTCCGGGCCATTTTCAGAGCCAGCTGCTTTACTTTCCTGATATTTTCACAGTTCCCCTTAAAGTCGTCGATGGTATGTCTGGCCCGATAGGCGGAATTGACCTGGTTGGACAGTTTGTTGTTCGCTCGGGTCAGCATGGAGTTCTTCTCTTTCAGCAGTTTGATTATATGTTCCCATCCATAACCGAAGGTTCCAGCAATATTTGTGCCGAGCATGATTGGTACGACGTCGCAGTAGTAGGATTCGGCATTTTCCGGACATTTTACATAACCGTACCGGGCTTTTCCGTCTTTTAACACGTCATGGCACAAGGGGATATCGGTAAGGTCATCAACTTTCATACCGATAAAGTCACCGTCAGAATTGTGTTTCTGTTTTTTTCGGGAATAATAATTGATGTTTGCATAACAGATGTTGCCCTTATCATCAGTGACTAAAACACCGTTGGGAATTGCATCCAGGAGTGCTTTTACATACGGAAATGCTTCATTACCGGGATCAAAAATTGTTTTGATACTGAGATTTGAACTTTTGTGATCTGTTGGATTCTTATACATGTTTTGCCATTCCTTTCCAGATAAAAAGATGATCAGATACAGTGAGCAGGTAATGGTATGTATATGCTTGTTAATATTTATTGTAACATCCGGTAGTCTGGATGGCAATTGTGAGATTCCTGAAAAAAGGAATAAAATCTTAAAATCAAGAAAAATTAAATATTTTTTTCCGGCTTTTGCTGATTATTTCTTCACAGGGATGAAGAGCATAAATATATATTCACCTGTATTTTCAGGTTTAGCAAGCCGGTTTATACTGATGCATCCGATCTCACCACCGGTTTGGCATGCAGTTTGCTTATTAACATGTTAAGAGAATTGATTCTCTCAGACAATTAAAAAAGGAGGATATAATATGCCGAAATTAGTTTATGGAAGAATTGAAGATGTTCCGTTTTATGGTCCGCCCGGACATGCAGACACTCAGAACCGCAGGCTCTTAGGTCCGTTTAACGGCTCTAATGATGTCGAGGTGATTATTGGTGAGATGGGGCCTTCCGGTTCCGCAGATACGCATACCCATGATGAGTTTGATCAGATCGCGGTGATGCTGGAGGGGGAACTGCAGGTGGTTACTCCGGATGAAGATATCATTGTCAGAGCCGGAGATTACAATATGATTCCCAGGGGATGTGAGCACACGGTCTATGTTCGTGAAAAAGCCCGGTTTGTACTGCTGTATTCACCGCCGCGGCAGAAGCTGTAAAGTATGATGAGATGATATAAGAATGAGAGGGCAGCCGGTAACGCGGATTGCCCTTTCATTTCGGTCTTCTGAAGCAGGAAGAAGCAGGGTAAGAGAACACATTGCATTTGTACAGATTTCGTTGTAAAATGAATCAGTACAACTGGTTTGGAAATACTTACCGGAAATTTAAAGCTTCGTGAGGATTTTAGAATGAATATAAGTACAAGCAGAATACTGCTGGTTGATGATGAACAGGACATCTTGAATTTACTGGAAACAGTCCTTCGCAAGGAAGGATTTCGAAACATCAGAAAGGTGGGCACCGGTGAACAGGCCGTTGAATACTGCCGCAATGAGAATCCTGATGTTGTTGTATTGGACATAATGCTTCCGGGAATTGACGGCATCGAGACATGTAGAAGAATCAGAGAATTTTCCTACTGTCCGGTGCTGTTTCTGTCGGCTAAAAATGATGATATCGATAAGATTCTGGGACTTAGTATCGGCGGTGATGATTATGTCACCAAACCGTTCAGCCCGAAGGAAGTGGCATTTAGGATCAAAGCACAGCTGCGCCGCAAGTCATATGAACAGCAGCCGGTCAATACCGGTGTGATCATTGAAGCCGGAGTGATCCGGGTCGATACCGACAGCCGGCGGGTCTACAAGGATGATGATGAGATTGTACTGACCGCCCGCGAATATCAGCTGCTGGAGTATATGGGCCTGAATGCCGGGAAAATCATCAGCAAAGAACAGCTGTATGAACAGGTCTGGGGAGAGTCCGGTGTCGGGGCCGACAACACAATTATGGTACATATCCGTCACCTTCGTGAAAAACTGGAAGCTGATCCGTCCAGCCCGCAGCTGATTATCACAGTCAAAGGCCTGGGGTATAAGCTGGAGCGGAGGTGATAAAGTGAAGAAAAAACGTCACCATTCAATTTTCTTCTCCTATATGATATTGTTTGGATTATCAGTCCTGATTGTTATGACCGGTTTTGGGCTCAGTATCGGCATTATTACTTCCAATGCGCCAAATGGAACATTGGTCAGAAATAGCTGGCCGCTTCAGTATACTGAAGATTTTAAAGGATACTTTGATACAAATGAGGCGGTTCCGGTGATCACTCCGGCCGGGATACAATCATTGGAGGACAACCGGCTGTGGCTGCAGATTCTTGATGAAACGGGGACTTCGGTTTTTGATTACAATACCAAGTCGGAACAGCCTGAAAGTTATTCGCTGAACGAGCTGCTTAAACTATATCAGCACGGGACAGGCAGGCAGGAAGTTGTCTGTACCGGAACGGTTGATACGGCTTCCGGAGAATGGACATATATTATCGGGTTCCCAATGAACATCACCAGGGTGACCGTGTTCCTGAACGGAGATAAGTTTACGGCCGGCCGGTCTATGCTGCTGACGTTTCTGATAATTTCCGGGCTTCTGATGCTTGTCAGCGGCAGTATCTTCGGAGTATGGATTATCCGGCATATGCGCGGCGTTACCAGAGCGATCGGTCAGATCGCTGAGCGTGAGTACGAGCCGAGACATGGACGCGGTTCATTTCAGGAGATTTATGACAGTCTGAATGAAATGAACAGTTCACTGCTGGCTGCCCATCAGGAGCGGGCCCGCAACAGGCGGATGCAGGAGGAATGGATTACTAACATCACGCATGATTTAAAAACACCGCTTTCGCCAATTAAAGGCTATGCAGAACTGTTGTCTGACCCGGATCATATCATGTCCGATCAGGATCGGATCCAGTATGGCGTTATCATTATGCGCAATGCAGAATATACAGAAGCGCTGGTAAACGACTTAAAGCTTACCTATCAGCTTAAAAGTAATATGATTCCATTGAACCGTGAGCAGGCCGGGCTTTCCCGGTTTTTAAGAGAGAATATTATTACTCTTCTTAATAATCCGGAATATGCCGATCGGAGCATATCTTTTGATTCTGGTGATCGTGAGATTATGTTCAGCTTTGATAAGCTTATGATGAAGCGGGCTATGGATAATCTTATCATAAATTCCCTGATCCACAATGCTGAAGATACTGCAATTGATATTGTGCTGCGGGAGAGTGCTCCGGGGTGTCCGGTTATCACCATCACTGATGATGGAAGGGGCATGAGTAAAGAAGAGCTGGAACGCCTTTTCGAACGATATTACCGGGGGACCAATACGACAGTCCGGGTTGCCGGAACGGGACTTGGGGTGGCGATTGCGAAACAGATTATTGAAACTTACGGCGGCAGTATCTCGGTGAAGAGTGAGCCGGGGCAGGGGACTTGCATTACGATAGATTTTGAAGATTCACATGTGGTATAATATTCTGCCTGGAGAAGATACTTATGGTATGACCATATTTTAACTATGCAGATATCACGATAGGAGTATTATGAAGGAATATAAACAGATATTATTTGATGAAATACCACTGGTCAGGGAAAAATCCCTGCAATATGTAAACGGGGAGATAACAAAGCCGGAATACAAAGGTTTTTCCGGCGGTTTCGGTGTTTATGCCCAGAGAGACAAGCAGACCTTTATGATCCGGCTGAGAATTTCGTCCGGAGTGGTTGCATTGTCACAGCTGCAGGTGATCTGTGAGCTGGCCCAAAGGTGCGGATTGAAGGGGATTCATCTTACCACGCGGCAGGCAATACAGCTGCACAGCCTTACCGCGGAGCAGGTCTGTATGGTGATGGAGGAATGTCTGAAGCATGATATATACACCCGTGGCGGTGGTGGGAATTATCCGCGAAATGTGGCACTTTCGCCGCTGTCAGGTTTTATGGAAGAGGATGTTTTTGATGTGACCCCGTATGCGGTTTTGGTGGATAATCACTTTATCAGACAAATGACTTCCTATCATCTGCCCCGCAAGCTGAAGGTGTCATTTGCCAGTTCTGAGGCGGATCATTCCCACTGTACCGTTCAGGATTTGGGATTTATGGCAGTACGGGAGGATGGAAAAAAACGCTTTAAAGTTTATCTGGGCGGCGGGTTGGGAAATAATCCGAAGACGGCTTTTTGCCTGGAAGAAACGATTTCCCCGACGGAGATTCTTTATTATGTGGATGCCATGGTGGAATTTTTTAAAACCTACGGAGATTATGAGAACAAACATAAAGCCAGAATCCGGTATATTGCAGAGCGTCTTGGCGAAGCCGTGTTTAAGGAAAAATATCTGGAGATTGTCACACGGCTGAAGCAGTCAGATGACTGTCTGGTGAATATATCAGAACCGGTCTGCAGCAAAGCGGGAAAAGAAAAAACAATTGAGGACGAAACAATTATCTGCCAGAAGCAAAAAGGCCTGTATGGTGTGGAAATTCATCCATATGGCGGACAGCTGCGCCTGACAGACCTGAAAAAACTGATTCAGTGCCTTGAGCATGTGGAAACACCGGAGATTCGTCTGGCCATGACGGAAGGATTGTTTATCCTCAATCTGAATGGCGGGGAACTGGAAGCGGTATTGGCGCTCAGCAAGTCAATCAGCCAGAATACAATGATTGAAAAAGGTGTTTCATGTATTGGCGTGCCGGTCTGTCAGATGGGAATTCAGGACAGTCAGAAAGTACTGGTGGATATTATCCAATATTTTAAAGCACAGCAGGCAACCCGGAAGATGATGAATATACTTCCGGGGCTTCATATCTCAGGCTGTACCAATTCCTGCGGCGTGCATCAGATTGGCGCGGTTGGCCTGGCCGGAAAGATGAAACGGGTTGACGGGCAGCCGGTGGATGCCTTTACGCTGTTCCTTGGCGGTAGATGTCAGGCCGGTAAAACAGAGCTCGGAGAGAATAAAGGTGACTTTGGGGCGGCCCGGCTGCCGGAGATGATATACAGGCTGGCAGAGGCGACTTTATCTTCCGGTCAGGAGTTTTATCAGTTTATCAATGATGACAGTAAATCAGTTGAGGCAATTCTTTCTTCCTATCGGATTTAAAAATCTGGCGGGTAATCTTCACATGAACTTCATGGACATCAAAACCGGGATCAGATCCGGGAGAAACAGCTGCAGGTTTATACCGGATTGATTTGCGGGCCGATGTTTTTATTATCGTATTTTCCTGCGGTTTTGCCGCATCAATACCAATTGCTTTTCTAATGGGATGGTATATGACGTTTCGGAATTCGGAGCGGTTATTACCGGACTACTGTTTTGATAATGCATGCATCAGTTCTGCCGTCGTCGGATAAAGATGGTCATAGACCGACTGAAACTCCTGATACTGTCTGTGGGCCTCAGGATCCGGGTAAAAGGTGGTACCTGGTTTGATAAATCTGGTCAGTGCGGCAAAATCTTCAAAACCCGGATATTTTACTGCGGTGGCAGCCATCATGGCATCACCGAAGCACGCTCCGATCGTTACCAGCGGGGTGTTGATCTCCTTGCCGGTGACATCGGCCACGATCTGCATCCAAAGGGGGTTTTGTACCCCGCCGCCGACAGCAAAGATCTGATCAATGTCTACGTCCGGATGGGCCTCCATAATCCGGATTTGCTGGTTTACCGAATAAGCCACCGCTTCCAGCGCGCTGCGGTAGAGATGGGCGCGGGTGTGGGCCAGGGTGAGTCCCAGCAGGCACCCCCGGGCCAGCGGATCATTGATCGGGGTGCGTTCGCCGGCGAAATAGGGCAGGGTGATCAGGCCGTCGCTGCCGGGGGCAATCTGATCTACGCCGTCCATCATCACCTGATAGGCGTCGGGACCGCCGTTCTTTTCAGCGGCAAGGGCATCCGGAAACAGATTGTCGCGATACCATTTTGTCAGTGATCCGGCGGCATTGGTTCCGGCGGAGATGTCACACAGGCCGGGCACGATGAATTCTTCGCGCCACAGACGGTCATCGTCAACCAGTTCCTTGGTCCCCAGAATCATGTAGATAGAAGAACCAAACTGAATCATCATCTTGCCGGGGGCCACGACACCGATACTGATCGCCTCGGCACCTGAGTCATCGGTTCCGGTGATCACCGGTGTGCCTGCCAAAAGACCGGTCTCAGCTGCCGCCCGGACAGTGACCGTGCCGGCGATATCGTTGGCCTCCCGGATGAGGGCCAGCTGGTCAGGCCGGCAGACCGGCCGGCACAGTTCGGGGTTTGGGGTACCGTCACGGTCATAGAGCGGATTAAAGCTTGCCAGCCCTAAAAAGCGGTCCACAACATACTCACCGGTCAGCCTGGCGGTGATAAAAGTAGAAGCAGTAATGAATTTGTGAGTTTTTTTATAAACCTCAGGTTCATTGTTTTTGATCCAGAGAATTTTAGGCATGACGTCGGAGGAACATAAGGGGCGTCCATACCACTTCTTGATCTGTTCCTCGCCGTAGAGGCTGGTCAGTTCAGCCATTTCCCTGGTTGCCCGGGAATCAATCCCATAAAGGATCGCCTGCCGCAGCGGCCGGCACTGTTCATCCACCGGCAGACAGTCCGCGCCCAGAGCGCTGGCACCGACGGCCAGTATATCTTCCGGCCGTACGCCGCTCTCAGCGATCAGGCGCTTGCTGATCCGGCAGAAATCCCCCCACCAGTCCTCGTCGGCATCGTGTTCATAATGACCCGGGCGGGGATTTTTCATCGTATGTTCGGTGCTGGCAGTGGCTATGATATGACAATCCTGGTCAATGATAACGCCTTTGCTGGAGTTAGTTCCGGTATCTATTCCCATAAAATATTTCTTATTGCTCATCCTGTCATCCTCCTGATTTTCATTCGTATTTTTAAGTTTGCAGGTCTGTTGCGGTTTTGGTTACTTTTTTACGGCTCAGGCTATGAAGGGTTCTGATTGACACAAACAGACAGAGAAAAGAGACAGTCAGCGTCAGAGAGACATTACCGCCGCTTAGTCCGGCTGTGATATATCCCACAAAACAACAGCCTGCCACCGTCAGTGCATAAGGCAGCTGGGTGGTCACATGATCAATATGATTGCACTCCGTTCCGGCACTGCTTAATATGGTGGTATCGGAGATGGGAGAGCAGTTGTCTCCGAATACACTGCCGGCCAGCGTAGCCGAAAGCGAAACCGTCAGAAGCTGTGGGGCCAGGGCATGGGCCACAGGGGCAATAATCGGGATCAGGATGCCGAAGGTCCCCCAGGCGGTTCCGGTCGAAAAGCTTAAGAAAGCGGCAATCAGAAACACGATAGCCGGCAGCAGGAAGATCGGAAAGCTGGCCTGGGCCAGGCTGTTGCTGACGAATTCCGGTGTCTGCAGGATGTCCCGGCACACCGCGCCGATGGTCCATGCCAGAAACAGAATACAGCAGGCCGGAATCATTGTTTTAAAGCCTTCCGTAATTCCCTCCATAAATTGAGCGAAGGTCATAAGCTTTCGCGGAACAAACATGACCAGGGCGGTGACCAGGGCACCAAAACCGCCCCACACCAGCGATTTGGAGGTTTCACAGCTGCCAAAGGCGCCGCCGGGGCTCAAATAGTTTTCACCGGGGGTGAAAAAGCCGCCGGTGTAGAGCATCGCTGTGATCGCAAAGACAATCAGCAGGATAATGGGCAGCAGCATATCCTTCACCGTGCCGCGTTCCGACGGTTTTGGCGGTGCCGAATGGTCGGATTTGGCCACGCCCAGCTCGCCCCGTGCCGCCTGCTGTTCGGCATCAGCCATCGAGCCGTAATCAATCCCTGTCAGGATGAGGATAAAGATCATGGCAATGGACAGCAGGGCATAGAGATTGAGCGGAATTGTGGAAATAAACACTTGGAAACCGTTTTCGTAGTAACCGGTGGCTTCCAGATTGCTGGCTACGGCGGCAGCCCAGGAAGAGATTGGCGCGATAATGCATACCGGGGCAGCAGTGCAGTCGATAATATAGGCCAGTTTAGCCCGTGACACCCTATACTTGTCGGTTAATGGTTTCATAACAGTCCCCACGGTCAGGCAATTAAAGTAATCATCAATAAAGATGACGATCCCCAGCAGCATGGTTGCCAGTAATGAGATCTGTTTGGATTTAATCTTATTTGCCGCCCATAAACCATAGGCTCTGGAGCCTCCGGCCATGGAGATGACAAAAACCAGGGCACCCAGCAGACAGATGAACAGGATAATATAAAGATCGGCACTGCTAGTCATCAGGTCAAAGGCGATTCCCACCGTTCCGGCAACCGGATTTAAATGTAGTCCGAGCGAATAAATGAGCGTGCCGGACAGGATGCCGAGCAGCAGGGATGAGATAACTTCTTTTGATATCAGTGCCAGGGTAATGGCCAGTACGGGCGGTATCAAAGAGAGCCACCCGGCGTAATATGGTTCCACAATTCAAATCTCCTTTCAAGTCCTATTCTTTCCGATAGACGATCTTGCCATCTACAATGGTCATATAAATCTTCATTCCACGGGCGTTTTCCGGTGCGGTGCAAAACAGGTTACCGTCAAGCACCGTGATGTCTGCCAGTTTTCCTGCTTCCAGCGTTCCGGCAAAGTCTTCACAGCCCAGATTATACTGTCCGCCCCAGGTCCAGGCGTTCAGCAGTTCAGCCACGGTCACGGTATTCTCTTTGTTAAAGGGTTCTCCGCCTTCCGGGAACAGTCCGCCCACAGTATGGTATACGGATTCGGGAATGTCATCATAGAGCAGGGGCAGGTCGGTGCCGCAGGACAGGATCACACCGCTGTCGGCCATCTTCCGGCGGTTCCAGTAGTTGGCACCCCGTTCCATTCCGATTGTGCTGCAAATCATTGCAAGTTTGCTGCCGCGATCTGCAAGGGACATGATCTGCGGATAGATCTCAGCAATAATGCCAAGTTCCCCCATCCGTGCCAGATCTGCCGGATCCGAGCATTCCAGGTCGGTGATGGCATGACGGTTTTTGATGGTCCCATCGTTGTTTCTTTGGCACTGCGCGAAGATATCGATCGTGTTTGCGATCGCCCCGTCACCCTGGGCATGGAGGGAGAAACGGAAATTTTCCCGGTCGGCGGCCAGTGTGTCTTCTCTCAGGCTGTTCCAGTCAATATCTTTTGCACAGCAGGTATCGGCGCAGAGGTAAGGTGTTTTCATCTCGCCCTCGAGCTGGCTGATGGAACCGTCGGTCATCTGGTTATAACCGGAGAAGCGAACGAAACGGCCGGTAAATTTCTCGCGCATCCGGCGGCCATATGTAAGGTTCATCGGGGCACCAACCGGCTGGCTCATAAAATGGACCCGCGCAGTCAGGGCTTGTTCCTCTTCAAGCTGGGCCAAAACATCGGTAAATCCATAGAAGTCGTCAAAGCCCATCTCTTTTATGGATGTGATTCCCCGGGAATTCATCATGGCAAGATATTGTTTAAATGCAGGTACGGAAAACTCCCTGTCGTTCAGCAGATATTGTAAAAGCCGCCAATAGCTCTCCGACCAGCAGGTGTCGGGGGTGAAGTGATAGGTTTCTTTGGCGGCATCATTCATATAACAGCTTTCCCCGCCCGCCATAAACAGAATGGCAGGAATCCGGCCAAAAACCTGATTCAGTTTCTCTGTTGTTAAGCCTTCGAAAGACGGACCGGCGCCTCGGCCCAAAACGGTTGCACCGGGACGCTGCGCCTTTTGCCATGCGGCGGCTGTCTCAAGGACCTCATCAGCAGACCGGCAGTTTCCCAGATCGGCACCGGCCACAGTCAGCAGATAACCGGTAAAAAAGCAGTGGACATCTGTAAAGCCGGGACAGATGAGGCGGTCTCCCAGATCATGAACTACGGTTTTTTGATCAATATACTCCTCTCCGGCATCATTGCCGCAGGCCAGGATCCGGTCTCCTGCCACGGCAATATAACCTGGTTCGGGGACTGTGCCTGCTGCGGAAAAAATAGCATTGGAACGTAATAAAAGATCTGCTTTTTGCATCTTGTTTCCTCCTTTGATCAACTCAATAAGATTACAATAATTTCATACCAATTCTGTGCAAATCATAACACAGCCGGTAGACAGATTCAATGTAAAATGGCTTTGTTATGAAAAAACCGGAAAAACAGAGAAAAAATTGAGGTCAATTTGTGCGTTTTGCACATAGACAAGCGGGGTAAGACCGAAATCAGGTGAAAATGGAATAGTGATTGACACTGTATTTGTGTCGTGTTATGCTCGGACTGGATTATAAAATAATAGAACCTATATAGATGAAAAGTCGGAGGAGCGAAAAGATATGAAACCAAAACTCATTGCGATGGACCTGGACGGCACGACTGTGAACAGCCGCGGAGAAATTCCGCCAAAAGTCAAAACGGCAATCCGGGCAGCCCGGACTGCCGGCCATGTGGCGGCCTTTGTGACCGGCCGGGCGGATACAGATATGATTCCCATTGAGAAGGATTGTGATTGTGTTGATTATCTGATCCTGAATAATGGTGCGAAGCTGATTCGGGTCAGGGATGGCGTTATCCTGGAAAATGACGTGCTTGATGCCGGACAGATCAGGTTGTTATTTGAATTCTGCCGTCAGGCGGGGATTCTGGTTTTTGCAATTAGCGGCAGGGCGTGCTATGCTAATATGCCCGACTCACGGTTGGCGGCATATATGGATTCCATCGGCTGTGCTCCTCAATATATTACGTCTTTTGAGGAATTGCCGGCGGACCGGATTGAAGGGGTTACGGCAATGGGGGATACGGAAGCGATACTCTCAGCAATCAGGAACCGGGGCCTGAGACTGCGGGCGGTGGTATCAGAACCCGGCTGCGTGGATATCATGAATCCCGGCATAAACAAATGGGCGGGAATTGAAAAATTGCTTTCCCTGCTCCGCATGGAGAGCGATGATGTGGTTGCGGTTGGTGACTATGATAATGATCTGGAGATGATACGCCGGGCCGGAATTGGGGTGGCGGTAAATGGTGCCAGAAGATGTATAAAAGAAAGCGCTGACTATGTGACGCTCAGTGACAATGATCATGGCGCGGTGGCTGATATGATCAACGAATTGATTCTTAATCAGGCATCAGGGTTATGTATGAAGACAGACCGTTGATGAAAAAACAGGGAGCTTCAAGTGGGAGTGGTTCAAAAAAATGATGGACACTTCTGCTGGGAGCTTTTTTGGTGTAAAAAATATTTCATCTTGTAGATGGCATGCGATGAAAAAATAACATAAATGAATTTGGTATGTAAAAAATGCACATAAAAAGGTGCTATATATGTGCAAAATGGTAAAATAATACAAAACACTTGATTTGGTGACTCTAATGTGGTATAAAAAAGTAAGCAACATATATAGAATGAAAAGGAGGCGAAGGATGAAGGTTGCTGTAATAGGTGATAACTGCATCGATGTGTATGAACGGATCGGCCGTAAATACCCTACAGGAAATGTGGTTGATACCGGTGTCAACATTCGAAAACTGGGGCTGCCGGTTTCGATTATCAGTACAACAGGGTCTGACGAAAACGGCAGATGGATGATGGAAACGCTGAAGAAGCAAGAACTGGATCTGAGTCATTTCAAAGTCGGAGACGGCCCGACCGCAATCACCTATATGGATATGGATGGTCTGGACCGTGTCCATGGGGATTATGTGGAGGGGGTCCTGGAGCACATTGTTTTTGATGAAGAGGATGTTCGCTTCGCGGCGGGCCATGACCTGGTACATACGGCGCTGTGGGGGAAAGCGGAAGAGGCTTTGCCAAAGATCAGGGCGGCTTCAGATGTCAGGATCAGTTTTGATTATGCGGACCGGCTTGATCATGAACTGGTGGAAAAGACACTGCCCTATGTGGATTATGGATTCTATTCTTACCACCAGGCGCGGGATTCTTTCATCGAAACATATTTGAAGGATAAGGTGGACAGAGGACTTAAGATTGCCGTGGCAACATTTGGCGATAAAGGCAGTCTGGCATATGACGGAACACGGTTTTATCAGGGGAAGGTCTATCCGGCCCGGGTTGTCAATACCGTTGGCGCCGGAGACAGCTTTATTGCCGGATTTCTGTATGAGCTGTTAATGGGTTCAGATCCGGACACCTGCCTGGATACCGGTGCGAGGGTTGCCGCTCAGGTAGTAGCAACATTTAATCCCTGGGTCGATTAGTATCTGACCAGGACCAACACAACAATAAAAGGGGGTAATGATTCATGAAACTTGGAATGTTCACATCGGGTTATCAGCGTAATCCGCTGGAGCACTGCTTTCAGGACGCCAAACGGTTTGGCTATGATTTCATTGAACTGTGGGGCGGCCGTCCCCATGCATATGCACCGGACTTAAAAGCCGGCGAGATAACAGAAGTGAAACGGCTGATCGATCAGTACGAGATGCCGGTGCTGGGATTTACACCGGAGCACAATGCCTATCCTTACAATTTTATGATCGGTACCGAGCGGCAGCGGCAGGATGCGGTGGAATATTTAAAACTCTGTTTGGATATGGCGAAGGAGATGGGGGCGGATTATATGCTTGTATCACCGGCTCATGCCGGATATCTGGCTACCTATGAAGAGATCTGGACGAGGATGGTAACTACCGTCAGGGAACTTGGTGGTCACGCCGAAAAGGCTGGCGTAAAACTGGTGGTAGAGACTCTGACACCCTATGAGAGCAATGCCTTTAAAAGTGCCAATGATGCTGTCGAGCTGTTAAAAAGGGTGGATTCCCCTTATGTTGTAACCATGTGTGATCTGGTCCCGCCTTTTGTCCAACATGAAAGCATGATGGCTTATCTGGACAAGCTGGGCGATAAGATGTATCACATGCACATTATCGACGGCGATCAGGGGACCGACAGTCATATTGTTCCGGGAGAAGGTTCGATCCCGCTGCCGGAGCTGTTTAAGGAATTGCGGGAAACCGGATATAACCGGACCGCGACGCTCGAACTGGTGACCGGCTATATAAATGAACCCCGCCTCTATGCCAGAAGAGCGATTGACCGTGTTCGTGAGTATATGAGAGAAGCCGGTTTCTGACAGCTGGTTATAAACGAAAGGAAGACTTAAGATGTTTATCGATATCCATGTACAACCGGCCTTTTATGAACCCATCAATCAGGATGGGGCGCTGGAGGAGATGCGCCATAAGGCGTTGAATATCCATAAAAACGGCACGGCACCGCTGCAGCATATCTTCAACCAGATGAAATGTGCCGGACTGGACCGGATGTGTCTGCTGCCGGAGGATTATACCAGCGAACTGGGGCGGCCGCTGGTGACCAATGAGGAGGTCCGGCAGTTGGTTGATCTGGCGCCGGATAAATTTATTGGATTTGCCGCTGTCGATCCTTTTCGGCCGGATGCGGTCGGACAGCTGGAATATGCTTTTGAAGATCTGGGGCTGCGGGGGTTAAAACTGCATCCATCGAGACAGCACTTTTATCCCGGCGATGAGCGCTTAAAGCCGATTTATGATTTGTGCGAGGCCGGTGGGAAGCCGATTATATTCCACAGCGGCCTTTCATGGGAACCGAATACGCTGGCCAAATATTCCCGGCCGGTGGAATTTGAGGAACTGGCAGCAACCCGGCCGAAGTTAAAAATCTGCCTGACGCAGTTTGGCTGGCCCTGGGTACAGGAGACGGCAATGCTGATGCTTAAATACCCCAATGTGTATGCCGATACCGGAATGCTGTATTTTGACAATGCCCGGGAGTTTTACAAGCAGGTCTTTAACCATGATCTGCCGGCAACCTGGATTGACCGCAGCCTGCGCCATCAGGTCATGTTTGGCAGTGCTAATCCCCGCTTTGAACAGATCCGGATGGCGGATGCCATTGGCAGGCTGGGTTTTAGAGAAAGTACGCTGGAATTGATCAGAGGCGGCAACGCCCTGGAGTTCATCGGCGGACTGTAAGGAGGTGGTTTCAGATGGTGACAGTAAAAGAGATAACAATGTTGACAACAGAGTATGTCCAGTGGATCAAGATAACCGATCAGATCACTGAGATTTTAAAAGAGAGCGGCATCTGCAATGGAATGATCAATGTGATCAGCAAACACACGACCACCGGAGTGACGGTGAATGAGTCGCTGGAATGCCTTGAGAGTGATATGACGGAGTTTCTGGCGCGGCTGGCTCCCGAAGACTGGCCTTATGCCCATGCCAGGATGCTGCATGACTACGGGGCGACGGCAGGCAATCCCACCGGGCATCTGAAATCGCTGCTGACCGGCAATCACTGCCATCTGCTGGTGTGTGACGGAAAGATCCGGAGTGGGGGTGCTCAGGAAGTTTATTTTTGTGAGTTTGACGGGCCGGCTGCCCGGACCGTTCTGGTTCAGATTATGGGAGAGTAGGGAAACGTTAACATAAGTGGAAAAGGAGAATGAGTATGTCAAATGGAACTGAATTAAAACGAAAACTTGGTTTGGGGGCGGTGATCGCTCTGGGTGTTGGGACAACTGTGGGGTCCGGAATCTTTTCCTCCCTGGGGGAGGTGGCAGGTGCGGCCGGCAGCAGTTTGTTTTTGGTATTGTCTTTCCTGATCGGCGGTTTGCTGCAGATACCGGCCAATTTCTGCTATGCGGAGCTGGCCAGTGCCTTTCCGGAGGACGGCGGCCAATATGTCTATTTTAAGGAAGCCGGTTCAAGGCCGCTGGCGTTTCTCTGCGGCTGGATCAGTTTCTGGGCCACAGATCCGCCCAGCATCTCGATCATGGCGCTGGCAATTGCAAACTACCTGGCTTTTTTTATCCCGGTTGATGGTGTGATCCTGCGTCTGGTAGCGGTTGGTTTTGTACTGATCTTTATGATGATGCACCTGCGCTCGGTAGAGGGCGGCGGCAAGTTTCAGACGGCGATTACGGCCCTGAAGGTGATCCCGTTTGTGCTGATTATCGGGATCGGAATCTTCTTTATTAAAAGTGAATTGTTTCTGTCGGCGGCACCGCTGGCAACGGCCGGTGCTACCGGGTTTGCCGCACTGATGGCCGGTATCTCGGCAACTACCTGGTCATTTGACGGAATGGCGGCGCCCTGTTACATGTCCGGTGAGATCCGCGATCCTAAGAAGAATCTGCCCAAGGGATTGATTTTGACAGCGCTGATCGTGCTGGGGCTGTATGCCGGCCTGACCATCACTGCTTCCGGGCTGCTGAGTGTGGATGAGCTGGCTGCTTCCGAGGCGCCGATTGCCCTGCTGGCTTCCAAAATTCCGGTGATCGGTAACTATGCGGGAACAATCGTGGCAATTATGGCGGTTATCGTCGTCATCGGTTCCCTGTCGAGCTGTATCATGTTCCAGCCGCGGATTGAGTATGCGATGGCAAAGGACGGGTTGTTCTTTGAATCATTCGGTAAAGTACACCCCAAATATGAGACGCCTTATTTCTCGATAATAGTTCAGTGCGCGGTAGCGATTGTGCTGATATTTGCCACCAGTCTTTCCGATCTGCTGGGATATTTCACGCTGGTTGCGCTGTTAAAGAATTTCCTGACCTTTGGTACGATCATCGTGCTTCGCAACAAGGCTCATTATCAGCCTGCATACCGCATGCCGGCAAGGCCGCTGATGGTTGGTATTGCAATGCTCATTACCGGTACGCTGATCTGGTCTACTTTTATCTGGGCACCGTTTGCCGGCATCATCTGTGCCGTGGTTGCGGTTGCAACAGGGCTGCCGGTATACTATTTCTGGGAGAACAAAAACAAGAAAAAAGCGGCTGGAAATTAACGGCAAACAGAGGCCGTAAGGATTGACACCTGATGGCAGATGTTCTAAGATGGATGAGAGAAGAAAATACATATAAAAGGAACATCTGCCATGAGTTTAGAACGTCAGAAGCCTCGGGATGAGGCGATTGAGAGAATTGAAAATTATATCATTCAGAATCATTTGAAACCTGGTGACAGGCTTCCGTCTGAACGCAGCATGTGTGAAATGTGGGATTATAATCGTTCCACCCTGCGCAGCGCGATCAAACAGCTTGTCCTGGAAGGCAAGATATACAATAAAAACGGTTCCGGTACCTTTGTATCACCGAAAAAACTCGTGAGGAATCTGCAGGATACGGCAGGTCTGTATCAGACGATCAGGAATGCCGGGCGTGAGATTACCACCAGGGTGGTCCGGATGGATTTTTGTGAAACGACAAAAAACATTGGCCGGAAGATGCAGCTCCCGCTGGGGCACAAGCTGTTTCGCCTGGTCCGGGTACGCTTCCTGGACGGGATACCGGTGATGATTTCCACCGCCTATCTGGATGCGGAACGCTTTGCCGGGATTGAGAACCATGAGTTTGGTGAGCGTTCCCTCTATGAGGTCTTAAAAGAAGAGTACGGGGTGGAGGTTTCCGGCGGTTTTGAGAAGCTGAGTATCGCCTACTGCGATGCGGAGGAGGCGGCTTTTCTCGAAGTGGAGGAAGGGGCCCCGGCCATCTACCAGTCCGGTGTGACCATGGATGAACAGGATGTCCGGTTCGAGTATTTTAAGGAGATTACCCGTTCAGAGTATATCTGTTATGCCAGTGAGCTGACGAGAAGATAGCCGGCCCAGGTTTTCATGATCTGACGAGGAGGTAGGTTATGAAGCTTGCTGCAGTTGGTGATAACTGTATGGATGTTTATGAGAATACCGGGAAAGCATATCCGGGAGGCAACCCCGTCAATGTCGCCGTTTATTTTGTGCGGCTGGGAGGCGAGGCTTCTTATACCGGTGTGGTTGGGACCGACCGGTATGGGAAACTGATGAGAGATAAGATCGCTGAGAAAGGCGTGGATGTGTCTCATGTCCGTTTTGTCGAAGGAAATACCGCCATCACCCATGTGGAACTGGTGGATGGTGAGCGGGTGTTCGGCGATTATGAGGAAGGTGTGCTGGCAGATTTTAAACTGACAGCTGAGGAGATTGATTTTTTGTGCGGGCACGATCTGGTCGTGACCGGTTTGTGGGGGAATGTTCAGGATGACCTGGCCCTGCTTAAAGAACGTGGTGTGAAGGTGGCCTTTGATGCTGCCACCCGCCCCGGCGATCCGGCGGCGGTAACGGCAGTTCCCGCGGTGGATTATCTGTTTTTTGCCTCTGATGACGGTGATACGGAGGTGCTGCGGGCGCAGATGAAAGAATTAAAGGCGAAAGGTCCGGAACTTGTCATCGCAACGCTGGGAGAACAGGGCAGCGTTGTATATGATGGTGAGGAATTTACCACCTTTGGTATTGTTCCCTGTGATGTAGTGGATACGATGGGAGCCGGAGACAGTTATATCGCCGGTTTCTTAAAAGGAATTCTGGAGGGGCAGCCGGTCGCGGAGTGTATGAAGATGGGTGCCTCAAACTCCAGTGTAACCCTGGAATATAACGGCGCCTGGTAGCGCGCCGGATCATGAAAAGGGATGAAGAAGGAGGAACTTGCGTTGGCAAAGACAGCTGAAGTATCTTACAATGCACCGATTTATCTGCAGCTGCGGGAGGTTGTGCGTTCAAAAATCGAGGATGGGGAATATCCGCCGGGGACGGCCATTCCCTCGGAGAATGTGCTGGCATCCACCTACGGAATTAACCGCCTGACGGTTCGCAGTGCCATTGATGCGCTGGTGAATGAGGGGCTGTTAAAGCGTGTCCAGGGTAAAGGGGTCTATGTGGTGGCGCAGATTGAGCGTGATCTCGAGGTGCTGGGCGGATTTACCCAGACGATGAATGAGAAAAATGTGAAATCCCACCGTAAGATACTGCTGCGGGGCCAGCGCCGGGCAGGAGAGAAGTATGCGGCGGTCTTTGGTATTGACAAAGAGGACATGCTGTATTACATCAAGCGTCTGGATTATGGAGATGATGAGCCGATTGCCATCCAGGAGATCTTTGTCCCCTATAATCTGGTACCGAAGCTGGAGGGGATTGACCTGACGGTTTTTACGATGTTTGAAATCTATAAGTTTTATGGGATCAATCCGGTGCGGGCCTGGCAGACTCTCGACCTGGTCCGGCTGACCCAGTCCGATGCCCGTCTGATCAACATCAGCAACGATCAGAGTGTCTTCCTGTTCTCCTGTACGACATATGATGAGAACGAACGTGTGATAGAGTACTCCAAATCCTATACACGCGGCGATAAGTGCAATTTTACGGTGCATTTTCATAAATAATTGAGGAAGGTAACAGGTATGTTAAAATTTGACGAAAAGAAACAGATTGACAGTGTCAACGGTGCGCTGGCGCTCAGGCCAAAGATTGAGAAAATCGTGGATGAGATCCAGAATCAGGGTTTTGACGGTATCTATTTTATCGGTATCGGCGGCACCTGGGCATCCGGTATGCAGGTCGAGGTCTATATGCGGGGCCGCAGTTCGATTCCGGTCTGCGTGGAGAATGCGGCGGAATTTCTGACTACCGGGAATAAGCGCTTTACAAAAGATTCCGTTGTCATCTTTTCTTCCGTGACAGGAAGCACTGAGGAGGTGGCCCGGGCGATTGATAAGGCACACCGGACCGGTGCCAAAGTCTTTGGTTTTATTGACAAGGCAGATGCCCCGATGGTCGCACAGTGCGACTGGTGTATCTCATACCCGATGAATGAACAGCTGAAGCTTTTTATGGTGGCCAACCGCCTGATGTATAACAATGGTGAATTTCCGGAATATGAAACGTACAATGCCCAGATGGAGGCGCACCTGGCCGAAGCATTGGCGGCAGTTGAGAGAAAGGCTGATCCATGGGCTGCAGAGTTTGCTGAAAAGAAGTATGAGTATCTTAAGGCGCGGCCGGATATCCCCCATTACTTTGTCGGCAGTGGCAACCAGTGGGGAGCCACTTACTCCTATGCCATGTGTTATTGGGAGGAGCAGATGTGGATCCGGACCAAATCCATCACCTGTGCCGAATTTTTCCACGGCATGCTGGAGATTATCGATGCCGAAACACCGGTCACCCTGTTTATCGGCGAGGACGAGCAGCGGCCGCTGGCTGAGCGGGTCAGGGATTTTCTGCCCCGGATCTGCAAAAACTATACGGTTATTGATACCAGGGACTATGAGCTGAAAGGGATTGACGACCGTTTCCGGGGATCTGTTTCCCATCTGGTGATGCATGCGGTAAACAACCGGGTGGATGCTCATATGGAGGCGGAACTGTGTCACCCGCTGGAGATCCGCCGTTACTATCGGCAGCTGGAGTATTAAGATCAATTAAATAAGTATTTTATAATCCGGCGGGAGGTACTTTTTGACTCTCCCGCCTTAAGTTTACCAAAAAAGGAGAAAAGCCTATGCTTTGGACAGAAGAAATGTTTGGTGTCAGGAAGCCGATTATCACGATGCTGCACTTAGATCCCCTGCCGGGAGATCCCCGGTTTGGCTATGGGGACAGAATGGATCAGGTGGTTGAACATGCCAGGGCCGATCTGCATGCGCTGCAGGATGGCGGTGTGGACGGGATTATGTTCAGCAACGAATTCAGTCTGCCCTACGAACGTCATATGAGTTTTGTCACCCCTGCGGCCATGGCCCGGGTGATCGGTGAGCTTAAATCCGAGCTGCGTGTGCCGTATGGAGTGGACTGTATCTCTGACGGGCAGGCGTCCATTGAGCTGGCGGCGGCAGTGGATGCAAAGTTTATCCGGGGTACCTTTTCCGGCGTATATGTTGGCGACGGTGGCCTTTATAACAATGATTTTTCCCAGCTGCTGCGCCGGAGGGCAGCACTGCATCTGGATCAGCTGAAAATGCTTTACTTTATCAATCCGGAGTCGGACTGCAGTCTGGACACCCGCCCGCTGGTTGATATCGCCAGATCCACGATCTTTAAGGCACACCCCGACGGGCTGTGCATCTCCGCCAATGCGGCCGGCCAGGATGTCGACGATGAACTGATCGCCAGTGTCAAGGCCGGGGCACCGGATGTGGTGGTGCTGTGTAATACCGGCTGCCGTCCGGATACAATCAGGCGCAAACTGGCCACGGCGGATGCTGCCGTAGTGGGAACCTACTTTAAAGCGGGCGGCCGGCTGGAGGATGAGAATCTCAAAAATGTGCGGGTGGATATCAACCGGGTGAAAGAATTTATGGAGGCCGTATACCAGTTCCGCGAGACGCTGTAAGAGAGTACAGGAGGCGGTTATGAAACAGTATTTAATGGGGATTGATAATGGGGGGTCAGAAATCAAATGTGCTGTTTTCGAACTTGACGGCCGGGAGGTGGCGGTTTCAGGCCGCCGCCTGCCGATATCGGTCCCGGCCCCGGGGTATTCGGAGCGGGACGGGAATCAGGTATGGGCAGCCAATGCCGAAGCCATCCGTGAGACGCTTGAACTGGCCGGTATCAGGGGCAGCCAGATCCTGGCCGTGGGGCTGACCGGTTACGGCAATGGCCTGTGCCTGGTCGATGCAGCCGGTGAGCCGGTTTGCAGCTGTATTGTATCAACTGATAACAGGGCCGCGGATTACTGCCGCCGCTTTGCCGAGAATGGGGCTGAACGGGCCATCTATCCGCGCACCTGCCAGACGATCTGGTCGGCCCAGCCGGCGGCGCTGCTGCCCTGGTTTAAAGATCACCGGCCGGAGGTGCTAGAGCGAAGCGCCTGGTATCTGTCGATCAAGGACTTTATCCGTTTTCGGCTGACCGGGGAGTTTGCCTGTGAGCTGACGGATGCGTCATCCGGCGGTCTGCTCAATCTGCATACGAAACAGTTTGATCCGGAAATCTTTAAGGCATTGGGAATATCGGATTGTCTGCGGCTGATGCCGCCCTGTCTGGAGAGTACGGCGGTTTCCGGTTATGTCACAAAAGAGGCGTCCCGGCTGACCGGCCTGGCACCCGGGACGCCGGTGGCCGGCGGGTATTTTGATATTGATGCCGGTGCGCTGGCCAGCGGTGTGCTGGGGCCGGATATGTTGTGCCTGATTGCCGGAACCTGGTCAATCAATGAGTATCTGAAAGCGGAAGCCAACACCGATTACGACAAGAATCACAACACGGTTACATTATCCTATCTGCCCGGATATTTTCTGGTTGAGGATTCCAGCCCCACATCTGCCAGCAATTTTGACTGGTATGTGCGGACCTTTCTCGAACCGGACCGGGCCGGGACTGCTTTGGGGCAGCTTTACAGGGAGTGTGACGAACAGCTGGAAAAGGGGTTTTCAACCGGCAATGATATTATATTTGTACCTTATCTGTATGGTTCTTCTTCCCATCCGGATGCGAAGGGCGCCTTTTTTAACCTGAACAGTTATCACGACCGCAGCCATGTCCTGCAGGCAGTCTATGAGGGGGTGGCATTCAGTACCATGTACCATGTGAAAAACCTGCAGCGGCCGGTCTCCGACTACCGGACGGCCCGGTTGTCCGGAGGTGTGGCCAAGAGCCGGCAATGGGCCCAGATGATGGCGGATATTCTGCAGATGCCGATTGAGGTATTGAGGAGCCGGCAGATCAGCGCCCAGGGTGCGGCTATGGGCGCCGGAGTGGCCTGCGGAGCCTTTTCCTCATTGGCAGAGGCAGTTGATCAGATGGTTCATACCGGCGGTGTTTTTGAGCCGCGCAGCGGGTATCGGGGGTATTATCAGGAAAAATATGCAGCATATGAGCGGGCCCTGGAGGCGTTAAGCGTATTCCATACGCGCTAATATCCGGGGAAGTACATGAATGAGTCAGAAAGGGGAAAGACGGGATGTTTACGATCAGTCCATCGATTTTATCAGGTAATCTGCTGAATCTGGAACGGCAGCTGGATGAGATAAAGAGCTTTGACCATCTTCATCTGGATATTGATGACGGGAATTTTGTGCGGGGAATCAGCTTCGGCATGGATACGGTCAGGGCGATTGCCGGTCATACAGAGATTGTGCTGGATGCCCATCTGGAAGTATTAAATCCCTGTGATTATGTGAAAGACCTTTGTGAATGCGGGGTGGAGCGTATCTGTGCGCATATTGAGGCGCTGCCGTATCCCAGCCTGTTTCTCAGCGCGGCCCGCAGGCATGGTGCCGGAGCCTGCGGCCTGGCGGTGAACTTAAAGACACCGGTGGAGGCGCTTTTGGCTTACCGGGATCAGCTGGATTATGTCATTTTCGTCAGTGTTGAGGCGGATTGTGAAGGGCTGCCGTTTCGTCCGGGAGTGCTGGATAAAATCCGGGCGGCCAGACAGATGCTGGCACCGGGGACGGATATCTGGGCCGACGGCGGCATCAGCGAAAGTAACCTGCAGTCGGTGATTGGGGCCGGAGCCACCGGTGTAGTGGTGGGCCGGGCTGTCTTTGGGGCGGCAGATCCGGCGGCACGATACCGGGAGCTTCTTAACCTGGCCGAAAGAAGCAGAGAGGAGCGACAGTGATGTATGAAACAGAGAAGCAGCAGATCATTGACTGCGCGCGCAAAATGGAGCGCTATGGGTTGATTGTGCTGAGCGGGGGAAATGTCAGCATGCGCATGCCGTGCGGCAATTATCTGGTGACCCCGTCGGCAATGAGTTATGACACAATGGAACATGGCGATTTGGTGCTGATTGACGATAACGGCGAAGTGGTTGACGGGAAGAGGCGCCCGACCAGCGATAAGGACGCGGTGGTTTATATGTTCCGGCATATGCCGCAGGTTAACGTGATCCTGCATACCCACCAGCCTTATGCCACGGCGGTGGGGCTGGTCAGTGACCGGCTGCCGGCGAATCTGGTAACCGTGGTTGATGAGCTGCATGATGAGGTCCGGGTGGCACCTTTTACGCCCAGCTCGGATGAAGGGATGGGGATAAACGCAGTTGAATATGCCGGAAATGCCTTAGCGGTTATCTTAAAGCATCACGGCGTGCTGGCTTACGGACGGGATCTTGATCAGGCGCTGGCGGCTGCCGTATACCTGGAGGAGGCTGCCAAATCCTATCTGGCGGCATTGGCCAGCGGCCGTCCCGTCGCCGGACTGACCAGGGAGCAGATAGAGGTGGAGGCGGCTGAGCGGGGGTATTACGGCCAGCCGGGCCAGTACTATAAATAGTGCTGTGAAGAAAGATTGGGAGGTGTTTTATTATGTCAGAACTGACAATGGACAATTTTGCGGTAATGAGTGTACAGTATGTGCATTATTCACTGGAATATTATCTGGATTCGATGAAAAAATGCGGGATCAGGCATGTTGATCTGTGGGGCGGCATTCCCCATTACTGCCGTTTGGATTATCCGTTTACGGAGGATGCGCAGAAAAAGATTGCCGCAATCCGCAGTGAGATGGACAAGCGGGGGCTGGATGTGGCAGTATATACGCCGGAAACACTGGCTTATCCGTACAGTTTTTCTGATCCCAGCGAAGAAGTGAGAAAGCGGACCGTTGATTATTTCCGGATGGCGATGGATGATGCCCGGATGTTTGGCACCGACAAGGTGTTTTTGAATTCGGGATGCGGGCTTCTGGACCGGCCCCGGGAGGAATCCTTTGCAAGGCTTTTGGACACTTACCGACGGATCGCAGCGATTGCGGAGGAAAAGGGGATCCGGCTGGTGCTGGAACAGCTGCAGCCCTATGAGAGCAACCTGGTGCTGAATCTTGCTGATATCAAGCGGGTATTAGATGAGGTGGATTCCCCGGCTCTCTATGTCTGTGTGGATGTGGTGGCAATGGCAGTGGCGGGAGAAGAGCTTCGGGATTATTTTGAGGCACTGGGCAGAGGCAGGATCCAGCTGATCCATTTTGCCGATACCTGCCATTACATATTGGGGGATGGTGAACTGCCGCTGAAGGATTATCTGAAAACATTGAAAGCATATGATTACGACGGGATGATTGATTTGGAAATCAATGATTCGATTTACTGGGAAGATCCCCATGAATCCATCCGCCGGTCGGTGCAATGGCTTAAGGATAATGGCATATAAAAATCTGGCGGGTAATCTTCACATGAACTTCATGGACATCAAAACCGGGATCGGGTATGATAGATCCAGAATAGATATGATGTGACAGACCAGGGAGGGAAGTGGATATGGCTCAGACGGTAATGGTAGTTGAGGACGACCATGATATCAATGAGGTTGTTTCAGAATATATGAAGGATGCCGGTTACGTGGTAATATCCTGTGTGGACGGGCGCGATGCCCGCGATACACTGGGCAGAAATCCCGACATCGATTTGTTTATCCTGGATATTATGCTCCCCGGAGTCAATGGACTGGAACTTTTAAAACAAATACGTGCAGCCGGATATCACCGTGAGAAGCCGGTTCTGATGCTGACGGCACTGGGGGATGAGGCAACCCAGATACTGAGTTTTGATGAACTGGCTGATGATTATGTGGTCAAACCATTTTCGCCAAAGGTTCTGGTCAAACGGGTGGAAAAGCTGCTGCGCAGCCAGAACGGCGGTGCGAAAAAGGTGCAGTGCGGCAGTCTGACTATTGATTACGAAAGCTTTGAAGTGTATGACGGGCAGGAGCAGATTTTGCTTACCTTTCGGGAGTTTGAGCTGTTGGGATCACTGATGACTCACGCCGGCAAGGTTTTAAACCGGCAGCAGCTGCTTAATCATGCCTGGGGATATGAATATTTTGGCGATGAGCGGATCGTGGATGTCCATATCAAGAATCTGCGTAAAAAGCTGCGCAGTGATGCAATTGTCACGGTCAAAGGTGTTGGCTATAAACTGGAAGGGGGAGGTAGATGACCAGAAAAATGGGGATTACCCAAAAGACCTTTCTGTTTGTAGCCTTGCTGATTGTTGTCGTAACGCTGGTATCATTTGCGATTCTTTATTTTGCCATGCCGCCTTATTACTTCTATAAAAAAGAACAGGCGTTAAAGTCCGGTGTTGAGATGCTTAAAAAGGATCTGATCAGTACGACAGATTCGGAAGCCTGTGCACTCATTATTCATAATTTTACTGAAGATTATAACGTGACCGTGATGGCGCTGGATTCGAAAGACAATATGATTCTGCAGCTGTCCACCCCATTTGTGTCGCTGAAGTATCAGGCTGAAAAGAACGGCCGGCTTATTGTGGATGGCGAGGAGCTTGATGGGGACAGCTATTTGACAATCGTGACTGATTTGTACCAGTCAGCCCAGGTGGAAATCAGTGTACAGGACAAGGACCCGACGGAGTTTGAAACGTATGTAATGTATGAACATGATCCCGGAACTGAACTTACTTTTGAGGAGGAGATCGGAACTGATCTGATATCGCGGATTCAGATTCGGGGGACCCTGCAGCCGATCGGTGAAGCCAGGGGCGTGATTCTGTCTCTGATTCCTTATGCGCTGGCAGCAGGTTGTGCGATCGGGGCAGTCCTGGCCTGGTTTTATGTGAGACAATTGACGCGGCCGATCCTGAGACTGTCTGCCACGGCATCGAAGATGCAGGGGATGGAACCAGATATTATATCAGGCATCAGAACGAACGATGAGCTGGGATTATTGTCGGAGAATATGGATGCTCTGTACCTGACCCTGATCGAAACCATAGATGATCTGAAGAATCAGATGAAAAAAGTGAACCGTCTGGAACAGTCGAAAACAGCAATGATGCAGAGTGCCAGTCATGAACTGAAGACACCGGTGGCAGCCCTGAGCGGTATGCTGGATGGCATGATAGACAATGTCGGTGTGTATAAGGATAAGGATAAGTATCTGATTAAGTGTAAAGACCAGGTGGATAAGCTTTCATTTCTGGTACAGGAAATCCTGGAAGCATCCCGGAGTGACAGCGGTGTCCATAAAGAACGCCGGACTGATACGGAAGTTGATGCAATGATTGTTCATATTTTGAAGGAACACGAATATCAGATCCGGGAAAAACAGCTGCAGGTTCATACCGGACTGGAGCCGGTAGTTCTCCATACAGATGCTCAGGCGCTGTATAGTGCGATTGTGAATCTGCTTGGAAATGCGGTGCTTTATACTCCGGAACAGGGGACAATCCGGATCGATTTGCGGACTGACTGCATGGAGATTGAAAATGAAACCGCACCGATACCGGAAACGGAACTCGATAAGCTGTTTGAACCGTTTTATACCAGAAGTGACAGCCGTGACAGATCTGTCAGCGGCACGGGGCTGGGGCTGTATATTGTGAAACGTAATCTGGAGCAGCTGTCGATCGCATACCGGGTTGAAAATACATCGTCAGGATTTAAAGTGACTCTTACGTTTTAATTCTATAAAAAGGGTTTTGCATTAGCGTTGAGGCTTTTGCAGAACTCTTTTTTCGCTGTTAACCGGAATGTTTGATCTTTAATTTTTGGTTCCCGGGATTGCTGTGCAGACTACATACAGTCTATATGTGTCCTACATACAGTCTTCATATTGACGCGATAAGATGAAAACAACCAAAATGAGGAGGACATAAATTATGAGAATGAAACAATTGACAGCTATGATGCTGGCGGCAGGATTGCTGACGGGATGCAGAAGTGAAATACCCCCGGCGACATCAGATACTATCCAAAGTAACGGTGAGGTTTCATCAGCGGCGGCAGGAGAAATTAACGAAGAGATAACCGGAGAAATAACAGTCGGGTGTTATGATTCGGCGATTTACCGGACTTTTCTGGAGGATGCGGCAAAACAGTTTGAGCAAAAATATCCGGGTACTCTGGTCCATATCGATTGTTTTTCGGAGATGCCGGAAGTTCAGAGTTATGAGGAAGACGGGGCGTATATTATGGCAATCAGCCAGGAAGACGATCCGCAGGGACGGGCTGATTATATCAGTAAAACCAGCACTGCTTTGATGAGTGGGCAGGGCGCTGACCTGCTGGCAATGGATGTCCTGCCGGTCTATCAGTATGCCGGAGCAGGGCAGCTGGAAAACCTGGCGTCCTTTATGGAAGCAGATCCTGATTTTGTGAAGTCTGATTACCGGGGGAATGTACTGAAGGCGGTTAAGTTCCTGGATGGAACCTGGTTTTTGCCGCTCGATTACAGTTTCCAGTATTTTACGTATGACAGTACATTGATTGATGGACAGTCAGGTATTTATGGCCAGGAACAGGCGTTTACCACAAGTCAGCTGATTGATATAGGGAAAGCGGCCTATGACGGAAGTACGAAAATACTGTCTTCACCGTCTTACATAACAGACAGCAATGAAGGATTGTTTAAACAGATGTTCCGCGAAAATTACAGCAATTTCGTTGATATTGGCAGCCGTAAGGCAAACTTTTTGGATGGGCAGTTTGCCGGTTTGCTGGAGGGAGTGCAGGAGATGGCAGCGGAAGGATATATTCCGCAGGGAATCAGTGACACGGCAGATGTGTCTGCGCTGCTTGCACAGGCAGGAGAGGAACCGACGGAGCGGTTTTTGTTTAAGGTAAAGAATGACGTTTCCTTAATTTCGCAGACATGGCCTGAGTCTGAGCAGGGAATGATGATCTCCACTTCCGGGATTGACAATGGCATAGAAACAGATGATGAGATTGCCGGAATAGCCGGAGGAGATAACGGGACTGTCCCGTTTACATATCAGCAGGCATTTGGTATGAATGCCAACAGTACCAATAAGACGACAGCGTGGGCGTTTTTGAAATTTCTGCTCAGTGGCGAGATTCAGTCATCACCAGGGATGTCGATGGGGGCTTTTCCGATTCATAATGAGGCCCGAAAGGTTCAGGCGGAGAATCTTTATCAGATGATGTTTACGGAAAGTGGAAAACTGGATGAGATACAGCAGGAAGGACTGGAAAATTACCTGTCTGTGACGGAGGCTATGGCTGATCAGATCAACAGCTATACGATCCGGGATACGGTTGTCGAAGACATGGTGACTCAGGAAATCGGTTATTTTTTTGATGGAACCAAAACTGCTGATGAAGTATGTGATGTGCTGCAGAACAAGGTGGATTTATATCTGAGTGAATAAGGAGAACCGGTTGTGAAGAAAAAAGGAAACCATACGGGTCTGTTGTTTTTACTGCCGGGACTGCTGGGATTCTCCATCTTTTATATCTGGCCGTTTATTCTGTCACTGGGATATGCATTCACCGATAAGGCAGTGGGCGGTACGTTTCAGGGGATGAAAAATTTCACAGATCTTATCGGTAATAAGGCGTATCAGAAAGGTTTGTATAATACGGTCAGGTTTATTGCTGTGTCCGTTCCGCTGAATATGGCGGCGGCACTGGGGGTATCCATGCTGGCAAAAAATATCGGGAAGAGAAAGAACCTTTTTATACTGGTGTTTCTGATTCCATTGGTGATTCCTTCCGGCTCAATGGCTTTTTTCTGGAGCAGTCTTTTTTCTTACAACGGAGTGTTGAACGGGTGGCTGGCACAAATGGGAATCGCCAAAGTACGGTGGCTCGATTCCCGGTTGGCCTTTGCTGTTATGGTGCTGATATTTACATGGAAGAATCTTGGCTATCTGATGGTTTTATATCTGGATGGTCTTAGCCGGATTCCACGGGATTACTATGAGGCGGCGTGGATGGACGGCGGGAAACCGCTGCAGGTATTTGGCCGGATCACCCTGCCGCTGCTGTTTCCGGTATCGATTCTGGTTCTGATCATGTCGCTGATTAATTCCTTTAAGGTATTTAAGGAAATCTATATGATCACGGGCGGTTATCCCCATGACAGTATCTATACGCTGCAGCATTTCATGAATAACATGTTCGCATCATTGAGCTATCCGAAGCTTACTACGGCAACCATTATCCTGGTGACGGTCATGGCTCTGGCGGCTCAGGTGCTGCTGAAACTGGAAAGGAAGAGCGGTGAGTGAAATGAAAGTGAAAAGTCGGTTTATTTCAACGGCTGTTCTTATCTGTATGGGGACTTTGTTTCTTCTGCCGCTGGTTATTACCATCAGCAATTCTTTTATGTCAGAGGCAGAGATTCTACAGAATTACTCCACCAGGCCGGATACATTCGATCTGATGGCCGGGATCCGAGACCGGTTTCGGCAGTTTCGGCTGATTCCTGCCCGGGTTACGTTTAAGCAATATTATGAAATTCTGCTGAAGCAGCCGTCGTTTCTGCTGCTGATGATGAATTCTTTGAAAATAACGGTGCCGGTGACAGCCGGCAGTCTGGTGATTTCGTTGCTGAGCGCGTATGGTTTTACAGTCTGGCAATGGCGTTATAAAGAGCTGGTATTCCGGATCTATATTGTTGTCATGCTGATGCCGCTTCAGGCGGTTTTAGTACCCAATTATATTATCGCGGATATTCTCCATATCAAAGACAGTTATCTGGCGATTATCCTGCCGGGCATCTTTGCACCATTTGGTGTGTTCCTGATGCGCCAGGGCGTGGCCGCTATTCCGGAGGCTTCGTTTGAAGCCGCTAAAATGGATGGTGCAGATGACTTATATATATTTTTTTATATTATATTGCCTCAGGTCAAGTCGTCAGCGGCGGCTTTGTGTATGCTGACATTTATTGAATACTGGAATGTGGTGGAACAGGCTGTGGTTTTTATCAGTGATTATACCAAAGAACCATTGTCTGTATATCTGTCGCGGATAGCGGAGGGGAAGACCGGGCTGGTCTTTGCGGCTTCCTGCATTTACATGTTTCTTCCGCTCTGGTTTCTGGCAACCGGACAGAAGAATCTGGAAAAAGGAATTGAACTATCGGGTGTGAAAGGCTGAGAGAAAGAAAATTATGAAAAACTGGATGAGCAAACAGAAAATCGGCATTATCTTCCTGGCGGCAATTATGCTGCTGACATTTTTTTCAAAAACTATTTACACCTGGCATCTGCCCGAAGTCACGGCAGTATTGCCGCAGAAGGGGCAGCTCAGTAAGGCGGAGACAGGATACGGCACCGTCACATGGGCGATGAAAGACTCCATTTATATTCCGGAGGAAGGTACAGTTGGTGAACTTTTTGTTCTGGAGGGCGAATATGTAAAAGCCGGGCAGCCGCTGCTTTCAATGGTGTATGACCGGGAAGAAAATGACCGGAAGCTGAGAGAACTGGAGAATAAGCGGATTGAAATCCGGAATGAAATTGAAAATATTGAGATAAAAACAGCTGCTGCTGAGCGTCCTGATGCCGAGCTGTTAAATGCCCGCCAATTAGCATTAGAAGCGGAGAAAAACCTGAATGCAGCACAGATTATCCATGCGGCCGGCGGTGTCAGCGACCAGGAACTGCGGGAGGCCGGAAATGAGCTGGGCTATCGGCGGTTAAAGCTTGAAAATATGACCCGGGAAGCGGCGGAGCAAAAAGAACTTCTGCGCCTGGAGCTGGAAGCTAAGAAGCTGGAACTGACAAATCTGGCCCTTCAGGAGGAACCCTGTAAAAAGACGCAGGATATTCATGACAATCAGGTGGTTCTGACCGCACCTGCAGATGGGATGCTGATCTCACTGCCGGCCGTTGCCGGACAGAAGGCGGCAAAAGATGTCCTGGCAGCCGAGATTGGAACCGGTAATGAATATGTTCTGGAATGTCCGGTATCACTGGAAAATGATTTTGTAGTTCCGGGGGATACATGCAGCCTGAGTAATTCGTCCCATCAGGTGAAAGGTGTCGTGTCGGCTGTGCAGCCCACGCAGCAGCAGAAGATCGTCAGAATCCGGTTTAGTGCCGACAATGTGACCGCTGGTGAAACATTCGAAGTGCTGTTTCGGAAACAGGGTGAGGCGGCTTATACGCTGGTACCGAATGCTGCTATTAATAAAGATGATAAAGGGTATTACCTGAAACAGATCAAAAGGAGGGAAGGAATGATGGGAAAAGAATATTATCTGGACCGCCTGGATATCTATATCGGAGATTCTGATACTCAGAATACAGCGGTGATCCAGGGCATTACGTTCTTTGAACCTGTCCTTTTGTCCAGTAATAAGGCGGCAAAAGCCGGTGATACGGTAATCCTTAAGAATGCAGGTGATTTCTTTGAAAAGTAAAAGACTGCTGCCGTTTGTAATGGCGGGCATATTTTTATTAGCCATGCTGGCTTTTTTGTCTGCGGCAGCAAAATTAAAGGGATATCAGGAGTTAACGATGGTGGTTCCTTATGATTATGGAATCTCCGGTTATGACCTGCAGGAAATTGAAAAACTCTGCCGGGATAGTTTTGACATAACCTATGAAATAAAAGAATCTGCCCTGGCTGAGGCGGCCGGTTCCGGTCATCCGGTGACCCTGATAGAGACCAATCCGGCTTATCACCGGGTAATGGGGCTGGGGCTTACGACAGGGAGTTTTTTTAGTGAAGTATCCTGGATGCAGAACACACATCATGCTGTTTTGAGTGAGACTGCTGCTTTTCGTCTGTTTGGCGGCTATGACATCATTGGCAGTACGGTGAAACTGAACGGTGAAAATTATCTTGTGACCGGTGTTGTCGGGGATGCAGCAAAAAAAGAGGCGGCTGTTTATATTCCGTCCGGCCTGTATTCCGGGACAGTGCGGATGTTAATGCTCAGGACCGGCGCCGGGACCGGAGAAATACGCAATCAGCTGAGCCGGCTGGGGGTATATGAAAGCAATACCAGACTCCTTGATCTGGAGGCAATGGCGAGGATTTATGAACAGCTGTTTTTCATTGGGATCAGCCTGTGTCTGATTCTGTGCCTGTTGTTTTTTGTTGTGAAAAGGATCGATCGGTTGACTGAAGTTTATCAGATAACAAAGCTTCGTTATAAGATTATGTACCTGCCACAGCTGCTTAACAAAAGCAGAGATGATTTGCCGGTGGTGTTGTATCAGCTGGCCCTGCTGATATCAGCTGTAACAGCAGCGTGTCTGCTGGCCGGGAAGATTTTGTTCGTGATCCTGCCCTGGAAAGCATTGCTGAAATCATTCAGATATCTGCCTGGTGGTGGTTTTGAAAGTAAAATACAGTGGCTCAACAGGTTTTTTTTCTGTGGTCCGGTCTTGTTTCTGCTTTTTCTGCCGGTCTTTTTTTGTTTGATGTGTTTATGTCTGAAGTCAGATCGTGATGCAAAATGACTGTTGTTATATATAGTCACATTTACGGCACCGCGGCAGAACAAGATCGCTGCTTTCCCGGTGATAAGCACCTGACCAGCGGCAGATACTCTGGAGAATGGGAACGACAGACTGCCCCTTATCGGATAAAGCATATTCGACTCTGGGCGGAATCTCATCATACTGCCTGCGGGTAATAATATGATCGGCGATTAACTCCTTAAGTGCGGCAGAGAGAACGGCATCGGTAATATTGGTCATTTCACTGCGGATTTCACTGTATCTTAAGATCCCTTTTCGGCCAGTACACAAATGATGCGGGATTTCCATTTGCCGCCGAAGATTTCCAGACCATATTCTAATGGACAGCGGATATCTTTTTCTAGTTTAGGTATGTACATGTGAGCATTCCCCTTTCTTTCTGTTATTATAGAGGGTCACTGTCTGACTGGCAAGTAACTATGAAATTAATTAGTGACTTTTTAATTTCTTAATATCTTACATTTTCAGGGCTGATTTTTTATAATGCAGATAAGTTCAGCAAGAACTGAAAAAATCAATCAGGAGGATAATAATATGTCAGTAAAAGCTTATCTGCAGATCACTATGAAAATCAACGAAGGAAACCGTGCGGCGGCAGTGCAGGTGTACACAGATTACCGCGGTCCGTTTCTGGAACAGATCGGTGGGGCGTTGTCAAAAGAACTGCTGGTCCGGAATGACGATGTACAGGTACTTCATGGATTTGACAGCGTGGAATATGCCAACGACTACTTAAACAGTGAGTTGTTCCAGAAGGATGTGTTTACAGGATTGAAGCCGCTTTGGGATGCAGATCCGGATGTCAGGATTTATCAGGTTGGCTGATTCCTATAGTAATCAGTAATGTGTTTTCTCTCACAGTGATATTGGGGCCGCGGCTGCGGCAACAGCATTTTCATTGCGAAAAACCTGTATTTATGGTAAACTGATAGTAATCATAACAAATGCGCGTGGCGCGGAATC
>DAMAMW010000017.1:18053-119875 GCA_032073745.1 Lachnospiraceae bacterium | reverse complement strand
TATTTATTTTGAATGATTTAGGACGAAAAAGTTTGTTATAAAATGCTGGGCTACACAGTAATCGTCGAGGTTCGCGAGAGCCTCGTGGATCGAAATTTATTCGAAAAGAACTCCAAGCGATCAAGATCCTGTCGAGGTTCGCGAGAGCCTCGTGGATCGAAATATCCCGTAAAATGACTTCTAATTCCTCGTCTGACAAGTCGAGGTTCGCGAGAGCCTCGTGGATCGAAATAATGTTGCGAACCTGACCGCAGTACCGGCATCCTCGTCGAGGTTCGCGAGAGCCTCGTGGATCGAAATCGGTTTAGTTTGCGGTGATCTTCGGTACCGCTAAGTCGAGGTTCGCGAGAGCCTCGTGGATCGAAATTCCAAATACCCAACCTCTGCCATTGCGATCTCTGTCGAGGTTCGCGAGAGCCTCGTGGATCGAAATACCTGACAGGCCATCAATGGTAGTTGAGCGTCCCGTCGAGGTTCGCGAGAGCCTCGTGGATCGAAATGCAATTGCATCCACTAAATCCTGTGCCACAATCAGTCGAGGTTCGCGAGAGCCTCGTGGATCGAAATCGTCGATATGCGGGCATTACTAAATGGCATGTATGTCGAGGTTCGCGAGAGCCTCGTGGATCGAAATCGATTGATAATACATCTTTCGTGGTGTTGGATATGTCGAGGTTCGCGAGAGCCTCGTGGATCGAAATATGCCGTATTATCTTTTTAAGGGGTAGGAAAGCACCGTCGAGGTTCGCGAGAGCCTCGTGGATCGAAATTGTACTGTTGCCACCGCAGCCGCAGCCGCCGGTAAGTCGAGGTTCGCGAGAGCCTCGTGGATCGAAATAAATCATATAATCTCATTCTGTTTTCTCCTGTCTTGTCGAGGTTCGCGAGAGCCTCGTGGATCGAAATGGTATACTGCGGCCAGATTTCCAATTGCTGAATGTGTCGAGGTTCGCGAGAGCCTCGTGGATCGAAATCGTCTGCAATCTCCCGTGTCGATGGGGAGTATCGTCGAGGTTCGCGAGAGCCTCGTGGATCGAAATCAAAGACGGTTATTCGGATCAGCTTCAAGAGGCTTGTCGAGGTTCGCGAGAGCCTCGTGGATCGAAATTCTTTTGGATCTGGACCTGGTTCTTTTATCTGTTGTCGAGGTTCGCGAGAGCCTCGTGGATCGAAATACGGCCACGCTGCAGAAAGCGAACATTGCAACCGGTCGAGGTTTGCGAGAGCCTCGTGGATCGAAATTTATTCGTCTGACCATAGGGCCGGAATAAGCATCCGTCGAGGTTCGCGAGAGCCTCGTGGATCGAAATATTATGACGCTCTCATACGCTCATACCTCAGTGTATGTCGAGGTTCGCGAGAGCCTCGTGGATCGAAATTCACCACGCAAGTCAATTAGTTTTGCTGCTATTTGTCGAGGTTCGCGAGAGCCTCGTGGATCGAAATAGTTGCATCCGCTACTTTATCCTGCACTTGCCTGAGTCGAGGTTCGCGAGAGCCTCGTGGATCGAAATGGTAAAGCGATTTTGAATTGTGACACTTTTTATTGTCGAGGTTCGCGAGAGCCTCGTGGATCGAAATTTCCGTGATTTTTGCACACAGTTTTCCCCACGCCGTTGAGGTTCGCGAGAGCCTCGTGGATCGAAATGCTTCATATAACCGTTTTAACCGCTCAGGGTTATCGTCGAGGTTCGCGAGAGCCTCGTGGATCGAAATATTAACAGTATCTGCATTCACCAATACTCCTATGGTCGAGGTTCGCGAGAGCCTCGTGGATCGAAATCATAATGCGGAAGGAGATACGCTGGTAACTTTACTGTCGAGGTTTGCGAGAGCCTTGTGGATCGAAACACCTCCAGCAGCTGCGCCGTACAGGTCCATTCATGTCGAGGTTTGCGCGAGCCTCGTTGTTATTGCCTGCGTCATTTGTCCGAAATTAACTGTTATCAAATGTCCGACATGATTTTTATGAGTATGCTGTCAACTCCCCGCATAAAATTACATAAAACATATCAAGTGAGGACGTTGGCCGACCGTGCGAAACAATCACCTAAAGAATTTTCTCACCAGAGATTTTCTCCTCGAACAGCTTCTATACCAGATCATCATGTACCTCCCGCTCGAAGCATTAGCCATCCCCGACGATGAAACAATAGAACGAATCATAGAACGTGCCGAAACCCAGGTATATATCAAAACTCTCTCAGACGCAGCAGAGCGGACTGTAGAAAAATACATCCCCTACATGAATGGAATCCTGACACAGCGGCCAGCCCTCAGGTCCTGTCGCATCAAAAACCTGAGCTGGCTTGATTACGATGGAGACGGAAAAAAGGATCATCCCCCAGAGGGATTTGTTGCAGCGGTATTTATAAATGACAACAATAATACCCTGTTTGTTGCCTTTCGCGGAACCCCGCGGGGCGCCTGGCTTGATAATGCCAGAATGCTGATCGGGGATCGGGCGTACTGCAAAGACTTTCGCGATCTAAACGGAATCATGTGGCATTACCTTTCCCCGATGCAGGCTGAGGCTATGGAATATGTCAGAGCGCTGATCAGAAACCGCCGGATGATTTGGGATCAGGCGGATTTACATTATGTAATCGGTCATTCCAAGGGCGGGAATCAGGCACAGCTGGCGATGATGCTCTTTCCGGATTCATTTGATGCTGCACTTTCAATGAACGGCCCGGGAATGTCGGCGGAAGCAATCAGGGAGATGAAGCAAAACCTGGGAGATGAACAGTACGAACAGGCACTGTCAAACCTAATCGGAATAAACGCATACAACGATTATGTTCACGGACTGGGTCTCCCCCTGATTCCATACAATCAGAATTTCTGGTTTCTGGAAACAGCCTGTACACCGATAATACTATGCAGCCATTTTGTAACAGCACTATTGTTCAATGAGGATGGACAGATGGTGCCGTTTAATGCAGATGGCCCAGGTTCAACGGCTATTTTTATGCGGCGGCTGTCAGATGAAGCTATGGCAATGCCGGTTGCTGACCGGGCGGATGTGTTTATGACTGTAATGGCGGTACTTCAGGTGATACAGGGGAAATCACTGCCGGTAAATGCATTGCAGGAAAACTGGATCAGGCTGATTGCAGGTTTCGAAGAGGGCAGTATCAAGGCAGCCAGCCTTGTCGGTTCCGTGCTGTTAAAAAGTAATGGCGGTCTGTTGGAACTTTTTTCTAATTAAGGATAAAGGTTGGACATCAGGACAAAGATTAGGTATAATACTACCATATGTATGAACCAGAAAGGAACAGGTATCTTATGGGAGTATCACCGGAACACAAAGATACAAAGAGCGGACACCCGTCGGGCAGAAGCCGGAGAAGACGGATTAAAGAATACAGTTTTATGCACCGGAATAAGTTTATTATGATTATCTGTCTGTCGGTACTGGGGATAGTGGCCCTGGCAGCAGGCGGGTATGCATGGATGGGACAGAAGTATAAGCGGGTCTTTTTCCCGAATACGGTGATTAATGGTCTGGATGCATCAGGCCGGTCGGTTTCAGAGATTGAGGCGATGATTACTGCGGGGATGGATGGTTATGTACTGACCTTGAACGGCAGGGATGGCAGTTCGGAACAGATCGAAGGACAGACGTTTGGACTGCATGCAGAATTTGATGGTACGCTGCAGCAGATCCTTGATTCACAGAAGCCACTGGAGTGGGCTTCCCATCATTTTGAAGGCAGTGAATATAACATTGAGACGATGATGGTCTATGATGAAGATCAGTTAAAGACGGCTTTTGAACAACTGGAAATGTTGGATGAAAGCAAGACCATCGCTCCGACAGATGCCGGGATCTCAGCCTATCAGCAGGGCGTTGGTTATCAGATTATCCCGGAACAGCCGGGAACACGGCTGATTAAGGATGTGGTATGGGAGGAGATTACCGGAGCGATATTAAAGCTTCAGGATACAGTTGACCTCGATGAACTGGATGCATATGAGAAGCCGGAGATTACCGGGGCGGACGAGCGGCTGCTGGCCCGTTTGGAAGAGTGGAACCGTTATGTCAATGTTACGGTAAAATATCAGTTTGGTGAACAGACAGAAGTTTTGGATGGTGATACGATACATACCTGGCTGTATGAGACTGAGAATCACAATGTGATACTGAGCGATGAAGCCGTTGCCGCCTATGTCAAAACGCTGGGAGAAAAGTACAATACGGCTTATACTTATAAACAGTTCAAGACAAGTTATGGCCAGACCGTGACAATCAAGACCGGCAATTACGGCTGGCGGATCAACCAGGGGGTCGAATCGGCGGCATTGGCCGAGATTATCCGGTCAGGTGAAGGTCAGACCAGGGAGCCGGTATATTCCCAGACGGCCGCCAGCCATACGAAACCTGATTATGGCGATACCTATGTCGAGATCAATCTGACGGCCCAGCATCTTTTTTTCTATAAAGACGGAAAGCTATTGATTGAGTCGGATTTTGTATCAGGCAATGAAGCAAAGGGCTGGGCGACTCCGGCCGGTGCCTTTCCGCTTACATACAAGCAGCGTAATGCGACCCTGTCAGGCGAAAACTATAGTACTCCGGTATCTTATTGGATGCCGTTCAACGGCAATATCGGAATGCATGATGCACCGTGGCGGAATACCTTTGGCGGCAATTATTATAAGACCAGCGGTTCACATGGCTGCATCAACCTGCCGCCGGCTGTAGCGCAGACGATATATGAGAATATAACGACCGGAATGCCGGTACTGTGTTATTATCTGGAAGGAACGGAGTCCAAAACGTCTTCAGTGCAGCCAACGGAAGCACAGACTCAGCCTGCTGAAACAACAGCAGCAGTGACCCAGCCAACAGAGCAGCCACAGGAATCAACAGCAAATCCTGCCGAGTCAACGTCACCGGTTGAGACCAGCCCGCAGATACCAGAGACAAGCAGTCCGGCACAGGAGCAGACCACTCCGGCAGCTTCTGAATCAGCGCAGGTACCGGTTCCGCCCGATGCAACAACCGCACCGCAGGATTCACAGGCCGGTCCGGGCGGTGAGAAAACACAGCAGGATTCCGGTGTAGTAGATGGCCCCGGAATGTGACAAATTTAACGAAATTACGATTATTATTTCATTTGATCAGACAAAGAAGCCTTGTCCCTTGACAAGGTTTCTTTTATTAGCTTATAATGTTAATATTTGCAGCAAGTATAATATAAAGAGGAGAATGATTATGAGAAAAAGCATGAAAAAGGTATTTGCACTTGGCCTTGCAGCAGTTATGGCAGCAGCTTCACTAACCGCATGCGGTGGCAGCAAACCGGCACCGACAGAGGCAGCAAAAGATAACGCCGGGGCAGCAGCTGAGAGTACTGCAGCAGCATCCGCCGGTGATAAAAAAGTATTAAAAGTAGCAATGGAATGTGGATATGCTCCTTATAACTGGACTCAGCCGGATGATTCCAATGGCGCTGTGCCGATTTCAGGCAGCAAGGATTATGCATACGGTTATGATGTTATGATGGCGAAAAAGATCGCTGATGAACTGGGTTATGAACTTGAGATCGTGAAACTTGACTGGGATGCCCTGGTTCCTGCCGTGCAGTCCGGAACCGTTCACTGTGTAATTGCCGGTCAGTCCATTACCAGTGACCGTCTGCAGATGGTAGACTTTACAAGCCCTTATTATTACGCTTCAATTATCAGCCTGGTAAAAGCTGACGGCCCTTATGCAGATGCGGCAAGTGTGGCTGACCTGGCAGGGGCAACTGCAACTTCCCAGCAGAATACGGTATGGTACGATACCTGTCTGCCACAGGTACCGGATGCCAATATTCTTCCGGCTCAGGAGTCTGCACCGGCGATGCTGGTAGCACTTTATTCTGACAAATGTGATCTGATTGTTACTGATATGCCTACCGGTATGGCGGCATTGGTAGCATATCCTGATTTCAAACTGCTTGATTTTTCTGATACTGACGGACAGTTCGAAGTATCTGAAGAAGAGATCAATATCGGAATTTCGCTGAAGAAAGACAACACAGAATTAAAAGAATCAATCAACAGCGTTCTTGGTAAAATGACTACCGATGATTTTAACAAAATGATGGATGAGGCGATTGCAGTTCAGCCATTGTCCCAATAATTCCTAAAGAAGGAGAGACAGATCATGCTGGGAGATTTAGATTTTTGGGGTCGGATTGTTTATATTTGGGAGCGGGATGGTTCATCGTTTATCCGGGGAGCCGGAGTAACCATGGTCATCGCACTGGTAGGTACCCTGATTGGCTGCATTATTGGATTTGCCGCAGGGATTGTACAGACCATTCCGACGGAGAAACATGATCATCCGGTCAAAAAAGGAATCCTGTGGCTGATCAAGCTGATCCTTAATATTTATGTGGAAGTGTTTCGCGGCACCCCGATGATGGCCCAGTCCATGTTTATCTATTTCGGTTCCGCAGCACTATTTAACATCAACATGTCCATGTGGACGGCGGCATTTTTTATTGTCTCGATCAACACCGGAGCCTATATGACGGAGACTGTTCGCGGCGGTATTCTGTCGATTGATCCGGGCCAGACAGAAGGGGCAAAAGCGATCGGCATGACTCATTTCCAGACTATGGTGAATGTGATTCTGCCGCAGTCGCTGCGCAACATTATGCCTCAGATCGGCAACAACTTAATTATCAATATTAAAGACACCTGCGTTTTGTCGGTGATCGGTACCGTAGAACTGTTTTACACCACCAAAGGCGTCGCCGGTGCGCTTTATACTTATTTCGAGGCATTTACGATTGCGATGGTGATTTATTTCATACTTACCTTCACCTGCTCCCGGATCTTACGGTTCTGGGAGAAGAAAATGGACGGGCCGGACAGTTATGACCTGGCCACGAAGGATACCCTGGCTCATACCAGCGGAATGGTCCGTTATCCAAGCCGGAAGGAGGAACAGTAATGACAGAGCAAATTTTAGAAGTTCGTCATCTCAGTAAAACGTTCGGTAAGAATGTGGTCCTCCGCGATGTCGATTTTACAGTGTCGGCAGGGGATGTGACCTGTATCATCGGTGCATCCGGCTCCGGCAAGTCAACACTGCTGCGGTGTGTGAATATGCTTGAGACGCCAACAACCGGAGAGATTTTGTTTCATGGTACCGATATTACCGATCGTCATGTCAACGTGGCATCCTATCGTTCTAAAGTAGGTATGGTGTTTCAGAACTTCAACCTGTTCAATAATATGACGGTTCTGGAGAACTGTATCGTCGGCCAGGTCAAGGTCTTAAAGCGTGACCGGACAGAAGCGAAAAATAATGCCATGCGTTATCTTGAAAAAGTGGGGATGGCACCTTATATCAATGCCAAACCAAGGCAGATATCCGGTGGCCAGAAGCAGCGTGTAGCGATTGCCCGGGCACTGGCGATGGAACCGGAAGTCCTGCTCTTTGATGAGCCGACTTCAGCCCTCGACCCGCAAATGGTCGGTGAAGTTCTGGCTGTTATGAGGACATTGGCGAGTGAAGGTCTGACCATGATCATCGTGACTCATGAGATGGCCTTTGCCAGAGATGTTTCGAACCATGTGGTCTTTATGGCGAATGGTGTAATTGAAGAAGAAGGCGTCCCGGAGCAGCTTTTCGGTGCTCCGAAGAAAGCATTGACCAAAGAATTCTTAAACAGATTTATGCAGGGATAAGTACAACCAGAAGACCGGATAACAGCGTGTGCTGTATCCGGTCTTTTAAGAAAGACAGGTGACATTATGATTGACGGACATGCCCATGCCTGCGGCCGGCTGCTGACTGCCGAAGGCATAAATACATACTTAAATGACAACAATCTTGAGGCAGTTGTTTTATGCGGCGGAGAGCCGGGAAGCAAGCGTAATTACCCATATCCGATGCTGTCAGAAATCGTTGCGGAAGAACGGGCCCGGTTTTTTATCAACAGCATGATCACCAGGGTGATAGGTCTGAACGGGTTCGCAGAGCATTTCGATGAGGAAAATTTACATATCTGGAATCTGAGCCGGGAACTTCCGGGCCGGATTTTTCCGGCGTATTGGGCAAACCCTTTGGAGACGGACTGTATCGAAAAAATGCAGGCATTTTTTTGCAGTTATCCATTTGCCATGATTAAACTGCATCAGTGCTGGACCGCTTTTGATGCTGATTCTGAAGTCTGTACAAAACTTTTTCAGTGGGCCGGCGATCAGGGACTGCCGGTTTTTATCCACTTATCCGACAGCGATCAGGCGTTACGGCTGGTTAAGATGGCCAACCGGTTTCGTGATACCAGTATTATTACTGCCCATATGCTGTGGGCCGATGAGATTATTGCTGGACTGGAATACCAAAATGTCTGGTTTGACCTGTCATCGCCGCAGTTATACACGACCAGGACGGTTCAACAGGTATTGGCGGATTGCGGGCCAAAACACCTGATCCTGGGGAGTGATACCCCTTACGGGACTCACAACATCCCGCTGGTATTAAAACGCCTGGGACAGTTTGCATTAACAGAGGAACAGTTGGATCAGATTACAAAAAAGAACCTGGCACAATTGCTGGGTATTAATTAAACACGAAAAAATCTTCCGGGCGGTCCGATCAGCCAGGAGAGCATAACGGTGTTAATAAACAGGATTCCCGAAGCCAGGATGGCATACGAGATCCTGTTTTTATGTTGTTACGAAAATGTTAAAATCTTTCAGCTTAGTTTAAGACTGATCCGCTATACTACTTTCATCAGATCAAGCATCTGAAATAACAATCCGAAGGAGATTATAATTATGAAGAAAGATAAGATGAAGATGGTATTATATGCAGGTATCTGTACGATGGCACTGGCTGGAACAAGTCTGACCAGTTATGCAGATACGGAGACTACTCCGCCGGGAATCACTTCTCAGATGGAACGCCCGGAAGATGACGGCAGTGTAATAGCCAGGATACTTACGGTTGATGATGACAGCATTACGGTATATCTGTCATCCCAACCAGAGCGGAATGGTGAAAGAAGGGATCAAAGCGGTGAGTGGACCGATGAAATCGGCAATACAGCTCCGGCAGGACTGCCTGCAGATGCCGGCAATATTCCGGCTAAACCGGATAATAGTGATGGAACCATGCCGGAAAGACCAGTCGGAGAAAATGGCGAAGGAGGCCGCGGTATGATGAATTTCAGTGAAGAGGAAACTACCCTGACGATCACAGACGATACCGTCATTACCACTGGTTTGGAACAGGAGAGTGCCGACCTGTCTGATTTAGATACCAACAGCATTGTCAGGATCGTACTTGATGATGATAATACTGTAGTCAGCATTTCCATCATGGATATGGCGGCACCACAGGTGGATGCAGAATAGCAAGAATGGGTTTGTAAACAATGTGTGATCAATCTATGATTATTATGTGAATCCTCCCTTTTTCTGGTAAAAATGTGATATAAATGCAGCAGTATTATTGTAAAAGGAGAGTTCCATGAGGATTTTAATTGTTGAAGACGAGGCGCGGCTGGCGTCTACGATAGTAGATATTGTAACCGGTGCCGGATATCAGACCGATATCAGTATGGACGGAGAAGAAGGATTTGAATTTGCAGTCAGCGGGATCTATGATGCGATTATTCTGGATGTAATGCTTCCGGGAATGAACGGTTATCAGATCTTATCCGGACTTCGTCAAAGAAAGGAAACAATCCCTGTTCTGATGCTGACTGCACGAACCGAATTAGAAGATAAAGTAAAAGGTCTGGATCTGGGTGCGGACTATTATCTGACCAAGCCGTTTGAAAATAAAGAATTGATTGCCTGTCTGCGTGCAGTACTGCGCAGACAGGGTGCATTGATACCGGACATACTGGAATGCGGTGATCTCGGTCTTGATGCCGCCACCTGTCAGTTGTGCTGCAAAAAAAACAGGGTATCACTAAGCGCAAAAGAACTGGAACTGATGCAGATCCTGATGCGAAACAACAGCCGTTATCTGTCCAAAGAACTGCTGCTGTTAAAAGTTTGGGGATATGAAGCGGATATCAATGACAATAACGTGGAAGCTTATATGTCTTTTCTGCGTAAAAAAATGATGCTGCTCAAGTCGAATATGCAGATCAACGTAATCAGAAAGGTTGGTTACCGTCTGGAGGAACGATCACAATGATACAGAAACTCAGGTGGCAGTTTGTCTCAATCATGATGACTATTATTGTTATTATGCTGGTGATAATATTCACCAGTATGTTTGCGTCGTCACGGGCTCAGTTTCGCCAGTCAAGTATGGAGCGCCTCCGCAGTGTAATCAAAGATGATCTCCAGGACAAGATACCGCCTCCTCATCGGCGGCTTGGAGCTCCGACATTGGTAATCAGTGTTGGAAAAAGCGGTGTTCCCATAGTAATTAAAAACCAGTTTTCAGATTTGGAAGAAGATAAGATAACCGGACTGATCGCCTATGTCAATGCACAGGAGGAAGACACCGGTTTTATTCATGATGACAATATCCGTTATTTAAGAGAACATAAAAAAGATGGCAAAATCAGGTATGCTTTCATGGATTGTACCATTGAACAAAATTCCCTGCGTTTTCAGATTTATCATTCCGTAATGATTGGTCTGGTCACGTTTGTTTTGTTGCTATTCGCAATCATCCGGATATCCCACTGGGTGGTACGGCCTGTTGCAAGGGCGTGGGAGCAGCAGCGGCGGTTTGTGGCAGATGCATCTCATGAACTGAAGACACCGCTAACTGTAATTTTATCAAATACCAGTATGCTGCTTGATAATCCGGACCTATCCGGTGAAAAGGCGGAGAAACGCCTCCATCATATCCAGGCAGAGGCTGTGCGTATGAAGGCCCTGATCGACAACCTTCTGCAGCTGGCCCGTACTGACAGCAACGCCGAGCGGCCAATATTCCAGCCGGTAGATTTCAGTCATCTTGTTCAGGAGGCAGTTCTGACGTTTGAGCCGGTTTTCTATGAAGACGGAAAATGCCTGGCGGATCAGATTGAAGAGGATATTATCGTTATCGGTTCAGATGTCAGACTTCGCCAGCTGATTGATATTCTGCTGGACAACGCCTTCAAATACAGCATTCCTAAAGGACATACCGAAATCACATTAAAGCGGTTTTCTCATAAAGAAGTTTTCCTGACGGTCAGAAATGATGGTGTACCAATTCCGCCAGACAAATGTCCCCGGCTGTTTGAGCGTTTCTACCGTATTGATCAGTCACGCAGCACAATTGCCGGATATGGTCTCGGGCTTTCGATTGCTCAGATTATTACAGAAGAGTGCGGCGGTGAAATCCGGGCATCGTCTGATGGCATCAGCCAGAACACTTTTTCTGTTAAGCTGCCATGTGCAGAATAATAGTGATTCATCACCCGGAAAAAGAAGGAGCGGCCGGTGGCGGTTCGCGCTTAACTTCCCGCCATCAGCCGCTCCTTTCCGGAACAACTCTGATTAATGATTATAAATCAAATTTGAAATATTTTACTGCATTATCATAGCAGATCCCTTTAATAATTGACTCTAACGCCTTCTTATCATCCGGATATTCTCCATTCTCAACCCATCCGCCGATCAACTCACACATAATCCGACGGAAATACTCATGTCTGGTATAAGACAGGAAGCTTCTGGAGTCTGTCAGCATACCGATAAAATTGCCCAGACAGCCAAGGTTTGCCAGGCTGGTCATCTGATTGGTCATGCCCACTTTGTGATCATTAAACCACCATGCGGAACCGTGCTGGATCTTACCGGCAGCAGAAGTATCCTGGAAGCAGCCGATGATGGTGCCGATAGAAGCATCATCATTAGGATTCAGAGAGTAAATGATGGTTCTCGGAATCTCATTTGTGGCGCTCAGTGCATTTAAGAAGTCAGCCATTTGTGCGGATGGTGCGTAGTTATTAATACAGTCAAATCCGGTATCAGCACCAAGCTGCTGATACATAAAGGCATTGTTGTCACGTTTACAGCCATAGTGCAGCTGCATACCCCAGTCCATACGATTGTATTCTTTGGCAACGAACAACATAAAAGCGGTCTTGAATTTCAGTTCTTCTTCTTTGCTGACGGCCTGTCCAGACAGACCTTTGGTGACGATGGCATCCAGTTCAGCGTCATCAGCCGGCACATACATCACATACTCTAATGCATGGTCAGATACATTACAGCCGCGTTTGGCAAAATAATCCATGCGGACTTTTAATGCTTCCTTCAGAGACGCGAAATCTTTTACAGCAACACCGCTGACATCAGATAACTTCTTAATATAATCGGCGTAGTCAGGTTTCTCGACGTTCATTGCCTTGTCAGGTCTCCAGGCCGGCAGAACCTGCACATCAAAGGAGGTATCGGCAGCGATCTTCTCATGCCATTCAAGCGTATCAATCGGGTCATCAGTGGTACAGATCAGGGTTACATTGGAAGCCTTGATCAGACTGCGGACACTCCATTTGGACTGAAGCTGCTCATTACAGAGGTTCCATACTTCCTCAGCGGTATCACCGTTTAAGTAGCCGGTGTAGCCAAAGTATCTCTGCAGCTCCAGGTGGCTCCAGTGGTAAAGAGGATTGCCGATCAGTTTGGACAAAGTCTCTGCCCATTTCTGGAATTTCTCGCGGTCACTTGCATCGCCGGTGATATATTTTTCATCAACACCGTTGGAACGCATCTGACGCCATTTATAATGGTCACCGCCCAGCCATACCTGGGTAATGTTGTCGAACTTGCGGTCTTCGGCAATTTCCTGTGGATTGATGTGGCAGTGATAATCAAGAATCGGCATAGTTTCGGCATAATCATGGAACAATACCTTTGCAGAGTCTGTTGACAGTAAAAAATCCTTGTCCATAAATGCTTTCATGAATAAATCCTCCTTGGATAAATTAGAATTTGGTTGTTGCTCTTTTTATCAAATCAGCGGCTATTGTAGTCTTTGCAGGTACATTGCTGCCGTTGAATACACCCATCAGTGTGTTGATTGTAGTAGTACAGAGTGCTTCCACCTTGCTGTCGATCGAGGTGAGTTCCGGATCGGTACAGATGGCATAATTAAAATTATTATATCCCACAATACTCAAATCATCCGGGATATGCCGGCCGGTGAGGTGAGCATACTTGACGGCACCGACAGCCAGAGAATCATCAGAAGTCAGTACAGCGTCAAACTTAAGGCCTGATTCGTGAACTGACATCAGCAGATCACGAGCCGCCAGGATGTCCTTGGGACACTGGTGGATATAGGTGTCGCGGACCGGAAGCCCGTTGCCGCCCAGCGCATCTTTGTATCCCTGCATCTTGTTGATGCCGCTGTAGGAGTGGCTGGTATACAGGTACAGAATATTCCGGCAGCCGCCGCTGATCAGCCGGCTGGTAGCCTGGTGAGTAGCCGAACGGTCATCGCACACAGTCGAATAAATATTGTCACCGGCCAGATAACCATTAAGCAGCATAATCGGTATGTCAGCCGAAGCTTCTATAATATAAGCATTGTCTTTGGCCCGCATTTCGATGAATTTGGAACCGGCCAGGATGATCGCATCGACTTTCTTTGAGAGCAGCAGGTTAAAATACTTCTGCTTGTTCTCCAGAGAAGTTCCGGTACAGCACAGGAGGGAATCATATCCGTTATTCCGCAGTTCCCGTTCCAGATAATAAATGGCGTTGGCCAGATAAGGGTCAGATGAGTCGGAACACATGATTCCGATTGTCTGAATCGTGCCCAGTCCCAGGCCGCGGGCAAATACATTAGGCGTATATCCCAGCTCATCCATGACCTCAAGCACTTTTTTACGTGTTTTTTCACTGACATTAGTGTTTCCGTTCAGTACTCTGGATACTGTGGCAATCGAGACACCGGCTTTGTGTGATACGTCGTATATATTCAAAAAAACACCCCTTTCCTGTAAGCGCTTACAAGCTGTTGGAATTATTATACTAATATTAGTTGAAATTTGCAAGTGCTTTACAAGTTTTCATTGACTTATTTTCGAAGATTAAGTAGAATAATTGTAAGCACTTACAATTAACGCCAAGCACTCAAAGCAAAGGAGAATAGTCATGCAGGATTTCATTAGAATTCACGAGGCTGATAACGTTGCAGTTGCGCTTCGTCCAATCGAAAAGGGAGAGACCTTAACCGTCGAGGAGTATAAGGTCACTACATTAGAAGAGATTCCTCAGGGTCATAAGTTTGCATTAAAACCAATTTCAGCCGGTGGGGAAGTGATTAAATATGGTTTTCGGATCGGCAATGCAAAAGAAGATATCGAGACCGGCGGATGGGTTCACGTTCACAATTTAAAGACAGCCCTTGGTGACCTGCTCACTTATGAATATCAGCCGGTACCTTCTGCACTGGCCGAGACTGAACATGTATCTTTTCAGGGGTATCGCAGAGCTGATGGCAAGGTCGGTGTACGAAATGAAATATGGATTATTCCGACGGTCGGCTGTGTCAATTCCATCGCTCAGGCGCTGGAGCGCAAGGCGCAGAAGTTTGTCGGCGGTAATATAGAAGAAGTAGTTACGTTTCCTCACGCATATGGCTGTTCCCAGATGGGGGATGACCAGGAAAATACAAGAAAAGTTCTGGCTGATATGGTTCAGCATCCGAATGCCGGCGCAGTTCTGGTTCTGGGACTCGGCTGTGAGAACAGCAATATTCCGGTGCTGAAAGAATATATCGGAGAGTATGACGAACAGCGCGTGAAATTCCTGCAGTGTCAGGATGTTGAAGATGAGCAGGAAACAGCAATGCAGATGCTTGAAGAACTGGCCACTTACGCCGGTGCATTTTCCAGAGAAGAGATCGATGCCAGCGAACTGATTATCGGTATGAAGTGCGGCGGTTCCGACGGACTGTCCGGAATCACTGCCAACCCGACGGTAGGAGCGTTCTCAGATCTCCTGATCTCCAAAGGCGGCACGACCATTCTGACCGAAGTGCCGGAGATGTTTGGTGCCGAAACTCTGTTGATGAACCGTTGTGAAACACCGGAATTGTTTGAGAAAACAGTTGCCCTGATCAATGACTTTAAGAATTATTTCACCAGCCACAACCAGACCATCTATGAGAATCCGTCACCAGGTAATAAAAGCGGCGGTATTTCCACCCTGGAAGACAAATCTCTGGGTTGTACGCAGAAGTCAGGAAGTGCTCCGATCAAAGGTGTACTTGATTATGCGGAGCCGGTTAAGGTAAAAGGTTTGAATCTTTTGTCAGCTCCGGGAAATGACCTGGTTGCAGCTACCGCGCTGGCGATTTCAGGTGCGCATATTGTACTGTTTACAACCGGCCGGGGAACTCCGTTTGCGTCTCCGGTACCGACTGTGAAGATCTCCAGTAACTCAAAATTAGCAGGATATAAAGAAAATTGGATTGACTTTAACGCCGGACGTATGGTAGAAGATAAGAGTAAGGAAGAAGTGGCACAGGAACTGTTTGATTATGTTCTGGCCGTTGCTTCCGGGAAAAAGGTAAAGGCTGAGGAAGCCGGATTCCATGATATGGCGATCTTCAAGCAGGGAGTTACATTGTAATATACCCTGCTGCCAAATACTTAAGTGCAGGGAAGGCGAATAAAGAATGAAACTGAACAGAACAACGCTTAGAACGATAGAAATACTGAAACTGGTATCAAAAAATTCCGATGGAATCACACTCGATGAGATCTGTGAAAAGCTGGCACTGCCAAAGACCAGTGCCTATGATATCATCACAACCCTGGCTGAGACCGGGATGGTCAATGTCGACCGCGGGCAGCGCCAGCGCTATACGATCGGGCTGACTGCCTACCGGATCGGGATCAACTATACCAACAATCTCGATTTTATCAGTGTGATTGAACCGGAGCTGAAAGCTTTTGCCAAGGAGACCGGCAAAACGGTATTTTTCGGGGTGCGTTCGGACTGTGAAGTAGTATATATCTGTAAGGCAGAACCGGAGAACCCGATTATCACCACGGCGACAGTGGGAACCAAAAATCCGATGTACTGCACCTCTCTGGGCAAGGTGATCCTGGCCTACAGTGATGAGGAAACCAGGGATCAGGTGATCAAAGGAATCAAATTCCAGAAAAAGACAGAAAAAACTATTACATCCAAGGAATCATTTTTGCAGGAACTGGAAAAAGTAAAGACGCAGGGATATGCTCTCGATGAGCGCGAAGTGGAAGACCATATGGAATGTGTCGGTGCTCCGGTATTCGGACCTGACGGCGGCGTTCTCGGGGCAATCAGTATCTCCAGTTTATATCAGCCGACAGAGGATTATGACCGGTTGGGACAGGCGGTTCTGGCAAAAGCCAGAGAAGTTTCGAAACAATTGGGATTTATCGGTAAAATATAAGGATTTTTCTGTTGACAAATCAGCAGTAAAGAATTAATATGTAAGTATAAAATCGTATTTAAGAAACTGAATCGCATATGCGAATTCTGAAGGAGAAGAAAACGTCATGAAAAAAGAGCAAGTATTAGCAAGAATGAAAGAAGACTGTCTTGTAGCCGTTGTTCGTGCAAAAAACCTGGAACAGGGTGAAAAAGTTGTTGATGCAATCATTGCCGGTGGAATCAATTTTATCGAAATCACCATGACAATGGATGAAGGCAATCCTGTTGAATTTATTCAGCTTATGGCTCAGAAGTATAAAGATAACGACAAGATTGTTATCGGTGCAGGTACCGTACTTGATCCGGAGACTGCAAGAGCAGTGATCCTGGCAGGTGCAAACTATGTGGTAAGCCCTGGTCTTAATGTAGAGACCATCAAACTGTGCAACCGCTACCGTGTACCGATGCTGCCGGGCGTTATGACTCCTACCGAAGCAATTACCGCTCTGGAAGCAGGCTGTGACATCATCAAAGTTTTCCCTGGAAATATTGTTGGACCGGCTGCTATCAGCTCCTTCAAAGGACCTCTGCCACAGGGCGAGTTCATGCCATCCGGCGGTGTTGATGTAGATAACGTTGATAAATGGTTGGCTGTTGGTGCATACGCAGTCGGTACTGGAAGCAGTCTGACCGCAGGCGCTAAAAAGGGTGATTTTGCAGCGGTAACAGCTAAGGCGAAGGAATTTGTTGAGGCTGTGGCTAAGGCTCGCGCTTAAGTGATAGAGTAAATAATGGAATGTAACTGATAATTGCTAAGGTGAGGTTAAATAAGGAAACACCATGCGGGGTGTCGCACAAAGGGCGTGCTCGTTTCGCAGGTGTACTTGATTGCTAAGTTCGAAAGGACCTCACTAAGCACTCAATGTAACCACTCAATGCAAGGAGAATAAAAAAATGGCAAAGATAGTAACCATGGGCGAAATCATGTTAAGATTATCCACCCCAAACAATGAAAAGTTTATCCAGGCTGATGAATTCGACGTCAACTACGGCGGCGGTGAAGCAAACGTAGCGGTATCTCTGGCTAACTACGGACATGATGCAGAATTCGTAACCGCAGTACCGGCAAACCCGATCGGTGACTGTGCAGTAGCAGCACTGAGAAAATATAATGTTGGCACCAAACACATCGCCAAGAGCGGCGAGAGACTGGGAATCTACTTCCTGGAGACCGGCTCGGCAATGAGAGCTTCCAACGTTGTTTATGACAGAGCACATTCTTCGATTTCCACTGCAACCGCAGCAGAATTTGACTTTGATGCAATTTTTTCCGATTGCGACTGGTTCCACTTTACCGGAATCACACCAGCTGTCAGCGATTCCGCTGCAGAGCTGACCGAGACTGCTTTAAAAGCAGCAAAAGCACACGGAGTAACCGTATCCGTAGACTTAAACTTCCGTAAAAAACTGTGGTCATCCGAAAAAGCGCAGAAGATCATGACCAACCTGATGCAGTACGTTGATGTATGTATCGGCAACGAAGAAGACGCTGAAAAAGTACTTGGCTTCAAACCAGGCAACACCGATGTTACTTCCGGTGAGCTGGAACTGTCCGGTTATGTAGATATCTTCAATCAGATGGCAGACAAATTCGGCTTCAAATACATCATCAGCTCCCTGCGTGAAAGCTACTCCGCTTCCAACAACGGCTGGTCTGCATGTATCATGGATGGAAAGACCCGTGAGTTCTATCACTCCAAAAAATATTCCGTAACCCCGATCGTAGATCGTGTTGGCGGCGGTGATTCCTTTGCAGCAGGTCTGGTATGCGGACTGGTTGACGGAAAAGATATGAAAGCGGCATTGGAATTCGCAGTAGCAGCTTCCGCTCTGAAACACACCATTCCTGGTGACTTTAACCTCGTAAGCCGTGCCGATGTTGACAATCTGGCAGGCGGTGACGGTTCCGGACGTGTGCAGAGATAATATACTCTAAAACGAAACGATGAAACGGTAAATGGCTAATCCTCAAATGAATAAGTTGGGAATTAGCCATTTTTACTAAGTAAATATTAGGAGGAATGAAAATGGAACATAACAGAGATTTTGACCTGCTGACATTCGGACAGCTCCTGCTGCGTCTCTCTCCGCCAAACAACGAACGGCTGGTTCGCGGTGATACCTTTGTCAAACAGGTTGGCGGCGCCGAGCTGAATGTAGCAGTAGGCGTGGCCCTGCTGGGACTTCACACCGGTATCATTTCAAAACTGCCGTCACACGATATGGGTAGTTACATGAAGAGTAAGATCCGCTCCTACGGCGTCAGTGATGATTTCTTTATTTATGATCAGTCACCCAATGCCCGTGTCGGCATCTACTACTATGAGAACGGCGCTTATCCCCGGAAACCAAAAGTAATCTATGACCGTACCAACAGCTCCTTCTATTCGCTGACCATTGACGATATTCCGGACGAAGTATATACCTCAACCAGATGTTTCCACACGAGCGGTATTACGATGGCTCTCAGCAAACAGGCAAGAGAGACCACCATCGAGATGATCAAACGCTTCAAACAGGCCGGAACCCTGGTATCCTTCGACGTCAATTTCCGCGGCAATCTCTGGACCGGTGAAGAAGCAAAAGAATGCATTGAGCAGATTCTGCCTTACGTCGACATTTTCTTTTGTTCCGAAGACACCGCCAGACTGACTTTCTTAAAGACCGGAACAGCCAGAGAAATGATGAAAAGTTTTACCGAAGATTATCCGATATCAATCGTAGCAGCAACCCAGCGGACCGTACATAGTCCCAAACGCCATACCTTTGGTTCGGTCATGTATGATGCCAAAAAAGATGAATATTATGAAGAAGAGCCTTACCGTGACATCGACGTAGTAGACCGTATCGGAAGTGGTGATGCCTATATTTCCGGTGCCTTATACGGCCTGCTTGCCAATGACTTTGACTGTGCCAAAGCCATCCGTTACGGCAATGCAACCAGTTCAGTAAAAAACACCATTCCAGGAGACCTTCCGTCATCCAATCTGGAAGAAATCGAAACAATAATCAAGGCCCACAATCATGTCGGCCATCAAAGTGAAATGGCCAGATAATCAAATCACGCAGCAAACCAAAACAGGGAGGTATCAGCTATGGCAAATGTAATGGGAAATGTAATAGTAGGTCAGTCAGGAGGACCGACTGCAGTTATCAATTCCAGTCTGGCAGGGGTGTTCAAGACCGCCAGAGACCGCGGTGCAAAAAGTGTTTACGGCATGCGTCATGGAGTGCAGGGATTATTGGAAGAAAAAGTAGTTAATCTGTCGGAACACATTAAAAGTGACCTGGATATCGACTTGCTGAAGAGGACACCGTCTTCCTATCTGGGTTCCTGCCGTTTTAAGCTGCCTGAGATCAAAGAGAACACCGAAATCTATGACAAGATATTCGAAATTCTGGACAAGATGGAAATCGAATACTTCTTCTATATCGGCGGCAATGACTCAATGGATACCATCAAGAAACTATCAGATTACGCAATACTGAACGGAAGCACCATCAAATTCATGGGTGTGCCCAAAACCATCGACAACGACCTTGCGGTAACCGACCACACCCCGGGCTTTGGCAGTGCGGCCAAATACATTGCATCCATCACCAAAGAAGTTATCCGTGATGGTCTTGTCTATGACCAGCAGAATGTCACATTAATAGAGATCATGGGCAGAAATGCCGGATGGCTGACCGGAGCAGCAGCCCTGGCCAATTGCGAAGACTGCGAAGGCCCCGACCTGCTGTTTCTGCCTGAAATCACCTTTGATGTAGAATCATTCATGAAAAAAGTAGAAACTCTTCACAAAAATAAAAAATCCGTCGTCATCGCCATTTCAGAAGGCGTAAAAGTAGCTGACGGACGTTACGTCTGTGAACTGACCGACAACATAGACTACGTAGACGCCTTCGGCCACCGCCAGCTCACCGGTACAGCCAGATACCTTGCCGAAAAAATCTCCAAAGAAGTAGGCTGCAAAACCCGCGCCATAGAGTTCAATTCCCTCCAGCGCTGCGCTTCCCACATCGTAGGACGAGTAGACATCACCGAAGCCTACCAGGTCGGCGGAGCCGCCGTAAAAGCCGCCTTCGAAGGCGAAACCGGCAAAATGATCATCCTGAAACGAGTCTCCGACGACCCCTACCTCTGCGTAACCGACATCTACGATGTCCACAAAATAGCCAACGTAGAAAAGAAAGTCCCCCGCAGCTGGATCAACGAAGAGGGCGACTACGTCACCCAGGAATTCATCAACTACGTAAGACCCCTGATCCAGGCCGAACTAACCCCCATGATGGTAGACGGCCTCCCCCGCCACTTACGCCTGGAAACAGAATAAAAGAGCGACTTAGATAGCCCTTCGCAATACTTAATTAAGGCGGGCGAACATGGTAGCTGGAGAGAGTCAGGGAAGGGGACGGCCGGTACAGCACCCGGTTGGGATTCGACGCATTTGCAGGATTGTTAGATTCTCTTAAGTTATAAAATATGGCGTTATGAGCACACAGAGCAACTGTTTGAGCGATGCTTTTCGCGAGTTTTGCGGCGTGTGCTCATGCTTTTAGCATTATTTTCTAACTTTAGAGAATCTTACAATCCGAAACAGCGTTGAATCCCAACCGGGTGCTGTACCGGCCGTCCCCTTCCCTGACTCTCTCTGGATCATCCATATTCCCCAACCACTGGCATATATAAATCAAGATAAAACCGATTCTGCCCCCCATAAAGCCCATACAGGGCATAAGTAGAAAACACCTGTCCTGTAAGCTCGATATTGTTGGCCTGAGCGTGATTCACCATCGCTTTAACAGTCCGGACAGACGGTGTCCGGGCAGTCGAAGAGCAGAGCATCGTTAAACAGTTGCGGGAGTGTGACAGCGGCAGTTCATCATGCGGAACGGGGTAGTCCACGTATTCTGCCAGCCATTGATACAGGATGAGCTGGGTGTTTTTATATTCCAGCCGGACAGAGCCATCGTGGTAATAAAATTCATATTCATCAAATTCATAGAGCATATCAAGCCCCGGGTGTTCCCTGGCATATTCAAGCCACAGGTTTGTACCTTCTTCGATTGTTGTGTGGGGAACCAGGACATAAGAGGCCGGGAACGGCTTTTCTATCATTTTTCCTAATGAACTTTCAATTTCCAGACAGTTTTGTTGTGTCAGTTTCAGCCGTGCAATTGTCTGCTGGTGCTCGCGGATGGCGAGTTCTTCCTCGGCCAGCCGGTCATTCATGATTTCGACCAGATGGGCGATGGTACCGGTATCAGACATAAGAAGCTTCATATCATTAAACGGTATATTTCTTTTACGCTGGTACATAATAGCAACCATACGGCTGATATCCTGTTTCGTATAATAACGGTATCCGCTGTGATGTTTCTGAGCCGACAGCAGTCCGCGCTTTTCGTAATACCTTACGGTGTCCCGGCTCAGTCCCATCAGGTTGGCGATATCACCGGTGCGGTAGATTTCTTTTGGCGTCATATAAATACGATCCTTTCGTTAAATAAATTCTTTACTTAATATTAAAATAGATTACAGCCGGAAAGTCAATGAAAGTAAAAAAAGGTTAATAAAGCGCAATAAAGTGTAAGAATATTGGAAAATAATAGAAAAATTAATGAGAAATATTTACATCTGAAAAATGTTGACAAAAAGGGTTACCTTATGCTAACATATAAACAGGTTAGCAAACACTAACCAACATGTGAATATTCTATACATTTAACCTGAAAAGGTTCCTCCATCTGACCCGTGGAGGCTCATGACTCCTGCAAGACCGCTCTTATCCCCGCATACATAAGGGCGGTTTCTTGCACCTCCTGTACATTGAGTGCCTGGATTAGTTTTGAATTTTCGGACATAATAAAAGTTGAAAGACGTCAGGAAAGGAGAACCGGAAGATGTCGGCAGAGATGATGCTCTCATTTTTAAATAACTGTACACAGCAGGAAAACCTTGGGTTTCGGGTGGTAATACAATGTGCACCGGTCTTAAAAGGGATCAAAGCATCAAATCTGATAACGGTAGCGCCAGGGACCTGGCATCAGCTCCGTGAGGAACTGAAAAGAAGCCGTATAATCTGTGTGCTGCTTTATGCAGATGCAGAACGAGAAGTGTTGTTTTTGTACCGGTACGAATTGCTGGAAGAGTTGCTGAAACGGCCTGTGGTACGTCAGTTTCTGCTGCGGTATGGTTATCGGACTTTTGCAATTGGGGATGTGCTGAAGCTTCTCGGCGAACGGTATCAGCGATATCGTGGAATCGGGGCGGAATTCCCGCATGAACTCGGTGTCCTGCTGGAATATCCGGTGGAAGATGTGGAAGGGTTTATTCTCAACCAGGGAAGAAACAGCCTGCTGTCAAAGTACTGGAAGGTTTATCATGATCAGGAATATGCCGAACGTGTATTTCAAATGTATGATGAGGCGAAAGAAGCTGCACTGGGCGAGATTATAAAAGGATATCCGCTGGACAGGGTAGCAGTATAGAACAATAAAAGGAGATTATTGAGATGAAAGACATTTACGTAGTTTACTGGAGCAGTACCGGAAACACACAGGCAATGGCAGATCTTGTGGCTGAGGGTATCACCGAAGCAGGAGCAAATGCAAAGGTAGTGGAAGTTTCGGCTATGGATGCTGCATTGCTCAAAGATGCTGATTGTTTTGCACTTGGCGCCTCCGCTATGGGCGCTGAAGTTCTCGATGATGAGATGGACAGTTTTGTTACCGAAGTAGAGGCATTTGCCGGCGGCAAGACAATTGGTCTGTTTGGTTCGTATGACTGGGGTGATGGCGAATGGATGCGCGATTGGGTTTCCCGCATGGAAGGTGCCGGCGCTAAGGTTGCAGGCGGTGAAGCTGCAATTGTAAATATGGCTCCGGATGATGATGAAAAAATTAATGCGTGTAAAGCACTTGGTAAAGAGCTTGCAAAATAAATTTAGTATCAGAAGGTTTGGAACGGCTGTTTTGTCAGTCATTCCAAACCTTTTTGATATTTACAATTGCCATATTTTTCTTATGAGGGTTCTTGAAGTTTTTACAAAAGATGCTATAATAGTGAAAACATAGAAAGTATTTAAATTCTGGAAAGAGGTTGCATGAAATGGAGAATCGCTTCATTCATAAATTAGAGAAGGTGCAGCGTTCATTGTCACAGACTCAGATTATTGCGATTGGTTTTATGTCGATTATTTTGTTGGGCACGTTTTTGCTGATGCTGCCGGTATCGAGCCGGGAGGGAGAAGTGGGGAATGTGCTCCATTGTTTTTTTACGGCAGTCAGTGCCACTTGCGTGACCGGCCTGGTTGTCTATGATACTTGGCTGCATTGGAGTATTTTCGGCCAGCTGGTGATTATCGTGATGATTCAGATCGGTGGTCTGGGATTTGTGACTATCGGGATATTTTTATCGATGATTCTGCACCGGAAGATTGGACTGAAAGTCAGAGGGCTGATGCAGGAGAGCGTCAGCATGCCAAAGCTTGGCGGAATGGTGAAGCTGGCGAAGCGGATTGTCCTGGGATCACTGCTGATTGAGGGCGTCGGCGGAGTGATCCTGTCAATTCGCTTTGTCCCGGAATATGGTATAGTAAGGGGGATTTATTACGGCTTTTTCCATTCGGTTTCAGCGTTTTGTAATGCCGGTTTTGACCTCATGGGGCATCAGGGGGCATATAGTTCACTGGTGAATTATTATGATGACTGGATTGTGAATCTGGTGATTATGGGATTGATTATGGTTGGCGGAATCGGATTTCTGGTCTGGAGTGATGTGATTGATCATGGCTTGAAGTTTCGTAAATATCTGCTTCATACGAAGATCGTGCTGATTGTCAGTACCATTTTGTTGTTGGGCGGATCAGGCCTGTTTTATCTGTTTGAACGAAATAATCTGCTGGCTGATATGAGTATCAGCGGTAAGATTCTGACATCTTTGTTTAACGCAGTGACGACCCGGACTGCGGGATTTAATACTGTAGATATGGCGGCTTTGACGGAGGCGAGTAAGCTGCTTGACACGGTGCTGATGTTTATTGGCGGCGGGCCCGGTTCTACTGCAGGCGGGATTAAGGTGACTACGGTTGCGGTGATGTATTTGTCGGTGTGGTCAACGATACGTGGTACGGCAGCGGTGAATGTTTTGGGACGGCGGCTTGACGATAATGCTTTCAGGCGTGCGGGTGCAGTATTTATGATAAATATTACGCTGGCGCTGGGGGCTGCTTTCCTTATACTAAGTATGCACTCGTTTGAGATGCCGGATGTGTTTCTGGAGACTTTTTCGGCGATCAGTACGGTTGGAATCTCAACCGGTATCACCAGGGATATGAATGTGGCGGAGGAAGTGATACTGGCGCTTTTAATGTATCTGGGGCGGGTTGGCAGTATGTCTTTTGCGTTGGCACTGATGCAGTCAAAACAGGTGGTTCATGTAAAACAGCCGGTGGAACAAATTTCGATCGGATAACATAAAGCAGGAGGAAATGATATGAAGTCGATTTTAATTATTGGTATGGGACGGTTTGGCAGACATTTATGCCGCAATCTTTACGAGCAGGGCAACGAAATCATGATTGTTGATGAAGTTGAAGAAAATCTGGAAGAGATGCTGCCGTATTCGGTGAGTGCCAAGATTGGCGACTGCAAGAATGAAGCGGTTCTCAGGAGTCTGGGGATTGACAATTTTGACCTTTGTTTTGTCTGCATCGGAACCAATTTCCAGAGCAGCCTGGAGATTACCAGCCTGGTAAAGGAACTGGGCGGAAAGCATGTGGTAAGCAAGGCGACCAGGGATATCCAGGCGAAGTTTCTGCTGAAAAACGGTGCTGACGAGGTGATCTATCCTGATCGTGATATTGCTGAACGATTAGCGGTACGTTATAGTACCAATAATGTTTTTGACTATATCGAACTGACGGACGAATACTCAATTTATGAGATCCCGCCGCTGCGGAAATGGATCGGCAAAAGTATCCGTGAGCTGGATATCCGCAACCAGTATCATATCAGTATACTGGGCATTAAGGTAGGAAATAAAGCAGATATTCTGCCGGATCCGGATGATTTAATCACCGGCACCGGACATTTGATCGTGATGGGTAAAAAGGGGGACGTGGAGAAAATTCTGCGAACCATGACATAATCCGGCATAAAGGATAAAAAATGTATTAAAAATATGGGACGAAACTATTGACAATTTACTGATTTTGGCATATTATAATTAAGAAATTGATAATCAATATCAAATTAATAGAGAATCACAGGAAGGAGCGTTTGGTATGCCATTAGCTATGTTAGAACAGGGCGAGATCAGAGTGATAACGGATTTTCGTGGCGCAGAGGACATGAAGCGTCATCTCCAGGACCTCGGCTTTCTCAGAGGTGAAGAAGTACGGGTAGTGGACGAAAATCCCGGTGGAATGATTTTGATGGTAAAAGGTGTTAAAATTGCATTAAACCGCGCACTGGCCAATAAGATAATAGTGGCAGACTGATACGTATGCAGGAGGAAAAGAGATGACTCTGAGAGATTTAGATCCCGGGCAGCAGGGCGTAGTAATGTCGATTGGGACTACCGGACCGATGAAACGCCGGATTATGGACATGGGGATCACCCCGGGCGTTGAGATTAAGGTCGTAAAGGTGGCACCACTTGGTGATCCGATTGAGGTAACCGTAAGAGGGTATCAGCTTAGCTTAAGAAAAGATGAGGCACAGCAAATCGAGATGAAATAAGGCGGGAAAGGCTTTGTTAAAGTATGTGACCCGCCTGTTATACAGATCTGCGATTAGCCAATGCTAACCAAAGCCTGGCAGGAATACCAGTAAGTGGTTGCAGGGTAAAGATGATGAGGAGAATAGAATATCATGAGTATGATAATTGCACTTGCAGGGAATCCAAACTGCGGTAAAACAACATTATTCAATGAATTAACAGGAGCCAAACAGCATGTCGGCAACTGGCCGGGTGTTACTGTTGATAAGAAAGATGGTGTTTACAAGAAAAACAAGGAAGTTACAATCCTGGATCTTCCGGGAACCTATTCATTGTCCCCGTATTCGGCAGAAGAAATTGTCGCCCGGGATTACATTGTTAAGGAAAAACCAGATGCTGTCATCAATATCGTAGACGGTACCAGTATTGAACGTAACCTGTATCTTTCACTGCAAATCATGGAAACCAGAATTCCGATGGTGATCGCTGTCAACATGATGGACGAAGTTGAAGGACGGGGAGACAAGATTGACTGTGCGAAACTCTCTGATCTGCTGGGTGTACCGGTAGTTCCGATTGTTGCGAGGAACAGCAGGGGCTTAAAAGAGCTGATGGATGCTGCGATTGCAGTAGCGAAGAAAAAACAGCCAACCGACAAGGTGGAATTGTTTGACAGTGACCTCGAAAGCAGTATTGAAGCGATTGCAGATGTGCTGGGCGGAAATGATCCTCACGAGAGTTACTGGAAAGCGATCAAGCTTGTCGAGAATGATGAAGTGGTCGCTGCTGCTATCGGCGAAGACAAAAAAGCTGCAATTAATTCCCTGGTTGATACGGCGAACAAAAATGCCGGCGGTGATGCAGAAGCAATGATTGCTGATTATCGTTACAAATACATTGGGGGAGTTGTCGGCAAATGTGTCAGGAAGGCGCATCGCGGTCATGTCGAGACAAGGTCTGATAAACTGGATAAGATCCTGACTAACCGTATTTTAGCACTGCCTGTTTTTGCAGTAGTTATGTACATACTGTTTGCCTGTACCTTTAGCGAGAACTTCCTGTTTGTCGAAGGGCTCCCGAGCCCGGGGATCTGGCTGGCCGGACTGGTGGAAACCGGCTGGGGCGCATTGACCGGTGTCCTGGAAGGCGCACTTGAAGCGGCCGGTGCATCTGACTGGGTATTCTCGCTGGTTATTGACGGTGTGATGGAAGGTATCGGCGCTGTTGCCGGATTCCTGCCTTTGGTATTAGTGTTATTCTTACTGTTATCCTTCCTGGAAGACAGTGGTTATATGGCGCGTGTTGCATTCGTAATGGACCGTGTATTCCGTCATTTCGGACTCAGCGGACGTTCCTTTATCCCGATGCTGATGGGCTTTGGCTGTTCCGTGCCGGCTCTGATGGCTTCCAGAACGCTGGAAAGTGATAAAGACCGCAAGATCACGATGATGATCACTCCGTTTATGTCCTGTGGTGCTAAATTGCCGATTTATGCAATGTTCGCCGCAACGCTGTTTGTAGATCAGAATCAGACTGCAATTGTATTCTCTATTTATATGCTGGGTATCGTTGTCGCGATTATCTCGGCCCTGATACTTAATAAATTTGTATTTAAGAGCGATGCTTCCAACTTTATTATGGAACTTCCGCAGTATCGTTTACCAACCTTAAAGAGCGTATTGATCCATGGATGGGAAAAGGTAAAAGGTTTTGCCATCAAAGCCGGTACCATCATTTTCGCCTCAACCGTACTGATCTGGCTGTTGTCCAACTTCAATTTCAGCGGTATGTGCGATATGGAAGACAGCTTCCTGGCATCTATTGGCAATGCGATCAAATGGATCTTTATTCCGCTTGGATTTGCAGACTGGAGAGCTGCTGTCGGTGTTGTAACCGGATGGATTGCGAAAGAGAACGTAGTAGCGACCTTCGGCCAGCTGTTTGCCGGTGCCAGTGATGAAGCGATTGAACTGATCGCTGCCGGTGAGCAGGGCTTGCCGGAGATCAAAGATGTATTTAATCAGGTTTCTGCATATTCCTATATGGCATTTAACCTGCTGTGTATGCCTTGTTTTGCAGCTGTTGGTGCAATCAAACGGGAAATGGGTTCCTGGAAGTGGACGTTACGTGCGGTTGGTTTCCAGATGTTGGCGGCGTATGTGGTTGCCCTGATTATTAATGTGGTCGGTAACCTGATTTTCTAACCCACAAGGAGGTAGTTATGTCTGTCGAGGCAAAGAAAGACTTTATATTACAGGAACTTAAAAAAAATGGATGCAGAATTACCAATCAGAGACAGATTCTGATCGACATCATTCTGAGGGATGAATGCAGCTGCTGTAAAGAGATTTATTATCGCGCTGCCAAGGCAGACCCATCGATTGGAATGGCAACAGTATATCGTCTGGTTAAAACATTGGAAGAGACCGGATTGATTAAACGGAAAAATATGTACCGGATTGACTGTGAAGGTGCAACTGCCTGAGCAGGATCGCCGGAGCAGTCAGATGACGGATACAGATAGACGGCTGGTGGGGCTTCCGAATCAGGGAGTCCCGCCAGCCTGCGTTTTATCAGGAAATACTTTACTTAATCACGAAATTCGTTTATGATAAGACGATAGAGTTTACATGTCAGGAGGATATTTATGCACGAATCAGGAGAGAATTATCTGGAAACAATCTTAATGCTGAAAGAGAAGAATGGAACAGTACGTTCGATTGATATAGCCAGAGAAATGAACTTTAGTAAACCGAGTGTCAGCCGTGCCATGAGTATATTGAGAGAAGACGGATTTATCACCATGGAACACTCAGGAGAAATCGAACTGACAGACAAAGGCAAAGCAAAGGCTGATGAGATCTATGGCCGCCATCAGCTGCTGACCCGTTTTATCCAGCGTGTTGCCGGAGTGGATGAGGAGATGGCTGAAAGGAATGCCTGCCGGATGGAACACATTCTGGATCAGGATGTGGTCGACGGGTTCCGGGCGTTTTTAGAAGGACAAGCCTGATCTTGACTTTTATCTCAGTTTGTGACAAAATAAAAAATTATTATAAAAGAAAAGAAGGTAATGATCAGTTATGACTAAAATTGATATTATTTCCGGATTTTTGGGTGCCGGAAAAACGACGTTTATTAAAAAGCTGCTGCAGGAAGCTGTTTCCGGAGAGCAGGTAGTTTTAATTGAAAACGAGTTTGGTGAAATCGGCATTGACAGTGGATTCTTAAAAGATTCCGGTATTGAAATCCGTGAAATGAATTCAGGATGTATTTGCTGCTCCCTGGTAGGGGATTTTGGCAAGTCATTAGAAGAGGTCCTGACGAAGTATAAACCTGACCGTGTTATTATCGAACCATCCGGTGTCGGTAAGCTGTCTGATGTCATGAGTGCAGTTCGTGATGTTGCAAAGAATCTGGAAGTCAGCCTGAACAGCGCAGTTACCGTTGTAGATGCCGCAAAGTGTAAAATGTATATGAAAAATTTCGGTGAGTTTTTTAATAATCAGATTGAACATGCCGGTACGATTGTCCTGAGCCGTACTGATGTTGCTGATGCGAAGAAGATTCAGCAGGATGTTGAACTGTTGAGGGCACTGAATGACAAGGCTTCGATTATCACCACACCGGTTGACAGTCTGAGCGGTGCGCAGCTGCTGGCCCTGATTGAGAAGCCGGATACGATGATGGAGGAACTGCTTGCGCAGGTGAAGGAAGAACACCACCATCACCACGAGCATGGCGAACACTGCGGCTGTGGCTGCCACGATGATCACGAACATCATGACCACCACCATGAGGGACATGACGATCATGGTCACGAAGGCCATGAACACCATCATGATCACGGAGAGGAATGCGGTTGTGGCTGCGGTCACGATCATGATCATCATGGTCACAATCACCAGGCTTCCGATGTATTCAGCAGCTGGGGCATGGAGACGATTGTTCCCTGTGATAAGGAAGAGCTTACGGCGATTCTGGAAGAGATGGCTTATGGTAATGCATACGGCGATGTATTGCGTGCCAAAGGTATGCTGCCAGGCGAGAACCCAGGTGAATGGTACTATTTTGACCTGGTACCGGAAGAGTATGAAGTCCGCAGCGGCACACCGGACTACACCGGAAAAGTTTGCGTGATCGGTGCAAACCTGAATGAAGAAAAATTAAATATCGCCTTTGGCAGAAGCTGAAAGTTGGAGTAATGATATGGGACCAATGATTGATGATGAGATCGTACCGGTATTTCTGATTAATGGATTTTTAGAGGCAGGAAAAACCGAGTTTTTAAGTTTTACAATGGAACAGGAGTATTTCCAGGCAAAAGGAAAGACTTTGCTGCTTGTCTGTGAGGAAGGCGAGATCGAGTATGAACCGGAACTGCTTGATGAAACCCGCACGGAAGTTATTCTGATTGAAAGCATTGATGAGATGACACCTGAGCACCTGATTGAACTAGAGCGTCTGCATCAGCCGGAACGTGTTATTATTGAATGGAACGGCATGTGGAATCAGGATGAGCTGAAACTTCCGGAAAAGTGGACTGTCTATCAGCAGATTACGATTGTTGATATGTCTTCTTTTGATATATATGTCAAGAATATGAAACCGTTGTTTTCAGCGATGGTCCGGAACAGTGAACTGATTATCGGTAATCGCTGTGACGGAATCCCGGATCTTGAACGGTACAAACGAATGCTGAAATCGATGAATACCAGGTGTGATATTGTATTCGAAGATGAAGATGGTGAGATTAATGAGATTTCAGAAGAAGACCTGCCTTATGACCTGCAGGCTGATGTGATTCAGATATCACCGGAAGCTTATGGGGTATGGTACATCGACTGCATGGACAAGCCGGAACGATATATCGGCAAAACCGTAGAATATACTGCAATGGTATTAAAGTCTCCGAATTTCCCGAAGAACTATTTTGTTCCCGGAAGAATGGCGATGACTTGTTGTGCCGATGATATGACGTTTCTGGGATATGTCTGTAAGGCCAGAGAGGCCAGGAAGCTGGAGACCAGACAGTGGGTCCGTGTACGGGCGAAGGTCGCTGTAGAGTACTGGCAGGATTATGAGGGCGAAGGCCCGGTATTGTATGCAGAGGAAGTAGTACCGGCATCGCCGATCAATGACGTGGTGCAGTTTAACTAAATATAAAGGGGATTTTTGCGATGATTATATTTCGTTCGCAAAAATCCCCTTTTATGTTGTCTGTTTGAGTGTGATGCTAATGTACAATCGTGATAGTATCGCCTGCTATTGACTGATGAATCAGTCCTTGGCAACAGCCATTTCATTTGCCTGATTATTCGATCACTGTTCCTGCTTTACCGTGGATACTGTCAAGGGCTTTCTCCAGGGACGTGATGATAGCGCTCCGTCCGCGGCCGGCCTGAATAAATGCTGTGGAGGCCTGAACCTTAGGAAGCATAGAGGCGAATTCGAAGTGACCCTGAGTCATATATTCTTCTGCTTCCGCTACGCTCATGTGGGAAAGCGGCTGCTCATCCGGCTTGCCGTAGTTTAAGGTGACGTTGTCAACGCTGGTTATGATCATCAATACATCGGCATTGATCTCACGGGCAAGCAGTCCGCTGACCAGATCTTTTTCGATTACAGCACTGGCACCTTTTAAGTTTGGTCCCTGCTCAAGTACGGGGATCCCGCCGCCGCCGCAGGAGATTACGATCTGATCGGCATCCATCAGCGCCCGGATTGCATCGATTTCAACGATGGAAACAGGGGTTGGGGCTGATACGATACGCTGGAATCCTTTGCCGGGAACTTCTATTACATGATTGCCTTTTTCTTCTTCGATTGCGGCTTCTTCGGCGCTCATAAAACGTCCGACTTTTTTGATCGGGTTATAGAATGACTCATCGTAAGGATCTACCATAACCTGGGTCAGAACGGTCGATACCGGTTTGTATATGCCGCGTTTGATCAGTTCAGTACGGATGCCGTTCTGCAGATCGTAGCCGATATATCCCTGGCTCATTGCCGAGCAAACGGACATCGGAGCAGCGGTATAACCTTCTTCCTGATGTTCTTTGGAAAATTCGTTCATGGCGGTATGGATCATCCCTACCTGCGGTGCATTGCTGTGAACAAGAGCGACCTGCCAGTCTTCCATAATGAAATCGGCAATAACTTTAGCAGTTTCTATAACAGCAGCTTTCTGCTCCGGAAGGTTTGTGCCCAGAGCGTTGTGGCCGAGTGCCATAACTATTCTTTTTTTTGCCATATGTTTTTCCTCTTTCTGAGTTTTGTGATTGGTGATTGTCCGGACGGCTGCCTTTGATTACAATTTCCCGCCGTCCTAAACTATTACAAATATTATAGTGTTTCTACTGGAAAAATGCAACTGCTTTGTGTTATACTAACAACTGGCATGCGTAAGAACAGGAGGCCCGTATGAGGGGGAGAATGAAAGAGTCACTCGACTTTATCTGGCGCATCGGATATCCGTTGTTTTTGTATCTGTGGATCAGTGCGGCAGTGGAATTTGTGGCCGGAACAGGGGGAGATTCCGGCAACGGAAGTCATATTCTTATTGTAATGTCAGTTTCAGCGGTTTTGACAGCTGTTATTTTGGGCATCTTATATAAGAAGACACTGATAAGACTGCCGGTCAGAGTTACGCCCGGACTGTTTACTTATGTATGGGTTTTATCAGCAGCAGCCGGCAGCTGCGTTTTCATGAATACAATAATTGCCGGACTCAGCTTTTTTACAAAATCAGATATACAAACCGGAATATGGATTTATGATTGTCCGCTTTATCTGCAGCTTGCGGCAATTGGTATTCTGGTACCTTTGGCAGAAGAACTGGTTTTTCGGGGAATGGGATATATACAGATGAGAACACGGTTTACCTTTATACAGGCCGCGGTTTTTTCGTCTGTCTATTTTGCTGTTTACCATGGAAATCCAGCCCAGGCAGTGTATGCATTTGTACTGGGATTTATTACGGCATGGATTTGCGAACAGTATGGAATGCTCCGGTTGTCCGTCTGGTTTCATATCTCTGCTAACATCAGTTCTATTGTTATAACCAATTTGTCGGCGAGAGAGAGTACGCCTGATGTTCCGTTATGGCTGAAGCTGATTGTTTCCGCGGTTCTGACACTGGCGGGAATTTATAAAATACGAGAGGATGTGAACAAACGTGAAATTGTTAACCATTGCAATTCCCTGTTATAATTCTGAAAGTTATATGCGCAACTGCATTGAATCCCTGCTTCCGGGCGGAGAAGAGGTGGAGATACTGATTGTCAATGACGGATCATTTAAAGACAATACAGCAGCTATTGCCGACGAATATGAAGCGAAATATCCGACGATCTGCCGTGCCATTCATCAGGAAAACGGCGGCCACGGAGAAGCTGTGAATGCCGGTCTGCGCCATGCAACCGGAATTTATTACAAGGTAGTTGACAGTGATGACTGGGTAAATCTTGAAGCCTATATGGAAGTGCTGGATACGCTGCGACGTTTTGTCCGCGGTGACGAAACCCTGGATATGCTGATCACCAATTTTGTCTATGAGAAGCAGGGGGCTAAACATAAGCGTGTCATGCAGTACCGGACGGCGTTGCCGAAACGCGAGCTGTTTACCTGGGATCAGGTCAAGGTCTTTATATTGGGACAGTACATTCTGATGCATTCTGTGATTTACCGTACGGAAATGCTTCGTGACGGCGGTCTGGAACTGCCCAAACATACATTTTATGTAGATAACATCTTTGTATATCAACCGCTGCCGCATGTAAAGACAATGTATTATCTGGATGTGAATTTCTACCGTTATTTTATCGGAAGAGAGGATCAGTCTGTCAATGAGCAGGTTATGATCGGGCGGATCGACCAGCAGCTCAGGGTAACAAAGCTGATGCTCGGTTATTATGATATGAGAAAGATCCGCAGCCGGAAGCTTCGTCATTATATGGTTCGTTACCTGGAAATCATGATGACGGTATCCTCGATTCTCGCTATCAAGTCAGAAAGTGATGAAAATATGGAGAAGAAAAGGGAATTGTGGACGGATCTGAAAAAACAAAACCTTCCGCTGTACCTTCGCCTGCGTTATGGTTTTCTCGGTCAAAGCATGAATCTGCCGGGAGAAGGCGGACGGAAAGTATCGATTGCGGGATATAAGATGAGTCAGAAGTTTTTTGGTTTTAACTGATAAGATGTATTATAAGATTTACAATAACGGGAGAGAGGCTGTCGGGCAGAGTCTCTCCCCGAGTTCTGGCTGCTTAGGCAGTTGTGTTTTTATATAACAAAAAAACCCTGAAAGCCAATGCCTTCAAGGTTTGTGTCAGTAGCGGAAACTGGATTTGAACCAGCGACACCACGGGTATGAACCGTGTGCTCTAGCCAACTGAGCTATTCCGCCAGATTTAAATGGTATGGGACCTATAGGGCTCGAACCTATGACCCTCTGCTTGTAAGGCAGATGCTCTCCCAGCTGAGCTAAGATCCCATATCTGACAGCTTGTTCAATGTCTCAATCAAGACTGCTTAGATAGTATAATATCCATTGTCTAAATTGTCAAGACTTTTTATTCAATTTTTTTACAGAAAAAGACCAGCGTTGTTTTTGTGTTATTGGTTTAGATTGTCAGAAAGATGGTATAATAAGGATAAACCGTCGAATTATAAAGATTTTCTAAAGCTATTGAGATTCATATTGTGATTCGGTTTGGAGTGTGTTATAATCCAGAAAGTCTAAAAAATAGAGGGGCGATGCTTAGTGAAGACATTTTTGAAAAAATATAGTCATATATGGGTATTGAGCTATGCGTTCATTTATATACCATGGTTTTTGTATCTGGAGAAGACGGTGGTCAGTGATTTTACGGTTATGCATGTGGCACTCGATGATTATATCCCGTTTAACGAGTATTTTATTGTTCCTTACTTATTGTGGTTTGCTTATATGGCACTGGCGATTATGTATTTCTTTTTTACCAACCGACAGGACTATTATAAATTATGTACGTTCCTGTTTAGCGGAATGACGATATGCCTGCTGATCTGTACCTTCTTTCCGAATGGTACGGATTTGCGGATACCGGTAGACAGTTCTAAGAATATATGCAGCAGACTGGTAGCATTGATTCATGCGGCGGATACCTCGACGAATGTATTTCCCAGTATTCATGCGTTTAACTCCCTGGGGGTTCACTTTTCGGTGATCAACAGTGCGAAACTTAAGGATAAGGCATGGCTGAGAATCGGTTCATTAGGTCTTATGATTGCAATCTGTCTGTCAACTGTTGTATTAAAGCAGCATTCTGTTATTGATGTGTTTGGTGCAGTTATTTTAGCATATGTGATCTATCCGTTTGTATATGGAACAAACTATGCAGCAAACAAAAAAACAGTACGGGAAAAGGCACTTGGTTAATCGTAACCAGACAGGTTAGAATCTGTCTGGTTACTTTTTGGTTACTTTCAAATAAAAAATTGAAATTTTGGAAAATTGTGTTATACTCATATGTAGTAGACTAGGGGAGGCTTTCATGTACCATTTTATCGTAAATCCAAAAGCCTGCCGGGGCAGCAGTGACCTGATCTGGAAGCGGCTGGAGCGTCGGCTTAAACTGAATAATATCGATTACCAGGTATATCTGACGCAGAAGACCGGCGATGCCCGGCAGTTTGCGCATGATCTGACCAGTTGTGGTGAGGGCGCGCGGACGATTGTGGCGGTTGGCGGAGATGGAACGATGAATGAAGTTCTGGACGGCGTATCATTTGCCGGGAACGTAACCCTGGGATATATTCCGATCGGGCTTGGCAGTAACCTGGCCAGAAGTCTTGGGATGCCAAGGAATTCACATAAATGTCTCAAACAGATTCTTACTTCTGAGCGTTTAAAATATCTGGATTATGGCATCTTATCCTATGGGGACCATGAGCAGATTCACCGGCGTTTTGCTGTCAGCTGCGGGATTGGCCTGGATGCTGCAGTGTGCCGCAGTCTGCTGGAAACAAAATATAACAGAAAACCTTGTTTTATCAGACCCGGAAGATTTGCTTATATATTAGTAGGTCTCAGGCAGCTGTTATTGGAAAAGCCGGTCAAAGGGTTTGTTGTTCTTGATGGAGTGAAACGGGTGGAATTTAACCATATATTCATGGTGGCCGTGCATATACATCCTTATGGCAGCAGAAAGATGAAATTGATGTCAAAGGCCGATCCTGATGAAGGATGCCTGGAAGTGTGTGTGGTTCATAATACCAGAAAGCCACAGTTGATGCTGACACTGATTGAGGCGATTTGCGGCCGGATCAGAAAGCGCAGAGGGGTGCGCCTGTATCATTGCCGTGAGGCACAGATTCATATTGATAAACCGCTGCCGGTACATGTGGATGGCGAGGATTGTCAGTATCAGACAGATATTCATTTGGGGTGTGTAGAGAAGAAGATTCGCATGATAATATAAAAGATATGGAGAGACTGATTATGAGAATCGGATTAGGATATGATGTTCACCGTCTGACTGATGACAGAGAACTGATCATCGGCGGTGTTACAATTCCCTATGAACAGGGCCTGCTTGGTCATTCGGATGCGGATGTACTGACCCATGCAATCATGGATGCATTGCTGGGTGCAGCTGCACTTGGAGATATAGGAACTCACTTCCCGGATACAGATCCGGCCTACAAGGGGGCATCGAGTATCGCCCTGTTAAAAGAAGTGGGAGTATTACTGGAGGAGCATGGTTTTGTTATTGAGAATATCGATGCAACCATTATCGCCCAGCGGCCAAAGATGGCACCTTACCGGGCGCAGATGGCAGAGCTGATTGCAGAAACACTGCATTTACCGGTAAACCGGATTAATATAAAAGCGACAACCGAAGAAGGTCTTGGTTTTACCGGCAGCGGTGAGGGGATTTCTTCTCAGGCGATTGCGCTGCTGCAGGATATGGGAGATATGGGCCTGGATGACAGGTCTTCAAATAAATGCGATGGCTGTATGGGATGTCACGGCAACACCGCAGAATAACAGATTGAAAGGGAGTAAAGACGGGGTATGAAAATTTTTAATACATTATCCAGAACAAAAGAAGAATTTAAGCCTTTGGAAGAGGGCAAAGTCAAGATCTATGTATGTGGTCCGACCGTATACAACTTTATCCACATCGGCAATGCAAGGCCGATGATTGTATTTGACACAGTCAGACGATATTTTGAATATAAAGGTTATGAGGTGAACTATGTCTCTAACTTTACCGACGTCGATGACAAGATTATCAAAAAAGCGATCGAAGAAGGGGTGGATTCAGAAGTTATTTCTGAACGCTTTATCGAAGAGTGCAAGAAAGATATGGCGGCTATGAACGTCAAACCGGCTACAACACATCCGAAGGCAACTCAGGAGATCAGCGGAATGCTGGATATGATCCAGAATCTGATTGACAAAGGTCATGCATATGCGGCACCGGACGGTACCGTATATTTCCGCACGAATTCCTTTGAAGAATACGGCAAGCTTTCCCATAAGAACCTGGATGATCTGCAGTCGGGCTTTCGTGAGATCAAGGTGACCGGAGAAGAAAAAGAAAATCCTTCGGATTTCGTTCTGTGGAAACCCAAAAAAGAGGGTGAACCTTCCTGGGATTCCCATTGGTGTGCAGGCCGTCCGGGCTGGCATATTGAATGTTCAGTTATGGCGAAAAAATATCTGGGAGACCAGATTGATATCCATGCCGGTGGTGAAGATCTGATTTTCCCTCATCATGAGAATGAGATTGCCCAGTCAGAGGCAGCGAATGAAAAGCAGTTTGCAACCTACTGGATGCACAATGCATTTTTAAATATTGATAACCGGAAAATGTCTAAATCTCTGAATAATTTCTTTACTGTCAGAGAAATTAGTGAAAAATATGACTTACAGGTACTGCGTTTCTTCATGCTGAGTGCCCATTACCGGAGTCCGCTCAACTTCAGTGCGGATCTGATGGAGGCATCTAAAAACGGCCTGGAGCGTATTCTGAATGCAGTCGATCATCTGCGTGATCTGCAAAAGAATGCATCCGGTGCGGAACTGGCGCTCGAAGAACTGGCGCAGGCCGAGGCAGCCAAAGCATTGCTGGCCAAATTTGAAACAGCGATGGATGATGATTTTAATACCGCAGATGGTATTTCTGCTATATTTGAGCTGGTTAAGTTAAGCAACTCTACCGCTAATGAAGGAAGCAGCCGCGCTTATGTCGATTGGATGAAACAGTCAATTGAAGCGATTTGTGATGTGATCGGAATTATAACCGAGCGTAAGGCGGAAGTGCTTGACGAAGAGATTGATGCTCTGATTGCAGAACGGCAGCAGGCCAGAAAAGACAAAAACTTTGCCAGGGCGGATGAGATCCGTCAGCAGTTATCTGATATGAATATTATATTAGAAGATACCAGAGAGGGCGTGAAATGGAAAAGGTTGCGGTAAGTCCCCCTCACATGCGTTCGGCGGAAAGTTTAGAATCATTTCATTTGTCCGAAGGCATGAAATCAGCACTGCAGCTGAAACCGGTGGATGCAGCGACCTATTCACCGCTGGCTCTGGCTTATATCGGTGATGCCGTTTATGAACTGCTGATCCGTACCCGGGTAGTGAACCGGGGCAGTGTCCAGGTGAATAAGATGCACAAGAAAAGCGCCAGTCTGGTTAAAGCGGAGACGCAGGCGAATCTGATTAAGGTTTTACAGGAAGAGTTGACACCCGGGGAACTGGCTGTATATAAACGGGGACGTAATGCCAGATCGGCATCAACCGCTAAAAATGCCACTATGATTGACTACCGGATGGCAACCGGATTCGAAGCGCTGGTCGGATACCTGTATCTGAACGAAGAATATGAACGCCTGCTGACACTGGTGCATGACGGGTTAGAGAAGATTGGAGAGTTTTATGAGATATGAGGAACTGACGATAGAGGGGCGTAATGCAGTGATGGAAGCGTTTCGCTCAGGCAAGCCGGTTGATAAGCTGTTCGTGCAGGATGGCTGTAAGGACGGCCCGATCCAGAGCATTACGCGCGAGGCCAGAAAGCATGACACGATTATCCAGTATGTGGCGAAAGAACGTCTCGATCAGATGTCAGATACCGGCAAGCACCAGGGTGTGATTGCTTATGCTGCTGCTTATGAATATGCGGAAGTGGAAGATATGCTGAAACTGGCTGCCGAAAAAGAAGAACCGCCGTTTTTAGTATTGCTTGACGGAATCGAAGATCCCCATAATCTCGGGGCGATTATCCGGACAGCCAATCTGGCCGGTGCTCACGGGGTGATCATTCCGAAGCACAGAGCAGCAGGCCTGACTGCAACTGTGGCACGTACTTCTGCGGGAGCACTCAATTATACTCCGGTAGCCAAGGTGACTAACATAACCAAAACGATTGAGGAGTTAAAAGCAAAGGGATTTTGGTTTGTCTGTGCCGATATGGGCGGCGAACTGATGTACCGTTTAAACTTAAAGGGACCGATCGGAATGGTGATCGGCAATGAAGGCAGCGGCGTCAGCCGTCTTGTTAAAGAACAATGTGATATGGTTGCATCGATTCCGATGCGGGGGGATATCGACTCGCTGAATGCATCGGTAGCAGCAGGTGTTTTAGCATATGAGATTGTAAGGCAGAGATTAAATTAATTTGGAGGCAGAGAAGATGAAGAAGCATACACAGATTTATGGTGTCATGGCAGCTGTCGCTGTGGCTGGATTACTGGCGGCAGGCTGTGCCAGAAAAGAGGAGACGGTTCCCATATCGGTAATTGAAGCAGAAGCGGTGCCGCTGTACTCGAATCCCAACGGGGCTCAGTTCTATAATCCTCAGGCATCCGGGACAACGGTACATGAGAACGGCAAGGTTGTTCTTGATGTGTCGAACGCCAGCCAGGGATACTGCATGGTCAAATATACCGGAAGCGTATCCAAGATCAAAGTTCAGATCGCCAAGGGCGGAACTACTTATACATATGATTTAAATGCCAGAAGTTCTTATGAAGTATTTCCATTTTCAGAAGGCAATGGCTCCTATTCAATAAAAGTGTTCGAGAATGTGTCAGGCAACTCCTATTCTCAGGCGTTCAGTCAGGAGGTATCAGTGAGCCTGTCAAGCCAGTTTATATCATTCTTATATCCGAATCAGTATGTCAATTTCAACTCCGGCAGCGCGATTGTTCAGGTCGCAAACCAGCTGGCGGCATCGGCAGCTGACCAGATCGGAGTGGTAACTAATGTTTACAACTACGTAGTAGGCAACTTCACCTATGATACTGCTAAGGCAAACTCGGTTCAGTCCGGATATCTGCCGAATGTGGATCAGGTACTGGCAGCGAAACGGGGGATCTGCTTTGACTATGCGGCAGTTATGACCGGAATGCTGCGCAGCCAGGGAATTCCGACCAAGCTGGTTGTAGGATATACCGGCAGCCTGTATCATGCATGGGTTAACGTATACATTGATGGTGTCGGCTGGGTTGACAGCTATATTTATTTCGATGGTGTCAACTGGAAGCTGATGGATCCGACCTTTGCTTCATCAGGCGGTCAGAGTGAAGAAATCAAGAAGTACATTGGTGACGGCAATAACTATCAGGCAAAATACTCTTATTAAGTGAGGCAGTCAAATGGAACGAAAAATTTATTCTTACCGGGAACTCTCGGCGTTTTGTCTTCAGATATCGATGCTGATGAAGGCAGGAATTGCACTGGATGAAGGGCTGTCCGTTATGGCGGAGGATGCCGGTTCTGAAGAAGAAAAGAAGATGCTGCTGTTTCTTTCAGAAGAAGTAGAACTTGGAGAACCATTTTTTACTGCCCTGGAAAAAACACAGGCCTTTCCGGATTATGTAATACGAATGGCGAAACTGGGCCAGCAGACCGGAACATTGGATCAGATGATGGAGTCATTGTCTGTATATTATGAAAAAGAATATTTTATGATGCGTAATATCCGTAATGCCCTGACCTATCCGGTGATTATGGTATTTATGCTGCTGGTAGTACTGTTTGTGCTGTTCACCAAAGTTATGCCTGTATTTGAGAGCGTTTATGAGCAGCTCGGAGCACAGATTTCGCCGGTATCCAAGATGGCAATGCAGCTGGGCGGTACATTCAGTGGTGTGGCATTAGTTGTTGGTGTGGTTCTGGTCATTCTGATCGGCGGTGTTTATCTGATGTCACTGGCCGGGAAAAAAGTTCTGATCGCAGAAAAGATGGTGAATCAGATCAAACGGAGAAGCCATATTGCTTTATCTATTGCAAAACGCCGTTTTACTTCGGTACTGGCATTGACTTTAAAAAGTGGTCTGGAGCTTGAAAAGGGTCTGGAGCTGGCTAAGGAGCTGGTCGAGAACAGCAAAGTTGAAGAACAGATCGACGTTTGCGGCCGACAGCTTGAGGATGGTGTCAATTACTACGAAGCAATGAAAAATACCGGCCTGTTCGGCGGTTTCCATATTCAGATGATTAAAGTCGGTAACCGCAGCGGTCGTCTGGACAGTGTTATGGAGCAGCTGTCTGATGATTACGAACAGCAGGCAGATGTGGCTATTGACAATATGATTTCCAGATTCGAACCTACTCTGGTGGCGATTCTGGCAGTATCGGTAGGGATGATTCTGCTGTCAGTAATGCTTCCGCTTGTAGGGGTATTATCAGCGATCGGTTAGGAACGGTGCATGAAATGAAGAAAGAAAAAAAAGATATCAGGTCGATTCTGACCGGCATTGCCTCTGGGGTGTTGTTTGCGGCACTGATTGCGGCGCTTGTGATCGGAGTACGTTTCTTTTCCGGAAGAGCAAATGAACAGGGTGCTGATACACTGCGGGATGGCATCCGCCGTGCTTCGGTTCAATGTTATGCGATTGAAGGGCGTTACCCTCCAAGCGTTGATTATCTGGAACAGAATTATGGAATTCAGATTGACAGGAATCGTTATAATATTTTTTATAATGGTTTTGCGTCTAATATCATGCCGGAGATTACGGTGATTCCGGTGCAGCTGGAAGAATAGAGGAGAGGAGACCATTTGATGCAGAATCAGAAATCCAAGGGGCAGACCATGAATGTGCTGTTCACCATGCTTTTGTTTCTGGTCTTTGTACTGTGCGCCCTGTTTACGGTGCTGATCGGTGGTAAGGTATACGAAAACATCAGCAGCCGGATGGAGGATAACTACGCAGGAAGTGTTTCCCTGAACTACATAGCTAACAAGGTGCGGCAGGGAGATGAGGCCGGCAGGATATCAGTCCGTCAGATCGATGGTACCGATGTACTGGAACTGGGACAGGAGATTTACGGAGAAGAGTTTGTGACCTGGATCTACTGTCAGGATGGATATATTTGTGAGTTGTTTACAGATACCCAGAGCGGTCTGGGATTGGCCGATGGCCTGAAGATTATTGAATGCGATGGTCTTGACCTGGCGATGGACAACAACGTTATTTCGGTTGAGACGACCGGAGAAGGCGGCAGCAGACTTTTAATGTCGGTAAGAAGCAAAGGGGTGTCAGATGAATAAGAAAAACAGCTCCGGTTCCGGCGTATTTTTAATGGAAATGATAATGGTAGTGTTCTTTTTTATCATATGTGCCAGTATCTGTATTCTGGTATTCGTGAGGGCCAATCACATGAGCCGGCTGGCCAAAGATACCAATCAGAGTGTGATTGCAGCGGAAAGTATCGCTGAAGTCTGGAAGCAGGAGGGCGAAAACGGATTGATCCAAAGAATGAATGCCATAAGTGATGCGGCTGAGGGAGATGATAAGCGTGTCATGATGTACTGGGATTCAAATTGGAAATCGACAAGCCAGCCTGATGAAGCGGCATATTGTGCAGCAGTTGACTGTCAGGTAAATGACAGTATGTCGGAGGCGAAGATTGTATTGTCCAGGGTCAGTGATTCGACAGAATTGTTTTCCATGGAAGTCAATCAATATCAACTTGGTCAGGCAGGAGGCTGAATACTGTGGCAAAATCAGAAATCAAACAAAAAGTAAGTATCGGCAGTTCTTCTTTGATTTTAATCTTTATTATCTTATGTCTGGCAACATTTGCGTTATTGTCATTAAGTAACTCCGGCGGCGATTGGAGCCTGGCAGAAAAGAATGCCAATGCAGTCAAAGTATATTATGCAGCAGATGCAGAGGGGGAAAAGTTTGTCCGGCTCGTAGATCAGACGGTGACTGCCGTTAAGGCGGCAACTGATGATGAAGAGGAACGCGGACGGATGCTTGCTGCAGAGCTGAGTCAGTACTATCAGGCGGATACCCGGTCCGCGGTGACTGAAATCCCGATGGATTTTGACCAGGTACTGCGTATTGAATTATTGCTGGACGGTGAAGAAAACTACCGTATCGGCAGTTGGAAAGTATATAATATAAAAGATTACGACATAGATACATCAATATCGGTGTGGACCGGTGAGTAACGTTATCAGGATAAAAGGAGCTGGCAAGCATGAACGTAACAGAACTATTGGGAGCAGCGGTAGAGAAGCAGGCATCGGATATCTTTCTGGTGCCTGGTATGCCGTTCTCCTATAAGATTGGGAGCAGGATTGTCTATCAGGGAGAAGGAAAGATTTATCCCGAAGAAATGGATCAACTGATTACAGAATTATATGAAATTGCAAGCAACAGGCCAATGGAAAAAGTAAAACTGGAAGGTGATGATGACTTCTCTTTTGCGATTTCCAGGATGGCCCGTTTTCGTGCCAATGTATTCCGTCAGAGAGGTTCTCTGGCGGCGATTGTACGTGTTGTTAACTTTGATCTTCCGGATCCGTCCACGCTGCATATTCCGCAGTCGGTTATTGATATTTCGAAGATGACCAAGGGATTTGTACTGGTAACAGGACCGGCCGGAAGCGGTAAGAGTACGACTCTGGCCTGTATTATCGATCAGATTAACCGGACCAGAAATGCCCATGTTATTACATTGGAAGATCCGATTGAGTATCTGCACCGTCATAACCAAAGCGTTGTTACGCAGCGTGAGATTGGCACTGATACTGCTAGTTATGTATCCGGGCTCCGGGCTTCGCTCAGACAGGCACCGGACGTCATTCTGCTTGGTGAGATGCGTGACTTTGAGACGATTAAGACGGCTATGACAGCGGCTGAGACGGGACATCTGGTTATTTCAACGCTGCATACGATAGGTGCGGCCAATACGATTGACCGTATCATTGATAACTTTCCGCCCAATCAGCAGCAGCAGATCAGGATTCAGATCTCGATGGTATTGCAGGCAGTTATATCGCAGCAGCTGATTCCAACGGTGGAAAAGGGCTCTCACCCGGCATTTGAAATCATGTTTTTAAATAATGCGATCCGCAATATGATTCGTGAGGCCAAGATTCATCAGATTGACAGTATTATTTCAACTTCCCAGGACGAAGGCATGATCTCGATGGACAACAGTTTGCTGAAAATGTACCGGGATGGAATGATAGCGCGCGAAAATGCTATAATATACAGTAATAACAGTGAGTTAATGGAAAAGAAATTAAACCGATGACCCTTCAGTAAAGGAGAATGAATTGAGAGACGATAAACGGAAAATTGTATTGATCGGAACCGGTATGGTAGGCATGAGTTATGCCTATTCCATGCTGAATCAGAATGTGTGTGATGAATTAATCCTGATTGATGTGGATAAGAAACGGGCGATGGGCGAGGCAATGGATTTAAACCATGGCCTGGCTTTTTCCGGATCCCATATGAAGATATCGGCAGGGGAGTATCCTGACTGCAAGGATGCGGATATTGTGGCGATTTGCGCCGGTGTGGCACAGAAGCCGGGAGAATCCCGTCTGGAGCTGTTAAAGCGGAATAAAGAGGTGTTCCGTTCGATTATCAGCCCGGTAACGGAGTCGGGGTTCAGCGGTATCTTTCTCGTAGCAACCAATCCGGTTGATATTATGACCAGAGTGACATATGAACTGTCCGGATTTCCGGCCGGCCGGGTACTGGGAACGGGAACGGCACTGGACACGGCCAGACTCAGATATCTGTTGGGCAGCAATCTGAAAGTAGACCCGCGCAACATCCATGCCTATGTAATCGGTGAGCATGGTGACAGTGAGTTTGTCCCATGGAGCCAGGCAATGCTGGCAACCAGACAGATCACGGATCTGATTGACAACGGTGAAGCGATTCTTAAAAAAGAGCAGCTGTCAGAAATTGAAGAAGAGGTAAGAACTGCGGCATATAAGATCATTGAAGCAAAACGGGCTACCTACTATGGGATCGGAATGGCGATGACCCGCATTACCAAAGCGATTCTTGGGGACGAGAACAGTGTACTGACCGTATCGGCCCTGTTAAAGGGGGAATACGGTCAGCAGGGAGTATTCGCAGGTGTGCCCTGCATTATCAATAAAAATGGGGTACAGCGTATCCTGAAGCTCGATTTAACGGAAGCAGAATTAAAGCAGTTAGCTAATTCCTGTGATGTCTTAAGAAGTAGCTGTGAAGGGCTGTAATCCCGACGATACAGAATCCAGGAGAACGACCACCTGAAGCGGGAAGCTGTCGGACCAGGAATTGCCGATCACATAAGCTGAAACATTCTGCCCGGCAGCCAGGTCAGCATCAAAAGTAACCAGCGGCATGCGGTTATTTGATGTGGAACTGAGATTACCGATGACGATGATCGGCAGATCTCTTGGTGTCGGGAAAGCTGTTGAATTGGTCACAACAAACTGATAGGTACCGGCGACGGCCTGCTTGTAGGTTGAGACGGCCTGGAAGTCAATGTTGTTAAAGATCGTCTCACCGGTGCTCAGCAGCAGGTCAAAGTCTGAACCGCTGTATGCCATGTTGCCGAAGCGGAAGCAGCTGATGTTATACGGCAGGTTGCTGCAGCCGGTATCGGATATACTTACGATTTCCATGCCGCCGGAAGGACTGTCGGTAAGGATCATGGTGTTCATCTGGTTTGCTGCGAATGGAAATGTCTGCTGATAGAGCAGGGTACGCGGCCCTGAGGCTCTGCGTACGGTTACTGTATGGAAGCCGTCTGCGACCCACCCGTAATCGGAAACGGAAGTGAACTGCGAGTTCTGAGAGTATATGGTGTCGTCAATCGCAATATTTACCGGCATCGGGTACGTCGATGCATTAAAGAACCGAACCTGACCATAGTAATCGCTTGAAACTTCAGGGGTTCCTTCCGGGAGCAGCCAGTTGCTGCCGCCGGTACCAGGGCCGATCTGTCCGGTTCCACCGGGAAATGGCGGCGTAACCGGCGGGAAGTTCGAATCGGTTACGATCCGGTTGAGGTTCTGAGAGGTACCGTTGTAATGCATATCATTATCAGCCATAAAAATAGCCTCGCTGCATATTTGCTTTACTTTACTTTATGAGTGCTGATTTTGGCATGTGCTAAAATTGTGCTAAAAATCGTTCGGGAAATTTCATAAAATATATTGACAAAAGGTATACTACATGATATTATAGCAAAGGTTCGTTTTTGAAACGGATCAACAAAAGTCAGATGCTGCTGTGGCTCAGTCGGTAGAGCGTCGCATTGGTAGTGCGGAGGTCACGGGTCCGATTCCCGTCAGCAGCTGGTCAGGAACCTTGTAAAATCAAGGTTCTTTTTCTTTGGTCAAAAATGAATGAATCCCTGTAAGAATGCTTAGGTAACTTTTGGGCGACTATACCGGCAGATGCAGCGATAGGAAATCAGAAGACGCTTGTACCTAAGCATCTTCGTGATAATATTTCTCATACCATCTTGGCTTGCGTACATATTCTGCGGGTCGTGCCTGCCGTACCGGTTCCATCGGCTGGAACATTCCACACTTGTCATCAGACGCAGCGCATTCCTGCTGATCAGACAGGAAAAATTTGCACTTGTTGATATCGGCCGGCATTAAACAGTATCCGGTCATAATACCACCCCCTTGAAACAATTATACCAAACATACGTTCGAATATCAAGGGTTATCTACGGAAACACTTTTTGTTTTCCCGGATATGCTGTTTCCATTTACAGCAATCATTCAGATGCAGGATAACATGACGGGTCGGCGGCATGAGTAATAAGCCGGCGACATCTTTTTTGCCCCAAAAATCAAGCAGCCACAGCGAGTCCTCCTGATCAGTGACACCACCGGCTTTCTTTATTTTCTCTAATCCCTGAACCGATACGTTTCTTTTCATATCATCTGCAGACAGCAATGTTACAATATCGCGCGTTCTTTGACCGACGGCATTCCGATAGTCAAGGAGTGCTTTCGTATTCAATTGTCTGCTCAACTCCATGATCTCGTCATCGCACATAGCATTTCCTGTATCAGAAACAGGAGCGTTGATCCGTTCTTTCCATTTGTCGTCAAACACCTGACCGGTTCCGGCAACAAGAAGGTTCATTGTCAGGTCTTCAATCCTTGCAATATGCCACAATACCCATGCAATTGTCTCGTCCTTTGAAGTCGGCATGATGACATATTCATGAGGGGCCAGATCACCGATCAGAGCATCGACTTCATTTGGTTCTGCAGCCGACATTGAGGATAAATGCAGTTTGGTGTGAAGTTCAAAAAATAATCGCTTTGATTCGTGAAGTTTGTCCGCTTTGCGGATCATAGTATTCAATTCTTTGTGCAGCTCACTTAAACCATTTCCGAAATATTTCATTTTGTTAACCCTTCTAATATTTAATCCGTCTGATTGATTTCCTGATTCTATCATTTTTTATTGTACAGATGTTTCAGCAAATGGTCAATTAGATAAAATGATAAATAATATTAGCGGCCAATCGCTGGAGAATATTTGAAAAATATGAAAAATGGTCTTGACATCATAATAAAAATGAAGTATAAAATATAAACATACTAGGAAGGTAGGTAATGGATATGAGAGAGAAAATTTACACATCAGCAGATCAACTGATTGGCGGTACACCATTGCTGGAATTGGTGCACATTGAACAGGAGGAGCAGCTGGAGGCGCGTATCCTCGGAAAACTGGAGTATTATAATCCGGGAGGTTCCGTGAAAGATCGGGTTGCAAAGGCGATGATTGATGATGCCGAGGCGAAGGGACTATTGAAACCGGGCGCTGTGATTATTGAACCGACATCAGGCAATACCGGTATCGGGCTGGCCGCTGTGGCTGCATCCAGGGGTTACCGTATTATTATTGTTATGCCGGAGACGATGAGCAATGAGCGCCGGCAGTTAATGAGAGCCTACGGAGCCGAACTGGTATTAACAGAAGGTGCTAAGGGGATGAAAGGGGCGATTGCCCGGGCAGAGGAACTGGCAAAAGAGATTCCGGATAGCTTTATTCCGGGTCAGTTCACCAATCCGGCAAATCCGGAAGTCCACAGAAATACCACCGGACCGGAGATCTGGAATGATCTGGATGGTAAGGTTGATATCTTTGTGGCCGGTGTCGGCACCGGAGGAACGATTACCGGAGTAGGGCAGTATTTAAAAAGTCAGAATCCTGATATAAAAGTTGTTGCCGTTGAACCGGCCGCGTCGCCGGTGCTCAGCAAGGGAACTCCGGGCGCTCATAAGATTCAGGGAATCGGTGCCGGATTTGTGCCGGAAATACTGGATGTCAGTATTTATGATGAGATTATTCCGGTAGACAATGAAGATGCTTTTGCAGCCGGCAGAAAAATTGCCAGAGCGGAAGGTGTGCTGGCAGGAATTTCTTCCGGTGCTGCCGTGTGGGCTGCGATTCAGCTGGCAAAACGGCCGGAAAATAAAGGGAAAATCATTGTGGCATTACTGCCGGATACCGGTGAACGATATTTATCTACGGCTTTATTTGAACAGGAATAAATAGTTTCAGATAACATAATGATCGCCGGACTGGGGCGTGTTAATTAAATCTGCCAGTGTGATATTGTCCAGATAATCATTAATCACCTGATCAAGACCCTGCCACATCGGAAGCGTTTTGCATTCTGCCATCCGCGGGCAGGCTGTCTGATCATCATTCAGGCAGGATACCGGTGCCAGAGAAGCTTCTGTCAGCCGCAGGATACTGCCTGCGGTATAACATTCCGGTGATTTGAGCAGCCGGTAGCCGCCGCCTTTGCCGCGCAGTCCGGTCAAAAGTTTGTTCTTAACAAGGATTTTTACAATTACCTCCAGATATTTTTCGGATATCTCCTGGCGGCTGGCGGTTTCCTTCAGGGGAACATAACCGTCAGCCTGATGTTCAGCCAGATCGATCATAATGCGCAATGCATATCGCCCTTTCGTTGAAATCAACATTTGCCTTCCTCCATACATACTGATTTGATAAAACCTATTATATAACAAGGTTAATAGGGATTCAAGGTCAAACTTATCCTGCATGTCTGTAATAATTTCCGGAAAAGGGATCGGAAGTGGGATAAAGAAGCAGATTTTATTGAATACTACCATATATAACAGATACTATATGGAGGATTCAATATGCCGTCAATTAAATTTATAAAAAGAAGTCCGGTTCCGATTGAGATGCACAAAGTGAGAATCGTGCAGAAGCTGAATTTGCTTCCGATTGATGAACGGTTAAGAAAGAACCAGGAGGCGGGAAATAACTCCCATCTGCTGAAAAATGAAGATGTGTTTCTGGACATGCTGACAGACAGCGGTGTCAATGCCATGAGTGACAGGCAGCAGGCTGCTATGCTGGAAGCTGATGATGCATATGCCGGAAGTGCATCTTTTTATAAACTGGAGAAAAAGGTTCAGGAGATATTTGGAATGAAATATTTTCTGCCGGCCCATCAGGGACGGGCCTGTGAACATATGCTGGTAAGAGTTCTGGTGGAGGAAGGGCAAATCATCCCCATGAATTATCATTTTACCACAACCAGAGCTTTGATAGAAAAAGCCGGCGGGAAAGTGCTGGAGCTGATTACGGAAGATGGACTGCAGGCGGACAGTACAGTTCCGTTTAAGGGGAATCTGAATATTGAACAGCTGAAAAAGGTGGTTAAAAAGGAAGGGGCGGATAAGATCGGTTTTGTCCGGGTGGAGTCGGGGACCAATCTGATCGGCGGTCAGCCGGTTTCTCTGGAGAATATGAAAGAAACGGCGAAAGTCTGCCGCCATTACGGAATCCGGTGTGTACTTGATGCCAGCCTTCTGGCAGATAACCTTTATTTTATGAAGTCCCGTGAACCACAATGCCGCCATATGACAATTCACGAGATTGTTCACGAGATCAGTGAATGTTTTGATCTTATCTATTTCTCGGGAAGAAAACTGACATGTGCCAGGGGCGGCGGGATGTGTTTTAAGGATGAGGAAACATATCTTGCAGTCCGTGATCTGATTCCTCTATATGAAGGTTTTTCGACGTATGGAGGAATCTCTGTCCGTGAGATCGAGGCGATGGCAATCGGCCTGGAGGAAACGATGGATGAAGATATCATTTCCCAGGGACCTGTCTTTATTGAAGAAATGACGGCAAGACTGCTGGAATACAAAGTGCCGGTAGTAACTCCGGCAGGAGGGCTGGGGGTTCATCTCGATTGTACCCGTTTTGTTCCGCATATCAATCCGGGAGAGTATCCGGCTGCCGCTGTCCAGGCTGCATTGTATATTATCAGTGGTATCCGTGGGACTGAGCGGGGGACCTTGTCAGAAGACCGTGATCCGGACGGAAAAGAAGTATACGCTAAAATGGAACTGCTGCGTCTGGCGCTTCCGCGCCGGGTATTTACACTGTCTCAGATATATTATGCTGTGGATCGTATCATCTGGTTATATGAAAACAGAGATTTGATTGGCGGTCTGGAGTTCGAAGAAGAGCCTAAGATCCTGCGTTTCTTTTTCGGCCGGCTGAAGCCGATTGGAACCTGGCAGGAGAAGCTGGTTGAGAAGTTCAAGAAAGATTTTGGTGACAGCCTGTGACGGTAAAGTCCTGCAGTAACTGTAAATCACCCGGGAGAAAGGACGAACGCGAGCATGTATTTTGACTGTGTATATTATGAACCTGATGTGGAGCAGTATCAGCTGGGGAAGTACCTGAGAGAGAAATATAAAAATCTGGAATGGATTCCAATTGAAAACCACAATAACATTGAGGAACTCAGGAAAAATCCCAACTCTGAGTTTGAGCATATGAAACACCATTTGATTATCGGAACCAGGAAAACTCATCAGTACCGGGTAAATGAAAAGTCATCCGACTTTCTGGTACCGTTCACATCATCCGGCTGCAGTGCCATGTGCCTGTACTGTTATCTGGTCTGTAACTATAATAAGTGTTCCTATATGCGGGTTTTCGTCAATCGGGAGAAGATGCTTGATAAACTGATCAAGACCTCATTAAAGAGCGAACGTGAGCTGACGTTTGAAATCGGGAGCAACAGCGATCTCATTCTGGAAAATACAGTTACAAATAATCTGCCGTGGGTGATCGAAGAATTCGGCAGACACGAACAGGGATATATCACCTTTCCGACAAAGTTTGGTATGGTCAAACCAATTCTGGATCTGAATCACAGGGGCCGGACAATTGTCCGGATGAGTGTAAATCCACAGGAGATTATTACTGATATAGAAATTGGTACTTCGTCACTCATCAGCCGTCTGAACAGTATAAACCAGCTGCATGAAGCCGGTTATCCGGTGGGAATGCTGATTGCTCCGGTGATTCTTCTTGATGAATGGGAGGAAATGTACCGGCGTTTGATTGAGACCATTGCCGACGGGCTGCTGCCGGCAGTTCGGGAATCAATCAGGATTGAAATTATCTTTATGACCTACAGTTTTATACACCGGGCGATCAATGATGAAGCATTTCCTTCCTCGCCTCAGCTGTATGATACAGAACTGATGACCGGAAGGGGGCGGGGAAAATATACCTATAATCGTAACATCAGAGAGGTCGGTGAAGCCTTCTTCCGTGATGAATTATGTAAGTGCTTTCACGAAGATCAGATCATGTATATCGTATAGAAAGCTACTGGCATTCAGAGCAAAAGTGTGATAAAATAAGGGAACATCTTTAAGATAAAAGGAGAGAGACTATGAGAATCGCACTTATTAATGAAAACAGCCAGGCAGCAAAAAATGAAATCATTTACAATTCTTTAAAGACAGTAGTTGAGCCAATGGGATTTGAAGTTAAAAATTATGGTATGTACTCTGCAGAGGATGAAGCTCAGCTGACCTACGTACAGATCGGTATCTTATCCGCAGTTCTGCTGAACTCAGGGGCAGTGGACTACGTGATTACCGGCTGCGGTACCGGTGAAGGTGCCATGCTGGCATGTAACTCCTTCCCTGGTGTTATCTGCGGACATGTTGCAGACGCACTGGATGCTTATACCTTTGCTCAGATTAATAACGGCAATGCGATTGCATTACCTTTTGCCAAAGGTTTTGGCTGGGGCGGTGAACTGAATCTGCAGTATATTTTTGAGAAGTTATTTGTAGAAGAAGGCGGACAGGGTTATCCGAAAGAGCGCGCTGCGATCATGAAACGCAACCGCGAGATTCTGAATGAGGTAAAGAAGGTTACTTATCAGGATCTTCCGGCTATTCTTGAGAATCTGGACCGTGATCTGGTTAAGGGCGCATTGGGCGGACCGAAGTTTGCTGAATACTTCTTTGCTGACTGCAAATGCGACGAACTGAAAGCTGTTGTAGAGAAAATTTTGGCTTAAGAAATTTGGCTTGGGAATTAGTTGGTGGGGAGGCCGCCGCTCATGCTGCGACCTCCCGCTCAATATTTACCTGCGCCGGGTTATAAAAGCAAAATAAAAACTAAAGGCAATATCCTTTTTGTGCTGGCAAATTTCTATTAAAGGTGATATGATAATACATATTATTTTAAGGAGAATCAATTACTGAATGGATAAAAATCAGGTACTTAAACAGTATTTCGGTTACGATACCTTTCGGGAAGGACAGGATACGTTGATCGATGGGATACTGAACGGGCAGGATGTTTTTGGGGTCATGCCGACAGGATCAGGTAAATCCCTATGTTTTCAGATTCCGGCATTGATGATGGACGGGATCACATTAGTTATATCACCACTCATTTCTTTGATGAAGGATCAGGTGACTACTCTCAATCAGGCCGGTATCCATGCCGCTTATCTCAACAGTTCCCTTACCGCAAACCAATATTATAAAGCACTCGCTCTTGCAAAAGAGGGACGATACCCGATCATCTATGTGGCGCCTGAGCGTCTGGAGACGGAAGGGTTTTTGGACTTTGCCATGAATACTAAGATTTCTATGGTGGCGGTGGATGAGGCGCATTGTGTGTCGCAGTGGGGACAGGATTTCAGGCCCAGTTATCTAAAGATCGTTGACTTTATACAGAAGCTGCCGCATCGCCCGATTGTCAGTGCTTTTACGGCAACGGCGACGAAAGAGGTGCGGGAGGATATTATTGATATTCTGATGCTGCAGAGTCCGGTTGTGGTGACGACAGGATATGACCGTCCTAATCTTTATATGGGAGTGCAGTCGCCGAAGGATAAGTATGCGGCGCTTAAGAATTTCGTGGAGACGCATCCGGATCAGTGCGGAATTATTTATTGTCTGACCAGAAAACTTGTTGAGGAAGTCTGCGAAAGGCTGCAGGCGGATGGGATTTCGGTGACCCGTTATCATGCCGGTCTGGGGGATAAGGAGCGGCGGGAGAATCAGGATGATTTTATTTATGACCGTTCTCAGGTGATGGTGGCGACGAATGCATTTGGTATGGGAATTGATAAATCGAATGTCAGATATGTTATTCATTATAATATGCCTAAGAGTATTGAGGCTTTTTATCAGGAGATCGGCCGTTGCTCGCGTGATGGCGAGCCGGGTGAATGTATCTTGTATTACAGCGGTCAGGATGTGGTGACGAATCAGTTTTTTATTGATAATAACCAGGAGAATCTTGGTCTGGATCCGCTGACCAGACAGCTGGTGCAGGAGCGTGACCGCGACCGTCTGCGTAAGATGACTTTTTATTGTTTTACAAATGAGTGTCTGCGGGATTATATTCTGCGTTATTTTGGTGAGTATGGTTCTAATTATTGCGGTAATTGTCAGAGCTGTATTACCCAGTTTGAAGAGGTTGATGTAACTGAAATTGCGGCGGCTCTGATTGGTTGCGTTTCGTCCTGTCGTCAGAGGTATGGCGTCAATGTGATTATTGATACAGTTCACGGTGCTAATACGGCTAAGATCAGGCAGTACCGGATGAATGAAAGTCCGCAGTATGGTACGATGGCAAAAGTTTCCGTGCATCGTCTGCGGCAGGTAATGAATCATCTGATGTTGCAGTCATATCTGACGGTCACAACTGATGAATATGCGATTGTCAGGCTTACCGGGGAATCTGCAAAGGTTCTGGACGAAGGTGTGCAGGTAATCATGAAGATGGCGAAGGAGCAGGAACATCAGGCTAAGGTCAAAAGCGATAAGAAGACAGGTAAACGCAAAACAACCGGTGTGGAACTTTCTGAAGCAGATGAAGCTATGTTTGAGAAGCTGCGTGAACTGCGGACGGAGATTGCCCGGGAGGAAGGGGTTCCGCCCTATATTGTTTTCTCTGATAAGAGCCTGGTGTCGATGTGTTTGATAAAACCGACGAATCGTTCAAAAATGCTGACTGTGGTTGGGGTTGGTGAATTTAAGTTTGATAAATACGGGGAACGGTTTATTGATTGTGTGAAAGCGGTATGCGGTGATTCCGGAGATGAAGAGATTCAGCGTGAAGAAGCGGCTGAGGAAGTGGTTTCGGTAAAGAAGGCAAAATCAAAGAAAACTAAATCGGAATTTGCCATGACCGAAGAAGTGGAAGCGCAGCTTCATTATTCACCGAGAACCTCGCTCAGTGATTTTGTCGGTCAGATTAATGATTTGCGGGATGAAGATGTGATGAAACGCCTGACAATCAAACTGGTGGAACAGCAGTTATTGGATGACGGCTGTTTTGAAATATATTATGCAAATGGAATAGCGCTGCGGCGTCTGACTGAAAAAGGTGTGGAATTTGGTATTGAGGCAGAATCAAGAATCAGTGAGAAAGGGAATGAATATTTCGTGTATTTCTATTCTGAGAAGGCACAAATGGCCATTGTAAAGTGGTTGCGGGAATGTTTGTGATGGATTAAGTGAATTTTAGATAATAAACAAAGAGAATTCCTTCGGCGCCTGGGCAGATGTACTGGCGCAGAGGGAATTCTTTGATTATCGGGCTGATACACGTAATCCGCCAATTCGGGATGGAGAAGGTATGAGGTGTCAGCTGTTGGTTTCTTCACACATTTCAAATATCAGTTCTTTCGTTCGCTGCAGGTGGTTGTACATGGCGGTGCCGGCTTCTTCCGGCTGATGGAAGAGAATTGCGTTGTAGATCCTGAAATGCAGGTCGGGCACAATGTTGATGGAATCTTCATTTTGCAGGGAACAGAACTGATGCATGGTGACGGTTTCTTTCAGGGACTGCAGGTACTGATATAAGACCTCATTGTGGGAGGCTTTGGCTATAGTCAGGTGATAACGATAGTCCTCTTTTAAGAAGCGGTTGGCTTCTTTTTGTTTTAATTTTCGGAATTCGTTTGTGGAGCTGAACAGGGCTTCCTGGATGTCTTTGATCTCCTCCTCGGTGGCATGAACGGCTGCCAGTCTGGCGCATTCGCTTTCAATCAGTTGGCTGCAGCTTGTCGGCGGTAGAGTTAAGGGTGACGGGGCTGCCGTAATAATTCTGAATCTCCAGTATTGCTCCTGCAACTGGTGCTGAGTAAGGGCGTCCCTGGGTTTCCTGGAGCGCTGCGGCCTGATAATACTGTTCGATAATGGCAAGAATCCCGCCCATCGTCTGTGTGTTCATCAGACGGTTAATCGTATCCATATAGTAAAGTTCTGCGTTGCTGCTTTTCCCTGTATCAAGGTTGAATTCCAGCTTGTACAGGCTTCTGACGGCAGTACCGATGATATCAAGGGGGTGCAGATCCTGCCCAACCAGGCCCCTTTCCCCCGCGAAAATGTGCACCCTCCCCCTAATCTACAATTCAAACTCATTTTTCAAAACTTCATCATACCGATAACTATAAGAAACAATCTCATCATAAAACAGCTTATTCAGCAAAGAAAGCTTTGCATAGTCTTTACAGGCAATCGCAATAGAACGATACAAAGGCGGTACCAGTCTCTTCCAGGTCATATACTGAGGCAGCATCTCAACCATTGAGGCCGGAACCATGCTGATGCCCAGTTCATTTTTCACAAAACCATATAATGCCAGATTGCCCTTAACCACATGGGTAATCTGCGGCATTATGTGGTTTTTTTCAAAATATGAAGTAGTTTCTCTGGGATAACCGTCATCAAGAAGAACAAATTTTTCTCTGTCAATATCAGATGGCGACAATTGTGGTAAAGCGGCCAAGTGATGGTTGGTCGATAAGACCACAAGCAATGGCTCAGGCTGAAAACTGAAGTAATCCAGCTTGTAAGCGGCGGGAGTACGGATAAAACCCAGATCGACCCGTCCATTTACAATCAGATCTTCCATATCTCTGTAATTTCCGTGAATCACCTGATAATCTACCATTGGATATTTTTCCTGAAACAGATGAATCACCTGCGGCAGCAGGCTGCAGGATATACTGGTGACAGAAGCAATTCTGACGGTGCCGCTTAGATTGTTGATTGAATTGATAAGGGCATCATTTAATTTTGCTTCGGCAGTATATATTTCATAAAACATTGGCAGCAGGCGTTCACCCTCTGTTGTCAGAGAGAGCCCTTTTTTGCCGCGGTGCAGGAGGGTTACTCCCAGCTCGGATTCTAAAGACTGTACAAGCTGGCTGATGGCTGACTGGGTATAATTCAGTTTTTCCGCTGCACTGGAGAAGCTTCCGGCATTCAGGATTTCAATAAATATTCCGTATTTGCTTTGTTTCAAATAATCCCCTCCTTTATGAGCAGTTTGTGCATATTGCATGAAAAAAATATTTAAATATCAGTTTTTCTAATGTTACGAATTAATATAATAAGCTTTACTTGAATGTTACCAGATATTAAACTATTAGTAAATACGAATGACAAAAATAATCAAAACCGGAAAGGGGGTATGAATGATGGAACCAACATTGACGGAGTCAAGAGATCGTAATTATATCAATATTCTCAAGAGCGAGCTGATACCGGCGCTTGGCTGTACGGAACCGATTGCAATTGCATATGCGGCAGCAATGTCACGGCACATATTGGGCGTGTTTCCAGAACGGCTGGAGTTATACTGCAGCGGTAATATTATCAAAAATGTAAAGGGTGTTACGGTGCCGAATTCCGGTGGAATGAAAGGGATCGATGTTGCCGGCGTTTTGGGTGTTGTCTGCGGCAGGTACGATAAGGCACTGGAAGTTCTGGAAGGTGCCGCGGAAGCGGATATTCAGAAAACAAAAGAACTGATTGCTGATGGATTCGTAACCTGCATGATTCAGGAAGGCGTGGAGAATCTGTATGTCAGGGCGGTTACGTATCATAGTACACACAGGGCCGAAGTAACAATTGAAAAAAGGCATACGTTTATTTCAGAAATAAAAAAAGATGGAACAGTAATTTATCATGATGACCCGCAGGAAACTGCATCGCATGAAACGGACAAGTCAAAACTCACGATCGCAGAAATCATTGATTTTGCGAATACGGTCGATATCAATCTGGTTAAAGACATTCTTGATGAACAGATCCTCTACAATACCAATATTTCAAATGAAGGGTTAAAACACAGTTACGGTGCCGAAATCGGCCGGATTCTGTTAAAGACAGAGGGCGATGCTGTCGGGGTAAGAGCCAAAGCAAAAGCAGCAGCCGGTTCCGATGCCAGAATGGGCGGATGTTCGCTTCCGGTTGTTATTAACAGCGGCAGCGGTAATCAGGGGATTACTGTTTCGGTACCTGTAATTGAGTATGCCAGGGAATATGGGATTGATGAAACGGGACTTTACCGGGCCTTAATTGTAAGTAATCTTGTTTCCATTCATTTGAAATATTATATCGGAAGCCTGTCTGCATTCTGCGGGGCCGTCAGCGCGGCAAGCGGGGCGGGTGCAGCAATTACGTATATGTTCGGCGGTTCACCGGAACAGATTGCCATGACAATTATCAATACATTGGCAAATACTTCTGGAATCGTCTGTGACGGGGCCAAAAGTTCTTGTGCGGCAAAGATTGCATCATCAGTGGAAGCGGCAATTTTAGGCCACAATATGAGTATGAACGGTATAAGGTTTCACTCAGGTGACGGGCTGGTTCAGGAAGATGCGGAAGACACCATTCAAAACATTGGATTTTTAGGCCGGGTAGGAATGAAGGAGACAGACCTGACAATTCTGAAACTTATGCTTGGTCAGATTGATTGTAAGGGAGGAGAATGTAATGAAGTCAGTTTGGATTAATGAGTTAACCTGGGAAGATGTGGCTGAATACCTGGAAACGGATGATGTGGTTATTATCCCGATCGGCAGTACCGAACAACATGGCCCGGCCGGCCCGCTGGGCGTAGATGCATATGCTGCAATTGCGCTGGCAGAGGATACCGCCAGAGATACACAGGTGCTGGTAACACCGCCGCTGTGGTTCAGCGATGCACCTCATCATCTTGCGTTTCCGGGAACCATTTCTCTGCGGGCAGAGACTTTGATTCACGTTATTAAGGATATGGTTCATTCTCTGGCAAGGAACGGATTCAAAAAATTTGTTGTGGTTAACGGCCACAAAGGTACTAATATTCCGGCGATTACGCTGGCTTGCAGAGATCTGCAGCAATACGAACTTCCGGATATCAGGATAGCGATGACCGATCCGCTATATTTATGCACCAATGCAGGCGAGATCAAAGAGGGGCATACCGAACATCATGCCGGCGGTCTTGAAATCGCTCATGTAATGTATCGGTTTCCCGGCTTGGTGAAAAAAGAAAAACTTCCGGACAAGGACATTGATCTTCAGGCGGTATTTGGTGATTATATCAATAAAGACCTCTTTGGCGGACAACATCCGATCGTGGAGCTGCTTTGGAACAGCGAACAACAAAAAGAATTTGCGCCGCAGGGGAATTTTTCAGCATCTGACTGGGCTACAGAGGATATTGGTAAGGCTTACCATGAAAATATGGTGAAGAATTTTGCTGAATTTATTAAATGGTTTAAAACTTATACAGGCTGACAGTCAAAGATAAGGAGGAGCAAATATGGGGGAAAGCAAGAACAATAATGGAATAGTCAATGGTATAAATGGAAATGCGGATGAGCCTGATAAGAAGTATACCTTTTTTGAACTTCTGAGAAAAATAGGTCCCGGAGCCGTAGTCTGCGCAACCATCATCGGCCCCGGAACGATAACTACCTGTACCCTGGCCGGAGTGAACTATCAGTATGCGCTTCTCTGGGCGGCGTTATTTGCGACACTGGCAGCTATTATTCTTCAGATGATCAGCTCCCGTCTGGGCATTGCATCCGGACGAAGTCTTGGTGAAGTTGTCCATGATACTTATGACGGATCATGGTTAAAGTATCTGTTTGCTGTTGTTATTTTTATTACGCTCGGTTTTGGCAATTCGGCATTTCAGAGTGGAAATATGGTCGGTGCAGTTCTGGGAATTCAAGCCATAACTCCTATTCCCACGTGGGCCGCAGCGCTGATCATAGCAGCCATTACATTTGCCTTTTTGTGGACCGGAAAAACCGCGGCAATTGAAAAAGTCATGACGGTAATGGTGTTTATTATGGTACTCCTGTTTGTTATTACTGCAGTGATAGTAAAACCGGATCTGGGGAAAATGGTTGGCGGGTTCGTACCGAAAATACCTGCCGGTGCAATTTTAATTGCAATTGGGGTGGTTGGGACGACGGTTATTCCGCATTTGCTTTTTCTGCACTCCAGCCTGGCTTCGAAGAAGTGGGCAAACCGCAATATCCATAATGCATTGATTGAAAGCAATTTTGATACTGTTTTCAGTATGCTGCTTTGCGGGCTTATTACCATCTGTGTTATTGTTACCGGGGCATCTATGTTCGGATCAGGCACAACAATTAAGAATGGTCTGGATATGGCGAAGCAGCTTGAGCCGATCGCGGGAAGCTGGGCAAAATATGTTTTTGGATTGGGGCTTTTCGCTGCCGGTATTACGTCTTCACTTTCTGCTCCGATGAGTGCGGCATATGCGATCTGCAGTGTGATGAGATGGTCAACCAATATGAAGGACACAAAGTTCCGGATTATCTGGATTGTTGTTCTGCTGGCCGGAACCATTGTTACTGCTACCGGATACAATCCGGTTCAGGTCATCTTGATGGCGCAGGCGTTTAACGGTGTGATGCTGCCGATCTCAGCGGTCATCCTGATGGTGATGGCAAATAACAAAAAAGCACTTGGCAAATATAAGAATAATACATTCTGGAATGTACTGGGCGGTTTTGTTATTGTTGTGACAATCATTCTCGGATTCAGAACGCTGTATAATGTCATTCCTTCCTTGCTGAGTTAATGAAAAACGGTGGAGGTTAGCAAATGGGAGCAGTTAAAAGAGCAGTATTAACCCTGACATCCAGCGAGTCAAAACGTTTAATCGCCAGAGCTGTGGTGCAGATGCCGGAAGTGAAAAAAGCGATGGAAGAAGCATATCTGCTGATTGCTGACGGAACAACAAATGCCTTGATCTATCAGGAACTGACGGGGGATTTCAGTATAAAACCGGAGCACTGTGCGATCGGAATCAGTACTGACGGGGTACTTTGTGTGACCAGTCCGGCATCAAGGCAGATGTTTTCACCGGTGTTTTATAAAGGAAAACCACAGCCGAAACGGTCATTTGCAGAGGCACTAACGGATTATCATCCGGATACGGTTGTGATTAAAGGCGCTAATGCGATAGATTCGCAGGGATTTGCCGGAATCATTACATCTGGTTTTGACGGCGGCACGATACCAAAGATCATTGGCCCGGTACTTTCTAAAGGCCTGCCGCTGATTGTGCCGGTTGGCCTGGAGAAACTGGTTCCTTCTGTTCCGGATGCAGCAAAAGCAATGTGTGGTGCAAAGAACATCGACATATCGATGGGGGCAGATGGCGGAATGTACTGTCTGAGCGGAACTGTCATTGTGACAGAGATAGAAGCTCTGAACATCCTGTTTGGTGTCGGGGCAACCCTGGTGTGCTGCGGCGGCGTGGGCGGCAATGAAGGGGCGGTCACCCTGGTGGCAACAGGAAGTAGGGATTCAATCGGTTCCATGGTTGAATATCTGGAGGAAAAGATCAAAGGGGAGCCGCCTATTAAGGGAAACAAGGGGAACTGTCAAACGTGCCGGTATCAAAACTGCCGGTACAGCGGTTTAAAAAAGGAGATGCTTCATGGATAAAAAATTTCTGGAAGACTGTGTCAACTGCAGAGCTTGTGAGCTGGCATGCAGTCTGCATCATACAGGTTCCTACGGATTTGAACACAGCAGTATTGTCATGGGCCGCGTGGGTGACGGCTTTGGCATTTGCTTTAGGGAACCGTTTAACTGTGATACCTGTGAAGGCGAGGGACTGGGCAACTATCAGTGTGTAAAATACTGCTACCGGGCCAGGGAACCACTCAAAAACTTTATTGAGAGTCAGGGAAAGGGGCATTCATTATCATGATGGGGACAATACTCAGAGTAAACTTAAATACAGGTGTGATATGGACAGAAAGTGCTGACCGGTACCGTGACTGGATCGGCGGTATCGGTGTTGCTTCCAGAATCCTGTATGATGAGGTGAAACCATGGGTCATGCCATATGATCCGGCCAACCGGCTGATCATTTGTACCGGCGGATTAAGCGGAACGGTCTGTCCCGGATCCGGGCGGATTGCAGCTGTTACCAAATCGCCGGTGACAATGGGAATTGCCTCAGGAAATTCAGGCGGGGCATTTGCACCGAATATGCGGTTTGCAGGATTTGAATATATTGTCATTGAAGGCCGTTCTCTGACACCGGTATATCTGTTTTTAAAGGACGGTGAAGCCAAGCTCAGACCGGCTGATGATCTGCGGGGGCTTCCGGTTAAGGATACGGTTGATAAACTGGAAGCCGAGCTTGGGACAGGAATCAGCACTATGTGCATCGGTCCTGCCGCAGAGCGCATGGTTCGTTTTGGCTGTGTAACCGTAGATCGCTACCGGGTGATCGGAAAGTGCGGTTTTGGTGCCGTTATGGGATCGAAGAATCTGAAAGCAGTTGTTGCTGACGGCAGCCGTGGTTCAGTAACGCCTTTCGATGCCATGGGGCTGAAACGTAAAGTTGATGATTTATATGAGCGTATTGACGGCAATGCAAGTTACAAAGGATTGATGGATTACGGGACATTATGCCATATACCGGGGAAATATAAAGTTGGTGGTTTTAATTACCGTCATAATCAGGATCTGAATATCCCCAAAGAGATGGCAAACGCTTATATGCCGGAATATCTGGCGGACAAATACCGGATTCGCCAGACTTCCTGTGCCGGATGTTTTGTCGGATGCCAGAACGGCCACAGGATTCCGGACGGTCCTTATGCCGGTGTTGAGATGGAGGGAACACCGTTTAATTCCGTAATTAATTTCGGGACCAAACTGGATATTGCGGATTATGGCTTCTGTATTGAGGCAACCTGGCTCTGTAATAACCTTGGCATGGATATGGACAGTGTGGGTGAGATCCTGGGTTGGGTGATGGAATGTTATGAGAATGGGATTATGACGGAAGAAGATCTGGACGGTTTAAAGCCCTGCTTTGGTGATAAAGAGGCGGCCCATGAACTGATCCTTAAAATCGCAAACCGTGACGGTGTCGGTGATATTCTGTCCGAAGGTGTGGCACGGGCAATGACGCATTTTTCAAATAAAGCGGCTTATTATGCGATTCATCAGAAAGGCAATGATCTGTATGAAATTATCCGGCCGTTAATCGGATATGGATTAGGTGCGGTGACTTCAACCAGAGGCGGCAGTCATGTATTGGGATCACCTGTTTGCGAATCGAGTGTATTTAATGAAGAGGAACGAAAGATCGCAATCCGTAAATTTGGTGTAACGACATTTAACGATGCCCTGGCATATGACGGCAAGCCGGAGATTGTTACGTATTATGAAACGATTGCCCGGGCCTGCAGTTCGATGGGACTATGTATCTTTGTCAGTGACTGGCAGCAGATTCATATGCTGGATCACCAGGATCTTGCCGACTTACTGAGATATTCAACCGGCATTGATATTTCAGCGGATGATCTGAAAGACCGGATGATGGCACTGCTAAACCTGGAAAAGGTGTTTAATTACTGTCATGCCGGTTTCACCAGATCAGACGATCAGCCGCGTGAACGCCTGTTCCGTGAAGCTGCGAAAACCGGTCCGGTCAAAGGTGCGATTCTCGACCATAAAAAGTGGGATCAAATGCTGGATCACTATTATGGTATTCATGGATGGGACATTGAAACCGGAATACCGACGGCGGAAACATTGCATAAATATGGCCTGGATGATTTGATTTTTGACCTGCAAAAACCGGCGCAGGCTCCGGGACATTCTTATTATGGATATGAGCCGGTTCCGGAAGACGTAGCGGCAGCAGAAAAAGGATAACTATGAAGATGGATTACATAAGTGCCAGAGCGCGGCTTTTACAGATGGTAATGCCGGTAACTGCGGAGGCGGCAGCTCTTGAGGAAAGTACCGGCCGCATTCTGGCACAGGAGATGACGGCAAAAGAAAATGTGCCGGCATTTGACCGCTCTCCATATGATGGTTATGCTGTTTATGCGGCTGACAGCCAGACAGCTTCGGAAGTTTCGCCGGTTACGCTGCAGATATTGGAGGAGGTGGCAGCCGGGGAAGTACCAACAAAAGTTGTCACAAGCGGAACAGCCACTAAAATTCTGACCGGAGCACCTCTGCCGGAGGGGGCTGATGCGATCGTTATGTATGAAAAAACATTATTTACGAATCAAACGGTGACATTAAAGGAACCGGTGAAGAGCGGTGCTGATATTGTATTGGCCGGAGAAGATGTGCCGGCAGGACAGCTGTTGGCAGAAAAAGGTACCGTTATTGATGCTGGAATTGCCGGAGTGCTGGCATCGCAGGGAGTGACCCGGCTAATGGTGTATCGCCGGCCCCGTATCGGTATTATTTCTACCGGGAATGAAATCGTTGAACCGGATGAGATGGTTCCGGCCGGCCGGATTCGAAATGCTAACCGGTATCTGTTGTCAGCGGCACTCAGGAAACATGGTTTTGAAGCTGAATATCTTGGCCTGGCCGGTGACTGTGAGAACGTTATTGCCGGTTTGCTGGCCAGAGGGATTGCGCGCTGTGATGCCGTGCTGGTGACCGGAGGTGTTTCGGTGGGGGATTATGACTTCACTCAGACGGCTATGGAGATGTTAGAGGCAGAAATTCTGGTAGACGGAGTTGCAATGAAGCCGGGCATGGCCTGTGTTTATGGAATCAGCTGCCAGACATTAATCTGCGGCCTGTCCGGCAACCCGGCTTCTGCCATGACAAACTTTTATGCAGTTGCATTACCGGCACTCAGAAAACTGGCCGGAAGGAAAGAATATCTGCTGCCGGATATTAAGGTGACATTGGCAGAAAGTTTCGAAAAGAAGAGTCGGGCAGCCCGGTTTTTGCGGGGACGGCTGGATCTGTCGGATGGTGTTGTACGGATGCATTTGCCTGCCAAACAGGGGAATGCAGTGATCAGCAGTTCGATCGGTAATGATGTAATGGCGATTGTACCGGCCGGAAGCGGTCCGTTAACGGCAGGAACTATTCTGGACGGATTTTTGATTTGAGAATACGGGGGAAGGGGGAAATACATGCTGAATGATGTTGGTAAGAGAAGGATAGGTCTGATAATTCCTTCTATTAATGTGCGTATGGAACCGGAATTATATCGCCTGGGAGAACTGCATGACTTTAATATCTATACAACCAGGATAAAACTGAACAGCGTCACAGAAGAGAATTTAAAAGCAATGGAGCAGGATGTAAGGCATGCAGCCGAGATGCTTTGTGATGTCAATCCTGAAATTATTATTTTCGGATGTACGAGCGGCAGCTTTATATCACATGGCAGCGGCAGTCGCGATATCGGCAAGGAGATAGAATCCATATGCAAATGTCCGGTAGTTACTGCATCAGATGCGCTGATTGCGGCACTGCAGGCATTGGAAACAAAAAAGCTCACTTTGGTGACGGCATATACCGATGATATCAATGAAAAAGAGAAGGCTTACATAGAATCTTTTGGGATTGAGGTGGTGTCCATGACCGGACTGGGAATTACAATACCGGAACAATTGTGGTCACAATCGGTAGAAACGATAGAGAATCTGGTTTTGGCAGCTGATACGCCGGAAGCGGATACGGTTTTTATCAGCTGCACCAATCTTGAAGGTTTTCATATTTGCGGTAACCTTGAAAAACTTTTGAATAAACCGGTTTTTTCCAGCAATCTGGCCTGTCTTTGGCGGGCGCTTTCATTAATTGAGCATGATGTGGTTATTAATGACCGGGGGATTCTTTTTCAAAAATCCTGAAATATAAAAGCATAAAAATATGGTGACACGAATAAAATTCGCACCTGAACTTCAAAACTACTGATATGGCAAAGTTTTGTCTGCCATATATCAGTAGTTTTGTTTTTTGGCAAATTGAACGGTCAGATATTATTTATTTTGCAAAAGGTTGATAAAAAAGCTTGACCATTACGTTACGTCGTACTATATAATGATAGCATGGGTAAAACCAAACAAGTACATGATATGAGGTAAAGCCGGTGAAAGGGTATTATACTACAGGAGAATTTGCCAAAAAAGCGAATGTTTCCATTCGCACCATCCAATACTATGACAAACAGAATCTGTTAAAGCCGGCCCAGACAAGTGATGCAGGATACCGGCTGTATACGGATTCCGATTTTGCCAGGCTGCAAAAGATTTTGTCACTGAAGTATCTGGGGTTTTCGCTCGATGAGATCCGTTCAATCACAGTCAATGACGATGATCAGAATTATCTGAATGAATCCATAACGATGCAGCAGGCACTGGTCCGGCGCCGGATCGAGCAGCTGCAGTTAGTCGAGAAAACGCTGGAGGAGACCCGCAGCCTGATCCAGGATGAACCTTTTACGGACTGGAACAGGGTATTGCATCTGATTCATATTACCAATATGGAAAAAAGTCTGGTCGAGCAGTACAAAAATACTGCCAATATCAACATCCGGATCGATCTTCACAAAAAGTATTCGATGAATCCGGTCGGCTGGTTTCCCTGGTTATACCGGACGATCAACCCGCAGCCGGGGATGGAGATTCTTGAGATCGGCTGTGGAAACGGCGAATTGTGGCGGGAGAATCTGCCGGACTTACCGGCGGACATCCATATCTGCCTTTCTGATGTTTCGGAAGGAATGGTTCAGGATGTGAAAAAACTGCTGCAGGATGTTCCGGGACTTTTCTTTGAAGTCATCGATGGGCAGCGTATTCCAAAAGCATCTGAAGTCTTTGATCAGGTGATTGCCAATCATGTATTATTTTATTTAAAGAGTCTGGATGACGGTCTGCAGGAGATGAGCCGGGTCTTAAAACCGGACGGCACATTTTTCTGTACGACTTATGGTCACAGCCATATGAAAGAGATCAGCGGACTGGTCAAGGAATTTGACTCACGGATTGCACTTTCGGATATTAATCTGTATGAGATTTTTGGTCTGGAGGACGGTGCAGCGAAGCTGGGACAACATTTTGGCCATGTGGAGATGATTCCGTATGAGGATGAACTGCGCGTAAGCGATGCCGGACCGCTAATGGAATACATTTTATCCTGTCATGGCAACCAGCAGGAATATCTGGGAGACCGGTATCCGGAGTTCAGGAAGTTTTTAGAGAAGAAAATTCAGAAAAAAGGTTATATTACTATTACCAAACAGGCCGGTGTCTTTATCTGCCGGAAGCAAGGGCAAAAGGAGGAACTGTCATGAAAGTTATCGTTACAGGAGGCGCAGGTTTTATCGGAGGAAATTTTGTTCATCATATGGTTAACAAATATCCTGATTATCAGATCATCAATCTGGATCTGCTGACTTATGCGGGCAATTTGGAGACATTAAAACCGGTTGAGGACAAACCGAATTATAAATTTGTCAAAGGTGATATTGCAGACCGTGCGTTTATCTTTGATTTGTTTAAGAAAGAAAAACCGGACATGGTGGTGAATTTTGCTGCAGAAAGTCATGTGGATCGTTCGATTACTGATCCGGAGAGTTTCGTCAGAACCAACGTAATGGGAACGACGACACTGCTGGATGCATGCCGGACTTACGGGATCAAACGTTATCATCAGGTTTCTACGGATGAGGTGTATGGTGATCTGCCGTTAGACCGCCCTGACCTGTTCTTTACCGAGGAGACACCGCTGCATACATCCAGTCCCTATTCTTCATCAAAAGCGAGTGCCGATCTGTTTGTGCAGGCTTATCACAGAACTTATGGGCTGCCGGTGACGATTTCCCGTTGCTCCAACAACTACGGACCGTATCATTTCCCGGAGAAACTGATTCCGCTGATGATCAGCCGGGCACTGGCTGATGAGGAACTTCCGGTGTACGGAAAGGGTGACAATGTCAGGGATTGGCTGCATGTGGCTGATCACTGTACTGCGATTGACCTGATTATTCATAATGGCAAGGGCGGTGAAGTCTATAATGTCGGCGGACACAATGAGCGTACCAATCTGGAAGTGGTTGAGACAATTCTGAAGGCGCTGGATAAACCAAAGAGCCTGATCAAGTTTGTGACTGACCGCCCGGGACATGATATGAGATATGCGATCGACCCGGAAAAACTGGAGACGGAACTGGGCTGGAAACCGCAGTATAATTTTGATACGGGAATTCAGCAGACGATTCAGTGGTATCTGGAGAATGAGGACTGGTGGAAACATATTATTAGTGGGGATTATCAGAATTATTTCTCCGCTATGTATGGGGGGCGCTTGGAATAATAGTTTATTCAAGAGAGATAGCCTGAGGGCAGAACAGCCCGGCAGGACCCGTTCGGTTTGACCGCCGTTTCGGAGCATAGCAGCTCTAAGAGATTAATAGCAAAACTAAAAACATCAGGGAACACACCAAACTCGCTGCCGCTTCAGACAGATGCTGCGTTCCCTGATAACGTTTTACTATTACTCTCTAAGACCTGCACTGCTCCTGCAAATGCGGTCAAACCGAACGGTCCTGCCGGGCTGCCCTGCCCTCAGGCTATCTCTCCGGCAACTTTATTGGCCTCGCTGGAGTAGGGGCGTGAGGGGCTGGGGGAAGGCAGTGTGGGGATATTATAATTATAATGTACCCATAAGTGTGGACACATTTGTTAGGGGCTAGGGGGTTAGCTTTGTTAGGGTGTTTTGGTTGTTTTCTACTGTGTAGGTGAATGAGATCTGGTCGCCGGCTTTTAGGAAGGGGAGTTGCTGGGAGGTGGTTATGGGGGCGATGTAGATTTCTTCACTGGTGGTCAGGGTGAAGTAGTAATAGGTGTTGCCGGATATTACTACGTCGGCTATGGCTGATATGGTGCCGGATTTTGTGGTGGTTTCGGCGGGGGTGGCAGGGGCGATATCGTCTAGGTTTAGGGCGGTGGTGTAGTTTGCCCTGGCTTCGGTTACGGTGCTGCCGGTGCCTACGATCTGGTATTGGTTGACGTCTACGAAGGCGTACATTTTGACCAGGCCGGCGGCGTCTTTTAGGGAGACGAAGTAGGCGGGGCGGCCTGAGATGTTTAGTAATAACGGGAATGTGGCCCGGTAACCGAGGTGCTGGACCTGGCCTTCGGCGGATTCCATGGCGGAGTATTCGGTGGCTCCTGGGACGGCGTAAAAGCTGGTGGCTTTGGTCCTGAGATTGACCAGGACGAAACCGATGTTGGATTCGTCGGCGGTTACGGAGGACATGCCGGTGTACAGGTATACGTCGTCGTTGATGGCGAGATAGTTGTAGCCGTATGTGGTGCGGCGGACGTTTTTCTGGCCGAAGATGGAGTTGAAATAGCCGTTTTGGAATCTGCCGTTGTCGTCTAGCTGCTCAATGATCAGTTCTGAGGTGTAGAGCTGGTCGATCCAGGTTGGAACCTGGTCTTTGGGGAGGTACTGGCTTTCGCCGGTGATGGCGTTGACCAGGATCGCTCCGCCGATGTCTTTGCCGTCCCACCAGCCGATTCTGTAAGTTATGGTCGGTGCAACCCAGAATGGGGTGCCGTTGTCGTCAATTTCGAAGCTGACGGTTTCAAACATTTTGGTGGGATATTTGAAGCGGATATAACGGTATATGTTGCGGAAGAAGTATTCGCTGGTGGAGTATCTCATGCCTTCTTCGAGCCAGACGAGGTCGGTGTCCTGGGTGACCATGTTTACTGTCAGGTAGGCAGGGAGACCTTCGGACTGGTTGTAGAGCCATTTGATTGGATCGGCGTAGGCCAGTGGGGTTACCCGGTATGGGGATGCTTTGTAGTTGATCTGGGTGTAGTTCTGCCCGATTTCGAACTGGGATACCAGTTCAGTCATCTCGCCGAGCTTGCGGCTGCCGAGACGGGCGGCGGTGTCACGGTCGACTACGGGGATCTGGGACATGTTGATTTCGTCTACTTCGGCGGTGAAATCGGCTTCGGTGATGGTGATCAGATCACGGTAGCGGGACGCGTGGAACAGGCGCTGGCCGATTAATGAGGCGAAGAGCATGAATACAACCATGACGGCAATTGCGATAAGGCCGTATTTCAGGGGCTTGCCCAGGGAGACGGTCTGCCTGCTGTAGTCTCCGGTGCGGCGGAAGATATAGCGTCCGCTGACCGGATCGCGTTCAAATCCGAAGTTTCCGCTTCCTAAAGACGAAAGAAGATTTTTTACGTAGGTAAGGAAATTTACTACCAGAAAGATCACGATACATGATATAACATACATAAAGAAACTCTGGCTTCGTGGATTGATTGCCGGAAGAGTGGTGTAGAACAGTAAAAACATAAGTATCAATGACAAGATCAGCCTGCCAATACCGGATGTATAACGTTTCATAAGTGATGCCCCCTTATCAGAGAATTATTTTCAGTTGCTATTATTTTACCACAAAAAGCCAGTTAATATATAAAATTCATATTAAATCTGTACGGGAGCCGGAAAGAAGAGGAGTTTTATGGGTGATAAAGAAAGAGAGTATTATGAAATAGAAAGACAGATAACGCAGCTAAAGGAATCCGGTTTGTCACAACGGGAACGAATGGAGAAGAAGCTGGAACTAAATAAACTGAGAGTTCAGCTTTTGCCATATGTGGAATTTTCTAAAGGTGAGGAGTATGCAGAAGTTATTGAACATGATTATCGATGGGATGTTGGTGCTCCGCTGCCGCATGTGTTTTCGGATGGAAATGATGTATTTCTGGCATATATACTGGCTGATGCAAGTCCGGATGAGACTGATGGTGAGAGCGTAAGGGTGCTGACCAGAAACGATCACAGTTATGACTGTGCACTTGTGCATTTTACCAGATCTGTGGATTATCGTTTTGGCGGAGTGAATGATGAGGTGTTAGGCGGATACCCTTTACCGGGACTGGATTTTTATGAACTTCATGAGGTGCATAACTCAAAATGGATTGCAAAATTACAAAAGGTAAATGCATATCATTACGGTTATGATGTGAGATTCTGGGCGGGGTTAAAGCATTATTTTTTTGCTTTTCACGATGAGACATTTGAATGTATCGCACAAGGTTATACGGTTGAAGTTTATCATGGGTTTATCCGCGATGTAATGAAGGTTGCATTTGATCGTGTATTCAAATAAAATAATGTGGTAAGCGTTTAACTGGGAATTTGATTCAGATATAGATGAAATTCCTGATGAATATACAGGTACTTACTACAAGACAATGGGAATGATATGGCGGTATTCCGGACGTACGTAAGAAAAAACTTTATAATTATTAAACAGAGTGAGGAATAATATATGAGAAAAACACTTCAGGATGTAGCCGGCTATTTAAAACAAACCATGGTTCCTGAAACGCACGAAGCATATGCCATCGATCCGGCCTATACGGAGGTTACAGATGAAGAGAGTATACGGGAAGGTATTCTGGCGCTCAGGGTTTTTTTAACCCGCCTTTATGATGGGTTATACACCCATAGTGATATCTATGACAATTGTAAAAAAGTTGCTCATGAATATGAAAACCGAATCTCCCTGTCGGTATATTATCCATTTCTGCACAATGTGAACACTATATTGATAAATATAGGGTACTATGGCAGGACCGTTGAAAACGCAAAATCACTCATTTGCGGAAATACCATGTTTTATGGAAAGCTGTCGGTTGCCAAAAATCTTGAGTGTCTGCGGTTTCTGACGGAGTGTGGGCTTGTTATTGAAGGTGTAGACCTCGATGATAAAAAGCAGGACCTGTCAGATGTCAAAAGTGTAATGATTTCATATCCGGATGATCCTGCTATGCTGACAGGCTTAAGGATCATGGCAATCGCTGAAAAAGAACACCGCACCCTTGTTAATCAGGATGTGTTATTACGCTGTGATTACAAGATATTAAAAAGAGATGAGACCGATGTACTGACTATTGTGCAGGATACAATCATGCCCTTATCCGCTGATGTGCAGGAATTTATTCTGCAACTCCATCATCGTTATCTTAATAAAGGACTTTCGTGTGTTGTGGAAGTAAAAGGGTTCCATATCTATGTAAAGTATTGTTATAAGCGGAAAGATGTGTGGGGCATTAATGCTTCTCTCAGCAATGGATATCATATTAATGTAAAATCGACGAAGACAGACGAATATGCGGATACTGTCAGGGCATTATCACCGGTATTACAGGAATTGATATCAAAAGGATATGGCTGCGGCAGAAAAAGGGAAACAGGACATTGCGACGGCGGGTGTCGGGGGATACCGATATCACTTGATCGTTCTGTTTTAGACTTGCGGGATGATATTGTAAGATGGTTTGATCAGGAAGTGCTATTCCTGTAAAAGAAATAAAAAAAAGCCCTTATAAAAGGGAGGAGCCGGTACCCCTGCGAGGAATACCGGCGATTATGAAAAAAATCTTATCAAATTGTTTTTTTAGCGTTTTCATTTGATAGTCTTAGTATACGGAAAAATTGTGAAAGAAGTTTGGCGGTTATGTAGATTATCTGTAAAAAGATTGTAAACGAATTGTGAACAAGGGGCGGTTGGTCGTTAAATATGCGAGGGAAGGGCGGGAATATCACCTTGTGGGAGGGGCTGGCTGTGTTCCCGTTTCCCCGCCGTTTCAGGACAGGCGCAGATCTAAAAGATCAGACACGACACTAAAAACATGGGCAAAAACATTCAAACTCGGCTGCGCCTCAAACAGTGAATGTTTTTGCCCATAACGCGTCATGTCTGATCTTTAAGATCTGCGGCTGTCCCTGCAAATGCGGAAAAACGGGAACACAGCCAGCCCCTCCCACAAGGCGATATTCCCGCTCTCCAACCACACATTTTTAAGAGCAGACCTTAAATAAATAGTGGTTATGAGGAATATTAGATTTGATTATTTGATTTTTGGAGTTACTTATTTGATAGTGGTGGGGAGTTATTTTTATTTTGTGAGTGGAATTATGTTGCTGGAGAAGGATAGGCCGGGGCGGGGGACGGAAAAGACCGGCAGTTGGTTTCGACGCATTTGCAGGAGTGCGGAGGATCTTGCTTTGTGGCAATCGTGCGTTATGGACAAAAACATCCACTGTTTGAGGCGCAGACGAGTTTGGGTGTTTTTGTCCATGCTTTTAGTACGGTTGTCGCAATGCTAGAGCCTCCTGCGCTCCGAAACGGCGTCGAAACCAACTGCCGGTCTTTTCCGTCCCCCGCCCCGGCCTATCCTTCTCTGGATGAAACTCAACTACTCACAATAATGATAACTGTCAAGCAGCTGATTCTTCATATGGAACAACTTGTTGGAAAGGTCTACATGGACACGGTGAGGATATTCGAGTCGTAAAGACTCCTCCCAGAGCGTCGCCTTTTCCTGGGTGCAGTAGTCGCGGATTTCCATGACTGACGGAGTTTCGTAGACACATTTGCCCTGTTTGAAGATGGGGACCATCAGCTCGCGGATGGTGTAGCTGTTGGGGGCAAGGTGGGTCTTTTTCCAGGTTTCAATCGGATCGAAGAGAAGCAGGGACTTTGTGGTGTCATAGATCTCATCTGTCAGGCAGATCAGGTCGGCGATGATTTTGCCGGTATTTTTGTTGTAGATCCGCTGAATGGTTTTGTCGCCGGGGTTGGTGATCTTTTCGGCATTTTCGGAGAGTTTTATTTTGGGGATAAATGCTCCGCTGGTTTTGTCTTTGATGGCTGCCAGTTTGTATACACCGCCAAAGGACGGGCAGGTGCCGGAGGTGATCAGGTTGGTGCCGACACCCCATGAGTTGATGGTGGCACCCTGTTGTTTCAGGGAACTGATCAGGTACTCGTCCAGGTCGTTGGATGCAGAGATTACGGCATCATCGAATCCGGCTTCGGTCAGCATTTTTTTTGCTTTCTTGGATAAGTAGGCAAGGTCACCGCTGTCCAGGCGGATGCCGTAAAAATTCAGCGGAATTCCGGCATCGCGCATTTCGGTGAATACTTTGATGGCATTTGGAATACCGGAGTTTAATGTATCATATGTGTCAACGAGCAGAATACATGCCGACGGATAGAGTTTTGCATAGGTGCGGAATGCAGTCAGTTCATCGGGGAAGCTCATGATCCAGCTGTGGGCATGAGTACCTTTGACCGGAACATCGAACATCTGGCCGCAGAGAACGTTGGAAGTACCGATACATCCGGCGATCATGGCGGCTCTGGCACCATAGATACCGGCATCGGGGCCCTGTGCGCGGCGGAGGCCGAATTCCATAACACCATCACCCTGGGCAGCGTATACGACACGGGCTGCTTTTGAGGCAATCAGGGACTGATGGTTGATGATCGTCAGCATGGCTGTTTCCACTAACTGGGCTTCCATGATGGGAGCGATTACTTTTACCAGCGGTTCACGGGGAAAGACGACAGTGCCTTCAGGAATGGCATAAATGTCTCCGGAAAATCGGAAGTGAAATAAATAGTCCAGAAAGTCTTCATCGAACAGGCCGGTACTGCGCAGGTAGTCGATGTCTTCTTTTTCGAAATGAAGGTTGTTGATGTATTCGATGAACTGCTCAAGACCGGCACAGATGGCGTAACCGCTGTTGTCGGGATTGCTGCGGTAAAACATATCGAAGATTACGGTTTCATTGGCATCTTTTTCTTTAAAATAGCCCTGCATCATGGTTAACTCATATAAATCGGTAAGCAGGGACAGGTTTCTCTGGCTCATGGAGGTTCTCCTTTTTTTGTGAGTTTTGATAAATTATAGGTAGTATATCACATTTTTGGGAAAACACAATTGCTGTGTTAAAAAAATAACAAACTATTTTTGTTAAAGTGGTTGACTATATAACACAAGTGGAATATAATACATGTATTATAGGAGGCGTGAATGGTTAAGGAGGAGTACGATGTCATTAAAACATGGGATACTGGGCTTTATAAAATATGGGGTGGATACCGGGTATGAGCTGAATAAGACGTTTCGGGTTTCGGTGGATCATTTCTGGCATGCCACATCAAGTCAGATTTACCGGGAGCTGGCATGGCTTGAAACGAATGGCATGGTTACGGGGCAGGAACAGATTCAGACCGGTAAGCCAAATAAGAAATTGTATTATCTTACCGAAGAAGGTGAACGTGAGTTATCAAAGTGGCTGGCTTCAGATACTCCGGATGTCATGAGAACCAGAAATGCATTTTTGGTAAAGGTGTTTTTTTCCGGCCTGCAGACACCGGAGGAGACGCTTCGGCGTTTTGAGATGTTTGATCGGCAGTGTGAAGAGATGGCACATCAGACGGAGGCCTGGGGCGATAGTATTGCCCGTTACAAGGAACAGATGGAGGATTCGGACCAGTCCTTTTTCTGGGAGATGACCAGTGACTATGGGAAACGATATCTGGATATGTGCCGCGAATGGTCGGCAGAATCAAAGCGCAGGCTGCGCGAGCGGATGGGGGAGGAATCATGCGGGGAATAATAATAAACGGAAGTCCCAAAGGGGTAAAAAGCGGTTCATTAAAGCTGGCGAAGGCCTTTGCCGGCGGCATGGGCATGGAAGATATGCCGGTCTATCACATATCGGGTATGGAGGTGCGTCCCTGCAGCGGCTGTTTTGGCTGCTGGAAGACAACTCCGGGAACGTGTGTGATTCATGATGATATGAGTCTTTTGCTGGAGGAACTGAAGACAGCGGACTATATTATATGGAGTTTTCCGCTGTATTATTTTTCGGTTCCGGGTATGTTAAAGAATGTGATCGACAGGCAGCTGCCGCTTATTCATCCGTTTATGGAGGAGAACCATTCAGGTGGCAGCGGTTCCCATGCATCCCGGTATGACCGTTCTCACCAGAGACATATTCTGATTTCCACCTGTGGTTTTTTTTCGGCGGAGAACAACTATCAGGCAGTGTATGAGATGTTTGACCATATGTTGGGAAAGGGCAAGTACGATACTGTTTTTTGCGGCCAGGGGGAGCTGTTTCAGATTCCGCAGCTGTCTTTTCGGACGGATGAGTACCTGAATCTGGTGGCGCAGGCCGGCAGAGAGTTTCGGAGCGGTAAGATTAAGGAAGATACAGAAGCAAAGCTGCAGGAATTATTATTTCCCAAAGATACATTTGAAGAAATGGCAGATGCGAGCTGGGGACTGGCAGCAGACAGTGCAGCCGGGAAACAGGAGGTAACACGGAAGGGGTATCATTTTACCCGGCAGATGGCAGCGCTTTACAATCCTTTAAGTTTTGACGGACAGGAACGGATTGTGGAATTCTGCTATACCGATCTGGATGAAACATATCAGATCCGGCTGGGACAGGATGGACATCAGGTATCTGACCGTGACTTTGTTCCTTATACAACACGGATAGAGACTCCGTTTACGGTGTGGCAGGCGATATCTTTGGGTGAAATCAGCGGATCAGATGCACTTGCGATGCATAAATATCGCGTATTGGGGGATTTTGACCTGATGATTCATTGGGATGAGTTTTTTTATGGCAGTAGCAGCAGTGGAAAAGACACCGCAGAAAGTGAAAAATGCAGTGCGAGCCGTCCGTCAACGATGAAGATATTGCTGGCACCATGGCTGATTATCTGGATTGTTTTGTCGTTTCAGCCGTATTATGGTGCGATTGCAGGACTGGTATTGATCGGGATTCTGCCGTTTGCATGGAGTAAATACGAGGCAACGGTGTATGAATATATCAGCATTTTTGCCGGTTCGGTAATTTGCCTTATGGCAGTTATCGGAATATCAGAGACAATCTGGCGCCCGGCTTCCTATCTTTGCTTTGGTCTGATGTGGTCAGTATCGGTGCTGCTGCCGGTACCGCTTACGGCTTATTACTCCTGCCGTGACTATGGCGGCAGGTCGGCATTTCGTAATATGCTGTTTATTCAGACGAACCGGATTTTAACTGCGTGCTGGGGTGTGCTGTATCTGATCACCGGTGTCTGGACCTGGGTCTTATTAAGAAACGGATATGGCGGGCATTTGGTTTGGTTAAATCAGCTGCTGCCGGTTGCATTGGGATTTTTTACAGTCTGGTTTCAGAAGTGGTATCCGGCAAAAGTCGCGGCAAATGGCTGAATGGTCTTGACATTTTCAGGCTGTAACTCTATAATGAGGTAAGCTTTAATTATAGAAAAACAGTGACGGAGACAGTAGACATACTGGAAAGCTTCAGCGAACCGGGGAAGGTGCGAGCCCGGCAGTAATTACAGTATATCGAAGATCACTCCCGAGTTGCAAGGCTGAAGGATTTATCTGGTAAGCCAAGCCGGTTTTCCGCCGTTACAGGGGGCTCATATGTTGGTATGCAGTATTAGGTGGTTACGCGAAGTAGATCTTCGTCCTGATATTTTGGACGAAGATTTTTTTTGTTTTGAGTGCTTAGTGAGGTTTTTCACGAACTTAGCAATCAAGCACACCTACGAAACGAGCACGTATTGTGTGCGACTCATTCCGCTGAACGAAGGTGAGGGGGAGTTACCGACTGAGTATGGTGTTACATTATCTAATTTAAACAGATTGGAGGAATGGATTACATGTACGAGAAAGTACCTACAAATCTCAATTTTGTAGAACGCGAAAAGAAAGTGGAACAATTGTGGAAAGACAAAGACATTTTCCGCAAGAGCATGGAGAACCGCAAGGAAGGTGAGACCTACACCTTTTATGACGGCCCGCCGACAGCAAACGGCAAGCCGCATATCGGCCATGTCCTGACCCGTGTTATCAAGGATATGATTCCGCGTTACCGGGCGATGAAGGGTTATATGGTACCGCGTAAGGCCGGATGGGATACCCATGGTCTGCCGGTCGAGCTGGAAGTCGAGAAGGCTCTGGGGCTGAACGGCAAAGAGGAGATCGAGCAGTATGGTCTGGAGCCGTTTATCGCTCATTGTAAAGAAAGTGTCTGGAAGTATAAAGGTATGTGGGAGGATTTCTCCAATACCGTTGGTTTCTGGGCAGATATGGATGATCCTTATGTTACCTATCATAATGATTTTATTGAATCAGAATGGTGGGCCCTGAAGCAGATCTGGGAGAAGAAACTTCTGTATAAAGGATTTAAGATTGTACCTTACTGTCCGCGCTGCGGAACTCCGCTGTCCAGTCATGAAGTGGCTCAGGGATATAAAGATGTCAAGGAACGTTCGGCAATCGTCCGTTTTAAGGTTAAGGGGGAAGATGCCTATATTCTGGCATGGACAACTACGCCATGGACACTGCCGTCCAACGTGGCGTTGTGTGTGAACCCGGATGAAACCTATGCTAAGGTACAGGCCGGAGATTATGTATATTATATGGCAGAAGCTCTTTGTGATAAGGTTCTGGAAGATGAATATACTGTACTGGAGCGCTATAAAGGAAAAGATCTCGAATATAAAGAGTATGAGCCGCTGTTTGACTGTGCGGTAGAGACTTATGAGAAACAGCACAAGAAAGCTTTCTATGTGGTTTGTGATACGTATGTTACCTTAAGTGACGGTACCGGTGTCGTTCATATTGCTCCGGCGTTTGGTGAAGATGATGCCAAGGTCAGCAGATTGTATGAACTTCCGTTTGCCCAGCTCGTTGATACCAAGGGTGAGATGACGAAAGAAACACCATGGGAAGGTGTGTTTGTTAAAGATGCAGACCCAATGATTCTTAAGGCGTTGGAAGAAAAAGGCCTGCTGTTCTCTGCTCCTAAATTTGAGCACAGCTATCCGCACTGCTGGCGTTGTGATACACCGCTCATTTACTATGCGAGAGAGTCCTGGTTTATCAAGATGACGGCTGTGAAAGAAGACTTGATCCGCAACAACAATACGATCAACTGGATTCCGGAAAGCATCGGAAAGGGCCGCTTCGGCGACTGGCTGGAGAATGTACAGGACTGGGGTATCAGCCGTAACCGTTATTGGGGAACACCGCTGAATATCTGGGAATGTGAGTGCGGCAGGCAGCATTCGATCGGCAGCATTGAAGAACTGAAAAGTATGTCTGCCAATTGTCCGGATGATATTGAACTGCACCGCCCATTTATCGATGATGTGACCATAGCCTGTCCGGATTGCGGCAAGCAGATGAAACGTGTTCCGGAAGTAATTGACTGCTGGTTTGATTCCGGCGCAATGCCGTTTGCCCAGCATCATTATCCGTTTGAAAATAAAGACCTGTTTGAGCAGCAGTTTCCGGCCGATTTTATCTCGGAGGCAGTGGATCAGACCCGTGGATGGTTCTACTCATTGCTGGCAATCTCGACCCTTATTTTCAACAAGGCACCTTATAAGAATGTTATCGTACTGGGTCATGTCCAGGATGAAAACGGACAGAAGATGAGTAAGTCCAAAGGCAATGCCGTAGATCCGTTTGATGCACTTGAGACTTACGGTGCAGATGCGATCCGCTGGTATTTCTATGTCAACAGTGCTCCGTGGCTGCCGAACCGTTTCCACGGCAAAGCAGTTCAGGAAGGACAGCGTAAGTTCATGGGGACTCTGTGGAATACCTATGCTTTCTTTGTGCTGTATGCCGATATTGACAACTTTGATGCGACAAAATACAAATTAGAATATGACAAACTGCCGGTTATGGATAAATGGCTGCTGTCAAAGCTTAATTCCCTGGTTCAGGATGTTGATAATCATCTGGCTAATTACCGGATTCCGGAGACCGCCAGAGCGCTGCAGGAATTTGTTGATGACATGAGCAACTGGTATGTCAGACGCAGCCGTGCCCGTTTCTGGGCCAAAGGCATGGAACAGGATAAGATCAATGCCTATATGACATTGTATACCGCTCTGGATACGGTATGTAAGGTGGCGGCACCGCTGATTCCGTTTATGACCGAAGATATCTACCAGAACCTGGTTAGAGGAATCAATCCGGATGTACCGGAGAGCATTCATCTTTGTGATTATCCGGCGGCCGATGCTGCATACATTGATAAAGAACTGGAAACCAATATGGATGAGGTACTGAAGATCGTGGTGCTTGGCCGTGCGGCCAGAAACAACGCCAACATCAAGAACCGTCAGCCGATCGGTACCATGTATGTCAAAGCAGAACAGGAACTGCCTCAGTTCTTTGTCGATATTATCGAAGATGAACTGAATGTAAAACAGGTGGAATTCACCCAGGATGTAAGAAACTTTACCTCCTACAGCTTTAAACCACAGTTAAAGACCGTTGGCCCGAAATACGGCAAACAGCTTGGCAATATCAGAACTGCACTTTCTGAGATCGACGGAAATGCAGCGATGGATACTCTGAAGGCTGAAGGTGCACTGACCTTTACCTTTGGTGCGGATGAAGTGGTTCTGAAAGAAGAGGATCTTCTTATTGATATGGCTCAGGCCGAAGGATATGTATCCGAAAGCGACCACAACATCACCGTTGCGCTGGACACCAATCTGACTCCGGATCTGATCGAAGAAGGATTTGTCCGTGAACTGGTGAGCAAGATCCAGACCATGCGAAAAGAAGCCGGGTTTGAAGTAACTGACCACATCCACCTGTATCAGGATACCAACGATAAAATCGCTGAAATTCTGAAAGCACATGCGGATGAGATCAAAATGGAAGTACTTGCCGATCACATTTCCCTGGGACAGATGCAGGGATTTGCCAAAGAATGGAATATCAACGGCGAAGCGGTAATGTTAGGTGTGGAAAAGAATCTGGGCGGTTGAGAGCGCCAGCAATCAGGAGGAATGACTGAATATGAATCAAGGATTTAATAAAGTAGCTTTTAAAGAAGCGGTAGTCGATAATGTGAAGAATCTGTTTCGCCGGACGATCGATGAGGCTACCCCGGAACAGGTATTTCAGGCTGTGGCATTTGCGGTTAAGGATATCATTATCGATGAGTGGATTGCGACCCATAAGGAATACGAGAAGCAGGATGCCAAGACGCTGTATTATCTGTCGATGGAATTTTTGATGGGCAGGGCACTGGGCAACAACATCATCAATATCTGTGCCCATGACGAGATCAAAGAAGCACTGTCAGAATTGGGCTTTGACCTGAATCTGATCGAAGACCAGGAGCCGGATGCGGCTCTTGGCAACGGTGGCCTGGGCCGTCTGGCGGCATGTTTCCTCGACTCACTGGCAACGCTCGGTTATCCGGCCTATGGCTGCGGCATCCGCTATCGTTATGGGATGTTCAAGCAGAAGATTGTCGATGGTTATCAGATCGAAGTTCCTGATGAATGGCTGAAAAACGGCAATCCTTTTGAGGTGCGCCGTTCTGAATATGCTACGGAAGTAAAATTCGGCGGTTATGTCAGAACCGTATGGGAAAATAATAAAGAAAAATTCGTTCAGGAAGGGTATCAGTCGGTTATGGCTGTTCCTTATGACCTGCCGATCGTCGGTTACGGCAACAACGTAGTGAATACGCTGAGAATCTGGGATGCCCAGCCGATCAATACCTTCAGTCTTGATTCCTTTGATAAGGGCGATTACCAGAAGGCAGTCGAACAGGAGAATCTGGCGAGAAATATCGTCGAAGTACTGTATCCCAACGACAATCACTATGCCGGTAAGGAACTGCGTCTGAAACAGCAGTATTTCTTCATTTCGGCCAGTGTACAGCGGGCAGTTCTTAAATATATGGAGAAGCATGAGGATATACGTGATTTCTATGAAAAGAATGTATTTCAGCTCAATGACACCCATCCGACTGTCGCAGTAGCTGAACTGATGCGGATCCTTCTCGATGAGTACGGGCTGACCTGGGATGAAGCCTGGAAAGTGACGACCAGAACCTGTGCTTACACCAACCATACAATCATGGCTGAAGCACTGGAAAAATGGCCGATCGAACTGTTTTCCCGTCTGCTGCCGCGTATTTATCAGATCGTGGAAGAGATCAACCGCCGCTTTATTGAACAGATTGCCCAGGCTTATCCGGGTGACCAGAGCAAGATTGCGAAAATGGCAATCATCTATGACGGTCAGGTCAAGATGGCTCATATGGCAATTGCCGGAAGCTTTTCGGTCAATGGTGTGGCAAGACTTCATACTGAGATTTTAAAGGATCAGGAACTGAAGGATTTCTATCAGATGATGCCGGAGAAGTTTAATAATAAAACCAACGGCATTACCCAGAGAAGATTCCTGCTCCATGGCAATCCGATGCTGGCAGACTGGGTAACTTCCAAAATCGGTGATGAATGGATTACCGACCTGCCGCATATTCATAAGCTTGCAGTATATGCCGATGATGAAAAATGCCAGCAGGAATTTATGAACATCAAATACCAGAACAAACTGCGTCTGGCCAAATATATCAAAGAGCACAACGGCATTGATGTTGACCCGCGTTCGATCTTTGATGTACAGGTTAAACGTCTGCACGAATACAAACGGCAGCTGATGAATATCCTGCATGTAATGTATCTGTACAATCAGCTGAAAGATAATCCTAATATGGATATGGTTCCGAGAACATTTATCTTTGGTGCCAAAGCGGCAGCAGGCTATCGCCGGGCGAAGATGACAATTAAGCTGATCAATGCTGTGGCAGATGTGGTCAACAATGACAGAAGCATTAATAATAAGATCAAAGTAGTATTCATCGAAAATTACCGTGTGTCAAATGCCGAGATTATCTTTGCGGCATCTGATGTCAGCGAACAGATTTCGACTGCCAGTAAAGAAGCATCCGGTACCGGCAACATGAAATTCATGTTAAACGGTGCGCTGACACTGGGCACAATGGATGGTGCGAATGTTGAGATCGCTGAAGAAGTCGGCGAAGACAAAGCTTTTATCTTTGGTGCATTATCTGATGAGATCATAGCTTTGGAGCAGAACGGCGGATACAATCCAATGGAGATCTTCAATCATGATCAGGATATCCGCAGGGTATTGATGCAGCTGATTAATGGTTACTATTCACCGCAGGATCCGGAGCAGTTCCGTGAGATTTACAACTCACTGCTGAACACTCAAAATAGTGATCGTGCCGACACTTACTTCATATTAAAAGACTTCCGTTCTTATGCAGAGGCACAGAAGCGTGTGGATGAGGCATACCGTGATGAAACCTGGTGGGCAAATGCAGCGATTATGAATGTGGCCTGCTCCGGAAAATTCACTTCCGACCGTACGATCGAAGAGTACGTTAAGGATATCTGGCATCTGGAAAAAGTAAAAGTAGAGATGTAATTATTACATTTCCGAATAGAAAGAAAAATCCCTTCATAGACTACTAGTACCACGTTATTAGTAGTTGGGAGGGATTTTTTGATGAAAAAATGGATTGGAGCGATCAGCGGGCTTTTAATATTTCCCTGGGTAGTCAGTATGATATGGATGGCGACAACCGGCGATATCCGTGCCGCGTCAACCGCAGACAGCACCGTGACAGTGGAAACACAGGCAGAAAGCCAGGTTACAGATGCAGATGAAGGTACTGCGGTATCAAGTACGGAGATCGTAAAAACCGTACAGCCGAAAATTCTGGTGAAGCGGGAGAATCTGCAGACATATATGTGGCTGGAAGATTACCTGCCGGGAATCATTGCCTGCCAGATCAATCCGGAATATGAGATGGCAGCACTGGAATGTCAGGCCGTGATCGCCAGAACCTATGTATACCGGCTGCTGGACGGGCGCAGTGAAATTCATGAAGAGGAACTGGACCTGGACTATCTGGAAGACGGCCAGCAGACCAGACTGTGGAATCCGGAAAAAACGAGGGAATATTTAAAACGCTGTGAAGAAGCTGTGACGGCAACAGAAGGAATGGTTATGAAGTATGATAATCGCTGGATTCTGCCTATGTTTCATGGTATCAGTGCCGGTCGGACAAGACAGGGGACTGAGGATTATCCGTATCTGCAGTCGGTTGAAAGCAAGTGGGATTCGGGATACGATGGATTCAGCCAGACATTTTCCTGGGAGCCGGGAGATTTTGCCGGGCGGATCAGCCGGATGACGGATGCGGCGCCGGTAACGGCAGAACAATTGCCGCAGGAAATCCAGACCGTCAAAAAGGACGATGCCGGTTACATACTGGAGATGAAAATCGGTGCCAGAACCTATCAGGGAGATGAAATTCAGTATGCTCTGGAGCTTCCGTCTGCCTCCTATCAGTTCTCCGGAGCGGATGGAAAGATATCTGCAATCGTGAAGGGAAAAGGGCACGGATACGGTCTGAGTCAGGCCGGAGCGGACGCTATGGCAAAGGACGGATGGGGGTATCAGGACATATTAAATTATTATTATAAAAATATCTCTGTAATTTCTGAATAAGTCTTCGTACTTTGGTGAAAATAGTACCGAGGTGATAAACGGTGAAAGAGAAATTAAATCAAATGTTCAAGGACAAATTATTCCTTGTCATGCTGGTGCTAGGCCTGCTGACTATAGTAGCTGCAGCAGGAGTTGTAACAATGCAAAATGGAAGTGGACAGGAGCAGAATCCATACGTGGATATGCAGAACGAGCAGGAATTTTTAGCCGAAGAATCTGTCACAGAATCACAGGCGATGGTGGCCGGAGAGTCCAATGCGACTCAGGCACAGCCTGAAACAAAAGAAGGAAATGAGGAACATACCTATCAGGTAGCAGATTCCGGAGAAAACACCAATAATGCTGCTGATGAAGCACAGGCAGTTGGAACCGGACTGGAAGGCGCGAAAGCACTGACATTAAACTTCAGTGACAGCAGCAAAATGGTCTGGCCGGTACGCGGCAATGTCATTCTGGATTATAATATGGAATCCACCATTTATTTTCCGACATTAGACCAGTACAAATGTAATCCGGCACTGATTATTCAGGGCGAAGTAAGTGACCCTGTATATGCCCCTGCCAATGCCAGAGTACTGGAGAGCGGATTCAACGAAGAAATCGGCAACTATCTGAAGTTGGATCTGGGAAATGATTATGCGCTTATTTGCGGACAGCTCAAAGAGGTATCTGCAATTGAAGGCGAATATCTGGAGCAGGGACAGCTGATGGGATATGTAGCTGAGCCGACCAAGTATTATTCTATTGAAGGCAGCAATGTGTTCGTAGAATTGATGCATCAGGACAAAACAGTCGATCCATTGGATTATCTGGAATAACAAACGGGGAAGGGAGACAAGGTCTCCTTTCTTTTTTGTTTAAAATTCTTTCATAAATTGTTTATATGATTGGACAGGTTATTGTGATATAATGATTCGAGACTACATAGAACGGAGCAGAAGATGAATATATTATTTTTTTTGACACCAAAAAGCGAAATTGCCTACATCTTTGACCATGAATCGTTGAGGCAGGCACTTGAAAAGATGGAGCATCATCGTTTTTCGGCAGTTCCTGTGATCCAGCAGGACGGCAACTATGTCGGTACCCTTACTGAGGGAGACCTGCTTTGGGGGATTAAAAACCAGTATAATCTCAGCCTGAAAGGATCAGAATCGATTCCGGTCACTGCGATCAGCCGACGGATGGATTACCACACGGTTAAGGCCGATGCCAAGATGGAAGACCTGGTTGACAAGGCATTAAATCAGAATTTTGTACCGGTAGTGGATGATCTTGGATCCTTTATTGGAATCATTACCAGAAAAGATATTATCAGATATTTCTATGAAAAGGCAAACAATCGTGAATAACGAATTGACATGGATGACGAATCGACAAGAATCACGAAAGACACCAGGTGGCGGCCTGGTGTCTCTTTTTTAATTTTTGGAGTTTAACTTTCGATATTTAGTAATTTGGTTTAATTGCAGTTACAGTTGCAGCCTTGGCCACAGTCATCCCCATCGTACTCTCTGCCGTCACGGAAGCCTCTTTCATAGCCTTCGCGGTATCCTGCTTCATAGCCTTCACAATAGGCTCTGCGCAGTCGGTTGTTCCAGTTGTTATTGTTGTTACAGCCGCAGCTGTTATTGTTCCAGTTTCCTCTATTATTGCAAAATCCACACATTTTAAAAATCTCCTTTATATTTTGTTCTGTACTAAATGATATGTGGACGGTGAGACATGTGTGACAACCATGCAATTTGGCGGAACCTGGTACGAGATGTATCCATAATATAGTATAGAGCTTTTAATTAAGAAGGAGTTTAACTATGGCTTGCAGCAACAATCAAAGCGGTGTGTTCCCAGGTCGGCCGCAGATGCCGACACCACCATGCATGAACACCAACTGCAGCGGTGTATGTAATGATAATAGTACGGCACCGCCAAAACAACCAAGAATGAGACAGCGTAATTCAGAATCTTTTTACCGGGCGAGTGTGCCGGTTGAAAGCGTTCTCACGAATCTGCCCCAGATGAACAACATTGACAGCTATGGTTCGATGCCGGTTGCAATGGCTTATGTGCCATGGCAGCAATGGTATCAGACCTATCCGATCGAACAGGCGATATCCAGAGGAACCCTGTTTCCGGAACTTGATTTTCCATTTGTAATGGGGAGGTGCCGCTAGTTATGTATGGAATCAATAATGAAATGCTGAGAAAAGTATATGAAACAGGATTTGCGCTGGATGATGCCGCTCTTTATCTTGACACCCATCCAACGGACCAGGTCGCAATGAACTACTATAATTATATCAGAAATGCCAACCAGGAGGCCATCAACAATTATCAGATGAACTATGGCCCCCTGATGTATAACCAGGTAACGGCGGATTCCTGGAACTGGCTTGATGACCCGTGGCCCTGGGAAGGAGGGAATAACTGATGTGGAGATATGAAAAACGATTGCAGTATCCGGTAAAGATTAGTCAGCCGAATCCTAAGATGGCACAGTTTATTATGAGTCAGTATGGCGGACCCGACGGTGAGGCAGGCGCAGCACTGCGGTACTTATCACAGCGTTACGCGATGCCATATAAAGAAGGAAAAGCAATTCTGACTGATGTCGGAACCGAGGAACTTGGGCATCTCGAAATTGTAGCAGCGATAGTTCAGCAGCTCACCAGGAATCTAACCCCTGAGCAGATTGAAGAATCAGGTTTCGGACCATATTATATTGATCATACAACCGGCATCTGGCCGCAGTCTTCCGGCGGCGTACCATTTTCTTCCGCGGCATTCCAGTCAAAAGGTGATCCGATCACCGATTTATTCGAAGACATGGCTGCGGAGCAGAAAGCCCGGACCACGTATGATAATATTCTGCGAATGGTAAAAGATCCCGAAGTCTGTGATCCGATCCGTTTCCTGCGGGAGCGGGAAGTTGTACACTTTCAGCGTTTCGGTGAAACCCTGAGAATCGTTCAGGACAATCTGGACAGCCGCAATTTCTACGCATTCAACCCGGCATTTGATAAAGTAAAAACGCCCAGAACGTAGGATTTTGACTTGAGATTCCCTCCGTCTTATGGTAAACTAAAAGACGCAATAAGGAGAGGGACGAAAGATGAGAAATAAAAACTTTTGGGTATTGCTGCTGTTGATGCTGGCAGGAATTGTTCTGGGCGGATTTATCGGCGAACTGGCGCAGAACGTTTCAGTTCTGTCATGGCTCAACTTTGGCGAAACATTTGGAATTAATACACCGATGACCCTGAATCTGGGTATTCTGGTGATAACCTTCGGGCTGACCATCCGGATTACGATGGCGAGTATTATTGGTGTTGCTATATCATTGCTTATTTACCGGTACCTTTGAATAAGGTGCCGGTTTTGTTGTTTTTATCCCAGGAATATGATACACTGCATAAGTGACAAAAAACGATACAAGAGAGGATTTTGGAATGGTAAGTTACAAGAATTTGTACGACAACGGCAACATGAGGATGATCACAGAAAAAGGACCGGTTAAGGTATTTGAGCATCAGCAGGACCTGAGTGTGAATCCGAACTCCGTAATGTCAGCGTATTTTGCGGCAAAAATGAATGTAAGAAAACGTCAGGTATTACTGGAATTAAACGGCAATGCGTTTACTGTACAGGCGGGGGCCATGCAGTGGATGTCTGGCGCAGTAAATATGACATCGGGAATCAAAGGTGTGGGTGACTTTTTAGGCAAAGCAATCGCTTCCAAAGTAACCAAAGAATCAACTGTAAAACCGGAGTATACAGGCAATGGTCTGGTGATGCTGGAACCTACATATAAATATATTCTGCTGGAAGACGTCTCCGAATGGGGCAGTCTGGTACTGGAAGATGGTCTGTTTTTGGCCTGTGAATCCAGTATTGAACAGAAGGTGGTAGCCCGTACCAATTTATCTTCCGCCGTAGCCGGTAAAGAGGGCCTGTTTAATCTGTCCCTGTCCGGCCGTGGGATCGCAGTACTGGAGAGTCCGGTACCAAGAGACGAGTTAATCGAATTCAATCTTGAAAATGACGAAGTGAAAATCGACGGAAATATGGCGATTGCCTGGTCTAATTCCCTGAAGTTTACCGTTGAGCGTTCCGGCAAATCACTGATCGGTTCAGCCGCATCAGGAGAGGGACTTGTCAACGTATATCGCGGAACCGGAAGAATTCTGATGGCGCCAACGATGTAATGACCTGAAATCACCTGAACAGTAAAAATTAATATGAATTTGTGACAAGTGCCTATTGCAATCAATGGGCACTTGTGTTATTGTATACCTATAAGGAAATTGTATACAATTATATAAAGTTGTATACAATCAAAATGAAAAGGAGATAAAGAACATGGATTACACAAAGAATTATTCTCTCGAAGGCAAAGTAGCCCTGATTACCGGTGCGTCCTATGGTATTGGTTTTGCAATGGCAAAAGCAATGGCAGGAGCAGGTGCAACCATCGTATTTAACGATATCAAACAGGAACTTGTAGATAAAGGTATTGAAAGTTATGAAGCGGAAGGCATCAAAGCTCACGGTTATGTATGCGACGTAACCGATGAAGATGGTGTTAATGCAATGATCGCAAAGATCGAAGCAGAAGTTGGCGTTGTAGATATCCTGGTTAATAATGCCGGCATCATCAAACGTGTTCCGATGATCGAAATGTCAGCAAAAGACTTCAGACAGGTTATCGATATCGATCTGAACGCACCATTTATCATGGCAAAAGCAGTTCTGCCGAGCATGATCAAAAAAGGTCACGGGAAGATTATCAACATCTGTTCCATGATGTCCGAGTTTGGCCGTGAAACGGTTTCCGCATATGCAGCAGCAAAGGGCGGACTCAAGATGCTGACCAGAAACATCGCGTCTGAGTATGGTGAAGCAAACATCCAGTGTAACGGTATCGGACCTGGCTACATTGCTACTCCTCAGACTGCACCGCTGCGTGAGCCGCAGGCAGACGGATCCAGACATCCATTTGACCAGTTCATCATTGCTAAAACTCCCGCAGGCCGTTGGGGTGAAGCAGAAGATCTGGGCGGACCGGCAGTATTCCTGGCATCTGATGCATCAAACTTTGTAAATGGACAGATTCTGTACGTTGATGGCGGTATCCAGGCTTACATCGGAAAGCAGCCTTCATAATATTCAGAGTTTATAGAACCAGGGGGTTGGCATGGGTGATTTAAGTAATAAAAACCGCAGTGATTTCGTATTCAATACACTGAAGCGTGAAATTCTTGACTTAGAATTAAAACCGGGTCAACCTATCAGCGAAAATGAGATCTGCAACCGTTTTGACGTTTCCCGGACACCGGTCCGGGAGGCGCTCAGACGTCTGCAGGAGCAAGGCTTTGTAACTACCATTCCGTATTCCGGTACCTGTGTATCACTGCTCAATCTAAAAGATATCAAGCAGATGATCTATATGCGGGTGGCCGTAGAGCTGATGGTGATGCGTGATTTTATCAAAATCGCCACTCCGATGAGCTACGAGGAAATCCGTCACCAGATCCGCTGCCAGGAACTTCTGATTCAGGAAGCCGGATTTGAGCCGGAGCAATTCTACCGGATCGATGCCCGGATGCACAGCATCTGGTTTGCCGCTACCGATAAAGAAAAGCTCTGGGAATTCATCCAGGCACAACAAGTTCACTATACCAGATTCCGGATGCTCGATTTCGTAACAGAAACCGACTTTACCCGAATCATCAATGAACATTACCACCTGCTTGAACTGATGGAACAAAAAGACGAGAACGGATTAGAAGAAGCCTTAAAAAAGCATCTCTATATCAGTATGACACGAATGAAACATGCCATAGAGGTTGAATATAAAGATTACTTTGAACAATAGGTGACTGGCCGGAAACAGCAGTACAGGTGAAATTCATTCACCTTGCCGCAGTTTCCGGCCAGTCCTTTTCTAATCTGCAATGTAATCTGCAAGGTGCAATCCTAAAGCATACAACCTGCCTTTAATTTCCGCCGGGGCCGTCGCGCCGTGGGCGTGCTGATTCGGGAAGCGGCTCCACATTCTTATAATACGGGTTAATATCTGCTTCCGGAGTGTCACCGTCACCATAGTCATCGTCATTAACACGGTTCTTAAACTTGTCCTGATAATCCATAACTGTTACCTCCTTTCATCTTCAGCTACAATTTCCTCAAGTACATTCATCAGATCATAAATTGTCTCCAGACGGACATTCTTTTCAAGAATTCGGTTTTTCAAGTTAATCGAAAGCGAATCGAATTTGTCCTGGATTTTGGAAGATACATAAGACGCCATATTTACCTCCGGTTCTGCTTAGCAGTTTAAATTCAGGCATAGGAAAAATTCAACCTTATCGCCCTAAGATTAATTTTCTCTTTAAGCCAACAAAATATACGAGGCAGAATATGCATATAATTTAATTAAATAAAATAACAAGGATGTCGTTAATGGGACACCGATTACTAAACAAATATCTGATTTTATTTGATGTTGGCGGCGTTTTGTATGTAATAATAGAAATGACATGGCGGGGCAGAAGTCATTGGACAATGTTTTTGCTGGGCGGTCTCTGTTTTCTGTGCCTGGGATTTATCAATGAAATATTCCCCTGGTCCATGCCGGTGTGGCAGCAAATGTTCTTGGGTGCCTGCATAGTCACCATACTGGAATTTGCGACCGGCTGCATCGTAAATCTCTGGCTGGGCTGGGACGTCTGGAATTACAGCAACCTACCAGGCAATATTCTGGGGCAGATTAGTCCACAGTTTTTCGTGCTGTGGCTATTTGTATCCCTGGCAGCAATAATCCTGGATGACTGGCTGCGCTACCGATGGTTTGGAGAAGAGCGACCCCGCTATGTGTGGCTTTAAATATGGTAGTTGTAAATAAAATAGCTGCCATTGTATAGGTTTTTTATCTAGAGGAGGCGAATATTTTGGCAGGGAAAGGTGCCTGGTTGGGCGGGAATCGGCGACATTGAGAAAGCTGTCGGCAGTCCTTAGATTCGAACCCGGGCTTTGCCGCGGAGGATTTCTGTACTCCAATCAGAAATCCAGGTGAGGGAAGCGAGAAGTCTTCAGAGTTCTCGTTTCTTCGAACCGGTGCCGCGGCAAAGTCCGGGTTCGAATCTTAGGACTGCCCCAGTGAACGAACGGAGCCGATTCCCGCCCAACCAGGCACCTTTCCCCCGCGAAAATGTACATCCTAATTGGTTGATTTGACAAAAAAACCAAAGTGGAAAATCATGGAAACAAAATATTGAATAAAAAACTGCAAAAAATTATAAAAACCTATTGCAATTTGCATACGAATGGTATATACTGTGGTTAGTAAGAAAACTTTACTAACCAACCTCAAGGGGGCCACGAATATGGCAGCGAATCAATCAAGTGCACGAATACATAACAAGAAAGAAATAATTGACACCTTGATGAGAGAAGGGCAGATGTCACGGGCCGGTCTGGCAAAGAAGCTGGAACTATCAAAACCGGCGACAGCTGAAAACGTTGAGGGATTGATTCAGTCAGGACTGGTCTTCGAAGCCGGCGAGGGAAATGCTTCCCGGGAAGGCGGCAGAAAGCCGAGGCTGTTAGGTTTTAACAGCTGCTACCGGATGATTGTGGTAGTAGATCTGAATCTGCGGCGGCCGATGCTGGCGCTTGGCGATCTGTCAGGAAAGATCATCAGTCAGAGCCGGCTGAAGATCAGCTCAAAGGCCGGACCGGAGGAAAAGATCAGCGCTATGCTGCAGGCAGTCGAACAGCTGCTGGAAGAGGCAGGGGATCTGAATCTTGGCATGATCGTTTTGTCATCACCGGGTATCTACAATGAGAACAACCAACTGGTATATGCACACCCGCAGCATGGCTGGGCCAATATTGGTCTGGATCGGGCACTGACTGAATACTTCGGAGTGCCGGCTGTGATCAAAAATGACATGAGTGTTGCAGTGCTGGGAGAATTGGAACTAGGCAGCGGTGCCGGCTGCAGGAACATGGTATACATAAGCTGCGGTGTTGGTCTGGGAGCCGGAATTGTGATCGAAGGTAAGTTGTATGAGGGCAAGAACTTTGCAGCCGGAGAGCTTTCCTATTTCACGGATCGTAACAGTTACGAACAGGGGATCCGGATCGAGGAACAGGTTACTATTGAAGCGGTACTTGAGCAGACGGAGGAAGATATCAATGCCGGGCGGGCATCTGAAAGAGCAGCAGCCCTGATGGCGGAGAAGGGAAGCCTGGAGTTTGAAGATCTGGTTACACTCATCAATGAACAAGACATTTATATGACAGAAAAGATTGCATGGATCGGGCAGGAACTGGGATTTATTATATCTAATATTAATGCCTTGCTCGATATCGAACGCATCGTAATCGGCGGTGAATATCTGGAATTCTTCGATATTTTAAAAGAACAGATCGGAGTGATTCTGAACCGGACGACTGTAAGTGCTCCCGAATTGTTGCCGAGTATGCTTGGCAATAAAGCAGGCCTGCAAGGCGGATTTATATTCGGCCGGGAGCGATTGTTTTCGAATCTGGAACTGTAAACTAAAAATTATTTAAATAAAAGGAGAAATGAAAATGAAACGTATTATGTTGATCTGCAGCGCAGGAATGTCTACAAGTCTGTTGGTAAAGAAAATGGAGGCTGCCGCAACGGAAGCCGGTACCGAGTGCAAGATCTGGGCCTGCGGCGAAGCTGAATCAAAAAAATATTATGATGAAACTGATGTTATTTTATTAGGCCCGCAGGTACGTTTTTTGAAAGATCAGGTAGCGAAAGCATTAGGTGACAGACCGGTGAAACTGGATGTGATTGATATCAGAAACTATGGTTGTATGGATGGGAAAGCAGTATTACAGCAGGCACTTAATCTGATCGGCTGATAATCAGTAAGGTAAAGGAGAGAAGAGTATGAACGTATTGATGAAGTATTTTACCAAGTTGGGATCACAGCGCCATCTGGTTGCTATCCGTGATGGTTTTGTTACACTGATGCCGCTGATGATTATCGGATCACTGGTAACTCTGATTAATCAGATTCCGGGGATTTTGAATGAGATGTTTGGTACTTCGATGGCATTGCCGTCATTTATCAGTACTCTCAATAGTAATATCTGGTGGGGAACCTTTGACATGATTGGTTTGATGGCAGTTATTGCGATAGCATACAGCCTGGCGAAGCATTATGACGCCGATACGATTGCTGCAGCAGTGGTGGCTCTGGCCAGCTATATGTCAATTGTACCGCAGTCGATCACCGCGGTATCAGAAGCCGGTGAACAGATTGGTGCATGGGGAAATGTCAGCCGCGCATTTACAAATGCGCAGGGACTGTTTGTCGGTATCATTGTTGCGCTGATTGCAACAGAGATGTTTGTTCGTTTAAAGAGAAATGACAAACTGATTATCAAGATGCCGGATGGCGTTCCGCCAGCAGTAGGACGTTCTTTTGCAGCAATTCTGCCAGGTGGTATTACGATTCTTTGCATCGTGGCAGGTACCATGGTTATTGAGAATGTTGCTCAGATGATTATGGGACTGGAAGCACCAATGAGTATTTTTGCCCTGGTAACTAAATTTGTGAGCCAGCCGCTGCTGTCAGTTGCAGACAGCTTAAGTTATGCATTGATTGTAGTAGTGCTGAATCAGGTGATGTGGTTCTTTGGCCTGCATGGTTCCAATATTATCGAAGGTATTATTCAGCCGATTTCGCTGCAGATGATGGAAGCTAATACCGCAGCATTCCAGGCCGGAGCAGCAGTTCCGCATATTGTTACCAAACCGTTTTTGGATGCATTCGTTTATATCGGCGGTTCCGGTACCGTACTGGGCATGCTTCTGGCTATGTTCTTAATATGTAAGGCAAAGCAGAACCGTATGATCAGCCGTCTTTCGATTGGCCCGTCAATGTTTAACATTAATGAACCGACAATATTCGGAGTACCGATCGTATTAAATCCGATGCTGCTGGTACCGTTTATTCTGGCTCCCGTTGCAGTTGCAACGATCAGCTACCTGGCAATGTCAGTCGGTCTGGTAGGAAGGACCGTGGCGATTATCCCATGGGCGACACCACCGATTATTTCCGGATTTTTAGTAACCGGCGGTGACTGGAAGGCATGTATCCTGCAGATTATCAATATTGCGATCAGTTTTGTGATCTATCTGCCGTTTGTCAGACGCATCGATAAAGAAGAACTGAAGAAAGAGCAGCTTGCTGAAGCCGCATAAAGGGAGAGGACTATGTTTATGGATAACAATATGGAACTGATTATTATGAATCTCGTTGTGGACAGCGGAAGTGCCAGAAGCTTTGCAATGGAAGCGATTGCTTTTGCTAAAAACGGTGATCTGGAAGCAGCTGACAAAGCAATGGAAGAATGCAACGAACAGCTGCTGAGAGCTCATCATACCCAGACTGATCTGATTCAGAAAGAAGCCGGCGGAGAGCAGCTGCCGATCTCCCTTTTGATGGTGCACGCTCAGGATCACCTGATGACAGCGATGGCCGTCAGAGATATGGCAAAGGAAATCATTGATCTGTATCGTCGTTTGGACGGATAAAGGAGCACAACATGAAACTGATTGTCAATGCAGATGATTTTGGTTTATCACGGGGAGTTAACTTTGGTATTGTTGATGCATTCCATTTGGGAATTGTCCGTTCCACCACGCTGATGGCAACCGGAGAGGCTTATGATCATGCCCTGGAACTTTCGCAGAAGAATCCGGGCCTGGGTATTGGTATCCACCTGATCCTGACATATGGCCGTCCGGTTGTGGAAGGACATAAAACACTTGTTGATGATAACGGCGCATTTTTCAAGCTGAGTGAATTGGAAGAATGTCACGAATCGTTTGAGCCTGAAGAGGTAGAGCGGGAGTTTAGTGCCCAGATTGAACGGGTGTTAAAGAGCGGGATCGTACCGACACATCTGGACAGTCATCATCATGTGCATATGTTGAAGCATAATCAGGAAGTGATGAAGGTACTGTCAAAACGTTATTCGCTTCCTTACCGCGGAGATCGGGCGTTTTCCGACCGGTTCTACGGACCGGAGCTGTCCATACAGCATCTGATCGATATTCTGGAAGAGCAAAAAGACCAGGAAGTTCTGGAACTGATGGCACATCCGGCATATGTTGATGCAACACTTAAAAAAGCCAGTTCATATGCATTGCCGCGAGTAAATGAATATGAGATTCTGACTTCTGACAGGATCCGGGATTATCTGTCCGGACAAAAGATTGAACTGATTAACTTTAATTATTTGAAATAGAAAGGGGAGCAGGAAAGGATGAAAATAGTAACAATCGGAGGCGGTTCCAGCTACACCCCTGAACTGGCCGAAGGACTTTTGCTGCGGGCATCGGTACTTCCGGTAGAGGAATACTGGCTGGTCGATATTGAAGAGGGCCGTGAAAAGCAGGAGATCAACGCCGGACTGATCCGCCGGATGGCGGCAAAAGCAGGCGTTGATATGAAGGTATATACGACTCTGGACCGGAAGGAAGCTATGAAAGGGGCATCTTTTGTTACCACACAGTTCCGTATCGGCGGTCTGGATGCCAGGGAAAAGGATGAGCGGATTCCGCTGTCCCATGGCATGATGGGACAGGAGACGAACGGCGCAGGAGGTTTATTCAAAGCACTGCGGACGATTCCGGTGATGCTTGAGATTGCAAAGGACATTGAGCAGTATTGTCCGGAGGCATGGCTGATTAACTTTACAAACCCAAGTGGTATTGTTACGGAGGCATTGATCCGTTACAGTTCGCTGAAACGTGTGATCGGACTGTGTAATGTTCCGATTCATATGGAACGTTCGGTGGCACAGGTACTTGAAGTAGAACCTTCAAGAGTGCATATCCGGTTTGCCGGTCTTAATCATCTGGTATATGGAACAAAGATTTTCCTTGATGGTGTGGATGTTACGGAAGAGACAATTAAAAAAGTATATGATCCGAACCGGAAAACAGTATTCACTGTAAAAAATGTTATTCCGGTAGATTACACGCCGGAGTTTGTTGAGACACTGGGAATGCTGCTGTGTCCATACCACAACTATTATTATAAGAAACAGACAATGCTTGAGGATGAGTTAAAAGAGTACCGGGAAGGCAATACCCGTGCGCAGGCGGTGAAAAAGATTGAGAAAGAACTGTTTGATATTTATGCTGATGAGAGTCTGGATATCAAACCAAAGCAGCTGGAAGAGAGAGGCGGGGCATTTTATTCGGAAGCAGCCTGCCGTCTGATTGAATCCATCTATACCGATAAACGTGATATTCAGCCGGTTGATACCCGGAATAACGGTGCGATTCAGGGCATTGACGATGACAGTGCGGTTGAAGTCAGCTGTGTGATTACCAAGGACGGACCGGTTCCGCTGACGGTAGGAAAGCTGCCGGCAGCAGCCAATGGTCTGGTTCAGCAGATTAAGTCATTTGAACGGCTGGCGGTAGAAGCAGCTTGTGAGGGAAGTTACGAAAAGGCATTGCTTGCCTTGTGTATCAATCCGCTCACAGATGATGAAAAGAAGGCTAAGGTAGTGCTTGATGAGTTGTTTGAAGCTCATCGGGAATATCTGCCTTCATTTAACAAAGGGGGATGTTAGTGTATTTTGCAGGAATTGATGGTGGAGGAACGAAAAGCCGCCTTATAGCAGTCGATGAGGAAGGGAATTATTATGGTCCTTATATCGGCGGCAGTACAAATGCGAATTCTAATCCGGCAGCATCAGTACAAGGTAATATAAAATCACTCCTGTTTTCATTTTTAGATGAACAGGGAAAAGGACTGGAAGATTTAAAAGGTGTCTGTATCGGCAGTGCCGGAGTTGACCTGCCGCAGCATGTAATTCAGTATACCGGTCTGGTAAAAGGAATCGGTCTGGAATGTCCGGTTAAGGTTGTGAACGATGTCGAGATAGTTCTGGAGAGCGAGGCCAAGGGGGAACCGGGAGTTGTCATTATTGCCGGAACCGGGTCCATTGCCCTGGGTAAGGATGCCTCCGGCAAGACGGCCAGAATTGGTGGCTGGGGACATATGATCGGTGATGAAGGCAGCGGTTACTGGATCGGCCGTGAGGCAATCTGCCGGAGTCTGAAGAGTTACGATGGCAGGGAAAAACCGACTATGCTCGCCAAAATGCTGATTGATACCTGTGGATTATCGGAAGTTACGGATATTCTGGAACTGGTCTATGCACCGAATTCGAATAAGTCGATGATTGCCGGTTTTTCCAGACTGGTAGATACAGCGGCAGCGGCAGGTGATGAGGTTGCGATGGAAATTTTATCAGATGCAGCGAATGATATCTTTATGATGGCTGATGCAGCAGTACGGAGTCTTGATCTGTCCGGATCATTTCCGGTTATACTCAGCGGCGGGACGATACAGGGATCTGATATTTATCTGAAACTTGTAAAAGAGCGGCTTTATGTATTGACGGATCGTGTGGAATGTACATCACAGGAGCCTTATATGGGCGCTTTGTATCTGGCTCAGCAAATGTAATATTGTTTTAGGGGATAAGAGTATTTAGAATAAACGTGAAAATGAAGATGTATTTGTAAATGTAGCACAAAAATCTAAAAAAAATTTAGGTTTTTGTGCTATTTACTAATAAAAATTTAGGTGTTATAATGGTTTCAATAACAACTAAATGAGAAATTTTTATCAATGTGTATATACTGGGGATTGGCCCAGAGTCTCTAGCAACTACCGTAAAGAGTTGGCTACATGTTTTATGTGGTCTGCTCTTTTTTTGATACCAAAATTTATATCAGATTGGAACAGAGGGGGGAACGGTAGCAAATCGGTATGTACAGAAGAATGTAAAATATAAAGGAGGGGAGCTGAGAACTTAGATTTTAGATTGTATAAGCAGTAAGTCAGATCAGTAAAAAACAAAAAATCCAATGGGGGATACAAATCATGAATAAAAGTGTAGATTGCAGTATCAACAATATCTATAAACTTGAGGGAAGGGTTCCGATTGGAAAAGCGATTCCATTCGGTCTTCAGCATATTCTGGCTATGTTTGTTTCAAATCTGGCACCGATTACGATTATTGCCGGAGCAGCTCAGCCGGCACTTAATCAGTCGCAGATTGCGATTCTGCTTCAGAATGCCATGTTTGTTGCCGGCATTGCCACATTGATCCAACTCTATCCGGTCTGGCGGATCGGCTCCAAACTTCCGGTCGTAATGGGGGTCAGTTTTACGTTTGTGACGGTATTATGTACGATCGCAGCTAATTACGGATACCCATCGGTGGTTGGGGCGGTATTGATCGGCGGCCTGTTTGAGGGAACACTGGGATTGCTGGCAAAATACTGGCGGAAAATCATTACTCCGATCGTTGCGGCTTCGGTGGTAACGGCAATTGGTTTCTCTTTATTTACCGTAGGTGCCAGATCGTTTGGCGGCGGTTATGCGGAAGATTTTGGTTCGGCACAGAATCTGATTCTGGGCAGTATTACATTACTTACCTGCCTGCTTTGGAATATATTTGCCAAAGGGTACTTAAAGCAGCTGTCGGTCTTGGCCGGTCTGGTTGTGGGATATGTTATTGCTATATTTGTTGGAAAGGTAGATTTGAGTTTGATTTTATCTGGCGGGATTATTGCTTTTCCAAAGATTCTGCCGTATTTTCCGGAGTTTCATCTGGGTGCGATCATTTCGGTAGCGATTATATTTCTTGTTTCGGCTGCGGAAACGATTGGTGATACATCAGCCCTTGTGGCAGGCGGCCTGAACCGTGAGATTACCGGTGAGGAGATTTCAGGATCACTGGCCTGTGATGGATATGCTTCGGCAATTTCAGGTTTATTTGGATGTCCGCCGGTTACTTCATTTTCACAGAATGTCGGTTTGGTTGCCATGACCAGAGTTGTTAATCGTTTTACGATTATGACTGGTGCAGTCTGTATGATTTTAGCCGGATTACTGCCGCCGGTAGGAAACTTCTTTGCCTCACTGCCGGATGCGGTGCTGGGCGGATGTACAATTATGATGTTCGGAACGATCCTGACATCGGGAGTACAGATGATAGCCAGAAGTGGTTTTTCACAGCGTAATGTTGTGATTGTGTCCCTTTCGCTGGCAGTCGGTATCGGCTTTACAACGGCAAGTGAGGTGGGGATCTGGGCTATTTTCCCGCCGATGATTCAGTCAGTATTTTCCGGAAATGTTGTAGCGGTGGTATTTGTTGTTTCGGTTCTTTTGAGTCTGCTGTTACCGAAGGATATGGATATTAAGATGTTGAATGAAGGTGAATAAAAAAATAGTGGGAAAGTGGTGTGTTTTGATCAAACACGCCATTTTCCTGCTTTTTGCTGTTTATGTATTACTATTGGACGACAAAATGATCTGCTGCACGCCAGAACAGTTCTTCTGCGGATAGTTCAGGCTCATTTTCAGACTGCTGTCTGTAAAATTCGACGTATTCATCTGCCCATTCCCAGTTTGTTGAATCACCGGTTACGATTGTGTTGTAGTATTCGGCCAGTCCTTCGGCCAGTCTGAAATATGTGAAATCCTGAAATGCCGGGGTGTTATCAAGTTCAGCCATGAGCATATAGATGCCAAATTCATGGCTGATCAGATTGATGGTGGAAGTAATGCTGTCCTCGTGGTAAAAAATATCTTTTTCTGATGTGATATTGATACAGTTGGCACCGTTTTCCATGGAATTGGTGATCAGTGCCTGGAACGTGTCTTGCGGGTATGTACAGTTCAGCAGTGATTCCCAGGACTGGTCATAACCATTCTGGCTGAATACTTCGTTCAGTTCGTTTACAACGGCAGTTAATTCTGTTTCGGTTGCCGGCCATATGTTATTGATGTAGATGGTGTAATTGTCACGGAGGACACTGCATATTTCGGTGAGTTCCTGTTTGAGCGGTTCGGCATCGGCATAAAACAGCTGCATTGATTCCAGCGTTATTTCAGCACCAAGCGTGGCAAATGACTGTTCGTAGATTTCCTGGTATGTTTCAAAATTCTGCTCCAGGCTGCCGGTACTGAACAGATCGGCAAGGGCTTCGAAGTAGGTTACCAGTGAAATGCTGTCATCTAATGAGGCGGGGAGGGATACGCAGATGGTGTACAAATCACCGCTGTGTTCACCTCCGATTACGGTCAGAAGTGTTTCGTGTTGTTTGAGAATTTGTAGGTCTTCTGCGCTGTGGTATGACTTGTTGGTATCGCCGTAGTTGTTGTCGTAGCCGCATTTGGCGACGGAGAGCATGTGATAGATATAGTTGCTGTTTTGGGTTATGGCGGCTTTTATTATAGATTCTTTGTTCCGGGTTATTGGTGCTTCTTGCGATGTGGTGATGTCTGTGGGAACGGCGGAATCGATGGTTTCGGTAAGGGCTGTGGTTGTGGTATTGCTGGTCTGTGTTGATGGGCTGCATGCTGTAAGGGTGAATGTGATGAATAATAGAACTGTAAGTGAGAATTTCGTGTGATTGTACCGTTTTGATTTGCTGGTCATATTATGAACTCCTTTTCGTAAACATTACATATGTAATCGCAATTGTCCAAAGCAGCAATTACTGTTTTGCCTGTGTCTGTGAAACCGCGTGCTTCGTAGAACCGGATTGCTCTTTTATTTTGTGTCAGTACCTCCAGGATACATTTTGATATCCCTCTGTGAATTAGTTCTCTTTCGATGCTGTTATAAAATGTATGACCAAAACCATGGCCGATAAATTCGGGCAGCAGGTAAAAGGATATGAGGTTTGCGGTATTTTTGGTTTTATCTATCGATAGTATTGCAGCACCGGCTATTTGCTTGCTGACTTCTATAACCATTGCGAAGATATTATCGTCGTTTAATCCTGAGGTCAGGAAATTTACCCAATGATTATCCGGCAGTGAATTGAGATAGCTGTCATTTATAATGCCACGATATGCTGATTTCCAGCTTTTTGTCAAAATGCTGCTGATTTTATTAATATCTTTGAGATTGGCGGTTCTTGTTTGCATTGGTTTGCTCCATTCTTGCACAACTGTCTTCAATAAAAACCGCCCATATTTCTATAAGGATATTGGGCGGTTATATTTATATTTATTATTTCTATGCATATGATGATAGTTTGCTGGTGAAAAGAGGTGAATCATTGATAACTTAATAGACTTTACACCCTTGAATCGTTTCGGTATTACGCGATATCTTCCAGACTGGAAACGCGCTTTTCTAAGTCGGTCACCTTTTTAAGAAGTAACTCAACCGTGTCATTACTATATTTAGTAATGTGAACTTCCTCACGCAGCTGATGAATTTCCTGTTTCATAGTGTCGGACTTGCCACTAATTCGTTCCTCAACTCTGTCAAGTTCAGCAAGAATCATGTTGGAAGTTTCTCTCAGAGAAGTTTTTACTTCTTTCATATCGGACTTAAGATCGCCGAGGTCATTTTGTATAGCTACAAAATTCCCTTTTGTATCGGATTTAAGATCGCCGAGGTCATTTTGTATAGCAGCTAAATTTCCTTTCGTATCGGATTTAAGATCGCCGAGGTCCTTCTGTATAGCTACAAAATTCCCTTCAGTATCGGATTTAAGATCGTCGAAGCCTTTCTGTATAGCTACAAAATTCCCTTCCGTATCGGATTTAAGATCGCCGAGGTCATTCTGTATAGCTACAAAATTCCCTTTTGTATCAGATTTAAGATCGTCGAAGCCTTTTTGTATAGCTACAAAATTCCCTT
>DAMAMW010000017.1:0-17953 GCA_032073745.1 Lachnospiraceae bacterium | reverse complement strand
TTTGTATCAGATTTAAGATCGTCGAAGCCTTTTTGTATAGCTACAAAATTCCCTTTCGTATCGGATTTAAAATCGTCAAGGTCATTCTGTATAGCTACAAAATTCCCTTTCGTATCGGATTTAAAATCGTCAAGGTCATTCTGTATAGCTACAAAATTCCCTTTCGTATCGGAGTTAAGATTGTCGAAGCCTTTCTGTATAGCTACAAAATTCCCTTCCGTATCGGATTTAAGGTCGCCGAGATCCTTCTGTATAGCTACAAAATTCCCTTCCGTATCGGATTTAAGGTCGCCGAGATCCTTCTGTATAGCTACAAAATTCCCTTTCGTATCGGAGTTAAGATCGTCGAAGCCTTTTTGTATAGCTACAAAATTCCCTTTCGTATCGGATTTAAAATCGTCAAGGTCATTCTGTATAGCTACAAAATTCCCTTTCGTATCGGATCTAAGATCGTTGAGGTCATTCTGTATAGCTACAAAATTCCCTTTCGTATCGGATTTAAGATCGTCGAGGCCTTTCTGTATAGGCTCTAAATTCACTTGGATCAGATGAGCAATTGCTTGCAGATCTTCTTGTATTAATGCCATGATATCACCCCTCAAATTTCGTATGTAGATTATAACACAGGCAAGGATATAAAGTCTATTAAATTGTCAAGGTAGTCAAAGCATTGAAGCTATCATCAAAGGCTAACAAGAACATCTCTGATGGATTCTTACTTTTGCGGTACATTTTGCAAACCTCATAGGATAGAGAATTAGTAAATAGCATTATGGGGGACAAATATGAGAAATAGGTAATAGAAATAGGAAACTCTGAAAAGTATATCAGGGAAAGAAAAGAAAATCTATTGGTGAGACAAAGAATGTGAAGAAAAGAGATTTATGGTATGTATGGTTGCTGAGGAGAATATTATGCCCTCGGAATGTACCCACAAGCTTCTCGCAAACCCTTGATATTAAAGGAAAAATCGGAGTAACAGGATTTGAACCTGCGACCTCTCGGTGCGCAAGTTGCAAAAAGAATGGCTTAAAATAAAGGTTTTTTGACCCTGTCTTGAAAAAGTAATCAAAAAGTAATCAAGAATATTATAAAAAACCAACGAAAGGAGATCATTCTGTACACCGTCAAATTTTTGTATTTAAGATACTAAAATAATGCTATAACTAACATGGGAAAAAAGTCAAGTCTTGTAAATAGACTGGATTACTTGTAGTATTATTTTAATACCTTAAAGGAGCCAACAATGACCGAAAACAAACCAGTTCCATCATACGCATTTTTACAGTCTCAATGTATCGAGATCAAAATTTCAATCAAGAACGAACCAGTGCGTCTTGAGTCACCCCTCGAATGCTATGCCTGTTTGGGCAAACTCAGGAAGGCTTACAATCTCCCTTGTGAACTTAAGAACAACACATTACAAGAGGAGATGGCTGAACTCAAAAAGCTGATTGCTAATAAACCATACCCGTCAGAACGGATTGAGAAAATTCATCAGATACTATTCCACTTTTCTGGTGATTGCCAGACAGAGACACGACATCTTGAGATTGCGGAGTATGCATATTCTACAGAAAAATAACTACTAAAACAGGGGGATGAAATTATGAGAAAGCGTCTGATGTTAATTGCTATTTTAGGCTGTATAGCTTTAGGAATAAGTGCGTGTCAGAGAAATACACAAGAAAATAACGAAGTGAGCATGACAAGCCAATCAGATAATACTGTGGAGGAAGCAAGTGAAAATACCACAGAGATTGTTGAGACAGAAACAGAAACTCAGCAAGTGATCGTTGAGGAAACGGAATCACCAGAGATTCGTATCTTAAGTTTACCAGAAGAAGGAACCGTTGATCAACCCAGTGTTTCAAATAAATATATGGCCTATATTAATAAAAGGCTTCAGAATGGTGAGTCCAATATAAAGAGACAGGAATATTCTCCATATTCTTATTATTCCAATCTGGATTTATTAGAACTGAAAAATGAACAAGAAGATCATATATCCTTTGGGGATATCAAGGTTGTAGGAATAGGTACTGATACTTATGCATTAAATAGTCTGTATTTCTATTTACCCCAAGATATACATATGAGTCAAATGATTTTTGCATCATCTGAGAAAAACATAACTTTTTTTACAACACAATTAAGCTTCGTCACACATTCCAATGATGCATACCAGTATGAGTTAATGTTATGGCGTAGTACATTTGAAGAAAGCATGAATGAAGCATATTATGAATTAAAAGATTTGCTCAATTCTGGAGATGAAATTACTTTATCTTTGATTGGGGATAAGGAAATGAGTTTTGAGTTAGATGAAGATGATATAAGTTATCTGTTACAGTCATACGAGCTGTTTGACGAATTGTTATCATACTATTAATAAAAAAGGATGGCTCAGGCCATCCTCTATTAATTTTCACCATCCCTCACAACACAATCCCTAGCCTCTTTATCATCACGAAATCCCCTAAACACAGGCTGTCTCAAGCCACCTAAATCAGACGGCATCGACTCGACAATACAAACAAGCTCCGGTTTGAACCAAACAGCGTTCATATTGCCCTCTGGAACATAGCCAAACGGCGAAGCAAGTATTTCCCTGGGCTGCTGATCTAAAATGGATTTAAGGCCAACTCCGAAGGTCACATGGCCCTTATAAACGAGCTGATCATGATCGTATTGCCCCAGAACAAGACTGGTCATATGATTGTCTTTCCTGATGTAGCCACAGACAACACAATCATCAGTCTGCATGTGTTTGCACTTTATCCAATCTTTAGTTTTCTTATCATAAAAGTATTTACTTTCTTTGTGCTTTGCAACAATACCCTCTAACTTCTGTTGTTTAGTGGCCTCATAGAGCTGTATTCCATTTTCCTCTATATATCTCGACACACCAAACGAACTGCTTTCAGTAATCAATCCACTCAAGATGTTCTTTCGTTCCATCAAGGAGTAATCTATAATTTCCCTGTCGTCCAAGTAAATGCAGTCATAGGCCACAAATGCAGCTGGATGCCGCTTAGAGTCTAACTGGATTTTAAATGGATCATTCAATGTAACACGGCGCTGAATCTTAAAGAAATCCGTCACCCCATTCCACATAATAAACAACTCACCATCTAAGATACACCTCTGCCTAACCTGACGATATATATCCGTCAATTCAGGAACATGGGACAGAAGTCTTTTGTCACGTTTGTTCCGAAAATCCACCCCATACCTATCAATATAGGCGACACACCGAATTCCATCCAATTTTATCTCATAGATATGATCCGGTGAATTAAATGGGTCTTGCATTTCTGCAATCAGCATAGGTTTAATGCCTTTTCTTTCGAATATATCCATTAGGCTGTACTGCCTTTATCTTTGTTCATCTCGATTGTTCCCTTCAGAGCGTCCATCAGATTTATAATATTATTATTCACGCTATTATCAAGGCTGACGATTTCTTGACCCCTTATCTTTTTCTCAATTGCATCACGGAGTCGTGCTTGGTATTCATCGTAATATGCAGCTATATCGAAACTTTTGGTCATGGAAGATATCATCATTTTTGCCATATCTAGTTCGGCTTTATCAACAGTAGGTTTAACTGCTGGTGTTGGCATCGCCTGGAGTTCGTCTTGATAGAAAAGTGTCTTGGCAACAATTATGTCCTTCGTAGGATATAGCATGATCAAATGCTCGGTGGTTCCAATTACAGTCTTGGCAATCCCAACCATTTTCTGAGAGAGCATTGCTTGCCTTAGTAATTCGTATGCTTTTTCAGCACCAGCTTCAGGAGACAGATAATAGTTTTGATCGTAATAGATCTGATCAACCTCTGCCAGTTTTGCAAAGTGTTCAATGTGGATTGTTTTATCCTTGGTCGTCTTTATTCTTTCGATTTCGCTAGACTCGAAGACAACGTATTTTCCTTTTTCGTATTCGTACCCCTTTATAATGTTTGCGGGAGGAACTTCTTTGCTGCAATTAGGACAATATTTCTTATATTGAATTCGTTCATGGGTGTCTTTCGTCAATTGGTTAAATGAGATGCTGGTATCTCTGGTGGCCTTTTGCATAGATACAGGTACATACAGGAGGCCTACTGATATAGCGGATTTATGTGCGGGCATTTTTATTCTCCTAACACTTTTTCTTTTAGTATGCGTAGAAGAGAACTAAAAAATAAGTCGTAGGAGCTAATTATTCCCACGGCTCACACTATCATCATAAGCATTAAACAAAATCAGATGTACAAAGACATCAAATCCATCCTCTACAACACGAACCATAAAATCATCTCTTGACCTAAATTTGAGGAATTTTTTCTCAAGCATCTTATATTCGAGCCAAGTTTTGCTGAGCAAAGCCGGACTATCAGTACTTTTCATAGCCTTCTTCACAATTTCTCGACTATTGAATATCTCTATATTTAAGCCACCCATCCCGAAATGTAACTCAAATCGCAAATCACGCTTACCATCTGGATAATCTGTTATCTTATCAGTCATATACTCAAAAGCCACATCTAAGACTTCCAGTAATTTATCATTGTCAGCGTCCGGTGGAATCGTCCCTGGATTATTAGTTAAGGATATCCCCAGCTTAGACAGTTCCTCTTTTTTGTTATCCATGTAGTTGTTAATGCACAATGCTTCGGTCATAATATTCGCCCTTCTGAATCTACCTTTGGTACATGTCTAGCACCGGATACATTTTCCAATAATGTCATCGCAAATTTCTCAGTTATAACAACTTCGTCAAAGATAGCCAGCTCACTAGGTTGATATTCAAAGACTTTCTTCAGTAGTAGTTTGGCATTATCATTCTCAAAAATGAATTTATCAATATTCTCTAAACTTATAAACATAATAATTTTAACCTTTTATCTGTAGTATTCTTCATACCATCTCGTTTTTCTTTCATACTTTTTCTTTGCTTCATATTCTGCAGTTTTTAACATGCCACATTTATCGTTTGGTGCATTACAGCCATCACAACTTTTATCGAAGTATTTACATTTATTAATGCTACTATCCAGCAAACATATATGCGACATATTACCCCTCCTAGATATAATTATAAGAACAAACGTTCCTACAATCAAGGACTACCAGAAATTGGCAGATAGAGAGAAAAATCGTAAAAAATAGGGAACCATCTTATTAATGATAGTCCCCTGAAATTTTACTCTTTAATTGGCAAAGCCAGAACTTCCGGCTCCAGCTTTGAATGGTAGATGTCGTCGCCGCCAGCCTCTTCATAGACGCGACCTATTTCTGAAAAGGTCTTCAGCCCCTCATGCGTGACACATTTTTGAGCTACAAATTCTCCATGCAATCGATATAGCGTAGATCGTAAGGTTGCAACTGTACGTTCATCATCTCTAACAATATGTTTTTCCAATAACTCACGGATTTCTTTCATATCATTATGATTTGATTTTCCATATTCACCAAGTTTCTGAATAGCCTCTTCATGATCGCGTAATATAGCTGCTTCCTGCTTTTTCTTCAATGACCATTTGGTTTCAATTCCCATCCGGTCACAAAACCAATCAAAGAGTTTGATTAAAAATTGGATAGCAATCATCAATGCCATCAAAATAACTATTACGTTTGTAATACCCACATCTTCCAAGATATATTTAAGTTCGTCCATATTCCTACTACATACTAGCTAACTAGCCCCTTCTTTTATTCTGTCAGTTTATAAGTCTTTAAATCCGGATTAGCGTCATCTTTTCCATCCCAAACGCCAGCGCCGTTTAACCAGTAGTAAACATCTTTTACTGCTGATTTCACATATGTATTTCTCGCCATCCATCCCTCTTTGTCGAGATAGAACCAATCGCCTTCATATTCAATCCATTCAGATACTGGATATTTATATCCCGGCTGCACATACCACCAACGTTGTTCAGCATCAGAGAGCTCATGAATCCAACCTTCCAGATATTTGCCTGAAACCCAACCCTTATCGGTCTTAAACCATGCATCACCATCAACAAATGTCTTCTGGGTCGGGAAAACCACAGTTCCCTCTAAATATGACCCAACAACACCACCAGATTTAGCGGTTTTGCGAATGTTCAAAGCGCTACATGTAGTGACTTTTAGACCAGCTTTTGAAAGGGCAATTTCATAGGTGCTTGGAACAGTGACAGAAGAGTTGTCTTCATATTCGATGACCACATATCCCAAAATTTTGCTATAGTTGCGGGCATAGGATTTATTACAGACTCGTCCACCATCCCTGTTTACTCCGGAGCCGTCAGAGGTGTTGCCTTCGTTCGTATAAATCTTTCCACTTTTATATGTACCTGTGACCTTGGTGACTAACGCGATGTGAGACTGGCTGAAGATTACACGGTAGCCGGGCTTAGGTGTGCCTTTGGCATCGATCCATTTGCCATTTGCTTTTGCCCAGTTCATAGTTGAGAAGCAGTTGTAGAATGTGGGGCCAAGATGAGAGAGTGCAGTTTCTTTTCCAAAGCATTTAACTTCACAGTCCATTTGATAAACTCCGCACCATGGTTCTCCTTGACATCCCCGAAGGCCAATTGCATTAATATCGCGGGCATATTTGGTGAAATTTTTAGTTCCGCAAACAGCAAACGAATCAAGCTGTTTATCATTATCCTTTTCTGGATACCCAACTTGCGTTTCCACATAATTTAATAATTTTTGTATACTCATTATTTCTCCTTTCGTTATTCTCCGCATATTTCTGGATAATCTTCTATTGCTCTAATTTTGGCATTTATCGCAGTCCAGTATGTATCGTTGTTATATGTTTCGACTAACACCCTCGGTACGTATACATATACTCGACTAACTTCGAATGGCGTATTTGCAAAACTCGTATATTCAGGGCAAACAAGGCTGTTACATCGAAATATCACTGTTTCTAAAGAACCACAGTACTCAAATGCATATCCCCCAATAGACTCAACTGCAGATAAATCGATTTTTTTGATTTTCGAACAATAGCGAAATGAGCTATCGCCAATCGATGTGACATTTGGCAATGTTAAATTTACAATAGGCCTTGCTAAAAAGGCACTGTTACCAATCGATATGGCATTCGGTAAATTTAAATTAAGTACCCACTGGTTATCATCAAACAACAAATCCATCAAATTTTGGTCTCCATAGAACGCATAGTTGCTAATTGCCGTAACATTAGGCAGATTTATGGTCAGTAGTTCTGACACACTCTTTTGACGAAAAGCACCTGGCATGATTTGAGTGATTTTGTTATTTGATAAGGAATCTATCGATCCCATTAGGTAATCATCAAATATTCGTTTTTCAAAGGGAGCGTCAACTAAGGATTTGATACTACTAATGATATTGGGATATTTGTCAATAGTGTCATTGATATTCACTGGCACGCCATTAGTGATAATTAGATCCCTTATGCGCGATTTTAGCCCTGCAATTCTTGTGATTTGTTCACGTATATTGTTCATATTATTCACCTAACCTAACTCACTAATTGGTTTAATTAATGAAGCATATGCACTCCAACCTGTCGCAACCTTGTAAGCATCAACTAGGCTATCTACTACATAAATACTACCCCTACTTAATCCTGATGATGTAAAGGTAGTACTGACTGCGGTGCACAACGTATTTGATTCAACAATCAAGATTGTCAGTGCCTTGCAGTTCCTGAATACTTTCGCTGGTAAAGATTTTACCGCTGCTGGCAAACGAAGTGTTGTTAAGGAGGAACAACCATAAAATGCGCTATCTTTAATGGATACAACATTAGGCATATTAACAGATGCCAGACTGGTGCAATTGGAGAACGTTGAAGATTCGATTATTGTAACATTTGGCAAATCTAAGGATGTTAAACCAGAACAACCTTCGAATGCACTAGCCCCAATTGATGTGACATTTGGCATTGCTGCAGCGGTCATTGATGAACATCCATAAAATGCATATGTTCCTATAGTAGTAACATTCTCAAGCATAATATCAGAAAGCGCCGCACACCCATAGAATGAGTGATTCTCAATTGCCGTTATGTGTTGAGCATCTATTCGAGATAAATTAGTGCAGCCTCGACATGCGGAATCGGCTACTTTAGTTATATTTGGCAGGATAAGCGTTTTTAGATTTGTATGCCCGAAAAAAACATACTTTATATCAGATAAATCCAAATCCGACGATATCTCATCAATATTTCCCTGAAGATATTGTTCAAATGTCTCAAAAGACGGATCGGCTTGGTAGGGCGTTGGCATCTCAATGTCTGATATGGCTGAGCAGATATCTTCCAGAGTAGCATCTGAAGATATTACAACTCCTTTTTTGGAGATTTCTAGAATCATATCTTGTATAGCTGTTTTAATTCTTTTTAATTCGTTAACTATAAACATTCGTCCCCCTTCCTTAAATTGAAGCCAACCATGCGGTCAGTCCTTCGAGAGATGCAAGTTCGGCACTAAGATCTGACTCAGTTCCCTTATATCCACTGTGCCGAGCCAATACATAAGCAGAATCACCATCATAAATATTTTCAGTAACAGAGCCATTTTTATCGGTTATTGTGATCGTAGTGGTGGTACCATTTTTAGTAACAGATACTAATGGAGAAAACCCGTCATTTCCCTGGATGCCCTGTTCCCCTTTTAGATTACTTTCGTCGATTTGCTCTTTGGTAAAATTCTTCGCGAGAGCATATGAGACTACATCCATAGTTACAACTCCTTCCAGCCAAATGAAAATAGCTTGTAAACAAGCAGTGTTCCCGATTCGTTACCCACTTCACAGATACTACCCTGATTGGCAGTATAATCCATATGAGATAGTAGACCCGTTCCTTTTACTTTTGTAGTTGGAAGACATTTAACTTCCTCAACCGTATCAACACAAAAAATAGAAATCGGAGCATCGGGTGAATTTCCATAAAAGTTTCTTACTCCAGCCATTTTACTGTCTCCTCTCTGGCATAATAAATAAGACCTCACCACACAGAATGTAGTAAGGTCGGTCTCTTGATTTTAATATGTAGTAGTCGTAGGCATCGTCAATGAGGATGGCCAGCGGACACAGGATGAACGCCCAGATGAGGGAGAAGAAGAGGTTGATCTGGGCATTCCAGAAGGAGAGCGGGAGCATACGGTAATCCCAGCAGGTGTAGTTGCTGTTGAAGATATGACCGACGATTCCTTCACCGATGGTGACGATCATGCCGCCGATTAAGCATTGAAAGATGAGATCCATGTCGTAGGTAAAATGATTGTTTAACAACCCAACAGCTATCCCTCCAAGAGCAGCTAATATAAACATACTCCAGTGGAGCTTGTCGAAGCCACCTTTCCAGAGAAGTTCACAAAACATGTAGAACGTCCCATATGTAAAGGCCAATATTGGATATCTAATTAATTTCAGCATAAAACCTCCTTAAATTGATGCTAGATACATAGCGATTTCCTGAAGTGAGTTTAGTCCGTTGTAAAAATCTGTTTCTGTACCTACAAAACCTCCGGTTTTTGCTTGTTCGTAGGCAGATTCACCACGTTCACCCTTATCACCCTTGTCACCTATGGGGCCAGGAATACCTTGGATACCTTGGATGCCCTGTGATCCGGTGTCGCCCTTGTCGCCTTTGTCTCCTTTATCGCCCTTGTCGCCCTTCTCACCAGTGTCACCTTTATCACCTTTTTCTCCGGTGGCTCCAGTATCGCCTTTTTCGCCTTGCTTTCCAGTTGCTCCGGTAGCGCCAGTCTTACCAATGTCGCCCTTTTCACCCTTAAAGGCTTCTTTATTTTTTTCAATACAGGAAAATATTCCGTCTGTAATCCTCGTGTTTTTGAAATATTCTACTGATATTTCAGGCGCGATTTCCGACAATACATAAATCCAGCACTGATCACTTTCGTAGGTGCGGAGACTACTTAGGAGAACTTGGATATCATCAGAAAGTGGTTCCCAGATAGGTTTCTCTTTATCAATCCATCGCTCAATTCCCCAAATACCATTTCGACATTCTAAAATATCTCGGACATCATCTGTACCATGTAGAATAATGTCTTCAAGAAAAATCTTATTCATTTCACTTGCAGAAGTAATTGTTACTTCCAATCCACCAGAACCAACACTCTTGGTCAGTTCATCCTTACCATACACCCGAAGGTTTTTGAGTGGAGCATTATATGCATCAGATAAAAGTATTGTTTCATGGCCTGATACCTCAGCGGTTAAAGTCAATTCATCTGTTAATTTTGTAGCGGCATCCTCAACGGATTTTGACAAGTTATCAATAGTCTTGGAATTTTGTATCTGTAATTCAAGAACATCATTATTTAATTTTTGGGCATCAGAAATACACTTATCTATTTCAGCAAATTTCTTGTTTTGCTGCCTAACAAAATCGATATACCAGTCAGGTTCAATTTCGATAGGAGAGCCTTTACTCATAGATTCTATAATATTGATCTCTTTGTTTTCACGTGTTTTCCATATGTATAAGTTACCTTTCTCATTCTCACCAACAGCCCAGATCTGTATCTTTACATTTCCGGCTACAGAAGTGACATTCTGACTCAATAACCAACCAAATAATATGAATGAGCTATTGTACCTAAGATTTGCTGGAGTTGCAGAATCACTCAAACCATTGGCGTTTTCGAATCGTATTTCTATTTTTTTGTCAAGTAGGTCAATGCCATCCCAGTATCTCTCAAGGTGAAAGGTTATATACTGACTATTGGATTCTTGTAATAGATTGATTTGGTCTGGCGCTAACTCAATATTTCTCGCCTCATCAATATAAGAGAAATCAAAATCTTCATATTCTGTATAGATTGGATATCGACCATCCTCACACAGTATGTAATCATCATATTCGTTGTAATCGTATTCCTGAACATCCTGAGTTCTTAGTGACATTGGAGCTATGAGAGGGGCCGAGAATGCTGATATAGCAGCAGTGGGAGAGGTTGTAGAGGGATTGTTAGTAACATTATAATTCTGATTTGCCGTGATTAACAGGCAACCATTTTCAATCTTTTTTTCATTGATCACTATTCGGAAACAAACGTCTCCCGGTTGAGATACTAGCAAAGGAGTTTCCGGAATTGTATATTCCAGATACCCCTTGTAATTAGTATTGTTGACCTTTAACACCACACTATTCTTTTCTTTTGTGATTGGTAAGAGGTATTCTAAAATTACATTTGTTTTAACAACAGAAAGACCCTCGAAATCACTTGGTATAAGGATATGGATTCTTGAGAGATCGTCCCCTTGATATATCGTTTCAGACGTGGTTAATTGAATACTTCGACCCTTGATAATGTATGTATGCAAAAAGTACCTCCTTTCTTAGTAGCATGAGTATTCCTATTTTTGCAGAGAACTAACCAGTGCTCGGAACACCAGATTGGCCTGTTGCATCGTAGCATCAAGCTCGGCCTGTTTTCCTTCTGGCAGATCGTCACCATAGTTCATTTCCAATATAACCTCTTTGCTATCCGCAGCACGTATCAGTCCATTAAGCAGGTTGCAGTATGTGGTCTGATAAGTTTTTAGGAGTTCATTTGTTGCGTAAATCAGTATGATATCAGCTGGACTCCACAAGCAGCAGTCCTCGCCGTCAGCATGATACGGAATATCCAGCTTTGTTGCTATGGCTAGATCGTAAGCGGCTTTGAGATTAGTTTGATCAGTCATTTCGTAACTAAAATGTTTGATACCTTTTTCGGTTTCGACATCACTGCCAGCATATATGATAGAAGTGCAAATATTACCAAATTGCTGTACAGTGTAGGTTATTAATTCATCTAGAGTGCAGGTTTCAGCGTCGATTGTGGGATTAAGCTCCTCTTTGATTTCTGATACATATGCTTCTAATACAGCAACTTGCTGCTCTTGAGTGGGTATGTATTCTGCAGCCGATATTTCGCCAGTTTCTTCATTCACATTGTAAAACATCCCATCCATGTATTTGCTACCAATACTTACAAGCCATTGATTGATTTCTACCGCTATAGCAGTATCATCATAGATCATGCGTGCGAGTTTATTGGCTTCTTCATAATTATCACATACGATAGTATTTTTTACAGTTTCTTCATGTATGTGTGCATATACTAACTGTGCCTGTGCCATTTTGTTCCTCCTACCATTCAATAAGTACTATTCCGGTTCCACCATCTGCCCCACCACTGCTACCATCAGATGTATATCTGTTGCCGCCACCACCGCCGCCGCCAGTATTAGTGCCGCCAGGTTCACCCCCCACACGGGTCACACCGCCTCGCCCACCACCACCGGCACCACCAGCTGAAGGTGTGTTAACATAATTACTACCACCACCACCTCCTCCAGAGTATAATGTGCTTGAAGAACTGCCCCAAGCCCTAGTAGTAATTCCTTGACCTATACTTCCGTAAACAGCTAAAGAACCACCGCCAATAGTACTTGCTGACATATAACCATTACTTCCATTTTCTCCGCCTCGACCGCCAATTTTGTTAGAACTCTCGCCACCTGCTTGCCCACCACCAGAGCCGCCAGAACCACCATAACTCCTAGTTCCGTTATGAATTGACGATTTACCACCAGCGGCACTATAACCAAAGGCAGTACTAGCACCACCATCATATGGAGTTGCTAAATTTGCACTTCTTCCACCAGATCCAACAACAATAGCGTATGTAGATCCAGGACTTACTGTTATCCATGGAGTAGTGGTAGTATAGCCGCCACCACCCCCGCCGCCAGCACCATCACCTTTGTAAGTATAGCCATTACTTCCGCCACCACCACCACCAACAAGAAAGGCTCTTACGGAACGAACACCGTTTGGAATAGTAAATGTGCCTGAAGAAGTGAAAGTTTTAGAACCATGACTTGCAACTGTTCCTGTAGCGGATAAATTCCCACTATATAAGGCCCCAACACTGGTATTACAGTACATCCAAATTCTAAAGTAGTATGTTGTAGAAGCAGCTAAATTATTAATTGTAGCTGTACTTGTAGCATTGAGTGCTAGATTAGTACCAGTCCCCTGATACCCCAAAGTGCCATCCGAAACACTTGTTGGATAGCTGCCTGTTTTATACCGGATGATTACTCCACTGTATGGCCCCTTTGCAGGATTTTTCCATGTACATAAAATCTGAGATGTGGAGTATGCAGCTACGCTAAAAGACACAACAGAAGCGATGGTCATGGTGCCAGTACGTTTTACACCTTTGCTGTAATAGGTTCGTCCGTTGTAAACGTATGGATCAGTGGCAGTAGTGTCGTTGGTTGCAGTACCTGTAATCCCAAATGCGGACTGGTTAGCCAGTAACTTTGCTGCAGTTAGTCCTCCAGCAGTAGCCATCTTGCTTGTTTCAACACCAAACAGAGTATTTTTCTTAATAAATCCGTCTTCTCCATCGTAGCTGACTTGAGTTCTAGACTTTCCATCTGTATTTGTTGTCATGTAAGCATAATTACCCGCTATGACGGGAGTAGAATTGCTAGTCGTATGCTTGATTGTAGTTCTATTCGTTAGATTTTTCATAGTTCCATTATCAGCATCACTATCGCTGTCAGACGTTATTGCTTTGTACCCTTCTAACACCTGTTGTTTAGTCGCGGTACAATCATCGGATGTATCGCCACCTCCAGATCCTCCAACTATAAAAGCTCTTCCCATTTTGTCTCCACCTCCGTGTTCATCGTCCCTTAATGGACAAAACTAAGTCAATTGTTGGTTTGCTGGTTTCGCATTCAAATATAAGGTATCCATCATTCGTGTGTGCGCGAGCTACATGTTTGAAAAACTGCTTGGATTGGGCTTTCTGAGTCGCTTTTGGCTGAGAATCGTCGATAGCAATGAGGGGAGAGTGTTCGTCCTTTAGCCATTCCAAATCAACTCGCTGTGTATAGGGTGTAGAAGCACTCCATCCGGATACTGGTAATGTAACTTGATGCATTTCAGAAAACTCTAGCAATAATTCATTCACTTTGGCTACGGAATATGCATTGGTATTTTCCGTAAGACCAGTTGCTTCGTCATCTATCCCTACTGTGTTATTAGCAACCTCGACAATCATTGATTCTACGTCTTCTAAAAAGAACCGCTGCAATGCGATAATGGCATCTCGGATCTGATTCCAACGCTCCGGTGTGAACAATGCAGATTTTAGATCAGGATATTGTTCCAGCAGCTCATTTGCCGCATTAATATCGCCAGTATTATAAAGATCACTGTACTGCTTTGCGACAGAAAGAAGTGAGACCGACAGATTACTCATCCGCGACCAGTTATCTTCCTGTTCAGGAAAATTTGATAATGGAGTATCAATATATTTTTCATATGCCATAATATTTCACCTCGCTATTTTTTTGTTTCCGCCGGTTGTAGACGAAAGAAAAACTCTCCAGAAATTTATAGAGAGTCAGGGTCATTGTGCCAGTACCGGTTGACCAGCTAAAATTTTTCACGATATATTGATTCGTTTCACCGTTGTAATGTGGAGTGTATGATACTTTTGTGTTCACTTCCAACCATGGGATCACGGTAGTGGTTAGAGTAACTGTATCCATCATAGCGGTAGAAGCATAGGTCAAATACTCAGCCTGATTGTAACAGGCGGCATCATCGCTCAGTCCGCTGTAGTCTAGTGACTGCATAATTTCGTATCCCAGATTTTGAACTGAAAATGGACACTCCTTCGAATTCTCAACATATTTCCCATAGCATTGATACTGTCCAAGTAGGAAAAGAGCCGATGAAATCCCACTTTCGTTTACTGTTAATCGTCGGTATCGGAAGACATATGCTGTGTTGGCTTTAAGCACATTAGCTTTAAGCGGATTTCCATCTCCATCATAAATTGGGATGGCAGCATAGCCGTTGATTGAAAACTTGGGATTTGCTGAATTAGTAACCAGTATCTTTACGCCAAACTGTGTCAGGTTATCAACATCATCCCAAGAGGAATAGTAGTTGAAGTTGACACGATATATATTGCTTGAGTATGTAGAAGTATCAGCGTATCGATCATCATTTTCCAACTCCAGAACCTTGCCCCATACTTCTGTGACATTGGCGATCTCAGTGAAAGATGCGTCAACAGACTCATCAACCACAAGACTATGTAGTGTACTGTCGTCTAGCATCACTGGAGCATTTGCGCAGTTTGGAATTTCCCGCCAGATGAATGTACCATCAACATCGAAGAAAAACTCCCAAGAATCATAGAGTTCACAAATTTGTGTCCATGCTTCGCAATAGGTTACACCAGTCTGAAATTCCAGATCATATGGTATTTCCTTTTTAATATCCTCGACGACATACTTTGTTATTTGAGCATCATCTATTAGAGCGAGGACGGATTTTCGAATATCTTCTCCAGCAGGTATGGTTAATCCTTGAGCCACATTACCAGAACTAGTATTGGAAGAGCCATATCCACCGACCTGACCATTTAGAGTCCCATCATATTCAGCCATCATGTCAGCGCATGTCAGAGACAAATTTCGTTCAGTATGAGATGTGCGATAAGACATATCAACGTATAAAAACGTTCCAACCATATACCATACAATTTCTTGAGTTCGTAATGACCGGACTCCATAGTAAACACGTAGCCGTTTGTCGAGCCAGATTTTTTTATCTCTACCAATTGCAAAGCTGGAGTCTGTTAGGACTAAATCACAAGTGTATGTTCTTCGCTGCGTTGAGTCGTTTACACAGCTGAGTTCATCGTTAATTATCAGACCTTCGAGGGAATCAAGCACCCTAAACTGCCGATTGAGTAATTCCACCTTTAAATGAACTTCTTGTGTGGACTGGCGTAGAATATCTAGATCTACTTGTGTAATATACATATCATCACCTACCTATCCACGTTCGCATCAATGAAGTTATTGTCATACAGATCGCCTACATAATAAGGGTCTCCACATTCCGTGTAACTGAATTTTGATTTGACATAATAAATCTTCTCGCCACCATGATAATAGAAGGATCGACTGGTTTCAGAGATATTACTGGTCACGCTTATCATCATCACATTACCATCTACATCCTTATAGATCTTTGGCCGTTTGTTTGTGAGAAATTTCTGAATAATAGTCCGATAATCAAGCGCATTTCCAATATTAAAAGTATCTCCTTTCAATTCTATAAATCCACCCTCTATATCCCCGGTTTTATATCCAGTATTACCGTTGACGATTGTAATTGGATACTTTCGTCCAAGCGGTTTAACTTGAGCACTTTCATAATTGATGGTTTCGGAGTATTTACCATCTAATATAATGGGATAAGAAGAGCCTTTTTCAACTAAAAAAGGACTATCGAAAGCAGACTTGACTGAATTGATAATATATTTATTTTCACCACCGGAAATGACTGGAACATACGCATACTCTATATTGCCAATTGGCTCAAGGTAATCGATGATGTCAATGTGGAAATCATCTTTATTGCGAATTTCTCTTTCATATATCGTTTGAAATTTGTTGTCTTTTTCAGTTCTCTTTTTGATCCGAATGCTGTCAACGATATCTTCTGTAAATTGAACATTTCCCGCGTGGAGGCTATTGCTAAAAAGTGCATGAAAACGAGTATTAAAGTCCCAATCGGCTGGTATAGCTCCATCAAAATCATCTAATTCAATAACTTTTACAGTTGCATACACTTCATCATAGACCGCATTTTCAATCTGAATTTTATCTATTGTTTTTGGTGGTGCGGCATAGGAGACCAATGATTCGCTGCTTGATGCAAAGGTAAGACCACAAAACATATTTAGATCTCCTTTCTTTATTCTTTTATCACGCATGTATCAAAAAAACTACCAATTCTGTTTATGCAATAGTAAATAGAGTCAGCTTGTTCCGGGATATTGAAGTAGTTGCTGTACAGGACATAGCTGAGGCCGCTGATAGAGCTGGCCCGCAGTTCAATAACCGCTTTTTTGCCATTACTGTTGTCAAAGTTGCCTTCCCGGTAATAGCATTCAATGGTCAGGCCATCAGAACTCATAAGATGCAAAAATGTCTTGTTTATATTTGGGTCAGATATTTTTACAATAACAGTGAAATCACCATCTATTTCAAAACCAGAATCGAAAACAACAGTATTATCCCTTAAGTCTGCTTTCTCACCATCTATATAGATAACATCTTTTTCGGAAACACCGAGAATCGAAGCTATATTTGAGCGAATTTCTATCCCACCGACAGAGGCTTTATTATTTAACTCAAGAGTGCTAAATATTTGCGCCTGTGTGTAGGCTACTGTAAACAGAATAAGATCAGTCTCTACCAACATGCCCTCATCTGTTATTCCGGTTGCTTTTATATAGTATTGAGTGGCGTTCTCCATACCTGATATTAAATAGGTCAAGGAGGGATTATTCGGATCGGGATATATGTTACCAGAACTCTGGAGTTCCGTTTGTTGATAAGAATATAGGGTTATAGAGTAGGAACTGAGGGCTTCGTTTTCTGCTTGAGAATAATTTAAACTGACTTCATATGCAGAAGTTTTAATGACATCTCCCTCGTTGATTGACAGTTGAAAGATTGGTTTCGTAAAACACCAAAATGGTTTTCCATTGTCGGGCATAGCAGATTCAATGCCATCAACATTAAATACGGTAATGTAGCATACATAATAGACACCATTCCGTAACCCAGACCCAGCAGGAACGGGATATTCTCTTCGCGTTGTGTCAATAACGCTATCGTATACAGTTGTTCCGCTTTCATTTTCCTTGATCAGACAACGGACTTTGAAGATCTGATCCCCGTTCCAGGCAAATTGTATTATGCTGCCAATAGATGCATCAAATGGCGTGATGTTATGAATTAATGCTTGTATTCTAAGCACCTCCTTTTTTTAGAAAATAAAAGTAGTTTACTCCGGTAAATAGTGATTTAGCAAGCTTGATTATATCCAGGACACAGGACTTACCTTTGAC
>DAMAMW010000016.1:0-125389 GCA_032073745.1 Lachnospiraceae bacterium | reverse complement strand
CCATTATGAATGGGAAATGGTTCTTTGACTACCCACCCAATATTTAGGCGCTTACAAATAAGCAATCATTATTCTCATAAACTGTAATTTCTAAAAGTTCAATAACTTTAAAATGAAGAATACTAGAGGAGTAAATAATGAATAAGAAATACCAAATATTTATCAGTTCAACATATACAGATCTAAAGTCTGAACGTGATAATGTTATTAGAACAATTCTTAAAATGTACCATTTTCCAATTGGAATGGAAATGTTTAGTGCTGACGATGAAGAACAATGGGAGCAAATAAAAAATACTATAGATTCATCTGATTACTATATTATTATTCTGTGCAAAAGGTATGGGTCATTAGTTAAGGAAGGAATAAGTTATACTGAAAAGGAATATGATTATGCTTTATCAATCGGAATTCCTATACTATCATTTGTCGCGAGCGATAGTTTGGTTCTTACAAGTGAAAAATTAGAAGATGATCCTAAAAAAATTCAAAAAATGAATAAGTTCGTTGAAAAAGTTAAGAAAAGGCCTTGCGAGTTTTGGAATAATACAGACGACCTTGCCAATAAAGTTAGCATTGCTCTTTATAAGTCTTTTGAGAAAAAAAATAGACTAGGATGGACTAAAGGTAGTAAACATATAATTGATAGTTCGGGAAAAAATTCAAGATATATTAAAGAGATGTATCAAGTTTTTGAAAATAAAATGTTAGATTTACTCTCTTTTAATACAGTTATAAATAGACTCAGTAGAAAGATTGTTATCAATTTTTTGAATAGTAAGGAAATGATTGTGAATATCACGACAGAAATTGATTTTGAGAGTATTGATGAAGGAGTAGCTTTCTATAACCCCTCTCCAGTCTTTAGGACTGAACGTGAAGCAAATTCTTACAGACACCTTGAGTTTAAAATTAATAATCATGATTATATTAATAATATTCAAAAGAAAGTTGAATATATAAATGGCTATCAATATAATTATAAGGTGCAAAATACCATATTAATACCTAAAATGGATAAAGCATTTGTTATACATAAAACTAATCATATATGTGATATAAGTTCATTCTTTCAGTCTTACCAGCTTTTGTTTCCTTGCAAGTCTTTTGAGTTACTTGTGTTTATGATGAATAATACGGAAAAGTTTTATATGACAGGAACGTTATTTTCTACATTTAATGTTAGTAATGCAAAATCATTTGCAGAAGAATTTCGGGAGGATAATTATTACCAGCTATCATTTAATAATTGGCTTCTGCCTGGTTCTGGATATAGCATAATTATGCAGAAAGAAATAGTTGGAAAATAAATTATATAGTCATTATATCAGAAAGGATAACATGTGTTGATATGTATTCAACACATAGGTACAAAATGTTAAACATATTATGTGGCAGTGTTTTTGATAAAAAATGTGATTTATTAATTTTGCCTCGTTCTTCTAGTGGAACTATGACATCATGGGTATTAAATGAGTCAGAAAAAAATAAATTACCGTTACCTGAATCGAAAGCTTCTTTTGGTTCAATAATTTTCATACCAACTGGTAATAAATATAGAAATACATATTATGTGGGTTATGCATCGTCTGTTAATGGAACACGTGGATCCTCGATAATCGCTATTTCGAGTATCCTTGACGGTATACTGCAATATATTGAATCAAATGACATAGGCTTGATTAATTTACCAGTCCTCGGAACTGGAGCGGGCAAATTGGATATTAACGATGTTCTGAAATGCTATAAATCAAAATTGGCGAATCATAATGCTATTTTTAATGTCTATATTCCAAATGCAAATGTAGCATCGGCTTTTGTAGATCGTGAAATTACATCTGGGTATAAGTTTTATCATCCAAGAGTTTTTATTTCTTATGCTTGGGAAGATGAAAGTGTTCAAAAATGGGCTATGCAATTGACAAAAAATCTCTGTAGTAACGGTGTTAATGCAAGAATCGATAAATATCATGTAAAAGCTGGTTTTGACTTACCACAATGGATGACAGATGAAATAATAAAAGCAGATAAAGTGTTGCTTATATGTGATGAGCATTATGCAAAAAAGGCTGATATGAGAAAGGCAGGTGTTGGATGGGAAACCATGATAGTCCAGGGGGATATGTATATTCAAGGAACAAATAATAAATACATATCCATTAATTATGGGGATTTTAATGATAGTATTCCGCGATATTTAAAGTCTAAGCTTGCAATTTCAAAAGAAGAAATTGATAAGGATATAAAGACTTTGCTGGTACATCTTTTTGATCTGGACTATTGCCCTGTTGTAGAAGATATTCCTAAATGGATTAAGGAAAAACTGTGAGAGGTTAAGTTAAATACATATTCTGAAGAGATAACTCAGGGGGACCAAAGATGGCTGTTAGAGAAATTGTAGTGAAAAATTTAGATCAATTAAATGATATTATATGGGAGCAGGAATACAGTAATGACATTAAACGCAATAGATCTTCTTATCTTTATAGAGGACTTCCAAATGTAAATTATCATCTGGCAACAAGTTTACATAGAAATTGCGGAGAGAAAAAGGATGATTTGGAATGTTCTATTCTTCGTAATTTTACAAAATATGCGGCGATTGAGGATCCAGCGTTGAATTCGTCAGTTTGGAGACAATTAATTATTGGACAGCATCATGGTCTTCCGACCAGATTGGCAGACTGGTCTTATTCCGTTTTAGTTGCTTTGCATTTTGCGACCAGTGGTGAAGATTTTAGTAATATGGGAAAAAATGATTGTGTACTTTGGCGGATTAATATCGTGGAGATGAATGAGAGACTTCCATCCTGTTATCAAGAGGTACTTCGTAATAAGAGAGCTTATCTTATGACGGTGGACATGATGGATGAATTAACAAAAGGGGCAGACAATGAGCAAGTAGCATTAAATTGTTATGATGAAAGCATGAGAAACAAATCTATGGTACTGTTGGAACCGCCTTCTATTGACCAGAGAATCATCAACCAGTATTCCTATTTTTCTGTTATTCCGGCTGAAATGGAACATGGTGGAGATGACTTAGGAATTGAAGCATTTCTTGATACAACAACTGATACAGTAAAATATATTATTGACGCCAAACTAAAATGGAGAATTCGTGATATGCTGGATCAGATGAATATTAATGAGAGAACAATTTATCCAGGATTAGACGGACTTACGGCATGGATTAAAAGGCATTATTATGTTAGAACAGACATTTGACATAGAATAATATAAAGGGGCAGGTCAAAATGCCATATCAGATATTTTTATCTTCTTGTTTTGATAGTGAGATGCAGCAAAATAGAGAATTATTTCGTGCTAATTTGATTGCACGATTTAATGAGTGCAGCGGACAATATGGTGAAAATACTTATATAACTGATTTTGAGTACGGAATACCGGACGGTTTAAAAGCAGAACAGATTATTGATATTTGCGTATCTAGCGTAAAAAAATCAGATCTGTTTATGTGTGTGTTTGGAAAAAGGTATGGATTTTTAATTGATAGAAAACGAGTACCTTTGGCTTTTATAGAATTACGAAATCTGTTGATGCCAGAAGCCGTACATGATAAGTGGGTTAGTTTTTTCGAAATTGAAATATTAACGGCTCTTTTATTTATTCCGGAGAAATCTTGTTTTCTTGTATTGGATACTTCTGAAAGAGATGAAAGGTCGGATAGACTACTGAATGTGTTAATTACCTGCGGTTATGATGTGCGATTTTTTGAGTCAAAGGAAGAACTGGCAAAATTGGCGGTTGATCGATTTATTGAGTATAGTGGTTATGTGAATGAAGTTGAGAAATTTGAAACGAGCTCAACGAATACAGAATCCGGTTTTAACTCTATAAAAGAAGCGTCAAGTTTAACTGCTTCTCAAATGCAGTATTTGTCGAGAAAATTACGTTATAGTATACCTCAGGAGGAGATACTCTCTAAGCTTTCAGCATATGTTAATGGTTTCTCTACAAGTACATTTGTATTGGTAGGTGATCATGATAGCGGTAAGTCGGTACTTCTTGCGGAATGGGTCAGACGAAATAAAGAACGTAAAGATATTTCTATCCATTGTTGGTTTCATGAAGAGGGAGCAGAGAATCTGTCTGTAATTCTGATGGAGCTGCTTGCAAAAGAACATGGTATTGGAGAGTTTTTTTATCAAGATGACGCAATCCATACTTTTTATAGTGTTGCTACTAAAAAATATGAAGTGAAGCAGTTATTTATATTAGATGGAATTGATCATTTAGATGAGGCAATGAAAGCTGGTTGGCTTATAACCCGTACAAATCCGACAGTAAAGATAATTATCACTTTACGCGGGGATCTATCATCATATTTGCCTGAAGATCACGTTATTATAGAGAAAATATATCCTATTCCGGCATTGAAGTTGATAAAACATATTTATGACAAAGAGGGAAAGGGATTGGAATATCCGTACATTCAAAGTATTTTAGCGGATATTTGTAAGAACTGGTCACTTCGTCAGATAACAGAGGGAATACAACAGTTCCTAAGAATTATGAAATATCAGCCTGGATCCATAACGGAAGTTAATAATGTAAATGAAATCAAAGAATACCTCAAAAAATTTGACTCAATTTATGGCGTTTTCAACAATACAAAATCTTATTTAGAAGATAATTTCCATGCGAATGTAGTACATGATAGTATTTCACTTATAGCGCTCACGGAAAAGGGATTAACAAGAAGCGAATTATCAGATTTGATGAACGGTAAAATAGAAATATTTTATCAGCTATATTATGTTTTGATTCAAAATGAAGATTTATATATGCTACCGGAGAATATTGTAGAATGGCAGATCAACAGTATACCGAAGTCCGAAATTTTGAAATATAGGAAAAAAATAATTACTTACTTTGAAAATATAGGAAATGACAGAGCTTTAATAGAAATATGTTGGCAGTTAGTAAAGTTGCCAGATAAACAGAGATTGGTTACATTTTTATCGTCTATTAAAAACTGGAGTTTGATACACTCGAATTCCTCACTTTTTTTTGCCGGAATTGATCATGTACTGTCAAAGAAACAGTGGAATCAGATTGTGAATTGTTGGCAGAAACAACTTGCTATGCATCCTGATAATTATTCCGAGCAAGAAATATATACAATTTCAAATGCTTTGGATATGCTGTGTCGAATTGAGGAGGCAGCAGATGTAATGGGAATACTCTTACAGAGAAATGCGGATGATTTCTCAATGGCTTCTTATCATCAGCAAATCGCAAGTCTATATGAGGATGTAGGTGATGAACGTGCAATTGAACACAGTGAAAAGGCCATTTATCTTATCGAGCTTACTGAAGATAAGGCATTTGTTCAGAATAAGATAGACACTTATCTGGCAGGTGCATATACATATGCTAATTTTATAAAAATGAAAGATTATTCAGAGCAAGATGAAAAGATTATTATTGATAAGTTGGAATGTTGGATTCAAAAGGTTGTTGATTTGATGGAAACGGTGAACTATAAAAATCCAAATTACCTTGTTTTAAATTATCATAATATTGCTTATGTATATTGGAATACGAAACAATTCGAGTTGGCGATTAGATTTATTGATTTAGCTCTTTCCAGATCACGGCCGGATAAAAGTCTGACAGTTAGTGACTTGAAATTGAGGGCTCAAATAAATAATGATATTTATTGTGCTCATAATGAATGCATTTCTGATGAAACAGGTGTGCTGACTGTAATCGCAGATCATGATAATGAGTATTTAATGATTGCCAGTAAAGACTTAGAAAGGGCAATGGAATTACAGCAGCAGCTGAAGCAGGAAGAGGGGAATACTTCCTATCTGGATGAAATGGCTGAACTGCATTATGTTGTGTCACAGAACTGTGGTTATCGAGGGGACTATAGAAAGTCAATTCAAGCAATAGATATTGCTTTAGAAATGGAAAAAGAAACAGATGTTGCACATGATTTCTATGCAACCTATTATCAGGCGGCTATTGCCAGATTAGGAGCATATAGCGAATGGAGAGAAATGGAATTTCTATCAGAAGCATTGGAATTTCTCGAAATGGCAGAAGAAGAGATTAACCAGAGTGGAACAATTGACGCACATTTTTATCTGAATGATGTATTGAGAGTGAAGGAATTCGTTTTAAAAGAGCTAATGATCCAAAACTAAACTTTAATCCGATGAGATATTCCTGGATTTTCAGGATAATGAAACACAATTATATTATTACGGTGAAAACTATAATATTTATACGACCTATGAAACCAATGGCAGTTTAAATAGCTATAGCATTACTAAAGATTTTGATTATGATTGGTTCATGACAGAATAGGCTGAAGTTTTAAAGCGAGGGGGGAGTTATGGCATTAATTGATACAAAATTGCTCAGTGCAGTAGACAAAGATGATTCAAATAAGGTAATTGAGCTATTGAATAATGGTGCAGACCCTAATGTACTAGGTGCAAATAGTTATTCAGTTCTTATGCTTGCAGTTCGTGAATGGCAAACCACCTATGAGCAAAAACTAAAAATGATACAAAGTCTTCTGGAATATGGTGCAGATCCATCCTATACTTCACCGAGTGGATACCAGGCTATAACATTGACTAATGATATAAATATAATAAGCATGTTATTAGAAGCTGGAGCAAAAGTAACGACCGAAAATGCAACGCAGATCATATACAATTGTTGTGGAAATGGAGAAATAAGAAGGTTGTTTGAGGCAAAAGGGATCAAAACAGAGTGGGAGGATTCACCAAGACAAGTCTACTATCGAATTCGTGAATATGATGGTAACCAACTCTATTCTGAGATCCTGCAAGAATCGATACCAATTTTAAAAGATTGCTTCCGCCAACTGGAACGCTATAAATTTTATGATGCGGAATGCTCATTTGCATCAGAAGATGAGTGTGATTTCTATGCACTTAGCAGAGTCAATGAAGCGTTGTTACTGAACTTTCAAAGTGATAAAGCTGATAACAACAGTTCTAAGATTTCACTGGAAGAATATAAGTCGTTTTGGAAAGAGATAGGACTCAAGATATACACTCCAACAGATTTTCATCCATTCTATTGCGAAATTCATATGGTTCAGGAATGTATGGGGCAATTAGAGCCAGAGTTTATAAGCAGCAGGTGGCCTTGTTTGATGTTTGGTGAGTTATTGTTTTCACGGGCCAGTGTTTGTGTACAAGCTGGTTCTGACAGCATCAATAAGCAGGTTGCAGAAGAATCTACTTTATACTGGAGTCATATCAGGGCAGGCCGAGGATGTGAAGACCTGTCACATGGCTGGGGAAGTAATTCCCAATGGAGTACTGCTTTTCGATTTGATTACTGGAGTAATGAGGATTTATATTATAATGTGAATCATAGTAATAACAAATATGAGGGTGATGATCTTCCCCAGAGGCGGCAATTGGAAGTCTTGCGGCATCGCTGTTTTGTTTTGACACCAGAAGTGCAGGAATGCTGGCCTTACAAGTACTTTTCCCATGAAAAATATAAAACGAAATTTCATGTCTTTACACCTGTATAATGTCTAACACATGAAGAAAAAAGGAACTTGTTATGGCTGAAAGAAAATAAGGAGGATGAAAATGAGATGTCGTAAATTATTGTCTGGAATGTCAAGAGGGATTCCATCAGTTATTACATCCATTACAATAGTTGTGTTACTATCTACAACACTGACGGGATGTAATAAAAACAAACAGACAGATATTGAACCGGTTGAATCTTCCGTGATAGAAACGAATATAGAAACCTCAGAAGAAACGAAAACAGAGATAGAACCATCATCAAATACAACCGAGCAAAATATAAAGGAGGATGGTCTGGTTGATTTCCCACGTGTTGATGGCTCAACAGCTACGATTCCATTGTCGGAACAGCTTCTCGCAGATTATCGGGGTGTCTCTCTTGAGGCGGCCAGATTGGATGTTTTACATAATAAAACCCATCGTGCATATAAACGTTTGATTAACAGCGAGGTGGATATTATCTTGGTGACTGCACCTTCAGAAGAGGAACTTCAGATGGCTGAGGAGGCAGGAGTCGAGCTTGAGGTTTATCCGATTGTCAATGAAGGGTTTATTTTCCTGGTCAATAAGCAGAATCCCCTTACAAGTTTGACGCACGAGCAGATTGTGGGCATCTATTCAGGAACGATTACAAATTGGTCAGAGGTCGGCGGAGAAGATAAGCCGATTATTCCTTATCAGCGTCCTCTTAATTCCGGCAGCCAGACGGGAATGCTCTCGATAGTTATGAAAGATACCCCGCTTATGAATGCGCCAGCTGACTACTATATGAGTGAAATGAACGAATTGGTACGGGCGGTGGCGGAGTATGAGAACACGGAACAGGCCATCGGATACTCCTATTATTATTATGTCAATTCCATGTATGTGAAAAGCGATGTGCGCCTGCTTGCGATCGATGGTGTGGCACCTGATGAGGAGACCATTAAGAATGGAACATACCCCTACACTACAGCATACTATGCGGTGATTAAAGCCAGTGAGCAGGAAGAGAGTCCTGCACGCGATTATCTTGACTGGATTCTAACGGAGGGGCAGGATTCTGCTGCGAAAGCTGGTTATGTTCCTCTGTCTGAGCCAGCGATAAGTGAGTCTTTGGGTATCAAGAAAGATATAAATTATAGCTATCACAATGGCATCGAATTTGACTATAGCTTTTATAAAAAAGAGTTAGGGGAATTTGAGACTGTTGAAATTGATGGATTAAAAGACCAGAGGGTTCAAAATAAAATCAATCAAAGAATCCAACAGGCGTTAGATGAGCTCATACGAAGTGATTACCCGGCTTATCGGGGTATCAATCAGATACGTAATCATGATGGACATGACAGTATAGAATATTCAGTTCGTTTAGGCTATAATCAATCAAATGTTTTGTCTGTTTTGATCGAAAAAGAATATAGTTACTATGATGTGCATGATCAAATACCACTAAATTTTAATTTGATTACTGGTGAGGAGATCACATTATCAGATTTATTTTATGATGGTTATGATTATCAGAATATAATTACGGAATATGTCAACCGAAACGTTGTGGATGGTAAACTCTCCGATATTTATAAGCCTATGCTTTATCCACTGGAAACTATAAAAGAAGATCAGAAGTTTATGATTACTGAGTCAGGTGTTGTTAATCTTATTTTTGATTATAAAACACCGGAATTTGACGTTGGATGGGGTTTTGTGAAGGTGCCGCTGCGTGCGGACTTAATGCTGGAAGGCGGAGAAGAACTAAAATTCACTTATCAGTATGAAACCTGGGATGAGAGCCTTTTGAAGCCTGGGCTGCATCGTAAAAAAACATTGATGTATCAACCATATGAAAAAGTGTGGAAATCCTGGATTATAAATCCTTCTGAGTATTTCATGGAGAATGAAGATCCGCCGGATAATTTTATTAAAATGGATGAGCGATTTAAGGAGGATGTCTATTTTGAAACTGAAATTGTAAAACATATTGACAATAAATCATTAGCCGCGCAGGTTAAGGATACAGCTAAGCGCATTCAGGAACGTTTTCTGGAAATCTATCAATTGAAAGAAGGTTATGGCCAGGGATCGACATCATATCGTGTGGAATTATTAGGCGGATATTTGATTGAATGTGAGTCATATGCATTACTTAGTTATGAGCAGACGAACGTTATGGAGAGGTATTTCAGAGTTAGTGACGCATATACCGGAAAACAGCTATCATTAGCAGATTGCTTTAAGGATGGGGTTGATTATAAGAAGTTGCTGTCAGAATATATAGAAGAGGATATCCCGGATAATTGTCAGTTTACTTTGGAAGAAGATCACTTTTGGATCTGGACGGAGGATGAGGAGTATCCATATCATTATGTGAATTATGAGGAAATAGGAAATGATAATCTGTCTATTTTTAAAGAGTATCCTGAACTGTAATGAAGTAAACAGAAAACGATTAAGCTAAATGAAGTAATTGGATTAAACAGCATTTATAATTAAAAATGTGGGAGGACTGAATTAATGGAATTCTACATTGAGAATAAGAGTTTAATGCTTCATTTTTATCGTGACGACGGAATAATTGATGAGGATTTGGGTGAATTAAAAATTACAAAATCTAAAGGACTTAATGGCGTGATTGAAAAGAATTTTTTTGTTGACAGATTCAAATTAATAAAATAATAAATTAGACGTTAAAATACTGCGAAACAGCAGGAGCAAATGATGGCAGAGTTGATTCCAAAGGAGCTGAGGGGCGCCCAGATCAGAGTTCTTGCCCACGCCCCCAGACCGGCATATCATATAGAAAAATGAGGACCGCTTGTTTGGCGTCGCTTTTGCAGGGTACAATATCCGATTTCGAGTGAACGGACAAGTGCTCACAGTCTGCAGCATTGGAGCTGGAGAATAATTTCCAGTTTCACATAGAAAAGGAGTAAGCTGGAATGGTGAAAATTAAGAACTGGTCAGCCCTAAGGGTGTCTGACACTGACAAAGAACGGCTTTCACAGCCCCAAATGCATAAACAAAATAAGAAAAGGCATTGGATATTACTGCTAGTATTAACTTTATCAATGCTCATAAACAGAGCAACATATGCGGACATTGGAGCTGCCGAGGCCTATTGGAATATTGCAATATTTGGTATTGATTCCCGAGATGGTTACCGGGATGAAGGTGTAGCTGCAGAGACTCAAATAATCGCCAGCATTAATCGTAAAACTGGTGAAATCAGAATAGCTTCCGTATACGGTGATACATATACACAGATTAATAATGAAGGCGATTATGATAAGATTAATCAGGCCTACTTCAGGGGCGGTGCGGATCTGGCACTTGATACATTAGAGCGGACACTGGATCTGAACATTGATGATTATGTATCATTTAATTGGCAGACCGTTGCAAATGTTATCAATGCTTTAGACGGTATTGAACTCAAAATTAATGATGAAGAGTTTCGATACATTAACTCATATGTTACCGAAACGGTCAGGTCTACAGGTGTTCCTTCCTCTTCAATAACTCACGCGGGCATGAATCATTTGGATGGTGTTCAGGCTATTGCATATAGCCGTTTAAAATTGATGGGCGATAATGCTTTTTCGCAGTCAGAAAGACAACATAAGGTTGCTTTTCTAATGATGGAAAAGGCGAAAAAGACAGATCAGGAAACCTTATTAACGGTTTTAGATACCGTAATGCCGGATATCTCCACCAGCATTGGAGAGAAAACTATGTTTTCTCTAATCGCAAAAATTAAGTCATATCATTTGGGACAGATCATCCGCTTTCCTTTTTCAAAAACAACGGTTGATTCAGGTATGGGTACCGGCACTTGTATTATACCAATTACCTTGGAGACAGATGTTATAGCTTTGCATCAGTTTCTTTATAATATTGAAGGATATCAGCCATCTGCGGCAGTTCAGCAGATAAGTGCAGGTATTGAAGAAAGGGTTACAAAATAGAAGGAAAAGCTGTGTATGGTACGAGTAAATCAGCTCCCCAATACATGGCATCGGTACTGGCAAAAGCAATTGGTCATAGGGGATCACAGTGAATACGATTGTGCCAGCAGTTATAATTAAAACGAGGGGGATTAATTAATGGAATTCTACTTTAAGAATAAAGGCTCAAAACTTCATCTTTATCGTGAGAACGGAATATTTGATGAGGATTTGGGTGAATTAAAAACTACAAGGTCAGGGAGTTTAAAGACTACAAAAGTATTCGGTGAAAATTTTGAACTAAAAGACATCTCAGGAGTATTTTCAAAAGGCCAAAAATATAAAATCACAAGCTCTAAAGGGCTTAATGGTGTGATTGAAAAGAATTTATTTGGTGACAAATTCAAATTAGTAAAATAACAAGCAGCCTGGAGGAAAATGTATAAAAGATTATGATAAAATGATACCGAGCTGAAATTCAGCCATATGTTTCTCAGAAATCCTTTCGGTTGCTTAATCATACATAAAACAATACCGCTCAAATCCCCATCCATTTATTACTATTGTAAATAATTGTCAAATTATATATACTATTGTAAAACCGCGTCAATAGGGGGGGACTATGTACAAGGTATTGATAGTTGACGATGAAATTATGATCCGCAGAGGTCTGAGCAAGATTATACCGTGGGAGCAGATCGGCTTTGAGTTGGTTGATGCATTGGGGGATGCAGCTGCCGCATTGCGATGTCTCGAGCAGGTTCCCGTTGATGTATTACTGACGGATATCAGTATGCCGGAGATGAGCGGTCTGGAACTAATCCGGGCCGCGAAGGCAGCACGGCCAGGGCTCAGAACCGTGGTTATCAGCGGATACAGTGAGTTCGATTATGCTGTGGAAGCTCTGAAACTGAAAGTCGAAAATTATATATTAAAACCGCTTGATCCGCAGAAAATCACGGATCTTTTTTCAGTGTTGAGAGATAGTCTGGACAGAGAAATCGAGACGGAGCAGAAAGAACGGTATTTTCAGTCGGAGTATGAGATGCTGCTCAGCATGGACGGAGAGAACAAAGGGTGTCTGGATGAGCTGCATACGCAGCTGTTGCGGCTGTTGGAAGAGGGACGGAGCAATGAGATCGATGATTATGTAAAAGTACTCTTTGACACGCTGGCGGAATCAGACAGCAGATATGTCAGGGATTATTGCCTGCGTGCGCTGAGGAATGCGGTGCTTTATTTTCATATGGAGAATCCGCCGGTCTTTCAGACTTATCGTCTGGAACAGAGGCAGGAGAATGATCGTGGGATAATGAAGGATTGCCTGAAACAGGATTTAAATCTGCTGCTTTCACAGCTGCAGGAGAATTCAGAGAGCACAGTCCGGCTGATCTGCGGCCAGGCCCGCCGCTATATCGAGGAAAATTATTCTGATAAGTCCCTTTCACTGCGGATCGTTGCTGACCAGCTTGGTGTCAGCTATGGTTATCTTTCTACCGCTTTTTCAAAAACCTTTGGCGAAACATTCAAGTCGTATCTGGTTTCGGTACGGATTGAAAAGGCGCGGGAACTGCTGCTGGAACGCAAATATAAGGTATTTGAGATTGCTGATATGGTGGGTTACGGAAGCTCCCGTTATTTTACAGATGCGTTCAAACGCCGCCATGGTGTATCACCGGTAGATTACCTGAACCGGCTGAATGGACGGGCTGAGGGGTAAGCCGATGAAGAAAACATTCAAGAAAACAATGACACTGCGCAACCGTTTTATTGTGACTTCCTACATCTCTATCGCAATTCCGATTATTCTGATCTGTATTGTGTGTTATCTGCTGTTTAGCAACAACTCCCATAAGTTTGCGGTGCAGGCAAGTACAGATGTGATCCAGCAGAAAAACGGTGAGATCAGAACCAGGATGCGCGGCCTTGAAGTTACAATCCGGGATATTATCTACAGCCGGGAGCTGCAGCGGCTGCTGGGGGAGGAAGCACGTTCCGGCAGTGACCCGTATCTGCACCGGATTGCCGTCAACCAGACCATATCGCAGGCTTCCAACTCGCTTTATATGATTGACAATATTGCCGTATTCTCCATTGAAGGAGAGTTGCTAGGCAGTATGTTTGAATTCGATTCATCAAGGATGGCAGATGAATATTCCTGGTATGAGGAAGCCGCCGGTTCTAACGGTGAAACGGTCTGGTTGAAAGATTCGGTGACGCTGACCAGCGATAATTACGGACCACATATGGCGATCTCGGCGGTAAAGAAGATTCGTTCCGTCCACGACTCGGATATGGCAAAGCTGGGAGAAACGATGGGGTATGTGTATTTCACGGTTAATTTAGACAGTATGATGAATTTCAGCCAGTCGGAATATATCAATGAGGGCCGACAGGTCTTTGTTGTAGCAGGTGATGCCCGGATCATCGGCGGTACCGGGCGGGAGCGTCTGGGCGATATGTTTGAGCCGTATCAGAAGCTGGCAGACAGCGACAACCGGTATATCAAAATTAACGGTGAAGACTATCTCTGTACTTATGCCGTCACGGATCCGTCGATGGACTGGTATACGGTCTGTCTTACCCAACGTGCGGTGATCCTGCAGGATGCCCGCATGGCGATCGTTATCTGTGTTGGCATGTCCGTTGTTCTTTTGATTGTTTTTTATGGTTTGTCATTGCGCAACGCGGATTCGCTGAGCCGGCCGATCAAACATCTGGAAGAAGAGTTTGAGATGGTGGAACAGGGAGATTTTGCAATCGAAATCAAGGGACAGACGGGAATTAAGGAAGTGGACAATCTGTTTTCCCGCTTTCATGTCATGGCTTACCGCCTGGACCGGTTGATTCACGAGGTGTATGACGGAAAGATCAAGGAACAGAAGCTGATCGTAGAGGCCAGACAGGCACAGCTTCAGTCATTGCAGATGCAGATTAATCCTCATTTTTTGTATAATACGTTGGATTCGATTAATTGGATGGCACTGATGGAGGGGAATCAGGATGTTTCCAGGATGATTCTGGCGCTGGGGCATCTGTTCCGCAGCAACATGAATACCGTGGGACTTTATACCGTGGCCAGGGAAGAGATCGAAAATGTAAAGCTCTATATGTTTCTTGAAACGGTTCGTTTTGAAGGAAAACTCAGTTATCAGACGGAGATGGAGCCTGGTGTCGGGGATGCAGTGATATTAAAGCACATCCTGCAGCCGCTGGTGGAAAATTCGATTAAGTATGGTGTAGAGTCTTATCATATCAAAATGCATATCTTTATTTCCCTGAAGCGAAGCGGGGAGGATCTGGAGATTACGGTATCTGACAACGGCCGGGGTATGAAGCCAGAGCGGCTAAAGGAACTACAGCAGATGTGGAAAGAGATCGCACAGACAGAAGACACCGCTGACGGACAGAGCGGCGGCGTGGGAATAAGAAATATTATGCGGCGCCTGTGGCTGTGCTACGGCGAAGCTGCCGATTTTCAGGTCAGCAGCAGCGAAACAGAAGGTACGGTTATGCAGATGCGTTTTCCATTTTCGGTGACAGATGAAATAATCTGATCAAATAGGAAATTATATACATTGTTATAATATTACAGGATTGCTATCATATAGGCATGAAGTGAGCGCGGAACATGCATTCACTTGGTGCCTGTTTCTATTCACAGACAGGGAATGAGGAATAACCAAACACAAGGAGGAACCATGTATGAAGAAGGCGATAGGGTTATTGGCAAGTGCGGTACTGATCGGTTCGCTGGCAGGCTGTGGAAGTAATTCTGCAGAGCCTACGCAAGCCGGCAGCAGTGATACAACGGCAGCAGTGTCTGCCGGTACAGAAGGGACGAACGCATCATCGGGAGATCCGGTTGTGATCAACTATTATGACTGGGATGTCCCGGATCAGAAATTTATTGATGATTTTAACGCCCAGAATCCGGATATTCAGGTTGTTTTCCACAGCATTCCGGCTAACGGAGAGCGGATGACCAAGCTGGATATCCTGGCAATGAGCGGCGGTGATATGGATGTAATGCCGATCGCAGACGGCGATCAGTTTACCCGGTTTGAGGCGGGGATGCTGGCATCTTTGGATGATTTTATTGCGCGGGACGGTCTGGATATGGACGCATCTTTCGGTAAATATGCGGAATGGGGACAATCAGGCGGTACGTATTACGGTATTCCCTTCCGTGCGACGCAGAGTGTTGTCTATTATAACAAAAACATGTTTGATGAGGCCGGTGTGGCTTATCCGGACGATGACTGGACCCTGGCGGAGTATATGGAAACGGCACGAACGATGGCAGAGTGGGGAAAAGATCAAGGCATTTATGGTACCTATACCCATACGTATTCCAATGAGTGGGCTACGGTTGCGGCGCAGGTTGGTGAATGGTATACCGCAGACGGCAAATGCAACATCAAAGATCCGGCCTGGCAGAAGGCGCTTGAGACCAGGAAAATGCTCGATGATGAGGGCACCCAGATGCCTTACGGTCAGATTGTGGCTGTCAAAGCTGTTATCAACAGTTCATTTTTAGGCGGTAAAGAAGCGATGGTGAATGCCGGAAGCTGGCTGGTGAGAGATATGAAAAACAAAGAGAAATTCCCCTTTGATTTTGAAGTCGGCGTTGCTTACCTGCCGCGGTTTGATGAGACGGTTGAAGGAGTGCGCAGCAACTATTCATGCTCTATTTTGGGGATACCGGAGAATTCACAGCATAAAGAGGAAGCATGGCGTTTTATTCGCTATTATGTGGAACAATGCTCTGATGCGATTGCCGCATCCGGAAATCTGCCTACCTATCTGCCGGCTTACAGTGATGAGATGGTGGAGATCTTCTGTGAGAATTCAGGGCTGCCGGTGGAGTATGGCCGGAAATTCTTTGACAGTGATGTGAATCTGACAACCAACAAGATTATCGGGCCAAGCGGGGCGCAGTATATGCAGATCGGCAAAGAGGAGATCGAACAGTATTTTAATGGTGAAAAAAACCTTGCAGAGACGCTTGATAATATTGAGCGGCGGGTTAATGAGGAGCTTGCAAAGTAGGAAGGGGATTGTGATGAAAACACCTCGGAAGTTGAATCATATGCAGCTGCGGGAGGAGCGGGCCGGTTACGGCTTCCTCCTCCTCAGCTTAATCGGGACAACGATATTTATTATTATTCCCATTTTAATGTCAATGGTTCTGGGTTTTATGGACTGGAATCCGATGAAAGGAATCGCGGGCCTGACCTTTGTCGGCGGTGACAATTTTAAGGCGATGGCAGGCGATGAACGGGTTTGGTCCGCGCTCAGAAACAATCTGGTGTATTCTCTGACTTATGTTCCTTTAACAATCTCGATTGCGCTTGTTCTGGCCGCGCTGCTAAATAAATTTGCCTTCTGCCGGGTGCCGATCCGGATGATGACATTTATGCCGTATATTTCTTCGCTGGTGTCGGTTGCAACGGTGTGGATGGTGTTGCTGTATCCTGACAACGGCCCGATCAATGCAATTTTAAGCAATGTTTTCCATATCGCTGATCCGCCGAAATGGTTTATCAGTTCGAAGTGGGCACTGAAGGGGATTATTATGATGTCAGTCTGGCATGATGCCGGTTATTATTGTGTGATTCTGCTGGCAAATATGCAGGGATTGTCACAGGAGGTCTACGAATCGGCAGCAGTAGACGGTGCCAATGCGATCCAGACGTTCTTCCGGATTACGATTCCAATGATGTCATCGAGTATATTTTTCTGTATCACGCTGGCGACGATTAATTCTTTTAAGGTCTTTGATCAGGTTAATATCATTACCGAGGGCGGGCCGGGTTTTTCCACGACCGTACTGGTTCAAAGTATTTACTATTATGCGTTTAAGGAATTTCGGATCGGTTATGCAGCGGCGGTAGCGATTGTACTGTTTTTGGTGATCTTTACATTTTCAACGATCCTGCAAAAGTTGGAAGAAAAACTTACCTGGTAGGAGGGGCTTATGAGTTATAAATCCAAACGGCTGATGCTGCGTATTGTGGTTACTGTTGTTCTCGCAGCACTGGCACTGGTCTTCGTGTTTCCGTTTCTGTGGATGCTGTCGACTTCGTTTAAATATGAGATTGACGTTATGGAGTTTCCGGTCCGCCTGATTCCGAAAAACTGGAACTTTCAAAATTATATTACTGTCTTTACAAAGAGCGATTTCCCCGGTTACTATCTTAATTCCATCAAGGTAACGCTGATCACGATTATCGGTGAGTTGTGTGTGACGACAATGGCGGCTTATGCGTTTGCCAGGCTTACATTCCGCGGGAAGAAATTTTTATTTACGTTGTATCTGTCGACAATGATGATTCCCGGACAGGTGCTGCTGCTGCCGAAATATATTTATTTTTCGCAGTTACATATTACGAACACCCATCTGGCCTTGATTATGCCCGGATTCTTCTCGGTTTTCGGTGTGATGCTGATGCGGCAGGTATTTATGCAGATTCCTTTTGAATATACCGAGGCGGCGTATATGGACGGGGCATCACATCCGGTCATATTTTTGAAGCTGATCCTGCCGCTGGCGAAGCCGGGCGTGATGACGACGCTGCTGCTGGGATTTACCTGGACCTGGAATGATTATATCAATCCGCTGGTATTCCTTTCCAGTGACAAGCTGTTTACGCTTACGGTCGGGCTTCAGCGGTTCCAGGAGGAGGCATCGACAAACTATGCACTGATTATGGCGGGAGCTACGGTATCGCTGATACCTTTAATCGTTTTGTTTTTTTTCACACAGAGATATTTCATCGAGAGTTTTGCGTCGGCAGGCGTAAAAGGGTAGAAAGGGGTTTGAAACAGATGGAAAAGGTCAGGATTGGAATGATCGGGATTGGAAGTATGGGGACGAGTCATAGCAACTGGCTTGTGGGCGGACAGGTAGAACGGGCTTGCCTGACAGCAGTCTGCGATATCAACGAACAGCGCAGGACGTGGGCAGGTGTGAATCTGCCGCCGGAAACAGTGGTTTTTGATGATTATCTGAAGTTGATGGACAGTGGCCTGGTGGATGCGGTTGTGATCGCGGTTCCCCACTATCTTCACCCGGAGATGGCAATCGAAGGATTAAAGCGCGGGCTGCATGTGATGGTGGAGAAGCCAGCCGGTGTATATGCTGCGCAGATTCAGGCGATGAATGCAGAAGCCGGGAAGCACCCGGAGCTTAAGTTTGGCATGATGTTTAACCAGCGGATGAATCCGCTCTATCAAAAGGTCAAAGCGGTTATGGATGAAGGCGTGATCGGTGATCTGCGCCGGGTGAGCTGGCTGATCACAAGCTGGTGGAGAACGCAGAAGTATTATGATTCCAGTGCCTGGCGGGCGACCTGGGCCGGTGAGGGCGGCGGTGTGCTGGTCAACCAGGCTCCACATCAGCTTGATCTTTTGCAGTGGATATGCGGCATGCCGGTCAGAATGCAGGCACATTTAAAGTATGGTTCCCACCGGGCGATCACAGTTGAGGATGATGCCACTGCTTATTTTGAGTTCGCTAATGGTGCAACGGGAACATTTATCACCTGCACCCATGATGCATTGGGAACTGACCGGCTGGAAATTCATGGTGATAACGGGAAAATCATTATTACCGACAGCCGGACGATGGTAATAAAACGATTAAACAAACCGGAGCAGATATTGAACCTGGAGCTGGATTTCCGGCAAATGCTGGCTCTGGTGAAAGGCCAGGCGGGCGAAAAGCTGTATACGGAAGAGTCATATGAGTTCGTGGAAGACTGGGATCAGCAGCATATCGATGTACTGAAGAATTTTGCCAATGCCATATTGGACGACAAACCACTGATTGCTCCGGGAACGGAGGGGCTGCGGGCAGTGGAGATTGCTAATGCAATGTATTTGTCGGACTGGCTGAAAACAGAGCAGTGTCTGCCGGTTGACGAAGATTTGTTTTATCGTATGCTGCAGGAGAAAATAGAACAGGAGAAGAAGGAACAGGCGAAAAAGGAGCAGGAAAAAATAAAACAGAAACAAGGTGATGAAGATGAAATTTAAGACCGCGATCATTGGCTGTGGGACTGTTGCTGCAGTACATCTAAAAGCACTGGCGCAGCTGGATCATGTGGACCTGGCAGCAGTTTGTGACTGTGATTCCCAAAAAATTAGTAAATGTCCGGCTGGTGTGAATTTCTACACCGATTACCGGGAAATGCTGGATACAGAAGTGTTGGATGCGGTTCATATCTGTCTGCCGCATTATCTTCACTATGATGCCGCTAAAGCCTGTGCAAAACGGGGTGTCAATGTACTCTGTGAAAAGCCGGGGTCAATGAACCGGGAGCAGCTGCTAAAGATGCTGCAGCTGGAACAGGAGTATGATTTCCGTTTGGCGGTCTGTCTTCAAAACCGGCTCAATCCAACCTTCAGACAACTTCAGCAGCTGATTCAGTCGGAGCAATATGGAAGGCTGATCGGTATCAAGGCAATTGCCGTCTGGTCGCGGGGAATGGATTATTATGAGGCATCTCCCTGGCGGGCCAGCATGGCGCAGGCAGGCGGCGGCTGCATGATCAATCAGGCACTGCACACACTCGATCAGATGCAGCAGCTGGGCGGCCGGATTCTTAGTGTAAACGGGCAGATCAATAATCTACTGCATCAGAATATAGAAGTAGAAGATACGGCAAGTGCTCATATCGAATTTGAACATGGAGTATCCGGGACTTTCTTCGGGACTGTGTCCTACGTGAAAAATTCCAGTATTGAGCTTCAGGTTGTGTGTGAAAAAGGAACGTTGACGATTAAAGATTATGGACTTTATGAGGCGCTTGCGGGTGCGGAAAATGAAAAGAACCTGCTGATCAGAGACAGCCGCCTGGATGGTGATAAGTCCTATTACGGTGCCAGTCATCAGGAGCTGATCCGGGGCTTTTATCAGGAACTGGCCGGGCAGACAGGTAACTGGGTGAGTGCGCGGGAAGAAGGGCAGGTGATTCTGCTGATCGAAGCAATCCGCCGTTCATCAGAGGAAAGAAGGAGGATTGTATGGCAGGAAGAAGGATACCACGCATTGCGTTAAATATGTCGATGGTAAAGACGATTATGTGGGAGAAAGGGCCGGATTATACCTTCGAACGAGTGAAGGCGGCCGGCTTGTCTTTTTTTGAATTGTCTCAGGTGGATATGACGGATGACCTGATTGATCAGGTTCTGGAAGCGTCGCAAAAACACGGTGTGACGGTGATGGCAACCAGCTTGAACTACAAACCGTTGTTTGGTGCGGGGGCGAAAGGCTTTGATATCGAGACCGATTTTGATCAGATCGTAGCGGCAAACAGGCGTCTGGGTGTAACTTATGTCAGGGATTCCCTGATTCCGTCAATTTGTATCCACAATGAAGACGGATATTATCAGGCGGCAGAGGATTTAAACCGATATGGCAGGATGCTGCAACAGGAGGGATTGAAGCTATATTACCACAACCATCATTTTGAATTTGAAAAATTCCGGGGAAAAACCGGTTTTGAACTGCTGGTCGAGAATACAGATCCGGAGCTGGTTGGATTTGAGGTTGATGTCCACTGGATCTGGCGGGCCGGCCATGATCCGGTGGCCTGGTTAAAACGTCTTTCCGGAAGAATTGATCTGGTTCATTTAAAAGATTACCGCATCCGCTTCCCGGAGGGAGAACCGTCACCGGATCTTTTTCATCGGGAACAATGCATCCAGTTTGCTGAGATTGGCGAAGGCAACCTGGCGATGAAGGAGATCATTGAAACTGCGGTGGCAGGTGGGGCGGTCTATCTGCCGATTGAACAGGATCAGACATACGGCCGTGACTCGTTTGACTGTATTCGGGTAAGTGTAAAGAATATCTGTGATATGGGGTTTGCCGATTATTTATAGGAGGTGCGTAGTGTGCATTCATTTTGTTTGACCGGTTTTGCCGATGAGATCTCAGCGGATTTTGGCTGTCAGCTGCAGGCACTGAGACGCCTTGGACTTTCCTGGCTGGAGATTCGCGGTGTTGATAAGAAGGGGATCGACCGTTATACGATAGCAGAGATTCCGAAGGTAAAGCAGCAATTGGATGATTATGGTGTTTCAGTGTCTTCGCTGGCTTCACCGATTGGAAAGATTGATTTAAACCAGGACTTTTCTGCACACCTTGAACATTTCAAACATGTGGTTACAGTAGCTCAGATGCTTAAAACGAAATATATCCGGATATTCAGTTTTTATCCTCCGGCAGGGGTTCTGCCAGAGAACTGCAAAAATCAGGTCATTGAACAGATTGGCCGCCTGGTTGATTATGCAGCGGCAGAAGACGTGATACTGCTGCATGAAAATGAAAAAGATATATATGGCGATACCGGCAGCAGGTGTCTGGAGCTTATGAAGGAGTTTGGCGGCAGTAGTTTCCGGGCGGTATTCGACTTTGCCAATTTTATTCAATGTGACCAGGATGTGTGGGCTGCGTGGCTGGCATTGAAACCATATATTGAATATGTGCATATCAAGGATGCACGCTATTCGGATAAAGCCATTGTACCGGCTGGGCAAGGCGATGGCAGAATCAGGGAGATTCTTGCCGCTCTGAAAGCAGGCGGCTATCATGGATTTCTGTCGCTGGAACCTCATCTGACAGAGTTTGAGGGGCTGAATCAACTGGAAAAGGATGGTTTCAGTATGTTGCATATGCAGCAGCTGGAGGGGGAGGATGCTTTTGCACTGGCTCTTAGGGCCTTGCAGGATATTTTATCTGATTTATAACAACGGCGGCAGTGATTTATTGCTGCAGCTATGAAGGGGGGCATCAGCGTCCATAAGAGACGCTGATGACCCTCGAGGCATGTATTCTGATTGATAATATCTATTTTACTTTCACTAAAACCGCTATAGCCATCAACCATCACCATGATGTCCATAAAAACGGAATGTGTTGAGTCGTATAGCATATCTCCAATCTTGCTTTTATTGCCCTTATTCCCGACAGGGTAAATTACCCCGGTGTGTGTGGTACTGCATTTGGGCATTACCTTTTTTACACAAAAAAATCTAAAAATTTTTTAGGCTTTTTATTGAAAAGACTTGACTATTCCCTCAGGGTTGATTACAATGACCATATGTCTAATTTATATAAGGGGGAGAGAGATTATGAGTGGTTATAATGCAGTATTATCAAGAAATACGGAAAAGGCACCAGTAAATATTGGCAAAAGTTCACAAACAGTAGCGTTTTCTCATTACAATCATCTATCAGCTCAACTGCCTATTGAACCTCAAACAGGCGAGTTAATAGCTGGTGGAGTGAAAGAACAGACCGAACAATGCCTAAAAAATATTCAGGCAATCGTCGAAAGTATTGATCACGTTATGAGTGACATTGTCAGGCTTACAATTTTTGTTAAAGATATCAAGGGTCTTGATACTGTAAACGAAGTCTACAAAATGTTTTTCCCCAACTATGTTCCGACACGGACGGTAGTTGCAGTAGCAGCTTTACCAATGGATGCTTTGGTGCAGATTGAGGCGCTTGTTTCAAATGGCGAAGGCACTATTCCAAACGCACCACAGGCAGGCGACCTGATTAAACTGATCAGCAACACGGTCAATGCCCCGGTAAACCCTTTTTCTGCGCAGGCAGTCGCATTTTCCCATTATAATAACCTTTCAGCCCAATTACCAATAGATCCAAAGTCCGGCAGAATTGTAACCGGTGGTGTGAAGGCTCAGACAGGTCAGTGCTTAAAGAATATCAAGACAATATTAGAAAGCATGGATGTTCCTTTTGATGATATCGTTAAAATCAATATCTTTCTTAAAGATCTTTCGGACATTGATGCAGTGAATGAAGTTTACACAACCTTTTTCCCGGATTCGGCAATTGCCAGAGCGGTAGCTTACGTACCGGCAAGGACAATCATTGCAGTCTCCGATTTGCCGATGGGTGCATTGGTACAAATCGAGGCAGTGATTTCATATGGCGATGGTACTCCGCCACAGGAGATTGAGGACAGACATGGAATTATAGTAGAAGCGAACAATACTGAACAGGCACCAAAATGTCCTTTGTCGACACAGACAGTAGCATTTTCTCATTACAATCATTTGTCAGCTCAATTACCATTAGATCCGAAGACTGGTGAACTGGCAGCTGATGATGTAGTGGCGCAGGCAGCACAGTGCTTGAAAAATATCAAGGCCATTATTGAAAGTATCGATCATGTGATGGAGGATGTGGTCAAAGTAAATATCTTCCTTAAAAATATATCAGATATTGAAACGGTAGACAGCGTTTATGCAACCTTCTTCCCTGGTGGTATTCCGGCTAGAAGAATTGTTGGTGTGTCAGCGCTGCCAAAGGATGCACTAATTCAAATCGATGTTGTGGTAGGAAATAAGGAAGGAACACCTCCCAAAGCATAACTAAACAGTCGTCTCGAGTTTGTGAAGGGCTTCTATGATGAAATAAAAATCATAGGGGCTCTTTGCATATTGTTTTTCTGCTATTGTAGGTTATTATAAGGTATTGTATAATTGAGAACATATATTCGGATAAACGGTTATTTATGAGAAACTGTAGTTCCATTCAGGAAGGAAGCAAAGTTAATGAATGTATTTATTACCAAAGGAACTATTAGATATATAAATGATTGTGAGGAAGCACTAACACAATCAGAATTGGGAAAACGATATTTTATCAGAGAGGGAAGTGCTAAAGCGGCGATACAAGAAGGAATAGAAAAGGAAACTTTATATGTTGCTTTACATGGTGATATATGTGTGGGGTTTTTCTATTATATACCTAATGGGGCTTTTCATGCCTTTACCTGTTTACACTTGATTTCTGTAAAAAAAGAATATCGAAGCAGGGGAATAGGAAAGAAAATGTTGGAATTTCTTGAGAATAATCTTTTGCTCAATACTGATAAGGTGTTTTTTGTTGTTGCAGATTTTAATCCCGATGCTAAAAGGTTTTATGAAAGATTAGGATATTGCCAGGTGGGAGAAGTCCCAAACCTATACAGGCAGGGAATTCGGGAGTATATAATGATGAAGGAATTGGGGAATTATAAGATATGATTCAATTAAGTAAAAATGCAAGCGGACGGCTTGATTGCCATTTTTCTGACACTAAGTTGTCAAAGGCTGTTCTTGATTATATATCCAATGAGCTGGGATTTGTGCCTGGTAAGCCAATCCATGATGCAGCATTGACTCAGTTATATATTGATTGTGTCAGAGACAATTTTAAGCTGGTTTATGGTTGTGATGAATGGTTTGATGGTTTTTTCATTTTTGCATGGAATGCGGAAAGTGATATCTTTATTCAGAATATTTATGATGAATTCAATTAATAATTTTTCTAAAAACCTCTTCGCTGGTGGCGCAAATCAACGCCTCAATTAAGTCTTCCTATTCAAGCATTGGCACTAATTTCTGCATATTTTCCAGATGTTCATCCGCATCATTAGCGGCTATACAGAAGGTGCAAGTTTTGTCATGTATCTGTTCACCACCATGATGAAATTCTCGCTGTTCTTTGATAATGCAACCGTGAATCCTGTAACACTGTTAATAACCTGGCCATAAATTGCAGCCAGGTTATTTTTGTTTTATCGTAATACTTGTTTGCACGAATGGCGGAAATTGCAGATATAAAATGGAAGTGTAGTAAATAGCAGAAAATTGTGATACACTGAACTCTCAAGAAATGGTTAAATGAATATGAAACAGATTTAAACAAAGACAAAATAGATAAGGAGCATTATGACAAAAGAGTTGTGGAAGCAAATCCAAAACAAACAAGAGGTAAGACAAAGTCTCAGTAAGCTGAGACAGGTAATAAAGGATCAGGGCGAGCGAAAGAAGTTCTCACTTCTTATCGATGCAAAAGAGGACGTAATTATTGACCTTTTGCAATCAGAAGATGCAAAGACCAGAAAGAATGCAGCGCTTTTGATGGGAGACTTAGGAAATCAGATCTTCATGACTCCTGTCTGGAATGCCTATAAGTCGGAGCCACAGCGTTTTGTCAAGAGTTCCTACCTGACCGCAATCGGCAACTTTGACTACCGGGAGTATCTTGATGCGATAAAAGATCAATTATCCACATTAAGAAAAGAAGCAACAACAGAAGAAAACCAGAAACATATCATGGAAGAAATGCGGGAATTGTCGGCATTGATTGTCAAGATAGAAGGAGTTGCAACCCACCGTTTTACCGGTTGGGATGAAACCTATGATATCGTTCTGCTTACAAACAGAAACTTTCAGGAACTGACCAGAGATGAGCTGCTGGCACTGGAACCGAATGCAAAAACTAAGCTGCTTGGCGCCGGTATTATGGCAAGGGTTAACAACCTTCGCTGGATCAGAGAACTCCGTACTTACCAGGAACTGTTATTTGTGGTTCGGGGAATGGAAAGCTGTGAGATGGAGTCGGATAAGATTGCGAAAACAATTGCAAATTCTCCGCTGCTGGACTTTCTGTCAAAATCTCATGAAGGAAAAGCTCCTTACTATTTCAGGCTTGAGATGAAAAGCAAAAAGGATTTGGGGCAGAAGAGTATATTTCTGAAGAAACTATCTTCTAAGATTGAAGCTTTATCGGACCGCAAGCTGATCAATACAACGAATAATTATGAGTTTGAGTTGCGGTTAATTGAGAATAAAATGGGCAGCTGCAATATTATGATAAAGCTGTTTACCTTAAAAGATACCAGATTTACCTACCGGAAAGAAGTGATTCCGACCAGCATTAAGCCGGTGAATGCAGCACTGACAGTGTCGCTTGCCAGGGAATATATGAAAGAAGATGCACAGGTGCTGGATCCATTTTGCGGTGTAGGGACGATGCTGATCGAACGTCATAAAGCAGTGAGAGCGAATACTTCCTACGGGATCGACATTCAGGAAGATGCGATTCTAAAAGCCAGAGAAAATACCGAGATTGCAAAGCAGGTAATACACTATATCAACCGGGATTTTTTCCAGTTTAAGCATGATCATCTGTTTGATGAAGTGATCACCAATATGCCGTTTCAGATCGGCCGATTTACAGAAGATGAGGTTTATCAGATTTATGAGCGGTTTTTCCAGGCTATTCCTGTTTTGTTAAGACAAGATGCGGTACTGATTTTATATACACATAATAAAGACGATATCGCAAGGTTGACTTTCCGCACGAAGTTTTCTATCTTGAAGAGTTATGAAATCTCGAAAAAAGAAGGGACTCATGTCGTGATACTTCGTTATATGGCTAAATAATCACGCAGAGAAAGGGAATACATGGATCATACAATTAGAAACAAGATTAAAATCGGATCGACAGTTAATGTCGTCCAGAAACAGGATCAAAAAAGTGGAAAGCTGACACAGGGAGTAGTCGCCCGTATTCTGACCAACTCGCCCAATCACCCCAGAGGTATTAAGGTCAAGCTGGAAAGCGGAATTGTCGGACGAGTTTTGGAGATTATTGAATAATACGTGGGTTAAGAAAACCTGGAAAAAGAGGATAAGAATGGAAAAAAGTAAAGCTGGCAGCATCATTAAGAAAAATAGCACCGTAGAATTAAAGTTTGTGGACTTAACATATGAAGGACAAGGTGTGGCAAAACATGATGGCCTGGCGATTTTTGTAAAAGGTGCACTGCCTGGCGAGTCAGGAACGGTAAGGATCACAAAGGTCGAGAAACGATTCGCATTTGGGGAAATCATTAAATTGGATGTTACATCTCCGGACCGTATGCCGGTAGAGAATAAGGCGCTGGACAGTACGATTCCATTACAGCATCTCAGTTATGAGAAACAGCTGCAGTTTAAGACCAAAATAGTGAAAGATATATTTGCAAAAAGAGCGTTATTAAAGGATACCGTGATTCGAGATACAATTGCTGCGAAAGATGAATGGAATTACCGAAACAAAACACAGGTACCGGTCCGTTCCGCCAAAGGAAAGATGGAGACAGGTGTGTTTGCCAATGACTCGCATCGACTGATACCGGTTGATGATTTTAAGATTAACCTGCCGGGAATCGATGAGATGGTCTTAGGGATTCGAGATATTTTAGTCAGCTTAGGAGAAAAACCATATGATGAAAGCACGCATACGGGGAATATCCGCCATATTATTGTGAGGAAAAGCAGCCGTACCGGAGAAGCGATGGTGATTATCATTACCCGCTCCAAGAGTCTGTTTCCGAAGTCGAAGATAATTCCCGCAATTACGGAAAAATTTCCTGAGGTGGTGAGTATTGTTCATAATATAAACAGTCGCAAAACCGCTGCTATTTTCGGCGATCAATCGGAGGTGCTCTTTGGTAAAGCCAGTTATGAAGAAAAAGTGGCTGGTAAATCTTTCGATGTTACGGCTCAGTCATTTTTGCAGGTTAATATTCCTCAGGCAGAGGTGCTTTATGAAAAAGCATTGGCTTTATTGGATTTAAAAGGGACAGAAACTGTGCTGGATGCCTATTGCGGAATTGGAACGATATCGCTTGCGCTTGCGGATCGGGCCAAGCAGGTTATTGGAATCGAGGTTATCCCGGAAGCGGTTGAGATAGCAAAGAAAAATGCGGAAAAGAACGGGATAGATAATGTTAGATTTGAATGTGGTCTGGTTGAGGATGTGATAGCTGACCTGGAAGTTTCGTTGGATGCAGTGGTTGTGGATCCGCCGCGGAAAGGGCTCGAGCCGGCATTTATTGATGCTATGCTGGAGAAGAAGCCGGGAAAACTTGTTTATATCAGCTGTAATCCGGCGACTTTGGTGCGGGATGTGGAGCGGTTTGTGGAAGCCGGGTATGAGTTATCTGATGTGCAGCCGGTGGATTTGTTTCCTCAGACACCGCATACAGAAGTTGTTGTCCAAATTTGTTGAAAATAATATATCTATTAAAGGAGCAAAAATGTCAATAAAAGATATTGAAAAAATGAAAAAGTATTTAGCAGAGAAGAAAGCAAAAGAGCAATTATCACAAAAAGACAATAAGATTGGTAATGGTGCAGTGGAAAAAAGACATAAGAATATAGGAATAGATTCAGAAAGGACCAATAAAATATCTCAGTAATAACTATGATACCATGCGCGGTGAATAAAGGTCTCGGCATCGTTATTGTAACGTCGAGACATATTTAAATAATTGTCGAAAATAATATGACAAAGGAATAATATGCAAGGTGTGAGGAGGACTATCACATCTTGCATATTTTGACTTGGAAAGGAAATTATTTAGTTGTAGGTAGTAGAAAGGCGTAGTATAATATAATGAGAACATACATTCGGAAATGAGGTGGGTGACGTATCAATTTCAGATATTAATCAGCATATAAAACGAATACATGCTGATCATGAGCTTGAATCGGAGGCAACTATTAAGAAATACTTAACAGTTCAAACAGAAGGAGAGCGAAATGTTAATCGTGAGGTTATTCACTATAATCTGCAAATGATCATAGCTGTTGGTTTCAAGGTTAATAATGAACGTGCAGTAAGGTTCCGCAAATGGGCAGCACCAGTTGTCAAGGAATACTTGACAACTGGTGCTGATGGTAAAAATTATAAAACAAAATTTTACAATCTTGATGTAATTATTTCTGTAGGATACCGTGTGAAGTCACAACGTGGTGTGCAGTTTCGTATATGGGCAACAAACATCTTGAAAGAGTACATCAAAAAAGGATTTGCAATGGATGATGCGCGGTTGAAGGAACTGGGCGGTGGTGGATATTTCAAAGAACTTTTAGCGAGAATTCGAGATATTCGTGCATCTGAAAAGGTGTTTTATCGTCAAGTATTGGAAATCTATGCAACAAGTGTGGATTACAATCCAAAAGCGGAAGTTTCAATTGAGTTTTTTTAAAAATTGCAAAATACAATTCATTATGCAGTTTCCGGCGAAACAGCAGCTGAGTTGATCTATCATCGTGCAGATGCTGAAAAAGATTTCATGGGGCTCATGCCATTTTCAGGGGAACAGCCAACACTTAAAGAAGCTAAAATTGCAAAAAATTATCTGGATGAAAAAGAACTTCGAGCAATGGGCCAGCTTGTTTCTGGATATCTTGATTTTGCTGAAAGACAAGCTGAACGAGAAATACCTATGACGATGGAAGACTGGGCGAAGCATCTGGAGAGAATATTGGTGACAACTGGTGAAAATCTCTTGACCGGAAATGGTACAGTTAGTCATTTGCAGGCTATGGAAAAAGCTCAGGCAGAATATAAAAAATACAAAGCTAAAACACTTAGTAGTGTGGAAAAAGATTATTTGGAAAGTATCAAGATTTTGGAACAAAAAGGAAAACAGCAAAAATAAATTATCTGGGAAGCAAGATAGAAAGAATGCTGGAGTTCAATTGGATATGAGACGATCCACTCTCATTCTTAACATTATTTCACTTATAAATGAAGGAGCAATTGGTTTTGATGATCTCCAGGAGTTTAGTGATGAGCTGCGTGAAACCGTTTGTATATTTATGAGAAGATGATGGCCAGATTGCTTTTGCTTTATTTACAAAAAAATGGCACTACTGTGAAAAACCATAAGGAGATTCAAGTAAGAATATTTCTGATATTGAATATGAATTCAAACGATTAGGCGGCCGTTTTTGGACCCGTTTTTTCGGGTTTTCACAAATGCCTAAGATGATTTCATAGATTTGCATGGGAAACTGAGGTGAGGCAGTGGAGAATGAGAAAAGTGGAATGGAACTATTGTATGAGGAGTATCTTAGAGCCTGAGTGATATGTGGAGGTATGAATGGATTTTGAGAAAGTATTGGAGTTTTTGAATGGTATATCAAAAAGACCAGGTATGTAAGCAAATATCAGAATTATGATTCAGTGGCATCTTTTATTGATGGATATTTATTTGCTTATAGTCAATGTGACCAGATTTCAATGCATGAAATGGTCAAATGGTATTCTGCTAAAATTGGTAAAGAAATAAATATAGTATTGAGTGCGTATTTTAAAAGCAATTTTTTTAGAAGTAAATATTCCAATATAACGGAAACTGAAATGATTCAAGAATATATTAGTACGTTAACTGAATTTATTGAGTGGAAAATTCTTCGGATCAGAGGAACAGAAATTATAGAATAACTGAATATTTTATTTTGTCGAATCAGATTTGGAGGTGATGAGAGGATGGTTTTTGAGGATAACCGTGTATTTAACAGAGCCATTGAGAAGATGAGGGCAGCTGGAGAGAAAGAAATATATATTTACACCATTCCGCCTGGTTTCAGGAATAACAAAGAACTATTGGCGTATTGGTATGAACGTGGTTATCAGGCAGAAATCATTGATACTTATGATCGATTTGGCATATTGCATGTTTCCTGGTAATGATGGAGGTATTGTGATGATTGAAACGGATGATTGTCTCTATTCTGAAAGTGCGATTGTCCGGCTGTTTGCTATATTGGATAAACGGACGGGCAGGGGCGATTTACTGGGGTGAAACCTGATGACTGGATTATCATAGCGGATCCATTACCAGGTTGCGGACATGATCTCATTGCTTCGGTCCTTCTTACGTCCCGATGAAAATAGAATCATTATAATCCACGGAGCATAGCGAAAAAGGCTGTGCTCTTTTTATACTTTAGATTTTTTACTCAGGAACGGAATCATCACTTATAAAATTTTGCTGATACGTTGTAATAATATGATATAATTAGGATGTCTGCCGGATAGTGGACATCCAGAAAGGAATTTGGATATGATTTATATTACTGGGGATACCCATGGACGATTTGAACGAGTGGGAGCGTTCTGTGAGCGATTTCAGACGAAGCGTGAGGATGTTTTGATTATACTTGGCGATGCCGGGATTAACTTTTGTGGTGGGATACGGGACGAATTGAAGAAGCGGTTTCTGGAGGAACTACCGATTACGCTTTTCTGTATTCATGGAAATCATGAGCAGAGACCTGGAACGATAGATACATATAAGGAAATGGTTTGGCATGGTGGAACTGTATATTATGAGGAAGAGTATCCGCATCTGCTGTTTGCAAAGGACGGGGAAGTGTTTGATCTTGATGGGAAGAAAACGATGGTGATGGGCGGAGCTTATAGTGTTGATAAAGAGATGCGGCTCATGTATGGGTATGGCTGGTGGTCGGACGAACAGCCGTCTGTGAAGATTAAGGCGGACGTGGAGCGGCAGTTGGATAGGTTGGGATGGAAGGTGGATGTGGTGTTGAGCCATACAACACCGCTCAAATATGAGCCGGTTGAGGTTTTTTTGAAGGGAATTGACCAGAGTAAGGTGGACAAGTCAACAGAGATTTGGCTGGATGGGATTGAGGAACGGCTGGATTATAGGAAATGGTATTGTGGGCATTATCATACCGAGAAGAAGATTGATAGGGTAGAGATAATGTTTGAGGATTTTGATGAGTTTTGAAATATTCTTTGGAGAGTAGTTTTAATATTTTTATAACGGTTTCTGATATATAAGTTGTGGAAAGACGATCAATTAATTTATAAAGAAAGCTATCATAAAAAAATAAGACGCATTACCATGCGCAGAAATGAGGCATAAATGTTTACAGATTTGATCGAACATATTTCAGATGTTTCCATTTTCACTGAATCAATCACAGATTTTTTCAAAACTTAAGTGTCAGCAGTGTTGTTATGACGATTCTAGCGGTCTTTATGATGGTTGGTCTTTTTGACAAGCTGCGTGGTAATAAACTCGGCTATGGCGAACGATTTGATGCAGGTTTTCATGCGATGGGGGATTTGGCATTATCAGTTGTTGGAATCGTCGCAATTTCACCCGTTCTCTTAAAGATTTTTCTGCCTTTTGTATCTCCTGTATTTAATGCCATCGGTGCTTCTCCGGCCATGTTTTCAGGACCTCTTCTAGCCCTGGACATGGGTGGATATGCCATTTCTATGCAGATGGCTGCCGGCAATCTGGCCGGTATTATCGTTGCCTCCATGATGGGAATTACGCTTTGTTTTACGATTCCCTATGCATTAACGATCCTGCCTAAAGAGGATCATCCACTGTTTGCTACCGGCATTTTATTAGGTGTCATCACACTGCCGATTGGCTGTCTGTTGGGTGGTCTGGCGATGAACTTCACCTCAACTCCAATCGCATTAGGAGAGCTGTTAATTAATCTCCTTCCCGTTATCGTCTTGGCCCTGATTGTGGTATTAGGTCTTGTATTTAAGCAAACGCTGATGTTAAAGATATTCTCTGGCTTTGGCAAATGTGTCACCTTTATCGCTACTGTCAGTCCGGGAATCGCTATCTTTCAATATCTTACCGGCATCCGCTTCCCGCTGTTTAACCTGATGGTCGAAGAAGATCCCATCTTAGGCGGGGTGCCCCTGGAGGTTGGTCTGCTCCTTGTGGGATTGATTGCTATTGTACTTGTTGGCGCTTTCCCAATGATTTTATTTTTAAATCGACGGCTTAATAATGTAATGACCAGGTTTGGAAAACGAGTTGGTATTAATACCGAAGCCTCTACGGGTCTTTTGACACAGCTTGCAAGCAGCATTCCTGTTTGGAGCGTTCTTAAGGATATGAACAATCGCAGCAAATTGATTAACATTGCCTTTGCAGTCTCCGGTTCATTTGTTCTCGGAGATGTACTTGCGTTTACTGGTGGGGCCAATCCTGAGATGGTCTTCCCGGTCATTATTGCCAACTTGTCTGGGGGCATATTAGCCATTGCACTTACAATCTTTTTGCTGAATAAGAAGGTTATTAAATATTAGAACAACGTTCTGATTATAATTATATACCACCATAAAAATAACTGGGAGCGGAATGAGAATGTCTGGAAAAAATCACGAAAATATAGATGGACGCTTGCTTCAAATGGATAAAAAATATTCGCAATTAAAATTGAAGCAAAAAGAAAAGATAGCGGCCTGGATGTATGAAGGGACAAAAACATATTACATGCAGAATGATAAAATGCCGGAAGGAATAGCTTGTGACGGAGTTGTGGAACAGGTATATGACCGGATTGAGTCAGCCGGTATCTGGATTTCTTATGGTCAGGTATATCGCCACTATATGAAAAGGAAAACTGATATCTCGAAGAGAATAAGACGGGAGATGGGACAGGTCGTACATAAACAGTCAGAACCGGCCTGTCTGATGAATATGTGCATGATTCAGAATGAGAAGGGGAATGTTCTTGCATTAGATAAAGTAGGTGATAGTTACAATGGGACTACATTTCCAGGGGGGCATGTGAAGCGTGGAGAAGCCTTTGCAGATGCAGTTATTCGTGGGGTTTGGGAAGAAACAGGTTTGAGAATTTGTAAGCCAAAGATGTGTGGCATTTACCATTGGCAGAAAGCAGGCATACGCAATGTGATATTCCTATACCGAACAAATGAGTTTGAGGGTGAACTAAAAAGTTCAAAAGAGGGAGAAGTATATTGGCTCACCGAAGATGAGTTCTTTGCTAAAAAGCTTGCATCAGGTATGGAACAGGTATGGAAAATTATGCATAATACCGATATTGGAGAATGTCATATGAATATGAGAGGAACAGAATATGTAGAGACATTGTTGTGAACTGGGCATTTCACTATAATAATGTGTACTGTGGAAATATGGAGGAGATTATGTGGCTTTTGAGGTCTATGAGGCAAGCGAACTTAAACCCAATATACTACAGTCTGATCAAGAATTTTCAGTAATTTAGATTTTCGGTAACGAAAGGAGTAAAAATAATTGCTCATGCATATTGATCTGACCAATACTGCTATTATACTAACCTGTGTTATATTGACATTAATAAGCTATATGCTATGGCTCAGGCCAAGGATATTTGAAAATGCTGATATAAAGATTGATCCCTGTTTTCAAGACTGCGGTAACAGTGCTGAAGCTGGTTTCTATCTAAAGGGATATGCAAGGACAAGAGATGTCTTCTCGTTGTTTATATATTCAGCGGCTCAAAAGTATCTGAAGCTGACCGATGAAATGGCCTGGAAGCTCAGCGGTCCGAGTGTGACGATAAAAAAGCTTAAAGAATATGATGGATCTGATAGGGTACAGAAAATATTTCTCAGCCGTCTGTTTGCAGTTACTGAGATTGTTACGGAAGATGATCTTAAAGTATATCACCAGGCTTGTGTAAGGAAGATAGTTATGGAACTTAACAATAAGAAAAACAGGGATCGATATTACAAATCCGGCGGGTTGAGAATCAAGGTGATTCTTTCGTACATGATACTTTTTATTTTTGTATTGACGATGGTGAGGCCTTGTTTCAGCTTTGCAAGGACAAGTGACCTGTTAATTCCAATTTTATATACATCAATTTTTATGGATGTCATAGTAGGCTGTGCTTCTAAAATTTTGTACTGGAATGAGCGCGAAATAGCGTTTGTTGGAATTGTTGCAACATGTTATTTTTTTTATGGTGCAAGCCTGTTTCAGAACATCGGAATGTTAATTACACATATAATTGGAATCGTATGTATTCTGTTTATCTTCTTTTTTTATCGTACTATCGATATCAGAACATTATTCGGCAAAGAGATGCATTTAAAATGTGTTGGGTTCAGAAATTATCTCAAATCTCTTTCGGCAGAAGAGTTCGTAAATATTGCTAAGCAGGATGCTGAACGGTTTTATAGCTATCTTTCATATACATATGCCTTTGGTATGAATAGAGACTGGTATGATAAGCTGGATATAGTCTTTGAAGAGGTGCCTGAATTAAAGTATGAATATGAGATTTTTGGTGCGAAGATATCATTATCATTGATAAAACGTGTGATGGGCACAATTGAAGCATCATTGAAACCAGAAGGGCGCTCCTATACGAAAAAACAAGAAAAACATGAGCAATTGGTAGAAATGAAATTAAATAATTTAAAAAGGTAGTTGATCCCCTGAGTTTGATGTGAAAATATGTGGCTATTTTATAGAGGATAAAGTACTGTGTAAAATGATGATGGTACAAAAGAAAGGGCTTGGTGAACGAAGATGAGGATAAATTTAAGTGTTGTATTAGATGCAATCGAGATGGCGAATGATAATTATACATATTTTTTAGATCTTGAAACAGGAGAAAGTGTTTTTCTTGCAGATGAACTAATTACTGGCCTGGATAATGATGGATTAGAGGATGCTATCGATGGGGCACCAGAGAGGTATCTCCGTTTCCCGACAAAGTTTGAAATTCATGAATATCATATTATGGAAGAATTTATTTGGTCATTAAAAGGTGAAGCGGTAAATAGATTAGAAAATGCCATTCAGGGCAGAGGGGCTTTCAGAAGATTTAAGGAACAGATTAACCGTATGAGGATTGAACAGCAGTGGTATGATTTTCAAGCAGAATATTATAAAAAACTTGCGATAAAGTGGTGTCAGGAGCATGGCATCGAATACGAGATTTAGAAAGAATTAAGGGGATGTTTGAAAAAACATGCCAGAGGAAGTTCTAAACCCAAAACCGGAAAAGTCAGCTATAAAAGAGAACGTGGTAAAATCGAAGCGTAGGCGAAATAAAAAGCTGAAGAAAAATACCGCAGATTTTGTAGATGACTGGCAGTATAGTGATAGCAACTTCTATTTCATAGCAGGATATACTCTCGGAGGAGCACCATATGGTTTGATATGGGAGGAAATGGGGATAGATCCAGAGGAGAATTGAGAAAAATGATGTATATCAAATTTCATTACAAAATTTCATTACACTATTTCTTGACCTGAACCTAACTCCAGATGCTATAATTTATCTATGATTTTCTTTGCCAGTAAGAATTGTACACGGTTTATGCGGCTGTGGCTGACAGAGAGAAGGCAGAGGCTGCCAAAAAGGAGGATAAGAAGATATGGTAATGAAGGAGTTTAAGGGTCTGCACTTGTCAATGCTGGGCATGGGAGCGATGCGGTTGCCGGTAGTCAGCGGGGATGATTCGAAAATTGACGAAGCGGCAACCGCCCAAATGGTTGCATACGCAATGGAACAGGGAATAAATTATTATGACACGGCCTGGGGTTATCATAGCGGTAATTCTGAACTGGTCATGGGAAATGTACTTGGTCAATACCCGCGTGAACATTATTATCTGGCAACAAAATTTCCCGGATATGATCTGTCCTTAATGGATAAGGTCGAGGAGATTTTTGAAAAGCAGCTGGAAAAATGCGGGGTAGAGTATTTTGACTTTTATTTGTTCCATAATGTCTGTGAAATGAATATTGATGCTTACCTCGACGAAAAATATGGGATCTTTGATTATCTGATGAAGCAAAAGGAAAACGGCCGGATCCGCCATCTGGGATTTTCTGCTCATGGCAGCTATGAGGTGATGAAACGCTTTCTTGATGCCTATGGTGAGGTGATGGAGTTTTGCCAGATTCAGCTGAATTATGTAGACTGGACACTTCAGGAAGCCAGGGCTAAAGTTGAACTGCTGAATGAATATCAGATTCCGATCTGGGTGATGGAGCCTTTGCGTGGTGGTAAGCTGGTCAGATTAGCGGAAGAGGATTCCAGGAAACTGGCGGAATATCGGCCGAATGAAGGCATACCGGCATGGGCATTCCGTTTTTTACAGTCAATCCCCGGTGTTGTAGTGATCCTTTCCGGGATGTCTGACTTTGCTCAGCTAAAAGAGAATATCGATACGTTTGAAACAGATCAGCCGCTTGATTCTCAGGAGATGAAGGAATTGCTGACGGTTGCTGAGGGGATGCTCAGTGGTGTTCTGCCATGTACGGCCTGCCGTTATTGTGTCAGTCACTGTCCAAAGGAACTGGATATCCCTCAGCTTCTGGAACTCTATAATGAACATAGCTTTACCGGCGGCGGTTTTATTGCCCCGATGGCATTGAGTGCAATTCCAGAAGAGAAGCAGCCGGGTGCATGTATTAGTTGTCAGAGTTGTGAAACAGTTTGCCCTCAGCAAATAAAAATAGCGGCAGCAATGACTGATTTTGTCGGTCGTCTGCAGGGATAATATATAATATTACAGATACCTGACAATCCATTGTCTGCTGATATCCGGGAGCTGTGCCGACGGCGGCCGGGATGGCGTTGACGGTTAGAGCTGTACTGGTAATGAACGGTTTGACGTGTGGTATCATTCCGATTATCGTCACATTGACCACAGATATAAACCATAATAACATTATATTTGATAATGCAAGGTGAAATATAATCGCACCTTGCATTTTTCGGTTGCAGGTGTTAGTACGGTGTAATACAATAGACGGAGAAATGTACGTTCTGGCCAGTTGATGATACTAAGGGATATTAAGCAAGTTTTGGATAGTTTAAAACAGATGATTTCGACAGATGAGAAGGGAACAGGAGGTTGACAAATGAAAATCAAATGGAGAGTGCTTTTCGGTGTTCTTTTCACAGTCTTTACAGGAGTCGCTTGCAACCATTCGTTGCAGAACGAAATGCTTACAGTTACTATACCAGAAATAATGGAAACACAAGCCTTGGAGGTTCCGGAAGAGACTATGTCTGCAGCAGTGGAGCTCCGGAAAAGTAAGGCCGTAGAGTCGAAAAAAATACCAGAGCCAGAATACAGCGAAGTTGCAGAGATATCGACAGATGAATGGTTAGCCGCATATCTCGAGATATTAGGAAAACAGGTGAACCAATATGGTGTTTCTCCAGCAGGTGTTGATGTTGATGGGAAGGACGGATTAGGCTTATGTTTTGGTGATATGAAGGATATGAACAATGACGGAGTGCCAGAGTTTATTCTGGTCAGATACGAGAAGTCAGATCATGGAAATGACAAAGTGCTTGAGATCTGGTCATATGAAGATGGGGCAGCCAGACAGACGGTATATAAGATATTGGATCCCTGGATTTATATTGATGAAAATATAGGAGTTTATAGAGTAGATGACAAAGTTGAGTTCGTGCATTATAGACGTTGGGAGGGGAGTGCCAATCCAGGTCATTACTATACTTTGATTGATATAGACGGAAATACTACAACCATTACTTTTATTGATTCAAAAGCATTATCTTTTTTGGAGGGCATACCAGATGCTCCAACCGAAGTGCATGCTATATATATCAAGGATGATCAAAAAAAGATTCTGACGGAAAATGAGTTCAGGGATATGTTTGGCAGTTTGCCGCTTGATGAATTTGGAGTATCCACTAATCAAATTACAGATTTTATAGATGAAATGAACTTATTAGGGCAAAATCTACGAGGCGATTCATATTAGAGCATTAAAATAAAACCCATTGATTACACGAAGGAGAATAAAACATGAGCGAATTTAGTACAAGCTACCACCTAATCACATCAAAGCAACAGGATGCTATAGACTTATTAACAAGGGCAGACTTACACGGATATATTTTTCCGGAGAAAAATGGTATTGTCACATTTGTAATTCAACAAGACCGGATGGCGGAGTTCACCCGGTGTGAGCAATTGCTATTGCATAATACAAAGCCCTTGATTTATTTTATCAATTCCGAAGATCACGGATGGTCTTATGAACTCTAATATAATTGTGATTGTGTTGCCGAATATTCAAGCCGGGTTAATGAAGAAGGGCTTACTAAAGGTTTTGACTATGAGAATCCGGAAACATTAGTATCCCGTGATGATGTAAATTACTATATTTATGATGGTACATTTCAAATGGAAAGGGTCAAAGAACTTTTAGAAAACAGCATGGATTTTGAGAAGAAACTTGCAGTTATTCAGCGGTCAAAAGCGATTGTAGATACACAAAATGGATTAACAGAAGAAGTTGAACTTAGTTTGACAGAAGAGGCCTTACCGGCAGATGAGTTTGTTGAAGCATTTGGCGCTTTCTATAATGAATGGGTTTCATATTATTATCTGGAAAGGATAATAGATGAAGAGAATGTTTTGGACTATGGCAAACTGGGAAAATTCCCATTGATTGTAGTATAAAAGAGATGAGAAAAATATGTTATCTGATAAAACAATTAAATTTGAGCAGCTTTATGATGAACATTTCTTAAGCGTTTACAGACTGGCTTTAGGGCTGGTAAGAAACTCCTGTGATGCGGAAGAAATTACACAGGAAGCATTTTTGCGGGCATTTCGCTCCTTTGATTCTTTTCGTAAGGACAGTTCTTTTTATACCTGGATTTACAGAATTACTCTTAATGTTGCAAATGATTATATGAAAAAGAGAGATAAAATGGTAGTCCAGCAAATACAGGATGATGGGTATATTATTGATGAAATCAAAGATAACGACCCAGCACATGACCCGGAAATAGAAGCTATGGCACATGAAGCAAGAACCATGTGTCTTCATTCTATAACTGAATGCTTAAGCGGCAGTCAACGTAAAATATTCTGCCTTGCTATTACGCTAGGCCTTCCGCATAAATTCGTTGCTGAAATTTTAGATTGTTCTGTTGGAAGTGTAAAAACAGCATTGCACAGAGCTAAAAAGCAATGGTTTGGGTATATGGAAAATAGATGTGAACTAATTAACAGATCCAATCCTTGTCATTGTAAACAATGGGTGAAGTTTGGAATATCACAGGGTTGGTTTTCACATGATGAAGCAAAGAATATTAATACATCTCCAAATCCTGTGATGATAAAAGAAATACTGGATTTGCGAGATTTATGTGATTTATATAAATCTCTGTATGCACAATCCAATTTTGAAAAAATTGCAGAACGAATAAAGTCAGGCATTAAGAAAAATGAATGGAATCTTTTTTCTTAAATTTTATGTAACCTTTTTATCTTTACACAGTCTAACTCTATGTAAGGATAAAAAGGAGGTAATAATATGTCGTTAAACAAAGTTTTAGTAACCAGTATCAATGAAATTGAACCAAAGCATGCAGCATCTCATCCGCTTTATGAGTTTGAGCGATATGATGTAAGTGGATTGTTACACGAAAATAAGTGTACCGTAACGTTTTATTCTCTTTACCCGGGTAAATCTAATTATCCATATCATTATCACACGGCAAATGAAGAGGTGTTCTATATTATCCGCGGGCAGGGACTTCTTGAAACACCAACGGATAAAATTTCTGTTAAAGAAGGGGATGTTATCATATTTCCACCTTGCGAAAATGGGGCGCACAGGTTGAAGAATACATCAGAAAATGAAATGTTAGTGTATCTGGATGTTGATACTAACAATTCTCCCGATGTAGTTATTTATCCTCATTCAAACAAAGTCGGCGTATATGAAAAGGGCAAGTATCCTAAATTCTATATGCAGGATTCGGATGTAACTTATTATGAAGGTGAATAGAATAAAATATAGCATTAATTGATTTGGAGGGATATGCAGCACGGAAATAGTTAGCTTAGCCGGAAAACCGCCTGAGCCGGAAAGATCATCCGGTTCAGGCGGAAAAAAGATTATGGAATCATGTCAGACTAATATGGGGCCTCTCACAGCGATGCAACATCCTGAATTCTTTCAAAAATTCCGGCTGCCCCCATTCCGCCGCCGATACACATGGTGACCAGCCCATATCTGCCATTTGTATGTGACAGATAAGATAAAACTTTACCGGTGAGTATTGCGCCGGTAGCGCCGAGCGGGTGTCCCAGGGCCAAGGCTCCGCCCCATGGGTTCAGCCGCGCTGGATCTGGCTTTAATTCACGGATACAGGCGATGGCCTGTGCGGCAAAGGCTTCATTTAATTCAATGATATCCATATCATCAATTCCAAGTCCGGTTTTTCCCAGCACCTTAGGAACCGCAGCAATCGGGCCAAGTCCCATAACATCTGCCGGGACACCACCGGTGGAAAAAGCCACAAACCGCGCAATTGGCTGTATTCCAAGCTGTAAAGCCTTTTCTTTCGACATCAGAACGACAAATGCAGCACCATCAGAAGTTGGCGAAGATGTCCCGGCAGTTACTTTACCCGCTTCTTTGAAAGGTGTTTTCAGCTTTGCCAATGTCTCAAGAGTTGTGTCCCTGCGGATCAGTTCATCCTGATCGGTAAGGAAGCTGTTTCCGTCCGCGTCACAGGCTCGGACCGGAATGATTTGTTTCTTATATAATCCCTGTTCTGTGGCCCATGCGGCTTTGCGGTGACTTTCCACTGCCATTTCTTCCATTTCCAGCCGGTTTACACCATATTGATCAGCAACATTTTCGGCAGTCAATCCCATGGGCATATAAGCAGACGGTTCGTTGGTCACCAGCCACTGATTCAGGTCAGCTTCATTTGTGATGTGCATCGGCACCATGCTCATGCTTTCCACACCGCCGGCGATGATTACTTCTTCTTCACCGCAGCGGATTGCGTTGGCGGCCGCGGCGATACTCTGAAGCCCGGAGGAACAAAAGCGGTTAACCGTCTGGGCGGTGATGGTAAATGGCAAGCCAGCCCTGGTGGCAATGAGCCGTGCAATATTATGTCCCTGGACACCAAATGGAAGGGCACAGCCGACGATGATATCATCAATATCCGCGGCATTCAGCTGCGGCACTTTTGCCAGCACACCATTTAAAACGTCCGCTGCGTAATCGACCGGATGTGTCAAAGCCAGTGAGCCCTTTCCGGCTTTGCAGACAGCGCTGCGGCCATAGGCAGCAATTACGGCTTCGTGCAGTTGTGACATAACCTGTCCTCCTGTCTTATTTATTTAACCAGCGCTGGTTATAATCTGCGATCGTTTCTTCATCCAGGCCGAGTTCCTGCAATACTTCAATATTATTCTGGCCCAGTATCGGAGGCACACCGATCTGCCCCGGGGTATTGGAAAAATTCAGGAAAATGCCCCGGCCGGTATAACTGTCGGTGTCAGTGATACCATCCGGAAGCGGCAGTTGAGCGATCATCCCGCGTTCCAGAAAATGAGGATCATGAATCACGTCATCCAGACTGAAGATCTTACTGACCGGTATTCCGGCTTTTTTCAGTGCGTCCATGGCTTCATCAATGGTATCGAAGGTTTTAAGATAATTCTCGACAATTTCAACCATCGGATTCAGGTTCTGATACCGTGCGCCGCGGCTTTCAAATCTGGGATCTGACAGCAGTTCCGGACGTCCCATTAATTCCGCGAGTCGTTTAAACATGACCGGCGAATGCGCGCAGATAACGATGCTTTCGTTGTTATTACCGGTAAAAATACCAAAAGGAGCAGCGCCGGCAACGTGGCCGCCGGAACGCTGGATTTTCTGACCGGCGGCCCATCCTTCGATATGGTGATTGATGGCAATGGCTGCCTCGACCAGTGACAGGTCGATATAATTACCTTCATTTGTTCGTTCCCGATGATAGAGGGCAGCAGAGATTGCACCAAAGGCACTGATAGCTGAGCAGTAATCACCAAGAATGGTGCCGACTCCGACCGGAGCTTCATCCGCTTTGCCGGTCATAAACATGATTCCGCTGCTGGCCTGGGCGATAAAGTCATAACCTGATCCCATCCGGTATGGTCCGGTCTGGCCAAAAGCAGAAATTGAGCAGTAGATAATGTCAGGCTTTATTTTTCTTACACTCTCATAATCAAGCCCATATTTAGCCATAACTCCCGGACGGAAATTCTCAATGATAACATCAGCGGTAGGAAACAGTTCTTTCAGGACTGCCTGTCCTTCAGCAGTATTAATCGGAATGGTAACAGATTTTTTGCCCCGGTTTGAGGCCATAAAAGAGACGCTCTGGCCACCGATAAAAGGATCGGCAAAACGCATTTCATCGCCGGTTGCTTTTTCTACTTTTATTACTTCCGCACCGTTATCAGCCAGTAATGCCGCGGAAAAAGGTCCTGATACAGCACTGGTAAATTCCAAAACACGAATACCTTCAAATATACGATTCATAAATGACCTCCTTAATTAAGCTTTAAAAAAGCTGAAGATTCCGAGTACCGAGAATAAAGCAGCTACCACCAGCATGATTCCGGCCAAAGATAAAAAGGTGCCGATGCTGTAGGTTTTCTTCTGGTCATCGGATGACAATGCCGCCATGTACATGGCACCGCCGCTTGAAAAGGGACTGATTGCCGTGGCATAACCACTGAATAATATAGCTGTAATCAGCGCTAAAACCAGCTCCGGACTGCCGCCTGCAGCAGCTACCAGAGAAGGCAGCATCGGCGTAAGGGTAGGCAATACAACCGAAGACATAACCGCGATTATAGAAAATACACCTGCCACAACCGAGACAATGGGAACGACTGTATTAGTGCCGACGGCGGAAGCCAGTGAATTAGCCAGCATATCGGTTCCGCCTGTGAAGTTCATGACGTTAATCAGCAGGCTGACACCGGATATCATCAGTAAGGTGGACCATGGAATACCTTTCACTACGGTTTTTTCATCGGCTACTTTCAGCGTAACCAGTACCAGGCCAACAATCAGCCCGATTCCGCCGGGATTAAATTTACCGAAGATGATTCCCACAATAAAGACCAGGACTCCCAGTAAGGACAAGGTCTGATTGCGGTCAAATTTTGGCAGATCTTTGCCGGACAGCTCAGCGGAAGGTTTTAATTTCCAGCCTTTAAAGAATATGTACAGGGCGATAAAGAAAATCGTCCAGGCCAAAACAATATTTTTAAATGCAATACTTACAAGGCCCGGATCATATCCAACGGTAGGCAGCAGTTCAGAAAAAACCAATCCTCCGATCGTGATGGGAGAAGCACAGCCGCCGGAAATTCCGGCGTTACCGGCCAGCAGCAGAAAGAGCGGATTAGCATCCAACGCTTTGGCCAGGGACATTGCCAGCATAATATTTAATGCTATGACTGCGTATGGTCCGGTTCCAAGACTGGTAATAACGAAAAATACCACATACAGAATAATTGGTATGGCCCAGGCCTGTTTTCCGGCTACTTTAATAATTTTTTCGATTAACAGTGAAAGTGAATTGTTGGCCTGTACAATTGTAAACAAGAACATAACGCCAAATATTAACAGAAACAGTGTGCTGGGAAAACCACCGAAGATTTTGCCATCGGTCATTCCGGCAATACGCCCGATGATGTAAGCAAATGCGATGGCTATCAGTCCGACATTTCGCTTCCAGATAAAGCCTGCTAAAATCGCGGCTGCCAATGCTATAATTGTTACCCAAGCCAAATTCATACGTTTTCCTCCCCGATTTCAATTTCCATTCGCAGCAAAAAGGCACTGAAACATTTTCCCAGATTATCAACCCGCAGAGAACTGGCACCGCCGCCGCCAAGTGCTTCATAGGCAACAAAATTAAGTGCGTTTATGTTAGGCATCTCATAACGTACTACCTTGCCTTTGATATAGTGTGCAAAGTGTTCACTGACACGCTGGGCAGTTACCTGTTCTTTGATGATTTCGTAGTATTCAGGTGAATTAGCCAGCAGCCCGATATTCGATTTGTTTGTTTTATCACCACTCCGGGCGTGGCAGATTTCGCGAAGCTGAATCGTTTTCCTCATATTAATAATTCCCCTCCTTTTTATATTTGGGTATAGAAAATATTAAGGTCAGGTTCAATCAGGTCCCGGTCGACCAAAGCAGAGACAGAACCTAATAATTCCCGCGCCCGTCCGGTAAATCCGGCACTGCCGGCATTTCCGGGCGGCCCGTCAAGAGCCCATGGAGTTGCCAGGCGGGAGAATGTATCAGCTGTTTTTTTATCTGTTGTCCGGGCGGTTAATTTGACCACAACTTCATTTAATGAATCCTGGTCAGGAATAACAACACCGTCACCGAAAATCGAGTTTAGTCCCAGATATTCGGTATGGATTTCGGAGATATTTAACTGATGCTGTTTGATTTTATAACGGACTAACTGTTCCAGTTTTTTAGCTTTATCCATAGCATCGGGCCAGGAGAAGGCTGATACGGACGAACCGGCATAACCATCCTGATAACCAATATGTACTTTTAAAGTCTGCGGCCTTTCTTTCCCTTTTACATTTGTGATTTTAACCCGGTTATCCCCCAGATCAGTTAACTGCGGGCTGGTAAAATCAACAATCACATCAGGGGCGATATAATTGTGCGGATCTAAGGTTTCATATATTAACTGTTCACTGACAGTAGCAACATTGACAAGTCCGCCGGTTCCTTCTGGTTTGGTGATGATGAATTCTCCGTTTTCGCTGATTTCAACCAGCGGATATCCGATGTTCTCCATGTCAGGGATGTCCTGCCAGTTACCGGAGAAGTTACCGCCGACAGGTTGACAGGCACATTCTAACAGATGTCCGACCAAAGTACCAGCAGCCAAATTATTCCAGTTATCCCACTGCCAGCCAAATTCATAGATCATCGGGGCCAGGAACAGGGCTGAGTCGGCCGCCCGGCCGGTGATAATGATATCGGCACCGCTGTCCAATGCTTCGACAATTTTGCCGGCTCCGATATAGGCATTAGCAAACATCACCCGGTCTTTGACCGTTGCATAATCAAATCCGGTATCCATATCTTTTAGTTCCACCTTGTTTTGATGGAACTGTTCCAAAGTATCAATTACATTATCGCCGGTAACGACAGCAATTTTCAAGCCGGTAATACCTAAATCTTCGGCGACCCGTTTGGCCTCCTCCATAGCGCCAACCGGATTTAAGCCGCCATGATTGGTGATCAGCTTAATTCCTTTGGCTTTTAGTGTGGGCAGCGTTGCGTAGAGCAATCCGGTATATTCATTGACCCAGCCGCCTTTTGGATTGCGATCCATTCCTTTTCTTAAAATAGCTAATGTAAGCTCGGCTAAGGCGTCGCAGCACAAGTAATTGATATTACCCTTTTCCACCATCTGCCGCGCACCGTCAGAGCCATTGCCCCAGAATCCCTGACCGGCTCCAATGCGTATAGTTTTCACGATAGTTCCCCCTTTCTGAGTGGTTATGAATTATTTACCGGTCCAGACCGCATCGCGCTTTTCCAAAAATGCGGCGATCCCTTCCTTGGCGTCATTGGTCTGTAAAATGGTTGTAAGACATTCGGCCAGATAATCGAGTGCGGAAGAGAAGTCCATATCTCTTTGGGTATAGACGGCTTCTTTGCCTAACCGGATGGCAGCAGGACTGTGTCTGGCAATCTTACCGGATAGTTCCATCACCAGATCATCCAGTTCTTCCGGCGGGCAGGCATAGTTGACAAGTCCTAATTCAACAGCTTCAGCGGGTTTTATGTTTTCACCGATAAACAACAGTTCCATCATCTTTTTCTGCGGCATACATCGTGAGATCGGAGCACTGATCATAAACGGGAATAATGCTCTGAGTATCTCCGGTGTACCGATTTTGGTGTTGTCGGTCATAACAGTCAGATCACAGTTCAGTGCCAGACCTAACCCGCCGGCAATAGCATAGCCATGGATTTTGGCGATAACAAATTTGCCGCATTGCATAACCGTCCGGAGCAGTTTGGCCATCATGCGGCTGTTCTCACGATGATCCATAATACTTGCATCGACACCCATCGTCCCGAGGTCACCGCCGGCACAGAATCCTTTGCCGGTGCCTTCAAGGATAATTACCCTGCAGGTATCATCCTGGTCCAGGGTACGAAATGCGTGGATCAGTTCCGTCATCATCTGCATACTCATAGCGTTTCTTTTTTCAGGACGATTCAATTTAACACGGGCAATCGTCCCTTGTTCCAACAGGATCGTTTGATAGTCCATAAGTACCTCCTTTAATCCGTGGTATTTGAAGTTACATGACTTTTAAAAGCAAGAACGGTGCCAAATAAAAAAAGAACGGATAATCGTTCTGCAGATGGTTGAAACTGTTATATTCAGTTGTTTTATTGGTCTGAGTTCCTGGAAAAATTCCGGGATTCAGGAATTGTACATATTTTGTAATATTCCGGAAGCTCCCTTCTTTGTCCGGGCCTTGCATTTTTCGGTTGCAGGTGTTGGACGGGTGTAATACAATAGATGATGGAGGGTGATAAAATATGAGCGAATTTAGTACAAGCTACCACTTAATCACATCAAATCAGCAGGATGCTGCAGACTTATTAAAAAGAGCAGACTTACACGGATATATTTTTCCGGAGAAAAATGGGATTGTCACATTTGTAATTCAACAGAACCGGATGGCGGAGTTCACCCGGTGCGAGAAGCTGCTTTTGCACAATACAAAACCTTTGATTTATTTTATAAATTCTGAAGATCATGGATGGTCTTATGAACTCTTTGACAAATGCGAATGTGTTGCCGAATATTCAAGCCGGGTTAATGAGGAAGGACTTACGGAAGGGTTTGACTTTGAGAATCCGGAAACATTTGTATCCCGGGATGATATAAACCACTATATTTATGAGGGTACCTTTCAAATGGAACGGGTGAAAGCACTTTTAGAAAACTGCATGGATTTTGAGAAGAAATTTGCAGTTATTCAGCGTTCAAAAGCGATTGTTAGTTCGCAGAATGGATTAACGGAAGAGATTGAACTCAGCCTGACAGAAGAGGCCTTACCGGCAGATGAGTTTGTTGAAGCATTTGGTGATTTCTATAATGAATGGGTTTCGTATCATTATCTGGGAATGATGATAGATGAAGAACATGTTTTAGACTATGGCAAACTGGGGAAATTCCCATTGCTTGTAGTCTGAAGCAGAGAATATAAGAAACGGGGAATAACGGAGGGAAAGATTGTCGGCAGTATCTTTTTTGTGAACTCATATGTTCTCGATGAACATGAGACGAAACACAAAACCATAGCATTTGCGGAAGCAGTAATGGCTTTTTTATAAGGAGATGAACCTTTCTATTGCTACAGTGCTCTATTATAATAAAGAGAAGCAAAATTGAAAGGAGAAATCAAGTGAAAGCTGGACTCAGTCGAACTCAGGTCACAAAAGTGCTGCTGCTGATTTATGTAATTATTTTGAGCTGGATTATTTTATTTAAGATGGCTCTTTCGGTTGAAGATTTACCAAGACTTCGAAATATCAATTTAATTCCATTCGGCGACTCGGCAATTGTAAACGGTGCCATCGACAGAAGTGAGATTATTTCTAATGTAATAGCATTTATTCCATTGGGAGTATATATTAGTATGCTGCGAAGTGGCAGATCCTTTTTGAATAAGCTGTCGCCGATTGTTGGATTAAGTTTAGGATATGAAATACTGCAGTATGTGTTTTCGCTGGGAGCATCTGATATCACGGGTTTAATCATGAATACTGCAGGAGGAGCAATTGGTATCCTGTTTTTTTCAATTTTGTCGAAAGTAGTTAAGCGAAGATCAAATCTGGTGATGATGATTAATGGCCTGGCATCAGTGTGTACAGGACTGCTGGTTGTTTTGATGGGTGTGCTTATTGCTGTAAATTAAAAGATTGTAAATGGGAGATTACTGATGGCAGACAGAAAAATATATTCACCGGATGACTTGGAAAAACTTGTTTTAGAATTTGGTTTTTTGCCCTTTTTTAAAAATGAATTTGGTGATTTTTCGGTAGAGGAATATACTCCGGAGGAGTTGTGGTTTACTGATAAAGAGGGACCCTGGGAATGGAAAGGGCCGGTTGCGGCCCGTAAATCATGTGTATATGGTAAGTTCTTTCGCGGAAAGACCGGATTTATCAGTCTGGAGTGGTTTCCTGACTTTGCAAATTACCGAAGAGACGGCTATGATTTCGATGCCCGGTATGAGGATGGTCTGGCATCCAGAAACGATAAAGAAATCTACGAACTGGTTCTGGAACATGGCTCCTTGCTGTCAAAAGAAATCAAGACAGCCTGTGGATACGGAAAAAAAGGAAACAAGGGATTTGATACGATTATTACCCGCCTGCAGATGCAGACATATCTGATCGTAGCCAATTTTGAATATTCCAGAGATAAGTCGGGATGTCCTTATGGCTGGGGCGTGGCCAGATATACGACACCGGAGGCGTATCTTGGTGATACGCTGGTGTCTTCTGCATATGCCAGAGAACCGGAGGAATCGAAGCAGCGGTTATTTGATTACTTATTGTTACTTTTACCCGAGGCGGATAACGAACAGATTTATAAGTTTATCGGGTGATGTGAAATAATGAATCCAAGCCGTTTATTCGGCTTTGTTTTCATAAGAAGCAAGCAGATCTAAAGCTTTCTTTGCCATATCATTATCTGGATATAGCTCAAGTGTCTTTTGATAATACTCTGCCATAGATGCGACATCACCACTGTGTGCATAACAAAATGCTATATTTGTCAACGCCATTTCAGTGTAAGAGTACTTGCTGGAAGAGAGCATCGTAAGGTAGCGGTATTTATCAATCCATGAATGCTTGCGGAAAAAATCATAACTCATTTTATATTCATCGATTGCTTCAGCATATTTTCCTGAGCGGGATAGTTGGATTCCTTTCCTGTGATTATGTGTTAATCCGCGTTCCAGTACATTAGAAATTATCAAATATGTAAGTGCGCCAAGCATGAATTTCAGATATAGTGAAGTTATAAACAGATGGTAACAAAATATTATAATACCCATTACAGTTAATTGCGGTATTATTGATATCCATGCAGTTTTTCGTATAGTGGGGGGAGGTGTCGGCATATTGTTTTCTCCTGATCAGGTAAGTATTGACATTCAATAAATGCTAAATATATATTATCAGAAGTAGTTCTAACATGCAACTGATGATGAAATGACAGTTTATGTCACACCACTTCTATCTCCATTCAGAGCAATTTCATTTCTAATATACCAGACTGTCACCAAAAACACCACACAATCAGCAACCGACGTTGCAATCCACATTCCATTCAGTCCCCAAATCCGGGGTAAAAACCAAACCAGAGGAATCAGCAGAATCAGCTGCCGCAGTGTACTCAGGAGCAAAGATTCCTTATATTTCCCAATATACTGAAAATAGTTCGCTCCAATCATATCAATCCCCACAACAGGCATCGAAAGACAGAACAGCCGCAGACCGTGCCTTGTGAGTTCTGTTAATTCCGGATTCGTCCTGCCGCCAAAGACAGCAGCGATCGGCTGGCTGAATACTTCAATAATACAAAACATAAAGCAGCAGAATACCGTCACATAAAACAGAGCTTTTTTCAAAGTCTGGCTGACACGATTATAGTCCTCAGCTCCGAAATTATAACCAAGAATAGGCTGTATCCCCTGTCCGAGTCCCATGATTGGCATATACACCAGCATAATCATGCTATAGACAATGCCATAAGCAGCTACGGCAGTATTTCCGCCGATTCTCTGTGCGACATGATTAAATGTCAATGCCAGAAAACTCAGCGAAATCTGCGTCAGGCATGCCGGTATAGCGATCTTGACAATAGTTTTTACTGCAATAGGATCCAGCTTCAGATTTTCAAACCTGAGATTCACCGCACTTTTTTTAGAGCACAGAAATCGTATCGAAAGGATGGTACTGGACAGATATCCGATAATGGTAGCTAACGCGGCACCGTGAACTCCCCACCCGAAAACAAATATAAAAATGGGATCTAAAATGATATTTACCAGAATGCTTATTGTAAAGTTGAATAGAGACTGTTTGGCGTAACCCATTCCCTTTAACAGATTGTTGTTGGTTTGCGCCAGAATAAATGGAATAGTGCCACCAATGATAACTGTGGAGTACTGATAAGCAAAGCTTATGTTATCTGCGCTTGCACCATATAGAGACAGCAGCGGTTTCAACACAAGTAATCCGATGGCTGTCAAAAACAATGATATCAATACCGCGAGCGTATTGGCATTTCCGACAATTCTTTCTGCACCGGCCTGGTCGTTCCGGCCAAACTTCATTGCGATTGCCGCAGCACCTCCGGCTGCGATCAATAAGGAAAATCCCTGCAGGATCAAAACGACTCCATTTGAGACCGTTACCCCGGAGAGGGCGGCGGTACCAATTCCTCTGGCAACAAATATCCGGTCAATTGCCGTGTTCAGGGAACTGACAAGCATGGAAAGAATGGCCGGAACGGATAGACCGACTATTAACTGCGGGATTGGTTTTGTACGAAGTTGTGTTTGTTGATTCATTTCATATTCCCTCCTTTATGTGAGCATATACTCATGTTTTGTAAATAAGAGTATACGCTCATGTTCTTGGTCTGTCAATAATTTGTGAGTAAAAACTCACTTTATCTTGACGACATATGAATTTGGCATTATGATTATTTGTGGGTGATAAAGATGATATCAGATAAAAAAGTACGCGAACCAAAACAAAATCGCAGTATCCTGATGAAAGAAAAAATACTGGATGCAGCCATGCGTTTGATTTGCGAAAAAGGTTTTTTTGAAACTACTACAAATGAAATTGCTAAAGAGGCGAGGATCTCTATCGGCAGTTTATATTCTTATTTTGCGGATAAAGATTCGATCCTTATGGAACTGCTGGAAAGACATCACAAACATTTTTCAGTTGTATTCGAGAGCCTGGAGACCGAAGAAAACCGCGCCCTGTTTGAGCGCGACCGCAGGGAATGGCTTAAGTGGCTGGTGTGTATCCTGGTTGAACTGCATACTTCGACCAGAGAGTTTGGGCGGGAATTGAACGCGCTCTATTATGTTAAGCCGGAAGTAGCAGCCATTATGGATGCAAGAAATAAAAAGATACGAGAATCCGTTTTAGATAATATGAAAGAAAAGCAGGCGGGTATGAAACTTGATGATTTGCAGGCGGCATCGGTGGTGGTTACCGATATGGTTTCCGCTTTGGTAGATCGCATTGTTTTTAAGCAAATATCATCAAATAAAGAAAACATTTTACAGACAGGTGTAGAGATGATCTATCGTGGCTGCATGGAAGGAACTAAAAGGTAAAGGAGAAAATAGTTGGATATATAATCTAGAAGAGTTGTCACAATTTTTCCGGGCCAATCAGGTTCCTGTTATAAAAGTAATTGCTGTTAAGGGATTCAGCAAACGAGACTGACAGAGCAGTAGTACCTCCGGCAGATGTCAGCGTTGTTTCGCCCGGTACAGTGGGAGAAGAACATCCGCTAAGAACAGATATAACTGTCATACACATCGCTAATGCTGCTGCTAATTTAACCCTCTTCAAAATATATACCTCCTTATTGCTCAATGTTTTTTTGATTGTTAATAGCTTGACCAGATCAGTACCATTTTCATACGCCGGTTTAAATTCATTCAATGAATTTGTTCCGGGTATAGAGACCAGGCCCATGTGTACGCTTGCTATTGTCAAACTTGAACAACTTTCTTGCATGTAGTATAATGTTTTGTGTAATTTAAGAGAGGACATAAATTGATGAAAAACAAAAAGAAAATATACTATGTGTCTGCAATTATATTAATTGGTGCCGCGATTATGATAAAGGCTCTGTCAGTTTGGCGCAGTAATGCAGCAATTGCAATTATTGGCGGTGCTGATGGTCCTACCAGCATTTTTGTTGCAACTAAAACATCATCAACCGGTTATTTTTTGTCTGCAATTATCTTTCTGATAATTGTTTTAATATTTTACCGAATGAGTAAAAAGAATAAATAGTGGTAAAGCTCCCCCTTGTCGGGAGCTATATTTATATCCGATGTATATAAATCAGCATTAAAATATAGCAAATGTGGGGGATATTGTGCGGATGAAGAGGAAAACAGCAATGTGGCTGCTGGCCGGACTTCTGACAGCCGGGGCAGCAGCCGGATGCAGTACAAAGATATACTCAGAAAAGACTGCAATTTCAGACCGGAATGACCGCATCACAATCGCCGTCAGCACCATCGGCCCGACCCATACCTGGGCGGAAGGCGTGTTGAGTCATGCTGAAGATGAGCTGAAAAAAGTGGCGGAGGAAAATGACTGGGATTACATATGTCTGGCCGGCAATGATGCCAATGAACAATCGGAGCAGGTGATTTCCCTGATCGCTCAGGAAGTAGACTGCATTATCCTTTTGCCGATGGATGGGGCATCGCTTAAGACAGCAGCGAAATCAGTACAGAAAGCAGGGATTCCGCTGGTGATCTTTGACCGGGAGATTCCTGATTTTGCACCGGCGGCGACGGTGAAAGGAGATAATTCCGGAATCGGTATTACAACGGCCCGGATTTTTAATGAGTATTTTCCACAGGGGACGAAGGTGCTGGAACTGATGGGAGATACCTCAAGTGTGCCGTTTCAGCGTACCGACGGTTATAATGATACCATTTTACCGTCATTTACCACGGAGCAGGTGGGCTATACCGGATGGCAGCGCAGTTATACCGGCGCCTTATTCCAGTCGTGGCTGAAGGAGCAGACGGCCGAAGAACGGGCCGCGGTTGGTGCGGTATTTACCCATGATGATGAGATTTCCCTGGGCATTTTAGATGTGCTGGATGCCTGCAGGGCACGGGGAGAAGATCCATTGCCGAATCTGCAGGTGATCGCCGGTTCATCCGGCTCTCAGGAGATGTTTCACCGGATTGGTGCGGAGGACAGATACTATCTGTTTTCCCTGACGTATCTGCCGCAGATGATGCGGGAAGCGATTCGGACCGGGGAGAAGATCATCAAAGGGGAAGATTACGATGAGATGAAGATTATTCCTACCGTAGAAGTAAAGAAGTCAAATTATCGGGATTATCTGGATGACGATTCACCATTCTGATGCAGGGGGGAAGTATGTACAAACTGGTAGTAGTAGATGATGAGGCGGCCATCCGTCAGGGGATGTGCAAATATATTAACTGGCATGACATGGGATTTACTGTGGCTGCCGACTTTGAGGACGGCAAAGAGACGATTGATTACATTCAGAAGCATCCGGTGGATGTGATTCTTACGGATATTGAGATGGCAGAAGTTTCCGGCCTGGAACTGGCTAAGTATGTATATGAACATCAAAAGGATATCAGGATTGTGATTATCAGCGGTTACCGGGAGTTTGAATATGCCAGGAAGGCAGTCGAGTACAATGTGGAACATTACCTGCTTAAACCAATTCGGATGAATGAGGTACAGGAGGTATTTGCCAAGATTAAGTCAGAATTCGACCGGCAAAAAGAGGACGAAGACAAGTCTCTTTCCTCCAGGAGGAATTTTGAAGAACAGCTGCCGGAACTGCAGGAGCAGTTTTTTATCAGTCTGCTGGTCGGCGGAATCCGCAGCCGGGAGAGTATCACCAGAAAGAAGGAGCTTCTTAATTTTGATTTTGCCATGGATACTCCCTGCGCAATACTTGATGTCAGGCTGAAGATGGATGAGGAGGGGAATCTGGGATATTATACTCAGCAGGATAACCGCCATAATCTGATTAACAATATATTTCAGGGCGAAGACGGCGGTTTAGGGAAACTCCCCCTTCCTTCGGTCAGCGGAAAAGTAGGGAAACTCCCCCTCCCTTCGGTCAGCGGAAAGGTGCGGTATTATCCGGCATATATGTCCAGCGATATTTTGAAAGTCATTGCCATTGCCGGAGAGGCAATGGCACCGGAGCAGTTCAAAGAACTTCTGGATATCCGGGTAACAGACAAAGTGGCAGCAGTTCATAAGCTGCTCCGTCTGGATATGGAAATCATGGTGGAGAAACAGTTTCGGGATATTATGGAACTGGCCGAACACAAATACACATTACGAATCCATGTCAGGGATGAGGCCGGACATGTACCGGAACAGGCGGTCAGCCTGGTGCCGGAGGACTACGCACGGCTGATGCAGAAATACCGGCTGCTGATCGAGGTGATTGGTGATGGTGATTTTGAGGCACTGGACAATCTGACCGATAACATCTTTTTTGAATTCCGCAAGCTGCCGCTGGGGCAGGTCAAACAGCTGATCGTAGACATGTTTGCCATGCTTTCCAACAAGTATATGAAGATGGGCAGCGATCTGTGGCAGGATATGAATGAGATAGTCAATTATCAGGAGATTCTGGATATCGACAACAAAGGAGAACTGAAATCGGTATGCAAGGCCAGGCTGCAGGCAATCATTGAGATCCCGGCCCGCAAACATAATGATGTTTCCCGAAGTGTCGTGGAACAGGCCATTGACTTTATGAAAACGCATTATGATGAAGATATTTCTCTAGACAGCATGGCAGAGCGGTATTTTCTGAATCCCACCTATTTCAGCCGGTTGTTTAAGCAGTATACCGGAAATACCTTTACCGATTACCTGATCGAGCTGCGGATGGAACGGGCCAAGGATCTGATTGAGGCAGGGAAATATAAGATGTATGAAGTCAGCCGTATGGTCGGCTATCGCAGTGAAAAATATTTCTACCGCGTCTTTAAACAATATACCGGCCGGTCACCGCTTGAGTATTACCGGAGTATAAAGGAGCCGCTATGAGTGAGAAGATCAGAAAGTACTCATTCTTCAAAAGCCGGACCGCGATCCTGGATATTTTACAGGATTACCGGTTTAACAGCATTCTGGTTAAGAATTTCCTGATTATCTTTGTGCTGCTGGTTTGCGGTTTTGCCGGTATTATGGTGCTGGTGTCGGGACGAATGAACCGGATTATTGAGGAAGAAGTCGGAACCATGAGCATTAATACTCTGGGGAAGACAAAGGACCGGATGGATACGGTGATGAAGGAGGTAGTTCAGATATCCGGACAATTGTCCCTGGATGATGAAGTGCTGTTGTTTTTGCTGCCTGATTCGGAAAACCTGCTGAACCAGAGCCAGACGCTATCAGTGAAGAAAAAAATTGAGATGTACAGTGACGTGTTTGATTACATTGATTCTGTTTACATCTACTCTAGTAAGAGTAAGCGGATTGTAACCAATGAAGGCGGCGGAAGCATAGGTGACTTTTCTGACCTCACCTGGTATGCCAATCTGACGGAACGGGAGTACGAACCGGCCCGGATGATCAGCCGTCTGAAGGAGAACCGGTACCCATATCTGATTTCCTACATACAGCCGGTCCGCCTGACCCAGATGCAGTTTTTGGGTGGGATTATAGTCAACATAGATGTGGGAAAACTGGACGAACTGGTTATATCCAATTCCGGAAGCAGCCGTGAGAATCTGTTTATTGTCGATGAGCGGAACAATGTGATCTTCAGTACCGATCAGGATTATCTGATGAAAAAGGTAAATAAAATCGATCTTTACGAGCAGATTGATTTTAATCATAACAAAGGTTATCAGATCATCAATGACGGCGACCAGGATCTGGTTGTAACCATGGAAACGTCTGATACATTTAAATGGAGTTACATATCGATGGTTCCGATGAGTATTTATCAGGAATATCAGAATGGGTTCCGCAGCTTTTATCTGATGCTGGTTCTGGCCATTCTGCTGATCTCGGCGGTATTTGCCGTGATCATCTCTCTGTACAGCTATTCTCCGGTAAAAAATATCCTCAGCCTGCTGAAGAATCCCGATATGTATGAGAGCAGCTTTTCGCCGGACTCAGGCCTTGGCCGGAATGAGACTCATGAGATTGCGCTGAATATTATCCGCAACCTTTATTCCAACAAACAGATGCAGGAGGAGTTGGGCGAATATTTAGAGCTGATAAACAAGACTCAGCTGGTAGCGCTGCAGGCCCAGATCAGTCCTCACTTTCTGTTTAATACGCTGGAAAATATCCGTTGGCGGGCCATAGATATCTGTAACGGAGACAATGAGGTGTCCCGGATTATTCTCAATCTCTCAGAGATGCTGAGGATCAGCCTGGATAATGAACAGCCGGTGATCACGATTGAGGAAGAAATTCACAATGCCAGACTTTATATCGAGATTCTCCAGTTAAGATATGCGGACAAATTAAAGGTCATCTGGGACGTGGATGAGGATACGTTAAAATGTCCGATTGTCAAGGTCAGTCTTCAGCCCCTGATCGAAAATGCCCTTTACCACGGAATCAAACCTTTGCGGGAGGACGGTCTGATCCGGATTCTGGTCAAACGGGACGGAGGTTTTATCCGCATTGATGTGGCTGACAACGGAGTCGGCATGAGTGAAGACGAGGCGGCCGAGCTGAACCGGGATATGCAGGAAAAGTATCAGATGAAGGAAGGACATATCGGTGTCCGCAATGTAAACCAGCGGCTGAAGCTGCTGCTGGGCAACCAGGCCGGCGTGGAAGTTGTGAGCAGACCGGGCGGCGGAACTACCGTGATCCTGTGGCTGCCATTGACATCAGGGCATGTGGGAGGTGCGTTATGACAAGACGGATGATCTTGGCTGCCGCTGTTTTTGCGGGGCTGATGCTGTGCGCCGGCGGCTGCCGGTGGGACGGAGAGCAGACTCAGGAAGATGTTGCGCCGGAGCCAGAGGCAATTGTACTGCACTGGATGCTGTTTGGTGAGAGTTATCAGGATTCTGAGCAGGTATTTCAGGCGTTTAACCAGGAACTGAAACAGTTTTTTCCGGATACAACCGTAGAATTTGAAGTGATTTCCCGGAGGAAATATAAAGAAAAATGGGACCAGAAGATGGCTGCCAACGAGACTGTAGATCTGGCCTGGCTGGGCAATGATACCATTAACTTTACCGAAGAAGTAAAGAAGGGATCACTGACAGCTTTGGATTATCTGCTGAAACGATATGGCAGTGTCCTGAGAGGCGAGGTCTCCGGCGACCTCTGGCCATTGGTACAGATGGAAGGGAATACTTACGCGATTCCGATACCAGGAGCACAATACCGTGCCAACCTGATGCTGGCAGCTGATGAGAGTCTGATGCGACGTTATGGTGATATTGACACAATCGGTGCAGTGAACCGTCAGTTTCAGTACTCCACCCGTGAAAGCTATCAGGCATTTGAACCGTTTCTGGCAACAATCATGGAAAAGGAGGATGTCGGAACCGGCATCTCCTGTCAGAGTTTTGCCCGGCTGGCGGATAAAGGATATGAGGGCATTTATGGCACCGATTCTCCGTTTGTGATCAAAATCTTCGATGATAAACCGATTGTTTATAACAAATATGAGCTGGATTCCTATACGGCCTTTTATTCAGCGATGTCAAAATGGTATCAGGCCGGCTATATCAGAAGGGATGTTGCCGATGTGCTGGATCCGCTGGCGGATGACGGGCGAAAAGGCGGAAGCATACTTTTTATTGATGAATACGGTGACAAGAAAACGGCTCCGGATCTGAGGGTGCCGGACTATACTGCAGTCTGGGCAGATCTGGAAGGCTACCGTTATATAAACTATGCCGGCTGTAAGAATTCACTGGTTATTCCCAAGAGTGCGGAATATCCCCAGCGGGCAATGGAACTGGTAAACCTGCTTTATTCGGAAGAAGGTAAGGCGCTTTACCGGCTGCTGACAAATGGCATTGAGGGAACACATTATGTGCGGGTGGACGACTCGGTGATTGCCAGAATGTCTGACAGTGTATCCGGTTACCGTTATACTCTTTCACCATACACAGCCGGAAATGTGTTCCAAAATTTTGAGCTGGAAGCGGGGCAGTTTGAGCTGCTGAACGAGTACAACAAGACAGCGGTTCGTTCCGTGCTCACCGGTTTTGAGCTGGATACCAGAATGATCGCGATTGAGATGGCCAGAGTGGATCTGGTGGCAGCTGCTTACCGTGACAAGCTGAGTCAGGGAATCGCAGAGGACTGGGAATCGCTTTATCAGGAATTCCTGCAGAAGATGAATGAGGCCGGGGCAGAAAAAGTCAGACAGGAGATGCAGCGGCAGATCGATGAATTTCTGCAGCAGGAGAAGATACGATAGTAAAAACAGGATACGATAAACAATTGAATAATCAGTAAAACCAGGGGGCAAATGTAAAGATGTTGCTCCCTTTTTTTGATTTCACGGATGTTATACTGGATTCATGCAGATGAGTTGCATCATTTAAGCAAAGGAGAGAAAAAGGTATGAAAATGAAAAAAATGTTAGGTTTGGGGATGGCACTGGTGATGTCGGGGACAATTCTGGCCGGCTGCGGCTCAGGTTCGTCAGCATCTACAGAGGCGGCAGCCACTGCAGCGGCAGGGGAGGCACAGACAACCGGAACCCAGACAGAGAAGGCGGCTGAGGCAGCAGGCGGGGAAACAAAACAGATCGCGGTTATGGTACCCAGTGCCGATCACGGCTGGACCGGTGCGGTACTGACCTATGCGCAGGAGAAAGCGGCTCAGTATGATGGTGATAAATATCAGATTAAAGTATATGCCGCTACTAACGTTGAAAACCAGATTCAGCAGGTGGATGATCTGCTGTCGAATACTTCGAGTCTGGCCGGAATTGTAATTTTGCCGTATGACAATGGCCTTCAGTCTACTCTGGAAAAGATTGCAGCGGCCAATGTACCTTTCGTTCAGTTTGACCGTGTCATCAACAGCGATGTGATTGATGCCAAGGTGGTAGCTAATGTCAAAGGTGATAATGAAGGAATCGGCTACGAAACAGCAAAACGTTTTATCGCCGACGGACTGACCAAAGAGGATTATGTATATGAGATGATCGGTGATAACTCTTCCGTTCCGGAACTTCGTTCCAAGGGATTCCGTACCTGTCTTCAGGAGCAGGGATGGACGGATGAGGAGATCAATGCCGTGGTGGTTAAATCGGCGGCAACAGGCTGGAGCCGCGATACCGGCAAGGAATTATTCGAAAGCTGGTTTGGCAGTTCGCAGTGTGATACCGCAAAGAAAAACTGGATTTTCACTCATGATGACGAGATTGCCATGGGTATCCTGGAATCACTGAATGGAGCAGCCCTTGATGCCACTAAGAAAGAAGCTTTTATGGGCAATTTTATGTCGTTGGCCGCATCTTCAGGTCTGGCAGAAATCTATGCAGTATTAAAAGACAAACATCAGACAATCGCTTTGCCGGATTCTTTTGATCTGTTTTCGGTAACTTATGACCCGGGAATGATTCAGGAAGCGGTTGATGTTATGGTCAAATATCTGGATGGTGATGCCGGGATTGAACAGGATTACGTCATTCCGGTAGGCGTGGTAGATTCGCAGAATGTAAACGACTTTAAGCCATTCGGTTCTTATAACGAAAAATAGTACGGCCAACAAGGACAGCCGGACGGAGTACCGGCTGTCCGCCGACAGAGAGGAATGGTTTGATGGAACTTTTAAAGATGGAGCACATAAATAAATCCTTTTTTGGTGTTACCGTTCTGGATGATGTATCGTTTCATGTAAAGTGCGGCGAAATCCATGCTTTGCTGGGCGAAAACGGAGCTGGAAAGTCCACCTTGATGAATATTCTGGCCGGAGTATACAAAAAAGACAGCGGAAATGTACTTTTTAATGGGAAAAAGCTGGCAGACGGCTCCATTCATGATGCGGAACAGGCCGGTATTGCTTTTGTTCATCAGGAACTGAATGTGTTTAATGATCTTCTGGTATACGAGAATCTGTTTCTCGGAAAAGAGAAGACTACCGGTTACGGACGGCTGAGGAAACGCGAAATGATCGAAGAAACCCGGAAGCTGTTTCAGGAACTGGGAGTCGACATTGATCCGCTGGAACTGGCAGATCATCTGGACACCGGCAGAAAACAGCTGCTGGAGATTGCCAAAGCACTCCATTCCAACGCCCGGCTGATCATTCTGGATGAGCCGACAACTGCCCTGAACAATGATGAGATTGCCGGATTTTTTGAAATTATCAGGAATCTGAAGAATAAAGGGACATCGTTTGTTTTTATTTCCCACAAAATGCCGGAAATCTTTGAAATCGCTGATTCCTATACGGTTCTTCGCAACAGTCGTTATATCCACAGCGGAAATATTGCCGATGTAACCCCGGAGGAAGTGACGCGCTATATGGTAGGAGAAAATTATGTGACATCCGACATGTATGAGCCGCGGCCGCTGGGAGATACGATTCTTGAACTTCAGGGAATCTCCGGCAATGGTTTTTCAGAAATCGACTTTGCCATGAGAAAAGGTGAGATTGTTGGCTTCACAGGACTGGCCGGAGCCGGTTGTTCCGAAATCTTAAAAGCTGTCTTCGGTGCTGAAAAACTGACCGGCGGACGGATTATAATTGACGGCCGGGAACTTGCCGATAATAAAATTCACAAAGCCATGAAACATAAGGTGGCAATGGTGGCAGCCAACCGCAAGGAGAACTCCATTCTGCCGGATATGTCCCTGCTGGAAAATACATATATTTCGGAACACACAATCCATACAAAACGTCAGTATATCCGCAAACGTCAGGAACAGGCCAGATATGAGCATTACAGGGAGATGCTGAATATCAGGGCAAAGAGTTCACGGGATGCTATCACCAGCCTGTCCGGCGGCAATCAGCAGAAGGTTATTCTGGCCCGCTGGCTTAACACAGAAGCAGATATTCTTCTGTTTGACAACCCGACTCAGGGCATTGATGTCGGAGCAAAAAGCGAGATCTATAAGCTGATCCTGGAATTGTCAAAAGCCGGTAAGACCATTATCGTAAATACTCTGGAAATTCCTGAAATCCAGAAAATTGCCGACCGTTGTATTGTCTTTTATCACGGAGTGATTGCAGCGGAACTGGAACGGTCACGTATTGACGAGGAAACGGTGATGCTGTACGCGACAAATGCAATATTCAGGAAAGAAGCGGAGGGGCAGGATGACAGAGAATAAAACCTTGGGATATATGAAATATATCTGGCAGAATTTTAATTATGTAATTATCTTTATTGTGATTTTTATAGCATTTTTATTTGTTAACGGAAAGGAAACGACACTTACCAGTGTCACCAATATTTTTCTGCACAGTGCAATTCTGGGAACGATCGCCTTGGGTATGGGACTTGTGGTACTCACCGGTGATATTGATCTTTCAGTAGGTTCGTCTTTTGTATTTGTCGGCGGGCTGACGATCATTTTCTACAATCAGGTCGGCAGTATTATGCTGACACTGCTGTGTGCCCTGGTCATAGGTGCTTTTTGCGGCTGTATCAACGGCCTGCTGGTGGGAAAATGGAAGATGCCGGCATTTATTGTGACCCTGGCAACAATGCTGATTTTCCGTTCCGTCTCCCAGTATATGATGAATGAGATGGGTGAAACCAGATACCGGATTGATGCAACACAGGCCAGTTACCAGAACCTGTTTCAGTTCGGAAACGGCAATATTCTCAACATCGGCAATATTGCTCTGGTTTTCTGGCTGTTGGCTGCGTTGGCAATCTATATGACAACATCCACGAAATTCGGCAAAAAGATCTATGCCATCGGCAGCAACGAAAAAGCAGCCCGCCTGGCCGGTGTCAATGTTGATCTGACCAGAATTCTGGTATTCATCATCTGCGGCGGCATGACCGGTTTTGCTTCATTCCTGAAAATTGCCAAAGATACCTCCTTTGATCCCGCCACTTCAGGCAGTAATTTTGAACTGTACAGCATTGCCGCAGTTGTTATCGGCGGTATCAGCATGTCAGGCGGCAAGGGGAAAATCGCCGGTGTCATATTCGGTACCATGTCATTTACCCTGATTGACAAGATTATCACGGCCCTGGGAATGAATGCACTGCTGAATGACACTGTAAAAGGGATCATCCTGATCGCGGCAGTAGGCTTACAGATGATCAGGAAAAAGTCAAAATAACTACAGAAACAGCATCAGAAAATAGCTGATAGAAGGGAAGGATATTATCATGAAAAGAATGATGACATACGGAATGGTTGGCGGCGGCACCGGAGCCTTTATCGGTGATGCCCACCGCAAAGCCCTTGCTCTTACCGGCAACGCCCGGATTGCAGCCGGCTGTTTTTCCCGCAGTTACGAGAATACGCTGGCAACCGGAGCCGCTCTTTATATTGATGAAGACCGCCTTTACCGGGATTACCGGGAGATGGCGAAGCAGGAGTCAGAGCGGGAAGACAAGATTGATTTTGTTGTGGTAGTGACACCAAACAACTCTCATTTTGAAATCTGCAAGGCATTTCTGGAGGCAGGAATAGCCGTGTCCTGTGATAAGCCGGTAACAGTTTCACTTGAAGAAGCATTGGAACTGGAACGACTGTCACTGGAAAAGAACCTTTTATTTATGGTTACTTACGGATACTCCGGCCATGTAACGGCAATGCATATCAGAGCGATGATACAGGCCGGTGAAATCGGCAATATCCGCATGGTTATGGGGGAGTATCCCCAGGGCTGGCTGGCTTATGAAGATGTCAGCGGCAATAAACAGGGCGAGTGGCGGACCAATCCGGACTTATCCGGAAAAACAAATGCATTGGGCGACATAGGAACCCATATCGAAAATACCGTGCTGCGGATGACCGGTTTAAAGATCAGCCGCCTGCTTTCGAAGATGGAAAAAGTAGTACCGGGAAGAACACTGGACGACAACTCTGTAGTTATGGTTGAGTACGAAAACGGTGCATCCGGTTTATACTGGGCTTCCCAGATTGCAATCGGCCATGACAACGGCCTGCGGATCCGGATCTATGGATCAAAAGGCAGCATCCTCTGGTTCCAGGAAAATCCGGAAGTAATCACCATTGTCCGGGAAGACGGTACCCTGACCGAACTGCACCGGGGACACGGCAGCATCATGCCGGCAGCTAAAAAGTACGAACGGCTGCCCAGCGGCCACACCGAAGGTCTGTTAGAAGCAATGGGCAATTTGTATGTCAATTTCACCGACTGTCTGTACGCTGTGCTTGACGGCAGTTTCACACCGGCGATGATCGAATATCCGACCATCGAAGACGGTGTCGACGGTGTTCGTTTTATCGAAGCCTGTCTCCGAAGCAGTGAGAGCGGAAACGTATGGGTGGACATGTAATCAATGATAAGGTTTATTCAGCGATAAGTTTGATCACAAGCAAAGAAGGAGGATATTATGGGACGTTTAGTAACACTCACAACCTGCCAATGGGCAGATCTGGATCTGGAAACCTTATGTGAAAAAGCAAAGAAGATGGGGTATGACGGCCTGGAACTGGCTTGCTGGGGAGCCAATCTTGATCCGAAACGGGCAGCCGAAGACGATGAGTACGTACAATATGTACTAGACACTCTGGCAAAATACGATCTGAAAATGGAAGCCCTGGCAGCTCACATTATCGGACAATGCGTCGGAGATTATGACGATCCCCGCCTGGACAATTTTGCCCCTTCATCGCTGGCCGGTCAGAAAGACGAGATCCGTGCCTGGGGTATCGAAACAATGAAATGCTGTGCAATTGCAGCAAAACGTCTGGGCTGTTACGTTGTCACCGGTTTTGTCGGGTCACCGATCTGGAAGTATCTCTACTCCTTCCCTCAGACAACAGCGGAGATGGTAGAAACCGGTTTTCAGGAAATATATGACTTGTGGACACCAATTTTGGATATATTCAGAGAAAACGGAATTAAATTTGCGCTGGAAGTACACCCGGGAGAAATTGCATTTGATTATTATTCCACCGAGCGATTGCTGAAGAAGTTCGCCGACCGCCCGGAATTCGGGCTTAACTTTGATCCAAGTCATCTGCTGTGGCAGGGGGTTACGCCGCATTTATTCCTGAAAGATTTTATCGACAAGGTTTATCATGTACATATGAAAGATGCCGCAGTAACTCTGGATGGAAGAAGTGGATTATTAGGTTCTCACATCGATTTCGGCGATATGCGTCGCGGCTGGAATTTCCGATCCCTCGGTCACGGAGACGTAAACTTCGAAGAAATCATCCGCGTTCTCAATGCCTTCGATTATCAGGGACCGCTTTCGGTTGAATGGGAAGACAGTGGCATGGAACGCGAATATGGTGCAGCAGAAGCAGCCGCCTTTGTAAAAAAAGTAGACTTTGCGCCATCAGATTTCAGGTTTGATGATGCAATTAAGAGTGGGTGATGTAAGTGGTGGGATTGCGAAAAATGAGAGGGTCCCGGGGTTGGAGGTAGGGCCCCTGATTGATCGTTGTTTTTGAGCATTAAGAAATAACTGGGAAGTATTGAGAAATCAAGACTTCCCAGTTTTGTTTGAAATTGTGATTAAAAATGACTACAGCTCGACTATAGTACTATTTATCTTAAGTTGAGATGGTCAAGATAAGCTGGATTTATCGACCCATTTCCAACACCTAAACCATAATTCCAATATGACCTGATTATTTACAGTATAAAAATTTGAAACATTTGCTGAACCAATAAGTGAGTTAAGAATATTGCCACCATCATCACAGGCAAGAATTGAATCAGCAGAAATTTTTATGTCAATAGATTCAGCCGTTTCTTTAAATGTAATATTAGCATATCCATCATATTCTGCTATTAGTAAATCATACTGCTCTTTTATTACTGACTTACGGTCTGGGAGTAACACCTTTTTATGTACTAACCTAAAAGCCCTAATTGACTTTATTACTTTTTGTACATCATGATTCATTTTACCACCTCCTGATTGATATTATACTGAATATAATCAGTATATTCAAGTGTCATGTTGGAAAGTATAGTTATGGTATACGAGGTGGGAAAATGATAAGTTATAAGCCGCTGTGGGAAACCATGCACAAAAAAGAAATTACCACATACCAATTGATCCAACAAGGTATTGATAGAAAGACCATCCATAATCTAAAACATGACGGTAATATTACGATGCTAACCGCTGAAAGGTTATGTAAAATTATTGGATGCAATATAGACGGCATAGTAGAATTTTTGGATGATTAGGAAGTAGGCTAATTGCTTCCTTTTTTTGTTGTTTTAAATGGGATGAGGTGCCTTCGAATCCGTCCCTCAAAGCAGTAGCTGACATAGTCGGATAAACTCCAGCGTAGCCTTATCGGTATATCTTTTTTTACTGGTCAAAGCGTAATAGGTCCGCGTAATCTTAGGATTATCAACCAGATAATAAACCATGTCACACTGGAGCGAATTAGCAACGATCAGATTGCTGACCCATACGGCTCCGATATCAGCCCTGGCCAGATTGTAAGCAGTAGTTGACTGATCAACCATAAAAATGATATTAGGCTGAAAACCGGCATCCTGACATATCTCCATGGAACATTGATACAGATAAGTATTCGGGGACAAAAAAATCATCGGAATATTAGCAAAGCACTCTGCAGGCAGGTGCTTTTTTTCGTTTTGGAGAAAGTGCTGATTTAATACCTGCTCATGGGTAAGGCTGTATTCCTGATATCGGTTATTAATAGAAAAGGAACGTGGTACGGCCAGGAGGACATGATCCTGAAACAGCGGCCATTGCTCATATAATTGGGGATCAAAGGCGCCGGAGTTGAATGAGACATTGGCGGTTCCGTTTAATATTGACTGCAGGTTTGCCTCCGGACTGCTTTCGTTAAGTTTGATTCGGATGCCCGGATGAATCTCCATAAAGGCTTTGATGACTGGGGGCAGAATATAAGAGTTGATATACTGGGTTCCGGCAATGTGGAGCTCTCCGGTTTCCAGATTCGTAAGATCGGATATCTGCTGCTTTAATTCCTGCTCAAGTTTCATAATCTCGATGACTTTCTGGATGTACAGTTCACCGGCGGCAGTCAGGCCGAGCGGATGTGCATTACGGTCGAAAAACGGGGCACCCCAGAGCTCCTCCTCTTTACGCACGGCAATACTGAGTGCCGGTTGTGTGATGAAGAGTTGTTCGGCAGCAGCTGAAAAGCTTTTAGTTTTGTAAATAGTATAGATATATTTCATGGTATTGTTCATGCTGATTCTCCTCATTTTTGCACATTGACCAAAAGATATAAATTAAATTAATAGACAGATTAAATCTATAAATTTGATTTTATCAGATGCAACAGGTATGATCAAGATGTATAAAAACTTTATATACTTTGTTCCACAATTTTCCGGAAGATTTATGGGGTGCAAAAAAGAAGGAGGAAGTATGTCACAGAGTACAATTGCAATTATTATATTAGTTATCACCATGTTAATGGTTATGATTGACAAAATCCCTTTGGCGGCGACGGCTATGTTTGCAGCGCTTGCAATGTCTGTTATGGGGATTCAGCCCCTGGATAAGTCTTATTCTTATTTTGGGAATTCAACAGTTGTTTTTTGCGGCGCATCAATGATTGTCTGCAACGGGTTATTCCAGACAGGGGCGATACAAAAAATCACCAATGCGTTATTCAGCAAGCTGTCCCAACGGAGTGAGCGGGCAGTGGTTGCAGCATTTTCGGCCTTTACCGGTCTGGTTACAGGGTTTACAACCAATACGGCTATTGCTGCAACGATGGTACCGGTGGCCCGTTCCATTGCTCAGGGATCGAATGGCAAGGTGAAAGCAAAACATCTGCTGATGCCGGTCGGAACCATGAGTACGATTGGTTCGCCGCTATCACTGTCCGGAGCGGCAGCAGTTGCAGCGGCCGGGGCAATGGTGATTGAAGCCGGTACGGATATGTCTTTCTTTGCCATGGCACCGATTGCGATTGTCATGATTATCGCCGGCACTATTTATTTTGCAACGTTTGGATACAACATGATGGTTAAAAGCTTTGATTTTGAAGATCCGGTGCTGGAGATAGCAGCAGATGATGGAAAAGAGATTCCTAAGTGGAAAACGACATTAAGTCTGATTGTCTTTTTGCTGATGGTATCGGGATTTATTACCGGCATATGGAATGTTGCAGTATGTTCACTGGTCGGCGTTCTGATCCTTTGGCTGTCCGGAGCGGTTAGTGTTAAAGAGTCAATCAAGAATTGTGACTGGAATGTTTTGATTGTTATGGCTGGTGTGACATCGATGGCGAACGGCCTGAATGTCAGCGGTGCCGGTGAAGTGATTGCAACATTTGTGATCGGCCTGTTTGGCGGCGCATCGGCAAGTCCGTTTGCAATTATGATTGCCCTGGGACTGATCGGCTGGCTTCTGTCACAGTTCATGAGTAATACGGCGGCAAATGCGATCGTTATTCCGATGGCAATTTCAATGGCTGTGGCATTGAATGTCAGTCTGCTGTATTTCTGTGTTCCGGTTATTGTGGGAACAGCTATCGCAGTTACGACTCCGCTGGCTTCCCCAACTACCGTTATTGTAATGCAGGGCGGTTTCCGCTTCAAAGACTTTGTAAAGATCGGGCTTCCGCTTAGTGCAGTCTGTCTGGCGATTATGTTTGTTATGGTTCCGATCTTATTTCCGGCATGATAACAGATACATAAAACGAAATAAGGAAAGGGATTTTTGTTTATGATAAATCAAAAGTATTTCAGCGATTTTAAACATATTAAGGTCAACACCGGTGAGGTCACGATTCATGCATGGGTGGGCGGTGAAGGAGAGGAGGCGATTCTGCTCCTTCACGGACATCCTGAGAGTCATCTGATGTGGCACAAGGTTGCCGAAGACCTGAAAAAGGACTATACCGTGGTAATACCTGACATGAGAGGATACGGAGAAAGTTCCAAACCCCATGGTGAAGCGGATCATTCTACTTACTCCAAACGGGTGATGGCTAACGATCAGATTTACCTGATGGAGCAGCTGGGATATCAGCAGTTTCATATCGCCGGACATGACCGTGGCGGCAGAGTCTGCCACCGGATGCTGATCGATCATCCGGATAAAGTGAAATCGGCGGTGATGGTGGACATTATTCCAACGATTGATGTTTACAACCGGACTGATCAGATGATTGCAACAAAGTACTGGCACTGGTTTTTCTATATCCAGCCGGAGCCGTTTCCGGAGAACTTCCTGGGATCACAGCCGGAGTATTTCATTAAGAGCAATATTTTAAAAAAGACGATACCCGGTACTGCTACGGATGATATCTTTCCTGACGATATTGTTCAGGAGTATATTCGTTATTATTCAGATCCGGCAACGGTACATGCGATTGCGGAGGATTACCGGGCCAGTGTTACGATAGACTGGCAGCATGATCTGGAAGACCGGGAGACAAAAACCGATGTACCGATTATGTGTATCTGGGGATCGGACGGCAATATCTGCCAGATTTGGGACGTTGTTGAAATCTGGAAGAATCTGGCTAACCATGTAACCGGTTACGGGGTGCCTGGATGCGGTCATTTTGTACCGGAAGAAAAGCCGCAGATAACCGCTGAAAAGATCAGGGAACATATCGAGTTGAACAAATAAGGAGAAGAACGCCATGCATGCAATAGAAAAAATTCTTGCCGGGAACAGCGGACGGGAACAGGTGAAAACCGGGGAAATCGTGACAGCTAAGGTGGATTTTGCAGAAATCAATGATCTGTATCTGCAGACCGTTTATTCATTCTACGAAATGGGCGGTGAGAAGGTTTGGGATTCAGAGAAGGCGGCCTTTGTATTTGACCATTATTCGCCTGCACCGGATATTAAGAGTGCAGCGAACCATGGGGAAATGCGGGAATTTGCCAGGAAAAATAATCTTAAATACCATTTTGATACTAACTGCGGAGTCTGCCATCAGGTCATGCCGGAAGCCGGTGTCATCTATCCCGGAATGATTGTTGTTGCTACCGACAGCCATACTACAACTCACGGTGCTTTTGGCGCAATGGGAACCGGCTGCGGTGCTACCGATATGGCAACGATCCTGATGACCGGAGAACTGTGGTTTCGGGTGCCGGAGATTATTGAAATCCGCCTGGAAGGGGCTACGGCCCCCGGAGTATATCCTAAGGATGTTATATTGCATGTATTGGGCCAGATAAAAGCTGACGGTGCCGTTTACAAGGCGATTGACTTTACCGGAAGTTACATAGAACAGCTGGGAGTACCCGGCCGTATGACGATCTGCAATATGGCTGTGGAAATGGGTGCGAAAACTGCCTATATGCAGCCGAATCAGGCGGTCATTGATTATGTCAGTGAGAGAGCCGTCCGGCCATATGAGATTCAGACTACGGATGATGATTTCTGCTACGGGGAACAGTATGTGTTTGATGTAAGTGGTCTCGCACCGCAGCTGGCCTGTCCTCACAGTGTCGATAATGTCTTCCCGCTGACTGAAGTGATCAGGGATAAAGAAGTGAAACTTCACCAGGGATATGTAGGGAGCTGTACCGGCGGCAGGACTGAAGATATCGCTGAGGCCGCAATGATCTTAAAAGGAAAGAAAATTCCTAAATACTGCCGTCTGGTGGTAGTTCCGGCATCGGCCGAGGTAATGCAGGAATGTATGAAAAAGGGCTATATCCAGGACCTGATGGAATCAGGTGCAACCATTGCATCACCGGGCTGCGGGGCATGTCTGGGAGCCCATGAAGGAATCCTGGCACCGGGCGAAGTATGTATCAGCAGTACAAACCGCAATTTCCCGGGCCGGATGGGTTCCACCGGGGCACAGATCTACCTGGCAAGCCCGGCAACTGTTGCGGCCAGTATCTTAAAAGGCGTTATTACGGACCCGAGAAACTATCTTAAGAAAGGAGCAAACGGATGAAAAAGACAGTGACAGGAAAAACAATTCTACTGGGCAGCAACATTGATACAGACCAGATCTATCCGGGGAGATACCTGGCTATTACAGAACCGCAGGAGATCGGAAAACTCTGCCTTTCTGGTGTCGATGAAACCATCGCACAGATATTTCCGAACGGCGGTATTGTTGTCGCAGGTACAAACTTTGGATGTGGTTCCAGCCGGGAGCATGCCCCGATTGCCCTGATTAATATGGGCGCGGCAGCTGTTGTTGCAGAGTCCTTTGCACGGATCTTTTACCGGAATTCGATCAATCTTGGCCTGCCGCTGATTGTCTGTAAAGGGATCAGTCAGATCATAAAAGAAGGAAATACGCTGGAAGTGGAGATTGATACCGGTCTGCTCCGCATTGTTGAAACCGGAGAGTGTTTTCAAGGTGAAGCACTGGGCGATCAGGCAATGTCGATCCTGGAGGCAGGTGGTATCAAGGAATTAATGAGACAACGATTGAAGAAGTAAATGAATCGGTATCCCCGGGCCAGAACCCGGGGGTCCCCTGTTAGATGCCCAGCCGATAGCCAAGATTGATAATAAAATTAATCAGTACATTGGTCCGGGATATCCGCATCCGTCTGGCGAATGATTTCAGGGAGTAGAACTGTTTTCGAAACTGGTTGTAACCATTCCAAAGCTCATCTGAAGTCATGTTTTTGGGCGAAAACGCTACCGCGGTTTTGCTGTTGTATTTACTCCAGTCGTCAGTCAGCAGCCGTCCCTCGTCTTTAAATTGCTGGTAAACCGGTGTTTTGGGAAATGGTGTCAGAATACTCACAGTCACCCCGTCGATCCCGAGTTTTTCACAGGCAAGAAGTGTATTCCGGAACACATCAGGGGTATCACTGTCAAAACCAAAGACAATACCTGCCTGAATCATAATTCTGTGCCGGTGAATCTTACTGATAATTGTTTCATAGTCGGAAACCGGGTTAATGTTTTTACCGGCATCTTCCAGTGAGCTTTTAGAAAAGGTTTCAAGGCCAACAAATAAATATAAACATCCGGCTTTTTTTGCGAGTGTCAGCAATTCATCATCGACACAGTCACGCAGTGTTGCCTGAGCGGCCCAGCGGCGTTTTAAGGGAGCAATGGCACGAAATAGTTCTTTGGCAAAATCTTTATCGGCAAATAAATTATCATCCCAGAAGACAAAGAATTTCGACGGCAGTGCTTTGATCTCTGCAACAACATCGTTGACCGGACGTATCCGAAACGGCGGATGATAGATCTGCTTCAGATTGCAGTACCGGCAGTTATAAGGGCATCCGCGTGTGGCGATCACCGCACCCTTCATCATCCGGCGGCGTTTTAATAAATCCCAGCGCGGCAGCGGCAGATTGTTAAGGTCCGGTGGTACATCGGAATCATATCGTTTCCGGGCAATGCCGTCCTTAAAGTCTGATAAAAACTTTGGCCAGGTATATTCGCTTTCTCCGGTCAGCAGATGGTCGCAATGCTCCTGAACTTCATCCGGCAATAGTGTTGCATGAGGGCCGCCCATTATAACCTTCGCACCTGCCTTGCGGAAATGTTCGCTTATGCTGTAACAATGAAGCGCATTTGGTGTATTGACCGTAATCGCTACCAGATCAAAGGTCTGATTATATGGCACCTTCTGGCAATATTCATCAATGAGTGTGATCTCATAAAATTGTTCATCAACATAGGCCGCGAGATAGGGAATGGTAAGCTGGGAAAAATTATTAAATTGTAAGCGCCGGAATTGTTTGATTTCGATGTTTTCCGGCTGGATCATGAGTAATTTAATCATATCAAAACTCCAATATATTTTTAGGTAACAAGAATGCACTGGCCAGTGAATATCATGAGTATAACATCAGGTGTCTTGTTTTGCAATAAAAATATATCGATAAACGATAAAATTAAATAAAACTTAAAGATTAAGACTTCACGCATATTTGACATAATTCCCTTATCATGATAAGTTAATTATGTAAGAAATTGAGATCGTGAAGGTGAAAAATATGAACAAAGGTAATGAAAAAATAAAACGACTGATCGAAGTCGCTAAATTATATTACGAACAGGATAAGACTCAGAGTGAAATTGCTAAAATGTATGATGTCTCCCGCCCGCTTGTCAGCAGGATGCTGAAGGAGGCAAAAGATATGGGAATTGTCAGGATTGAGATATGCCAGCCTTCTGACGGGAATCAGGTCATTCTGAATCAGGTGAGGGGGACATACCGGATCTATGGCGGCGTGATTGTCCCCAATAAGGGCAGTGAAAGCGAAACGAATCAAAGCCTGGTTACCAGTGCCCTGGATTATATGAAGGCTTTAAATCAACACCACTATGGAATCGGATGGGGCAATATCATCGGCCAGATGGTATCTGTACTGGAAAAAAGAGAGCCGGAAGCCGGTATTGCAGACGATATCTGCCCTTTACTGGGGAACAGCGGTGTATCCAACCGGAACTATCATTCTAATGAACTGGTCCGTATCTTTGCAGAGGGGACTGGTGCCCGGCCGGAATATCTATATGCCCCCGCCCTTGCGGCAACGGAAGCGGAACTGAAGCTGATCCGGGAACTGGAGAACTTTAAAACGGTCTTTGAGGCATGGAGTCACCTGGATGTTGCCGTAGTCAATATCGGCAATTATCCGTCCAGCCCGGATTTTGCTTCGGTTGCACGCTATGGAGATGTTTTGAAGAAAGACAAAGCAGTGGGCCGTCTGTTGAATTATTTTTACGATGTAAATGGCAATATATTTTATTCAGATATGGATTATGCAATTCAGATCCCTCTCGAATTGCTGGCCAGAACCCAGCATGTGGTCGGCATCGCAGCATCCAATATTCACCGCAAAGCTCTGCTTGGAGCGATGCGGACAGGCGTGTTCCAGCATATTATAGCACCGGAGAATCAAATGAAAGAAGCTTTGGAAATAGAAAATGTAACATTGAATTAATAAAAGTTGACATATGTAACACTTGCGGCAAAGATAATATCTTGCTGCAGGTGTTTTTTTGTGCAGAACGTATATAAAAGACAATAAAATAAGTTGAATGTTACTAAAAATTATTTAAAGCATTGACATATGTGAATAAAATGTATATTATGAAGTTACAAAAGAAACAGATAAAACGAAGGGAGATAAGCGGTGATAGACAAAATTAAGCTGTCACAGATGTTGGCACGGTCATCTGCACTTTGGTTACAAAATTGTGATGGATTAAGTGTCATTGATTCTAAGTTTGGTGATGGAGATCATGGTATCACCATCAAAAAGATTGCACTTCTTCTCGAAGAATCTCTGTCATGGTTAAATGAGATGGAGATGTATGACTATTTTGCAGAGCTGGGGCGCCGGATTATGGGGGTCAGCGGCGGCAGCGCCGGACCTTTATACGGCACAATGATTGGCGGCCTTGGACTGCCGCTGAAAGGAGTAACCGTTATTGATGCAGTTGTATGGAACGAAATGCTGCAGTCAAGCCTGCAGGAGATGCGGGATATTACCACTGCCAAAGTGGGGGATAAAACGATGATGGACAGTTTGATTCCGGCTGTGGCGGCTGTGGCGGAGGCGGTGGAATCAGGAGCGGTCTCTTCCGGAGAAATCTCTCCCGCCCTTGACGTTCTGCTGAAGGCAATGAGCGAAGCGGCAAAAAGCGGAGCTGAGAAGAGTAAAGACTATGTATCAAAATTCGGCCGGGCAAAGAGTTATAAAGAAGCGACCATCGGAACGCCTGATGCCGGAGCGGTGAGCACCTCCCTGTTCTTTCAGGGGTTATACGAGGGGTATCTCCAAAAGGATGATATGGCAGTAAGTTAACTAAAAATAAAAAATAGAAAGGTTAGGGTGAACAGCAATGACTATGAAGAAATTTATCAATGACCAGGGGAATCTGACACAGGAGTTACTGGAGGGATTTGCAGCAGCCAATCGTGATCTGGTGGAGCTGGGACCGGACCGGATGGTGATTAACCGCCGGCTGGGAGAACAGAAGCGGGTTACCATTGTTACCCAGGGCGGGTCCGGGCATGAGCCGGCGATCAGCGGGTTTGTTGGTGAAGGTATGGTTGATATTTCGGTTGTTGGCGATGTTTTTGCCGCACCGGGCCCCCAGGCCTGTGTCGATGCTATTGAACGGGCTGACCAGGGTGAAGGCGTGTTATACATTGTTTTGAATCATGCCGGTGACATGCTGACCGGAAATCTGACAATGAAGGAATGTAAGAAGAGAGGCATGAATGTCGTAAAGGTGGTTACCCAGGAGGATATCTCCAATGCACCACGTGAGAACAGTGACGACCGCCGGGGCCTGGTTGGATGTGTACCTACATATAAAATTGCCGGTGCGGCTGCGGCAGAGGGCAAAAGCTTAGAAGAGGTTGCCGGCATAGCGCAGCGGTTTGCTGATAATATGGCAACCCTGGCAGTGGCAGCCAGAGGTGCGACTCATCCGGCAACCGGCAGCCAGCTTGCCGAGCTTGCAGCTGATGAGATGGAGATCGGCATGGGGCAGCATGGCGAGGGCGGAGGCGGACGCCAGAAAATGAAAACTGCGGATGAGACTGCGGAGATTATGATCAACGGTCTGTTAAACGATCTGTCGATCAAAGAAGGCGAGTCTGTCATGCTGATTTTAAATGGTTCCGGTGCAACAACACTGATGGAATTATTTATTGTATACCGTAAATGTGAGGAACTTTTAAGAGCGAAGAATATCAATATCGTTGCCAATTATGTAGGTGAACTGCTGACCGTACAGGAACAGGCCGGTTTCCAGATGTTCATGGCGCGGATGGATGATGAACTGCTTCATTACTGGAATGCACCATGCAATACACCATATTTTAAAAAGTAAATGAATAGGGGAGAATGATTATGGCAGATAAGGACGGAATGATTGCATCAAAGTTTTTTTACGAGGATGTTCCGCCGGTGCAGCAGGGATTTCATGTAAAAGGAGCCGGTCACCTGGATTGGGGAATGAAGGATCGCCTGTCACAGATATTTCGCCCGGACAGCGGGAAGACGGTGATGCTTGCTTTTGATCATGGCTATATTATGGGACCGACTTCGGGGCTCGAACGGCTGGATATAGTGGTGCCGAAGCTGGCGCCGGAAGTTGATGTATTTATGGCAACGAGAGGTGCGATGCGTTCCTGCATTCCGCCGACATTCAGAAAAGGGCTGGCACTACGCTGCACCGCCGGCAGCAGCGTTCTTGACGAAGACATGAGCCATGAAGTGATCGGTGTGAATGTGGAAGATGCGATTCGCATGAATGCCAGTTGTATGGCTGTCCAGACATTTATCGGGGCTCCGGGGGAGAAGACATCGATTGAAAATCTGTGTAAAACAGTAGATGCCGGTAACCGCTATGGCATTCCCACGCTCGGTGTGGTGGCTGTCGGAAAACAGATGGAGCGGACGACCCAGTTTTTCCTTCTGGCAACCAGAATGCTGGCGGAGTTTGGGGCTCATATTGTCAAAACATATTATTGTGAGGACTTTAAGCAGGTGGTAGCGGCCTGCCCGGTTCCCATCGTGGTGGCCGGCGGCAGGAAACTTCCGGAAAAGGATGCACTGGCTATGACTTATCAGGCGATTGCCGAAGGTGCTGCCGGTGTAGATATGGGACGGAATATCTTCCAGGCAGGGGATCCGGTATCCATGACAAAGGCGATCGGTAAAATCGTTCATGAAGGATACAGCGGTGCACAGGCATATGAGTATTACTGCGATGTGAAATCTTAGGAAAAAGGAGAGCGGGGATGAAGGAGAAGAATTATATTTGGATTGCATTATTTATTGGCATCCAGGCATTTACGATTCAGATTGTGGATCAGCTGCTGTGCAGTTATGTGCTGCCGGCCGGCAATTTTGGTTTTGGCTGGATTTCATTTCAGGCATGGGCCATGTATTTTCTGTCTGGCTGCAATGTAAAAGGCGGAATTAAAAGTGCTATTGGATATTTTATCGGTATTATTGCCTCCATTGCGATTATCAGTCTGGGCGGAGTGCTGGGATTCCTTGGATTCTGGGCAACACCGATTGCTCTGATTATTCTGGTCCCGATTATTATGCATGTGGACCAGGGGCCGGAACTGATCGCATATTCAGCAGCAGTGTTTGTTGGTGCAGGAGCATATTTCGGTTTTATGACCTATGTGCCGGGAGCGACTTTTACCGGAGCATTGGTGACGGAGATGATTTATTGCCTGATTGGTCTTGTATACGGATATATTTCGATCGCATTTATGACCTGGTATAAGGGCAGGTATGTAGTAACTGTTTAAAAAAACAACAGGAGGAGAAAAAGATGGCAGCTGTATATATGCATGTGGGAATTCCGGTAACTAAAAAGAAAGAGGGCATGACTTACAATGAGGGCATGAAGATCTGGATGAGCAACCCGGATGATTATGATTTTAAGATTGAATATTTGAAGTTTGAAGAGGGAACGGCATTTCCTGAGATTATGCACAAAAATCCTCATATAGCGTACAAAGTGGATGATATGGAACCTTATCTTGCCCAGGCGCAGCAGGTGATCTTCGGACCGGAGACGATCGGGCCGGGAGTGCGGATTGCATTTATTATCATGGACGATACCATCTTTGAATTATATGAAGAGAAGTGACCTGATTAACAAAACGGGAATTCTGGTGGAAGTATCAGCCAGGCATGTGCATCTGACGACGGCAGACCTCGGGGTGCTGTATGGTAAAGGCGCAAAGCTGTCTGTTTGCAAACATCTGTCACAGCCGGGACAGTTCGTGGCACATGAACGGGTTGATGTCATCGGGATTAATGGAAGTCTGCTGAATGTGGCTGTTTTAGGACCATGCCGGAGCCGGAGTCAGGTGGAAATCTCACTTACGGATGCCAGATTACTGGGGATCGCAGGGGTTATTCGTGAATCCGGTGATATAGATGGAACTCCGGGGTGTGTATTGCAGGGACCGGCAGGAAGCGTTGCTCTTTCGGAAGGGGTAATTGCGGCGAAACGGCATTTGCATATAACACCAGAGGATGCAGTGCTGTACCAGGTCAGGAACGGACAGGAGATCACTCTTCAGATATGCTCAGAACAGCGTTCCGTGGATTTTCATGATGTCAGGGTGCGGGTCAGTGACCAGTTTCAGACAGCGGTACATATTGATACCGATGAGGCGAACGCCTGCGGCATAAGTGGAAAGGCCCGTGCTGCAATCGTCAATCAGTGAGAGATAATACTAAAATAAGAGGGTTATGAGGCAGTGAAACAGATAACTGACTCATAACCCTTTTGTTGTAAAACCTACTTAATCCAGTCCAGTTCCAGATCCGAAAGTAATTCATTTAAATCAGGCAAAGAATAATTATGCTTCAGTGCAAAAAGAATAATACTGTCCCGCTGAATCCGCGGGTAAAGGATTGGATATCCGGCAGCCTTCAGCAGTCTCTGTACTTCGTCATCACCCAATTGCAGCGCAAAGCAAATAGCCAGGAGTTTATCACGCGAAGGTTGTTTTGCTCCTGAAAATATCTGATAGCAATAGGTGCGGTCCAGTCCGGAGCGGCGGATGCATTCGCCGGCAGATATTGATTTCTGTGTCATAATCTGCGACAGATAGTCAGACAGGGTTCCGTCTGTAAAGTTATCCTTCTGATGTTCCAGATATTTTTTGATATCATTTGATTGATTTAATAGATTCAATAATTCATCCGTTGTTTTTTTCATTATATTACCTGCTGTTTTATATTCTAAAAAGGTTGTATGTATTTTTTTTGTCGTATATAATGATATATGAATTGGCAGGAATTAGCAAGGGGGATTATCGCATGGAACCGGGTTCGATGCATTTACATTATATTGAGCAGACTTATGAAGATTTACGATCACTTGGTGGGGAAAGTGAATTTAATACAATCCTCTGCCGCAACCGGGAGACCGGACAGCTGGTGGTAAAGAAGCAGGTTTCGCTGGAACAGGGCGTTGTTTATCATCAGTTGAAAAAAATGCAGCATCCAAATTTGATTCAGATATACGATGTCTGTGATACCGGAGCGTTTTGTCTGGTGGTCATGGAATTTATCAGCGGAAAAACGATGGAGGCATGTCTGGAGGAAAAGGGATACTTTCCGCTGGCGCAAGCAATGCAGTATCTGGAACAGATTCTGAATGCACTTCAGATCGTACATAGTCAGAATATTATTCATCGTGATATCAAGCCGGCAAATATCCTTATATCTTCAGATAATGTGATCAAACTGATTGATTTTGGAATTGCCAGGGTACCGAAAGAACGCCAGAAAAGTGATACCAGAATACTGGGAACGGCCGGTTATGCCGCACCGGAACAGTTTGGTTTCCAGCAGACCGACATTTACTCTGATATTTATGCAGTGGGCGTTTTGATGAACAAGATGCTGACCGGTAAGATGCCGAACGAGGGTGTGCCGGTCGATGAACGGCTGAGAAAAATTATCTTAAAATGTATTCATATCGACCCTGAAAACCGATACGGTTCGGTTGGTGAATTAAAGCAGGCACTGGGGATATCCCATGGATTCAAGCGCCTGAAAGTCACGAGGAATACACTTGATAAGAGTATCTGGCCCGGGTTTCGCAGAGGAGTGATGTGGCGTAAGATAGTGGCGTGCCTGGGATACGGGTTCCTGATTCTTTGCAGTTTGGGGTTGTTTTTCCTGATAACGGAAAGCCAGACGGCTTTCGATGTTCTGGACAATCTGTACCTGATTATCTGTCTGTGGCTGGGATTTTTCATTGTCTCTAATTTTTTGCGGTGGGACCGCAAATTTCCCGGCATAAAGGAATTCCCAAAGCCGTTAAGAATTTTCACCAGGATAGTAATGGGGTATCTGCTGTTTCATTTCTGGGCGATGATATTTGTGTAAATGTGTGCTGGCAGCATACCAAAATCATGACAATATATGGTATGATCGACACAAAAATTATACATGGGAATGGAGAGTATTATGAAAAAAGTAATTACATTATTATGTGCATCAATGATCGCAGTTTCTCTGACTGCCTGCGGCGGTTCATCAAAAGAAGTCACTTCATCAACAGAGGCGGCTGCGACAACTGCTGCTGAGACGACACAGGAAACAACGCAGGAAACAACAGAAGCCCCGACAACGGAGCCTGAGACAACCCTGTCAGCGTATGATGAAAACAAAAATGCCATATTGGAGTATATTGACCTGGCTTATACCGGACTGACCCCGGCGGGTGCACCGATGCACTTTATGACCGGCAACGGCGGTGAATATGTGGCCCTGGTGATGGAGAATGCGAATGGAGAAAGCTATATCAGCTTTATCGGCAGTGCTGAGCTTGATGAGTCCAGCGGCATCATCACGATCAAAGACAGTGATACCGGTTATACATTTGGATTTACAGCAGAGCAGCAGTCTGACGGTTCGTTTTATCTCGACTGCGGGAATCTGGGTGCTGCATCATTGGTAGGAGACGAACCGGGAGATGTGGTAGATAATATTCTTAATGTGTTCGATACCATGGATGATTTCACCGATGAATTTATGGATGCGGTAGCCAGACTGGATTTTATGGAGTCATTGGATATCGCCCTGACCGGTGTAACAGCAGCCGGCGGGCCAATGTTCTTTTTAGCAAGTAATGACGGTGAGTTTGCGGCCCTGGTGATGGTTGGAGCCAGCGGTACCGGTTATATGAGTTTTGTCGGCAAGGGTACTGTAGATGAAGCAAGCGGTATTCTGACTGTAACCGACGACGAAACAGGTTATAGTTTTGGATTTACCGTAGAGCAGCAGGAAGACGGTTCCTATTACCTTGACTGCGGAGACTTTGGTGTCTGCTATATGGAAGAAGATGAGATCAGCAATGTTGTGGATTATATCGACACCGTATACCTGGAACTTGAGGATATTACCGAAACAGTTGTTAACGAAGTGACAAATTAAAGAGACAGCAACAAAGACAGGAGAACTGAAATGCCACTATTATTAATACTTATATCAGCCATAGTACTGGCCTTTTCGGCCTGCAGCAAGACAGACGAACCGGTTCAGGTGACGGTTGCCGAAACGGCAGAGACGGAAAAGGAAACGGAGTCTCAGACTGCTTCACAGCCGGAACAGCCGGACGGTTCGGATTCTCTCAGGCGGGATTACCGCACCAAAATAAAAGGTAATGGCGAAGACACGGTTACGCTTATGGTATACCTGTGCGGCAGCGATCTGGAGAGCCGGGCCGGTGCAGCGACCATTGACCTGCTTGAGATGATCGATGCGGATATAAACGACCATATTAATATAGTGGTGGAAACCGGTGGTGCCAGTCAGTGGGCTACCAGCGTTATGGATCCTGATATCAACCAGCGCTGGAATGTTGCCAATAACGACCTGTATCTGCTTGAAGATATTGAAGCGCGGAATATGTCTAAGGGAAGTACTCTGCAGGATTTTATAACCTTTTCGGCAGAAAACTTCCCGGCTGACCGGTATATGCTGCTGCTGTGGGATCATGGCGGCGGTACCGTGGACGGTTTTGCCTATGATGAACGATATAATAATGAGACAATGATGTCAATCTCAGAACTTGATCAGGCCCTTGCCGGTGCCGGTGTCATGTTTGATATGATTGGTTTTGACTGTTGTCTGATGAGTACAGTTGAGACTGCTTTTATGGTCGAAAAATATGCCGACTTTATGGTTGCTTCCCAGCGGGTTGAGCCGGGGACCGGATGGTATTATACACCGTGGCTGGAGGCTCTGGCGAAAAATCCTTCCATGCCGACACCGGAACTTGGCAGGGAGATCATAGACAGCTACATTGAGGAAGGCCGCGGTGGTTTTTCCGGCAGTGAACTGACCCTGTCCATGACGGATCTTTCTTATATACCGGAACTATTTCATGAACTGTACAGCTTTTTGCCGGAGGCTGAGGTAGGAATGCTGGAAGGTGATATGTTCAAAACAACTTCACAGGTACTGAGCAACAGCCGTGCCATGCAAAGCGGCCACGATCTGGTGGATTTGTCCTATCTGGTCGAGAATATGGGCGGTTCGGATAAGCTGCTCAAATTAATGGAAGACTGTGTTGTATATAATAATGCAACGATTGAAAATCACAATGGACTGTGTATGTATATCCCTTATACAGACCTTAACCGGGTGTCAGAAGCTCTGGATATCTATAATGTAATTGGCATTGACGATCCATACCAGGATTTCATAACTTCATTTGCCAATATGATGCTGGGCGGCCAGGCCTACAGCGGCGGCGGCAGCGGTTCTCCTTTCGGCAATGAATTTGATCTGAGCGGATGGACCGGCATGGAATGGGCTGATGAAGAAGCCTGGGTTGATATGGCCGACTTCTATGCGGAAAACAGCTATGATGATTCCAGCTTATATATTGAGGAAAAGGGCGACGGTTTTGTCTTATCCCTGCCGGATGAGGCCTGGGAAATGCTTACTACAGCTAATCTGCGTGTATATCAGGATGATGGTGTTGAAGGTTACATTGACCTGGGGTCGGATGGCGTCTATGAGTTTGATGATGACGGTGACCTTATGATTCAGTTTAATTACTATTGGGTAGCACTCAATGGCGATCTGGTCTGTTTCTACCAGGTTGAAGAGGCTGAATATGACGACTACTGGTATTCCTATGGTGTAGTTCCGATTTACTTTGAAGAAGAGGCGGCGGAGCTTGTTGTAGTCTGGGATAGTGACTACCCTGACGGTTATGTGGCCGGCTGGCGTTATACGGCGCTTGGCGGCGATACCCAGAAGGGTCTGTTCGAAGTGTATGACGGGATGAAGTTTGATTATCTGATGGATTATTACACTTATGACGGCGAGTATGATGATCAATACTATTTTGAAGGTATCACAGTAGACGGGCCGATCACTGTTGAGTATGTGGAAGTGGCCGAAGACAGAGGTTATTGGGTTTGTTATGAGCTGACTGACATTTATAATAATACGTATTGGACAGAATTTATCTGGTATGACCCCCTCGAAGAAGAGACGGGGAGTTACGGCGTATTGGAAGGGTTTATCTCCTGACAGATCCGGATGAAAATACTGAAAAAAATGAGCTGCCGCATCAATGATATATACAATCATTGGTGCGGGGCTCTTTTTTGTGCATTGGCAAAGAAGACTGTAAATATTAAATAATACTTTTCTGAATTTTCTCTAAAATGCCACTATCTGCCTTGCGAAAAAGCTATACTATAGATGATACAAATATTTCGGAAAGGATGGTGAGGGGCATGCGTTATATTATCAAAATATTACTGGCAGTAATTTTTGTTTTTGTGTTGTTGGCGGCGATACCGTTTTGGCATCACAAAGAAGTTGCGGGCGCGTATCAGGCGGAATTTGATGTCAATGCTTATTACGGCGATACGACCGGAACTGAACGGGTTGCCTATATTGCTGATAACAACGAAGCAATGATATACCGGCTGCAGATGATTGCTGAGGCACAAGAACAGATCAAGTATTCAACATTTGAAATCCGTTCTGATGAAAGCGGGAAAGATGTACTCTGTGCATTGCTTCTGGCGGCTGACCGCGGTGTCAGGGTATCATTGCTGACTGATGGTTTTAATACAATGCTGGAACTGAACGGCAACAAATGGTTTCAGGCTTTTGCCACACATGAAAATGTCAGCATTATGACATACAATCAGCGAAGTCTGTTAAAGCCCTGGCATATGCAGGCGGCTCTTCATGACAAGTATATGATAATCGATGACCGCATGTATCTGCTCGGCGGCCGGAATACCTTTGATCTGTTTTTAGGGAATTATTCGCAAAAAAAGAACATTGACCGTGAGCTTTTTGTTTATAACACCAGACCGGAGAAAGAATCATCACTGCAGCAGCTGGAAGACTATTTTGATAAAATTTCCGGCCTTCCTGATAATAAAAGATATGAATGCAAAAGAGAAACTGCAAAGGTAAGGGATGCATACACAAAGCTGCTGGACAGAGCAGATCATTTAAAAGAGACCTACCCCGAAGCAGGCGAAATCCCGGATTGGGAGAGCAAAACCGTGGAAACAAACCGGATTACATTGCTTTCCAATCCCATAGAACCGGATAATAAGGAACCGCGCCTGTGGTTTGCACTCTGTCAGCTGATGAAAAATGAGGATGATATTACCATCCATACTCCATATATTATCTGTGGAGAGGAGATGTACCGGGATCTGAAAGAAGTCTGTCAGGAAGCAGGAACGGTTAATATCATCATTAATGATCCCACCGGCGGAGCTAATCCCTGGGGATGTACGGACTATTTGAATGAACAGAAGAATATTCGGGATACGGGCGTGAACCTGTATGAATATCTGGGTGAAGATTCGCTTCATTCCAAAACCTTCAGAATGGGTGAGCGAATCAGTATTGTGGGTTCGTTTAATATGGACATGCGAAGTACTTATATTGATACGGAGCTGATGCTGGTGGTAGACTCTGAGGCGCTCAATGACATTCTGCAGAAAGAAGAACAGCAGCAGTATACATATTGTAAACAGACACAGGATGGCGAAACATATGTATATGGAGAAAACTATGTTGAGCGAAAAAATCCTGTATCGAAGCAATTGGCTTATATGGTGCTGCGTCAGGTAATAAAGCCGATCAGACGATTTTTATAATTAGGAATTACCGCGAAGTACAAACAGGCGACGCAGTCCCCAAACCATAACAGCACCGATCAATGTCCCAAGGGTATTTAAGACCAGATCATCCAGTTCAGATACACCGGTGCCAAAGATGAACTGCATTGTTTCAATAACCAGTATGCAAATTGTAAAAATAGAGCTTGCAATTTTCGAAGGGGTATTATATAATCAGTGCATTCTAAGACATGAGAGGAAGGTGCTTTTTGTTAATTGATTCTGTAATGGTGAGTTTCAACTAAATAGTTGAGAGAGGTTGCCTTTTAGAGCATGGGTGAAAACCTGCTTTTTTAGTGTACCTTTCTGAAAGCGCTGCATAGCGTTTTTGGATCATGCCTTACAGATTACTTCCTAACAATAACCTTTTGAGTTATGGGGTGTAGCGGGTTTGTCCTGATACACCCTTTGTGATATCTCAATATTTTTGTGCCCACAGGAGTACTCTGCCTGTTTCTGGTTAACATCCGGGAACGGAAGGCGGCCGCTCTTGTGGGCTTTTAATATTTTATCTCAGATAAGTGGAAGGAAGAAAAAATGATAATTGAGACTAAAAACTTAACCAAGACATACAAACTATTCGAAAAAGAGGCTGGTTTAAGAGGCAGTATTAAATCACTGCTCAGGCGACAGTTCACGTACAAGACTGCATTGTCAAATTTTGATTTTACCGTAAACGAGGGTGAATTTATAGGTCTGATCGGACCGAATGGAGCAGGCAAGACAACGCTTGTAAAAATGATGACGGGTATTATTGCAAAAACTTCAGGAGAAATATCCGTAATGGGATTTTATCCGAATAAGCTGGAAAATGCATTTAAGAAACAATATGCAGTGGTTATGGGGCAGAAAAGTCAGCTCTTTTTTGAACTGACAGCCAGCGATACGTTCCTGCTTTTCAAAGAACTTTACGGCATTCCGGAGGAGGAATACCAGAATAACATGAGCTATTTTATTAAATTGTTTGGCGTGGAAGAGCTGCTCAATGTACAGGTACGGACTCTTTCCCTGGGAGAGCGCATGAAAATGGAACTGATCGTGGCACTGCTGCATAATCCGCGAGTGCTGTTTCTCGATGAGCCGACGATCGGTCTTGATGCAGTTGCACAACGGCAGATTCGTTCTTTTCTGAAGGAAGTCAACGAAGAAAAAGGGACCACCATTATTCTGACTTCACATTATATGGAGGATATTCAGAGTCTTTGCAAACGATGTGTGGTCGTCAATCACGGTGAAAAGATTTATGACGGTGATACGGATCAGCTGTTCCAGCAATACCGTACCCACAAGAAGATTACCCTTTTCTTTGCTGAGGAGACAGATTTCCGGTTGCCTGACCATTGTATCCCGGTGGAACAAAATCCATTAAAGGCAGTATTTATGGTTCCGGTATCGGCATCTCAGGAAATCATCACGGTACTGATGGCACAGCATGTACTCAGCGATATTACGATTGAAGAAGATGAAATCGGCAGTGTAGTTGAGCGGATCTATGAAGGAAGGAGGGCAAAAGCCGAATGAGTAAATATATAGAAATTGCCAAAGTTCTGTTTAAAGCACAGATGGCCTATCGGTTTGATGTCGTGATGACGATGCTTTTTACCATCACAAAAATCCTGTTTGCCTATGTTTTGTGGGGCGCGATTTTTGCTCAGAATGAAGTGGTCGGAGGTTTTACATTCCCGGTGATGCTGTCCTATTACATCATCAGTTCATTCCTGTCACAGATTGAAATGTCGGCCAGTGTAAGTACAGAAGTCAGTGAACGGATCCGCGGTGGTACATTTTCAAAATACATGGTAATTCCGGCGGGTGTGAACAGTTACTTTGTAGCCCAGACATTTGGCAAAATAGCGTTTTATTTTATCTTTGTTGCCGGAGTGACCGTTCTGTGGATGTTTGTATTTGGTGTGGGTTTTGCGGTGACAGGCAATGCCATGATGATATTGTCAGCTGCTGTTATGATTGTTTTGGGTTTGCTTTTTATGATACAGCTCAACTTTTTCCTGGGAATGCTGGCGTTTGAGTTTCAGGATATCACGTTCTTTCTGATCATTAAAGATAACCTGGTATCATTTGTTACCGGTGGCCTGGTGCCGCTCGTGTTATTGCCGCAGGGTGTTTTGGCAGTGATGAAATGCTTTCCGTTTTATTATGTGACTTACCTGCCGGCCATGCTGCTGATCGGTAAGAACGGGCATGAAGCCGTTTCCGGCATTATTACGCTGTCGGTATGGTTGTTGGTATTTGTGGTTTTGAATAAGGTTATGTATGAAAAAATGCGCGTGATTTACGATGGGGTGGGAATATGAAAAATAATTTACGATTTATCATTCTTTTATTTAAATTAAAGCTACAAAAACAAATGATGTACCGCCTCTCATTTTTTGGGGCAACAGTAGTAGACTGCAGTGTATTCCTGTTATGGCTGCTGATGTTTGACGCTATCTATAATCAGGTGGATACAATCGGCGGCTGGTCACAGGGACAGATGACGATATTTATCGGCACATTCTCTCTGCTCAATGCCATTAATATGACAATTTATTTCTTCGGCGTACTTGGGATTCCGGATAAAATCCGTGATGGCGAGCTCGACCATTATCTGACAAAACCGGTCAACCCGCTTTTGCGGATCACCTTTGAAAACATTAACATCGGATCATCGCCGCTGATCCTGTTCAGTATTGCAATTGTTATTTACGGTTTGTCAATGACAGGAATCCGTATCAGTGCCGGCACGGGATTGCTGTACACGTTTTTTATTATGATAATGGCGGTATTGTACTATGATATGGAAGTGATTATAAGAACCTTTTCCTTCTTTTTTATATCGGCAATGGGGATCCAGAAGGTCGAAGAGGCAGCGCTTGATCTATGTATGCGGGTGCCGGGGGTGCTGTTTAACGGTGTGCTCAAGGTTCTGTTTTATTTCATTCTGCCTTATGGCATAATGGCAACCATACCGACCCAGATACTGACACATTCCGTTTCAGCGGGAATGATGGCGGTGTCTGCTGGCATTGTTGTGGCATTTACGGTTCTTACACTGTGGTTTTGGCGGTTCGGGCTGAAACATTATAAAAGTGCCAGCAGCTGATATTAGCTGAGATTGAGATTCAGAGATTGCCGGTTTCACACCATAAAATAAGTTCAGGCTAATTGTAAAGATGGACAAATTATAGTATAATCGGGTCATATCCAATAAAGGAGGACTATGATCAATGAATAAAGAAGTGCTTGATTACGTTGTAGAAAAATCACATGAACTAATGAATGCATCTTCCTGCAGTGCGGAGGCAAAAGCAGCGGCCCAGGCGTGGCTGGATGCCGTTGGAACCGATCAGGAAGCCGAAGAAACGAAAAAGTATATTGCAGAGCTGGAAGTGGATATCATACCGATTGACGGTCTGATCAGTTTTGCCGGATCTGATCATGCGATTCAGCTTTTTGGAGAAGAGATGGCTAAGAACATGCTGGCTCACGGCAAGGAGATCAAAGCTGCCGGTGCAGAATTCTGTGATTGCCCGGCATGTACGGCAGTAGCAGCGATTCTTGAGAAAAAGGAAGCGATGCTTAGCTGACAACAGAAGGCATAAGGATCCGAATATGTTACAGGGCATCGGTCAGAGGTGGCTTGTGCCCTGTTCTCGTTACGGTGTACTGACAAATCTATACGGAATAGTGTATATCGGTCATAAAAAAATGGATATATGGTTACAATCTTCCTCTATTTGAGTTTTCGTGCTACTATATACTGGAAAAACAAAATGTAAGATCAGCGCGAAAAGGGGCAAGTATGAAACCATCAATTTTTACACCAAGAAGTATTTTAGTAAGAAGTATCTTTGTGCTCTTAGGAACAGCGATAGCGGCTTTTGGCTGCGGCTGTTATATCACGGCGGCATTGGGAAGTGACCCGGTTACAGCTTTTGTTATGGGGCTCTCCATATCATCAGGTATTCAGTTTGGTACAATGATGAATATATTTAATCTGGTTTGCTTTGTGATTGTATTAATCTGGGACCGCAAACGCATCAATATCGGAACGGTATTATATACCTTTACTCTGGGAACCTTTTGTGATGTATTCATTTCCCTGCTGTCACCGCTGGGTGCAGGAGCTATCGGGCTGAGGATTGGCCTTATCGTGATCGGAACAATTGCTATCGGCTTTGGCCTCGGATTCTATCAGGGCGCAAGCTTTGGTGCCGGTCCATCCGATGCACTGAACCAGATCGTGTCAGAAAAGTTCCGTATACCGCTGAAATGGGAGCGGATGGGATTTGATATTATTATGGTAATCGGAGCACTGATTCTGGGCGGAGCGATGCGGTTTGAGATTGTATACTTCGGAACCTTAGTCGGGATGTTTGCAGTGGGACCGATTATGGCACCGACGATGACGAAGGTGGAAGGGCCGATTTCTAAGCTGGCTAATACATAGAAGGTGTAATGCACCCGGGGACAAAACTTGAAATATAATATAAACCGATGTGCCGGGAACTGGCGTATCGGTTTTTATTATGTTGAATTAAAATGAAGAATTTCACTGATTCGAAGACATGATATGATATAATTGGAATGTATGCTGAAGGAAAGTTGTTCTGAAAGGAAGGGGATTGTATGTTTTGGAACAGATTAGTTAATAAGTTTAAGAAAAAAGAATCAGTGAAAGTATACATAATGGAAAATATTCTGATTGAGGCTGTCGGCGCACTTGAGGACTATGATATCAGCCAGATACATAATGCATATTGTGTTTTTGCCACATCAAACCGGGAACTGGTAAGACGGGCCGGAGCTGCGATCAGCAGTATTTTAGCGGATTATTCCATGAAGGATATGATCAGGCTCAGTGAACAGTTCAGGATGTATACATCAATGGAATGGTCAGTGAACTGGAATCGCATTAATCTGGCGGAAAAGAAACGCTGGTTTGCATCGGAAGAGGATTATAAATACTGCCTGATATTGGGAAGTTTTCATCCGAATGGATATTACCGGGAACGGTGTACACATGATATGGCTGCTTATGAAGATACTTTGCCGTATATCATTTTGAGGATGAATGATTGGGTCAGGGAAATACGGATATGTGCATATGAACAGGCAAAAGGCCGTCTGGAGAGCTGCTCACCCACTGAAGTATTTCTGGCATTTCCTGCGCTGCAGAAAGTAAAGCATTCAGGACGAAGAACATATACACAGCTGGAAGATGTAGAAGACCTGATGATTGCCTGTATTAACCGGGATTTGTCTGAGGTATCACCTGATCACATCTTGAAATATGAATATTTCGTACGAAAAGAGATCTACCTGTTTCTGCTATCGGAAAAGGTGCTTGATATTTGGATTATCAACGAGCTGATAGAAAGAGAAAAAAATGGATTCTGTCAATGCGTTTTAATCAATGGTGTATTAAGAAATTACGAATGTTCTCCGGAACAGCTGGATTGCTACCTGGGTAATAGATATTCATACATTCGAAAAAGATCATTGGAATACAAGTACCATATGATTGGTGATTGCTGGCCGGGGCTGGAGCAGTTTCTTTTGGATAAGAGTATAGGGGTTAGAGAACTGGCAGGGTTTATACTTAACAGACACAGTCAATTGGATATCTATCAGTTTTATACAGAACATCTGAAAGATTCCGATCCGGTTCCGGCAATCACCGGTTTGGGCGATACCGGAAAAAAGGAGGCCTGTTCGCTGCTGTACCCATTACTGGAACACGGTATCCCTGCGATTAACCGGCACGTTCTCCTGTCACTTGGAAAATGCGGTGGTGAGGAGTACTCAGAAGTATTCTGGAAATATCTTTTATCAGAAGAGGTATCGGTTTCAAAAGCAGCATATATATCAACCAGAAATAATAATATCCGCCATGGTGCACAGCGCATTTATGACGAATTTATCCGCACAGGTCATGAACATGTAAGAAGATATTTGCTGTTATTACTTATCCGGGAACGTTCATGGGACAGATTGCCGTATATCTTAAAATTATACGTGGATCCGGGATTCAAAGAATATCAGGAACTGGTAGCAGACGGTCTCGGTGAGAGGAGTCTTTACAGCAGGCTGACAAAAGAGCAGAGTGAAGAAATCAAAGATCTTTTGGCGATAAATAAAGATTTCCTGCCGGAAAGACTCAGGAAAGAAATATTATTTGAATTAAAATATATCACATCCCCATAAACATGAATTGTTAATATCAGTACGAAGATAAAAGGAGAAGACATGATTAAACAAATGAATATATTCCTAAGCTTTAACGGCCAGTGCAAAGAAGCGATCGAATTCTACAAAGAAGTATTCAGTGCGCAACTAATCGAATGTATCACTTACGGCGAAGCCGAAATGACAGAACAAGAAAACGAAAAAGATCTGATCATGAACAGCAACATCATAATCGCCGGAGTCCAGATCTCCTGTTCGGACAACATAGAACAGAAGCTGACAACCGGCAACCAGATAGCTTTCTGGCTTGAAATCGACAGCCAGGAATACTTTGATTCAATATACTCCAGATTCGAAGCAGACAATCTGACCATACTAGCACCAAAAGAAGAAACCTTCTGGGATTCCATCTATGCCAAAGTACAAGATGCTTTCGGCATCATTTGGGAACTTAACTATCAGAAATAGATGATGAGTTACCCGACTGGATTAAGGCTGCTGCAATTTTCGCTGCAAGTAAGCGTTAAACACAAGTTGATGTAAAAATTATAGAAGTGGAAAAACATTATGAAAGTAAAGATTCAGAATAAAGAATATAAATACATTGAATATCCAATGGAAACAGAAAAAGAGAGAGCTGCTTATTTTGAGTTAGCAAAAAAAGTATTCAGCCTGGATTTCACCCCATGGTATCAATCCGGCTATACAGACAAAAGTTTCATACCCCACACTCTGTTCGAAGATGGCCGGGCAGCAGCCAGTGCCGGTGTATTTACCAGCAATTTCAAATGGCAGAATGCCATACATACATTCAGCCAGATCAGCACAGTAATGACCCATCCCGAATACCGCGGCAGAGGACTAAACAAATGGTTATTAAAAAAAGCACTGGAAGAGTGCCAAAACAGTGATTTAATATATCTCTACGCAAACGATTCAGTATGTGAATTTTATCCCAGATTCGGCTTCCGGAAAGCAACAGAATACACCTATCAGATACCGATTACTCCTAAACAGGGAATCTACAGAAAACTGGATCTAAAAAACCCAACCGATGCAGCCTTACTCACAGAATATTATCAGAATCACAGCAACCCCTTCTCAGCACTAACAATGGAAGGCGGTCTATCCCAGCTCATGTTTCACTGCATAACCTTTTTATACAACAATATATACTATCTGGAGGAGCATAATGCAATAATAATTGCAGAGCACGAAGGTGATGAAATCTTTTGCTACGACATCTACACCCCCAAAACAGGTAACTTCATTGACATGATCAGCACATTAGCACGTGAAGAAACCAAATCCATTAAATTAGGATTCACCCCAATCAATAAAAGTGGTTTCACAGTAGAGCCGTCAACAGAAAAAGACACAACAATTTTCACCCTAAACTCACCAGTCAATCCATTTACAGAAGACAAAGTAACCCTCCCCTTCCTGTCACGCGCCTAAACTATAGCATTTGACAATATATAAAAGGCGTGATTATTATTTTTGCTCTTTACCTGGCAAGGATAAAACTTAGCGGGGATGTCGCAGCAAGCGGGGCCCGATGCCCGGCTCCGGCTCCAGGCATCGGGCCCCGCTTGCTGCGGCATCCCTCACCAATCTAATCCGCCCCCAGCATCACTAAAAGAATAATCCCTCAACCCCGTAGTTACAACCTCTGCAACCGGCAACTTCTCCAATTTCTGAAAATAATCCAGCACCAGTTCAAAAAAGTATTGATTATAATGACATAAATACCGCTCTTCATGATGAATAATACAGGTCTTTTCCGTCACCGGCTTTCCTTTATATAGAAGCGGAAACATATTTAAATCAGCCGGAATTGTCCCTCTTAGGTTATGTAAACTGGTATGAGTTGCAAATGCAGCCGCAAGCCCTGTGAATCCGATAAATTCATGGATCTGCATATATGCACTGGTAGAATAGACCCTGGGCGAATAACCAGCTTCATCAAAACATTTATTAATATTATTTCCAATCCGGTTCTTCAAAACGCAATAGGGCAGTTTAGAAAAATTCTTAAGATTCACTCCGTTCCTGGCTTCTTCTTTTAATTTCTCAGCATCATCTCCATAATATTTTTCCAGCAATGAATTCGTAACACAGAGGTAAATCTGGTCATCCATAAGCGGCGTTTCATTAATCTTGGGATTTTTTTCCCGGGGAATCATAATCGCAATGTCTAATTCACCGCGTAAAACAAGATCCTCCAGCTGTTTTGAATAACTGTCAGAAATTCGGATCTCAATATTAGGGTACCGCTTTGAAAAGATCGGCAGAATATCCGGAAGCAGTCGGGACATACGCAGAATACTTGCGCCAAAAAGCACCGCACCGGTATTTTCCTGCTGAATATCCGTAATAATATCCTTCAGGTTTGAACTTTCCCGGTTGATCTTTTCAGCAAACGACAATACATACTCACCGGCATAGGTGAGGGTCAGTGACGGTTTGCGGTGCAGCAGCTTCACTCCGAAGCTTTCTTCCAGCCGGAGAATATGATTACTCAGTGTCTGCTGCGAGATAAACAGCCGGTTTGCTGTCCGGGTAATATGCAGATCTTTGGCAACTTCGGAAAAATAATAAAGGCTCAGCGTATCCATCTAATCCCTCCACAAAAATGGTTTGTAAAAAAGTCAAAAATACATTGTTTGATTTGTGAATTTATGTATATTAATATTACAATAAGATCATTAAAAAGGCAAACCTTTTTGATAAGAATTACCAATTAATTAATAAGGAGGGAGTATCCCGGTATGAAATATCCGCAGGAGATTCACAAAAATTTATACCGGTTGGATGTATCATTTACGGATCATTCATTAAGTGGAATTAATCCATATTTAATAAAGGGATTACCGGGAGAAAGGAATCTTCTGATTGAAACGGCTTTGGATTCTGATGACTGCTACGGGCAGCTGATGGATCAGATGAAGCAGTTGGGAGCCGGTCGTGATAACACTGATGTAATTGTCAGTCATATGCATGTTGACCACTGTGGCCTGATCGGGCGCTTGAAATCCGGCAGCAATCGCATTTATGCTGAAGAACACGACGCTGCATTTATCAGAAATTATCAGAAACCGGTAAAAGAATGGGGATGGCTGGCGGAAAATATATGCTGGACCGGAACCCCGCCGGATGCTGCGGTTCCACTTAATGAACATGTGGCAGTGAAATATTACCCCAAAAAACCGGTAGAACTGACACCTTTGAAATTGGGAGAAAAATTGCAGTATGGCGGCTATTGCCTGGAACTCATTGACCTGTCCGGCCACGCAGCAGCCCAGATCGGATTATGGTGCGAGGACCGGAAGATGTTGTTTGCAGGAGATCATTTACTGGCGGATCACAATCCGAATATTACTGTCTGGAACCTTGAAGAGGATTACGCAGAGCGATACCTGCGAAACCTGGCAAAGTTAGCGGTGATGGACATTCAGCATTTTTATCCGGCGCATGGCGAAGAGCTTGCAGATGTCCGGGGACGGGCAGAACAGTATTTACAGAAATTAGAACAGAAGGCCGGAAGGGTGCTGGAAATACTGGCAGCCGCATCAAAACCGGTCACGGCCTGTGAAGTAGCCGGGAATATGTATTCCAGAGAAAAATTTGACCGGATGAAGGCAGGAACAAGGTGGTTTGTATGTTCTGATGTGCTGGCATACCTTCAGCACCTGCGGTTTACCGGACAGGCACAGGTTACACTGAAGGAGGGCTGCTGTTTTTACAGCGATAAAAAAGGATAAGGAGGGATGCTGGCATGTGGGAAATGGAGAGTTTGACAATTGCCCAGTCGTTATTGATTTCCGGTGCGGGAATGCTGGTGGTTGTGTGTGAACTGGCATTGTTGGCAATAGCCATTAAGCTGTTCACCGGGATATTATCCGGCTTTGGAAAAAGCAGGAATGAAGCAGCCGTGAAAACGGACAGCGTGGAAGATGAGAACTATGCGATTATTCTGGCGGTTATGAATGAAGAATTGAACTCGACCGGTTTAAAGTACCAGGTGACATCAATAAAAGAAACAGATTATTAGAAAAAGGTTAGAGGAGAGAGATGATGAAGTATTCGGTGAAATTAAACGGAAAGCAGTATGAAGTCGAAGTGGAGAAAATAGAAAGTGATTTTCGTGCATTGACCAAAGCAGAGGTCAGTGGTGAACAGGTTACAGCAGTACAAAGTCAGACCAGACAGGAACCGGCAGCAGTACCGGCAGCACCTGCAGTAGCTACAGCACCGGCAGCACCTGCAGCACCGGTACAGACACCGACAGCTTCGGCCGGTGAATGTCAGATTCTCAGCCCGATGCCGGGGAAAGTACTGGATGTTAAAGCTTCGGTCGGACAGTCCGTCCGGGCCGGCGATGTGATCGTTGTGATAGAAGCAATGAAGATGGAAAACGAAATTGTGGCTCCGCAGGATGGTGTGGTTGATTCGATCCCGGTTAAGAGCGGTGATACGCTGGAAGCCGATGCGGTTTTGGCGGTGCTGAAATAGAGGGAGGCAGGAATAATGGATATTTCTTTGATATTTAGTGAACTGCTTGCCCAGTCCGGTTTTGCCGCATTGACCTGGCGTTCCGGATTGATGATTCTGATATCTTGTATTTTGATGTATCTGGCAATCGGCAAAAAGTTTGAACCGTTGTTGTTACTGCCGATTTCATACGGCATGTTCCTGGCAAATCTGCCTTTGACCGGTCTTATGGAAGCCGGTGAACCATGGCAGAACTCAGGCGTGTTGTGGGTGATTTATCAGGGAATTAAAAGTAATTTATTTCCCTGCCTGATATTTATGGGTGTTGGTGCGATGACGGACTTTGGTCCGCTGATTGCCAATCCGATCAGTTTATTATTGGGAGCAGCGGCACAAATCGGTATCTACAGTGCCTTTATTCTGGCCAATGCAACCGGGCTTTTTACGCCGGAACAGGCTGCGGCAATCGGCATCATCGGCGGTGCGGATGGCCCGACCTCCATTTATGCAGCTAATATCCTGGCACCGGAGTTAGTCGCTCCGATTGCAGTGGCGGCATACTCATATATGGCGTTAATTCCGTTGATCCAGCCGCCGATCATGAAGCTGCTGACCACGGAAAAAGAGCGGAAAATCAAGATGGGACAGCTTAGAAAAGTAAAGAAGATTGAAAAGATCATTTTCCCGGTTTTTGTAGCCGGATTCTGTATTCTTTTACTGCCGTCAGTTGGCCCTCTGATCGGTATGCTGATGCTGGGCAATTTGTTTCGGGAATCGGGTGTTGTTGACCGGCTTTCGGATACAGCGCAAAATGCACTTTGTAATATTGTCACAATTATGCTGGGGCTGTCAGTAGGGGCAACGGCGAATGGTGAATTGTTCTTAAGGGTTCAGACCATAGCGATTACGGCGCTGGGACTGTTTGCATTCAGTTTTTCGACAGCAGGCGGTGTAGTACTTGGTAAAGTTCTGTGTCTGCTTAGCGGCGGCAAGATAAATCCACTTATCGGTTCGGCAGGTGTTTCGGCAGTACCGATGGCAGCGCGGGTGTCACAGACAGAAGGCGCCAAAGCAGACCGGACCAACTTTTTACTGATGCATGCAATGGGCCCCAATGTGGCAGGTGTAATCGGTTCGGCGGTAGCAGCAGGATTCTTCCTGATGATTTTTGGATAAAAATAAACTAGAGTGAGGGATAACTATGAGCAAAGTATTATCATTGACAAAAGCAATTGAAAACTATGTGCATGACGGCGACCACATTGCCTTTGGTGGCTTTACCACCAACCGCAAGCCGTATGCAGCAGCATACGAGATTCTCAGACAGGGACAGAAAGATTTTATCGTCGAAGCAGGACCGGCCGGAGGCGACTGGGATATGCTGATTGGTGCCGGACGGGTAAAAGCATTTATCAACTGTTATACTGCCAATTCCGGATTTTCCAATGTCTGCCGGTGTTTCCGGAGAGCTGTGGAAAAGGGTGAGATGCTGTTCGAAGACTATTCGCAGGATGCCCAGATCATGATGTTTCATGGTGCGGCTCTTGGGGTACCATACGTGCCGGTACAGGTAATGTTTGGTTCTGATATTCTCAATAAATGGGGGATCAGCAAAGAAGAACGGGAAAAGATCGATAAGCTGCCAAATGAAAAATACATTGTTCAGGAAAATCCGTTCAAACCCGGTGAAAACCTGGTATTGCTGCCGACACCAAAGCTTGACACAGCGATTATCCATGTACAGAAAGCATCACCGGACGGAACCTGCCGGATTGAAGGCGATGAGTTCCATGATGTGGACATTGCTATTGCAGCGAAGCATTGTATTGTGACTTGTGAAGAACTGATCAGTGATGAGGAAATAAAAAAGGATCCTAACCTGAATACGATTCCCGGTTTTGTCGTTGATGCAGTTGTACATACTCCTCACGGAGCTCACCCGTCTCAGTGTTATAACTATTACGATTATGACGGACAGTTTTTAAAAGATTATGAGCAGGCGTCAAAGACAGAAGAAACATTCCAGGCATTTATCGATGAATGGGGATATGGCCCCAAAAGCCATCAGGAATATCAGGATAAACTGGGGGCAACCCGCCTGATTAATACAAGAGTGGTCCCGGGACTGGGATATGCGAAGAAAATCCAGGAGGTGAAGTAATGGCTGATTATACAAACTACTCACAGCGTGAAATGCAGGCGGTAACGATTGGAAAATCCGTGAAAAACGGTCAGATTGCGATTGTCGGGACGGGACTTCCGCTCATTGGGGCGTCCCTTGCGAAACGGTGCTTTGCCCCGGACTGTACCCTGATTGTTGAAAGTGGTCTGATGGACTGTGCTCCGCTGGAAGTACCGACCAGCGTTGGTGATTGCCGTCTGATGGCACATTGTGCAGTACAGTGGCCGAATGTCCGTTATGTTGGTTTTCAGGCAAATGAATGGCTTCATGATGAAGACCGGCTGATTGCTTTTATCGGCGGCGCACAGATTGATCCTTACGGTAATGTGAACTCGACCAGTATTGGCGACTATTATCGACCGAAGACACGGTTTACCGGCAGTGGCGGTGCCAATGGAATCTGTACTTATGTAAATACAATTATTATGATGCAGCATGAAAAAAGAAGATTTATTGAGAAGATCGATTACGTCACCAGCCCCGGCTGGATGGACGGACCTGGCGGACGTGAACGGGCCGGCCTTCCAGGCAACCGGGGACCAATGAAGGTAGTAACAGACAGAGGTGTCATGGAGTTTGACAAAGATACGAAACGGATGTATCTGGCCGGATATTATGAAACCTCTTCAGACGAAGAAATTATTGAAAATACAGGATTTGATATAGATGTATCAAGAGCAGTAAAAATCGAACCGCCAACACCGGAGATCATCCGTATTATCAGGGAAGAAATTGATCCGGCTCAGGCATTTATCAAGCATTCATAAGGAGGAATTATGATGAGAGATTTATATTCAATGCCGGGTTATTTTCAGAATATGAAACGTACCGGAAAGCCGGTTGTCACTGAAGATAAAGAAAACAGTGCAGCAATCAAAAAAATAGAGGCTGAAATAAAGGAACAGATCCGCCAGGTACAGGAAGCAGGCCGTTCCCAGGAATCATTAAATCAGGCCGGACAAAATACTGCCATGCAGCGTATTGAACTGCTGGTTGATAAGGGCAGCTTTTGCCCGCTGAACAGTCTGCTCAACCCGGAAGGCAATAAGAATGGTTCAACAGCAATTGTTAAAGGCCTTGGACGGATTAACGGTAAATGGGCAGTGATTGTAGCATCTGATAACCGTAAGCTGGCCGGTGCCTGGGTGGCCGGTCAGGCGGAGAACCTGATCCGGGCTTCCGATACTGCAAAACGTCTGCGTATTCCGCTTGTATATCTGCTGAATTGCAGCGGTGTAAAGCTGGATGAGCAGGAAAAAGTATATGCCAACCGCCGGGGCGGCGGAACCCCGTTCTATCGTAATGCCGAGCTGCAGCAGCTGGGAGTTCCGGTAATTGTCGGAATCTACGGCACCAATCCGGCCGGCGGCGGTTATCACAGTATCAGCCCGACTATATTGCTGGCTCATAAAGATGCCAATATGGCTGTCGGCGGAGCCGGAATCCTTGGCGGTATGAATCCGAAGGGATACATGGATATGGAAGGGGCGATGCAGCTGGTACAGGCGGAGTCCAATACCAAAGCAGCAGCACCCGGATCAACAAAAATCCACTATAATGAAACCGGATTTTTCAGAGAAGTTTATGAGACAGAAGAAGGCGTAATCGAAGCAATTAAAAAATATATGGACTACATTCCGGCATATAATCCTGAGTTTTTCCGGGTTGATGAACCAAAGGCACCGGTTCTTGATGTTGATGAACTTTACAGTGTCGTACCGGTTAACCAGAAAAAGCCATACAGCGTATATGAAGTACTGGGCCGGATTTTTGACGGCAGTGAACTGATGGAATACAAAGAAGGTTATGGACCGGAGATGGTAACCGCACTGGCAAAAGTCGATGGCCTGCTGGTTGGCGTTATTGCCAATGTACAGGGACTATTGATGAACTATCCTGAGTACCGGGAAAGCCTGGCCGGTATTGGCGGTAAGCTGTACCGTCAGGGACTGGTGAAGATGAATGAATTTGTAACACTGTGTGCCAGAGACCGGATACCGCTGGTCTGGATTCAGGATACAACCGGTATTGATGTCGGTGATGAGGCAGAAAAGGCTGAACTTTTAGGACTGGGCCAGTCGCTGATTTATTCAATCGAAAATTCTGACCTGCCGCAGATTGAAATTACTCTGAGAAAAGGTACAGCAGCAGCACACTATGTGCTTGGCGGTCCTCAGGGCAACAATACAAATGCTTTCTCGCTGGGGACAGCAGCAACGGAAATTAATGTAATGAATGGTGAAACAGCGGCAGCAGCAATGTACTCAAGACGTCTGGCCAAAGATCATAAGGCCGGTGAAAGTCTGCAGCCGACAATTGATAAAATGAATCACCTGATTGAAGAATATACCGCCAAGTCACGTCCGTCCTATTGTGCAGAGCATGGATTTGTGGATGAGATCGTTGAACTGCCGGAAATCCGTAATTATGTCAGGGCATTTACCTATGCGGTATATCAAAATCCGGCATCCATCTGTGCAGTTCATCAGATGCTTTTGCCAAGAGCGATCAGGGAGTTCGAAACTTATAAAAACTAATTATAGCAGGTGAGTCGGATGGAAAGTAAGGGGTCTGTGTATACCCTGGGAATCGATGTAGGGTCAACAGCTTCAAAATGTATAGTTCTTAAAGATGGAAAAACGATCGCCGGAAAAGCCCTGATTCCGTTTGGGGCCGGTACTTCGGGACCGGGCAGAGCATGGCAGGAGGCACTGGAAAGTGCCGGCATTACAGCCGATGACCTGAACTTTGTCCTGGCTACCGGATATGGCCGCAATATGGTGGAAGGGGCCGATGCACAGATGAGTGAGCTCAGCTGTCATGCCAGAGGTGCCTATGAGCTGTTTCCGGATGTCCGGACCGTCATTGATATTGGCGGCCAGGACGCTAAAGTACTGCGGATCGGCGTCAACGGAATGATGGAAAACTTCGTTATGAATGATAAATGTGCAGCCGGAACCGGACGTTTCCTGGAAGTCATGGCGCGGGTACTGGAAGTTGATATTAACGACATGGCGAAGCTGTCTGCCATGTCAAAGAATAAAGTGAATATCAGTTCTACCTGTACGGTATTTGCCGAATCTGAGGTGATTTCCCAGCTTTCCAGCAACGCCGACAAATGTGATATTATCAACGGTATTCACCGGTCTGTCGCCGGCAGAACCGGCGGTCTGGCAAAGCGGCTGGGGATTGTTCCTGCCGTTGTTATGACCGGCGGGGTGGCGAAAAACGAAGGTGTAGTGAAAGCCCTGGAAGAGGAGTTGGGGGCAGAGATTGCCACTTCGCCGCTGGCCCAGTATGCGGGAGCATTGGGGGCTTCACTGTTTGCCTTTAAGAAGTACACAGGAAGCTGATTTAATAAAAAGGAGTGTGGAGAACGATATGGGTAAAGAGGAAAGTCCCCGACTGACATCGGGGAAGGGTGAGGAAAGCCCCCAACTGACATCGGGGAAAGTTGAAGAAAAGAAACCGGCCAAAATTATGCTCAGAGAAGTCGTTGACATGGTTTATCAGGAAGCATGGGATGCTAAAAAAAGAGGAGAACCAGTCGGCTGGTCTTCTTCTAAATTTCCGGCCGAGATTGCTGCAGCTCTGGGATTAAAGGTTTGTTACCCGGAGAATCAGGCAGCCGCTATTTCGGCAAAACATGGCGGCCAGCGGATGTGTGAAGAAGCCGAGGCCATGGGATATTCCAATGACATCTGTGCTTATGCCCGGATCAGTATGGCATATGCAAACGGAGCTGAGGCAGATGAAAAGCCGATGCCGATGCCTGACTTCCTGCTGTGCTGCAATAATATCTGCAACTGTATGACCAAGTGGTATGAGAATATTGCCAGAATGCATAACATTCCGTTGATTATGTTTGATATTCCGTACAACAACGAGATGGAAGTCAGTCAGGAAAATGTAGAATATTTAAAAGGTCAGTTCTATGAAGTGGTGGAAAAGCTGGAAGAGATCAGCGGCAACAAATGGGATGAAGAGCGTTTTCAGGAAGTATGCCGCAATTCGAACCGGACCGCCAAAGCATGGCTGAAGGCCTGCTCTTACTGCCAGTATGAACCGTCACCGCTGAGTGGTTTTGACCTGTTTAATCATATGGCTGATGTTGTAACGGCCAGATGCCGCCAGGAGACTGCCAAAGCTTTTGAGGAGCTGGCCAGAGAATATGAACAGGCGGTTAAGGACGGAACTTCAACCTGGCGGTATGATGAGAACTACCGCATCATGTTTGAAGGAATCCCTTGCTGGCCGGTACTGCGTACTTTGTTTACACCACTTAAGAATAAAGGAATTAATACCACGGCAGTTGTATATGCCCCGGCTTTTGGTTTCGTATTTGATAATCTGGATGAAATGATGAAGGCGTACTATAAGGCACCAAACTCCGTTTGTCTGGAGACCGGTGTGGAATGGCGGGAAGGTATCTGCCGGGAAAATAAAGTTGACGGAGTTCTGGTTCATTATAACCGCAGCTGTAAACCATGGAGCGGATACATGCCTGAGATGGAACGGCGGTTCAGAAAAGATCTGGGCATTCCGGTGGTTGGTTTTGACGGCGATCAGGCAGACCCCAGGAACTTTTCAGAAGCACAGTATACCACCAGGGTAGACGGATTATTCGAACTGATGGAAGAGAATAAGAAAGGCAGGGAAAGATGATGAACGAAATCAAAACACTGCTTTCCCGGTTTCAGGAGATAGCATCGAATCCGGATGAGAGATTAAAACAATACATAAAAGACGGCAAAAAAGTGATTGGCTGTTTTCCTTACTATGTACCGGAGGAACTGGTTATGGCTGCCGATATGGTGCCGTTTGGCATATGGGGAGCGGAAGGAACCATTTCTGCCGCAAAAGAGTATTTTGCGACTTTTTATTGTACGATAGCACAAATGAATCTGGAAATGGGCTTAACCGGAAAGTTAAAAGGTTTGTCCGGTGTCATTGTCCCTTCTTTATGTGATACCTTAAGGCCGTTAAGCCAGAATTTCCGGGTAGCAGTACCGGAGATTCCGTTTATATTTGTTGCCCACCCGCAGAATCGTAAAAAAGATTTTGGTATAAAGTACACAAATGATATCTATCGCAAAGTAAAAATACAGTTAGAAGAAATTGCCGGTAAACAGATTACAGATGAAAAACTCAGGGAGGCAATTGCCGTTTACAATCAAAGCCGCGAATGTCGCAGAACGTTTATCCGTCTGGCCGGGGAGCATCCGGAGGCAGTAACGCCAACTGAGCGGAGTGCAGTACTTAAGAGTGCATTCTTTATGACGAAGGACGAACATACCGAAATGCTTGCGCAGTTAAACCGGCAGCTGGAAGAACTGCCCCCTTCTGATTGGAAAGGCATCCGGATATTCACCTCCGGTATTCTGGCCGATAATAAAAATCTGCTGCAGATATTTGAAGAAAACAACCTGGCTGTGGCTGCTGACGATGTGGCTGCCGAGTCAAGAGGAATCCGGGTGGATGTACCGGAGCATGAAGATCCGCTGTATGCCCTGGCACTTCAGTTTGGTGCCCAGGATTATGATACTTTGTTATATGATCCGGAACTTAACAAACGTCCCCGTTATCTCGTGGAACAGATCAAAAAAAGCAAGGCCAAAGGCGCGGTTATCCTGATGATGCAGTTTTGTGATCCGGAAGAGATCGAATACCCGTCACTTAAAAAGGAACTGGATGAACAGGGGATACCCCACATAATGATTGGTGTCGATCAGCAGATGAAAGATTATGCTCAGGCCAGAACTCAGATTCAGGCATTTGCAGATGTACTATCAATGTCATAAAAGAAAAGAGGGATCAGGATGAGTAAAGAAGTAGTATTAGCTGGTGCATGCCGTACGGCAATCGGTAAGATGGGCGGAAGTCTTCAGGATGTCCCGGCTGCCGAGCTGGGGGCCATTGTAATAAAAGAAGCATTATCCCGCGCCGGTATTCCGGCTGATCAGGTTGATGAAGTTATTATGGGTTCGGTCATTCAGGCCGGCCTGGGACAGAATGTAGCCAGACAGGCAGCGGTTAAGGCAGGGCTTCCGGTGGAAGTACCCGCCCAGACTCTTAACATTGTCTGCGGTTCCGGATTAAAAAGCGTTAATCTGGCAGCCGCAATGATCGCAGCCGGTGAGGCCGATGTGATCGTAGCCGGCGGCATGGAGAATATGTCAGCAGCTCCTTATGCCCTTAAAAAGGCCAGATTCGGGTACCGGATGAACAATGGTGAAATCATTGATACCATGGTTAACGACGCTTTATGGGATGCATTTAATGACTATCACATGGGTGTGACTGCGGAGAACGTGGCTGAAAAATATGGCATTACCAGAGAGATGCAGGATGAGTTTGCAGCGGCAAGCCAGCAAAAATGCGAAGCGGCGGCAAAAGACGGCAAATGGCTGGATGAAATTGTACCGGTACCGGTTAAAGTAAAAAAAGAAACGGTTATGTTTGACCGGGATGAGTACCCGCGCAGCGGCGTAACCAAAGAAGGTTTGTCGGTACTTCGTCCGGCTTTTAAAAAGGATGGTACTGTCACTGCTGCCAATGCTTCCGGAATTAATGACGGTGCAGCGGCAATCGTTGTGATGAGTCTCGAAAAAGCAAAGGAACTGGGAGTACCGGTTCTGGCCAGATGGGTTGCAGGCGCAGCCGCCGGTGTTGACCCGGCAATCATGGGAATCGGACCGGCTGCATCAACCAAAAAATTGCTGAAAAAGACCGGACTTACGATTGATGATATTGATCTGATTGAAGCCAATGAAGCATTTGCCGCTCAGGCGCTGGCAGTTGGAAAAGAGTTGAATTGGGATGCGGCAAAGGTCAATGTCAACGGCGGAGCTATCGCCCTGGGACATCCGGTCGGAGCTTCCGGCTGCCGGATCCTGGTATCCCTGCTCCATGAAATGAAACGCCGTCAGGCGAAACGGGGATTGGCAACTTTATGTATCGGTGGCGGAATGGGCGTATCGGCACTGGTTGAATCGATATAGCAGGAGGCGCGGATGGAATACGTATCATTTGAAGAGAGTGGTCTGATTGGAATAATTACCATTAACCGGCCTCATGCCCTGAATGCCCTGAACGAGCAGATTCTGGATGAACTGGATCAGCTTCTTGACCGGATCAGCAGTATGAAACTGCGCTGTCTGATCCTGACCGGAGCCGGTGATAAGGCATTTGTGGCCGGAGCCGATATATCGGAAATGAAGGATAAAACCAAGGCAGAGGCAACGGACTATTGCCTGAAAGGCAATGTTGTTTTAAGGAAACTGGAAACGCAGCCGGTGCCGGTTATTGCGGCAGTCAACGGTTATACCCTTGGCGGCGGCTGTGAGCTGATGATGGCAGCAGATATCAGGATTGTATCGGAACGAAGCGTGTTTGGCCAGCCGGAAGTGGGGCTTGGCATTACGGCCGGTTTTGGCGGAACCCAGCGTCTGGCCCGGTTAATCGGTGCTGGAAAAGCAAAAGAATTGCTGTTTACGGCGAATCGGATTAATGCGGTTCAGGCTCTGGAAGCCGGTCTTGTAAATGCAGTTCATCCGGTTGACACACTGATGGAAAAAGTCTGGGAAATGGCCGGAAAGATTGCAGCTAACGCACCGATTGCGGTACGGGCAACCAAACAGGCGATTAATACCGGTCTGGAACTGGATATGGATCAGGCGATAAATGTGGAAGCCGGTTTTTTCTCAGCCTGCTTTGAGACACAGGATCAGCAGGAAGCAATGGGCGCATTTATAGATAAAAGAAAAGCGGGAGCATTTCAGGACGCGTAATGAGGAGGCAGATAATGAAGATAGGTGTAATTGGCGCCGGAACCATGGGTGCAGGCATCGCACAGGCATTTGCGATGAATCCGGAATATCAGGTATATTTAACCGATGTTAAGCTTGAATATGCTGTCGGCGGCAAGGAGAAGATCGAAAAGTCCTTGAATCGTCTGGTTGAAAAAGGTAAAATGGAAGTGCAGCAGCAGACCGGAATTCTTGACCGGATTCTGCCGGTGGAGAAAGAGGGATTAAGTGACTGCGATCTGGTAGTGGAAGCGGCTGTTGAAAATATGACACTCAAAAAGAAGCTGTTTGAAGAGCTTGAAGATATCTGCAAACCGGAAGTTCTGTTTGCATCAAATACTTCGTCTTTGTCGTTAACGGAACTCTCGAACGGCTTAAAACATAATGTAATCGGCATGCACTTTTTCAATCCGGCACCGGTTATGAAACTGATTGAAGTAATTGCCGGAGTCAATACTTCTCAGGAAGAAGTCGATAAAGTAATGGAGATTTCCCGGGCAATCGGCAAAACACCGGTGATTATCAAAGAAGGAGCCGGATTTGTCGTGAACCGGATTCTGATTCCGATGATCAATGAAGCTGTCGGTATTCTGGGTGACGGTCTGGCATCGGCAGAGGATATTGACACCGCAATGAAGCTGGGTGCCAATCATCCGATGGGCCCTCTGGCTTTAGGTGACCTGATCGGCCTGGATGTTTGTCTGGCGATTATGGAAGTACTGCAGCAGGAGACCGGAGATCCTAAATATCGGCCGCATCCGTTGCTGCGTAAAATGGTTCGCGGCGGTTTGCTGGGACGTAAGAGCGGAAAAGGTTTTTATCAGTATTGATCCCCCAAAGGGGCGGTGACCTGGTGTGAATCAGAGTTGCCGCTCTTTATCATACGATTAGAAAGTGGTGAATTAAATGAAAATTTCAAGTGTCTCGGCGGTTTATTTTAGCGCTGCCGGAAATACAAAAAAAGTAACCGAGTTTATCGCTGGAACTATTGCCGGAAAATTAGACATACCACTTGAGATCATCGACTTTACATATTCCTCTGGGCGGCACGGTAAAGAGTTCACATCCGACCAGCTTATAGTATTTGGTATGCCGGTATATGCCGGCCGTATTCCGAATAAGATGCTTCCGTATGTACAGAGCCTGTTTAAAGGGAATCAAACATTAGCTGTTCCGGTGGTGACATTTGGAAACAGAAATTATGATAACGCTCTTTTTGAGTTGTGTCATGAATTGCAGCGGAATGGATTTCATACCGTTGCAGCAGCGGCATGCCCTGCCAGTCATGTGTTTTCAGAGATCATTGCACCGGATCGTCCGGATGAACAAGATTTTGAACGGTTAAGAGTATTTGCTGAGCAGATTGCCGAAAACACATTCAGTCCGGACAAAACACAGGAACCTGTATCAGTTCCCGGGGATGAGAATATGGTTTATTATACACCGTTAGGTGAAGACGGGAGACCGGTACGATTTTTAAAAGCAAAACCGCAGACCAATTCCCGCTGTACCGGCTGTATGCTTTGTGCCGCAGTCTGCCCCATGGATGCAATCGATACGGCCAATCCTGATCTGGTACCGGGAACATGTATAAAATGCCATTCCTGCATAAAAAAATGTCCGGGCCAGGCAAAATATTTTGCTGACCCGGATTTCCTGTCACATGTTAAGATGCTGGAAAAGACATATGTAAGAAGAGCAGAGATGCACCTGTTTTTTTGATTTATTGTTTGTCTGTTAATATACTTTTCAGTTCACTGCATATTTCCGTGATTCCTTCTTTCATTTCTTCAAACGCATCCTGCAAAAAATCCGGATAATACAATTCGGGTTCCTGTATCGCCCTTGTAAGTTCTGTAGTGAGCAGCCCAATTTCTTTATTATCAGCCGTGATGGAAAATTCTAACTCAGGATCATCAAAGGAGACAGAATCTTCCACCACACACTGAAGTAATAGCGAGAGTCATCTGTGTCTCCACATGTGATATTGCCCCACCATTTATCTATATACATTTAAATGTCTCCTTCACAAATTAATATTTAAGCAACTATCAAATACACAATAAATCCAATAATCAAAGCAGCAATAATGGCTGTTGCTGCAAATCTCAGGCGACGATTTTTTGTTGCAAATACCATTTCCAGAATAAAATCCAATGCAATCTCAACCAGTTCCATGTATATTCTCCATTCTTATGCTAAAGTCTTTAAAAGTTGTCTTGCCGGAGGCAAAATCCATCATGTTAAGATACATTTGTTCATTGGTTGTATATGGCCTGTTAATGCAGCGGTCCAACAGTTCCAATTCATGTTCCGGAGGGCTTAAAATATGCTTTCTTTTTGAAAAAGCTTCATAATAACGAATACCAAATCTTCTCTGTGATATTGCATTGAAATGGATGCCGTCGGGATTTGGTGTTAAGTCTGCGGCAGTCACAAAATAACAGTTGTTCTGTTTTGTGGCAAATTTCATTATTTCACGGTTCACCAGCTCATATTCCGTACAGCTTAGCCCAAAGCCTGATTGTCCGAGAAAATCACCTAATTCCCCAACAATGAGAGGCACTTCCGGTGCATTCAGTTCCTTTCGCAATGTGTCGATAATGACCGTCAGCTTTTCGTAATACGTCTGATAATTTCCGCCATAACTGTCATTTTCCCCTTGATGCCACAAGATACCAATCAGTTCCGTATCCTGCATGGCGAACTTTGCCTGGATGACTGCATGTCTGAAAAATGTTTTGTCTACAGCCCAGTCATCTAACGAACTGCCTCCTTCTGCGCAGGGAATCAACCCAATCTTATCTGCTTCGTGTTCCATACACCACATAGCTGCAAACGAACCGGCGAGACCAACCCCGGCAATCGGTCTGTCGTAGTTAACCGGTTCAGTCATCATCTGCCATCTGCCGTTACGTAGCATTTGAATCCGTTCATTACATATCGTTGGCACATCTTTTATAAATCCGCGTCCGGCCATGTTTGACTGGCCGATCATTAAAACTGATTTCATCATTGTCCTCCTGACTGTCCAATTCATTTTATTATAGCAGAGTATAAATAAAAAAAGAAGCACTGCATATTTATTTTCATATACAATGCTTCCAAATCGTTACTATTTGTATTCATTATCCTTCAATCAGTTTCATGGGATTATCCCGGCTCATCTGCCGGATCTCTTTTTCTGTAATTCCCTGCTGCATCAGCAGATCAATAAATGCTTCCATTCCCTCATCACTGTAAGGGGATCCGACCTGCCCAAAATCCGTAGTCAGAATAATATGCTCAGCGCCCAGCTGTTGAATACATTCGACGACCTGAGCGAGTGGTGTCCGCTCATAATATACCGTAAAATAACACAATTCAATCATTGCACCAAGGCCGACCACCGTCTTCATCTGTTCCATCGTGTAGCGGTTAGACGGCAGATCGGCATGGGTCAGAATCATCTGTACACCGCGCTGCTGTCCCTCGGTAACCAGCACCATTCCCTCATCGGCGGATAAATGACCGGTGCCGGTGAGCAGGTGGTATTCAGCCGCAACATCGAGTACATTCCGGGCAGCCGGGACCAGGCGTCCGTCGTGATCCAGAACTGTCAGCAGCCGGTCTGTCGCAGTATTTTCCGGATGGCGGAAACGCTGGTAAAAGTAGGCGTCAAGCGTTGGGAACCACAGCATCTTAGCCCCCATTTTGGCTGAGCATTCAACCGCATCAGGATTTAAGCCGCCCACTGCGTTGTTCAGCGTGACACCACCGGCCATATGCAGCTGCGGATACAATTCGTTCAGCATCTTCGCCCGAGCGGCAGTATCCCCGTGATGGCACTTAATGGCACCGCCCCTCATTCCGGCCGCTATCAGGCGGCCGGCTAACTCCAGATCATTGCATTTGCGGGAGACAATGTCCGGTGAGGTGTGGACATGAAGGTCGTATGCACCTTTCATAATTTCACTCATGTCTTCTCTCCTTTTATCGGTAGGGCAGGACAATCGGGATCAGTACTGCGATAACTACATATGTAATGAAGACCATCGGAATTCCGATTTTGACAAAGTCTTTGAACTTATAATTAGTCCAGCCGACTGTCATCATGTTTTGCGGTGCGGCAAAAGGTGTTGCATAGGATGCAGCGCCGGCCAGCGTAATGATCATGGCGATCGGATAAGGGCTGACACCGATTGATTCTGCAATCGAAATACCGATCGGCATGAAGATCAGGATCGTCGGGATATTTGACATTACCTGGGTTAAACCTGCTGCGGCAAAGAAGATGACTGTTGTAATCATAAAGGTACTGGGATTATCACCCAGAATTCTTAAGATCAGGTTGGCGACGGCATCACCGGCACCGCTGTTTTTTACACCGGTTGAAATGGCGGTCAGGGCACCGACCAGCAGCAGGCAGTTCCAGTCAATGGCGCGGGTTGCTTCCTTAACAGTCATACATTTGGTGCTGATTATGATCAGTGCACCGACCACGGCAGCAACATGCATTGGAATCGCATCAGGACTGGCAGCAATTACGATCAGTACAGCGGCCATTACCAATACAGCGATCGTGGCCTTTCCTTTATTTAATTCTTTCTTTTCTACGTTGGCGAACTCAGGAACATATCCGGTATCGGGAATGAATTTGGATCCGATAAAGGTAAAGTAAAGGGCACCGAGAATGCAGACACCGATACCAAACGGAGTAATGCCGAAAAAGCCAAATGGTTCATATCCCAGTTCACTCATGGCATTGGCCGCCGATGCATTGGAGCCGACTCCGACGAGAGTCAGGAAACCGCCGAACTGAGCACCAAACAACAGTGAAAGCAGTGCTTTGGATGGTCCGATACCGGCGGTAATACACATTGCCGTAACCAACGGTGCCATCGCGGTCATTACACCGATGTTGCTGCAGACAGAACTTAACAGACAGGAAACGATCAGGGTCGCCAGAATAATATTCCGCTCGCTCTTTCCTGTGATCTTAACCATCTTGGCACCGATAACGTCGGTGATTCCGGTGTGAAAAAGTGAAGAACCGACTACCATCATACCAGCCAGCAAAACGATGGTGGTACTGTTGTAACCGGTAAAGATATCACCGACACCAATAATGCCGGTGTAGGCATAAGCAATAGAAGCTCCGATGGCCGTAACAATAATCGGCACCGGTTCGAGAATAAATAAAACAATAGTAATAGCAAGAATCAATAAAGCGATAGTCATGGAACTCATAATAACCCTCCTTAGTAATGGTTAAACCAGGTATTGCTAAAAGGAAGCTGTGCGGTTAGTTGTTCCTGTTGGTTGTCCTAATGATAATATAATTCTTCTTGTCATTCAAACACTTTTTGTTTAAAATACCTACAAATAAAATTTGAACAATAATAATTTGTTAAAAAGACAAAAATATGTTGTTTTACTAGTTGAGAACGAATGTGATATTATAAAATCAGCTAAAAAACAAGGCTGTGCAGCAGTTGTTTTGGTGATTAATAAACAAAAGTAAAATGGGTGGGGGAGTGGTTAATGAAGCAACAATTACAGCAATTATCATGCTGATTGCAGTGGTATTATTTCAAAACTGAGAAAATCTCAGTCAATTTGACTAATCCGACAAAGCATTGGCTGATAAAAAATTAGAAATTATTGACGATGTATATCGTCCGTAATAGATAAAGGAGGTAAGAAATAAAAAAATGGGATGGAAAGTATTATTACCGCAAGAAATTAAGGAGGAGGGAGCTCAGCTGCTGACAGAGGCCGGCCATACGTTGATACAGGGACGTGGCTTTGAGCCCGAGGATGTCCTGGCTGATATGAAAGAGCACCAGCCGGAAGCGATGATTGTAAGAATTACTCCGATTAATCGTGAAATTATTGAATCAAATCCGAACCTGAAAGTAATTGTCCGTCATGGTGCCGGCTTTGATGCATTAGATGTGAAAGCCTGTCATGATAATGGCGTTCATGCTTTATATGCACCGGTGGCAAACAGCACTTCAGTTGCAGAAACAGCATTGTTGCTGATGCTTGAATGCAGCCGGAATGTAATTGTAACCAGAAGAATCTGGGTGGAAGACTTCTATAAAGCGAAACTGAAAGTGCCGAAGTCGACACTGAATGGCAAAACCGTAGGTATCATTGGCTGCGGTAATATCGGCAGCCGTCTGGCAGTCCGGGCGCTGGCGATGGAAATGAATGTATTGGCGTATGATCCTTATAAGCCGGCAGTAGATTTCCCGGATGGTGTTGAGGTAGTGCGTGATCTGGATCGTATCTTTAAGGAAAGCGATTATGTTTCCATGCATGTGCCGAATACCCCGGTGACCCGCAAGATGGTAAACAAGGATACCCTGGCGATGATGAAACCAACCGCATTTCTGATCAATACTGCCCGCGGTGCCTGTGTCGATGAAGATGATTTATACGAAGCCTGCAAGAATGGGGGGATTGCCGGTGCCGGTCTGGATGCGATTACGAAAGAACCGGTCGATCCGGCTAATCCGCTGCTGACACTGGAGAATGTAATTATTTACCCGCATATCGGCGGCAATACAAGTGAAGCGGCTCACCGTGCCTCCTACTTTTGCGCAATGGGAATTAAGGAGGTTGCGGAAGGAAAGCAGCCGACCTGGCCGATCAATGATGTGGATTATGAAACAGCAACAACCTACACTGATACAAAAAAACCGGATACCAAGGCTTCCGGAATGTTTGATTATTAATTTGGGGAGAAAAAGGAGAAGATCATGAAAAAGAAAATTATGTTATCAGCACTTTTGGCTGCAGCGGTGGCCAGCACAATGATTGGATGCAGCAGTCAGTCAGGCAACAGTGGGAATTCAACTGCAAAAGAAGCCGGAGCAGAAGCAAGCGCAGATGCCGGCGGGAAGACGGTAGACTGGCCGACAAAGACAGTAACCGTTACACTGCCTTACAATGCCGGCGGTGATACCGATACATATTGCCGGCTGATGGCTCAGAAGCTTCAGGAAAAGTACGGTCAGAACTTTGTCGTGGTTAATATGACCGGCGGCAGCGGAATCGTAGCAGCGAAAGAAATCATGGCTAAAAATCCTGACGGATATAATATTCTTTTTAACCATACCGGTGCATCATTGGTGCAGGAAGCAACCGGCGTAGCTGATTTTTCCTATACCGATAACTTTACCAACGTGGCAACTGTGGCACAGGACAATTCCTATACGATCGTTGTAAAGAAAAGTTCCGGCTGGGAAACACTTGAGGATATGATTGCTTATGCAAAAGAGCATCCTGGTGAAGTACGTTACTCTCAGGTTTACGGCAGTGTTACTCACTATGTCTGCTCGATGATGGAACAGACTATGGGCGTCGAATTCAACAAGCTGGATGTCGGAACCGGTACACCAGAGCGTCTGGCTGCATTTATGGGCGATCAGGTTGATGTTTTGGCAGTAAACTACATGAATATTGCCGATTACATTGAAACCGGTGAATTTATCGCACTAGGTGTATGTTCTCCGGAACGTGTGCCGGGATTGGATGATATACCGACACTGCTGGAGCAGGGCTATGACGTGATCTCACAGAAAAACTATGAAGTGAAATTCCCGAAAGGAGCCGATGAAGCAATTGTAGCGGAACTGAGTCAGGCAATCAAAGAAATTACGGAAGATCCGGAATTTGGTGAGACACTGGCAAAATATTATGCAGAGCCTTACTATCGTTCGGCTGAAGAATGCAATGAACAGGATCGCGCTGAGGTGGAAACACTGAGAGAATTTTTCAAAGATGAAATGAACTAAAAACAGCAGATCATTCGATGAACGATTCCAGTATAGAAAGGATGGAGCGCTATCATGACACGAAAAAGTAAAGATATATTATGTGCGGCGCTGTTTATTGCATTTGGCATCTTTATCTTCATTCAGGCACTCGCGATTAAACCGATTATGGGTAAAGATCTGGGTTCCGGTTTTATGCCAAAAGTAGTTGCAGTAGCAATTATTGCTGCTGCGGTTGCCAAACTGGCTTTTATCATGGTTAATAAAGATGAGGCTTATTGTAATAAAAAGCTGGCAACAAAAGGGATTACTGAATCTATGGGCGGTTTGCTTACCATTGCCGCCCTGGCAGGATATGTGGCATTGTTTGATGTCTTAGGGTTTGTCATTGCCACCGGCCTTTATCTCTTTGTCCAGATCCTGGTTTTAAGCGGCAAAGAGCATCGGAATATCCCGGCAACTCTTGCGATTTCAATTATTGCGCCGATCGCGGTCTATGTACTGTTTGTATATGCCATCAGTATGCCGCTGCCGACCGGAATTCTAAACTTTTAAGGAGGTGTGATACATATGGTATTGGAAGCACTGGCGTTGGTATTCCAGCCGACATGTCTGTTATTAATCATGGTTGGCGTAATTGTTGGTATTATCTTTGGATCAATACCGGGCCTTTCAGCAACAATGGCAATGGTTTTATTTTTACCGATGTCATTTGGTATGGAGCCGGTAAATGGGATCTCATTGTTGGTAGGCCTTTATCTGGGAGGAATTTCTGGTGGTCTGATCTCAGCGATCCTGCTTAAAATCCCGGGCACCCCGTCATCCATCTCGACGGTGTTCGACGGCGGCCCGATGGCAGATAATGGGGAAGCGGGTAAAGCACTGGGCGTAGGTATTCTGGTATCCTTTATCGGCGGATTGATCAGTATTTTTGCCCTGATGTTTATTTCTCCGTATCTGGCAGCTGTGACACTTAAGTTTACACCGGTTGAATATTTTTCAATTGCAATTTTTTCACTCAGCATTATTGCCAGTTTGTCAGGCGATTCGATTCTTGACGGTTTGTTAGCCGGTTTATTTGGTATTGCTTTATCACTGGTGGGAATGGCACCGATTGATGCGCTGACCCGTTTCACCTTTAACCAGTATCAGCTGCTGTCGGGCTTTGACATTGTCGTAATCCTGATCGGTGTATTTGCGGTAACGGATATTATCAGATCCGGTTTTGGCCGTAAGACTCTGGACAGCAAAGCGGAAAAGACACCTTATAACCTCAAAGGTTTTGGTATTTCAATGAAAGAACTGATCGGCCAGACGGTTAATATTATCCGTTCGTCCCTGATTGGTATCGGAATCGGAATTCTGCCTGGTATCGGTGGATCGACGGCAGGTCTGCTGGCGTATACAGCAACGAAAAACTCCTCTAAACATCCGGAGAAATTCGGTACCGGAATTATCGATGGCGTTGTTGCTTCAGAGTCTGCAAACAATGCGGTTATCGGCGGATCGCTGATTCCGCTGCTGACGATGGGTATTCCCGGCAATACGGTAACGGCAATTTTCCTGGGCGGTCTGACGATTCACGGGATTAATCCGGGTCCGTTGATCTTCCAGAAGAGCGGTAAGTATGTTTATGCGATCTTTATTGCCCTGATTGTATCAAATATCTTCATGCTGATTTTTGAGCGTGGTGGTTTACGGTGGTTTGTTAAGCTGCTGGATATCCCGAAACGTTATCTGCTGCCGATCATCATGGTATGCTGTGTTGTCGGTTCCTACTGCAGCAACAGCCGCGTGTATGATGTCTGGTGTGTATTCGTTTTTGGTTTGATCGGACTGCTCTTTAAAGATATGAAGATACCGACGACACCGCTGATCATCGGCTTTATCTTAGGACCGATGGCAGAAGAAAACCTGCGCCGTGCGCTGATGGCAAGTGGCGGAAATATTTCGGTATTCTTTACCAGACCAATTTCTTTGGTATTCCTGGTAGTGGCAGTTGTGTCGGTAGTTATGACGCTGAAGAAGAACCAGAAGGCTAAAGCTGAAGCAAAAGCAATGGCAGCATAAATAACATATCCAAATCACAAGGAGCATCCTATTATGCAGTTTGAGCTGGCGATAGGATGCTCTCTTAGATTTGTATGGTTTTGTTTTTTACCCAGGTGGAGCTGCACAGTTGCTGGGAGAATTTGGAGCGTTTGGGGCGGAAGTGGCGACATTGAACGAGATGTCGGTGGATCTTAGGCTACAGCAAGTGATTTTCGGCGGAGGAATCATGCTCTCCAAAGCGTGATTCCAGGGGCCGGAAAGTCAAAGTCATCAAGAGTTTGGCTTGACTGGCCCCGGTGCCGCCGAAAATGGCTTGCTGTGGCCTTAGATCCACCCCATCGAGAGAACGGAGTCACTTCCGCCCCAAACGCTCCAAGTTCTCCTTGCCACTATGATCGAAACCCCTTATTACTAGTATCAGAGATATAAACCAAAGGAGGGAATCATGTATCAGATTTTAATAAAAAACGGTAATATAACAGATCCGGAAAATGGTCTTTGCAAGGTGGCCGATATTGTTGTAGCCGACGGTAAGATTGCCGGTATCGGGGATTATCAGGATGCGCCGGCGGTGATGACGGTTGACGCAGCTGGATGTCTGGTAACACCGGGACTGATCGACCATCATGCCCATGTGTATCCGTTGGCCCCGATCGGCATTCCGGCGGAAGCGGTCTGCTTTGGCACCGGTGTAACTACGGTGGTGGATGCCGGAAGCACCGGCTGTGATACTTACCGCGGTTACCGGCCATTTCTTGAGACCGGTAAGCTGACAGTCAGGGCATATCTGAACGTTTGCTCCACAGGACTCGATTCTCTGCCCCGGGAATTAGAAGATGTGGCGCCGGAGCGGATGGATACGGAAGCCATAAAGGCAATATTTGAGGAGTATGGCAGTGAACTTTTGGGGTTAAAATTGCGCACCAGCAAAGAGATTGTAGGCGAACTGGGATACGAACCGCTGCGCCGGACAGTAGCATTGGCGGAAGAGATTGGAACTTCGGTGATGGTCCATTGTACCAATCCGCCGGGAGAGATGAAAGAACTGCTCGGATACCTGCGTAAAGGTGATGTCATTACCCATATGTACATGAACAAAGGTGACACGATTCTGGCTGCTGACGGGCAGATCAGTGAAGCGGCACTGGCGGCCAGGGAACGGGGCGTGCTGTTTGAAGCGGCAGATGCACGGGCTCATTTTTCATTTGCGGTAAGTGAGGCGGCAATGCGGGAGAAGTTCTATCCGGATATCATTGCAACCGATCTGACGAAATTAAGTATGCATCTGCGTCCGACGGCTTTTAATCTGGCCAATCAGCTGGGTAAATATCACTTTCTGGGGATGCCGCTGACGGAGGTGATTGCGTGCTGCACCAGTTCTCCGGCAAAGCAGATGGGGCTTCAGGGAACGATCGGATGTCTCAGTGTCGGGGCCAATGCAGATATTGCCGTATTTCGTCAGATTAAGGACCGGGCCGAGTTCGGTGACCGGCCATATGATGATCCGGAGTGCTGTCTCCGCTATGGAGAGTACCGCTTTCAGCCGTTGATGACGGTGAAAGATGGGGCGGTAGTATACCGGGAGGTGACTTTTTAGCTGCAGTTAAATACAAAAAAAATTTGTCAAATATTATAGAATTCATTGTTTGATTTGTTGTAGTGAGTATATTACAATAGCACTATCAAAAACGAATACGTTTTAGACAAAACAACCAAAAAAATATTGAAAGGTAGGATTAAAATGGCAGTAGGAAAGAGAATTTATCTAAAAAGAGAGATGCCCGATCCGGAAATCGTAAAAGAGTTTCAAAAAATCCCGGCATCCAATATCGGTGATGTAATGGGACGCAGTTGTGCAATGAATCCCCGGATTCATCTGGTCAGTTCACCTAAAGCGCAGATCATGGCCGGACCGGCTTATACCATTAAAGGCCGTGCCGGTGATAACCTGGCCCTGCATGCAGCCCTGGCACGATGCAGTGAAGGTGATGTAATTGTTGTCTCTAATGAAGAAGATGACACCCGGGCAGTTCTGGGTGAGGTCATGATGGCGTATCTCTACTATACTAAAAAAGTTGCCGGAGTTATTATTGACGGCCCGATCCGTGATATCGATGAGATCGGTAAATGGGATTTCCCGGTATACTGTACCGGAACAACTCCGGGCGGTCCTTATAAAGAAGGTCCGGGAGAAATCAACGTACCGGTTGCCTGCGGCGGAATCAGTGTAAATCCGGGCGATATTATTGTTGGCGATCCGGATGGAGTGATTGTCATTCCCCGCAAGGATGCAGCAGCAATTCTGGTAGATGCAAAAGCATTTATGGAAGCAGATGCCGCTAAACTGCCAAAAGCCAAAGACGGTACCATGAACCGCGATTGGGTAGAGAAAGCTCTGGAAGCAAAAGGATTTGAAATTATTGATGATGTATATCGTGCATGATAATATAAGAGGAGAGAAAAACTATGGGATGGAAAATTTTACTGCCGCAGGAAATTAAAGAAGAGGGTGAAAAACTGCTGACCGATGCCGGCCACACCCTGATTGAAGGACGCGGATTTGAAGCAGAGGATGTTCTCGCTGATATGAAAGAGCATCAGCCGGATGCAATGATTGTCAGAATTACGCCGATCAACCGCGAGATTATTGAATCAAACCCGAATTTGAAAGTGATTGTCCGTCATGGTGCCGGATTTGACGCATTAGATGTGAAAGCCTGCCATGATAATAATATTCATGCACTGTATGCACCGGTTGCAAACAGTACATCAGTTGCTGAAACAGCCCTGCTCTTAATGCTGGAATGCAGCCGCAATGTAATTGTAACCAGAAACATCTGGGTTGAAGATTTTTACAAGGCAAAACTGAAAGTACCGAAGTCTACACTGAATGGAAAAACCGTAGGAATTATCGGCTGCGGTAATATCGGCAGCCGTCTGGCTGTACGGGCGATGGCTATGGAGATGAACGTATTAGCCTACGACCCATATAAGCCGGCCAGTGACTTCCCGGATGGAGTTGAGGTTGTACGGGATCTTGATCGGATTTTTAAAGAGAGTGACTATGTTTCAATGCATGTTCCGAATACACCGGTGACCAGGGAAATGGTCAATAAAGATACTCTGGCAATGATGAAACCAACTGCCTTTTTAATCAATACCGCCCGCGGTGCCTGTGTTAACGAAGATGACCTGTACGAAGCATGCAAGAACGGAACCATTGCCGGTGCCGGTCTGGACGCAATCAAAAAAGAACCGGTAGATCCGGCTAACCCGATGCTGACACTGGATAATATTATTATCTACCCGCATATTGGCGGTAATACCAAAGAGGCTGCACACCGGGCATCGTACTTCTGTGCAATGGGTATCCAGGAAGTTTATGAGGGAAAAGAACCGACCTGGCCAATCAATGATGTGGATTATACAACGGCTCAGACTTATACTGATACCAAAAAACCAACTACCGCAAGTTCCGGTATGTTTGACTATTAATACATAAGCAGGGGGGCTAATTATGACAGTAGCATCGTTAAGTAATGATATGTTGTTTCTGGCACTGTTCATGTTAATCGGTTTCTTTGTTCGTGAACTTGTTAAGCCGGTTCAAAAGCTGTTTCTGCCGTCGTCCCTGATCGGCGGCCTGGTGTTACTGCTGCTTGGACCGCAGGCAATTGGCCTGGTCGAGGTTCCCAAAAGTTTTAGTTCAATGCCAAGTGTTATGATCGACGTCGTTATGGCGGCGACCGTGTTCGGCGTAACCATTAACCGCAAGAAGATGAGTTCTTATCTGGACTACTCCTGTATGACGATGACTTCGTACGGCATGCAGATGGGTGTTGGTGTATTCCTTGGTGCGCTGCTGATGAAATTCTGGCCGGGACTGCCAAACGGCTGGGGTATTATGGGTGTATTTGCTTTCCATGGCGGTCATGGAACCGCTGCTGCTGCCGGTGCCGCATTTGAGCGACTGGGAAATGACGGCAACATGGGCGTTGGTATGGTCTTGTCAACGTTGGGTCTGATTGTTGCCATGATGGTTGGTATGGCGATGGTCAACTACGGTATCAGAAAAGGCTGGGGAACCTATGTTAAGGAACCGCAGAAACAGCCGGCTCATTTCTACGGCGGCGTGTTACCGGAAGAAAAACGCGCTCCGGCAGGCCGTACCGTAACAACCGGGATCAGTATTAACCATCTTGCACTGCAGGTATCATGGCTGCTGCTGGCGTTATTCGTTGGCCGGATGCTGTTCCGTTTCTTAGGTCAGTATTCTCACTTTTTTGAAACAATGCCCAGTGTTTTGCACGGTATCTTCGGTGGTGCCATTCTGTGGCAGGTACTGAAGATGACAAAGTTAGAAAAATATGTTGATTTGAAAACGATTAAAATGGCCAGTGGTTTCTGCCTTGAGATTACCGTATTTACGGCAATGGCAACACTGAACCTGAGCTTTGTATCAACCTATTTTGTTCCGGTATTAATTTACACAGCGGTGCTGACGATCCTTACGATTCCGATTATCTTTATCCTGGCTAAGCGTTTCTGCCGCGATGAGTGGTTTGAGAAAGCCTGTATGGCGTTTGGTGCAGCAACCGGTAATACCTCTACCGGTCTGGCTCTGGTACGCGCAGTTGATCCGAATGCCCAGTCAAGTGCCGGTGATACTCATGGCGTATACTCAGCCCTGATGTCATGGAAGGATGTTTTTGTTGGCCTGACACCAGTCTGGCTGGCCAGCGGTATTACCTTAACCTGCGGGGTTGGGTTTGCGATGATGATCGGTTTTGCTGTCGTAGGTTTTATTTTCTTCGGCAGAAGAAAACCGGCGGCCACTTAAACAAAAGATCAATTATTAAATAAGTAGTCTGATATAAGTCTGCAGTTCGCCTGTTGTCAAAGCTGGTGGACTGCAGATAAATTTTTATAGAAAGGTGAGGTTATGAGTACGAGTATTCTTGACAAAGCAATTAAATTTGGTGCCGGGCGATATCGCCAGGAACGTAATCTGCTGGCAGAATGCGGCGGGGAGATCCGGCGATTTGGTGAAAAAGTTTATATGATTGCCGGTGTAACAGCGTTTGAAGCGGCCGCAAATTTAGGCCGGGAGTGCCTTGATGCGGGCTGTGATGAAGTAGTGGGGATCGGCGGCGGCAAGATCATGGATTTGGCAAAGGCGACCGCGGAAACAATCGGACTTGGTGTTGTGAATATACCGACTTCCATTGCAACCTGTGCTTCGTTTGCGACGATGAGTGTGATGTATACCGCCGATGGCGCACTGGATGATACCTGGCGCTACGACCATGAGTTTGATGCGGTTTTAGTTGATCTGGATGTGATTGCAAAATGTCCATACCGTTATGCCGCTGCCGGAATCGTGGATGCGATGGCAAAGAAAATAGAAATCCAGAACGGCAAACCGGTGATGCGGCCGGAGGATAATAATTTTGACTTTTATACGGCATTTAGGATGTCGGAGTATTCCTATGAGATGCTGGAGCACTATGGGGTTTGGGCCATCGAAGACCTGCGGCAGAACCGGGTGACTCCGGCAGTTGAGTATGTAACGTTTATGAATATTGCGATGACCGGTGTTATCGCAAATACAACCAGGAATTTTAACCAGTCGGCACTGGCACATCTGATTTACTATGGCATCCGTTCATTTTTCACGGAAGAAGCGAAAGCGGCCTTGCACGGTGAGATTGTTGCCGTAGGTTTATTTGTGCAGCTGCATTATAACCGGTTAAGCGGACAGTCAGAGCAGCTGAGAGCGTTTATGAAGCAGATGGATATGCCTTTGACGATTGGCGAACTGGGGGTTGAGGCATCGGCAGAGAATCTGCTGTTATTGGAAAACTACCTTAAGGATTCTCCGTATGTGGATGAAACAGAGGAGAGTGAGGCTTTATTGCATGAAGCAATGAAAGAGCTGATCTGAATGCCGGAGCATGACACCACAAAATATTTTTGTTGAAATGTCAAAAACACATTGTTTGATTTTTAACAATGTCAGGATTACTATTAACTATATTGATATTGGATGTGAGGAGGATATTCAATGAACGTGGTATCTGCACAAGATGCTCTGGCACTTGTAAAGGATGGGGCAGTTTTAATGATTGGCGGGTTTATGTCAAACGGAACCCCGGAGATTCTGATTGATGCTTTAATTGAAAAAGGGGTCAAAGACCTGACGGTTATTGCCGATGATTGCGGCACACCGGAAACCGGTATCGGCAGGCTGATTAACGCCGGTGCGGTAAAAAAAGTTATGGTTTCCCACATCGGGTTAAATCCGATTGCCGGAAAGCTTATGAATGAGGAGAAACTCGAGGTTAATCTGATTCCGCAGGGAACACTGGCAGAACAGATCCGGGCGGGCGGTGCCGGCCTGGGCGGAGTTCTGACCCAGACAGGACTGGGCACGGAAGTACAGAATGGCAAAGAGGTTATTGAAGTAGACGGCACAAAATATTTGCTGGAAAAACCTTTAAAGGCTGACTTTGCATTACTTCGTGCCTCCATTGCCGATTGTAATGGGAATCTTTACTATAAGGGAACTACAAGAAATTTCAATCCATTGATGGCAATGGCGGCCGATACCGTGATTGCGGCGGCGGAAGAGATCGTTCCGGTCGGTATGATGAAGCCGGAATGTGTTATGACTTCGGGAATTTTTGTTGATTATCTGGTCGGAGGTGAAGCATATGGCAATTAAGGAAAATGATTCCCGCCTGAGCGCGGAGGCGATCCGGGAACGGATTGCAAAGCGGGCAGCGGCGGAGTTAAATGACGGCGATGTGGTTAATCTGGGCATCGGCCTGCCTACGTTCATAGCAAACTATATTCCGGACGGGATGACAATCTATTTACAGTCAGAGAATGGTATTATCGGCATGGGGCCGGCACCGGATGAGACTAACTTCACTCCCAACCAGGTTAATGCCGGCGGCAAACCGGTTACGGTGGTGGATGGTGCCAGTTTTTTCGACAGTTCGATTTCGTTTTCCATTATCCGCGGCGGACATGTCGATATGGCAGTACTGGGGGCTTTGCAGGTAGACATGCAGGGAAACCTTGCCAGCCATATGGTTCCGGGCAAGAAAGTGCCGGGAATGGGCGGCGCGATGGATCTGGTGACAGGAGCGAAACGGGTTATCATTGCAATGAGTCACACGACAGCTGCCGGTGAACCGAAGATTCTGAAACAGATTACATTGCCGACCACAGCTGTGGCGAAAGTCCAGCGGATTATTACGGAACTGGCGGTCATTGATGTAACTCCGGAAGGCTTATTGTTACAGGAAATTGCCACAGATACAACTGTGGAAGAAGTAATTGCGAAAACTGCAGCACCGCTTATTCCGGCAGAGAATATGGGGCGCTTTTGAATACATAACAAGGTTTAATTGAAGGAGGAATTATTGTGGATTTTATGCTGAGCAAAGAACAGGAAATCATGAAGCAGCTGTTTCGGCAGTTTGCGGAAAATGAAGTGAAGCCTCTGGCCGCAGAGCTGGACGAGGAAGAACGTTTTCCCTATGAAACGGTAAAAAAGATGGCCCGTTTTGGTTTTATGGGAATCCCATTTGATAAAACTTATGGCGGACAGGGCTGCGATACCCTGAGTTATGTATTGTGTGTTGAAGAATTAAGCCGGGTATGCGCTACTACCGGTGTCGTGGTTTCGGTACATACGTCCCTTTGTGCGGACCCGATCAATAAATACGGCACAAAAGAGCAGAAAGAAAAGTATATGCCGCTGCTGATGAGCGGTGAAAAGCTCGGTGCATTTGCACTGACGGAGCCTGGTGCCGGTACCGATTCAGCCGGGCAGCAGACCAAGGCAGTGCTGGATGGTGACAACTATATCTTAAACGGCAGCAAATTATTCATTACCAACGGTGGTGTAGCCGATATCTATATTGTATTTGCGATGACTGATAAGAGCCTTGGCAATAAGGGTATTTCGGCATTTATAGTAGAAAAAGATTTCCCGGGCTTTTCGGCGGGTAAAAAAGAGCTGAAGATGGGTATCCGTGGTTCTTCGACGACGGAACTGATCTTTGAAGACTGTGTTGTGCCGAAGGAGAATCTGCTGGGAAATGTCGGGAAAGGCTTTGCGATTGCCATGGGCACACTTGACTGCGGCAGAATCGGAATCGCTGCCCAGGCGCTGGGCATTGCCCAGGGAGCACTGGATGAAACGGTTGCCTATACAAAAGAGCGGAAACAGTTTGGCAGAAGCATTTCGGCATTCCAGAATACCCAGTTCCAGCTGGCGGATTTAAAAACAAGGGTTGAGGCAGCCAGACTGCTGGTATACAAGGCGGCAATGGCAAAAGATAAACAGGCCAGATTTTCCGAAGAAGCGGCGATGGCTAAACTTTTTGCGGCAGAAACAGCAATGGCTGTGACAACCAAATGCGTGCAGCTGTTTGGCGGCTATGGTTACAGCCGTGATTATCCGGTTGAACGGATGATGCGTGACGCCAAGATTACTGAGATTTACGAAGGCACCAGTGAAGTACAGCGCATGGTTATTGCCGGGGCAATGCTGAGATAGAGGAGGAGACAGGGAATGAATATCATTGTATGTGTGAAGCAGGTACCGGATACAACGGAAGTCCGGCTGAATCCGGAAACCGGAACATTAATCCGTGACGGTGTGCCGAGTATTATCAATCCGGATGATAAGGCAGGACTGGAAGCGGCTCTGCAGATAAAAGATAAATACGGGGCAAAGGTCATCGTTGTTTCGATGGGACCGCTTCAGGCGGAGGCTGCTTTAAGAGAAACGCTGGCAATGGGAGCGGATGAGGCATATCTCATTTCTGACCGGGCCTTTGGCGGTGCCGATACCTGGGCGACCAGTTCGACAATCGCATCAGCGATCCGGAAAATCGGTGCGGCAGATGGTTATGACCTTATTATCACCGGCCGTCAGGCGATTGATGGTGATACGGCCCAGGTTGGACCGCAGATCGCCGAACACCTGGGACTGGCGAGCATCAGCTATGCGGAAGATATTCAGGTTGAGGATGATTCGGTAGTCGTGAAACGGCAGTACGAGGATCGTTATCATATGCTGAAAGTTAAGATGCCATGCCTGATTACGGCATTGACTGAGATGAACAGCCCCAGATATATGACTCCGGGCGGAATCATGGAAGCTTATAATGAAAAAGAGATTCAGATATTTACCCGTGCTGATCTGGATGTGGAAGATGGCAATATCGGTTTGAAGGGTTCACCGACCCGTGTCTTTAAATCGTTTACCAAGGCGGTAAAGGGCAAAGGTGTCGTACAGGAACTGGAACCGGCAGAAGCAGCAAAATGGCTGACCGGTGAATTGAAAGTTAAGCACATTTTATAGATGCAGGGAGGTGAAGAGATGAACAATCAGGATTATAAAGGGATTTTTATAGCTATTGAACAGGTTGATAATGAGATTGCCGGTGTCAGCTTCGAACTGCTGGGAAAGGCAAAGGAACTGGCGGGAGAGCTTGATACTGAGGTGACGGCAGTTCTTATGGGATATCAGGTCGGGGCATTGGCCGGAAAACTGGCCGGATATGGTGCCGACAGGGTGATCATGGTTGATGATCCGGCACTTGAGACCTATACAACAGAACCATATGTTAAGAGTCTGACAGCGGTCATCGAAAAATACAAACCGGAAATTGTACTCTGCGGCGCAACTGCAATCGGCAGGGATCTGGCTCCCAGAGTATCGGCCCGGATTCATACCGGTCTGACGGCTGACTGTACCAGACTGGAGATTCAGGATGAGACCAATCATTTAATGATGACCCGACCGGCGTTTGGCGGCAATATTATGGCGACGATTTTATGTCCGGAACACCGGCCGCAGATGGCAACAGTGCGACCCGGGGTTATGCAGGCGCAGCAGTATCAGGAAGGTGCTGTCTGTCCGGTTGAGGAATTAAAAGTGGAGCATCTGGCTGACAGTCAGAATGTTGAGATTTTAGAAATTATTAAGAAGGTAAGCGGCAAAGTCGATATTATGAACGCTGATATTCTTATTGCCGGCGGCCGCGGTATGGGCTGCGCGGAGAATTTTAAGCTGCTTGAGGAACTGGCAGAAGTGCTTGGCGGGCAGGTCGCTGCTTCCCGTGCGGTAGTCGATGCCGGCTGGTGTGAAAAGGATCAGCAGGTCGGACAGACCGGTAAGACAGTGCGGCCGACACTTTATATTGCCTGTGGTATTTCGGGCGCGATTCAGCATGTGACAGGTATGGAAGAGAGTGAAACCATTATTGCGATTAACCGTGATGCTACTGCACCGATCTTTGATGTTGCGGATTATGGTGTGGTTGGCGATGTTTGTAAGGTGATTACGCAGATGATTCAGTGCATTAAGGCAGAAGCATTTATATAGAAGAAATAGGATAAAAAAGGTATCTGTGATGAGTGAAATCATGGGTGCCTTTTTTTGTGTGTATAGTAAAGGCTGGTAACTCAGGTTTTGATTTCATATATTTCTATATTTTTCTATTCAGTTTTGGTATAATTCTTAAGGAAAGCATCTGATTCAGTCAAAAGAAAAGAGCAGGCATA
>DAMAMW010000015.1:0-127565 GCA_032073745.1 Lachnospiraceae bacterium | reverse complement strand
CTGCCCATAAGCAGGGCCATAATGCATATGAGGCATTAAAAAGTGCCATCTCAGGACACCCTGAAGTTATTTTTGATTAGGGGGGCTCCTGAATAGTTACAATACAACATAATAAACATTATGTTGTAAGTTGCAGAATTCGTGTAATCTTTTAAACATATTGTAAACCACGAATCTCTAAAAGTCAATTGATGGTACATAAAACATTATTTGTAACAATACGATGCGGAAAAAGAAACCAAGAGGTTGAAAATAACTAAATATAAAATCATCCATGCATCCTTAAATTGTTTGAGCAGGCACCTGATGTCCCGTTCAGCAAAGGATGCTTTTTCTTTGTGTCCTTATGTGCCTGATGGATTACAGTGTTTGGGTACTACAACATAATGTTTATTATGTTGTAAATATGACGGATCTTGTGAAGAGAGGGGAATGAGGGATCAAAATGAATGCCGGAAAAAACAAAAGAAAGAGGAAGAACAGGCATACCGGAGCTCTGATGCTGGCATTTTGTGTTGCCGGCGGGCTGTGTTTTTCTGCATTTGCAGCCCAGGATGATAACAAAACAGCAAATAATGAATGGGGACCGTCCACCAATGTATGGCTGGATGTAATTCATACGCCGGTGGAGGCCAGGATTTCCGTGACAGTGCCATTGAGTTATGGGTTTGCGGTCGTGGGCAGTACAAATGAAAATGCTGCCGGTGGAATTTCCGAAGATCTTGGTAATCTATTACTGTCTAATGTGCGGGTAACAGTCAGTTCGTCATCCAATGCTATGCCGGGAGTAGATGATGATTTAGAATACAGCATTGAAGTGCTGTCAAAAGCTGTCCTGAAAATTCGCAATTATTCGACCGATGTACGGGATGAAAATCTGGATACGGAACATTTGAAAAGGGAAGGACTGGAAGTCCGGGTAGAGCCATATATGGTGGCGGATCATAACAGGCCGCATTACTGGCAGTTGTCAGCCGGAGAACCGACTGCGGACAGTGCAGATTTCAAAAAATTCCGGATGGAATTGGATGGTGTGCCATTTTCGCTAGAGGATGATAACATGTTCTATTTAACTGATAAAACAGCATTTGAACTTGAGGCACCAATGGATGTGGCAGCGAATGGTTATACAGCGGCAGGGACTGCCAACATTCCGTCAGAGCGGGAAGTCTCTGTCAGCCTGAAGGTTGGGGGCAGGCAAAATCAATACCGGGAGATTGAAGAATCCATGAAAGCAGGGGAGATTCGCTGGCGGATTATACCGGGGGAGATCGGCAATGCAGCATCGCAGTAAGGCGTGGCTGGTGGTTATCTGTCTGCTGGTTGGAGGTGCATTTCTGATGGGAGCCGGATTTTGGCGGTACAGATACAATCAGAATATTCGTAGAGAGTATGAACAATCGGGACTGGATTGGAGACGGAGACAGGCTGCCGGCATGAGTGAAGAACAGGCCAGAACATTACAGAATGAAATTCTGCTGGCGAACATGCAATATGTTTCAGTGGCGCAGGAGCTGTATTTTGCTGATGCCGGTGCTGATGGAGAGGCTCGTATTATCAATGGAACAGAGGCTGATTTCAATTGTCGCCTGACGCTTATTGATGATGGAACAGGAATGATCCTGTATGAGTCGGGCCTGATCGAACCGGGCCAATATATCGCAACTTTACGACTTGGTGAAGTCTTGGAGACAGGAGCTCATTCCTGTACAGCGATATGGAGTTTCTATACAAAAAATGGAGAATATGCAGGAGACACTGCAGAAAAGCTTGTGGTTATTATCAAAAGCTGAGGAGGAAGATATGGATAAAAAAAGAGTCGTATGGCTGTGTATCCTGTGCGGCATCCTCTGGCTCTCTGCCGGGGCCATGTGGGCGGATACAGGCATCGGAGATCCAAAAACAGAAGCAGACGGACGGACAGAAGTTCTGGCCGGAGTGGTGGTGGATTATATGGGCCGGATCAGGTTTGAGGTTTTGGACCGAGACACAAAAAAACCTGTCGCCGGTGCATCGATAGAAATATATATTGAATCCATGAAACGTTATGTTCTGGTGGGAGCGAGTGACAAAGATGGATTGTTTGAAATGGATCTGGCCTATAATCACCAGTCCGGGGGCGGTGACGGAGTAAACGGAGATAAGCTGTATCTGAACAGTAATCCTATCCGCTATCAGGTATATAAGGACTCCTGGCTGCCTTATCCCAATCAGGGTACAGAGCTGATCGAAATGAAGGAAATACCTCAGATCATTACGGTGTACCTGTATCAGGAGGATGAGGAGGATCCGACGACAGAAGCACCGACAACGGAGGCTCCGCCGCCGCCGACAAAAGGCAGCGGCGATGACGGGCCGGGGCCGACCACGCCGACTGTCCCGACAGAACCAACCCAGCCGGGACCGGGCAGTTTCTCCCGGGACGGCACCGGGGCAGGCAGTTCAGTGGAGGAGATCCTGAATATGATAAGTGACATGGTCACACCATTGGCAGATATGCTTATTCCGCAGGGAGGCCTGCCCAAAACGGGGGTTGAAGGAGCGATGGGATTCTGGGTGGCCGGAATGGGAATGTTTATGCTGGCCGGAGGAACCGGCATTATTCTGATAAGAAAAAGCGAAAGAAAAGATTCAGCAAATAAAGGAGAAAGGTGAGCAGGATGGAAAAGAAATCAGTAAGTTACTCAGATTTTGGTCAAGAGGCTAAAATTGCCATGATAAAACAGGGGATAACAAATAAAAAACTGGCACAGCAGCTGGGGTATTGTGAATCGACTTTGTGTGATGTTTTAAAAGGAAGAAATCGCAGTGAGCGCAGGATCAGAGAAATGAAAGAAGTCCTTAAAATCAGGTAGGAAGGAGTGGGGAGGATGAAGAAGTTTAAAAAAATATTAGCATTGCTCTTATGCCTCGCTATGGTTATACCGAATCAGGGCTTTTACATAATGGCTGAGAATACTGAAGATGTGGATACCATCGAAGGTATGGCGGCCACCCGGGAAATTCAGCAGGAAGAAACAAAAGAGGTCAATGAAGATGCAGTGATATACTGGAATCCGGGAACAGGTATGGTAGCAGAACTGGCCAGCGGTTCCAATGCCACAGCAACCAGTTCCAATGCGAGGGTAGCAACGGCTTCCAATGCCAGACCCGGAAATGACAAAGCGGACGGAAAGACAGTGAAAACTCCGGTCAGGACGCTCGAGGCGGCTCTGAAACGGGCAGAAGAACTGCAGGAGAAGCTGGATATACCTGCTTCAGAGATTACCATTTGTGCCATGAATCCGATGGAAGTGGCAGATGGGGAACTTTATATTTTAAATGCTGGAAATCTGCGTATCGTTTCATGGGGCGGCAGAAGCTATGATAATGATACTATTTTCTATCTCAACGGCGGTCAGCTGAGTCTGCTTAATATCCGACTGGAAGGCAGTGAGGCGGGCACGGATCCGGAAAAAACAGAACTGGTATATGTAAGAGGCGGTGCCTTACAGATGGGACAAAACGTTGTGATTGATGGTCGGGTGATTCTGGATTACCAGGATGAGACGGTGAATAATGTCTGGGAACTGGCCTCAGATTCCGATCTGGCATCGAAGTCTAATGCAAAACGCAGCTCAAATCGGAAGTTTGACCGGGCAGAGGACGGTGAAGGGGCAGCATTTGATATTGATGAGTATATCCTGAGTGATGATGAAGACAGTCTGGAACTGATCACCGAAGAATTGAATGAAAGTACCTGGCGATTGCCGGTCATCGAACTGCTCGAAGGTTCGATCAACAGCGCAGAACAGTATCTGCTGGAGGTAAGAGGTGATGATGTAACAGATGATGTAATTCTCGTTCAGTCTCTGTATGCGGATGACAGCAGTGAAGCTGAATTTATGGAGAGATTTGCTTTATCAGAATCCACAGACAGCATCTGGCGTCTGCAGAGTGAGAGCAGGATACCGGAAGAAACAGATGATAAGCAGTGGGTTCCCTATTCAGGACTGATGAGCCGGTTTTCTGCAATTCTGGATACCACGTATGATGAACCGTCTGATGAAAATTCAATGACCCGGAAAGTGCTGAAGGCGACCAAAGGAGTAACAATACAGTCCGATAATATCGTCTACTGGAATCCGGGGCCGGACATCACGGTATCGGAAAAGGTTTATCTGGCCGGTGAGGACGAAAACCGTTCCGGCTACGACCTGGTTTATCCGGTCAAAACCTGGAAAAAGGCAGTAGAGCAGGCCAATGGAGGAATCATTGTCTGCATGCAGACACTTAACCTGGGTGCAGGTGCAGAGGAATATATCGGTGTTTCTCAGGATGGTGATCATAAGGTTTATGAAATATCATCCCCATCTGAGGAGACTATGGTGACCCTGCGGGTATGGATGACAAAACCGGTTCCGGCATTTAAAGTCGGGTCAGGTAAAACCTTGATTTTAAAAAATATAAATCTGCAGGGATATGCTGATGCGCAGGGCACGGTATTTAATTCGAAAGCAGTTTTGTGTGATGGCGGTGATATTATCATTGATGAAAATGTTACGGCTGAATCAGGAATTATTCAGATTAATGTTTTTGATAAGATTGAAGAGCATCCAGTTGTAGTTAATTACTGTGATGATTATGATAATGGCAACATATCTGTATTTTTTGGCGGTATAAATGATAATCTGTCTTACCGCTACAAAAATGTGATTGTACCAGGCGAATCGTTAAAAGATTATGCAGAGAGCGGCGGTGAAACGACACAAAAAGAGGTAGGAGAGCGATTGTCTGAGCGGTTTGATCTGGACCGTGATAATACATTGATCGGTGGTTTGTCCCGGTTTGACTGGAAGCTTCGTCCGGATACCATAGAAGACGGAGCACCGGTAGAACCGCAAAAGCTGGAACTATATACCGAGTATTATTTTGATGCGATCTATCTGGATGGTGTCCGCGGTGATGACAGCTATTATGGTGCAACCTGCCAGTTCCCGGTAAAAACGTGGGCAGAGGCTGAAAAGATCTGGAAACGGGAGATGCAAAAAAGTCTGGATGCCCGGGCGGCAGCTGAGGGACTGGGAATTGGTGATACCGTTGCGAAAGAGCTGTATCCGGTGCCAACGACGATCTATATCTGCGGACCTGTTGAGGTGAAGACTGCTGAGACCTGGGATCTGGGGGCGGTGAAGTCAGATGCCTATGGAAATGAGATTCGTACAGAAGTAGTGAGCCATACTCACATCCCCAATCAGGAAGGATCAGTCAACCTGTCACATGAACTACCGGATACACTGGTCACGGTGAAATCAGGCGGTGACCTGACACTTGAAAATATAACGATTCGTAATATTACCAATGAGTCAGATAGTGTGACGATTGAGGTTTTGGAAGGTGGTGCGCTGACATTAAATAATCTGGCAGTGCTCACCGGACAGCGTCTGGCTGTCAATGGTGATACAGCTATGGCATCAACAAGAGGAAGACATATTGCAGTTGATAACGGAACCCTTCAGATCAACAATGGCGCTCTGGTCACAAGGCGGGAACAGGGAGTTTCGGCATCTGGCGGCAAAGCCGTAGTGTCTATGTCTGGCGGTGCCGTAAGTGAGAATATCTTCCTTGAAGAAAGTTTCATGGGGGCAGGGGTTGCCCTGCTGGAAGGCGCATCGTTTACCATGAATGGCGGTGAGATATCTAAAAACGGTGTTAAGGTATCTGGCGGCGGTGTGTATCTGGCAGATGATGGTACCTCATTTACCATGAACAAGGGAACGATAGCTGACAATTATGCTGTTGATAAAACTACGGAATTGCGGTATGGAATGGGAATTTATGCCGGTCTGGGAACGAACCTGGACATTGGTTCCGGGTCAGTGAATGATACCGATGTAATAATTTCCGGTAATAATGCCTACTATGTTCAAGGCGGTGGCATTTATTCCAATGGTGTAATAAAACTGGGGAAGGCAACTATAAAAGAAAATTTCTGCGGTGGTTTGAGCAACACGGGCTGCAGCTATGGGATCGGTATTTTTGTTGGTTCGAACAGTACATTTTCCATGGAAGATACCGTGGTCACCGGCAATTATAGTATAAAGCGAAATAATCAGGCGGCTAATACCCGTGGTGCCGGAATTTATTTTGCTGAAGGTCCTAATACAAACATTATTAAAAATGCTGCCATTACGAACAATAAAATTGCCGGCGGCAGTTGGGGCCATGGCCGTGGCGGAGGTATTTATTCACATGGAAGTCTGGTGATTGAGGGTAGTGAGATTTCAGGAAACCATGCAACTTATGAAAGTGGCTTTGGCGGTGGAATCTATATGACCGCGTCAAATAACCGGGCGGCTGACCTGCAGATCACAGGATCTGTGATTGAAAATAATTATGGACAGGTAAGCGGCGGCGGTATTTATATTGTTGACTCGGGAAAGAGTGCCTCGTTGACGATAACAGATACTACACTTCAGGGGAACAACGGTGGGAATAATGGCGGAGCTATCTATGCCAGTGGTAATGCTACGAGTATTGTACTAAATGAGAATACTCACATTGTCAAAAATTGGGCACAAAATGGCGGCGGTATCAGACTGAACAGTGCCGGTGTGACTCTCACTGTGAACGCTCAGCAGTCAGGCGATGTGACGATCAGCAATAATACGTCAACCAGTGAGGGCGGTGGGATCTCAAATGCCGGAAAAGTCTATGCTGATCTGATTAAAATGGAAGGAAATACAGGCGGTACGGGCGGGGCAATAAGAAATGCCGGTACAATCTATATGACAGAAGCCTTGCTTAACAATAATCAGGGTGGCAGTGGTGCAGCGATCTACACTTCCGGCGGTTCTGTGTTTGGAAAAGGACTGACCATTACGAACAATAACGCATCAGCAAATGGCGGAGCTGTATATGCCGGCGGCGGAAATATCTTTTTCAGGGATGTTCTGATTCAGAACAATAAAGCGACTTCAGATGGCGGCGGTATTTATGTGACGGCAGGAAATACATACCTGACAGATACCAAACTGACAAATAATACGGCCGGAGTAAATGGCGGTGGCATCAGGATGTCAGGAACTGGAAAGTTGTATCTGTCTGAAACAGATGATGGAAAGGCTGAATTCACAGCAAACAGTGCCAGTCGCGGCGGTGGTATTTACAGCAGCGGAGGTTATTTTGTTCTGGACCTGGCTGGTGAAATTAAGAACACAGCTACTGAGAACGGCAGCAATCTATATCAGACAGGTGCCGGAAACATGATTCTGAACGGACATTTTGCTCAGGAGGATACGGAACCTGGAAATTACAATTTTTACGTGTCCGTGACTACGACATCAGCTCAGACCCCGGCGCTTTATCTGGATATGAAAAGAATAAAGACAGATGCCAAGACAACGGGTGATCCGGATGTTATATTCCTGGACAATGCCAGTTCCTATCTGACATACCTGTCCCTGCCGCCGGATCTGGAAGAGGTGTTCCCGATTGACCTTAACAAAGAAGAATTTAAGGTGGGAACGGTTGTAGTTAAGCCGGTAGGTTCCATGTCCGTATCAAATTATCTGGTAAAAGAGGAGCCGAAAAACGGGACGGAGCCCTATACGGAATATTATGGCCCGGTCACAGATGCAACAATTAATATGAGTTATTCCGAAGGCGGAAATATGCCGAGAAGGCTGCAGTTTGGCGGGTATTATGACTCATTCCAAAAAAATAATATTAATATCGTCTTAGTAGGCGAAGGAGTTTATCTGTCAACTGTAACCGGGAAAGACGATGACCCTTACTATGATGGCAGTTCACCACTGAAAGCAGTTGCGACGTTCGAAAATGCGAAAGATATTTTGCAGCAGCGCATCGGGAAGCGGGCAGAGGCAGAGTCGGGTATGGATCCGGAGACAGAAAATGTCATGGGGTATTCACCGATTATCTATATCTGTGGTACGGTAACGGTTCAGGCCGGTGAAATAGATCCGGAGCGGAATAATACGGTTTGGGAACTTGACTATCGGGATTCTTTGTTTACAGATACCAACAAAAATTATGCAGTTGCTGAGGCCCGGGATAACCAGATCCCGTATCAATGGACCGAAGAGCACGGAGATGACCCGGATGAATATCCGGCTTACCCGGCACAGGTTCAACGGTTTGCTTCTTTTATCACAGAGCCGATGATAGAAGTACAGGCGGGAGCCAATCTTGAACTGGGAACAGTGATTATTAACGGTATGGGAGAAGCTGTCATTTACAGTGACCAGAAAGAGAACAGCCCGGTGATCAAGTCATCTTCAGGCAGCCAGGAAGGTCAGAAGTCATCGGTTACTTTGAACGGAAACACAGAGATCACGAATAACTATTTCAGCGGCCTGAATATTTCCGGTGCTTTGTACCTGAAGGGGGAAGCGGAGGATAAGAACCGTCAGTTAGTCAATATGAATGGTTATCCAGTGATTTTATCAGGCAGTTCCTGCAGTGTGGAGATGAGCGGTCATTCCCGGATTCTGGCAGAAAACGGAGATTTTGGTGCTGTATCAGGAACCCGATATGGAATCTACAGTACTTCCTCTCCCGGAGCTGTTATCACCATGATGGATGACAGTGCAATCGAGGTGTTGCCTCAGGGAAAGGCAATGGCCTGGGGAATGGTTTTAGGCGGCGGCGGAGTCATCATTAAGATGCTGGATAATGCCAGGATAGAAAATCTACCCGGTGGTATCTACCTGAACGGCAATAACAACAATGTAACGATGAAAGATTATTCGAGTATCAATGTACTTAATGATCGGGGCATTCACTATAAGGGCAGTAATACGAAAACATTAATTGACAATCATGCAAAAATAGTATCTCAGAGCAGTACGGGGATTACATTTGACAACAGTACGAACCAACTGACAGTGCAGGAAGATGCCTCCGTTACCTCTAAAAGTAATAGTGCAATCACCTGCGGCTCTGGAACTACGAAATCAGGTACTGTTATCAGAATCAAGGATCGGGCAGTAATATCTGCCGGCCAATATGGAATACAGTCGGAACACAGCGGTACCAGAATCTATTTGCAGGATTTCGTCAAGGTGAACGCTGGAAACTGGGGCGTTGTTATGCATGGACCAAATCAGATTCTGTCTGTCAACCGTGAGGAGGCAGATGAAACGATCGGAGTGGATGCGGCGGCAGATGGAGATTCTGTAGAGATTTTAGCCAAAAACGGGGTTTACAGCAATAAAGCAGGAAACCAGATTTTACTGGGAAAGGATGCGCTGATCAAGGCTGCAACCAACAAAGGCGGAAATGGAATTCAGTTTGCCAATGCAACTAGTGCTGCGCAGGTTAAACTTTCACTGCAGGAAAACAGTCAGATTACCGGATTCAACTATGGTATTACAGGTGAAAATCAGGCATATTATCCGATTCTGATTCAGATGGAGCAGGCAGCATCGATCAACAATAATAACTATGGAATTGTAGAAGCCACGGGTTACTATGGTTTGAAAAATTTCACCCTGGAGATGACTGATACAGCTAAAATCTCAGAAAATGTGCATGATGGGATTAACCTCAATGGACATCGCTGGGCCCCTAACTCACAAAACATCAGATTGAGAGAAGATGCCAGTCTTGCTAATAATGGCAGATATGCAATAACAACAACCGGACCGGTACAGGTGGAGCTGTTTGATCGCACCAAAATCACCGGCAGCGGCCAGGCGGCTGTCTATCTGACTTATGTCAATAACAAGGATTCGTATCGGAGCGGTACTGCAACTGTCACATTAAACGACAGTTCCAGTATCTGTGATAATAACTCCTATGGAGTCTATGCCGAATTGGGAAATGTGGCGGAAAACCGTCCCAACCCATGTATTATCACATTAAAAGATAATTCTTCGATTGTACGGAATAAAGACTCTGTAAACCTGATGGAATATGACCAGGTGATTAAATTACAGGATAATGCCGTGATTGGTGAGAGGACAGAGGGAGATACCTGTTCCCTTGTCAACTATGGCAGTCTGGAACTGGCAGGAACCAGTGTTATTGAGGGACGGATCTATCAGAATACCGGGTCGAATCCGATTACACTGACAAGTGCAATCGAAGATCCGGAAAAAGAGTTCTCCTTGTGGCTGGCAGAGGGTTACCTCGGGCAGATCGTAGTAAAACCGGATGGAACCGGACTCACCGATGCAGCCCCGGAGATCGGTCATTTTAAGAAAGCCGGCGCGGATGGTATGGCTGCTGACAAGAACTTGTATGAAAGCGGTATCAACATTGTTTTGGAAGGTATTAATGATGTTTATCTGGCAGGAAACGGAAATGATAACAATAACGGCAACAGCCCGTCAACTCCGGTCAGAACCTTTAAACGGGCCAAAGAACTGCTGGAAACAGGTGAGTACTCAAAAGGGGCCAATATCAAAATCTGTAATACGACCGTTGTTGTTGTGGAAAGGGATTCGAACTGGTCATTTGGTGAGGACGGAACCGTAAGTAACCCGAACAGCGGAGATACCTGGACACCGCTGCTGATCCGTTATGAAAACTGGGGCGGTGTGCTGGTTCAGATTGACAAAAACAATACTAAGCTGGGAGAGACAGCAGCAAGTGAGGTTGAATTCAGTAATGTCATTATAGATGGTAACTCTGAGAATATGACATTGAGTAACAGCCGCTATGACAATCTGTTAAGTATTGAAAATAGCTCAAAGGCCATCCTGAAAGAAGGCGCGGTCCTTCAGAACAACCGATCTGTTTCAACCGCAGTTTACAGTGACAGTGTGTCCGGTGTCAGTGTCAATAAGCAGGGAATACTTGAAATGGATGGCGGTATGATCCGCAATGTAGTGAGAGAAGCAACCGTAGGAAATTCCACTACCTGGCCGGCATCTGCCGTATTGCTGCAAAACGGCAGCAAGTTTATCATGAAGTCCGGGCAGATAACAGAAAATCAGCTGCTGCTTACCAATTCAACGCATGCCGGACTAACACCGGCTGCAATTGTAATCAACGGCAAGGACAGTCAGATGGAGATGTCAGGAGGTATCATTGACAATAACATCACTGCTGTGAGCGGAACCAGTAAAAGAGGTTCAACCATACTTAATGTAAATGGCAATCTGTTAATCAGCGGCGGAACGATACGCGATAATCAGGGCGGTCAGGGCAGTGCGATCTGGTATAGTGATGGCAATTCAACGGGCAGTACAATTCTTTCCGGCGGACTGATCACAGGAAACAAAACGTTATTGAATGGCAGGAAATCTGAGGGTGATTGTTCACCTGTATTTGTTACCGGCAATAATTTTCAGCTGAAGGGCGGCGGTGCAGATATCAGAGACAATATTTATCTCAACAGTATTAATTATATTATCAAGGTCAGCGGTGATATTGACCAGCAGGACCGGCTATATAATATCTTCCTGAATCAGGGATCCACGGCGGATCAGTTTAAAAAACGCAGCACCGTAGTTCAGCCGGACGGATTGTGGGTTACTGATGTAACCCCGTACCTTGCATATTTCCAGGTACATTCCAATCCTTATATTCTGGACCGTGGATCAAGTGAGGCGACAAGTACCGGCAATGTAAAGGCAAAGGAGAACAAATGCCTGCTGCTGATGAAGGCAGTCTATCTGGATTCGGAAATAGAAACACCGGGTGACGGAAGTGCTCCGTCTAAGGCGTTTAAAACCTTTGAAGCGGCCAGGGCAGATGGTGCGATCGGTGATGGTGATACGGACTATTACGTTATCTATATCAGCGGCAAGGCGATTCCGACCATCGGCAAGTCAGCATGGGATCTGCCGGCAGCAGCATATATGTGCCGCTACACCGGATTTATGATCTACAATAAGGACGGCAGTGAGGTACCTGAAGAAGAACGTGAGGCGTATTACGGCTATCTGATCGAACCGGAGGAAGATTTCGTATTAGATGGAATCTCCATTTACGGCAGACGCAGTATTGATACCATCGTAAATTCCGGTGACAGTATTATCAATGTAAATGACGGGATTAACGTAACGATACAGCAGAACGGCGATCGGAGTACTGCGATTGGCAGAAACTTTAACGTCGGTGGTTATATCAGCGGCGGAGCGTTGGAGACCCTGGGTGCCAAGGGCGGAACCGTACGGGTAAATCCGGGCGGAGTCCTGGAGATCAGCGGCGGAACCCTTCTGGATTCCTATGCGTCCTACGGACACACGATTTATCTGGGGGCTGACAGCATTGATAAAGAGAAGACCGGACGTCTGTACCTGAAGAATAGTCCATCAATTGACGGTAATGTATACCTGGATGGAACCGGAACTGAAACAGCGGCTTACATTGAACCGGACAGCACTTACCGGCCGGCAAGTCCGCTGGGGATTGTTGTGAAGAATGACTTTACGACCAGACCGGTAATCAAGTATCCGAACGGAGTGCTGCCAGGCACGAAAGAACTCGAATATTTCAACTTTGACGATGCTTTAAAAGCCCTGTATGAGATCGTTAACGGTGACAGCCAGAATGTCCTTGAGCTCTATATGAGAAGTGTTATTTATCTGGATGGACAAAATGGCAGAGACAGAGCGGCAGGAGGAGACGGAACAACGCCGCAAACCGCGTTCCGGACACTCAGGCAGGTATATGAAGCAATTGGCAATGATCCTGCCAACAAGGGTATCCTGGTCTATATCGTAGATACGGTTGAGATACCGGCCGGAACAACGATTATCCTGAATAATATCCTGATCTCCAATAAGAGCGGAACCAATTATTACAAGGGATTTTACGGAGAAAGCGGCAGACTGAAAGATATCGAAATAACCGGCCAGGTATACTTTAAACGCTATGCGAAACCACAGGAATACGACGGCAGTGAATTGTACAACGGTTATAATAAAGCAACAAATAAAGCAAGCCTGTTCCAGATTAACAATGGCGGTGAATTGATGCTGAATGGTATTTACATCGATGGTCATAGTGAGAACAGTTACAGTTCAGACAAGACTGTAGTTGCAGATGGAGTAGAGGCGTTATCACCATTAGTGACAGTCAGAGACGGCGGTGTACTCCGGGCCGGAGTGGCAGATAAAGATGTCCTGCAGATCAACGACGGACTGTCGACCAACACCCTGTTTGCCAATAACACTAATATAAATCAAAAGACTAACGAGATCGGCAAGTTGAAAGGCAACAGCATCATTGAAGGAAGCGGCGCCGGAGTTGAACTGTTAGGCGGCGGAATTGATGCCAAACAAGGCGGTAAGGCCTACCTGACCGGCACCGAATTCAGAAATATGAAGCTGGGAGCCAATGTAGTCAGCGGTGGAACCGATGTATACAGTTATGGTGATCTGCATGTAACCCAGAAGACTAAATTTGGCGGCAGTGTTTTCCTTGAAGGTTTTGGCGATTCTCAGAATCTGGCTGCAACTTTTGATACCAGTCATTACATTTCCATTGATGACTACGGTTTCCCGGTTGATGCCAACTTCCAGGTCGCGATGCGTGATGCGTATAATACCAGAATTGTCGTGCACTATCCAATTACGGATCCGGAGAAGATAAAGATTGAGTCGGAGATCAGTTTTTATCTGCTGGAAAACCGGGTGAAAGACTACTTCTTCCTGAGCCAGAAAGAGGAAGCAAAATACATCCTTGAACTGACAGTACCGGTAGCGGTTTATATTGACGGTACTAGCGGTAAGGGCGATGACAGTCCGGAGGACAGAGTTGCCGGATCGACACCGGAACAACCGGTCGAGACATTGCAGCGGGCCTATGAACTGCTTAAATACCGCGGCGGCAATACAATCTATGTAGTAGGAACGATCCAGATCAGAGAAACGGAAACATCCTTAACCGGAACTGCGTACAATGCATCAGGCGGTGCCCAGGTACTGTTGGGCAGCACTGATAAGGTGAAAATAGTCCGTTATATTCAGCCTGACTTTGCAGCTGAAAATCAAACAGCAGCTGAGCTTGCCGGATACAATGTGCCGGACTTCACCGGAGCACTGATTCATGTGAACCAGAATGCAGGTTTGAAGCTTGGTAAAAATGTGTTCGTTGATGGGCACAGCGAACCAACCACCAGCAATGATTACACCGAAAAAGAATATGTAAACCACAGTTCCACAGCAGCAGCACCATTGATTACCGTCGCTGAAGGAGGAACGCTGAATCTGCTGGATGGATCAACGCTGCGCAACAATGATAACAGTTATGATGATGAGAAAACGAATGACGGCATTAATGGCGGTGCCATCGCCAACAGCGGAACAACACTGGCAAACGGTGTGCTGTTTACCAACAATCGTGCCCTGAAAGGTTCAGCAGCATACCAGGATGGAGTCTTCACGATTCAGTCAGCACCGGAAAACTTAAACAAACATTCCTTCTATCTGACGGCAGTAAATACCGGAACCGATAAGGATCCGGTATGGGCAGACCGTGTCATCCAGACAGAAGTAATGATTCCGGATGACCAGACCTTTGATGTAGATATGGATCATGCAGTCAAAGGCCGTGATGTGGTGAAGTTCCTGACGGATGATGATACCTTCCATGCCGATCCGGAACATGAACACTTTATCATGGGCATAACAGTACCGAAGAATCTGTTCCTGGTAGAAGATGTGCAGAACAAAAACGTCCTTGAACTGCAAAACTGGGAAGTGCTGAATGTGGAAGTACCGAAGGATATTTATCTGGTGGTACAGAAGCGCAGCTATCTCGGCGATGGTTCCAGACTTATGGCAGTAGACAGTACGGCGGCAGAAGGAGATCTCCTGACGGCACCACAGTACACGATTAAAAACAATGGTATGTACGATGTAAAGGTATCAGTATCCGGTTTTGAGAACCGGAACAACGATGCCGGAATCACTCACGATGTCATGAACCTGAAAGGCAGTGCCGGTGAGGCAGCCGGCAGTACCAGCATGTATCTGGCGCTTAAGGGGCTGGATCAGAATGCAGAAAATGGATTCACTATGAAGGAAACGGCACTGCAGCCATACTCTGCAGCAACTGTAACAGCACCACCAGCAGAACTGGGTGTGCTGAAGGCAAAAGCAGATAATACAGATGCTGCAGCCGAAGGTCACTTTACCTTTGTTGGTGCAGTTGACGCAGAATTTGTAGATAAGTACCTGGATTCTACCTTCCCGCTGACCGGCAGGAGCCGGGCTGAGGTTGAGCAGTATATGGCTGCTGATCGGGACAGCAATGGAAATATGATCAAGGGAACTGCTAATGCAAGAGCTTTGTATCAGATGCGGTTTAAGCTGGAACTACAGCCTGTCGGAAGAGAAGGGCAGGGTGAACTGGTGCCGGAGAACAAACCGACGCCATAAAGAACGAAGGAGGATTTTTGAGCAGTGTTAGATCAGGAAAAGATGCCGGAGCAGCCGGAGCAAATAGCGGACGGCAGGCAAAGCAAAGATCAGAAATCCACCGGGAGGAGGAAGGGCATTTATGCCCTTCTTCTCCTTCTGATTCTGGCAGCAGGCGCAGGTGGATTCTGGTGGTATGAGTATAATCAGGCAATGGATCAGACTACAAAATACTGGTTTGACAAGATGGCGAAGGATGGAAGCCTGGATGAACAAAGTCCGGAAGATCTTCAGGCGATGCTGGACAGTATGATTGAAGAAGGAATGTTTAATGTCTCTATCAATGCCAGAGTTGTCTTTGAAGATGGTACGGGAGAAGGCACCATCGGAATCGAGAATATCCCCCAGAACCGTTATTACTGCCGGGTAATCTTAAAACGGGATGATAACGGAAGTATTCTTTATGAAAGTAAAGGGATCAAACCGGGACAGTATATAGATAAAATTAAGTTGAAAAACAGGCTTGAAGCGGGGCAATATGCCTGTACTGCCGTATTTGTGGCAACAGATCCGAAGAGCCTTAAGGATGTCGGCCAGGTAGAAGTTGCGATACAAATTGTGGTATTGAAGTAAGGCGCGAACCACAGAGCCGGAAGAGGTGTGAAGATGAAAAGAGTCCTGTTGTATCTGGTCTGTCTGATATGTTTGGCTGGTGCTGCCGGTTGCGGATGGATGTTTTACCAGGAGTGGAAGCCAAGGCAGGCAGCTGAGACAGTCTATGAAGCGTTTCGGGAGACCGCTTTTGGGGGAGTATCGGCAGAGGAATCGACAGCGGCTGGTCAGAAAGAAACAACCGGAGCTTCCGCTGACAAGGGAGAACAGAAGCCGAAGAATCGAACCGGTTCACTGGATTTTGAAACTCTGAAACGCTGGAACCCTGATGTGACAGCCTGGATCTGGATACCCGGCACCGGGATTGATTATCCGGTGGTACAGGGACCTGACAATGAATACTATTTGAACCGGACTGCCGACCGGCAGCAGAGTATCATTGGTTCGATCTTTATGGAGTACAGGAACAGCCAGGACTTTCAGGATGATGTGACGATATTGTATGGACATCATATCCGTGGCGGCAGGATGTTTTCAGAACTTTCCGGATATAAGAATCAGTCTTTTTATGAAGCCCACCCTGAGGTGATGTTATATACTCCGGATAAAACGTACCGGGTAGAATTATTTGCCGGTCACATACTGGATGGAGCAGGTACAACCTTTCCTCTGATTTTTGCAAAGCAGGCAGACAGACAGCAATGGATTGCTTCAGTCCGTGCAGCTTCATTATTCCATAGTGATACATATGTATTGCCTGAAGACCGGATCCTGGCACTGTGCACCTGTACTTACGAGTATGACAATGCCAGATATATAGTATATGGTGTACTGCAAGAGCAGACAGAAAGAAGTGGAGAGTGAGAATATTGAAGGCTGAAAACAGAGATGCCGGAAAATGGACAACTGCCAGGCGATTGATGGCTGTACTGCTGATTCTGCCAGCAGTTTTTGCCGGTGGAACAGGGATGGCAAGACAAATAGAAAAAAACGGAGTGAACCGGAGTTATGAGTTCGAGTCAGATGCCAGAGAAGGTGGTTATGAACTGCCGGAACTTGCAATCAGGGAGCAGATGGAACAGATCGGGCAGGAATATATCGGCATCAATATCAATGCCAGACCGGAAACAGATAAAGAGTCAGGAAAATGTAATCTGATGATCGGTAATCCGGCAGATAATCAGTACGATATGAAGATTTCTGTGTTTATGGAAGATTCTGGAGAAATGATTTATCAGTCAGAGCCGTTAAGACCTGGAGAACGTAAGCCATATGTATACCTTGAGTTCATGCCCGATGCCGGTTCCCATGAACTGACAGCAGTATTCTCTGTATTAGGTGATGATGGCAGCATCATTGGTGAAATTGAAGCGGCATTGCTGCTGAATGTGATCACTTAGCATCAGAGAGATATAGCAAGCAGTATAGAAACAGAAAAAGTCTGGTCTTCTTAGCAAAGAGGAACAGACTTTTTGGGTTCTCATTTTCCGGTCAATTCCGGTTCTAACTCTTCAAGCCGTGTCAGCAGCTGATCCAGAGTCACACCAGACATGGTATCCCGTACGGCATCACCTACTTTACTATATGGTTCTGAAAGTAATGTTACGATATTTTTGCCGAACAGACACTGTGGTGCAGCATGCGTGTGGACACCAATCAGTTCATCCAGAGAGGTGGAATCCACAGCGGTAAAGATGTCGAGCAGTGTGATATCTTCCGGTCTTCTGGTCAGAGTGGCGCCACCGGATCCCCGCGTGACATCGATGATACCGGCTTTCTTTAAACTGCCCAGCAGTTTACGGATTTCTACCGGATTGGATCCGACACTTGAAGCAAGGTATTCACTGGTTACTTTTTGATGCGGGGATAATTCGGCTATCATCAGCAGAATGTGGATTGCTGAAGAACATTTGATGCTGATACGCATAATGTTATCTCCAATCTATAAATAAAAGGTAAATGCATAGTTATCTAAACTCAGTTTATCACGATAATTGTAAAAAATCAAGTTGTAGGTATTGACACTACAACGATGCGGTGGTAAGATGTAGGAGTAAAAACTACAACGGAATGATCAGGAGGAATAAAAGATGTCAGCAAATCAAAAAAACTATCAGGTAATGGAAAACGGGACGTTTACAGATTTTGCCGAAAAAGGCAGAGCGGAATTGGGGGAGACACTGGGATTGAGCGGATGCGAAATTTCGATCAACAGTATTCCGGCCGGAAAAGGAAGCTCTTTTGTTCATACCCATCAGCTGAACGAAGAGGTTTATATTGTTATCAACGGCAGCGGAACCTTTTATGTTGACGGTGAGGAGTTTCCGGTTCAGGAAGGCAGCGCAGTACGTGTAGATCCTGACGGTGAGCGGGCGATGAAAGCCGGAGGTGACGGAATGGTATACCTCTGTATTCAGGCACAGAAAGACAGTTTAACACAAAAGACTATGAATGATGGTGTGATTGTGGATACAAAAGCAGCCTGGATGTAAATAAATGATAACTAAAATCCCCGGTCAGTTCAAACTGAGCCGGGGATTTGTATGGTATTATTTTAGTTTTTGTTCCTGTTCGATCTGATTCAAATAGTCTTTATCAGAGTCCTTCATCTGCGGGATAAACCGTTTGGCAAATTTTCCGGTTCCCCTGCTTTTTACATAGAAGAAACCAATGACAGAAAATATCAATGCCCCGACAAAGTTTACCAGCATATCTTTCATCGTATCCTGAAGCCCCACATCAAGATAACCGCCCAACCCCAGATCAACACCATTAACGGTTACGGAATGAATGTCTTTGATTGACACCACCGTATTGGTTCTGGTCGGATCTAAGGTGACCGTGTTGATGGTATGGATGATGGTATCTTTTTGCATATCCAGGCCAAAGAAGGTATCCATGCCAAATTCGAAAAATTCCCAGATCACACCAATCGTCATCGAAAAACAGAATGCAACGACAGCCATAAAAGCGGGGGACAGATTAAAGGCCTCCTTTTTCTGCTGATTTAACAGGTCAACCAGTGAAAAGCCGATTGCAGCCATGAGAAATCCGTTGATCGTGTGCAGGATGGTATCCCAGCCGGGGTATTTAATGTAATAGGAACTGATTTCTCCCAGTATTTCGGCAGCGAAGATAAACAACAGGATGATGATTTCCAGGGCGGTGGGAAACTCGATCCGGAATTGTACCTGGATCAGGCCGGGCAGCATCAACAGTACAAGTGTCAGTACACAGAGAAACACATTTTCAAAGTTTCTGTTAAAAATCTGCAGGATCATCGCCAGAATGACCATCGAACGCAGGGTAACGTATACGAAAAAGGAGCTCTTGTGTTCCTTGAGTTCCAGTTGCAATGCTCTTAGCAGGTTTCTTAGTTTTATTTTCATGATTCAGGAGCCTCTTTTCTATGATCACTAAATTATAAGGTATTTGAGAGTATAGATCAAGCTAAATGAGATATTGATACTTGGTCTGTATATCCGCGATCACAAACATTCTGATGACATGGACAAATGTAGTTTCTTTTGTTATAGTTGAAAAAGATGATAGAACTAAATAATATGAAAGGACTGAAATTCAGTGAAAAAAGAAATCACAAAATTCGAATCACAATTTGAAGAGTCCGTATTAACACTTACGATACTCACAAGTGGCTCGGATTCTTCAGCAGGAAAGGCAGGCAAAGAGGTTTTATGGACGGCTTCTCAGAACATTATTGCATATATTGATGATGAGAGCAGGAGATTGACAGAAGCTGAGGGACGTCTGGAATGGCTCGCAGAAGACTCACAAAGATCGGACTGGATTTATGATTTAAAGGCAAAGTCTATTTACCGGGTCAGGGTCAGGAGAAAAAAGCTCCCCGCATTCGAGCATTACTTTCAGCTGCTTGAAGTATTGGACCGTGACGTAAGCAGTTCTGTGTTGGATGAAGTCCTGAAACAGTATGAGAAACCAATTATTATCACTGATCAGGAACTGGGGGAATTTGAATATAATAAGGAACTGCATCTGTTTGATGGCTGTATTAACTGGCTGGGTGAGGAGGCATCAGTCTGCCTGGATGAAAGTGCGGCAGACAAAGATGAGCTTTCTGAATATGAATCACTAAAGACTTTACGTCTGCTTGTCAGAGATGCAGTTGAATGGGATAAAAAACTGCGGACATTTGCTGCAAAAAAGCTGGTTGAACTGGCAAATGACTGGCTGCAGGATTCTGATGAAGAAGATCCGGATCCGATTACAGAAGAAAGTTTTGCATCAAGGATAAGTATCAGTGAACTGTCGGTCAGTGAAGACGGTGGATTCGAAGCCTACTACTACGATGATGACATGTTCTGGGGACACATTATTATTATCGATGGTAATATTAATGGTGAATTGTCGGATGCCTATATTGCCGGATGATTTGTTATAATAATAACGCAGCGTCAGTTTCAGGGCGATGGTTGCCGGACGTTGTCGATAATGGTATAATAAAAAGAAAAAAGGAGAGGCAACATGAATTATAGAAAAGCTGTTGAAGAACGGAAATCTATCCGTGAATTCGACAAAAAGGATATAACGGAGAAAACGATAAGTGATATCCGGGCATGTTTCAAAGACATAAAGCGGCTGTCTGACACGATAAAGACGGAATTCATCATTATAAACGGAGCAGAGTTTCAATATCTGAATGGACATGCCGGTTATTCAGGTAAGACATTTGAAGCTTCAACATATCTGCTGTTGTTATCTGAGGTTAAATCAGGATATCTGGAAAATGCAGGTTATATCAATGAAGATATGATCCTCCGGCTGACAGAGATGGGACTGGACAGCTGCTGGCTGACTGTAAACGAGGAACCGGATCTTAAGAAGCTGCTGGGTATTGAATCTGATATGAAGATTACCGCGGCTATCGCTGTTGGTTATGGAAAAAAAGAGAGAAAGCTGTTTTCACTTCATATTAAGACCATGTCCAATGTGGATGTGATCACCAGAGACGGTCACATAGCACCAAAGATTTCTCTTACCCACATGGTATATGGAGATACCTGGGGAAAACCTGCCGATCTGGATGAGCAATATGTGGATGACGGCCTGCGTGATGCCCTTTACGCTGCAAGTTACGCACCTTCTTTCTTAAACCGTCAGCCATTCCGTTTTATAATGAAAGCCGGAACATTGGTTTATGTTAAAATGATGGATTCTTTAACCGGAGAATTTGATGCCCGCCTTAACTGTGGTGCAGTTATGCTCAACTTTGCCGCTGTTTTGGCAGAGTCTCGTCCGATCAAGGTTGAATGGGTACTTGGTAAACCGGACTTTGATTGTGAATTGCCGGTGGATTGTGAAGTAGTTGGTTACTGTAAGTTATAATGATATCAGATCTATGATCATAAAAAGACATTTTTCAGCGGGTGTTTTCTGAATATTGCTCAGAAAACCAGATGACAGAACAGTGAATTCATCAGGAGTTTGCCGTGACTGGACCGATACCGCTTTAACATGTCTTTTTTTGATCTCAGGACTGGTCCTGCTGACAGACGGAAACTGTGGGAATATTTTAAGGAGGTGAAACAATGAAGTACATAAAGATTTTGTGGTATATGTTCTGGCCTCTGCTGTATGGTTTTTCCTACCAGATCGGACATCCGGAGATCCTTCGGTTTTTTATTATCATGCTTGTAGTATTCAGTTTTGTGTTCATCTATTCCCACAATACAGAATATAATTTTGATCTGGATGATTCGAAAAAGACTTTTTATGACAGGGAAAATAAAAATATAAGGGAAGGCAGGGGGACATTCTTTGTTCAGGGATTACTCTGGCTGCTGCCCATTTTACTGCCGACCGTACTTATGGTAATACCAAAACTGATCGGATAATTTTAAATGCTGCAATAAAAGTGACAAATGTCATTCCGGTAATGACGGATAACATCTGTTTTTACATATTCATTTTCTCTATAATACAGACATAACAAATATGTTTGAAGAGGGGATATGAATATGACGATGCTTTTGATATTATTAATGTTAATAGGAGCAATATTGGTCTTAGCAGGACCGGTCGTAATTATTATTGTAGTTATTACAAGTATACGGAAAAACAAAAAGGCTGTTACGGTATCGTCAGAGGAACAGCAGGTACATTGGGAAGCATTGCCGACAATACCACTGGAAGCAGAACTGTTAAAACAACAACAGCCGCAGCAGCAGAAGATCCTGGCTCACAGTGCCGGTATCAATTTTTTTCAGGGAACGGCTGCCCTCATTATCGGTGTCCTGTTCGTAGTTCTCGCCGGTTTGATCTTTGCTACTACAACATGGCAGACGCTGCCGAACTTCAGTGAGGTGTTTTTGATTTTTGGTTTTTCCGGTTTGTTTTTTATTGCCAGTTGGCTGGCCGAAACAGTGTTTAAGATCAAAAGAACAAGTCAGGCGTTTTATATCCTGGGAAGTGTGTTTCTCTTTTTGACCGTTTTGGCAGCAGGGTATTTTGAACTGCTTGGAGCTGGTTTTTCTTTGACAGATGAGCATTACTTTAAAGTGCTGTGTATTGGCGGATGGGCAATGGAACTGGCGCTGATTGCTGGTTTGAGACGGTTTGATGGCAGGATCTACCGCTATGTATGTTTAAGTGTGATGAGTATTGGCATCTTCTGGTTTTTAAAAGCATGGAATCTGAGTTCGAGCGACAGCATCAAAGGTATGGTCTGTTATTCCGCACTGGCGCTTTTTGCCGGCGAATTCATGAAAAAGAGAAACGGGATTCTGATTACTTTTACAAGGGCTCAGTTCTGGGTGTTTTGTGCTCTGATGACAAATATCCTGTTCTATGAGTATATGGGGATTTTTTTAAACATCCTTTTCTACTCCGGGACCGGAGCATCTGTTTTTTCAGCGTTAACGCTGGGGATGATGACAGCAGGTACTGCACTGCTGGCTGTACGGCAGGAAAAAACTGCTTTCAGAGTGTTATTCAGTATTTCGGCAATTATATTTTTCAACTATCTGAGCCTGTGTATTGATACCGATTTTATCTATCAGCTTCTGGCCGGTGCAATTATGACAGGAATGTGGTTTGCTGCTGAGAAAGTAAAAAAACTACCGGTTGGTTGTGTGGCAGGTGAGTGTCTTTATACATTGGTGATTGCCGCGGATACCTTCCTGATTATGCTGCTCGCGCTGGTTTGCAGTACCATGACGGGATATGCGGCAGCGACGGGAATGATGATTCTTTTTACTGCCATCTGTGTTTACTGGAGCAGACGATTCCCTGTAATCAGGACATGGATTCCCTTAATTCTGTTTCCGGTAACAATATCAGTTTATGGAATGACAGACCTGGTGGAGTTTTTGTTCTGGGATTATGAAATAATTGTACTCCTGTACCTTTTGGCGTCAGCAGCATGGGATATCAAAAAGCGTGACCGTTTTTGTATCGCTATTGTTGTTATTGCAGCTTTGGCACAAATGTTTTTTGAAATGATCATTGGCGGTCCGGTGGTGTTTGCATTGGTTTTGTCCGGCTATTTGTTTATAAAATCCCGTTATTTCGAGGACGGTAAAAAAGTAAGATTCGAACAAGGTGGCTGTATAGCTTTGCTGGTGGGGATTTTCTATGTAGCCGGAAGTCTGTTAGATCATTCCATGCTGCAGGTGATTTGTGTGACAGCTGTATTCATCGCAGAGTATGTTGTATTCAGAGGAACAAAACGCGATGATTCAGGTAAACTGTTCTGGGAAATGACGGGGATTCTTGTTTTACTTCAGGACATGGTGGTTTTTTATTCAGACGACAGTCTGGCGCCAGTATATCTTGTTGTATGCCTGATTATCTTTGCTTTGTTTTACACTATGTTTTATCGAAACGGATGTAAATGGTATCTGCTGATTGCTGCAGTTATGATTCTGCCAATGCCTTTGCTGGCAGCATATCGTTACAACCCGACGGCTGATCAGTTATATGGTTTTACTGCAGCCGCACTGCTGTTATCGGGTGGCCTGACCCGCCGTTTTGTACCGATTATAACCTGTGCGGGCGAAAAACTTGAAGATTGGAAGTTTGACTGGTTTCATATCCTGGCAGTATTTATTCTGATTCCAATGATGCTGTGTGCTGACAGCGGCTGGCGGTGTGCCTATCTGATTCTTCTGGCACTTTACATCCTTCAGTACAGAATTTTCACAAAGTATCAAAATGTAGTTTTGACGAGTGCATCTGTTTTCGTATTACTGGCATTCTGGCTTCAGCCGTTTATCACATATCCGGAATTAATCGATCTGGAGATACAAATGGCGGCAGCAGCATTATTTATCTGGTCCTTGTCCTTTAGCTGGAAAGGCAGTAAAATAGTTTCAGAACTTCAACGTGTTTTGTATTGCCTGTGCATCGCGGCACTTCTTATTGATGCGTTAGTTACTGCATCCGTTGTAGATGCCCTGATTCTGGAAGTGGTATGCCTGTTGATTTTTGTATGGGCGAATGTGAAGAAGGATATCATCTGGCTGCGTATTTCCGGCACGGTTATCGTTGCAGTTGCTTTGTATATGACAAAGGATTTCTGGCTGAGTCTTTCCTGGTGGATTTATCTCATGGCAGCAGGAATCGGTTTGATTGTATTCGCAGCATTAAATGAGATGAAAAAGAAATAAATCAACGATTTATGAGCAGAAAGTGAGACGGGATATGTTAGATATATTAATGAAAGCAGCTTATCTGTCAGCAATTCTTTTATCCTTGTATATATCCGGATGGCTGATGGCAAAAGCGAACAGAAACAGCATTACCGGAGCGTTGGCCGGCTGCCAGTTTTTGATTATCATCTGGTGTATCCCGCAGCTGTTTTATTCATTTCCGATGACAAAAGAACTGAAGTATCTGATGTATGGTATTTCTTATATCGGCATCAGCTTTATCGGCCCGGCCTGGCTTACCTTTGTTTTTCTGTACAGTCAGAAGAAGATAAGCAGGGGAGTCCTGATTGTATTGTTTGGGTTTGCAGCAATCAACTACTCGATCCTGCTTACTAATGAATATCATTACCTGTTCTACCGCAGTTTTGAGGTGGAGGGAGTAGTATACGGACCGGTTTTTTATCTGCATATGGGATTTACCTACCTTTGTGTACTTGGCGGAATTGTGGTTGTATTGAAGGCATTCCGGCGAAACCTTGTGGCTCCGGTGCATATAACGGTGATTCTGCTGGCGGCACTGGTTCCCCTTTTCTTTAATATACTTTATATGACCGGTCTGGTGCGGACTCAATTCGATTTAACTCCGCTGGCATTTGCTTTTTCCAATCTGTTTATGCTGCTGGCAGTATTCCGGTATGATTTTCTTGATGTCAATGCAATGGCGTTTGAAGAAATATTTGACACGATTTCTGAAGGTGTGGCAATATATAACAGAAGCGGAAACATCACCTATTGTAATCATGCTGTTTCGAAATGGTTCCGGGTACATCCGGGAGATGAAATGAATGTCATATTTGACCGGCTGGAGCAAAGCGGCATCACGATCGGTGATGAAGGAAATGACAGTCAAAAAGAACCGGTGCTTGAATTGGGAGAAGGTCAGGATCAGAAGAAATTGGAGATCAGGCATTACAGCTATCATGATAAGACCGGCCGGCTGGTTGCCCATGCCCTGATGTTTACTGATGTGGCAAAATACTATCAGCTGCTGGCTCAGGGTGCAGAACTGGCAGTATCCCACCAGCGGCTGGCCATTGAGCAGGAACGAAACCGCATTGCCCAGGAGGTACATGATACAACCGGCCATACTCTGACAATGATTAATTCGTTATTAAAGTTGTCAGGGATCGAATACCGGAAAGAGGACAACCGGCCGGAAAGCCAGATTTCAGAATATCTGTCACAGGCACAGGATCTGGCGAAACAGGGGATCCGTGAACTGCGGTGCTCCATTAATAATCTCAGACAGGCGGCAGACACCAGCCTGATCACCCAGGCCCTGCAGCAGCTGGCTCAGAGTGTGAAGGAGATTGACGTGGAAGTGAAGATTCAGGGGGATGATAAACCGGAATACTCACACTTGTCTCCGGTGGTTTATGCCTGTGCCCGGGAGGCGGTTACGAATTGCCTGAAGTATGCTGACGCTTCTCATCTTGATATCATCCTCAAATTTGCCGACAGTTTTCTGAATCTGTATATCTTTGATGACGGCAAAGGATGCAGTGATATTCAGGATGGCAACGGGATCCGCGGCATCCGTGAACGGGTGAAAACAGCCGGGGGAGAAATGCGGGTTATTTCAGAAGCCGGTGAGGGTTTTCAGATTTCGATCAGATTTCCGCTATAGTGAACAGGAGTAAGCGATATGATAAACGTGGTAATAGCAGATGATATTAAGATTTTACGGCAGGGCCTGAAGGCGATTCTGGAACAGGATGATCAGATTCAGGTGACCGGTCTGGCGGCAGACGGCAACGAAGCCTGGCAGATTTGCCGCAGGTTAAAACCGGATGTGGTCCTGATGGATATGCGTATGCCGGAATATGACGGCAGCTATGGGATCAGTAAGATTAAAGCAGAATTCCCTGAGATGCGGGTCCTGGTGCTGACTACCTTTGATGATAAGGAGACGGTAGCGGCAGCACTTTCCAGCGGTGCGGACGGTTATATCCTGAAAGAGATGGAAGATGAAAAGGTGATTCAGGCAGTCAAAACAGTCCATGCCGGGATCCGGGTGTTCGGCGAAACGGTTTTTGAAGGAATGATGGCAAAGATGTCCGCTCCCGCCGGCAACTCTGTGCTGGTTGATTCGCTTACCGAACGGGAGCGGGATATTATGAGAGTTGTGGCCCGGGGGATGGACAATAAGGAGATTGCCGCTGAACTTTTTCTTGCGGAGGGTACGGTCCGGAACAACATCTCCCGTTTGCTGGAGAAACTGAACCTGAAAGACCGCACCCAGCTGGCCGTATTTGCAGTCAAAAATGACCTTGATACATAAGGGAAAAGGGGATGTCTATGGCGAAAAAACGGGTAAAACTTGAATTCCGCTACTATGAAATGCCGGAAAAAGAACTGGTTCTGGCTCTTCTTGGCGAGGAGTGGATCCGTCCTTATGGTGAAGGGATTGACTACCTGCATTTTCACAATTATATGGAAGTCGGTATCTGTCATTATGGGCAGGGGGAGGTTATACTCGATGAAAACCATCATGCATTCGGTGATGAAAGAATCGTCATTATCCCGCCCAATCACCCGCATACAACGAACTGCACCGAAGGAACGAAAGCCTTTTGGGAATGGATGTATTTTGATATTGATACCGTTCTGGCGGAAATGTATGCCGGTGATGCCGCAATGTGCAAAACGGTCAGAAACCAGATCTATGAGCGGCCGTTCTTTTTCAAGCGGGAAGATCAGGTGTTTCTTTATGAGATCCTGCTGCATTTGATCCGGGAGATGCAAAACAAGGAGTATCTTTACCGGGATACGGTCAGGAGTCTGCTGCGACTCTTTGTTACTGAAGTACTGCGGATGCATGATGCCGAAGAGCAGATGAACCGCAGGCGGCAGAATACGATGATTATCCAGCCTGCCATGGAGTATGTGGAGAGTCATTATGCTGAGCTGATCCGGATATCCGATCTGGCGGCGGCCTGCAGTATCAGCGAGAGCCACTTCCGGCGGGTTTTTCAGCAGACAATGAACATGAAGCCGCTTGATTATGTCAACCTGATTCGTGTGCAGCAAGCCTGCCTGATGATGAAAAAGACCGACGGATCAATGGAAGACATCGCTTACCAGACCGGTTTTGAAAGTGTTTCTACCTTTAACCGCAACTTTAAGCGGGTCCTTAATATAAGTCCGTACCAGTGGAAAAAATCCGCAGACAATTACGAGGGAAAATTGGCGAATTATCATATCAGTGCACAAAAAGGATGGTGAATGATCGTTTTTGCGCGTTTTTTAATTAAATATAGCAACTATCTTGGGCTTTCATTGGTATAATATATATAAATATCTGGAATATAAATGATATTTATATCTGTTTTAACCAATGAGAGCTTTTTTGCGAAAAATAACATCTAAAAACAACTATGATGGGAGGATTTACAATGAAGAAACAGGTTATGGCGCTTCTTTTATCAGCTTCGATGGTATTTGGGATGACTGCATGCGGCGGTTCCGGCAATTCGGACAGTGCCGCCGGCAATGCACCGGCGGCAGGAACAACTGGGGAAAATTCGGAAACTTTGACAGTATGGGCATGGGATCCATCGTTTAATATCTATGCGATTAAGGAAGCTGAAAAAATATACCAGCAGAATCATCCGGATTTTTCTCTGGATATCATGGAGGTTTCCTGGAACGATCTGCAGACCCAGCTGGGAACGATTCTTTCTTCCGGAGACTACAGCCAGCTGCCGGACATTCTGCTGATGCAGGATTTTGCTTATCAGAAATATGCGATGACCTATGGTGATATGTTTCTTGATCTGACTGATTCAGGAATTGACTTCAGTGAGTTTTCAGCCGGAAAAGCGGCCAATTCCATGGTGGACGGCAAAAACTTCGGCATTCCGTTTGACAATGGTGCGGAGATCGCCGCATACCGGATCGATATTCTGGAACAGGCCGGTTATACCATTGAGGATCTGACTGATATCGACTGGAACCGGTTTATTGAGATCGGTGCTGATGTCCTCGAAAAGACCGGTTATTCCCTGCTCTCCAGCCAGGCCGGATCATCTGATATTATCATGCAGATGGTGCAGTCCGCCGGAGGTGCGATCTGGAATGAAGACGGCAGCCCTTATCTGGTCGGTAATAATACACTGGAAACTTCACTGGAAATATACAACGAACTTTTTGCCACCGGTATTATGGCTACAGGAAATGGCTGGGATGAGTATATTGCAACCTTTACCAGCGGCAAAACCTGCGGGGTGATCAACGGCTGCTGGATTATGGCTTCGATCGAATCTTCTGAAGATCAGTCGGGGCTGTGGCGAATCACCAATATGCCGTCACTGCCGGGAATCAAAGGTGCGACCAACTATTCCAATCAGGGCGGTTCGAGCTGGGGGATTACCAGCAACTGCAGCAATCCGGATCTGGCTGTTGACTTTATGAAGCAGACCTTTGCCGGAAGTCGTGAACTTTACGAAACGATTCTTCCGGGGGCCGGAGCTTTGTCGACCTGGATTCCGGCCGGTGACAGCGAAGTATACAGCGAACCAAAGGAATTTTACGGAGGTCAGCCAGTATGTGAGATGATCACGGAGTATGCATCCAAAACACCTGCATTTAATGTCGGCGTATACTTTACTGAGGCAAACACTGCCCTGGCTGTGGCGGCAACAAATATTACGACCGGAGCGTCAGTAGAAGATGAACTGCAAAATGCAGAAGATACGATAAATTTCAGTATGGGTAATTAAGGTGGGGACAACGGATACCAGGAGGATTGTCGAATGGAACATAATGGGAAAAGTAAATTGAGTCTGCAGGCAAAGCAGAATCTGACCGGCTGGATTTTTGTGATTCCGGCTGTGGTATTGCTGGCATGTCTGAGTTTTTATCCGGCGGTACGGGCACTTTTGACTTCTTTTAAAACCGGAACAGGGGCCGGCATGACCTGGTGCGGACTTGATAACTATCTGCGGATATTTAAAGATAAGGTGTTTATCCAGTCGATTAAGAACTGTTTCTTTTACCTGATTATCCAGGTACCGGTCATGCTGATTCTGGGACTGATTCTGGCGTCACTGCTGAATAATCCCAAGCTGCGGTTTAAAGGATTTTTCCGCGGGGCAATCTTTTTGCCGTGTGCAACTTCACTGGTGGCCTATGCGATCATCTTCCGTTCCCTGTTTGCCACGGATGGATTTGTCAATGCGGTATTGATCCGGATGGGCATACTGGAGACCGGATATCAGTTTCTGACGCATCCGACCAGCGCCAGAATTGTAATTATCATTGCGCTGATCTGGCGGTGGAGCGGATATAATATGGTCTTTTACCTGGCCGGTCTGCAGAACATTGAGTATTCCATTTATGAGGCAGCCAGGATTGACGGGGCCAACCTGCGGCAGACATTTTTCAAAATTACAATTCCATTATTAAAACCAATGATCCTGATGACCGTAATTATGTCGACTAATGGTACGCTGCAGCTGTTTGATGAGTCTGTCAATTTGACGAACGGGGGGCCGGCAAACGCCAGCATTACCATGTCTCATTACATATTTAACAAAGCGTTTCAGGGTGTGCCGAATTTTGGTTATACCTCCGCCATGTCCTTTGTCATTCTGATTATGGTGGCAATCCTGGCAATGATGCAGATGAAAGCAGGTGACAGTCGTGACTAGATTAAGTACAAAGATCGGTACCTATTCCTTTTTGGCGGTGGTTTCACTCGTGTCGATATTTCCGATGCTGTGGATGGTAATTGCGGCGACTAATAAAAGTGTGGATGTTATCGCCGGAAAGTTGTCGGCAGGGAGCAGCCTTTTAGTTAATTATCAAAACCTGATCAGTAACCAGAATATCTGGCGTTTTTTCTTCAATTCAGGCAAATATGCGATTCTGACCACCTTTTTATCTCTGTTCGTGTGTTCACTGGCGGGATATGGTTTTGAAATTTTTCATGACAAGGTAAAGGATGTTGTTTTCCTGCTGATCCTGCTGACGATGATGCTGCCGTTTGTGGCATTGATGGTTCCCCTGTTTCAGATGTTTTCGGGGGCCCGGCTTTTGAATACGACTGCCGGATTTATTCTGCCGTCGATCTCAACACCGTTTCTGATCATGTTGTTCCGGCAGAGTGCCAAGTCATTTCCGAAAGAAATTATTGAAGCGGCCAGAATTGAAGGACTGAACGAATTTCAGATCTTTTTCCGGATGTTTATTCCGACAATGAAATCTACATATGCCGCCGGTGCCACCATTACCTTTATGGGAGCCTGGAACAATTATATGTGGCCGAAGGTCATTATGACAAAAAGTGATGCCCAGACAATGCCGATGATGATATCGAACCTTACGGCGGGTTATCATACCGATTACGGGATGCTGATGCTGGCGGTATTAATTACAACATTGCCGACGGCAACGATATTCTTTGTTCTGCAAAAGTATTTTGCTGAAGGTATCACCGGTTCGGTCAAGTAAACAGAGAGGAACATAATAACATGAGAAATCAGATTCTCTATGGAGGGGATTATAATCCGGAACAATGGCTGGATCAGCCGGAGATTCTTCGGACGGATTTGCAGTTTATGAAGGAGGCCGGAATAAATACGGTCAGTATGGGGATGTTTTCCTGGTCAACGCTGGAACCGCAGGAAGGTGAATATTGTTTTGACTGGCTTGAGACGATTATGCAAAACCTCTATGAAAACGGGATATCGACAATACTGGCCACTCCTTCCGGGGCCAGGCCGAAGTGGTTGGCAGATCAGTATCCGGAGGTACTGCGGGTAGAAGAAAACCGGGTGCAAAACCTGTTTGGCGGCAGGCAGAATCATTGCTATACATCGCCGGTATACAGAGAAAAGGTAAGGCAGATTAACTCAGCAATGGCACAGCGGTTTGCCGCCAATCCGGCAGTTATTATGTGGCATATTTCCAATGAGTACGGCGGCGAATGTCATTGCCCGCTTTGTCAGCAGGCGTTTCGGGAATGGCTGCGGAAACGCTATGCAGATATTGATGAGTTGAACCGCAGATGGTGTACTTCGTTCTGGAGTCATACATATCAGAACTTTGAGCAGATTGAAAGTCCGTCATCGATCGGCGAAAATGGTCTTCATGCGCTGACGCTGGACTGGAAACGTTTTGTGACGGATCAGACAGTTGATTTTATAAAGCACGAAATCAGAGCATTGCAGGAACATGGTGCAGTCCAGCCATCAACGGTAAATCTGATGTATAACTACGAAGGTCTTAACTATGACAAGCTGGCTGATTGTGTGGATATTATATCCTGGGATTCCTATCCGTTGTGGCATAAGGGCAGTGATGTTGTGACTGCACGGGATAATGGAATGCAGCATGATTATATGAGAAGTTTGAAGCACCGGCCGTTTCTGCTGATGGAATCCTGTCCGTCAGCGCCGAACTGGCAGGGGGTCAGTAAACTGAAAAAACCGGGGATGCTGACGGCGGCATCACTGCAGGCAGTAGCCCATGGATCTGACAGTGTGTTATATTTTCAGATCAGGCAGAGCCGCGGAGCATCGGAGAAACTGCATGGTGCGGTGATCGATCATTACGGCGGCAATGATACCAGAGTTTTTCAGGAAGTAAAAGGGATCGGTGGCAGTTTATCTGATCTGGCTGAAGTCCGGGGCAGCCGGGTGGATGCGCAGGTGGCAGTTATCTATGATGTGGAAAACCGCTGGGCGCTGAATCAGTCACAGGGGCCGCGTAATAATGGTATGTTTTACCATGAGGCGGTGATGAAGTCTTACATGGCCTTAAAGCGGGCCGGAATTAACGTGGATGTGATCAGTGAAGCGAGAGATATCAGCAGGTATAAACTGGTGGCTGCCCCTCTTTTGTATATGTACCGGGCGCAGATCGAAGATCAGCTGCGTAACTTTGTCTCGGGAGGAGGACATCTGATTGGTACTTACTGGAGCGGAATCGTGGATGAGACAGACCGCTGCTATCTGGGCGGAACACCGTTTGGTTTGATGGATGTGTTTGGTCTGCGGAGAACGGAAACAGACAGTCTGTTTGATGAGGAGACGAATCTGCTGCTGCCGGTCGGAAAATCAGGAAATGAGAACGGATATTCATGCTCACATCTGTGTGATTTACTTGAGCTGCAGACGGCGGAGTGTCTGTTTGAATATGGCAGGGACTTCTATCAGGGAACTCCGGCGGTTACCTGGAATCATTTTGGCAAGGGCAGTGCTTATTATATCGGTGCAGATGCGGAACAGAAATTTTATGATGAGTGGTATGGGCAGATCCTGAATGCTGCCGGAATAACCAGTCTGGTAAACGGGAAGATTCCGGATGAAGTCGAAGTCTGTTCCAGGTGTACGGATGAGTCAGAATATGTATTTGTGCAGAATTATGGAAGCGGGCCGGTTGATATCAGTGGGATGAAACTGGATGGAATCAGGATATATGGAGATGAAGGGGAAATTCTTGAACCTTATGCGACGGTTATAATTAAGCGGTAATATGAAATACTTCGAGGATACACAGGGCGCTGATTTTATTGGTGACCCTGTGTTTTATTGCCAACTATCAGATTATTTTGTATAATAAATATTATTTAATACTAAAGAAAAGATGACGGAGGATATCAGAAATGGAGAAAAGATACCAAGTATTTGTCAGTTCGACATTCAGAGATTTGAAAGCTGAAAGAAAAGGCGTTAGGGATGTTCTAACTTCTATGAAGTGTTTTGTGACCGGGATGGAAGATTTTCCCGCTTATGATATGGAGCAATTTGAGTACATAAAAAAGGAGATTGATGAATGTGACTATTATCTGTTAATCTTAGCTGATAATTATGGCTCTGAGGCAGACGATGGCATTAGTTTTACAGAGAAGGAGTACCTATATGCACAGGAAAAGGGGATACCTATCTTGGCATTTGTTAAAAATGAAGGTGAAGCCATTGTTATAGATAAAACGACCGAAGGCATTGAAAAGCGATATAAGCTGAACAAGTTTCGTGAAAAAGTTATGGAAAATCGTCTTGCCAGTAAATGGGATGATCGGAAGGACTTGGAGAAACGTGTGCAGGATAGTATGTATAAAGCGTTTAAGGCTGACTTGAGAACAGGTTGGGTCAAATACAGTCCTGAGTTAGAACGGATAAAGAACCGGCGTCCGGTTAATACATTTATTCATGATGCTAAGAAAGAAGTGTTTATTTCTGGAAATGGATTGAATTCTATTTATGACTCTGTGACAGAGATGAACACCCTTTTAGATCAAGGTGTTAAAATTAGACTGGTTTTATTATCAGAAACAAATCTGGAGATGAACTGTGCTCAACTTGGTGCTGGTTTTAAGAAGATGAGACGATTAATTGAAACGGCTTTGATTCGGCTTAATACATATTACCCGAAGTATCTGGGAACTCAGTTGTTAGTCAAACAAGTATCAGCACCAATCTGGACCAATATCATTGCAAGAGATATGGATGAAGAGAATGGTCTTATCGGTGCCAACCATTTGTTATATGACACTTCACCAGCAGACTGTCTCTACACTGAATTTTGCCCAACAGATAAATTCTATTCAATATATAAAACCTATATGGAGTATCTATGGGATAGTGGTGAGATGGTGGACTTTTCTTCAATTGAAAAGGAGAATGACTGATAGTTATTCCGCTATAGACGCTTGAGTTTTAGGGGAGAACAATATGAAAAAGCACCGTTCCTTAAAAGAGGTTTACTATATCAGCTTTTCCCTGTTTATTGTCGTGCCGATCCTTTTGGTATTTTTTATTGCATTGAGCATTATCCGGGCAATGGTATCAGATTCTGCGATATCTTCCATAAAAAGTGCTCAGAACACCATATCAGCCAGTCTTGGAGAAAGTGTCAGGGATGCTTCACTTCAACTGTCTCATTTTGTTTATGTGAACAATAACCAGCTGATGCGGCTTGCGGCGATGACCGATACAGAAGACGTGAATCTGAGATACCACTATGTTACTCAGTTGGACGAACTGTTTCAGGTAGCCATGGCACCAAAGCAGACTGTTGTATCCGGCATGATTTATATGAAGGACGGCAGCCATACCTATCTGAAACAGGAGACGGTAATTCCGAAAGAAACGATTATGGATTCAGACTGGTATCAGACCGCAGTCAGCCGGAAAAATGTTGTTGCAGCAGGTGGTTATGATCCTTCGAAAGTTAAGGTTACTTCGGCTGGTATGAAGCAGAAAGAGATGGTTATAGCAGTTGCTCTTTCGCCGGATATTGGAACTGACCGGTCCGATAAGATTGAGGCGGTGGTTTTGTTTATTCAGGCCCGTATCGGCAATATCATGCAGGAGTTCAGGAAACGCCCGGAGTTAGGAACAACTGTAATTATAGATTCACAGGGGAATCTGATATTTGGTGCTGATTTGGATGGTTTCATTGCAGCTTCCCTGAATACGGCTGTAATGCAGGAACAGACGGCAGGTTTGATATCGGGAGTTTATCGGATGAAGATATCTGATGACCTGAACGGGCAGGACGGACGTCTGACAAATTATACCGGTATTATCAGTGACGTCAGCGGCACGGACTGGAAGGTCTATACCTGTGTCAGAACTGCAGACCTGACCGGTGATTTTAACCGGATTGCGGCAATGCTTCTGGCGGTAACAGCAGCTTTGTTTGTATTGTACATAATCTTTTCTATATTCTTTTTAAGAACCATTATCAGTCCAATCCATACGATGGTTGCTGGTCTTCACGAGGTTGAATCAGGAGGACTGGAAACGCATATCCAGCCGGAAGGGCACTACGAGATCCGGACGATGATCCATTCGTTCAACCGCATGGTGCGTCAGCTGAATGCTTCGATTAAGGCTACTGAGATCTCACAGCAGAAGAAGATGGAGGCAGAGATTCAGGCACTGCAGTCCCAGATCAATCCTCATTTTCTGGTTAATACCCTGAATTCAATCCGTTTTATGGCGCAGGTATCTAAGTACGACGGGATCCGCCGGATGGCCGAAGCCCTGATCCGGATTCTGACCTGTTCATTCAGAAGCAGCCATAGTTTTTATACGGTGGGAGAGGAACTTGAGGTTTTAGACAGTTATCTGTACCTGATGAAGATACGTTATTCGGATGGATTTGAAGTGGTTTATGAGATTCAGGAAGAATGCCGGAGCTTTCGCATACCCCGGCTGATCCTGCAGCCGATTGTAGAAAATTCCATCGTGCACGGCTTTGTAAATACCGGTGAAGATATCGGCCGGCTTTATATTCGGATCAGGGAGGAAAACGGGATGCTGCGTCTGGAAGTAGAGGACAATGGTGTCGGACTGTCAGAAACAGAAATCAAGCATCTGCTTGAGCCGGATGTTAAGTCAGAATTTGATAATTCCAATATCGGGGTGCGCAATGTGTTTGGCAGATTAAGGCTGAACTTTGGTGAAGCATGTCAGTTATCCATGGAAAGTGAAGAGGGACGGTATTGCCGGACTGTTATTTACCTGCCGTTAATCAGAACAGAGGAGGAAAAACATGAAACGGGTCGTGATCGTAGATGATGAGACAATCGTAAGAGTTACGCTCAGGTCCCTCCTTGACTGGGAGGCATACGGGTATCAGATTGAAGCTGATTTCAGCGGCGGCAAGCCGGCTCTTGAGTATTTTGAGAACCATACCGCTGACCTGCTGATCACCGATATGAAGATGCCGGATATTGACGGGATTTCCCTGATGAAACAGCTGCGCGGCAGCGGTAAACTCCCCATTACTGTGGTACTGTCAGGTTATCATGAATTTGATCTGGTCAGGGAATCATTCCTGGTCGGCGCGTATGACTACTTATTAAAATCGGATCTGACTCAGGAGTCCCTGGATACACTGCTGAATAAACTGAACGATACGATCTTTGTAGATCACCGCGGCACGGATGAACGTAATCATGATACGATGGCGCATCCGTTTGCCCATGAGACCCTTGACGGAGAGTATGGTGTGGTCTTATTTGAGGTGGAGGACCAGCAGGAGCAGATGCGGCGTTTTGGCGAAAATCTTTCGGAGATGCTGCAAAAACCGGTTCTTGAACTGGCCAGACAATTGCCGCGGGTGGCCGCACGGGGGAGGATTGAAGCGATGGATCCATTCCACTATGTCCTGCTCTATCAGATTGGTGACCGGCAGCAGTATCACCACACGATTCAGTCTGTGGTGCGGCAGCTTCAGGCGGTCTGGAATGACTATATGAATCTGGGGTGTGCCGCCTGTATCAGTGAAGCTGTGGACAGCAGTGGTATTCTGGAAGCGCTGCAGCTTGATTCCGACATGATGTACGGAGCGGTCCTAAAGATGAGGCCTGCTGTCTGTATGGAATGGGCTGACAGTGCCCGTACCAGGCTGGCCCGGCAGATTGAAAAACAGACAAATCAGTTGATTTCCTTTCTTTATGAAGCGAATGAATCCGGAGTCAATCAGGAAAAGAAAGAATTCTTTAAGCAGCTCTATCAGACGGAGTTTCCCGGAGCAGTGGAAGCTTGTCTGGCACTGATCTATCTTCTGGCAAAGCAGTTTCGGCAGTACCGGGATGATTTTAAAGCGATCTTTTCAGAAGAGGTGGATTATATTGAAAAATTGAACCGTCTGGAAAATATCCGGGAACTGGAACTGTGGATGAATAACTATTTCAGCTGGGTGATCCATTATATTGAAAACCGGCATGATAACCGTCAGGCCGATGTCATCCTTCGCGCCAAACGTTTTCTGGCCGACAACTACGTCAACCCGGAACTGACTCTTAAAAATACAGCTGATTACGTCGGATTAAATGAAAAGTATTTCAGCTCCCGCTTTACAAAAGAGACCGGAACTACGTTTTCCGCTTGGCTGATCAATATCCGGATGCAGCGGGCGAAAGAACTGGTGGATACGACAGACCTTAAAATGTACGAAATCAGTGAGCAGATCGGTTACCACAATGTTGAGCATTTTAATCGTTTGTTTAAACGCAGTTTCGGCCAGTCCCCCCGGGAGTACCGGAAAAAGACCTGACGATAGATCAAGAAAACCAACCATACAACATAGTAAATCCCCAACCTTTTTGTTATGATTATGTCATGAAATACAAAGAGGAAGGGGATTTTATTATGAAAAAAAGATTTTTGTCACTGACACTTTGTACTGCGATGGCTGCAGGACTTCTGGCCGGTTGTTCCAGCGGCGGAGCGGCTCCGGCAGATACCCCGGCGTCTTCCGGAAGCACGGCAGCGGCAGCTCAGAGCAGCAATACGGAATTAAGCGGTGAGCTGGTATTTGCGATCTGGGACAATAACCTGATGACTTATATTGATGAAAATGATATGGTAGGGAAATTTCAGGAGGTTTATCCGGATGTAACGATCGAGGTAGAGAAGATCAAGGATGATTCCGAATACTGGAATGCTATGAAGATGAGGGCTTCGGCCAATCAGCTTCCCGATGTGATGTTTAACAAGCCGTTTACTCTGGCAAGATTTAAAGATTATCTGGTTGATCTGTCAGATACGGAAGCATGTAAGAACAATGAGCTGGCAGCAGGATATGCGCTTGACGGAAAAGTACTTGGTATACCGATGACAGCCGGTTATGAATATGTTTACTACTGGAAAGATATGTTTGCTGAAGCCGGCGTGGAAGTACCAACGACCTGGCCGCAGCTGCAGGAGGCTGCAGATAAACTTCAGGCGCATTTCGGAAAAGATAATCCTGATTTTATGGCAATTGCCCTTGGAGCCAAGGATGAATGGCCGGATTATCCGTACATGGAGTTTATGCCGGCACTGGAAGGTGCCAACGGCCAGAACTGGAATGACATGGCAAAAACAGATGAGCCGTTTGCAGATGGAACAGATATCAATAAAGCATATAATAAGGCGTACAGTCTGTTTACATCCGGCGTTTTCGGCAAAGACCCGCTGGGACTTGGCAATGATCAGGTAACCGCACTGTTTGCCCAGAAAGAAGCAGCAATAATTGCACTTGGTGACTGGGGGCTGCAGAATATTCAGTCCGGCACTGATGACTACTCACAGCTTGGAACGTTTTACTTACCGGTTCGTGACAGCGAAAGTGATCCTTACCGCGTGATCGTACAGGGCGACTCTTTTATGGGCGTGACTACTCACAGTAAGAATCCGGAACTGGCAAAGGCTTTTGTTGAATGGTTTTACAGTGAAGCATGGTATCCGGGATATATTAACTATGTAAGCAGTGCATCATCGATGACGAACTTCCCGAAAGAAAAGGATCCGATCCTTGCAGAAGCTGATGATTTGCAGCCGGATATGGAACTGGTAATGTATGATGGCGGCGGTGATGACTTCCAGGCGATTCAGAATGAGACTGCATTTGATTATAAGAAGTTGGGGGCGGAGATGTTTACGGATGGGTTTGATTTGGATGCCAGATTGAGTGAATTGAATAGTAAGTGGGCGGATGCACGGGTTAAACTTGGAGTACAGTAAGGGGCTTCGCTCATAGTGGCGAGGAGAACGTGGAGCGTTTGGTTGGACCGGAATCCGTTCCGTTCTCTCGGTGAGGTAGTTCTAAGGCCGCAGCAAGCGATTTTCAGCGGCACCGGGGCCAGTTGCGCTAAACTCTTGATGACTTTAACGCGCCGGGCCCCTGGAATCACGCTTTGGAGAGCATGATTCCTCCGCTGAAAATCACTTGCTGCAACCTAAGAACTAACGTCACCTCGTTCAATGTCACTGATTCCGGTCCAACCAAACGCCCCACGTTCTCCCAGCTACTTTGTGGCTCCGCTGGGGAAAAGCAAAAACATGTTTGCCAGGGGTATTGGTTGTAGATATATAAATAGTTTGTTTAAAGTGAAAGGGGGTGCTGTACTTGCGATTGATTAATCGTTGGTACGGCAGCCCCATATGAAAGCGGTCTGGTATATTGTCGGGCAGTAGGAAGGGAGTTTGGATATGAATTCTTTAGCTAGAAAACGGAAGCAGTTTATTGCTATATCATTGATTATTCCGGTCGCTTTACTAATTGGATTTGTAGTGTTTCCGGCGATTGATTTGGTGCGGATGAGTTTTACTGATTGGGATGGGCTTGCGCCGAGGAGTAATTTTGTTGGCTTGGATAATTATGGTGCTATGTTTGGTAATAAGGATCTTTGGCAGTCGCTAAGGAATAATGCGGTTTATTTTGGAGTGCATTTGCTGATGATTCCGGTGGAACTGGGGTTTGCGGTTTTGTTGGTCTCGAAATTGAAAGCTGCGAAGTTTTATAAGACGATGGTGTTTATGCCTTATATTATTAATGGGGTGGCGATTGCTTATGCGTTTTCTTATTTTTTTTCGCCGATTAACGGGGCTTTTGATGCGATTCTGGAAGTGCTGCATTTGGGGATGCTGAAGCAGAGCTGGCTGTCGGATCCGAAGATTGTGAATTTTGTGCTGGCATTTGTGTCGATGTGGCGGTTTTCGGGGTATCATATTGTGTTGTTTATGGCTGCACTGCAGTCACTGCCGCAGGATGTGCTGGAAGCTGCCAGAGTGGATGGGGCGAATGCCTGGCAGTTGTTTAAGTATATTCAGATTCCTTCGATTATGCTGATGGTTGATTTTATTCTGTTTGATAATATCAGAGGGGCACTTCAGGTGTTTGATATTCCGTTTGTTATTACCGGCGGCGGACCGGGGTATGCTTCTTCGACATTTACACTGTATACGATTAAGACGGCTTTTACTTATTCGAGTTTCGGGAAAGCTTCGACGATGGCAGTGGCAATCATGATTATGATTGTGGTCTTTTATCTGATTCAGAATAAACTGATTCATGGATTGGTGCTGAGGGAGGATAAGAAATGAAACGACGGACCGGGGTACAGATTATAAAACAGATTGTTTGTATCGGGATGGTTTTGCTGGTGCTGATGCCGATTGTACTGACGCTGTTTGCGGCGCTTAAAACGAAGGCGGATATGGTGAAGGTTTCGCCGCTTATGCTGCCGCCTTTGGCCAGGGTTACATTTGAGAATTTTAAGAAGGTTCTGACTGACAAATATCTTTTGATTGGATTTAAGAATACCGGGATCATTTTGGTGGTCAGTATATTTTTTAATGTTATATTCGGCACGATAACAGCGTTTATTATTGAACGGTTTGAGTTCCGGTTTAAGAAGGTGATTGTGACTTTGTTTTTTGCCGGGATGCTGATTCCGACATTTGTTACTGAGATTGCGCGGTTTAAGATTATTAATGGGCTGGGGTTGTATAACAGTCTTGGGGCACCGATTGTGATTTATGTTGCTTCGGATTTGATGCAGCTTTATATTTACCGGCAGTTTATTTCGACATTGCCGGTTTCGCTGGATGAGAGTGCGCTGCTGGACGGGTGTGATTATTTTAATCTGTTTGGGCGGATTATCTTTCCGCTTTTGGCACCGGCTACGGCTACTGTGATTATTATTAAGGCAATTAATATTATTAATGACATGTATGTGCCTTATCTGTATATGCCGAAAAATTCGCTGCGGACACTGACTACATTTTTGATGAATTATGCTAATGCCCAGCAGGGATCGTGGCAGACGCTGGCGGCTGGTATTGTGGTTGTTATGCTGCCGACGGTTTTGATTTATCTGTTTTTTCAGAAGTATATTCTGGCCGGTGTGGCAGCGGGGGCTGTGAAGGAATAGCGGCTTGTCTAAATCCCGTCTCCGTGGTAAACTTATTTTAAAATAAAACTGAGCGTAGATGCGGGAGAAAGGGGCAGCAATGGCAGAAACATCAAAGAAATATTATTTTACATACGAGGAAAGTGATGAGAACGGGGCCGGTCCGGCAGATTTATTGAACCGGATTCTGGAGGATGAAGCGCTTCCCGGACTGAAATCAATTATTGTTGGTTACTGGGGCGAATGCTTCGATATGAGTCCACAGGAAATTATTGATGGAATCATTGCTAATAAAGATAAATTTGCTCATATTGAGTCACTGTTTATTGGGGATATGGACTATGAGGAGTGCGAGGTTTCCTGGATTATTCAGGGCAATTATTCAAAATTGTTTGAAGCGCTGCCGGGACTGAAAGAACTGAAGATTAAAGGGGCGCAGGATCTGGTATTTGGCAGTGGTGTCCATCATGAGAATCTGGAGAAGATCGAAATTATCTGCGGCGGTCTGGGGTTGGATGTCATGAAAGATATTGCCGGTGCTGATTTTCCTGCATTAAAATCGCTGGTTCTGTATCTGGGTGTTGATAATTATGGACTTGATGCATCGGTTGATGATATCCGGGCGTTAATCACAAAAGCGAATTTCCCGGCCCTTACCCATCTGGGTCTGGTCAACAGTGAGATGCAGGATGAGATAACGGAAATGGTTGTTGGCAGTGATATTTTACCGCAGCTTGAAGTGCTTGAACTGTCTTTCGGCGTATTGACTGATAAGGGCGGCCAGATTCTGCTTGACCATGCAGACCGGCTGGGCGGTCTGAAGCTGCTTGATATCAATTACCATTATATGACCAAAACAATGATGGATAAGCTGAATGCTCTGCCGTTTGAGGTGCAGATTAAAGATCAGCAGGATGTGCTCGATAAATATAAATATCCGGTACTGACCGAGTAGTGGAGGCAGCGAGGCGAATGAAAAGGCCACTGGTACTGATCGGCGATTCCGGATCGAAAGGTGTTGATTTCTTTACACAGGCGGCACAGAGTCAGCACTGCCCGCTGAGATTTGTTCCGATGCCGTACGGCAGCGGGATGGAGTCGTTTGATGTGAATGAATTCAGGGGCTGTGTGGTTAAGCTGGATCCGCCGCGCTTCGGGAATTCTGATTTGTTGAAAGCGAATGAAGATATCGCATCTTATCGTGAGCTGCTGTATCGGTTCGGTCAGGCAGATGATATCAGGATGCTTAATGAACCGTCAGCAATATTACAGACACTTGACAAACGAAACTGCAAAGAGATATTAAGCCGGACAGGGGTAGCGATTACCCCTGTTTTTGCCGATGGTATAACTGATATGATGATGCTCCGGCAAATGATGAAACAGCAGAGAAAGTACCGTGTGTTTATCAAACCTACCTATGGTTCGGGGGCCGGCGGGATACTGGCGTATCAGATGAATCCCCGGAACGGGCAGGAAGTTTTATATACTTCTGCACTCCGGGAGCAAAATGGTCTGTATAATACGAAGAAATTGAGACGATTTGATAACTCTGAGGAAATAAAACTGTTTGGAGATGTGGTTCTGGGAGCGGGTGCAATTGTGGAAGAATGGATGCCAAAGGCCAGATATTGTGGGAAAAGTTATGATCTGCGGGTCGTGTATCAATTTGGCCGGATCGAATATATGGTAGCCAGGTGTTCATCCGGACCGATTACGAATCTGCATCTGAATAATGATGGCATGGATGTTGCAGAACTTAAACTGCCGGATAAGACAATAACAGAAATCGGGCAGTTGTGCCGGTCGGCATCACGGGCTTTTAATGGTCTCAGGTCGGCAGGAATTGACATTTTACTTACGCCGGAAACATTGAAACCATATATTATTGAAATCAATGCTCAGGGTGATCTGATTTATCAGGATATATACCGGAATAATCAGATTTACCAGGCGCAGATTAAATATCTGCAAAATGAAATGATGGATGGAGGACAATATGAAAAATGATGAACATGTAAATGAGGTGGATCTGGAGATGTTACAGGAGATCGGCGGTGAAGTGCCTTTTGATTTTACCGAACCGGTGCCGGAGAATGCTGACAGTATTAATATGAATGAGATTGTCGGGAGTCACGATATCTTATTTGTCTGTCTGGATACCCTGCGTTACGATGTGGCGATGCAGGAGCAGGAAAACGGCGGGACTCCGGTGCTGAACCGTTATGGCGGCTGGAATAAATGCAATGCGCCGGGGAATTTTACCTATCCTTCCCATCACGCCATGTTTGCCGGTTTTCTGCCCAGTCCGGTAGAGCCGACACCGATGACACAGCGGGAGATGCTGTTTTTTCCTAAAAACATCGGCCTTGGTAAATATGCTCCGCCGAAATCATTTGCTTTTGAAGGACCTAATTTTGTGGAGGGATTGTCCCGTGTCGGTTACGAAACGATCTGCATTGGCGGGGTGGCCTTCTTTAATAAACGGTCCGATATCGGTAAAGTATTTCCGGGGATGTTTCAAAAGAGTTTCTGGAATCCGTCCTTTGGTTGTGCGGTAAAAGCAAGTACGGACAATCAGATTGAGTATGCGATTAAGCAGCTGAATAAGGTGGAAGCAGATAAGCGGGTATTTATGTTTATTAATATATCGGCGATTCATTATCCGAACTATTTTTATGTAGATGGGGCTAAAGAGGATGACTGCACGACCCATGCTGCAGCGCTGCGGCATGTGGATGAACGGCTGGAGACTTTATTTGACGCCTTCCGCAGCCGTAATAAGACGTTTGTGATTGCCTGTTCGGATCACGGTTCCTGCTATGGTGAGGACGGGTATCAGTTCCATGGATTTAATCATGAGGTAGTGAATACGGTTCCGTATAAGCATTTCTTTTTAGAGGAGTAACAGGTCGTGATAAAATTGGCATCAGAGCAGATTTATACATCATACATGTACAGTTATCCGCATAAAACAGCTTATCAAAAGATCGGGACTGATCAGGATATGCTGCTGAGAAGGCTGCATGAATCAGCTGTAAACCTGTATATTCATATTCCTTTTTGTGAGACGAAGTGCGGATATTGCAATCTGTTTTCAGTAACCGGAAAAGGGGATGATTATTTCTCGGAATATCTTCGGGCAGTGCGTGAACAGGCGGGGCAGTACGGACTGTTTGAGAAGCCGCTGACCTGGGATAGTTTAACGATTGGCGGCGGCACTCCGATGATCCTTGAAACAGATTTGCTGGCTGAGCTGTTTGCGATGGCCGGACAAATCGGCGCACTGGAATCTTACAGTTGTATAGAGACTTCTCCAAATCAGACAACATCAGAAAAGGCCAGAATCTTAAAACAGAGCGGGATCAAGCGGGTCAGTATTGGGATTCAGAGTTTTCTGGATACAGAATTACAGGAATTGCAGCGTCGGCATGATGCGGGGGCCGCTGGTCGGGCATTATCAATCTTAAAGGATGCATCCTTTGAGTGCCTGAATCTGGACCTGATCTATGGAATAAAAGGGCAGACGCAGGAATCGATCCGCTATTCTCTGGATCGGTCCATGGAATATCAGCCGGATGAATTATTTATTTATCCATTGTATATCAGAAAAGGAACCGGGATGTTTCAGCAGTCACAGGTTCAGAATACAGAAACCTATCAGTTTTACTGGCAGATCCGGGAGTATCTGTTAAGCCGGGGGTATCACCAGGTATCGATGCGCAGATTTGTCAGAGAAACGGTTCCGGCGACATCCGGGTGCGGTTTTGAAACGACGCTGTCACTTGGCTGCGGAGGCCGGAGCTATATTGGAAATGTTCATGGCTGCATGCCATATGCCGTGAGCAGAAAAGACTGTTTGCACCAGCTTGAGGATTTTATTAAAAAGGAAGATAAATGCCTGATTGATTTCGGGTATGAGTTAAGTGAAGACGAGTTAAAACGGCGGTATGTGATTAAGAACCTGCTGCATATGGATGGAATTCGGGAATCGGAATATCGGAGCATTTTTGGCAGTGAGATTACAGCGGATTTTCATGAGTTCGCTTCCTTGTTCAGGCAGGGATATTGTGATCGGCATACTGCAGCAGATGGTGACCGGATCAGGCTGACCAAAGTCGGGATGTCTCTTTCTGATTATATTGGCCCGATGTTTATTTCACAGGAAGTTATGGAGAAGATGAGGCAATGGGAAATGGCAGAAAGATAAAAACACTGAGTTACAGGGGCAGTTTGAAATCCTGTAATTACCGGTGCCATTACTGTCCGTTCAGTAAGAACCCAAAGTCAGAGCGGCAGCTTGTAAAAGACCGGGCGGCATTGGAACGTTTTTGCCGGGAGACGGAACAATATGAAGACATCGGTGTGATGTTTCTGCCTTACGGGGAGGCGCTGATTCATGACTATTATCTGCAGCAGATTGCCCGGCTGACAAGGCGGAGCGGAGTTCAATTTGTTGCATGTCAGACAAACTTAAGCTTTAATATCGATCATTTGTCTGAATACGAAATAGATGTAAGCAAACTAAAATTGTGGTGTTCCTTTCATCCGACGCAGACATCTGTCACTGACTTTGTCCGTCAATGTGAGAAGCTGGCACAGCATAACATATCTTTCTGTGTGGGTGCAGTCGGAGATACTGAAGCTTTGCCGGTTATCCGGGAGCTGAGGGCACGCCTTGATCCATCCGTATATTTGTGGATCAACGATATGGACGGCAAGCCGGAACCATATAGCCGGGAGATCGTTCAGGCTTTTACAGATATTGATCCGTTGTTTGAGCTTGAACTCTCGTACTTACCGGCAGATACAGATAAGTGCAGGGCGGGGCAGGATTCCTTCTTTATAAATGAGAATGGCGATGTATTTGCCTGTAATATAAGCAGGGAACCAATGGGGAATATCTACCGGCAAAGTCTGGCCAGGATGAATGTGCGCGGCTGCAAGGCCAGGGCATGCAGCTGCTATCTGGCATATTCAAATCGTAAGGATTTAAACCGGCTTGAAGTCTTTGGCCCAAACCGGACGTTTCGAATTCCGGCAGAGCAGCCTTTCGTTTATTTTTTTGATATAGATGGTACGCTGGTTGATGGAAGCGGCAAGCTGTCTGAAGACGGGCGGGCAGCCGTCAGGAGTCTGTCGCAGCAATGCTGGATATATCTGGCGACATCGCGCCCCTTACAGAGTGCCCGTAAAGTTTGCAGTGATATATGGGATTGTATCTCCGGCGGAGTTTTTGCTGAAGGAGCGGACATTCAGATATTCGGACGGGATTATCAGAAGTTGATTCCACTTGACATTGGCAGTTTAAATATGGATGCAGCGGGTATCAGAATATACCGTCAGGAAGATATAATATACAAAGTAACCATGCAGTCGCGTTCTGGCTGGGAGTATCAGATGATTAATCAGGACAAAAATCATGTGGTCTGTGAAGAAAACTTTATCGGGATTACCAACAAAGATGCATGTAAGCTGAATGGAATTTTACATATCTGTCGAGAGATGGGATACTCGGAAGATAGGGTTGCAGTTATAGGAAATGGTCATAACGATATCGATATGCTGGAATATTTTAATTACTCTTTTGCGGTTCAGGCCAGCGATAAGCTGGTATTAAAAGCAGCAAATTATATCAGGGAGTCCGCTGGCCAATGCATTTGGCGTCGGGATCCCCTGAATATTTAGTAACCTCTGCAGCATGGTACTGGCGCAATTCACATATAAAGCGGGTTGTATCAGCATAAACCAGGACGGCAGATACGATTCCGACCGGAATCTTTCGCCTGATAGAGATACTGGTCCGCTTTTTTCAGAAGCTCCTCGCCGGTATCATCGGGATGTGCTTTTGCCAAACCGATACTGACTGTCAGCTGAACTCCGTTATCAAACCGGAGTTCACTGACGGCCTGACGGATTCGTTCAGCAATGGCCTCCGCGGCCGGAATTGTGACATTGTGAAGCAGTATAACAAATTCTTCGCCGCCGTACCGGGCCAGGATATCCTCTTCCCGGAGTACACCTTGCGCAGTCACGGCAAAGGTATGTAATACCTTATCACCAAAACTATGCCCATAGGTATCGTTGATCACCTTAAAATGGTCAAGGTCCATCATCAGGGCACAGAATCTTTGATCTGACAGGCGCTTGGAATTCAGGAGCTGTTCCAGATAATCAAAAAGAAATCTACGGTTATAGACTCCGGTTAATGCATCACGGATTGTAATTTCAGCAAGTTCATCATTCTTATCTTGAAATGCTTTCATAATAAAAGCAGTAATCACTGCAATTGCGCCAAATGCCATAATGAGCGACAATATCAGGTCAATAACTTTGGTCTCAAGTGAATCGAGCGGCACCACCGCTGACGGAATATAGTAGTTTACCAGGACACAACTAATGTTGACAGCGATATCAGTGAGGATCACAGCAACCCGTGCCTTCCCGGTGAATGTGACTGTCAGAACCAACATGCCGATGACAGAGAAAAGCAGTGCGGTTCCATTATAGCCATCAGTCTGGAAATAAATAAACGGGATATAGACCATCGTGATAAAGACAAGATGAATTTTTTGGAAGGACATCCTGGTTTTGGGGGTTACGAAGAGCAGGTAGGTATAAGCAGATACAAACAGCCACTGCGGTATTGTGAATAAAATTCCGCTGAATAAAATTGTGTTTACAATAGCGGCCATGAGAGCCACAAAATAACTGACAAAAAAGAAAATCATATAAATGCGATAATCGAGCGGAAAATGTTTGCTGAAAAAATTTTCATCAAAGAAGGACTTCGTTTTGTTTATCATAAGCAGCTCCACCTTAGTTTGGTATTACACAATTTTACATTAGAAGTCTCAAACAGTCAACAACAGGAATTTTACGTGGATATGATTGTTTTTCAAGTGAAAATATCGTATGATATTTTACAGTATGACAGAGATTGGTGTATGAAAGGAATTTTTAATATGAAGAAGCATATGTTACTGGCCGGATGCTGTATCGTTACGATTTTGATTATAGCTGTGGTTATGTTATGGGTTCCCAATATTGGTGATATTGCATTTGGAATGGGGTTTATGGTGTTTTATCCGCTGGCACTGTTTGTGATGGCACTTGTACTTGGCCTGGCAAAAGCAGAGAAATTCTGGATTTTTTTTGTTGTAGCACAGTCTATAACAATCATTGGCAGCGTGGTGATTTTGTTCTCAGGTGAATCTGTGAATGTTATGTTGTTGGGCGCAGCCAGCCTGGTTATCTGTTTTATTTACTGGTCGGCTCCATGCGTAATCGGGTATGGACTGGGGCGATTAATCCGACATTTGATTTCACCTAAAAAAGGAGGTAATGTTGATGGAGTTGTTGATCTGGGAAGCACAGGAGAGTGACTATCTCTCTATTTACGAACTAAACCGTTCCGGTCTTGGTTATGAATTTGATGTGTCGGCAACACATGAACGAATAAAAGCAATTCTAAAAAAGGACAGTAATAAATTTTTCGTTGCCGAGCTTGACGCTGAGATCGTTGGTTATATTCATGGGGCTGATTATGATTGTACCTATTCGGAATCCTTAAAGAATATTCTGGCGCTTGTAGTAGCTGGTGATAAGAGGGGAATGGGCATTGGCCGCAAACTGATCGAAGCCATTGAAGACTGGGCAAGGCAGGAAGGGTCAATCGGAGTACGTCTTGTATCAGGACTGGACCGCGAAAAAGCACATGCCTTCTATCAGGCTTGCGGGTATTCAACCAGAAAAATACAAAAAAACTTTATCAAACTATTTGAATAAGACACAAAGAGGGGTAAGACATGGCAATACGGACATTAAGAACATCTGATGATGAGATTTTGAGAAAGCAATGCAAACCTGTTGATAAGATTACAGAGAGGATCCGTGTGATCCTTGATGATATGCTTGAGACCTTACATAATACACCGAACGGTGGTGCACTTGCAGCAAATCAGGTTGGTATTTTAAAAAGACTTGTGGTTATTGACCTGGGGGATGGTGTTATGAAACTGGTTAATCCGGAGATCACATCAGCAGAAGGCGATCAGTTTGAACCAGAGGGCTGCTTAAGTTTTCCTGGTATGTGGGGAAGTGTACATCGTCCTCAAAAGGTAACAGTAAAGGCATTGAATGAAGAGGGGGCTGAAGTAGTGATTGAAGCCGAGGATCTTCTGGCAAAATGTCTGTGTCATGAGATTGATCATCTGGATGGGATTGTATTTGTAGACAAGGCTGAGGATCTGAAACAATATGAATAAACGAGGGTTGCCGAGATACACTGAAATTATTATAATTATTACCGGTATTCTGGCAATTGGTTTTATGCTGCTTTTAAACGTGGGGATATTCGGAAATTATCACAGGAATCTGTTAAATCTTCAGGAAGCCCATATGACAGCCACTGCTAAAGCGGTGGCAAATAGTCTCAAAAATTATTACGATGAAAGCCTGGCTCATTTTTCCGTGTATTTTGAAGGGGAAATGACACAGGAAGATGTTCAGCGATATTATGAACAACAGAAAGCCGTTTCCGGAATTGCAGTAACAGATGAACAGGGAACGGCCCTTTTTAGTTGTGGTTCAGAGTATGCCGAATATTATGTTGATTTAATTGAAGAATATCGCAGCAAGGAACATAAGCAGGGAATACTGCTTGCCCCGCTGCTCACCGGCCAGCGCCATTTTACTCAATTTATGATAAAAGAAGTTTCGCCATTAGCCGGGAAAAGCCGATACGTGATCGCATCAATTGAGATGGAGCTGATTTATCAGCAGATTGTCGAACCGGTAAAGATTGGCGAAAACGGGTATTCGATGGTAAAGGATTATTCCGGCACGATACTTATGCACAAATCACGAAATCAAATCGGCATTGATGCCGTTGAGGGCAGAAGGGAACAGTATCAGGAATATGATCTGGATCTCGATCATTTGGAGAGCTGGGTTGAGCAGCAGAAAGTGGAGCAGGAGGGCAGCGGTGTACTAAACAGTTACTGGTGGGAAGATGAGGGTGAACCTGAGGAGACCAGAAAAGTAGTTGCGTATACCCAGGTGCCGGTTGGCGAAGAAATATGGATTGTAAACTGCACTCTTGATTATGAAGAAATACAGAAACCACTGGAGAAAACCAGAAATCAGGTTTTTCTTCTGACTGCCGGAGTTGCGATGGTATTCGGCCTGCTGCTTTTACAGGTGGTAAATAACATCAATCGACGGAAATCCATGGAACAGGAGATGAAACATCTTCTGCAGATGAACGAGGCGTGGGAGGAACTTCATAAACGGGAGGAGCAGATCCGGCACAATGATAAGATGAAGACACTGGGAACAATGACAAGCATGATTGCCCATGAGTTCAATAATTTTCTCACACCAATTACGCTCTACGGAGAGATGCTTGCCGGCGATATTAATATCAGTGATGAAAACCGCGACTGCCTGGAGGAGATTGTCGAAGCTGCCGGGAAGGCAAAAGAATTGACAAAAGAGTTGTCCCGGTATGGACGGACAGAAGGGTATCAGGTCAGGAAAGATGTGATTCAGGTTTCCAGAGAAATTGAACGCAGCCTGAAGATCGTAAAGAAAACGCTGCCGGACAATATCGAATTAATACAGGAACTGGAACCGGATGAGGGATTTGGTCTGTTGGGAAGTTCCGGGATGATAAATCAGATTGTGGTGAACCTCTGTACCAATGCCGTGCATGCGATGCATAAACAGGGCGGTGTTCTGACTGTTAAGGGAACACTGATGAGGGATGATACAGCGATTCGTTACGGGATAACAATCGGAGATACCGGACCCGGTATGTCTGATGATACCATGAGCAGAATTTTCACTCCGTTTTATACAACCAAGGAGATGGGACAAGGCACCGGGCTGGGCTTATCCGTTGTACAGAATCTTGTCCATCAGGTGTCCGGTGAAATAAGCGTTATTTCCGTAGAAGGGCAGGGCAGCCGTTTTGATATTATTCTGCCGCTGTTTGAGGTGACGGAAGGAACAGCAGAGCAGCCGGTCAGTATTGAACTTGATCAAAAAAGTATTTATATCGTGGATGATAATGAACATGCCGGCAAGGCACTGAAGAGAAGTCTGAAGCGTGAATGTCACAAGGTCCGGTTCTGCACACATCCGGAACAGGCTCTGGCAGAAATCCGTACATCCCTGCATGAATGGGATATGATTATTACAGATTATGCCATGCCAATGATGAATGGTCTGGAGTTTTCCGGGATTTTAAGAAGTCTTGGATATTCCGGCATCATTATATTGATTTCGGGGCAGCTGGATCAGGAAATCAGCTGGTATCTCGATAATCAGATTATTCAGGCGGCCCTTGAAAAACCGGTTACCGTTTTGGACATTGAAAATTGTATAAATCTTAACAAAGGTTAAGATTTGAGTCAGATTATAATAAGATCTGCCGCCTATACTGGATTCAACGGGAAAGTTGAACCGAAAGAAAAAAGGGGGTAGATGTATGTATCTGGCAATTGTAGGTTTTTTTATGGTTTTTGCAATCGTGGCTTTATTGCTGAAGGGTAAAATGTCACCAATCGTAGTTCTTATTTTTATTCCGGCAGTGGCGGCACTGCTTGCTGGCTTTGGTGTAATCGAAGTGGGGGATTTCATCAAGGAAGGGGTAAAGACAACTACAAATAATGCTGTTTTGTTTATCTTTTCTGTCATCTTTTTTGGGGTAATGTCTGATGTCGGAGTATTTGACATCATCGTGGATTTCCTCGTTAAGCGGGCAGGAGCCAATGTTGTGGCGATTACGGTAGTTACTTCAATCATTGCGGTAATTGCTCATTTAGACGGTGCCACAGCGACTACGGTATTGATTACGATTCCGGCAATGTATCCGATTTATAAGCGGATGAATATCCGTCCTCATGTACTTTTATGCATTACCGGGGCCGGAATGGGTGTGATGAATCTGCTGCCATGGGGCGGCCCGACTGCCAGAACGGCTACGGTACTGGGAATGGAGGCTACTGAGTTGTGGCATATCCTGATCCCGATCCAGGTGTTCGGTGTTGTAACGACCATTGCTTTGGGCGTGGTGCTGGGCATGATTGAGAAAAAGCGCGGAGCCGGTATGGTAACTGCAAATCAGTCAGAAGGTAAAGAAGATGCAGCGGCTGATGATAAGAAGAATGAGCTGAAAAGACCGAAGCTGCTGTGGGTGAATGCGCTTCTGACAATAGGTCTGATTGTGGTACTGATGCTTGATGTTGTAACTTCATATGTAGTATTTATGGTATTTTTAAGCCTTGCGTTGATTGTGAATTTCCATACACTGAAAGAACAGGATGCAAGAATTAAGGCTCATGCCCCATCAGCTCTGGTCATTTCAGCAACCATGATTGCAGCCGGTTCGATGGTGGGAATATTAAGCGGAACCGGTATGCTGGAGGCGATGGCAAATGTATTGATCGGTATTATTCCAACTCCATTGGGCAGATTTATACATATTATTTTCGGCATTCTGGCTCTGCCTCTGGGGATGATGATTGGAACCGACGCATATTTTTATGGTGTGATGCCTTTGGTTATCGAAGTGGGGACAAAGTACGGTGTTACGGCGTTAAATACGGCCCTGACCATGATTATCGGCAAAAATGTGGGATTGATGATCAGTCCGCTGGTACCAGCGACGTTCCTGGCGATCGGCCTGGTAGATGTAGAACTTAAGGATCATATAAAATTTAGTTTTAAATGGCTGTTCCTTGTCTCCATTGTAACAATGCTGGCAGGATTTGTACTGGGAATTATTGCTCTTTAAACCAATTATCTGTTATAATCAAACTAACAAGACCTGCGAGGACTCTGGAAATCACATTGATTTCCGGAGTTTTGGCGTAGGGAAAAGAGGGTGGGCGATGAACGAAAAAGTATTGATTGTAGATGATGAGTTAATGATCCGAAAGTCTGTAGAAACAGTTTTTGTACGGGAAGGCATGCAGGTGACCACTGCATCCGGTGGTCAGGAAGCACTGGATATTCTGAATACAAATGCCTTTGATTTGATCGTTCTGGATGTGATGATGACACCAATCGACGGATTCTATGTGGTTAACACAATCAGGAAAAAAGGTATTACGACACCGGTATTATTCCTGAGCGGGAATCAGGAGGAATCAAGCAAGATTCTGGGCATTTCCCTGGGCGGAGATGATTACCTGACAAAACCGTTCAGTCTGGCAATGCTGACAACAAAGGCCGGTGCCCTGATCCGCCGGAGCAAAGATTATAATCTTCCGTCAGCAGCAGTTCTAAGCTGTGGTCAGCTTCGTTTCGATTTACATACTTATGAGGTATTCAAAAACAATGAAAAACTTTTTCTGACCTCCAAAGAAACGGCATTACTTCGATTTTTTATGGAAAATCAAAATCAGGTTTTTACCAAAGAGCAGCTGTATGAACAGGTGTGGAATCAGGATATTGTTGATAATAATACGATTATGGTATATATCAAACGTCTGAGAAATAAAATTGAAGATGATTCCACAAATCCGGAGTACCTGAAAACTGTTTGGGGGCTCGGATATCGTTTTGGAAATTAACCTAAGCAGGGGGATGCCGTATTCCGGCAGTCCCCTGTTTTATTATGCAATATTTTAAAAATATTGCTTGAACATTATATAACGTTATGATATGATGTATTATAATAAATATTAATGGGAGGGAATCACATGATTAGCTTTAACGAAGAAAAAGTCTATTCAGAACATCAAAATGGCGTGAACATCATCGCCCGCACCCAGGAGATCGTAAACACACTGGCAGCAGAGGGGTATTCCAATGTGTTTTACATCGGTATCGGCGGAACAGAATTCTATGCCAACCAGATGCATCACATCGTAAAACAGGCCGGATCAAAACTGCCGTTATATGTCGAGAATGCTGCTGATTTCTGCGTTGAGGGGAATCCGAATTTTACCAGGGATTCGATCGTGTTCTTTGAGACAATCTCCGGTGACACCAGCGAACTGGTTGCAGCGGTACAAAAAGCCAGAGACGCGGGGGCACGGGTTACCGGATATGTGGAAAAAGAGGGCAGTCCGTTATATGAACTTTGTGATCATGTGGTAGTTACGGTCGGCGGTGCCTATTATTATTGGTATACAGTGACCTTAACTCTGATGAAGCAGCGTGATGAGTTCCCGATGTATGAGCGTTTCTTTGAAGAGATCAAGTCTATGCCCGCTAATGTAGTATCCATTTACAGGCAGGCCGACGAGAAGGCAAAGGCATATGCTGATCTGTATTGTGATGAGCCGATTCAGTATCTGATTGGTTCCGGGAATCTTGAAGACTGGGCACACTGTTATGGCATGTGTATTATGGAAGAAATGCAGTGGATGAAGACCAGAACCGTATCAGCAGCGAACTTCTTCCACGGTACCCTCGAGGTGATTGAGCGTGATATTCCGGTGATGCTGATTAAAGGTGAGGATGTGACCAGGCCGCTGATGGACCGGGTTGAGAAGTTTGTTCAGACAATCAGTGCAAAGGTTACGGTATTTGACAGTAAAGATCTGGTTCTGGAAGGAATCAGTGACGAGTTTCGGGGGCTTCTGGCACCGATTATGATGCGGTCGGCATTTCAGCGGATATCGGCCCACTTAGAAGCCAACAGAAAACATCCGCTGCCGATCAGACGGTATTACAGAAAATTGGAATATTGACAATTACATAACAAAAAAGATCAATTAACAACGATAAATTGTTGCGATTGCATTATATCAATGGTATGATAGATGTTATAATATGTTCCGGTAAAAAGGAGAATCTCCGGCTATAGCCGGGGGATAACAGGAGGTATAATGTGATTATAATCAATAAAGACTCAAGTGTACCTTTATATCAGCAATTAATGGAGGCGATCAAAGAGCAGGTGGGTTTAGGTGATTTGAAACCGGGGGACCGGATTCCCACCGAAGCCGAACTCAGCAAGCTTTACGGGATCAGCCGGATTACTGTCCGCAAGGCAGTGGAATTGCTGGAGGAGGACGAGGTTCTTATTAAAAAACAGGGGATCGGTACTTTTGTTACAGCCAGAAAGCTGAAGCGTGATTCGACCAGATTTATGGGTTTTACAGAACATTGCGAGTCGGAAGGATGGGTAGCGGGTGCCAAGCTGATTACGGCTGACCTGATTGATGCCAGTGTATCTTACGCCGAGCAGCTGATGCTCGAAGAAGGTGAGAAGATCATTCGGATTATCAGATTAAGAACAGCCGATCGTGAACCTGTGATGGTAGAGGAAAATTATTTTCCGGCCAGATTTGCCTATTTACTGGGAGAAGACCTGACCAAATCAATCTACAAGATTTTGGAAGACAAGGGGACTTATGCCGCAGCCGGCAAAAACCGGATTTCGATCTGTTATGCTGATCAGGATGAAGCCAGGCACTTAGGTGTACCTGAAGGGGAGGCCCTGCTTCTGTGGAAAGGGCTCTGTCTCGACAGCAAAGGCAATCCTCTGCACATCTATAAGAGCAAAGTCAATCCTAAAAGGTATGAGATTATGATGTACAGCAACTAAATTACTGCAATTGTGCGGCAAGCTATCGTGAAAACGGCGGCTTGCTGCTTTTTTGAAAGGAGAGCCGGTTCATCATGCCGTCAAATATCAGAATAAAAAAAGACCAGATCGCTTTAATGAACATCCAGTACAAATATCACCCGTTTCGTAAATTTTTAGATGATGCTGTTAAGTATCAGGTGAAAAATATCGAAATATGGTGTGCCGCTCCTCATTTCCATCTGGATGACCTGACCTATCTTGATATTAAAAGAATCAAACATGAAATTGACTCAAGGAATCTGAATGTCGTCTGTTACACCCCGGAACAATGTGTATATCCGGTCAATATAGCAGCCGAAAGCCGCGATGAACGGAGACGAAGCCTGAAATTTTTTGAAAATAATCTGCGGGCAGCATCTGAACTTGGTGCAGACAAACTTCTGGTGACTTCCGGCTGGGGATACTTTGACAACAGCAACCGTGAAGAGGCCTGGAAGTATGCGGCTGAAGGCATTTATAATCTGGCGGAATGCGGTGTGCGCCATGGAATTAAGATTGCCCTGGAAGTACTAAGGAAAGACGAATCGAATCTGGTCAATGATCTGGCTTCGCTCAGGCAGATGATGGATGAACTGAATCATGATCAGATCGGGGCCATTATGGATACCTGTCCGATGAATCTGGCCGGGGAATCACCAAAGGTTTATCTCGATGCCTTGGGGGACCGCCTGATCCATGTTCATTTTATTGACGGAAATCCCCGCGGACATCTGGCCTGGGGCGATGGTATTCTTGATATGGACCGGTATCTGCAGGAACTGTCGGATGGCGGTTATCAGGGATATCTGTCCCTGGAGATAACCGACGGCCGGTATTTTATGGACCCGGAGCAGTCTGTCAGACGAAGTATTGAAAAACTGTATTCATCATTAGTTTGATAAAATATGTACAAAGTGCTTAAAAAGAAAAAAAGAAACAAAAGATTTACAATTAATATTTACAAAATGCACAAGATGATATATAATGACTTAAGAATAATTATATAACAATATACAAAGGGAGGTAGAAAAACAGAGTATGATTCGTGTTTTAGGACTAGGCGATAATGTCGTGGATAAATACATGCATACCAGAATTATGTATCCCGGCGGCAATGCACTGAATTTTGCAGTTTATGCCAGGCTGTTCGGGATAGAAGCCGGTTATCTGGGGGTATTTGGCGATGATGCGGCAGCCGGGCATGTATACCGGACAGTGAAGGATCTGCAGATAGACCTCTCGCACGCCAGGTTCTGCACCGGTGAGAATGGTTATGCCGAGGTGAAGCTGGAGGATGGCGACAGGGTTTTTATCGGTTCCAACAAAGGCGGAGTATCCAAAGAACACCTGATTGAACTGACCGCCATGGACAGCAGTTACATTTCGGAATTTGACATTGTACATACCAGTATTTTCAGCTATGTGGAAGAACAGCTGCCGGCGATCCGGGCAGCGGCCGGATTTGTATCAATGGATTTCTCAGACCGGGCCGATGATGAGTATCTGCGCCGGTGCGCACCGTATCTGGATTGTGCCTGCATTTCCTGCGGAGATATGGAACTGTCGTTAATCAAAGATCAGATGAGACAGATTACGGCATACGGCTGCAGACGTCTGGTGATTGCGACAAGAGGATCAAAAGGAGCATTGTTGATGGCCGGAGACAGGTTTTACGAGCAGTCTCCATGCCTGGTAGAAGCCAAAGATACAATGGGGGCAGGCGATTCTTTTATTACGTGTTTTTTAGTTAATTATGTGGACGGCATGAAAGATGCCGTTGATTTTCCGGCACAGGCAGCGGACAAGGGAGTGGTAACAAGAGCAGAATATGAAGATCTGCTGATTAAGACCAGTCTTTACCGCGCCGCAGTTTATTCAGCAAATAACTGTCTGAAGGACGGTTCATTTGGATATGGGGTATCAATTGATAGTTAAAGGAAAGGAGAGTATTATGAAAAAAAGTTTTAAGAGGGCAGCAGCAGGTTTACTTACAGGAGCGATGCTTCTTTCTCTGGCCGCATGCGGCGGAGGGGCGGAGCCGGCAGCATCAGGGGAGAGCAGCCAGAGTACAGCCGGATCAGAGGCGGCTCAGACAGCAGCACCGGCAGACGGAGAAAAGAAGGTAATTAAGTTCTTCCACAGATTCCCGGATGAACCATACAATAGTTATATCGAAAGAAAACTTGCTGAGTATGAGGAACTGCATCCGGAGATCGAATTTGTGATCGAGAGTGCTCAGAATGATCCTTACAAAGAGAAGATCAAAGTAGTAATTGCGGGTGACGATGCTCCCGATATCTACTGGAGCTGGTGTGGTGAGTTCTCCGAACGTTTCCTGCGTGAAGGCCTGATGCTGGATCTGACACCATATATGGAAGCCGATCCGGAATGGAAGGATTCCCTGATGGAGTCGCAGCTGGCGAAGTACAACAAAGACGGTGTTCAGTACGGAATCCCGTTCCGGCTTGACTGTAAACTGTTCTTCTATAATACCAAAGTTTTTGAAGAACATAATCTGTCGGTACCAACCACCTGGGATGAATTTATTACAGTCTGTGAAACACTGAAAGCTGCCGGCATTACTCCGATTTCATACGGAAATCAGGAAAAATGGCCGTCAACCCACTATATCGGTACACTGAATCAGCTTCTGGTCAGTGACGAAGTCAGAGCTGTTGATTATACTCCGGCAACCGGTGAGTTTACCGATCCCGGTTATGTAGAGGCATTGGAATATTACAAAACTATCGTTTCTTACTGTAATGATGGTGTTAACGGAACAACTGCCGATATGTCCAGAACCAACTTCGCTCTGGAACGTGCTGCCATGTATTATGCAGAACTGATCGAAATTCCTTACATTGGTGATCTGGCTCCTGATTTTGAATATGGTATGTTCAACTTCCCGGTTATCGAAGGTGCCGGCAACCCTGACATTCTGACCGGTGTTCCGGAAGGTTTTGCCGTTCATGCAGGTACTGCATATCCGGACGAATGTGTAGAGTTCCTGAAATGGTTCCTTGGAACTGAGTCAGGCAAAGATCAGGTTCAGTCAATCGGCTGGTTTAATGCAGCCAAGGGCGTTACCGAAGGTGTAACCGATACAAAATTACTGGATGGCTATGAAGTAATCAACAATGCCAAAGAGATGGGCGAATGGTTTGACAATGCCCTGTACTCAACCGTAGCTGATGAATATATGACAGCTGCCTCTGATGTAACCAATGGCGATGTGACTCCGGAAGAAGCAATGGCTAAGATTTCAAAGACAGCAATTGAAGCACAGAAACTGGTTACTCCGGGATCAAACTAAGTTAACGAAACAAGCATAAACCCTGCCGGTTTTTTCAGCAGGGTTTATGATTAAGAAATAGGAAGCAGGTGGATCATGAAAACAAAGAAAAAAATAACGCCATACCTGTATATGATGCCGGGGGTGCTGATGGTACTCATATTTGTGTATGTTCCGATCATTACCAACTTCGTATATAGCTTCTTCAGGCTTTCCTCGTATTCTTCATCCAGCGTATTTGTCGGCCTGGATAATTATGTGAGATTTTTTACAAAAGACACATTTCCGATTATGCTGAAGAACAATATTCTGTACTGTATCATTTCTCTGATTGTCCAGGTGGGATTTGGTACCATAGTAGCATTGCTGCTTGAAAGTAAGGCAACCGGAAGATTCCGGAATGCCTACCGGAATATCTATTATCTTCCGGCATTGATTTCCCTGACGGCAGTAGGTATCCTGTTTACCTTTATCTATAATCCTGATATCGGTATGCTCAATTCCTTATTCCGCCATCTGGGACTGAATGACTGGACACGGACATGGCTGGGGGATTCCAAGATCGCGATCTTTTGTATTATCGCTATGAGCCAGTGGCAGTTCACCGGATATATCACTCTGCTGATGGTTGTTGCAATACAAAATGTATCCCACGATTATATTGAAGCGGCCTCAATCGACGGAGCCGGCCCGATCACCCGGGCCAGACATGTCATCCTTCCGCTCGTTAAGGAACAGCTGCTGGTGTGTACGATTATTACCGTAATTGGCGCGTTTAAGCTGTTTACGGAAGTGTACTCAACGACAGCCGGCGGACCGGGCAACAGCACTCAGGTGTTGGGCGTATTTTTGTATCAGAATGCATTTCTTCATGATGACCTGGGGATGGCAGCAGTGACTGGTGTGTTTATCTTTGTCTTTACAATGGCGCTGTCATTGATTCAGATAAAAGTCACCAGATCCGGCGAAGTATAGGAGGGGGATTGGATGAAAAAACATAAACTTCAAACAGTAGTGCTGAATATATTTTTCATTATTTTAGTTATGATCATCATACTTCCGGTTGCATGGATGATCATGAACTCATTTAAGACCAATATTGAGCTGCTGACAGATTCCCTGACATTACCAAAGAAATTATATCTGGGGAATTTCGTAACGGCATGGAATAAAGGATTATACAAATATTTCGGCAATTCACTGATTGTCAGTATTACTTCCCTGATCTTTATTCTGAGCCTGAGTTCTCTACTGGCCTATGGAATTACCCGGTTTAAAACAAAGTACGGAACAATTATTTTCTTCATCGTGCTTGGTGGTATGGCTCTTTCCGAGCAGGTGGCACTGGTTCCGCTGTATCGCATTTTAAAGAGTGTAAAGCTTTATAATACATACCTGGCAGTCATTCTGCCATACATTGCATTCCGGATTCCGTTTACCGTATTCCTGATGAGATCGTATTTTCTGTCGATTCCCAAAGAGCTGGAAGAAGCTGCAGTCATCGATGGGTACAACAGCTTCCAGATTTTCAGGAAGATTATTATACCGATCAGCAAACCGATTTTTGCATCCTGTACGATCGTCAATCTTAACTTTGTCTGGAATGAGTTCTTATTTGCCAATATCTTTTTAGAGTCGAAGGCGCTGATGACGATTCCGATCGGCCTGATGACATTCAAAGGGGATATGAGATCAGATTATGCAGTTATGCTGGCGGGAATTACGATTGCCTCCGCACCACTGATCATCTTGTTCCTGTGTATGCAGAGGCAATTCGTAAAGGGCCTGACAGCCGGAGCGGTCAAAGGTTGATGTGTCGAAATACTCAGAGCCGTTTGATAAAGTTTCCATAGACACCCATATGGTTTTGGACAGTGATAAATGCTTTACTGTCCAGGGCCATTATTTTTTTGCGCAGAACCGGGAACTCATCTTTGGAGATAACAGTCATGTAAACACAGCTGGGATCATTGGTATAGCCGCCTCTGGCATCCCACATCGTGACACCCCGCTGCAGTTCATTGATGATCAGTTCTTTTACCTGCGGCTGCCTGGACACAATCAGAACACTGGATTTGATGTTCTGGGCATGCACCCGGTCGGTGACCAGACAGGAGAGAATGCAGAACAGGATCGAATAAACAGCGGTTTCAAGGTTGTAAACAACAGCACAGTAGAGATAGATAAATACATTGATAAAAATACTGATCTTGCCGACACTGAAATCAGCAAACTTCTTAGCCCCGTATACACCGACGATATCGATGCCGCCGCCGGAACCGCCGCAGCACAGGGTCAGACCCACGCCATATCCGGATATCGCTCCGCCGACAATTATATTAGTCAGGCTGTCGCTGAATATAGGAGCAGCCGGCACCGGGATCACCACTAAAAGGGCGGACTGGACAGTTACGCACAGGATAGAAGTAAACAAAAATCCCTTTCCGATCGAAACATAGGCGAGGACAAATAATGGCAGATTCATCGCCCAGAGTATAGCTCCGGTCAGGTCAATATGACTGAATGACTGCCGGGTAATAAAATTAAACAGGGTATTAATCATCTGGGCCAGTCCTGTAAATCCTCCGCTGTAAAGATGCAGCGGCCGCAGAAACAGGCTGTAGGCCGAAGCGAACATGGCTACTCCCAGGAGTGAACCCGCCATCGCAGTGTATTTATTTTTATAGAATATTGTCATCATGACTCCCCTATCCGCACTTCGGCGCGGCAAAAAGACAGAGCCGGAAGCCATTGAACTGTATGTTCAGCGACCGCCGGCTCCTGATAATAAGTGATTTAGAATTTAGTATTCCAGCTTCCACATATATCTTCTCTTGGAAAGCGGATGATTTCTGACGATGGAGAGCTGTTCTGCATAGACTCTGAGAACGGCAGTAATCAGCATCGGGTTAAAGTAATCTTTTACTGCACCATCAATTGCCGAACCGAGGCCATAATCTTTGGCATCGATCACGGTTGTTTTTGCATCGAAACGATTCAGGAAATCGAGTGCTCTGGAATCCAGGGTTCTGGTGCGTCCATCGTTCATCAACAGGAGGAAAGGAACATCTTTATCGACAATCTCAAATGGTCCGTGGAAGAATTCGCCGTCATGGAAGGAGCCGGAGTTGATCCACTGCATTTCCATCAGCAGGCAGATGGAGAAGGAGTAGGCAACCTTTTCCGTAGGGCCGGAGCTCATTACATAGATCACATCGGAATCCTTGTAGTCTGCGGCAAATTTGTGAGCGGCCGGAGTAACAAAGGAGACTGCCTGTTCGATCAGCGGATAAATGCCGGTAAATCCTGCCTGCATTTTGTCATAGTGTTCGTAACCTTCATAAGCATGGAGGATCTCAACGGCCAGCTGAAGATTCATGGTCATCTTCTCCAGCTTTGCCGCATAGTTGGCTTCAAAACCATGATATACGACATAGTCACCGTTCTCAGAAAGAGGTGAACCGGGAACATGGGTAATGGCGATAACGTGGGCGCCCAGCGATCTGGCTTTTTTAGCAGCTTCCACGGTTTCAGGAGTGTTGCCGCCAAGGGAACAGGTGATCACGATGCTGTCTTTGCCTGCCGATACCGGGGTGGCATAAACGAAGTCATTGGCGGAGTAGATGGCTGAGCGCAATATCCTGGCATTGTCCTGCAGGAAATAGTGACCCGGATAGAGCTCTGCCATACTGGCACCGCAGCCGACAAAGAATACAGAATTGATACTGTCATTCTTTGCTTTGATCTCAGAAATGATCTTTTTTAATTCCATAATAACCTCCTAATGGTATGTAATGTCTTGTAAAATCATTATATAATGTTATATAACCAAAGTCAACCTAAATTTAAACGAAACAGTTCAGGACGGCGAGAAAAGATATTATCAGTGACAGAATTATTTTGTGTAGCGGAATAATCCTGATTCTGCTAAAATAAGAGAGGAACATCTACCTCGCAAAATATTTAATGAAAAGGACGGCAGACGTCATGAAACTATTATTCAAACAAAGGCTGTTTTCATGGTTTGACAGCTATGATATTTATGATGAACAGGGCAACACAGTTTTTGTGGTAAAAGGGAAACTGTCATGGGGGCATAAACTGGAAATTTATGATGCAAGGGGCAGTCATGTCGGCACAATCCAGGAACGTGTTCTGACATTCCTGCCTAAATTCGAAATGTATATTAATGGACGCTGTATCGGTGAGATTAAAAAGGAACTGACCCTTTTTAAACCCGTTTTCACTCTGTCGTGTAATGGCTGGATGGTAAGCGGGGACTGGCTGGAGTGGGACTATCGGGTGCTGGCTCCGGACCAGCGGTTGATCATGTCGGCTTCCAAAAAGATATGGAATCTGACAGATACTTACGCAATTGATATACCCGATGAGGAAAATACGATAATTTCGTTAATGATTGTATTAGCTATTGATGCCGCAAAATGTTCGAACGGGTAACAGATGTCTGTTAATATGGAGACGAGTAATACTTACAAAGGAGAAAATGATTATGGATCGGACATTTCCGCCGAACGGACGTGAGGGGGACTTTCCACATTACCCGGAACAGGTCGTAATAGACAAGGCATTTCTGGATGCCGTCTATGAGGTTGTAGCCCGGATTCCCCGTGGGAAAGTGGCCACCTATGTATTGGTCGGAGAAAAAGCCGGCTACCCCCGGGCCGCCAGAGAAGTAGGCCACGCAATGAGTCACGCCCCAGCGAATCGTGACCTGCCGTATCACCGGGTAGTCAACAAGCAGGGGACCCTGTCTCCGGATTATGCGTTCGGCGGACAGGACATACAGCGTCGGATGCTGGAAGAAGAGGGCGTTACCTTCCATGAAAATGGTTTGATTAATATGGAACGTCATCTGTGGAGTGACTACGAACAGCTGACTCTGTTTTAACTGAATAAAAATCACAGATTAAAAGAGTGGTATAAGACAGGCATTATTGCCCTGGTTTATATCACTTTTATATTTAACAGGAAAGGGCGTGAGAGTCCGGCAAACCGGACTCTTCATTCTAAAGTATCTCGCTTTCAAAAGGTATATAAATAAGAAATATACTTCTTGAAAAAACATACCTTGACAGATGAGGTATCTCGTGATATATTTATGTCAAGATAAAAAGAACTTGAAAGGAGGCAGACCCTATGTCAATGACATCAGACATGCTGAGAGGCCATACAGAGACGATTATACTGGCCCATCTGCTGGATCAGGACAGCTACGGCTACCAGATCAATAAAGATATTCTGGATAAGACAAACAATCTATACGAGTTAAAAGAAGCAACACTATACTCTGCATTTCGCAGGCTGGAGCAGTCAGAATTTATCACATCCTACTGGGGCAATGAAGGCAGCGGCGCCAGGCGGCGATATTATTCAATCACTTTAGAAGGCCGGGAAGCTTATGAACTGCAGAAACGGGAATGGGAACAGACAAAAGCCATTATAGATAAAATATTAAAATAATGATGGAGCAGGAGGATATGGTAATGGTAGAAGAATTAAAAAAGTATATTGACGAAGTATTTGAAGCAGCCCCCAAAACCAGGGCTGCATATGAATTAAAAGAAGAGCTGCTGGCGAATTCCACGGAGCGGTATTTTGATCTGGTAGAGGATAAAGTCCCTGAAAAAGAAGCGTTCGATATCGTGATCAATTCTATCGGTGATTTTGATCAGTTATTCGAAAAAGAAGAAATCAAAGTATCATCCCCGTCAGAGCGTGATGAAATCATTAAGAAGACAGCTTTTTACAAAGCATTAGCTGTAGGTTTATATATATTCAGTTTTTGTGTTGCATTTATCTTTGAAGAATTAACTCCATTCGGTGAGTTTGGTTTTGTCGCCATGTTGATGATTGTAGCTCTGGCAACCGGAATACTGGTCTATGTAGGTGCTGCTTATCCAAAGTACAAGAAGACAGATGACACCGTTGTAGAAGAATTTAAAGAATGGAACAGCAAACAGAAGAAAAGAAAATCCATTCAGGGATCAGTCAGTACGATTGTCTGGATGATTATCCTGGTCCTGTATTTTATGTGCAGCTTCGCAACCGGAGCGTGGCATATCTCCTGGGTAATGTTCCTGATCGGTGCCTGTGCACAGGCGATTGTAAATTTAGTATTTCAACTGAGGGATTAGTCTGAAAAAGGAAGAGAGAAACCAGATATGAAAACGATAATCAAGGGTATGATCGCAGTATTGTCGGTAATTATGATTGGCCTGGCGGTGTTTCTGGCATTTGCGCTGACCGCCGGAACCGATGGGATACCAATGGTCGGCGGATGGGTCAATGATCTTAGTGAAAGACGTATGATTAACAGTCAGACAGAATCACTTGATCAGATTACCGGCATTACAATAAAAAGCCGCAGCAGTGACGTGTTTTTACTGAAAAGTGACACCGATGAATTGCTCATCAAAGAATATATCAGTAATAAGTCCGTGAAAAAACCTTTCTTCACGTTGTCACGAAACGGCAGTACCATCGTCCTGGAATCAGATGAAAAGATGACAAATAACTGGTCTGTCTTTGGCAGTAATTACCGTTATATTGAAGTCTATTTACCCGACAGTTTTAAGGGGGCAGTCAAGATCAGTTCAAGCAGCGGGGACGTCGCTGCTGACGGTGTCTGGGAATTCCTCGAGTATATCATCCGTACGGCCAGTGGTGATGCAGAATTTGATACTGTTACGGCTGATCGTATCGAGATTGATACTTCCAGCGGAGACGTGTATGCAGAAGAGCTGAACGGACAAAAAGATATCAAAACCCAGAGCGGGTCAGTCTCAATCATAAAGGCTCTGGGGGATGTCAGGATTTCTACCAGCTCCGGTGATATTGAAATGAACTCCCTGGAAGGGAAGTTAGATGTCAAAACCTCAAGCGGTTCTGTCTGGGTGAACCAGCTGGACGGTTCGGCACGAGCCAGAACAACATCAGGTGATGTCGATCTGATTATTACCAGACTGGAAGGCTCTGTTGATATCGAAACCTCAAGCGGTGAAGTCAGTTGCATTATTCCGAAGGAGGCCGGTTTTCAGTTTGATGCCACCACAAGCAGCGGTGACATTGAAACCTATTTTGATAACAGCCTGAGTTTTAATAAAAAGGGATCACAGGCGGCCGGCCAGGTTGGTCCATCGTCAGACAACAACATAAGAGTCAAAACTACCAGCGGTGATATCGAGTTCTCATATTGAACCCAAAAGGTTGTGGCAGACCTGACAGGAATACCCGTAATCAACGGGGCTCTTGCCAGGTCTGCCACAACCTTATTTTTTATTCGCTTAATTCCTGATTTTCGGTTCGAACCAGAATTTTTGCTTTCTGTATCATATGATTCTTAATTTCCACGATCTGTATCGTCAGTTTATTCCAGACAAGTTCAAAAGCAGTGCCGTCTTCCGGAATGGAGCCATAGGTGCCAAGGACGAAACCACTGAAAGTATCATAGTCATCAATAGGGAGTCCGGCTTTCAGTACAGCTTCGACATCATCAAGAATCGGATTGCCGGTCACTTCCCAGGTACCGTCGCTCAGTTGGTGAATGTTTTCCTGACCGGATTCCGTGACAGTACTGTCGTCAAGATCGCCGACTAATTGTTCCAACAGATCATCCATGGTGATAATTCCGGTCATTCCGCCATATTCGTCAAGAACAATGGCGAAATGGCTGCGGGAGTGCTGCATCTGCCGAAACAGCTGGTCGGCAGTAATGCTTTCCGGCACGAACCAGGGGTTTTTAACAATGGTATTCATGACCTGCTCTTTGGTCTTGTCATGAAGGCTGAAATAGTCTTTGATATTGAGCGTACCGACAACATTATCAATTGTTTCATCACAGATCGGGTAGCATGTATGTCTTGCTTCATACATGGTCTTTTCCCATTCTTCCAGGGGATCATCGAGCCATAGGATGGCAGCCTGGGTCCGGTGGGTGGCAAATTCCTCAATTGAGATATTGTCAAATTCAAAAATATTCTGGATAAATTCTTTTTCCTGGGTGTCAATAACACCTTTCTGGCTGCCGACATCGACCATCATCCGGATTTCTTCTTCACTGATTTCGTTGTCTTCTTCATCCGGATTGATCTGGAACGCACGCAGAATCAGGTTGGTTGAAGCTGTCAGCAGACTGACCAGCGGTGCAAAGATTTTAGCAATAAACGTAATCATGGATGACATGCCAAGTGCCAGCGGTTCTGCTTTTTTCATGGCAATCCGCTTGGGAACAAGTTCACCGAATACCAGTGTAAAGTAAGACAGGACCAGGGTGATCAGGAATACGGAAACAGCGCTTAACGTTTTGGCCGGGATGGGCAGGCCAAACTTAAGTAAAACACTGACCAGGCTTTTGGAAAAGTTCTCGGCGGCGAAAGCACTGCCCAGAAAGCCGGACAGTGTGATGGCAACCTGGATGGTGGCGAGGAATCGGGCCGGCTGACTGGTCAGCTTTTCCAGGCGGATGGCTCGTTTGTCGCCCTGGCTGGCCATCTGAGCCAGTTTATTGTCGTTCATGGATATAACTGCGATTTCGGCGCAGGCAAATACAGCATTCAGTGATATTAATACAATCTGCAGCAGGATTGGCCCGATAATTGAGTTGTTCAAGAAATAACCTCCTAATTTTAAACTGGTTTATATTGTAGTATTGACGGATGCGGCCTAAATCAACAGCGAAAATGATAAAAACACAAAAAAGCATACCTGCACTGATAATTCAACCGGTGCAAGCATGCTTTTATTTTAAAATTGCGTTCCAGTCAACTATTTCAGGAAATTAATCAGTGGTGTTTTAACTCTTGTGCCTGAGTCGTAACCGCCGTAGTAATTGTAGTAATAAGCAGCGCTTTCGGCATCGGCTCCGGTGTAGATGGTAAAAGTACCCTGGAATTTACTGATGTTTGAAAGACTTTTGATATTCAGTTCTTTCAATTCAGAAGCCGGAATAATAATCTGGGTGACGCCTTTTTCACCGGCAGCCAGGGTGCCTTCCAGGTCAGTTCCGACGCTGTAGTTATTCAGGATATTGCTGTCGTTGCTGATATAAATATCTTCATTGCCTGTATTTTCGATGTATATAACCAGATGAAGGTCAGCAGGTCCGTAATTACGAATAAACAGGTCTTTTTTTGTGATCTTAATACCATTGCCCTGATAGAGCAGGGTACCGGTATCGAGAGCAGCGGTACGGGCACTGTAGTCCTTAAACTTAATCGGATTGGTGTTGGTCGAATAATCTTCGAGATCCGGGTAGTCGTTATTGTAATAATCCTCGTAATAAGCTTCGTATGCGGCATAATAAGCATCATAGTCGGCAACTGAGAAACTCAACTGAATATCAGCGATTTCATCCATGCCCATGTAACGCTGCAAATCACCATACATGGAGAACAGCATATAGTCACTGGATATCTGGTTCGGATATGCAACAAGAGAAGAAACTGATTCACATGTCATTCCGTTAAGCGTGGTGTCGAAGGCATTGATGTAATAAGTACGGTTAGTATTATTATTGATCAGCAGATCCATTCTCAGATTGTTTCCGGACTGGCTGTAGCCGACCAGGTTAATGGTAAGGCCTTCGTAATTGAAGATTACATTATCTGGTGTTGATTTCAAACTGATTGAAACAACTTCTGTCGGAGTTGCCTGCGAAAGATCTGTTGCCTGGGTGATCGGTGCAAATACCGGTGTTTCTTCTGCAGTCTGCTCAGCAAATGCAGCAGCAGGGCAGAAGAGTGCCATGCAGGCAGCCAGAATGAGGCCTCGTTTTAATGTGGTTTTCATAAGTTTCCTCCTTGTTTTTCACTACCTCTATGGTAATATAAATACTAGAATTATACAAGGTGATTTTTGACAGGAAACGTTGTCATTTTCTTGGATGTTGTTTATAATCACGACTTTAAACTTTTCCATTTTTGGCACTTATATGTAAAAAGGTACTAAAAAATGGTTTAAAAATTATTCAAAAGCAACGAAATAAACAAAACGCTTGATTTTTAAATTATTATATGCTAGGATATCTTTAACAAGCGAACTGAATAACATTGGATTGTTACTGGCAGGCAGGCAAAACCAAATTTTACATTTAATTATTATGATTAATTATGTGTAGGGTTTGGTTTTTTTATTTCTCAGCGTCTTAAAACGGGGTGTACGAATTGGGCGTAAAAGTAATCAAAGTCATTAATAATAATATTGTATCGGCAATTGATCAGGATGGTAATGAGATTGTTGCGATGGGCAGAGGACTGGGGTTTAACAAAAAACCGAACCAGATACTGGCGCCCGATGCGATAGAAAAGATATTCAGAATTGACAATCATGACAGCATGGAGCGGTTTAAGAATTTGCTGAAAGGACTTCCGATGGAGCATCTTCAGCTGGCCGACGAGATCATTTCATATGCCAAAGAAAAATTGAATACGGATTTGATCGAAAGTGTATATCTGACTCTGACCGACCATATCAGCTTTGCCATTAATCAGTGCAAGGAGGGAAATATCTATACAAACATCCTGCACGAAGAGGTCAGGCGGTTTTACGCGGACGAATATGCAGTAGGCATGTACGGCCTGATGAGGATCAGGGAAAAGACCGGCTGCCGGCTGCCTGATGACGAGGCGGCATCCATTGCTCTCCACATCATCAATGCCAGATTTGATATGAGTGTTCGCGATGGTCTGACAATGACCGACCTGATGAAAGAAGTGGTCAGTATTATTGAAAGTGATTTAGGGATCGAAGATCGGGATTTTCCGTACCGGCAGTTATTTACGATGAATATCAAGTTTCTTGCCCACCGGCTGCTGAAACTGCCGCCCGATGACTGTACCCCGGATTCCCGCCTGGAGGAGTTTGCGAAAAGCTATTATTGCGATGAGTATATTCTGGTGGAAAAAGTCCGATCATTTGTTAAGGAACGGTATTCCTGTGAGATGACTGAGGCTGAGATTCTGCATCTGGTACTGGATATCGGAAGACTGAAAGATATGTATTTAAAGTGAAACAGCCCAGGACGGCGAGAGATTGTGCATATATCAAAGCAGCTGTCAAGCTTGCTTGTAAAGCTGCTTTGATATATGCACAATCTCTCATCGGATGGCCATCCGATGCTTCTTGAATGGCTTTATCATTCAAGAAGATAGCCATCCGGACCAGCTGCAATAAATTAATTTAAGAAAGGGGTAGTTGTATTATGGGATTATTTGACAAGATTTTAAAGAAAAGCGAGGACACAGGAATTGAAATAGGCGCCGTTATGGCCGGTGAATGTATTGCATTAAAAGAAGTGCCGGATGAGGCGTTTGCACAGGAGATGCTTGGAAAGGGTGTGGCAATCATTCCTTCTGACGGAAAGGTATATGCACCGGCTGACGGAACTGTCAGTGTGGTATTTCCGACGCTGCATGCTGTGGCGATTACAACGGGTGACGGGGTGGAAATATTAATCCATTTCGGACTGGATACGGTTACCTTGGAAGGCGGGCCATTTACGGCTCACACCGAACAGGGAGCAACTGTTAAAAAAGGCGATCTTTTGCTGGAGGCTGATGTAGAGCAGATAAAGGCAGCCGGTTTAAATCCTGTTACACCGGTACTGGTCTGCAATCCCGATGCGTTCGCTTCGCTGGAAGGCATTACAGGAAAAACTGTTTCACCTGGAGAAACAGTTATAAAAATTAAAAAATAGTAATTGGTATTCTAAGAGGGTCACCTCTTAAAATAAAAAAAAGGGGATGTTCTGCATGAGGGCAGAACAGAAAGGAGAGAAAGCTTATGATGAGGTATTTACAACGATTAGGGAAATCCCTGATGCTTCCGGTAGCATGTCTTCCGGTAGCCGGCATTCTGTTAGGATTGGGGTACTGGCTTGATCCGGCAGGTTGGGGAGGCGACAACATTGTTGCGGCATTTTTATGTAAGTCTGGTTCAGCGCTGATTGACAACATGGCGATTCTGTTTACACTTGGTGTTGCAGTCGGTATGTCAGATGACGGGGAGGGAACCTCGGCACTGGCAGGTATGGTTTCTTATTTAATGATTACTACATTATTAGCTCCCGGTTCCGTTGAAATGTTTACCGGCGGCGAAGCAAACGTTGCATTCAGCAAGATTAACGGCAACCAGTTTATCGGTATTATCTCCGGTCTGATCGGAGCTTCCTGTTACAACCGGTTTAAGGGATGCAAGCTTCCGGATGCGTTGTCATTCTTCAGCGGCAGACGAAGTGTGGCTATTGTTACTGCCGGTGCAACCATCGTGGCAAGTTTGATTCTGTTCTTTGCCTGGCCGGTCGTATACGGCGGACTGGTAGCATTTGGTACAGCTATTTCCAGTACCGGAGCAATCGGTGTTGGTCTGTACGGTTTCTTCAACCGTCTGCTGATTCCGTTTGGTCTGCACCACGCACTGAACTCTGTATTCTGGTTTGATGCGATTGGTATTGCCGATCTCTACAAATTCTGGGGTATGGGCGGATACGATGCAACAACAGATATCGTAAAAGGTGTAACCGGACAGTATATGACAGGTTTCTTCCCGGTCATGATGTTTGGTGTTCCGGCGGCAGCGCTGGCAATGTATCACACAGCAAAAACAAACAAGAAAAAAGTAGCAGCAGGTCTTCTTGGCGCAGCAGCACTGTGTTCCTTCCTGACCGGTGTTACCGAACCGTTTGAGTTTGCATTTATGTTCCTTGCACCGGCACTGTATGTAATCCATGCAGTACTGACCGGTATTGTCTGCGCGGTTTGTGCGATTCTTCCGGTAAGGGCCGGATTTACGTTCAGCGGCGGTATGATTGACTGGATTCTTTGTGCCAAATTACCGGCAGCCCAGAATACCTGGATGATTCTGGTTATCGGTGCGGTAGTGGCAGTTGTTTATTATGTAGTATTCCGTGCAATGATTACAGCACTTGATCTGAAGACTCCGGGACGTGAGGATGATGATCAGGAAGCTGAAAGAAAAGTAGTTTTAAGCAATGATAACTTTACAGAAGTTGCAGCTATTATTCTCGAAGGTCTGGGCGGAAAAGCCAATGTTAAATCTGTAGATAACTGTGTAACCAGACTACGGATTGAGATCATTGATTATACACAGGTTGATGATAAGAAGATTAAGTCGGCTGGAATCTCCGGTATACTTAGACCTAGTAAGACTTCGATTCAGGTAATTGTGGGGACTAAGGTGCAGTTTGTGGCTGATGAAATGAAGAAGATGTTGTAGGTGCATATAGTTGCGAGGGGAATGTGGGACTTTTGTGTCGGATGCGACTCCGTTCCTTTGGTTGGCCATTCCTAAGAACGTGGGCGGGGAGTTTCTGGGGCACCGGCTCCAGTCACGAGAGAAATTTTGATAATTTCTCTGTTCCGGAGCCTGAATGTCTGACTTTGAGGTCAGACATTCTCCCCAGAAACTCCCCGCCCACGTTCTAAGGACTGGCGAAACCGCAGTCAATGTCGTTGCATCCGACACAAAAGTCCCACATTCCCCCAGCGACATTTGCACCTTCCGCTAGGTATGGTAAGGGCGTTTCTGGCGGAGATATTTGAAATAGGGGAGATATTTAATATAATGGGCTGTGGGCTGGTGATTTTTTCATTGGTGCTGCGGCCTTTTTTTGCTTATTGGTTTGTTGCAAATTGACTGATTGTATGAGGAGGTTGATGATGGATCGGTTTGTTTTGGAAGGGTGTGTGGATTCGGTGGAGTCGGCGGTGGCGGCGGCTCTGGGGGGAGCGGATCGGATTGAATTGTGCAGTAACCTGGTTATTGGGGGGACTACTCCGGGCGAGGCTTTGTTTCGGGCGGTGAGGAGGAATGCGGATGTTCGGGTGCATGTGCTGATACGGCCGCGGTTTGGGGATTTTTGTTATACGGATTATGAGGTGGATATAATTAAGAACGAAGTCCGGCGGTTTCGGGAATTGGGGGCGGATGGGGTTGTGATTGGGATTTTGAAGCCTGATGGCAGCCTTAATATTGAACAGATGCAGGCTCTGATGGATGCGGCGGGGGATATGTGGGTTACTTTGCATCGGGCCTTTGATGTTTGTGCCGATCCTTATGAGGGGCTGGAACAGGCGGTGGGGCTTGGGATTAAGACGATTCTTACTTCAGGGCAAAAGAATGTTTGTGTGGACGGTATTAAGACGTTAAAAGAGTTGGTGAAACGGAGTGAAGGGAGAATTCAGATTCAGGCGGCAGCTGGTATTGGAGCAGATGTGATTCCGATGATTTATCAGGAAACTGGAATTACTGCTTATCATATGTCGGGAAAGATTTCTCAGGACAGTAAGATGGAATACCGGCAGGCGGATGTTAATATGGGGATGCCGGGGATGAGTGAGTTTGAGATATGGCGGACGGATGAAGGGAAGATGCGGGCGGCCCGGCGGGTTCTGGATGGACTATCTTCCTGACGGGCTATCTTTTTGACTGATATTTCCTGCCGCCCTGAATTGTAAAGAAAAATTAAGTTGAGGCAGTCGTGGAAATATGGTATTATATGTAAACAGAAGGAAAAGGAGGGAGCAGACGGATGCTTAGACTTAAAAACAAAAAACTACTGTTGCTGATTACAACTGTACTCCTTGTAATGGGGAGCATGATGACCGTATGGGCGGCAACCAGACTGGATAAAGTTTCGGATCCTTACTGGGATGAAGATGACAGAACCGTGGCGATATGGGATGAGGTAGAGGATGCCAATCAGTATCAGGTCTATCTTTACCGCGATGACAGCAAGGTCGCTGAAATCAAGACCAAAAAGACCAAATATAATTTCAAGAGCAAGATGATGGTAGAGGGTGATTATACATTCCGTGTAAAAGCTCTTGCAAAAGGAAAGTCTTACAGTGATTCAAACTGGTCAGAATACTCCGACAGCTGCTATATCAGTGCTGATTATGTGGAATATCTGAAGAACGGCAGTAAGATTGATACGGAGAATTCCGGACCTGGTGCCAAGGGAACGGATCAGTCAACTTCCGGACAAACAGGTGCTTTGAATTCAGGTGCATGGGTTTCTGATGCTAATGGATGGTGGTACCGTAATGCAGATGGTACTTATCCGGTGAATACCTGGTTTCAGGATGCGGCCAGCGGCAGCTGGTATTTTATGAATGAACAGGGATATATGGTGACCGGATGGATTGACTTGAATGGCAGCCGTTATTATTGTGGTGAGTCCGGTGCGATGTATACCGGCAGCCAGACGATTGATGGTGTCGTGTATGAGTTTGATCAGTCAGGTGTTTTAATTACAAACTAATAGTTCATGGCAGGAATAAATCATGCCTCCTCTCATATATATTATTATGAGAGGAGGGGTGATTTTTTTTGGACAAAAAAGACGAACTGGTAAAGGTATTTTCAAAAGATGTCAGAATGATTCTGAAGCAGGTGACCGTGGACTTCGATCAGGTACAGGAGATCAGGATGCGGGTGCATGCCCCACTTCTTATGATCTGTAACAATCGTGAATATTACATAACCCCGTCCGGGAATTTAAGCAAGCGTGCCGAGGAAGCTTATCTGGTCTCAAAACAGGAACTGAAAGAGACAATGGAGCACATGAGTAATTATTCGTTATATGCGTTTGAAGAGGAGATGAAGCAGGGATTCATTACGATCCAGGGGGGGCACCGGATCGGTATCGCCGGAAAGACGATCGTTGATGAGAAGGGAATCCGCAATATGAAGTTCATATCATTTATCAATGTCAGGTTATCACATCAGATTAAAGGATGCGCGGATGGGGTATTGCCGTATCTTTATGAGCAGAAGGAGATCCTGCATACGCTGATTATTTCTCCGCCGAGGTGCGGCAAGACAACCCTGCTGCGGGATATTATCAGACAGATTTCCAATGGGACGGAGGATGTTCCGGGGCAGACGGTGGGGGTTATTGATGAACGGTCGGAGATAGGAGCCTGTTATCAGGGGATTCCCCAGAATGAACTCGGAATCAGAACCGATATTCTTGACTGCTGTCCCAAAGCCCAGGGGATGATGATGCTGATTCGTACGATGTCGCCGCGGGTAGTTGCTGTTGATGAGATTGGCAGCCGGGAGGATCTTGAAGCAATTGAATATGTAATGAACTGCGGCTGCAAACTGATTGCGACCGTTCATGGCAGTTCGATTGATGATATCAAACAGAAGCCGGTGCTGAGAAAACTGGTTCAGGAGAAATGGTTTGAGCGGTATCTGGTTCTGAATAATCAGGGAAAAATCGGCAATGTCAGCCAGATTTATGATTCCCGGGGGAACCAGCTGTATCCGGCAGGCGGTAAATATTATGATTAGTGTATTGATGAAAATAGCAGGATGTCTTCTGATTATATCAGGATCAACCGGACTTGGCGTATGGATGTCCCAATGGTATCAGAAACGCCTGGAGAATCTGGAACAGCTGCGGCAGATGATCATCCTGCTGAAGGGGCAGATTTTATATGCCAACGCCCCGTTGGAAGAGGCATTTGATACGATTGGAAGACGGACGGATGGTTTTCTGTCAGAATTATTTTTAAAGGTATCTGAGCGTATTCAGATGCAGGAGGGGGAGTCTTTTAACAGCTTATGGAAGGAAGAAGTCGGACAATCAGCACCGGAAGCGGCATTTTCGAGGAAGGACAGGCAGTTTTTGTCCGCGATGGGAGAGCATCTGGGATTCCTGGACCGCGACATGCAGGAACGCAATCTCAAGCTGTACCTGGAACAGCTTGATCTGGATATTGATAAGCTGAGAGAACAAAAACAGGAACGGGGGCGGCTCTATATCAGCCTTGGTGTTATGGGCGGTCTGTTCCTGTCGATTATATTATGCTGAATGTGCGAAAGGGGAAGGAAATGGGAGTCAATCTGATATTTCGAATTGCAGCGGTTGGTATCCTGGTATCTGTTATGTGCCAGGTATTAAAACACAGCGGAAGAGAGGAACAGGCCTTTCTGACCAGCCTGGCCGGGCTGATTCTGGTCCTGTTCTGGATGGTGCCATATATCTATGAGCTGTTTGAGACGATTAAAAATCTATTTGCATTGTAGGTGATACCATGACAATAATAACCATTGCGATTGTCGGCATTACTGCGGTAATGCTGGCGGTACAAATGAAAGGGGTAAAGGGCGAATACTCGACCTATCTGACGGCTACAGCCGGATGCTTCATCTTTTTTTACGGCATATCCAAGCTTGAGAGTATTTTGGATGCAATGAAAAAGATCCAGGATTTTATTCAGATCAATCAGGTGTATCTGGCGACTTTGCTGAAAATGACAGGGATTACTTATATCGCGGAGTTTGCGGCGGGGATCTGTAAAGATGCCGGTTATGGAGCTATAGCCGGTCAGATCGAGATTTTTGGAAAGCTGTCAATCCTTGCTGTCAGCATGCCGATTCTGCTGGCTCTGATGGAGACGCTGCAGGGATTCTTAGCATGATCAGGCGGGAGCGGTGTTTATTCGGACTGTTGTTTTGCCTGGTTATGCTTCTGATTGGTTTTGCTTTTCCTGCCAGTGCATCGGAGGCAGCTGACAGATCCGGCGGAATTATCGATGGTCTGATGGGAATGGAAGAAGAGTGGGAGGCGCTCGATCAGTTCTTAAAACAGGAAACCGGACAGGCCGGAAACGGATATACATTTAGCCAGATGGTAAAGATGCTGATGAAGGGTGAGGGGAATGAGCTGGTCAGAAACCTTCTGGGTACGCTGAAGGATTATCTGCTGGCAGAAATATCACATGGCGGAAAGATTGTGGGACAGTTACTGGCATTAGGGCTGATTGGTGCTGTATTTTCTAACTTCTCCGATATTTTTACCGGCAGCCAGCTGTCGGAAACCGGATTTTTTATGACGTATCTTTTGTCATTTGTTATACTGGCAGCCGGCTTTTCTGAGAGTGTTGAAATAGCCAGAGCGGTAATGGAAAAACAGGTAGAGTTTTTTAACGTCCTGATACCATCGTATTTTCTGACGGTGGCCTGGTCCGGCGGGAGTATGTCATCGATTGCCTGGTATGAAGTGGCATTGTTTCTGATTGCAGCGGTTCAGCGGTTTTATTTGAATATCCTTATGCCGGTGACACGGATATATATCCTGCTGGTTATGGCCGGTCATATCGCCAGGGAAGACATGCTTTCCCGTCTGACCGATCTGCTAAAGACCGGTATTGAATGGGGGATACGGTCCCTGCTGGGAGTGGTTCTCGGTTTTCAGCTGATTCAGGGCATGGTTCTGCCGTTTGCAGATTCCCTTCAGACTGCCGGCCTGCAGAAGGTCCTGCAGGTGATTCCCGGGGTAGGGCAGGGCGCAAGTGCAGTGACAAAACTTTTGCTGGGATCAGGCGTTCTGATTAAGAATACCATGGGAGCGGCTGCCGTAATTGTACTTTTGCTGGTCAGTCTGGTTCCGGTTTTGAAGCTTTTAATTCTGCTGTGCCTGTACCGGGCTGTTGCGGCGGTGATGCAGCCGGTATGTGATAAGCGGTTGGTAGCCTGTATCAGCAATGTTGCTGACGGGCAGAAGCTGCTCTTAAATCTGGTGCTTTCGACCCTGCTTTTGTTTATCATTACCATTGCGTTGATCTGTATCGGAACCAATGTATCTTACCTGGCATAACAGGGTACCGGAGAGGGGGAGAAGATGGAAGCATTTTACGGATGGATCCGCAATATTATCTGTTACATGTTGTTTATATCGGTTATCGAAAATCTTCTGCCCGGGAAAAAATATGCGAAATACCTGAAGCTTTTTTCCGGTATGGTGCTGATTCTGCTGATTATCCAGCCGATCTCAAGCGGACTGCGTCTGGAGGATAAGATCAGCCGGTACTATGAATCATTTGTTTTTCAGTATGAAACTGACGATCTGAAGCAGGAGATTCTTGGCATTGAGGATAAACGGCTGGAACAGATGATCGGGCAGTATGAAGAAGCTGTTGCCGGGGATCTGGAGCAGATGATCCGGGAAGAGGGGCTGGAGGTATCATCGTCCCGGGTGGTCATTGAGCGTGACCAGGACAGTGCTGATTTTGGTAAGGTAAAACAGATCCGGCTGGTTGTTTATGAAAGTGGTGCTGATGGCGGGGATATTCCGGCAGGAGCCGTCATTCCGGTAGAACCGGTTGTGATTGGAATGGATGAGACCGGAGAGGCACAGACAGAGTCCGTGCAGGAACATGCCGAGACTCAGAAATTGCAAAAGAAAATAGTATCGTATTATGATCTGGAGGATGAATATGTGGAAATTCAGTTCGTTAAAGGGCAAGGGTAAGGACAAGTGGCTGTTTCTTTTAACTATGGGAATCATCCTCTGCATTCTGGCATTTCCGGCCGGATCTTTAACCAAAAATAAAAGTGAGGAGGTTCCGCAGGCGCTGACCGAGTCAGAGCTTGCGGCCGCCGCAGATGCTGTCCCGGCTGCGGCTAAAGTCACAGATTCTTATGAAGCCGAACTTGAACACCGGGTTCGGGAAATTCTAAAGACGGTAGATGGTGTTGGCGAAGTGGATGTTATGATTATTTTAAAATCCTCATCAGAAAAAGTTCTGCATGTGGACAACAGCAGCAGCTTTTCTCTGACTGAGGAAACCGATGCCAATGGCGGCAGCCGAAAAATCCAGAGTGAAGAGCTGGATAGCAGTACTGTACTGGTTTCCGGCGACAGCCGCAGTGAGCCGGTGGTCGAAAAAGAGATCCGTCCGGAGTTGTCCGGAATCATCATCAGTGCGGCCGGCGGGGGCAGTCCCAAAGTATGTTCAGAAATTTCTGCGGCAATGGAAGCATTATTTGACTTACCCGCACATAAGATAAAAGTACTAAAGCGGGTGGAATAAAAGGAGTGATCAGTATGAAAATTTTGAAACATCGGAAAAGCCTCAAAGACGTCAACATGAAGAAATTATTTCGGAGAAATCAAATCATCATCACCACATTGGCGGTTATGATTGCTGCGGCCGGATATCTGAACTACGCAGGAAAAAAAGAAATGGAAGCAAGCGGTGACGATGTCATATTCGAAGCCGGATTATTAGAGATTTCGGATGAGGACCTGCTGAGTGAGAATCAGGCGGCCAGCTATGATCTGCAGGAGGAAGCAACCATCGAAGAAGCCGAGCAGCTGGCGGAAATCGACAGCTGGGACTACGAAGGCGAAGAAGCCGGGCTGGATAATCCGGGTGAAGCAGTACTGACCAGCGGCATGAGTGTTTCTGATTACATAGCCAGCGTACAGCTTAACCGTGAGCAGATCCGTGCCAAAAATAAAGAAACTCTGAATAACATCATCAACAACACCAATATTGATGAAGCTGCCAAACAGGAAGCGATCCAGAGCATGATTGCCATGACTGCAGTCGCAGAAAAAGAAAATGCCGCAGAAACACTTCTGCAGGCCAAAGGTTTCACCGATCCGGTCGTCAGCCTGACTGACGGAAAAGTAGATGTCGTCATCAATGCCGCAACCATCACCGACCCACAGCGTGCACAGATTGAAGACATTGTAAAGAGAAAAGTCGGTGTGGCAGCAGAAGACATCATCATTACGCTGCTGAACCTGAACGAGTAGTTTATACGGCTGCTAATAGCCAAGGTATTCACGGGCTGATTAAAAATGGAAATATACCTATGCAAAGAGGTCTTAATTTGTTATAATGAGACAATAAAAATGAATGCATAGGAGGTATAACCGTGGCCGTATCAGAGGAGAGAAATACCTATAAAGTATATGAAAAAGAGAAAATCGGCGAAGTACAGATTGCCGATGAAGTAGTTGCAATTATAGCCGGTCTGGCAGCAACAGAGATCGACGGTGTCGGTTCGATGGCAGGCAATATTACGAATGAGCTGGTTGGAAAGCTGGGGATGAAGAACCTTTCCAAGGGGGTTAAGGTGGATGTGACAGAAGAGCACGTATCGGTGGATTTGTCGCTGAATATCAAGTACGGATATCAGATTCCGGATGTGAGTGCGAAGGTTCAGGAGAGGGTTAAGACGGCGATTGAGAATATGACGGGGCTTACTGTGCTGGATGTTAATGTTCGGATTGCTGGTGTCAATATGGAGGGGGAGTGAAATTATTCGCGATGTAGCGGAGAGTCGGGGGCAGAGCAACCGGTTTGGCTCCGTTTCCGCAATGCTGATATGCCTAAGACCGTGAAACGGCCCTGATGAGGGCACCGGCTTGAGTGCGCTGAGAAATCTTGATGATTTCTCAGCTCCGCAAGCCTGGAATCCTGTTTTGGAGAACAGGATTCCTCCCTCATCAGGGCCGCTTCACAGTCTAAGGCATATCAACATTGCTCCAAATGTCGCCAAACCGGTTGCTCTGCCCCCGACTCTCCGCTACCGGGAACAAATTGACTCCCGGTAGGAAAAACAAAAAGCAAAAACAAAATACAAAAAGCAAGAATAAAGAGCAGGAACAAAGAGCAGGGATAAAGAACCGGCTTAAATATAAATGAAATTGATGAAGGTTGGAACAGTAGGGTATATTGGGGATATATGGCTGCTGTTTTTTTTGTGCATTTTTGTAAAAACTGAATAATTGGTGACGGAGGTCAAAAAAATATAAAAAAGTAATGATAAAAATGAATTTACTGAGAATGGAATGATTGGTACAATTGTTGTATGAAATGGCTAAAAGAATAGAGAAAAGAAAAAAATAATTATGCATAATTATTGATAAATAAAAAGAATGGAGGATTGCAATGAAAAAAATGAGACGTTTGTTGGGTGGGTTTTTGGCTTCGGTGATGGTGGCTGGTTTGCTGGCGGGGTGTTCCGGCAGTGGGGGGAATACGATGACGGAGAGTCCGGCGGCTGAGACGGCGACAAAAGCAGCGGCGCAGGAGGCAGTTACGGAGGCGGCTTCTGCGGCGGAAGACAGCGGCGGGACGGTTACGATCGGATGGGCGATGGCTTATTTTGATCATCCGGTTTATCAGCTGCTGATGCAGGGGGCCCAGGAAGTAGCAGCAGGGCTGGATAACTGTGAACTGATTTTTGCGGATGGCAAAAATGATGCGACGACGCAGGCTTCGCAGATTGATACGTTTATTGCCCAGGGGGTTGATGCGATTGTTCTGACGGCGGCGGTATCAGATCCGATGCTTCCTTCTATTAAAAAGATTAATGATGCAGAAATTCCGCTTATTATCGTGGACAGGCGTATTCTGAAGCAGGGACAGGATGTGAGCTGGGCGTGTTATGTGACCTGGGATATGGTATTGTCAGGGACACAGGGAGCAGAACAGACAATTGAGGCGTTAGGCGGATCCGGTAATGCCAAAGGTAAGGTTGTAGTGGTTGAAGGGACTGCCGGTGCCGGATCTACAATTGACCGGGGCGGAGCTTATTATGCCAAGCTGGAAGAGGAACCGGGGATTGAGGTTATTTATAAAGTTGATGGTGACTTTGACCGGACAAAAGGGATGGAAGTGACAGAAACAATTCTGCAAAGATATCCGAATGAAGGTGATTTTGATGTGATTTACTATATGAATGATGAAATGGCACTGGGAGGTCTGCAGGCGGTTGAGGGTGCCGGCAGAATGGGAGAGTTTAGTATTATCAGTGTAGATGGAGAAAAAGAAGCACTTGATGCTGTCCGGGCCGGGAAAATTAATTATGAAGTAATGTTTAAACCGGATGAACAGGCGGTGGCGGTTGAAATCGCTTATCTGCTGGCTAAGGGGCAGGAAGTTGATTACAGCAAAATCGAATATAAGGGTGTTGCAATTGAGGTAACGGAAACGGATGACGGATTTACCTGGGTACGGCCGACCTGTTATAAGATTGACAGTACGAATTGTAATGATCCGGAGTTCCTGGGTTGGTAATGTGGTGCGAAAGGAGAAACGAAATACATGGATGCAGCAGTAAAAGAACCTTTTCATTTTCAAATTCATCAAAAGCCGGTACGTACCGCCCGTATTGAAGGGATGTCTGAGTATGTAAATGCGTCAAAGGTCGGTATGTGCATGGAGCGCGGCTGTATTATTACAAAGGTTTATCAGGAGAATCGTGATCTTCCTCCGATCCTGCTGCGGGCGAAAGCACTGGAAGAAATATTGGCAGATATGTCGATTTATATCCTGCCGGGCAGTCTCCTGGCAGGAAACCAGGCCAGCAGGCCGAATTATGCACCGTTATTTCCGGAGTATGCGGTTGATTTTCTGGAAGAAGAGTTTATCAAGGGAAAACCTTATTTTCCGGATGAGCGCCCGGCCGATAAGATTGAGTACAGGCGTGAAGATATGCCGAAACTGCAGGAGATTCTGGAATACTGGAAAGGAAATACACATAAGGACCGGCTGTATGCGAATTTGCCGCAGGAGGCGATTTCCGCCCAGGATGATGTGGGCGCAGTCAATATTGTGAACTTCATGCATGGCGGCTGCGGGCACCTGACTCCGCCATGGCCATGGCTGTTTGCCCGGGGATTGAAGGAGATCATCCGGATCTGTGAAGATGAGATCGGGAAACTGGAAATGTGGACGGTGGATGGAATTGAGAAGAACCGGTTCTACCGGGCGGCAATTACCGTCTGTCAGGCGCTGATCGCTTATGCAAAACGCTATTCAGAGCTGGCCGGAGAGCTGGCGGCAAAAGAGACGGATGAGAAGCGGGCAGCAGAACTTATGGAACTCTCCCGGATCTGTAAAAAAGTTCCGGAATATCCGGCAGAGACATTTCACGAAGCGCTGCAGTTTATGACCTTTGTGCAGTTTGGAATACAGATCGAGGATAATGCCCAGGGGATCAGTCCGGGACGTTTTGACCAGGTAATGATGCCGTTTTATGAAAAGGACGTTACGGATGGATGCTTAACCAGAGACAGTGCCACTGAACTGATTGAAAATTTCTTTTTGCTGCTGTCTACCGTGGAACGTATGCGTTCCTGGGATGATACTGCTTATTTCAGGGGAAAACCGATCTTCCAGAACCTGACTACGGGCGGAACCGATCCGGAGACAGGGGAAGATGTGACGAATGAACTGTCTTACATAATTATGGATTGTATTGCCAATACAAGAACGCTTCAGCCTTCCCATTATGTCAGATGGCATGAAGGGACGCCGGCAGAGTTCAAACGAAAGATTGCCGAGACTATACGCCTGGGGACGGGGTTTCCGGCAATTGCAAATGACGGGCTTTACATACCGGCGATGATGAACCGCGGTTACAGCCTGCAGGATGCCAGGGATTACTGTATTGTCGGATGTGCCGAGCCCGGCGTGGCCGGACTTCGGGGCGGGCGGACCGGTGCCGCATGGTTCTGTCTGGCCAAGATTCTGGAAGTGAGTCTGTATAACGGCCGGGATCCCCGGAGCGGGGTGACGCTCTGCTGTAACAGCAGCGGCAAAGATCTGGAAACCTTTGAAAGCTTCGCCGAAGTCTGGGATGCGTTTGAGGATCAGATGAAGTATTATGCAAAAATCCATGCGGTCATGGATAACACTACCGACCGGCTGTGGGAAGAGTATATGGAGGAACCGCTCACTTCGGTGATGGGATGTACCGTTACCGTTCTGGAACGGGGCAAGTCAATCAAACGCGGCGGTGCCAAATATGATTTTACCGGCAACGAGACGATCGGTACGGCTAATGTCGGAAACAGTCTTTATGCAATAAAGAAACTGATTTTTGATGAAAGGGTACTGACCGGAACACAGTTAAAGCATGCGCTGCTTACCGATTTTGCAGATATGACAACGAATCCGACCGGCCCTCAGATCAGGCAGATGTGCCTGCACGTGCCGAAGTACGGAAATGATATTGAAGAAGTGGACCTGCTTACGAGCCGGGTACTGGAAGCCGTTTGTGAGGAATTATCAAAATATAAGAATACCCGCTATGGAAGAGGACCGATCGGCGGTATCTTCCAGGCATCGACAACCACCGTATCTTCCAATACGCCGTTCGGAATGCTGACCGGTGCACTGCCTGACGGGCGGCCGTCACAGATGTCACTGTCAGACGGACAGTCACCGATGCGGGGAACCGACAGCAAAGGGCCGACGGCAGCAATCAGGTCGGTGGCACGATGCAAAAACATTATTTTGTCGGAGGGTTCTCTCTATAATATGAAGTTGCTGCCGCAGGATCTGAAGGATGATTAACGAAAGGGGGTATAACATGGAACAACATACAGGACTTGACCGTCTGATCAATTTAATCGACTACTACTTTTCACTGGGCGGCATGCAGATGCAGTTTAATGTAGTCAGCCGTGAAACCCTTTTAAGGGCACAGGAGGATCCGGCCCAATACCAGAACCTGATCGTTCGTGTTGCCGGCTATTCCGCATATTTTGTGAACCTGGAGAAAAAGGTACAGCAGGATATCATAGAGCGGACAGAAGAGCGGATATAAAGAATTAAAAATAAAATACCGGTATTTCCATCCGTCAGCCTGGGCACACAGGAATTCTATGACGGATGCTGCCGGTATTTTTTGTACCATTTTTTAAGAACAACAATCAGAAGGGTTGAAAAATTATGGATCATAAACAGGCGGGAATGGTATTTGACATACAGAGATGGAGCCTGCATGACGGGCCGGGGATACGAACCAATGTTTTTTTGAAAGGCTGTCCGTTATCCTGTCTGTGGTGCAGCAATCCGGAATCACAAAGCTATCAGCGGGAACTGGCTTTTTTTCCGGATAAATGTATCGGCTGCGGCACCTGTATCAGTAACTGCCCCCGGCAGGCGGTTAATAGAAACGGTAGTGGAATGGAAATTGATTATGAACAATGCCGGTCATTTTGTGGTGCCGGTGAGCTGGCGGAACAATCTTTTGCGTGTGCGAAAACCTGCTATGCTAAAGCACTCGAAGTTATGGGGACGATGATGACGGCGGAAGCAGTGATAACAGAGGTATTGCGTGATAAGCCAATCTATGACCGCAGCGGCGGCGGAATGACCGTGACCGGCGGTGAACCGTTTGCCCAGCCGGACTTTCTGCAGGCGCTTTTGACAATGGCAAAAGCCGGAAATCTGCATACGGTGATTGAAAGCTGTCTCTATGCACCTTGGGATGTCATTCGGCAAATGCTGCCGTTGGTGGATTATCTGTTTATGGATTTGAAAATCCTGGACGAAGAGCAACACATTGCCGTAACCGGAAAAGATAATCGCCTGATCCTGGAAAATATGCAGAAAATCTATGATCGGCGACAGGAATCGGGACTTGAACTGGCGGTGCGGACTCCGGTTATACCGGGAATCAATGATACACCGGCGGCAATAGGAGCGATTGCTGACTGGCTGGTCCGGTATATGCCGGAGGTCACCTGTTATGAACTGCTGCCGTACCACCGGCTCGGCCGGAGCAAATACTTAAGTATTGGCAGGGAGTACCGGCTGCCGGATTTATATGCCCCGCCGGAAAAGACAATGGAGCAGCTGAAGGACGTAATAAGGCGGCACGGACTGCCGACAAAATAATGGTGAGGAGGGGATGTTTATGGAAGAAAAAAGCTATCTTCGGATGCAGGGAATCTGCAAATCATTTCCCGGTGTAAAAGCCCTGTCCGGAGTAAATCTGGAGGTGAGGGCCGGCGAAGTACATGCGCTGCTGGGTGAAAACGGGGCCGGAAAATCAACATTACTGAAAATACTCTCCGGAGCATATTCAAAGGATGAAGGTACTGTCTGGATCGATGGCGTACAAATCGGAGAGATCACACCAGCATCGGCGGAAGAACTGGGAATATCGATTATCTATCAGGAGTTCAGCAGCCTGCCGCATCTGAGTGTCGCGGAAAATATCTTTCTGGGGCGGCAGCCACGAACCGGCCGGGGAGTGATTGACTGGAAAAAATGTTATCGTGACAGTGAAACCATCCTGCAGCGGGTCGGGCTCTCCATTAATCCCAGAACACCGGTTGCCAGGCTTAAGGTTGCCCAGCAGCAGATGGTTGAGATTGCCAAGGCACTGTCTAAAAAGGCGCGGATCATCGTAATGGATGAACCGACGGCTCCGCTGACGCAGCGGGAGATCGATAATCTGTTTCGGGTAATCAGGGAACTAAAGGCACAGGGAGTAGCCGTTATTTATGTGTCCCACCGGCTGGTGGAAATCAAGGAAATCTGTGACCGGATTACGATCCTCAGAGACGGCTGCTATGTGGGACAGGCAGAGGTGAAAGATATCGAAATCCAGGATATGATCCGCATGATGGTAGGGCGGGAACTGAATGATATGTATCCCCGCACTCGGGCGCAGATCGGTGAGCCGGTCTTAACGGTGGAAAATCTGTCAACAGCGGAAAAACTGACGGACATCAGCCTGGAAGTAAAGCGTGGTGAAATACTGGGACTGGCCGGGCTGGTAGGATCCGGCCGGACAGAACTGGCCAGAGCGGTATTTGGTGCCGATACGGTCACATCGGGAACAATTAAAGTCAACAACAAAGTCTGTCAGATCCGGCAGCCCGGTGATGCGATTAGAGAACGGATCGGACTGGTGCCGGAAGACCGGAAAGGACAGGGACTGGTGCTGATGATGAACGTAAAGGAGAATACAACTCTTGCCGGTCTTAAAAAGCTGTTGCGGCTGGGAAAACTGAATCTGAAGCAGGAGGAACAGGTAACTGAATCTTACCGGGAAAAACTGCGTATTGCCACGCCCGGAATCAATGAGACCGTGGCTAATTTATCCGGCGGTAACCAGCAGAAAGTCGTTCTGGGGAAATGGCTCTATACCGACTGCAGCCTTCTGATCATCGATGAACCGACCCGGGGAATCGATGTGGGAGCCAAGGTGGAAATCTATGAACTGATGAAAGAGCTTGTTGAAAACGGGATAGGGATTATGATGATTTCATCGGAAATGCCGGAACTGATCGGAGTTTGTGACCGTATTATCGTCATGCATGAAGGCCGGATTGCCGGAGAGCTGAAGCGGGATGAGTTTCAGGAAGAAACTATTATGGCATATGCAGCCGGACAATTAACGCAGTGTGCGGAGGTGATCTGAGATGAAACATAAATATACAAACCGGCTTTATCTGGCGTTGAAACCGCACCTGATCATCATCGTTGCGCTGATGCTGCTGATGGTGATAATGAGTGCTGTTGCACCGAATTTTCTGACCAAAGGAAACCTTCTTGATATTCTCAGGGTCAATTCGATTAAAGGGATCATGTCGATTGCCATGACGCTGGTGCTGCTGACCGGGGGGATCGATCTTTCCGTCGGATCAACGTTTGCGGTATCCGGTGCGGTGACCGCATCACTGCTCGTTGGCAGCTACAGCGACTATATTACCAGCAACCTGTTTAAATGCAATACCGGTCTGGCAATCATAATCGGACTTTTGGCGGGAGCCCTGATCGGCCTGGTGAATGGTCTGGTAATTACGAGATTGAAGGTGGAGCCTTTTATTGCAACACTGGCGATGATGATATTTGCCAGAGGGATTACCTATCTGTATACGGGCGGTTACCCGATCAATTTCAAACCGATCCCGGATGCGTATGCCTGGCTGGGGAAAGGTTATGTGGGTGCTGTTCCGGTTCCGGCAGTAGTTTTCGGGCTGGTGGTTCTTGGCGGCGGCTGGCTATTAAAATATACCTCTTTCGGTCGTTCCCTGTTTGCCATCGGCGGCAACCGGGAGACAGCCAGACTGTCGGGAATCAGGGTTGAACGAAATATATGCATTACCTATGTGCTGATGGGAGTCATGGCGGGTTTGGCCGGAATCATTATGTCGTCACGGGTGGCTTCCGCCTCGGCGGTTGCCGGAGATTCCTATGAAATGGATGTGATTGCCGGAGTGGTATTGGGCGGGACGTTACAATCCGGCGGAAAAGGTTCTGTGATTGGAACGGTTATCGGTATCTTTATATTCGGCATAATTGAAAACGGTTTGAATATTCTAGGACTGCCTACTTATTTCAAACTGATTATTAAAGGCCTGGTGATCATCATAGCTGTCGGCGGCAGATACCTGATACCCGAGCAAAAGAAAGGGGGCAGAGCGCATGAGAAAAAAGATGGCCGGGCTGCAGCATAGGTTTAATCAGCAGCAGTTGATTCTGGTTTTGCTGGTTTTGATGTTTATCGGTTTCAGTTTGCTTCGTCCTGAATTTGCGACGGCAAGAAGCATTGACAATATTCTCAGAACTTTATCCATGTATGGGATTGCTTCCATGGGCATGACACTGATCATTCTCACTGGCGGAACCGATCTTTCCGCCGGTTCCAATATGGCGCTGGCCGGTGTGGTAGGAGCCGGTCTGCTGGGCAATGCCATCGGTGCTGCCAATCCGGTCAGCCTTCCTTTTTTTGTGACCGTACTGATTTCACTGGCAGTATGCGGCGGTGTCGGCTGGATCAATGGTTTCTGTATCTCAAGATTAAAAATTGCACCGTTTGTCGCAACACTGGCAATGATGTCACTGGCCAGAGGATTTGTATATGTAGTTGCCGACTTTATGGTTCAGGGCGTTTCGGGATCGCCGATCACGTTTATGAATGACAGCTATGCAGCACTGGGACAGGGACATATCGGCCCGGTTCCGGTCCAGACAATTTTATTTCTGGCGGTATTTGTGCTGCTGTTTGTTTTCCTGAAGTATACCAGAACCGGCCGGGCAGTTTATGCGGTCGGCGGAAATCAGGAGACAGCCCGGCTGGCCGGAATAAAACCGGGCCGGATCATTTTACTCTGTTATACGGTCGGTGGTATCCTGACCGGTCTCAGCGGACTGATTCTGGTAGGTAAACTGTCCAGTGCGTCAACCGTGGCGGCGAAGGGGTATGAACTGGATTTCATAACTGCCGTGGCACTGGGCGGAACCGGCATGGCCGGCGGCAGCGGCGGGGTGGCCGGAACCTTTCTGGGGGCGGCATTTCTGGCAGTAATGAACAACGGGCTGGATATGATCAATGTACCGTCATTTTATCAATATCTGATTAAAGGAACCATTCTCGTTATGGCGGTATTTGCCGATCGGCTGCTGCAAAGAGGAAAAAATTAACACTGGAGCCTGGCAATATTTTCCGGTATACTAAACATAACAGTTCAGGGAGGGGGATAAGGTACTTGAACATATTGTTTGTAGATGATGAAAAGATCATTCGGGAAGGTATGGAGGCGATCATTAATTGGGATCGCATTGGCTGCCAAAAACTGGTTATGGCCGAAAATGGCAGCCGGGCTCTGGCGATTATGGAAACAGAAGTTTTTGATCTGGTGATCACAGACATTTATATGCAGAAAATGTCGGGAATCGATCTGGCCCGCCAGATCAGGGCCAGGTGGCCGAAAGTAAAGGTGATCATCCTGTCAGCTTACGAAGATTTTGGTTATGCAAGGGAGGCAATTGAGGCAGGGGTATTTAAATATCTTCTTAAGCCGATTGTACCGGAGGAGATGGAAGCTGCTGTTATGGAAGCAATGGAACAGGTGCACTCCGATCAGCAGATCAGAAATCAGGTGATAGAATCTGAAAAGATTGTCAGCATCTACCGTCCCCAGATGGCCAGAGATTTCTGGAAAGCATTGATCCGCAAAGAAATATTGAATGAAGAAATTTTACATAATCGTCTGCAGATGGCTGGTATTGTTTTAACCGGAGAACCTCTCTGCTGTCTGGTTCTGACCATCGAAAACGGTCAGGAAGAGGTTATCTTCAAGGCAGCCGAACGTACAATATTAGAAAATCTGGAAACCTGTGTGGGTTACGTTGTTCCCGATCGCAGTATTACGGCTGCTGTCTTAACCGCCCGGCCGGATGACCGGCAATTGCTTTACCTTCTGCGTCTTCTGGAGGAACGGATCAAACAGCCGGTCCGGAGTACCTGCGGCCGGATGGTTTCTGATATTTTAGATCTGTATCTGTCCATGGCAGACGCGGTTGAGATTCTGCGGTCAGAATCAGATAAAAGTCCCGTACTGGATGATCTGATTGGTGCCTCCATGCGGCTGATTGAAGAGAATCTGGGAAATGAAGAATTTGGTGTCAATGATGTTGCCAGAGCGTTTCATGTAAGTGCGGGATATTTTTCCCGGGTATTTAAAAAGAATGTAGGAATCACCTGCATTGAATATCTGACCGGCAAACGCATTGAAAAGGCAAAGGAATTATTAGTTCACACAAATATGAAGCACGAATCCATTGCCGGTGCAGTGGGTTATTCCAATGTCCATTATTTCAGCATCCAGTTCAAAAAACAAACCGGTGAGACACCGGGGCAATTCCGGAAACGTGCCGTCAAACGGAAGGAGTAGGTGGGGCTATGTTTAAGACTGTCAGAGCCAAGATAACCGTCTGCTTTAGCATGGCGATATTTATATTATTTCTGTTGTACGGCTTCACCGGATACCATGTACTGCAGGACTATCTGATTCAAATGCAGCAGAATAATCAGGAGCGGCTGGCCCAGTCGCTCTGTTCTTCTATTGAGTTCTTCCGGCAGAACAGTGAAAATATGGCTTTTGAGCTGCTAAGAGACCCGGATCTGCCGGACCACCTGGACGAATTGTCGCTGGATGATCACTTTGTCAAGAATATATACATGATCAATCAGGCCTACGAAACAGCCGGCACCGATGATCCGCAGAAAGTCAGAACCTATCTGATCGACCGGATCAGCACGGCAGAACGTTATGACGGAGATGTTGTATGGGACAGTGGATACGATACACAAAGCATGATGCTGTTTGGCAAGTGCCAGACCGATAACGGTATGGGACAGTCCAGCTATCTGTTCCTGCAGTTTGACAACAGTTATATTTTAAATATGTTTAATCAGTTCCGGCTGCAGAACAGCCAGCGTTTTTCATTAAAGGGGATTACCAACGGATTCGAGGTAACGGAACAGGGTTTTTTCTATAACTATTACGATAATTACAAGGAGCTGTTACATACGGAAATCACCATGGAAGACTGGCATCTCAGAACCTGGAGTGATAAATCACTGATTATCGGCCCTTCCCGGGGGCTTCTTGAACAGATGATCAGGGTTCTGGCAGCAGGGTTGGCGGCCGCCCTTTTCCTGAGTGCGGTACTGGCATTCTGGATTACAAAACCAATTAAAGGAATCAGACAAACTGTAGAGAACTACGGAAAAGGAGATTTCGGCGCGAAAGTCGCTGTAACCGGAAATGATGAAATCGCCAGCCTGGGCAAGCTGTTAAATCAGATGGCGGAACAGATATCAAAGCTGTTTGAGCGGGTAAAAGAAGAAGAGGAACAGAGCCGGCGGCTGGAGCTGCAGACGCTGGTCTATCAGATCAATCCCCACTTCCTGTATAATACCCTCGACTCAGTCAATGTCCTTGCCAGAAAAAGCGGCGATACCAGAGTCGCTGAACTGGTGACGGATCTGTCACGCCTGTTTCGGCTGGGACTTCATCAGGGCCGCGAAGCAGTGACTGTCCGGGATGAGGTCATGCATGTCACTTACTATCTTAAAATCCAGAAAATACGTTTTGATAAACAGCTGACCTGGGAAATAAATGTGCCGGAGCATTTGCTGGAATATGAAATTATCAAGTTTATTCTGCAGCCTATCGTTGAGAATGCAATATACCACGGTGTAAAAGGAAAAGATGAGCCTGGGCATATCAGTGTTGTTGTTCGCGAGGAGGGAGCGTTCCTGATCCTTCAGGTAAGCGATACGGGACCCGGAATGAGTCCGGAAGTACTGTCCGGACTGCGGCGGCGGATACAGGCTGATAAGCTGGAGGGGATGGAGATCAAAGGGTTTGGGATGTGGAATGTGAATCAGCGGGTGAAGCTATGTTATGGAGAGTCTTGCGGCGTTGAGGTGGAGAGCCGAGAAGGGGTTGGGACGGTGGTTTCCATAAAGGTGTTTCGGTGAGTTTATTCGCGGCGTAGCGGAGTGTCGGGGGCAGAGCAACCGGTTTGGCTCCGTTTCCGCAATGTAGATATGCCTAAGACCGGGAAACGGCCATGACGAGGGCACCGGCCCGAGTGCGCTTAGAAATCTTGATGATTTCTAAGCTCCGCGGGCCTGAAATCCTGTTTTGGAGAACAGGATTTCTCCCTCATCATGGCCGTTTCCCAGTCTAAGGCATATCAACATTGCTCCAAATGTCACCAAACCGGTTGCTCTGCCCCCGACGCTCCGCTACCGGGAACAAACTGGCACCTCTGGGTAGAAAAGCAAAATCAAGAGCAAAAGCAAAACCAAATCCAATTGTTAAGGTTTACAATTTGGCCATTCCCAATCGGCTTCAATTTCTTTAGATGCCAGCATTAACTCTTCAGAAAAATAGGTAAAAGCATTTCTCAAAACGGTCTCACTATCTCCCAGATATTCAAGAATTGTTACCTCAACAACATTTCTAATATCATCATCACCAGATCTATACATCTCATCAATAAAATCAATATACACGCGAATTACGTCTGTATTCCGATTCATTCTGAGCAGATCTGAAAGCTCCGGATTGATAATATCGCCAAAGAATACATGAGACAGGATACGGCCATACTTTTGTAGATGCAGCCGGTATTCTTCCTGATACTCAGGAAAGATCTGGATTAATTTATCGGCAAAGTATTTTTTATCATATTTCATTTTCGGTAGTCTTTCCATGTTGCATTTTATAAAGTTCTACGATATTATTAATAAATCGGGCAGTCATCCCCCAAATCAACTTATCTTCATACCGATAAAACAAGACAGGATAACGTCCCTCATTCCAGTTATAAGAATCCGTCCCCAGCAACTGGTGAACGGCCTCCGGCTGTTCCGGGACAGAGAGAACCTGATTATAATAAATTTCCGGTTCATGATCTATAAAAAAGCTAAACGGAACAGTAAAGAGGGATTCGACTTCATCCTTATTAAAAGTAAATTCAAAATCAAACAATTCGGCAAGATAAGGTGTTACCATAATATTAAAAGGTGACACAAAAACATCAAGCGGAGCAATCACAGATATCTGTTCCTTCTTAATTAATAGCTCCTCCATCGTTTCTCTCACAGCCGCATCCAGCGGCGACTCTCCACTCTCTATGTAACCACCCGGAAAACAAATCTCTCCAGGCTGCCGATGAAGCTTAGAAGATCGTATTTCAAACACAAATTCCTGACTATCCGCCAAAAAAGGTGCCATAACAGCATATTTTCTATATCGTTCACAATCAAGTATCCCTGGAGTACGCCCAGCAAGTCCGTCAAACATAAAATCCCTCTTTTCCTATATAATACAATAAAATACATATGTAAATCCTATCACCCGTTATGATTTATTTCAAGTAAAACAAAAATAACAGAGCGGTTTAGGTTGAAAGCGTAAATATTCTCGCAATATCCCACTTCTGATTCTGCTTTTTTACTTGAGGAGCCAATTATGTTGCTGGCGGAGGTGTGACGGAGGGCGGGCAGGTGGTTTGGCGACATATGGAGGGGGATTTGATATACCTTGGGCTGCCGGGCGGCGGGGATAAGGGAGGAATCCTGTCCTCCAAGACAGGATTCCAGGCTCGCGGAGCTTAGAAATCATCAAGATTTCTGAGCGCACTCGAGCCGGTGCCCTTATCCCCGTCGTCCGGCAGCCCTAGGTATATCAATCCCCCGGAATCGGAGCAAAACCACCTGCCCGCCCTCCGTCACGCCTCCGCTTGCCAACAAAATCACATCCGAAACACCACTATACCAGCCACCGCAATAATCGCCCCAATCAACTTCTTCCACTCAAACGGAGCCTTATCAACCCCGAATATCCCGAATATTTCGATACAATAAGCCACAATAATCTGTGTAACCACAATCAGCAGTGTAGCCTTTGCCGGACCGAGATCATCCATACTGCGAATAACCGTATAAGTAATTAACGCCCCGATAATACCGCCCAGCAGCATATACCACGGGCGAACCTGCCAGATCGCACCGACCGGACTTTTATCAGCGAAAAAGTACATCACGATACAGGCCAGAAATGCAGTCAGCTGCACCCAGCCGGCAGAAACCCAGATTCCCGACTGTTTGGTCACCTCCGTATTCAACACTCCCTGGATGCTCATCATGGCACCGGAGAGAAGCGCGATCAGAATTCCCCACATATGAAATCCTCCTTTTCTTTATCCTTCTCCTTAGTTTTTCAGGTTTTGGATGTTTTATGCATAAATTCTCTTTTCTCATGCAAATCTTGTGAATCAAGGGAAAGTGTGGTATGATAAAACCCAAATATGTTTAGATTGGTACCAGGAGGAAACAATAGATGACCAGACGAGAGATGCGGGAGCATTGTTTTAAAATGCTGTTCAGTGCAGATTTTTATCCGGCTGACGAGACAGCAGGACAGATGGAGCAGTATTTTAATTCGCCGCTTGAAGATGATGTGACGCCTGAAGGTGTGGAGACGGTTCTTCATCAGGTGGAGATGAGCCGGGAAGACCAGGATTATTTAAGAAAACGGGTGGAGCGGATGGCATCCAGGATTCCGGAACTGGATGAAAAGATAAATCATGTTGCGGAAGGCTGGAAGACCCGGAGAATGGGGAAGGTCGAGCTGACGATCCTCAGACAGGCTCTTTTCGAGATGAACTACGATGATAAAATACCGCTGAAAGTGGCGATCAACGAAGCTATTGATCTCGCGAAAAAGTTTGGCGGGAAGGAATCCTCTTCTTTTATAAACGGTGTATTGGCAAAGCTGGTTGAAGAAAGTGCTCAGGATTCTGATTCAGCGGAAAAAGAGGAAAATCCCCTGCACATACATTCGGCGGAAAGCAGTGTGGAGTAATATGGCAAGTATTTATTCGGTATCCCAGGTGAATTCTTATATTAAGAATATGTTTAAAAATGATTTTGCATTGAGGCGCATTTCTGTTCGCGGTGAAGTCTCCAACTGTAAGTATCATACATCAGGACATATCTACTTTACCTTGAAGGACAAGACCGGGACGCTGGCGGCAGTGATGTTTGCCGGTCAGCGAAAAGGACTGACGTTTCAGATGCAGGAAGGGCAGCAGGTGGTGGTCAGCGGTGCTGTAGATGTTTATGAGCGGGACGGCAAATATCAGCTCTACGCCAGCCAGATTGAACTGGATGGCCGGGGCGATCTGTATGAACGATTTCAGAAGCTGCGTCAGGAACTGGAAGAGATGGGGATGTTTGCACCCGAATACAAGCAGGCAGTTCCTCAGTACGCAACCCGGATTGGCATCGTTACAGCCAGCACCGGCGCTGCGATCCGTGATATTATGAATATTGCCCAGAGGCGCAATCCTTATGTACAGTTGATTTTATATCCGGCACTGGTGCAGGGCGAACAGGCAGCTGCCAGTATTGCAGCCGGGATTCGTACATTGGATGCGATGGGCGTGGACGTTATGATTGTCGGGCGCGGCGGCGGATCGATCGAGGATCTGTGGGCGTTTAATGAAGAAATCGTCGCCCGGGCAATCTTTGAATGTGAGACGCCGGTCATCTCGGCGGTAGGTCATGAGACCGATGTTACGATTGCTGATTATGTTGCCGATTTACGAGCCCCAACCCCATCCGCGGCTGCAGAGCTTGCGGTTTTTGATTATCGGCATTTTGCAGAACAGCTGATGTCATACCGCGCCGGCCTGAACCGCTGTATGGATCAGAAGTTGGAGCGGCTGCGTTATCAGCTGAATGGATATCTGTATCAGCTGCGGCTTCAGGATCCGGTTCGCCAGATCCGGGATCAGAGGCAGCGCCTGGCTGATATGGAAGAACGGATGCATACGGTTATGGAACGCAATATACTTGACCGGCGTCATCGGCTGGCGCTGTTGAGCAGAAGCCTGCACGGATTGTCACCGCTCGAAAAGATCAGCCGGGGCTTTGGTTTCCTGACCAATCAGGCAGGTGCCAGAGTGGCCGGTATTGGTGATGTCCGGGCAGAGGAGACAATGACAGTCCGGGTATCAGACGGGATTATTCGTACTCAGGTAGTTGATACGGAAGAACTGGGTTAGGGAATATAATTTAGAATTTAAGAAAGGAAACACCTGCTCAATGCCGCACAGAAAACGTGTTTGTTTTGCAGGTGCGCTTGGGTGCTAAGTTCGAAGGGCATCTCGCTAAGCATTCAATGCGGGCACTCAATGCGATGCAGGAGAATAAAATGGAAAAATCAATCGAACAAACCTTTCAGGAACTGGAGCAGATGATTGAAAAACTGGAATCCTCAGAGATATCTCTGGAAGAATCGTTTGCCAGCTATGAAGCCGGAATGAAGCTTGTGAAAGCCTGCGGTGAAAAGATCGACCTGGTTGAAAAGCAGATGCTGGTACTGCAGGAGGGCAGCAGCGATGGAGATGAATAAACAACTGGAGCTTTACACCAAAGAGGTTGAGGCGGTTATCGAACAATACCTGCCGGAGGTTAAGGGGCACCAGAAAACGATATTCGAAGCAATGAACTACAGTATGCAGGCGGGCGGCAAGCGGCTGAGGCCGCTGCTGATGAGAGAAACCTACCGGCTGTTTGGCGGTAACGGGGCGGTGATTGAACCGTTTATGGCAGCTATTGAAATGATTCATACATCATCTCTGGTTCATGACGATCTGCCTTGCATGGACAATGATGATCTGCGCCGGGGATTACCGACGACATGGGTGAAGTATGGATATGATATGGCGGTACTTGCCGGAGATGCATTGCTTATCTATGCTGTTGAAACGGCTGCCAAAGCGTTTGCGGGTACGGGGCAGCCTGAGCGGGTTGGCCGGGCGATTGAGATGCTGGCGCAGAAGACAGGGATTTATGGCATGATCGGCGGCCAGGTTGTTGATGTGGAGCTGACCGAACGGCCGGTTACCCAGGAACAGCTTGATTTTATCTACCGGCTAAAGACCGGTGCATTGCTGGAGGCGTCAATGGGCATTGGTGCTTTGCTTGGCGGGGCAAATGAAGCACAGCTGGTAATCGTTGAAGAGATGGCTGCCTGTATCGGCTATTCGTTCCAGATCCAGGACGATATTCTGGACGTTACCAGTACCTCTGAACAGTTGGGCAAACCGATTCACAGTGATGAGAAGAACAGCAAAACTACCTATGTATCATTAAACGGCATGGAGAAGGCCGCCGCAGATGTAGCGGAATTATCAGAAAGAGCAATTCGCTGTCTGAACATGCTGCCGGGAGAGAATCCATTTTTGGAAGATCTGATCAGGATGTTGATTACGAGAGCGAAATAAAGGACGGGGTCATGATATTAGAACAGATAAAGGAACCTTGCAACATTAAAGAATTAAGCATGGAGGAACTGAATGAGCTGGCAGCTGATATTCGCCAGTTTCTGATTGAAAAGATCAGCACAACAGGGGGCCATCTGGCTTCGAATTTAGGTGTGGTGGAGCTGACAGTTGCTCTGTTTCGGGCGTTTGATCTGCCAAAAGATAAGGTGATCTGGGATGTCGGGCATCAGTCTTATACACATAAGATATTGAGCGGAAGAATGGATCTGTTTGATGTGCTGCGTCAGCACGGTGGCTTAAGCGGTTTCCCCAAGCGTAAGGAGAGTCCTTATGATGCATTTGATACCGGACACAGCTCCACCTCAATATCAGCCGGTTTAGGGATCGCTCAGGGCCGTGATCTGTTAGGGGAAGATTATTCTGTTGTGTCAGTGATCGGTGACGGTGCATTGACCGGCGGTATGGCATATGAGGCATTAAATAATGCTGCCCATTTAAATAAGAACTTTATTATTGTATTAAATGATAACAACATGTCGATTTCAGAAAATGTCGGCGGAATGTCACGTTATCTGAATGGAATACGTTCGGATCAGGGATATAATGAACTGAAAAAACAGGTGTCGGGAACCTTATCCCGGATTCCTGTTATTGGTGCCGGACTGGTCGATAAGATCAGCAGAACAAAAAATGGTATCAAACAGCTGATTATTCCGGGGATGTTATTTGAAAATATGGGAATCACCTATCTGGGTCCTGTAGACGGCCATAATATAAAAGAGATGAGCCGGATATTCAAAGAGGCGAAACGGCTCGATCATGCCGTTCTGGTTCATGTCCTGACGAAAAAGGGCAAAGGATACCGGCCGGCCGAGCGTTATCCGTCACATTTCCATGGGGTAACACCTTTTGATGTGACAAGCGGAAAACCAAAACAGAAACGGATTTACCCTGATTATACCGATGTATTTTCAAAAGAACTGTGCCGGCTGGCAGCTGACCAGCCGCGTCTGGTAGCTGTTACAGCGGCAATGCCGGACGGGACGGGGTTAAAGGCATTTGGCAAGCAGTATCCGGATCGTTTTTTTGATGTGGGGATTGCCGAACAGCATGCAGTCACTTCCGCAGCCGGAATGGCAGCGGCCGGATTAAAGCCGGTAGTAGCGGTGTATTCTTCGTTTTTACAGCGGGGATATGATCAGGTCCTGCATGATGTCTGTATTCAGAACCTGCCGGTAATCTTTGCAGTAGACCGGGCGGGACTGGTAGGCAGTGACGGTGAGACACATCAGGGGATTTTTGATTTGTCATTCCTTACCTCTATTCCCAATATGAGTGTGGCGGCACCTAAGAACCTGTGGGAGCTGAAGGCACTGCTGGCATTTGCGGTGAATGAATATGAAGGCCCGATTACGATCCGTTATCCGCGGGGACAGGCTTATCGGGGCTTAAAAGAATATGATCAGCCGATTGAATACGGCAAAGGTGAGATGCTTGTGGAGGGCAGTGAGATTGCGCTGCTGGCACTTGGCAGCATGGCAAGTACGGCAGAACACGTCCGCAGTAAACTGATTGAAGACGGTTATGACTGTACTCTCGCTAATGCCCGGTTTGCCAAACCGATTGATTTTGAACTGGTAGACCGCCTGGCATCGTCACATAAACTGGTGGTTACAATGGAAGAGAACGTCCTGCAGGGTGGTTTTGGCCTGCCGGTGAAAGCTTATATCCATGATCATTATCCGGATGTAAAAGTTCTGAATGTAACATTACCGGACGCTTATGTGGAGCATGGCAATGTATCCTTGCTCCGGGAAGAACTGGGAATCGACAGCGATTCTGTGATCCGTACGATGCGGGAGTACTGGCTGGATCAGAAGACGAGGGATAACTAATGAAGGAACGATTGGATGTGCTTCTGGTAAAGCGAAGTCTTGCCGCATCCAGAGAAAAAGCAAAAGCAATTATTATGTCCGGCATTGTATATGTTGAAGGACAGAAAGAAGATAAAGCAGGAGCAATGTTTGCAGACACTGCCGCCATAGAAGTAAGGGGCGCGACTCTTAAATATGTCAGTCGCGGCGGCCTGAAACTGGAGAAGGCAATGTCTCATTTTGGTGTCCTTTTAGACGGCAAAGTCTGTATGGATGTCGGTTCTTCAACCGGCGGTTTTACTGACTGTATGCTGCAAAATGGTGCAGTCAGGGTTTATGCGGTGGACGTCGGACACGGACAGCTGGAATGGAAACTGCGTAACGATCCGCGGGTAGTTTGTATGGAACGCACCAACATCCGTTATGTCACCCCGGATCAGATTGCCGAGCCGGTTGAATTTGCTTCGATTGATGTTTCTTTTATTTCGCTGACCAAGGTACTCGGGCCGGTAAAGGCATTACTGACAGAGAACGGGCAGATTGTCTGTCTGATCAAGCCGCAGTTTGAAGCCGGCCGGGAAAAGGTCGGAAAAAAGGGCGTGGTACGGGAAAAAAGCACCCACCTGGAAGTGGTTGAAATGGTGATGGATTTTGCGGCTGAGATCGGGTTTGAAATTCTTAATCTGGATTTTTCACCGATCAAGGGACCGGAAGGCAATATTGAATACCTGCTGTATTTACAGAAAGAACAGAGACATGGCGAAATAGAGGAAAGTCCCCCTCACGTACGTTCGGCGGAAAGGGAGGAAAGTCCCTCTCACGTATGTTCGGCGGAAATGGTGGTTGAGGAGGCTCATAAAAGTCTATGAAACATTTTTATCTGATTGCCAACCCGTCAAAAGAACGTACGGCTGAAGTGAAAGAACAGGTTATGGAGTACCTGCGTCAGCATGGTGCCTCCTGTGAAAGCAGTTCCCAAAAAAGAAAGCGGGAGGGAACCGGATACCGGTTTACCGATGAAGAGGCGATTCCTCCCGAAACCGAATGTGTAATTACGCTGGGCGGAGACGGTACGCTGATTCAGGCGGCCCGTGATCTCAAGCATCGCCGGCTGCCCCTGATTGGTATTAACATGGGGAATCTGGGGTACCTGACCCAGGCTGACCAGGGGGAGGATATTGGCCTGATGCTGGATGCACTGCTGCATGATCAGTATCGTCTGGAAAAACGAATGATGCTGAGCGGTGAGATTACCGGCGGTGAAAAAGAACTGAAAAGCATCGCGCTGAATGATATCGTGCTGACCCGTAAATCCGCGATGCAGGTACTTAAGTTTAATGTTTACGTTAACGGTGAACTGCTGAGTGAGTATTCGGCAGACGGTATGGTGGTTGCGACCCCGACCGGTTCAACGGCATATAATCTGTCAGCCGGCGGACCGATCGTGTCACCCCAGGCCGAACTTATTGTGATGACGCCGATCTGTGCGCATTCGGTGTATGCCAAAAGTATTGTGCTTTCGGCACAGGATCATATTCAGATCCGGATGGTAGCCCGGGAAGGACAGCGCCAGACGGCAGTATTTGACGGTGATAAAGTGATGGATCTGTCAGGAGAACAGACTTTAAATATCCGCAGGTCAGAACGTTATACGACTCTGATTCAGCTGAGGGGCGGTTCCTTTCTCGATAATTTGAGAAACCGCATGGCCAGCGTATAAGTATTTAAATGAGGAGAACATTTTATGAAGGTGGAGCGGCACAGCAAGATTGTCGAGCTGATCGGCAAATATGAAATTGAAACCCAGGAAGACCTGGCTCTGCGTCTGAAGGAGGCCGGTTATAAGGTGACCCAGGCTACGGTATCCCGTGATATCCGGGAGATGAAGCTGACCAAGGTGCCGGGGGAGCATGGCCGTCAGCGTTATATGGTGATGCAGAACCATAGTCCGTTTAATGAAAAGCATATCAATATCCTGAAAGCCGGATTTGTATCCATGGATATGGCTCAGAATATTCTGGTTGTCAAGACAACTACCGGCATGGCCCAGGGGGTGGCGGCGGCGCTTGATGCCATTCACTTTCATGAGATTGTCGGCTGTATTGCCGGCGACGATACGATTATGTGTGCGGTCAGAAGCATGGATGATACGATTGTAGTTATGGATAAAATCAAAAAACTGGTGGCTGAATAGAAGAGGAGTAAACACATGCTGCTTGAATTACATGTAAAAAATCTGGCCCTGATTGAACAGGCCGATGTGGAGTTTGACACAGGCCTGAATATACTGACCGGAGAAACCGGAGCGGGAAAGTCGATTATCATCGGCTCGGTTAATCTCGCTCTGGGGCAGAAGGCTGCGAAAGAAATGATCCGTACCGGAGCTGACTATGCTTATGTCGAGCTGGTTTTCTCTGTCCCGGACGACAAAAAAACGGCATTGGAGGAAATGGACATTTACCCGGACCAGGATGGGATCTTGGTTATTTCAAGGAAACTGATGCCGACAAGAAGTATCAGCAAAGTCAATGATGAGACCGTGACGATTCAGACCCTGAAAAAAGTGACCGGCCTGCTTATTGATATTCACGGACAGCATGAGCATCAGTCTCTGCTCTACCCATCCAAACATCTGGAGATTCTCGATACCTATGCAAAAACCCGGACAGATCAATTGAAAAGCGAGATAACCGTACAGTACAGCCGGTATCAAAAGCTTCAGGCTGAACTTTCCGATGCAATGTCGGATCAGGAAGAACGGATCCGTGAGATGGATTTCCTGAAATTTGAAATTGATGAAATTGAATCAGCGGCTTTGCAGGAAGGCGAAGAAGAACGCCTGACAGAGACTTACCGCCGGTATAATGCCGGTAAAAAAATCGTTGAATGTCTGTCCGAATCTCACCAGGCACTGGAAATGGATGGAATCAGCCGCGCGATCGGCCGCCTTGGCGAGGTCGCTTCTTTTGATACCCGTCTGCAGGCGATTCTGGATCAGATGTATGATGTGGAATCGATTATTCATGATGTGACCCACGAGATCAGTTCTTATATGGATTCGGTCAGTTTTGACGAAGCAGAACTTTTGGAAATGGAGCAGCGGCTTGATCAGATTCATAATCTTCAGGCCAAGTACGGGTCCACCATAACCCAGATCAACAACGCTCTGGAGGCCAAAAAGACAAAGCTTATGAAGCTGGAGCATTATGATGAGTATCTGCTGGCAACAAAAAAGGAACTGGAAGAGACTACCGGGAAACTGGAAAAGTCCAGTGCCAGGCTTTCGGCAGAACGAAAAAAAGCAGCCAAAACGCTGACAAAGGCAATTGCAGCCGGTTTGTTTGATTTGAATTTTCTGGATGTATCGTTTGATATGAATTTTGACAGACTTACACATTATAGTGCAAATGGATTTGATACAGCTGAATTTGTCATCTCGACCAATCCGGGCGAACCGATGCGTGCACTTGGCATGGTAGCTTCCGGTGGTGAATTGTCAAGAGTTATGCTGGCGATCAAAACGGTGCTGGCTGACAGCGATGATATTTCGACCTTGATTTTTGATGAAATTGATACCGGCATCAGCGGCCGGACGGCGCAGATGGTATCGGAAAAGCTGGCGATTATAGCAAGGAACCATCAGGTGATCTGTATTACTCACCTGCCGCAGATTGCGGCGATGGCTGACTGTCATTTTGAAATCCGCAAACAGGTAAATAACGGCAAGACGGTGACCGGAATAGAACGGTTGAATGATGAGGAGATGATTGCCGAGCTGGCGCGGCTGCTTGGCGGAGCTAAAATCACCGATGCGGTGGTTCAAAATGCGCGCGAGATGAAAGAACTGGCATCTAAAAAATAACAGTGTTGTTTGACTGATTTTCCACATACTAAAAGGGAGCTTAAAAAAGCTCCTTTTATTTTGTTCATTTTTGGGCATGTTTATTAAGTAGAGGAGGTATGTGTGATGACAGGAAAGCAAAAACTGCGCCGGTGTCTGATCTGGCTGTTCTGGTCTGCAATTTTATTTACCATTGGTTTTTCGTGGTATCTGATTAAATACAGAATTCCGGATCAGATCAGTATGGTGGCCGATGAGGAAAATGAATTTTATTTCCAGTTTCCATTTGATGTGACATTAATGAGCGACAGCGAAGAGGTAGCAATTGGAAACAAATCCAATATCCCCTCACAGGAGATCCATCTGCAGCTCGATGAGCCGTTTTCTCTCTATGCGGAGAATCAGGGCAGCTATCGTCTGGGCCTGAAGCTGTTCGGCGTTATTCAGCTGAAAGAGATTGAGGTCAATGTATCAGATACCCGTTATGCAATCCCCTGTGGTGCTCCTGTAGGCATCTATTTGAAGTCTGAGGGCGTTATGGTGGTGGGAACCGGGCAGATTAAGGATACAGCCGGAGAAGAGGTAGAACCGGCCTTTGGCGTGCTTCAGAGCGGTGACTACATTGAGGCCATCAATGGGCAGCCGCTGAAAGACAAAGAAGCACTGATCAACAGCCTGAATCAGATCGGTGACAGTGAAGCACTTCTGCGGGTCCGCAGAAACGGAGAGAGTATGGAGGTCCGGATGAATCCGGTACAGGCTGATGACGGCAATTACAAGCTGGGAGCCTGGGTGCGTGATGATACACAGGGAATCGGAACGATGACATACCTGGATGCTAACGGACAGTTTGGTGCGCTGGGGCATGGAATCAGCGACGGAGATACCGGCAAGCTGGTAGAGATTGAGGAAGGTGCTTTGTATGAGACGGAAATACTTGGCATCGACAAGGGCAGTGCCGGCAATCCCGGCGTTATGGCCGGAGTGATTTATTATGGATCAGGTTCCCATCTAGGGACGATCAGAAAAAATACCGATATGGGTATCTTTGGTACTCTCGATCAGCAGTCAATGAAATCATTTCAGGGTGAGGCACTTGAAGTAGGATACCGTCAGGATGTGAAAAAAGGAACGGCCTGGCTGAGAAGCGGTGTTTCCGGTGAAATCAAAGATTATGAAATAGAAATTCAGCGGGTGGATTACAATCCGATTCACCAAAATAAGGGGCTTGTAATTAAAGTGGTCGATGAAGAACTGCTTGCCATTACCGGCGGAATCGTGCAGGGAATGAGCGGAAGCCCGATTATACAGGACGGGAAGCTGGTTGGCGCGGTTACCCACGTATTTATTCAGGATGCGACAAAAGGTTATGGTATTTTTTTGGAAAGTATGCTGAATCAGGCAGAAAATTGAAACCGCGTAAAGTTTTTTGTTATAAATCCGGCATTCCTTCGTTTTTATATATGTCGAAACTTGCGATTTAATCTCATTGCGCATGAGATAAGCGTACGACTATAATACTTTTTACAACAAGAAAAAACAGGAGGAGATAAAAATTATGCCGGATTTAAGTATTGCAATTGCAGAGGACAATCCACAGATGTTACAGGTGTTAAATACGATGATTGAGGAAGAAAAAGGGTTTCATGTAGTAGGAAAGGCAGAGGATGGCGAAGCTGCATACGACATGATATTGAACACAAGACCCGATGTTGTACTGTTGGATGTAATCATGCCAAAGATGGATGGTATATCCGTAATCGAGAAGATAAAGAAAACCCAGGCAGGGAAAAACTGGAAGGAACCGGCGTATATCATTGTGACAGCAGCCGGCAGTGACAGGGTAGCGTCAGAGGCTTTCTGCAACGGAGTGAGTTATTATATCATGAAGCCGTTTCATAAAGAAATTGTTGTCGAAAAGATCCGCAAGGCCTGTACCGAGCTGACCAAGATTAACGGTTTTGAAGAGATGAAACGGGTCAAACCTTACGCTGATAAAACCGATTATATGGAACAGCACCTGGAAAATGACATTACCCTGATGCTTCATGAGGTGGGCATTCCTGCACATATTAAGGGATATCAGTATCTGCGCGACGGAATTGTCATTGCGGTAAAGGAAGAGGACTCACAGATTTCCGTAACCAAAGTTCTCTATCCGGAAATTGCCAAAAAGCACCAGACTACGCCAAGCCGTGTCGAACGCGCGATCCGTCATGCAATTGAAGTTGCCTGGGGCAGAGGCCGGCTGGAAACAATTAACAAAATTTTTGGCTACACCATTAACACCGGCAAGGGAAAGCCGACGAACTCTGAGTTTATCGCACTTGTGTCGGATAAAATAAGGCTGGATTATAAAAGAATCTGATGGAAACACACAGATTTTACTTTCTAAATATCGGGAAATATTGTATACTTAAATATGATCAGGATCAAATAGTTGGCGAGGAGGTTTTTCGATGAAGAAAGTTTTATTTGTGGCATCAGAAGCAGTCCCCTTTATTAAGACAGGAGGACTTGCCGATGTAATAGGCTCACTGCCAAAATGCTTTGATAAAGAATATTTTGATGTACGGGTGATCATTCCGAAATATCTCTGTATGGGCCAGAAGTGGGCAGATAATCTGACATATAAATCCCATTTTTATATGGATTATTTAGGCCAGAGCTGCTATGTGGGGATTTTGGAATATGTTTACGAGGGAATTCCATTTTACTTTATAGATAACGAATATTACTTTGGCGGTGCAAAGCCGTACGGCGACTGGTATTTTGATCTGGAGAAGTTCTCCTTTTTCTGTAATGCAGCGCTTTCGGTGCTTCCGGTTATAGATTTTAGACCGGATATTGTACATTGCCATGACTGGCAGACAGGCCTGATACCGGTATATCTGAAAGACCGGTTCCGCGGCGGCGAATTTTATGCCAATATGAAATCAATTATGACAATTCACAATCTCAAGTTCCAGGGTGTCTGGGATTTGAAGACGATACAACGGTTTTCACAGCTGCCGGACTATTACTTTGCTCCGGACAAATTGGAAGCCTATAAAGATGGGAACCTGCTAAAGGGTGGTATTGTATTTGCCGATGCCATTACGACTGTCAGCCAGACTTATGCGGAAGAGATCAAGATGCCGTTTTACGGCGAGGGGCTTGATGGTCTGATGCGGGCACGGGCCAGCAGCCTTCGCGGTATTGTCAACGGCATTGATTACAATGAGTTTGACCCGGCGAAAGATTCCCTGATAGCTAAAAACTATGATGCCAGGACATTCCGCAAGGAGAAGTCAAAGAATAAGACAGCACTGCAGGAGAGACTGGGACTGCCGGTAGATGATAAGAAATTCATGATCGGTATTGTTTCAAGGCTGACGGACCAGAAAGGTCTGGATCTGATCCAGTGTGTGATTGATGATATCTGCAGCGAAGATGTCCAGCTGGTGGTACTTGGAACCGGTGATGATAAATATGAGAATATGTTCCGCTATTATGACTGGAAGTATCATGACCGGGTATCAGCCCAGATTTATTATTCTGAGGAAATGTCCCATTTAATTTATGCTGCCTGTGATGCTTTTTTAATGCCGTCGCTGTTTGAGCCGTGCGGTCTCAGTCAGCTGATGTCTCTGCGGTACGGCACTGTGCCGATTGTCAGGGAGACCGGAGGCCTTAAGGATACGGTGACCCCGTATAATGAATATGAGAATGAGGGGACCGGTTTTTCCTTCTCGAATTATAATGCCCATGAGATGCTCAGTACGATTCAGTACGCCAAATACGTTTATTATAACAAAAAACGTGAATGGAATAAGATTATTGACCGGGCAATGGCAAAAGATTATTCCTGGAATGCGTCAGCACTTAAGTATCAGGAATTATACGACTGGCTGATCGGGTATTAGGGAGTAGACTATGACATTCTGGGATAAGATACTGGAAAATGAGATGCTTGTCAGCGCTTTGATTGGCTGGACAGTAGCTCAGATTCTGAAGACAATCATCGATTTTGGGTTAAATAAAACACTGACACTTGAACGACTGGTGGGATCTGGCGGAATGCCCAGCTCCCATTCAGCTACCGTATGTTCACTGACTGCTTCCGCGGCATTTATTAACGGGATTGAATCGATGGAATTTGCGATCTGTTTTGTCTTGTCATCAGTTGTAATGTATGATGCCATCGGTGTCAGGCAGGAGACGGGCAAACAGGCTAAACTGCTGAATCTGATTATGGAACAGGATCTGTTTCATTTAAGCAATGAGCAGTTTCAGAAGAAACTCAAGGAATTTGTAGGACATACCCCGCTCCAGGTTCTGGCAGGTGCAGTCCTGGGAATCATAATTGCGGTAATTGTGCATAATTTTTATATTTAATGCAAATAATTAAAAAATACAGTAATAAATTGATAATAGTTTCGTTTATTAATATATCCATAAAACTTTTCGGGTTTTATGGATGTATTTTTGTATCTGACAGGAGGAAAACGAGCTATTATGAGTAATGTAAAAGAGTTTTATTGGAAGTGCAAGGGGGGAATGCTGAAGCTGAAGGAACAGGATATATCCTATATCCATACCGAGCAGCGAAATATTTATATTCATACCGGACGGCGGGTTTATCAGATCTATACAACACTGAGAAAAGAGGAAGAACACCTTCAGGAGCTTCCGGTGATACGTGTTCATCAGGGGTATCTGATACATCTGGACAGGATGGAATCACTGATAAAAAATGAATTGATTATGCGTAACGGGGATAAAATACCGGTCAGTGAAAGTCGAAAAAAGTATGTCTTAGAGCAGGTGATTCTTTATTTAAATAAAGAAGGAAAATACAAATATATCAGGTGATTATACAATAAAATCAGGCAGTTGTGCGGGGAATGTTGTCAAATTATGTCGGATGTGATACTTTTTTAGCACGGCACATCGATGACATTCTGATCATCATTCCTTCTAAAAGGGTGGGGAGCGAAACTCCTCCCCTTCACATCTGTTTAGCGGCAGTGTAAATTGTTTGACACGAAAGATATCCTGTGTTATGATAAATCAGTATGAGTAAACGCCAAAACTCGGCTTTTTGGAAGACTCCACCATAAGCTTGGTTTACGGTAAGTTCATGAATAAGAAGGAGGAAATCAACATGATTTCAAAGGAAAAGAAAGCAGCAATTATCGCAGAATATGGAAGAACACCAGGCGACACCGGATCACCGGAAGTACAGATCGCCATTCTGACTGCAAGAATTGCAGAATTAACCGAGCATTTACAGAGCAATCAGAAAGATCACCATTCCAGACGCGGTCTGCTGAAGATGGTTGGTCAGAGACGTGGTTTACTTGGTTACTTAAAGAAAACCGACCTCGAAGGATATCGTACTCTGATTGCAAAATTAGGCATCAGAAAATAATGTCGGTATTTAGGGTGGAGAGAGTTTTCTCCACCCTTTCTTGAACGGAACGTTACAGTTGAACGTAACAGTTCAGAGCGGCGGGAAAAGGACTAAAGAAGCAGCTGTCAAGCTCGCTTGTAAAGCTGCTTCTTTAGTCCTTTTCACATCGGATGAATATCCGATGCTTCTTGAATGGCATCATTTTCGCCATTCAAGAAGACAGCGCGACTACCCGCCAGTCAACAGTTACTTCACCTCAGTCAGCTTCCGAGATTGCTGAGGAGTGCATGAATGGATTCGCGATATATTCGTGCATTGCTCAGTAGTTTCGGCGTCTGAGGCGGAATATGTAAAAAGAAAAGGAGACAAACATGTACAAGAGTTTTAGTATGGAACTTGCCGGCAGAACTCTGACCGTAGAAGTGGACAGAGTGGCAAAACAGGCAAATGGTGCAGCATTAATGCATTATGGGGATACGGTAGTATTATCAACTGCTACAGCATCGGACAAACCAAGAGAGGGAATTGACTTTTTCCCGTTAAGTGTTGAATATGAAGAGAAGTTATACGCAGTCGGCAAGATCCCCGGCGGATTTAATCGTCGTGAAGGAAAGGCATCTGAGAACTCAGTTCTGACTTCCCGTGTTATCGACCGCCCGATGCGTCCGCTGTTCCCGAAGGATTACCGCAATGACGTTACCCTCAGCAACCTTGTAATGTCCGTAGAGCAGGACTGCAGTCCGGAGCTGACGGCTATGCTTGGATCTGCGATTGCAACTGCGATCTCTGATATTCCGTTTAACGGACCATGTGCAACCACTCAGATTGGCATGATTGACGGACAGCTGATTGTTAATCCGACACAGGAGCAGAGACAGGTATCCGATATGGCTCTGACCGTGGCATCTACCAGAGAAAAAGTAATTATGATCGAAGCCGGTGCCAATGAAGTACCGGAGCAGATTATGCTCGATGCAATCTTTAAAGCAGATGAAGTAAATAAAGAAGTAATCAAATTTATCGATACCATCGTTGCCGAATGCGGCAAACCAAAACACAGTTATACCAGCTGTGCGGTTCCGGAAGAATTATTTGCAGCAATGAAGACTGTTGTAACGCCGGAAGAGATGGAAGTTGCAGTTTTCACCGATGAAAAACAGGTTAGAGAAGAAAATATCCGTCAGATCAGAGCAAAGCTGGAAGAAGCATTTGCAGACAATGCTGGATGGATGGATGTTCTGGATGAAGCGTTATATCAGTACCAGAAGAAGACGGTCCGTAAGATGATCCTCGTTGATCACAAGCGTCCGGACGGCCGTGCCATGGATCAGATCCGTTCCCTGGCAGCTGAAATCGACCTGCTGCCGCGTACTCATGGTTCCGGTATGTTCACCCGCGGACAGACTCAGATTTTAAATATCTGTACCCTGGCTCCGCTGTCAGAACGCCAGAAACTGGACGGCATCGATGACATGGAGAAATCCAAACGTTATATGCACCATTACAACTTCCCGTCCTACTCAGTAGGTGAGACCAGACCGTCAAGAGGTCCGGGCCGCCGTGAGATCGGTCATGGTGCACTGGCTGAAAAGGCGTTGATTCCGGTACTTCCAAGCGAAGAGGAATTCCCATATGCAATCCGTACCGTATCCGAGACCATGGAATCCAACGGTTCCACCTCGCAGGCCAGTATCTGTGCATCCACCCTGTCCCTGATGGCAGCAGGTGTACCGATCAAAGGAATGGTTGCAGGTATCTCCTGCGGTCTTGTGACCGGTGACAGTGATGATGACTATATTGTATTAACCGATATCCAGGGCCTGGAAGATTTCTTTGGCGATATGGACTTTAAGGTAGGCGGAACCCATAAGGGTATCACCGCAATCCAGATGGACATTAAGATCCATGGTCTGACCAGAGCAATTATTGAAGAAGCAATCAGTACTACCAGAGAGGCCAGACTGCACATCCTTGACAATGTTATGGCTCCGGTTATTTCAGAACCAAGAAAAGAAGTCGGAACCTATGCCCCGAAGATTGACCAGATCAGCATTGATCCGAACAAGATCGGTGATGTAGTCGGCAAGCAGGGCAGCACAATTAATAAAATCATCGAAGAGACCGGTGTTAAGATTGATATCTCTGAAGATGGCAATGTTGCTATCTGCGGTACTGACAAAGAGATGATCCAGAAAGCAAAAGACATTATCAAATCCATCGTAACAGACATTGAACCGGGCCAGCTGATTACCGGTAAGGTTGTACGGATTATGCCATTTGGTGCATTCGTGGAATTAAAACCTAAAAAAGATGGTATGGTTCACATTTCAAGACTGTCTGACAAGAGAGTTGAGAAGGTCGAGGATGTAGTTAATATCGGAGATATGATTACCGTCCGCGTACTGGATGTGGATAAGATGGGCAAGATCAGCCTGAGCATGAAACCGAAAGATATAGCTGACAAGAAGACACAAGAAGAGGAAACGAATGAAGCATAAAAAATTATTACCGATAATGACGGCAGCTTTTGTACTGACCTGTGCGGTCCCGGCCTTTGCATCTGCAGTGGTGGGACCGGGCGTAGGTGCCCCAAGCTCTCAGAATACCGGACCCGGTGCGATCCAGCCACAGCCGGAACCGGATCCCCAGAGTACGCTGCCGGAGATACCGGGAAGAATTGATTATTTCACCGAAACTGTATCAAACCCGATTGTCCGCGTTGTAGAAAAGTACTCCTATGACCAGATGGAAAAGGACATCCAGAGTCTGTCATCCCGTTACGGGAACAAGATGCAGACGAACGTCATCGGCACATCCCTGGACGGCCGGAATATCTACGAGGTTATTCTCGGCAATCAAAATGCTGACAGACATATTCTGATCCACGCCGGAATTCATGCCAGAGAGTATATGACTCCGCTGCTGGTAATGAAACAGCTTGAATACGGACTGGAATTCTATGAAAGAGGAACTTATGAAGGCCAGCCCTTGTCCAATATCTTAGACAAGGTAGCAATTCATTATGTTCCCATGGTAAATCCCGACGGAATCACCCTGACCCAGTTTGGAGTCACAGCGCTCCGGTCAGAGGAACTGCGTCAGGCAGTTTATCAGTGTTATGACAATGATATTGCAGCAGGAAGAACCGCCGCTGCATTTGAGACTTACCTGCTCTACTGGAAAGCCAATGCCAGAGGCGTTGACCTGAATCAGAACTTCCCCGCCAACTGGGAACTGGCAAGCACATCAGCACTGCCGTCCTATGCGGTATACAAAGGTGAGTCAGCATTATCAGAGCCCGAGACCCAGGCGCTGGCCAATTTGACCAACTCCCGCAGCTGGAGAGCAACGATCAGTTACCACAGCATGGGCGAAGTAATCTACTGGGATTACACCGGCAATCAGGTCCATCAGGCTTCTCAGGAGCTGGTTAATCTGATCGCCGCATCAACCGGTTACCGTCCCGCCGGCAGCAGCGGCCACGGCGGCTATAAAGACTGGACCCAGATCAAAGAAGATCCAATCCCCGGTCTCACAATAGAAACCGGAAGCGTAGCATGCCCCCTCCCCCTCTCACAATATGAGCGGATCTGGCACCAGAATAAAATGGTATGGGCTGCCGTTGCAAAGTATGTAATGGAGCGTTAATCATCAATCAACAAAATAATCAAATCTATATAAAACAAGGACATGCCTTCAACTTCCCGTAAAGAAGATAAAGGCATGTCCTTGTTTTATTGTGTGAAAATTATTTTTATTAATTTAGAACGGTTAAAAGCAATGCCAATTATTGTTTTTGCTTTTTACTCCAGGCAAGCCAATATTATGGCAGGGAAAGGGGTCTGGTTGGGCAGGAATCGAGGACATTGAGAGAGCTGACGGCAGTCCTTAGATTCTAACCCGGGTTTTGCCGCGGAGGATTTCTGTACTCCAATCAGAAATCCAGGTGAGGGGCGCGAGAAGTCTTCAGAGTTCTCGTGCCTTCGAGCCGGTGCCGCGGCAAAATCCGGGTTAGAATCTTAGGAATGCCCCAGCGAACGAACGGAGTCGATTCCTGCCCAACCAGGCCCCTTTCCCCCGCGACAATATGCGCGCCCTTTTTTGTATCATTTACCATAACCATTTCGTTATGCACCACATAAGTATATCGATAGTGTACGAATGATTGTCGTTAATATATAATCAATATGTACAAAGTGATCAAACAAACACCTAAGGAGGTATAAATGGAAGATAAATTCTACGCAAAAGGAAAGGGGAATAACGGGTATATCAAAAATCTCGAGGTCTGTGACTTTAACAACATGGATGGAAAGTGCGGAATGTTCCAGATGGCTTTATACAAGACAAAAGATGAACGATATTATCTGTACGGCAGTTGTTTTGGCGGGAGTCACAAGAACGGTGTAATGATCAGTGACATAACGGATCCTTATAACACCAGATTCATTAAACACTTCGAAATACTTGACCCGAAAGAGTATCCGACGACGACAACCCCTAAATTGCAGATAGCCGATGACCTGATGATCGTGGCCATGAGCGCCGGCAGCGGGCCTGATGCTCTGGTGGATCAGTCAAAGCTGGCGGATATCAAATGTGAAGTGGGTATTCGTATCTACTCGCTGAAAGAAGATCCGGAAAATCCGGTATTCTTAGGTTATTGGGATTGTGGTGTGCCGCATTCCATCGGTGTTCACCGTTTTATGTATGACGGCGGACGTTATGTTCATGTTTCCGCCGAGTGCCGCGGCTTTGAAGGCATGATTTACCGGATCGTGGATATTGAAGATCCGGCTGATCCAAAAGAAGCAGGCAGATGGTGGGCACCTCATCAGTATGCTGATGGTTATCCGGGACGTACGTTTGACCCGGGAGCAGCACATGTTCCGGCATTCATGGATAAGGGCTGGATGCACGGGCCGCCATTTGTAGTAGGTGACAAAGCGTATCTGGGATACTGTGGCGACGGGCTGTATGTACTGGATGTATCAGATATGAGCCGTCCGATGTGTCTGGGCAACTTGAAATTGATGCCGGCATTTTCCAGTGAGTTTGCCGGTGCCAGAACCCATACGGCATTGCCGTTGCCGGGCCGTGACCTGGTAGTGGCAACCAATGAGGGAGAAAGGTTCCAGTTCTTCCCGCCGGGTAAGATCAAACATGCGCAGGCGATGAACAACTTACATATGATCGATGTCAGTGATCCGGCCAGGCCGACATTGATTGCAGAGTTCCCATATCCGGAAGTACCGGAAGATTTCCCATATCCGAACTTCAATATCATGCAATTGGATACCCAGGGACCGTTCGGACCGCATAATCTGCATGAACCAATGAAAGGGAAACCATGGCTGGAACAACGGGGAGATCGGGTATACTGCTGCTATTTCCATGCGGGGCTGCGGGTATACGATGTTTCTGACCAGTATTATATCAAGGAATTGGCATACTTTATTCCGCCAAATCCAAACAAAACACCAGAAGAGTCATACTTTAAAGGATTCCCAGGGCCAAGAAATGCTACAACCGAAGATGTGATTGTAGATGACAGGGGATACATTATTATTGATGCGCTGGACGACGGTTTCTACGTCCTGAAAATGAAAGAACAAAAAGCGTAACCATAAAAAGAATATTTACATAAAAGGAGAGAGAAGTATGAAGGTATTGGGTATTTCATTTGGAACAAAAAACGGTACTAACGATTCTATGTGTATTGAGGCGCTGATGGCTGCAAAGGATCAGGGGGCAGAAGTGGAATTCATTCAAATGTCCACGCTGAATATTGAACATTGTACCGGCTGCTGTGCCTGTGTCAAGACACTGCTGTCAGGGCGGGGCAACATGTGTACTTTAAAGGATGACTTTGACTGGGTATTGGATAAGATGCTGGATGCGGACGGTGTTATTATCAGCGATCCTATTTTTGAAGAAGGAGCAACCGGGCTGTTCCATACCATTACAGATCGTTTCGGACCACGTATGGACAGAGGAAACAACATTATCGGCACCAAAGTAGCAGAAGAGACCGGTGGAAAGATTCCGGATCCACGGATCCTGAAAGACAAAGTGATTTCTTATATGGGTGTCGGCGGTTCCGACTGGGGAACCAGGGTTCAGTGTGAACATGCAATGCAGGCTTTGACTCCAATGTGGAAAGTAATCGACAATTTATGGTTCCCATGGGCGAAAGAAATCATTATGGATGATGAGCGTCTGGCTCAGGTCAGAAAGCTTGGTGCTGATCTTGCAAATGCCGCCGGTGATATTGCAAATGCACAGTATCAGGGCGAAGAGGGAATCTGTCCTCACTGCCACAATAAATTATTCTACTTAACACCAGGTACAACCGAAGCAATCTGCGGTCTGTGCGGTATGGTGGGAACGCTGGAAATCGAAGACAATAAGACCAGATTTGTATTCCCGGAATCACAGCTTGAACATGCACATGATACCTTATCCGGCAAATTCATTCATGGTAATGATATCAAGAACATGGAAGGTAACTTTGCCAAAGTTCGTCAGACCGATGAATTTAAAGCAAGAAAGAAAAAATATCAGGAATTTATCACACCAACTGTGAAGGCATAAGGGGGATAAGTATATGCAGAAACCAACTGGTAAACAAATTGCAATTTTAAATATCGTAAATAATACTCCGATGGCAATTGTTATGTCTACTGTGGCACCGCTGTTAGCAGGGATGCCGCTGGTATTCTCCGGATGGATTACAAATGTTATTATCGCATTTGTGATTGCCTGTATCATCAATCTGGTGGTTCCGGTACCGTTGATTGCAGTCAAATTCCCGGCTTTGTTTAAACTCGATCCGCACAGTTTCATTGGCCGGGTTGTAGGAACATTGCTGCTTGCAGCTATCTTTGTTGTGATAATCGGGTTATTATTAAACTTATATAATGTACGTATTTTTCCAATATTCATCTTTGCGTTCCTTGAAACATTTGTGCCGCTGTATCTGATTTGTTTTGTTGTGGCAATGATCTTTAATCCGATCGCAGATAAAATGGCTTTTGGAAGCAGATGACAGGGAAGATATTGAGCCAGAGAAAGGGGGTTATGTTATGCCAATAGAATTTAATCCAATGAGAAGTTTCATTTATGTTGATGTAAAAAAAGAAGAGTACAGACATTTGCTGCACCACTGGCTGTATTACCATCACATTCCGGAAAGTATCTCCCAGTTTGAACCATATTGTACCAAATATGCCTTTTATGATGCACTTCCGGTACCGGAAGGAGCAGAGAATTTCGGAACGATCCGGATGCAGCTGACAGAGCATCACTGGCTGGTTAACATCATGGATCCGGCACTGAAAGTGAAGGCGTTCCAGGAATATACACCGATTGAAGCTTTGAAATGGCAGGGAACTGTGCCGGAGGAAGCCGGTGACGTTATGCTGTCAGGTGATGCCGGTCGTGCTACCGGCGGAGACAACGGATGTCCGCCATTTGTATTTGCGTTCTGCCCGATGTGGTGGGAAGAAGATATCAAAGGCCAGGGCAGAATGCTGGAAGCCGGCCCGAATTACCGCTGGAATTTCGCGCTGACTTATCCGGAAGGAATTACGGAAGAAGAGGGCGATAAATGGCTTTATGAAGAGGTATTCCCTCATTTCGCCGACAGCGCATGCTGCACCCGGATTCTGACCAGCAAAGTGATCCGCGATATTAACAACTGTCATATGCACCGTGTTGTTGAGATGTGGTTCACCGGCCCGACAGCATGGAAACATATTGCCGTGGAAACTGCGGATGCGATCAAAAAGCCATCCTGGGCGAAAGATGGCGATGTATTCCCGTATTTGAAGTCGGCATTTGAAATTCGCGGGGCGTTTGTGCTTGATTATCCTACCTGTGATGCTTACACGAACTACAGAGGATACATTCCAAGACGATAAGGATATAACATACTTAATAAAGCGTGGCGGCGGTTACTGGTGAAAAATTCCGGTAGCCGCTGTTTTTGTTGACAGAGAGAAGAGGAATGTCTTGACACAGCATGTTGTGGCATGGCATAATAACACAATATCTTTATTGCTTTTCTATCTGAGAAGCATTTCTGGAGTCCGTAAGGATTCAACTGCCGGATCGGCAATTTGTTCACAAATAATTTCAAATCAATACAGAAAGCAGGTGATATTCAGTAATTCATACTTGTAACATAATAGAATTTTTTTTATAATGGAGGTAACCAATTGAATAAGAAAGAAACAAAGCAGTTAAAGCCTGAACCTGTATTGAAAGACTTTTGGAGTGATAATTACCGCTTTGCAGATCTTTTTAACCAGGTGTTTTTTCGAGGAGCGCCGGTTATTGATCCTGATCAATTGATTGAGCAGGATATAGAAGAGTCAACAGTCTTTTGGGAACAGTCCAGGCTTAACACGTTATCCAGGTTTCGGGACGTGATGAAACAATATGGGGATGGCATTGATCTGGTTCTCATTGGTCTGGAAAATCAGATAAACGTCCACTATGCAATGCCTGTTCGTTCAATGTTATATGATAGCTTAAGATATACCAGGCAGTGTAAAAAGTTGGAACAGGTACATCGGAAAGCGAAGGATCTGAAGGAATCCGATGAATTTCTTTCCGGGATCTCAAAAAACGACCGTATTCGGCCGGTGATTAATCTGGTTGTTTATTATGGTGAAAAAGCCTGGGACGGGCCGGTAACATTAAGTGATATGATGGACATCCCATCAGACTTTGAGCCGCTATTCAATGATCAGAGGATAAACCTTTTGGAAGCGGCCAATCCTGGAACATACAGCTTTTCTCATGAAGATAATCAGGATTTCTTTACTTTGATAAAATATTTTTATGACAATGATGGATGTATGGATATGGTTAAGTTTAAAGCACAGTTTTCTGACAAAGACATTTATTGGGAAACGATGGCGGCGCTCGGTGCAGCTACCAAATCCAGCAAACTAATTGATTACGCACAGGAAAATAAAGGAGGTCGGGTGAATATGTGTACAGCATTAGATAATCTTAGATTAGAAGGAGTTCAGGAAGGAATTCAGACTGGAATTCAAACGGGAATTCAGTTGAATCAGGTGTATCTGATCCGCGAAAATTTCCGTCGGAAAATACCGGCTGAAGCAATCGCTGCATTTATGGAATTAGATAATAGCACCGTGGAACAAATCGGCCGGGTGATTCGGGCTAAACCAGAGGTATCAGATGAAGAACTAGTACAGTTTTTGACACACAGCTAATATATATGTTGAATCTGGTTTTTACATGGGTTGTTATTCTCTGAGGCCTATGATAAAATGAACCAATCAGCGGTCGAAATCAATAGCATATCCGGAATATTTCCGGTCCGTCGGTGAGTCACCGCCGGAAGAACCATACCTGATATCAGAGCGTCTTTGACGCACATCTGCAAGCTCCTGCGAAGTACAGCTGCACATTTTATGTGCTTAGCCGCCTGCGGCTGTACGTCTCCGGATCTTACAGAATCCACTTTTGTATTGATTTTTGGCCGCTGTAATATAAGAAATAAGGACAAACTATGACTCAATTACCGTTGTGGAAATATTGTTCGTCAGAGCAATGCAAAGATATGCTGCTCTCGATGGAACTTCTTGACCGGACAGTCTGGCCTGATGATAAGTATCTGGCATGCCTCTATTCTTTCGCCAACCATACCGATGAACATTATCGTTCAACAAAAGTTCGAAAACGTGATGGCAGCATGAGGCAGCTCTACGAACCTGATCCGCTCCTGAAATGGATACAGCGAAACATCCTTCATCATGTACTGGAACAACTTCCTGTATCCTCTTATGCAACAGCATACAGAAAAGGAAGCGGGATTAAAGCGAATGCAGACCTGCATAAAGGAAAAGAGGTCGTATTAAAATTGGATATCAAAAATTTCTTTGACCATGTGATGTTTCATATGGTCTTTCAACACGCCTTTCCTTCAATCTATTTTCCGGATAGTGTAAGAGGTCTTCTGACACACCTGTGCTGCCGCCGCGAATGTCTTCCGCAGGGAGCACCTGCATCAGCATATATATCTAATCTTGTATTAAAGCCGTTTGATGAATATATGGGACCATGGTGTCAGGAACAGGGGATTACCTATAGCAGATATTGTGATGACATTACCTGTTCCGGCAGCTTTAATCCATATCCGGTTATCCGGAAGATAACAGCTTTCCTTCAGGCAATGGGATTTTGCCTGAATGAAAGAAAAACCAGGATAATGAAACAAAGCCAAAGTCAGATTGTTACCGGGATTGTTGTTAATGATACGATTCAGGTACCGGGAACATACCGTGACGAGGTGCGTAAAGAACTATATTACTGTAGAAAATATGGTGTAATTTCTCATCTTGCTTTTACCGGGGGTGAAACATATTTATCAGGACCAGCAGGGACTCAAAAATATCTCAGATCACTGCTTGGCCGGATTCGTTATATCTTACATATTAATCATGATGATGCTTTTTTTCTGGAGGGAGAAGACTGGGTAAAAAAACAGCTTCAGGATTATGCGGAAATAAAGTAATAAGACAAGCCTAAAAAAGATTCTGTTCATGTGCGTGTAACATGAACAGAATCTTTTTCAGCCTGACATATATGATCGAACCTATACCCTAGTTTATCGTCCGGCATAACTGTCGACTACTTCTAAAAACTTTTCAATACAATCTGTTGTTTCCCTGTTATAGATGCATGCGACATTAAAAAAATTCTCAAACCCATCCAGCGGAACAAAACGAAGCGAATCATTCGCGAACTGTTTCATGTGACTGGCCAGAATCGTAATACCCATCTGGCAATCGGCCATCAGCATCATATTAAATAACGAACTGGCTTCGTATATGGTATTAGGAACATAACCCTCTTTAGCATATATGTTGTTGAGGGTGTTGTGGTCAGTGCGCGAAAATCGTGCATCCATGCTGACCAGTGGTTCATCTTTGATCATCTTAAGTGAAACAGATTTTAATTCGGAAAACCGGTGGTTTTTATGTACTACAACACACATACTGTCTGTAAATATCTTTTTCTTAGCCATGTGCGGGTGTTTCTCTATTTCAAGATCCGGCAGCAGTGCAATATCGATCTGACCATTGATCAGAGTTTCCATCATCTTACTGTAAGTATAATCAAGCGGATTAACCTTAATCGTCGGGTACTGCTCCTGAAACCGGTTGATAATCAGCGGAAAGTGGTGGATCAGTGCGGTACCCAGAATACCTACGTTGATAATACCCGTAGTGCCGCTTTCCATATCCTTTACCTTTTGAACCGCTGTGTCGTAGGAACTCAGCGTTTTTTTGATTTCATTATAAAATACCTTACCGGTGGAAGTTAATTTAACATCGCGTTTGTTCCTTATGAATAATTGAGAACCGATGGAGTGCTCCAGATTGATGATCAGCTTGCTCAGAGTCGGCTGAGTGATATGGAGTTTTTGTGAGGCCTTGGTGTAGCTCAGGGTCTCTGCCAGGGTGATAAAGTACTCTAATTGGAACAGATTCATGTTAAACCTCCTGTAGAAAATGTTTTGCCGTTGTTTGATAAGTTTATCACAATAAACAGTGGATGTCACGGACATTTGTCGGAATTAAATAACCGAAAACATGAAAAAATGGCATTACTGTAATGTTTATTATCAATTTCCTTTTTAAATATAGAAATGTTAAACTAATATCACAATAAAGAATTCCAAATAAAATAGGAATTGGTAAAAATAGCTAATTTCTGTGGCTTTAAATCTGAGAAGGAGGTTTGTATGATTCGTAATATTGCAGTGATCGGAGCAGGAACCATGGGGCATGCGATTGCCGGTTGTTTTGCAATGTATGGTTACAAGGTTTCGGTTTATGAAAGCTTTGAAGAAGTGCGCAGTACCTGTAAGGAAAAAATCAAAAAGCAGTATGAATTTCTGAGTGAAGAAGGTGTGATGGAACAGAAGGCTATCGATGAGGCGCTGGCAAATATCACGACTTATGCAGATCTTCAACCGGCGGTAGAGGATGCCGATTACGTAATCGAGGCAATTCCGGAAAAACTTGATCTGAAGCAGGAATTGTTTGACAAACTGATCAGTTATTGTTCGCAGGATACCATAATTGCAAGTAACACTTCAAGTATCGCATTTTCCGATCTGACGGCAAAGCTGGAAGATAAGGACAAAGCAAGAGTTATGGTATGTCACTGGTACAATCCGGCACATTTGATCCCGCTCGTAGAGTTATCCTGTTTTGGCAATATGCCGGAGGAACGGTATCTTGAAGTAGAAAACCTGTATCGTTCGATTGAGAAACGGCCGGCTAAGGTTAAGAAAGATATCCCGGGGCTTCTGGCCAACCGTATTCAGCAGGGAATTGCCAGAGAGGTATTTTCACTGATGCAGATGGGAGCAGCAGATGCTGAGGATATTGATACGGCACTCAAGTTTGGCCCGGCGTTCCGTTATGCTACAACCGGTCAATTGGAAGTGGCAGATTTTGGCGGAATCGATATCTGGTGTACGGTCGGTGATAACCTGCTTGCAGTGATGGATCGTTCAGCTGAGGCCAGTCCGCTGCTGAGAGAAAAGGTGAAAGAAGGAAAGCTTGGTTTTAAATCAGGAGAAGGCTTCTTTACATATCAGGAAGATAAGAAACAGGAAGTGCAGAATCAGTTCAATAAACGTTTGTTAAGGCAGCTGAAGGCCAGCAAAGACTACTAACGTAACAGTATCAGGACGGCGGGAAAATGTGCGTAAAAGCAGGTGTCAAGCTTGCTTGTAAGCCTGTTTTTATGCATATTTTCACATCGGATGATCATCCGATGCTTCTTGACTGGCTTTATCAGTCAAGAAGACAGCCGTCCGTAACAGCAGAATCTCATGTCTAAAGGAGGCAGAAAAAAATGGTAAAGAGAACACTTGAGGAACTGACAACTTATGACGCACCGGGACATTTTGGTATGACCGCAATGCGTATTCACGGCAAAGAAGAAACCGGAGCGGAGAAGTTCTGGATCGGACTGTCAACATTTTTACCGGGCGGCGGGGCAGAATATGCATACGAGGATAATCCCCTTGAAAAAGTGTATTATGTGCTGGAAGGCGAAATGACCGTAATTGACAAAGCCGGAACTAAATATGTGGTACATAAAAACGAAAGCATTTCATTTGCACCAAATGAGGGCCGTGACCTGCGTAATGAGTCAAACAGCCCGGCAACCATGCTGGTTATCATTAATTATCCGGCATAATCAGAAACAGGAGGAAAATAACAATGGTAAATAAGGAATTTATGAGTGATTTGTTTGACGTAAAAGGTAAAGTTGCCCTGATCACCGGTGCTACCGGCGCTCTCGGCAAGGCAGTTTGTCTGGGTTATGGATTAGCCGGAATGAAAGTAATGGTAACCGGACGTAAGGAAGAAACCTGTAAAAAGTTATGTGATGAACTGGAAGCAGAAGGTATTGCCTGCGGATACTCAACCGGCGATCCGGCAGTTGAGGCAGATGTGATTAAAGTAGTAAATGACACTATCGCTAAATTTGGCGAAATCAATGTTCTGGTAACTGCAGCAGGCTACAACAATCCGCAGCCGATCATCGAACAGAATCTTGACGAGTGGAAAAAAATCATGGATTCCGATGTTCAGGGAACCTGGCTGTTCTGCAAATACACCGGTGAACAGATGATCAAACAGGGCAAAGGCGGAAAAGTAATTATGGTATCTTCTGCCCGTTCTAAAATGGGTATGGCCAACTACACCGGCTACTGTACAGCCAAAGGCGGTATCGATCTGATGGCACAGTCACTGGCATGTGAGTGGACAGCAAAATACAAAATTAATGTCAATACCATCAACCCGACCGTATTCCGCTCCGATCTGACCGAGTGGATGTTCGATCCGGAAAGTGCCGTATATAAAAACTTCTTAAGAAGACTGCCGGTCGGAAGACTGGGTGAGCCGGAAGATTTCGTGGGACCATGTCTCTTCCTGGCATCAAAAGCAAGTGACTTTATGACCGGTGCCAATGTGGCAACCGATGGCGGATACTGGGCCAACTAAACGCAACAGACCAGAAGAGCGCCGCCCGTAACAGCAACCAATAACTAATATAATCAATCGGAGGATTTTATCATGGGAAAGAAAAAATTTGTAGACTTAACACATCCATTCAGCGCGGACATTCCACGCTGGCCATATTTTGACAAACCGGTAATCGACAGCAAGCACGGTCTGGCAAAGGGCGGCGTACTGACTCAGTATGTGGGCTGTACGATGCATACCGGAACTCATTGTGATGCACCAAGACACGTTATGGAAAAAGAGTTTGACGGCAAGCGTGCCCGCTATACTCACGAAATGCCGGTTGATGCATACACCGGAGATGCTGTCTGCCTGGAGATTCAGGTTGAAAAATGGGGTCTGATTACCGATAAGCATCTCGATGATGCATGTAAGCGTGCAAATATTAAACCGGAAGAACTGGAAGGTATGGTTGTTTGTCTGAACACCGGAATGCACCGTGAATTTGATGATTCCAAAGATTATTACCACTATTCCTGCGGTACCGGAATTGATGCCGGAAAATGGTTCGTAAAACACAAAGTTAAATGTGTTGCCATGGATATGCAGGCACTTGATCATCCGTTACATACAGCTATGGGCAATAACGGTATGACCCGTATGAACCTTCTGGGAGCATCCGGCAGACCGATCACCGAGGAATACATTGAAAAATTCGGCGAAGAAGCTTATGCTGAATTTGACAAAGACTTATACATCAAACTTCATGGCAAAGAAGCATATGATGAGAAATTCGGCGAGCTGGAAGATATCGGCTGCTGGGGAACCTGGGAACCATGTCACAAAGAGATGCTGGGACACGGCATTGTCGGTGTAGAAAACCTGGGCGGTGACCTGGATAAGGTTTCCGGCAAACGTTTCCGTTTCTTCTGCTTCCCGCTGCGCTGGTACATGGGTGACGGTTCGATGGTTCGCTGCGTTGCTGAGATTGATGAAGATGATATCAATGACGTTCCGGACAGAACCTATGTTTATGGAGGATTCTAATATGAGTGATTTGAGTAATAAAGTAATTTTAACTGTTGCAACAACAGGAGCATGGCCAACCAAAGAGATTACGCCGTATGTTCCGATTACACCGCAGGAAATTGCTGAAGAAGTTTATGCATGCTGGAAGGCGGGCGCTTCCGTTGCTCATATCCATGTGCGCAATGATGAAGGAAAGGCTTCCATGGACTATGATAAGTTCGAAGAGACCGTACGCCTGATCCGCGCCAAAGAAGACTGTAATATCGTGCTGAATCTTACCACTTCCGGCGGAATCGGCCTGGATGATGAAGTAAGAATGAAACCGTTTATTGAACTGAAACCGGAAATCGCATCCTATGACTGCGGTTCGATGAACTGGCAGAACAGCACTGTTTTTGAAAACAGTCCTGCTTTTCTTGAGAAACTGGGCAACAAAATGCTGGAAGTCGGCGTAAAACCGGAGATCGAAATCTTTGACGTCGGAATGATTTCCAATGCATTATATTATCTGAAAAAAGGTGTGCTGAAAGCACCGCTTCATTTCCAGTTTGTTCTTGGCGCAGCAGGAGGAATGCCTGCTACCGTAGAAAATCTGGTATATTTGAAGAATCTGCTGCCGGAAGGATCCACCTGGAGTGCGCTTGGAATCGGTAAAGGACATCTGCCGGTTATGTATACAGCACTGGCTTTAGGCGGACACATCCGTGTCGGAATGGAAGACAATATTATGTACAGCAAGGGACAGCTGGCTGAGTCAAATGTAGAGTTTATCGAACGGGCAAAGCGGGTAATTCATGAGTTTGGCAAAGAAGTTGCCACCCCGGATGAAGCAAGACAGATCCTTGGTGTATAGAGCAGTGAATGGTTAGGAGGCAGGATGAGAGAGGTAGTAATAGCCAGTGCTGCAAGAACTGCAATCGGAAGCTTTGGCGGCAGCCTTGCCGGAGTTTCCGTAGTGGATCTTGGCGCAGCGGCGGCAAAGGGTGCAATTGAAAGAGCCGGAATTCGTCCGGATCAGATCGATGAAGTGATTATCGGTAATGTCCTGAGTGCGGGACTGGGACAGAATGTCTCAAGACAGATTGCGTTAAAAGCCGGTCTGCCGGTTGAGGTTCCGGCAATGGGACTCAGCAAGGTATGCGGTTCAGGTCTGCGGGCAGTATCACTGGCAGCTCAGGTAATCAAAGCTGGTGATGCTGATATCGTTTTAGCCGGCGGTGCCGAAAGCATGTCAAATTCACCATATGTATTGACAAATCACCGCTTCGGAAATAAGATGGGAAATGAGACATTAATCGATACGATGATTAATGACGGACTTTGGGATGCATTTAACGATTATCATATGGGGGTAACTGCTGAGAATATTGCTGAGCGTTACCAGATCAGCCGTGAAGAGCAGGATGCTTTTTCAGCGACGAGCCAGCAGCGTGCGCAGCAGGCAATCGAAACAGGCCGTTTCAAAGATGAGATTGTACCGGTCAGCATTCCGGTTCGCCGCGGTGAACCAAAGATATTTGATACGGATGAATTCCCGCGGTTCGGAACGACTGCGGAGAGTTTAGGAAAGCTGCGCCCGGCCTTTAAAAAGGATGGAACCGTGACTGCAGGCAATGCTTCCGGGCTCAATGACGGTGCGGCAATGCTGATCGTATGTTCAAAAGAAAAGGCAGAAGAACTGGGACTTCCGGTTATGGCAAAGATCACCGGTTATGGTTCCGGCGGTGTCGAGCCTGAAGTGATGGGGCTTGGAGTAGTGCCGGCAGCCAGACTGGCGATGAAAAAAGCTGGTGTTACCGCAGCCGAGCTTGATCTGACGGAAGCAAATGAAGCATTTGCAGCCCAGGCGATTGCAGTTTGCCGTGACCTGGAACTGGATCTTAATAAGACAAATGTCAATGGTGGAGCGGTAGCTCTGGGTCACCCAATCGGCGCATCAGGCGCCAGAATTTTAACAACCCTGCTTTATCAAATGCAGCGGCAGGATGCAAAAAAAGGACTTGCTACTCTTTGCATCGGCGGCGGCATGGGAACGGCGGTCGTAGTAGAACGATAGGGAGGAATGTAAATGAAAAAAGTTTCAGCGGCGGAGGCCATCGCGAATTTGAACGATGGTGCGGTAGTAATGATCGGTGGATTCATGTCAAACGGAACACCGGAAATACTAATCGACGCAATCCTTGAAAAAGGAGTTAAAAACCTGACCGTAATCGCAAATGACAGCGGCACCCCGGATACGGGAATCGGCCGACTGGTAAAAGAAGGTGCAGTCAGCAGACTGATCGCTTCCCATATCGGCCTCAATCCGCTGACCGGGCAGCTGATGAATGAGGGCAAGATGGAAGTACAGCTGGTACCACAGGGAACTCTGGCAGAACAGGTCAGAGCAGGCGGCGCCGGACTTGGCGGAATCCTGACCCCGACCGGCCTTGGCACAGAGATTCAAAACGGCAAGGAAGTCATTACCGTAGACGGGCAGCAGTATCTCCTGGAAAAACCGCTGCGGGCTGATTTCGCATTGATTCGTGCCTCCATTGCCGACGAAAAAGGAAACCTTTTCTATAAAGCAACCACAAGAAACTTCAATCCGCTGATGGCAACTGCTGCAGATGTGGTGATTGCAGCAGCAGAGGAAATCGTACCGGTTGGTGAAATCCAGGCCGAATCTGTGGCAACACCGGGGATTTTTGTGGATTATCTGGTAGGAGGTGAACCATATGTCGGTTAAAGAAAAAATTGCCAAACGAGTGGCAAAAGAACTAAAAGACGGTGATGTGGTAAACTTAGGGATCGGACTGCCAACCATGGTAGCTGATTACGTTCCGGAAGGAATGACGATTCACCTGCAGTCAGAAAACGGCATCTTAGGCATGGGACCGGTACCGGACGCAAATACATATGATCCTAATATTGTAAATGCGGGCGGCAAGCCTGTGACTGTAGAAACGGGTGCCTGCTATTTTGACAGTGCTTTTTCCTTTTCTATTATCCGTGGCGGACATGTAGATGTTACAGTACTTGGTGCGCTGCAGGTAGATCAGCAGGGCAGTCTGGCCAGTCATATTATTCCGGGTAAAATGGTACCGGGAATGGGCGGGGCCATGGATCTGGTAACCGGATCTAAAAAGGTGATTATTGCGATGACTCACACCGCCAAGGATGGTTCCCCTAAGATCCTGAATGATATCTCGCTGCCGGCAACAGCTGTCAGACGGGTACATCAGATTGTAACAGAACTGGCGGTCATTGATGTGACACCGGAAGGTCTTGTACTGAAAGAAATTGCAGCTGATACTACGGTAGAAGACGTGGTCAGCAAGACTGAGGTACCGCTGATTCAGGCAGAGGTGATCGGCCGTTTTTGATCATAATGAAGACAGGTGTACTGTCATAAACTGATAGAACCGGAGTACCCTGCCGGAGTGCCGCTTCGACACTCTGGCGGGGTATTTCTGCGTTTGAAATGATAAGAGGAGATGAATTAATGTATAGAATTATTAAAGCAGAAAAACTTGCAGACAAGATTTTCCTGATGGATGTAGAGGCACCGCGGGTCGCCAAATCCTGTCAGCCGGGAGAGTTTGTCATAGTTAAGATAGACGAAAAAGGCGAACGGATTCCGCTGACCATCTGTGATTACGACAGAACAGCCGGAACCGTAACCATCGTATTCCAGATTGTCGGTGCATCCACACAGCGGATGGCAGACCTGACCACCGGCGATTTCTTCCAGGATTTCGTTGGCCCGCTGGGACAGCCTTCCGAGTTCGTCAAAGAAGACCTTGCCAAGCTTAAGAATAAAAAGATCCTGTTCGTAGCCGGCGGAGTGGGAACCGCACCGGTTTATCCGCAGGTAAAATGGATGAAAGAAAACGGCATCGATGTTGACGTTATTGTCGGCGCCAAGAACAAAGATCTGCTCATTCTCGAAGATCAGATGAAAGAAGTAGCAGGAAACCTCTATATTACAACCGATGACGGTTCCTACGGCCGCAAAGGCATGGTAACCGAAGTTATCAAAGACCTGGTGCAGAATCAGGGCATTCAGTACGATGAATGCGTTGCGATCGGCCCCATGA
>DAMAMW010000014.1:0-131636 GCA_032073745.1 Lachnospiraceae bacterium | reverse complement strand
GAAAGTCCCCCTCACATCCGTTCAGCAGAAAGTGTGGATGCTGCACACGAAACGTGCTGATTTTGCAGCAATGGCCGAGCGGTTTCACATCAGTCCGGTTATGGCCCGCATCATCCGGAATCGTGATGTCACCGATGATGCTGCTATTGAGCGGTATCTGAATGGTACCTTAAAGGACTTATATGATCCTCATTTGCTGAAGGATATTGATAAAGCGGTCGCGATATTAACCGACAGGATACATCAGGAAAAGGCGATTCGTATTGTTGGTGACTATGATATTGACGGCGTCTGTTCGACGTACCTGCTGCTGAAAGGTCTGGGCCGACTGGGGGCGCAGGTCGATTATCAGATTCCGGAACGGATAAAAGATGGTTATGGTATCAATGAAGCTATTATCCGCAAAGCTTATGATGACGGGATTGATACGCTCCTGACCTGCGACAATGGGATTGCCGCTTACGAACAGATCAAACTGGCAAAGGAATTGGGGATGACGGTGATTATTACGGATCACCATGAGGTGCCAAGACACGATGGGGCAGAGGTTCTGCCGCCTGCCGATGCGGTGGTCAATCCAAGGCAGGAAGACTGCCATTATCCGTTTGACGGGATCTGCGGCGGTGTTGTAGCCTACAAGTTAATTGCTGCTTTGTATGAAGCCTGGGGTGTTCCGGCCGCAGAGTGGGAGGCCATGCTTGAGATTGCTGCTATTGCAACGATTGGTGATGTCATGAAGCTGAATGACGAGAACCGTATTATCGTCAAGTGGGGGCTGCGGCGGATTCCGGAGAGCAGAAGTGTTGGCCTGAAGAAGCTGGTAGAAGCCTGTGAACTTGATATTCATGCATTAACAGCCTATCATATCGGCTTTGTCATTGGCCCCTGCCTGAATGCGAGCGGCCGTCTCCAGACAGCCAGGCTGGCACTGGAACTGCTGCTTTGCGATAATGAAAGCCAGGCAGAAGAAATGGCGGCAGAATTAAAACGGCTGAACGAAGAGCGCAAGGCAATGACCAAAGAAGGTGTGGATCAGGCACTTGAACAGGTCGAAGCCTGCCATTTAGATGATTCAGTGCTGGTGGTGTACCTGCCGGACTGTCATGAGTCGCTGGCCGGGATCATTGCCGGGCGAATCAGGGAAACATACCATAAACCATCTCTGGTGCTCACCCGGAGTGAAGACGGGGCAAAAGGCTCCGGCCGCTCGATTGAGTCGTATCATATGTATGAAAAACTGTGTGATGTACAGGATTTGCTGCTGAAGTTCGGCGGGCATCCCATGGCTGCCGGATTTTCTTTAAAGGAAGATAATATCGATGAGTTTCGCAGCCGATTGAATCAGCAGGCAGGACTCGCAGAGGACGATTTTATCCCCCGTCTCTGGATCGATGTTGCCATGCCTCTAGAATACATATCTGAGAATCTGGTCAGCGAGCTTAAAATGCTCGAACCATACGGAATGGGGAATGAAAAACCTCAGTTTGCCCAGAAAGGATTGATGATCCGCGGTATTCCCAGAGTTTTTGGCAAAAACCGTAATGTCGTAAAGATGTCTTTGGTGACCGGACAGGGCAAACCGATGGATGCTATTTTGTTTGCCGACGGCGATCGTTTTATGGAAGAGCAGCAGGGGAAAACGATGATTGATGTGATCTATTATCCCGATGTGAATGAGTATAATGGAAACAGAACCCTGCAGATTGTGATAAAGGACTACAAATTACACGATTAGGGCGGTCAAAAACTTGACATTGGCTGCATCTGTGTAATATAATCGAAACCATCAGCGAAAAGGGCACTGGAGACATAGGATACCAGTGCCTTTAACGCAATAAGTATGAAGATACAGCATGAGGAGGAAATTAGCTATGGTAAATGAAGTAATGAAATTCATTGAGGACTATGATCCCGAAGTAGGAAAAGCCATTGAGGCCGAAGCGGCCCGTCAGAGACGGAATCTCGAACTGATCGCATCCGAGAACATTGTGTCGGAACCGGTTATGATGACAATGGGTACCGTACTGACAAACAAATACGCAGAAGGGTATTCCGGCAAACGTTATTATGGCGGCTGCGAATACGTCGATGTACTGGAAACGATCGCTATCGAGCGTGCCAAAGAACTGTTTGGCTGCGATTATGCCAATGTACAGCCGCACTCCGGTGCACAGGCTAATATGGCAGTATTTGTGGCTATGCTTAAACCTGGTGATACCGTGATGGGCATGAACCTCGACCATGGCGGCCATCTGACTCATGGAAGTCCTGTTAATTTCTCCGGCTTATATTTCAATATTGTTCCTTATGGTGTAAATGATGAAGGTTTCATAGATTACGAAGAACTTGAGCGTATCGCAATTGAATCCAAACCTAAATTAATCGTTGCAGGTGCCAGTGCTTATGCCCGTGAGATTGATTTTGCCCGTTTCCGTGAAGTGGCTGACAAAGTAGGTGCTTATCTGATGGTTGATATGGCTCATATCGCCGGCCTTGTAGCGGCAGGTGTACATCCAAGCCCGATTCCTTATGCTCATGTGGTGACTACTACGACTCACAAGACTTTAAGAGGACCGAGAGGCGGAATGATCCTGGCTAATCAGGAAGCAGCTGATCAGTTTAACTTTAACAAGGCGATTTTCCCGGGTACCCAGGGTGGTCCGTTGGAGCATGTGATTGCAGCTAAGGCAGTTTGTTTTGGTGAGGCACTGAAACCGGAATTTAAGGAATATCAGATTCAGGTGAGGAAGAATGCCGAAGCACTTGCGAAAGCACTTGTGGATCAGGGATTCAAGATTCTGACCGGCGGAACTGACAACCATCTGATGCTGGTGGATCTGCGCGGAATGGAAGTGTCCGGCAAGGAACTTCAGATCCGTTGTGACGAAGTTTATCTGACTCTCAATAAAAATACTGTGCCGAATGATCCGAGAAGCCCGTTTGTTACTTCAGGCGTTCGTATCGGAACACCGGCGATTACTTCCCGTGGTCTTAAGGAAGAGGATATGCCTAAGATTGCTGAGTGTATCTGGCTGGCGGCTACTGACTTTGAGAATAAGAAAGAGTATATTCGTCAGGAAGTGACGAAGATTTGTGATAAGTATCCGATTTATAGTTGATTTTATTCGTGACGGGCGGGGGCCGGAGAGCCCTTGTCTGGACGGACGAGAGTGCCGGAACGGCTGCCGCGAGGGGCTGGCCGGCGCAAAATCCTGCTCACTGTCGGGAAAGCAGTGATTGCTAAGGCGGCGGGAACGAAATGAAACAGGCACCGACTCGAACTTTGAGAAATCTTGATGACCACTCAAAGTTAGCACTACATTGCATAATCAATAGTAAATATAGCACCCGCTATCTACAGCAGAGCTGAGTCTGCGAAGCTAGTCGTAGGATCCACTACGCCGTCGCTTCGCAGACTCAGCTCTGTTGCAGATATCAGGCACTCTATTCACCATTGATCATGCAATGCAGTACTACCCTGAATTTCCGGGTGGTAACCGAAAATTCTCCTGTTTCATTCCGTTCCCGCCGCCTAAGCAATCTCTGCTTCCCCTCCAAGATCGCAGGATTTTGCGCCGGCCAGCCCCTCGCGGCAGCCGTTCCGGCACTCCCGTCCGTCCAGGCAAGGGCTCTCCGGCTTTCCTGCCGTAGGTACGAAAAAATAAGTATGGGCATCTTTATGTTTGGAATGGGCTTCTTTACGTTTGGAATGGGTATCTTTACGTAGATTTAACGTGACACTTATTTCGGATTTTACATTTGGGGATTATCATGGGATTTGTAAACGATAATTTGATGAGTGAGAATGAGGAGTGAATAAGGTTATGAGAAGAGGATTGATGATAGGTTTGATGGCGGTAGCAGTTGGTGCTTTGACAGCTTGTGGTGGTGGAGCTACGGGGCAGGAGAAGATTACTGTGATTTCACGGGAGGATGGCTCGGGGACGAGAGGGGCTTTTGTGGAGTTGTTTGGGATTGAGGAGAAGGATGAGGCCGGTAATAAGGTTGATATGACTACGGATGAGACTGAGATTACGAATAGTACGGCGGTTATGATGACGAGTGTGGCTAATAATGATAAGGCAATTGGTTATTTGTCACTGGGGTCTTTGAATGATTCGGTGAAGGCGGTTGCTATTGATGGCAGTGAGGCTACGGTCGAGAATATTAAGTCGGGGGATTATAAGATTGCAAGGCCGTTTTTGCTGGCGACAAAGGATTCTGTCAGTGATGTGGCGGTTGATTTCCTGAACTTTGTGATGAGTGAGCAGGGGCAGCGGATTGTTGAGGAGAGCGGATATATCAGCCAGGGCAATGAGGGGACATATAAATCGGCTCAGGTGGCAGGAAAAGTTGTTGTGGCAGGGTCTTCTTCGGTAACGCCGGTGATGGAGAAGCTGAAGGAAGCTTATGTGGTGCTTAACCCGGATATTGTTGTGGAGATTCAGCAGAGTGATTCTACTACGGGAATGACTTCGGTGGCGGAAGGGCTTAGTGATATTGGTATGGCTTCGCGGGATCTGAAGGATAGTGAGAAGGAGCAGGGGCTGAATGCCAAAGTGATTGCGATGGATGGAATTGCGGTTATTGTTAATCTGGAAAATCCGGTGGCGGATCTTGGCAGTCAGGCGGTGAAAGATATCTTTACAGGGCAGACAACGGACTGGAGTGCATTAAAGTAAAGGAGACGGGATGAAGAACGTAAAAGAAAAAGGGATGCAACTGGTTTTTCTCTTTTCGGCGTGTCTTTCCATCTGTTCGGTAGCTCTGATTTGTTTCTTCCTGTTTGCAAACGGAGTGCCGGCTATTGGCAAAATAGGGGCATTCCGTTTTTTGCTGGGACAGCATTGGAAACCAGGGAACGATATTTATGGAATCCTGCCGATGATACTTGGAAGCATTTATGTAACGGCCGGGGCGATTGTCATCGGTGTGCCGGTTGGTGTGATGACGGCGGTGTATCTGTCGCGGTTTTGTCCGCGCTCCTGGTATCGTATCGTGAAGCCGGCGGTTGATCTGCTGGCGGGTATTCCGTCGGTGGTGTATGGATTTTTCGGTATGGTGGTGCTGGTGCCGGTGATGTCATATCTGACCGGCGGCAGTGGGAAGAGTATTGCTACGGCATCGCTGCTGTTGGGGATTATGATTTTGCCGACGATAATCGGAGTGTCGGAGGCGGCGATTAATGCGGTGCCGGAAAGTTATTATGAAGGAGCCCTTGCGTTGGGGGCCAGCCATGAGCGGAGCGTATTTTTTGCGACTCTGCCGGCGGCGAAGTCGGGGATTCTGGCGGGAATTATACTGGGGATCGGCCGGGCGGTTGGTGAAACGATGGCGGTGATTATGGTGGCAGGGAATCAGGCCCGTATGCCGGATGGATTGTTTGCGGGAATCCGTACCCTGACGGCTAATATTGTCCTGGAAATGGGATATGCGACGGATCTGCACCGGGAAGCGCTGATTGCTACGGCGGTGGTATTGTTTGTCTTTATTTTGATTATTAATCTGTCATTTTCACTTGTAGCCAGAAAGGCGGAGGGATAAGATGAGGAAAAGAAAAGATCCGCTGTCATTTTTTCTGCGCCTGGCAGTAAATGGCTGCGCCATGCTTACGCTGCTGACTTTGTTTTTTCTGGTTTTTTATATTATGATTAAAGGCATTCCGCATTTGAAACCGGATTTGTTTGCCTGGAATTATAACAGTGAAAATGTCTCGCTGATGCCGGCTCTTGTCAATACGGTTGTGATGACCGGGCTTTCGCTGCTGATTGCAGTGCCGCTGGGAGTATTTGCGGCAATTTATCTGGTCGAGTATGCCAAACGCGGCAACCGTCTGGTGGCGGTTATTCGGATTACGGCGGAGACATTATCAGGGATTCCTTCTATTGTATATGGACTGTTTGGTTTTCTGCTGTTTGCAGTGAAGCTTGGCTGGTCGTATACGCTGCTTGGCGGAGCGCTGACGCTGGCGATTATGATACTGCCATTGATTATGAGAACGACGGAAGAAGCCTTAAAGTCGGTGCCTGATTCTTACCGGGAAGGCAGTTTTGGGTTGGGAGCAGGCAGGCTCAGGACAGTTTTTTATATTATTTTGCCAACGGCAGTTCCCGGAATACTGTCGGGGATTATTCTGGCCATCGGCCGAATTGTCGGAGAAACAGCTGCCCTTATGTATACGGCCGGTACGGTGGCAGGTATTCCAAATTCGCTGATGGGATCGGGGCGTACGCTGGCGGTGCATATGTATGTACTGACAAATGAGGGGCTCTATACCAATCAGGCATATGCGACAGCGGTTGTCCTGCTTTTGATTGTGGTTTGTATTAATGCGGCTTCCGGTATGATTGCGAAAAAGGTGGTAGGAAATCATGGATAAGTTTACAATTGAAAAAATGGATTTGTTTTACGGTGATTTTAATGCACTGAAAGGCGTTGATCTGAATATTCCGGCGAATCAGATAACGGCATTTATCGGGCCGTCCGGCTGCGGAAAGTCGACGTTGTTAAAGTCGCTCAACCGGATGAATGATCTGGTTGAAGGCTGCAGGATTACAGGCAGCATTCGTCTCGATGGGGATGATATTTACGGTGATATTGATCTCAACCTGCTGCGCAGGCGGGTGGGGATGGTGTTTCAGAAACCGAATCCATTTCCGATGAGCATATATGATAATGTTGCTTTTGGCCCGCGTACCCATGGTGTGCGCTCGAAGGTCAGGCTTGATGATATTGTTGAGAAATCACTGAGAGATGCGGCGATCTGGGATGATTTAAAAGATCGTTTGAAAAAGAGTGCACTCGGATTGTCCGGTGGTCAGCAGCAGCGTCTTTGCATTGCCAGAGCGCTGGCAGTTGAGCCGGAAGTGCTTTTGATGGATGAGCCGACATCGGCACTTGATCCTATTTCGACTTCAAAAATAGAAGATCTTGTTATGGAACTGAAAAACGATTATACTATTATTATGGTGACTCATAATATGCAGCAGGCGGCCCGGATTTCAGATAAAACAGCATTTTTTCTGCTGGGGCAGGTAATCGAATTCGGTGAGACCGAACAGATTTTTTCGATGCCGCAGAACAAACAGACAGAAGACTATATTACAGGGAGGTTTGGCTGATATGAGGAATCGGTTTGATGAGCAGCTTGAGCTGTTGAATGTAGAGTTGATCCGGATGGGGGCATTGTGTGAGGATGCTATTTCCTATGCGGCGAGAACTCTGATGGGTGAGCGTAATCTGGCTGATCATGTCTATGCCGCGGACCGGGAGATTGATCAGAAAGAAAAGGATATTGAAAGCCTGTGCCTGCGTCTGCTTCTGCAGCAGCAGCCGGTGGCGAAGGATCTGCGGAAGGTTTCTTCGGCGCTGAAAATGATATCTGATATGGAACGGATCGGTGATCAGGCTTCTGATATTGTAGAGATTATTTCCTTTCTGCAGGATCGTAAGATAGAGAGTACGCTGCATATCAGGGATATGGCGGAAGCGACTATATTGATGGTGACCCGAAGTGTGGATTCATTTGTAAAAAAGGATTTGAAGATTGCCCGTGAGGTGATTGATTATGACGATGTGGTAGATGATCTGTTTGCAAAAGTCAAAAAAGAGCTGATCGGGCTCATTCTGGCAGATCCTGACAATGGTGAATTTTGTATTGATATGCTGATGATAGCAAAATATTTCGAACGGATCGGTGACCACGCGACCAATATTGCCGAGTGGGTGGAATTTTCGATTACCGGGGTCCACGAGAATGGATAGAGGAGGACGGTTATGATATATTTACTGGAAGATGATGACGGGATCCGTGAACTGGTGGTTTACTCTTTGCAGACAACCGGGTTTGATGCGCAGGGATTTTCCTGTGCCGGCGACTTTTGGAATGCAATGAAAGCCGCGCTGCCGGATCTGGTCCTGTTGGATATTATGCTTCCGGATGAAGACGGCCTGTCGGTTCTGAAAAAAATCCGCAGCAATGGAAAGACGGCCAGACTGCCGGTAATTATGCTGACGGCCAAAGGCAGTGAATATGATAAGGTGGTCGGCCTTGACAGTGGGGCTGATGATTATATCCCCAAGCCTTTTGGCGTAATGGAGCTGATGTCCCGCATCAAAGCCGTGCTTCGCCGGAGCGGACCGGAGCAGTCAAAAGAAGTTCATCAGTTAGGCCCGATTATTCTTGATTCCAGAAAACATACGGTAACGGCGGACGGAAAAGAAGTGGTTCTGACCCACAAAGAGTTTCAGCTGCTTCATTGTCTGATGGAGCATCAGGGACTTGTTATGACCAGAGACCGGCTGCTGTCGAGAATATGGGGATATGATTTTGACGGAGAGACCAGGACTGTAGATGTTCATATCCGGAGTCTGCGGCAGAAGCTGGGAGCGGCCGGAGATTGTATTGAAACAATTCGCGGAGTTGGCTATAAAATGGAGGATATCCGATGAAGTCAAAGATCTACGAAAATATGTGCCTGCTGTCCCTCTTTTCTATGGTAATCGCTACGCTGATCACCACATTGTTTTTCGGCCGGGATATGCAGTCGCAGATGAAGAGTTCGGTGATCGAGGAAGTGCGCTATATTGAGTCGGCAATGGAGGTGGCCGGACAGGATTATCTGGATTATCTGGACAGCCGCGGTGACGGCAACCGGATCAACCGCATTACCTGGATGGATGCCGGGGGAAATGTACTGTATGACAGCTATGCCGACAGTGAGGATATGGAAAATCATGCTGACCGCCCGGAGGTAATGATGGCTTTGCAGAACGGCGCAGGGCAAAGTGTCCGAATCTCGGATACGCTTGCGGAGCAGACCTTCTATTATGCTGTTCGTCTGTCGGATGGAACCGTCATCCGGGTGGCCAGTACCATGCGCAGCGGTCTGGCGGCAATGGTGAATACACTTCCCTGGATGATTATCATGGCGGTTGCCATATTTGCAGTGACGATGATGGTTGCAATCAGACAGACCCGCAAAATAGTAGAGCCGATCAATCGCCTTGATCCGGAAAAACCGCAGGCCGAGAAGATCTACGATGAACTTTCGCCGCTGGTTCGCCGCCTGGAAAAACAACGTCAGACGATCAGGAAGCAGATGGCGCTGATGAAAGAAAAGCAGGATGAGTTTGAGGCGATCATGGAAAACATGAAAGAGGGATTTATCGTTGTAGATAATTATGCTGATGTGATATCATATAATACCAGTGCGCTGCAGATCCTGGGAGCAGAGGGGGAGCAGCCTGACAACGGCAGCCGCCGCAATATTCTTAAGTTTAACCGGTCTGGTACGATCCGGCAGGTGGTCGAGACCGCATTGCGGGGGGAACGGAGCGAGCAGCACCTGGAACTGGATGGCCGTTATTATCAGATCATTGCGAACCCTGTGACCGAATCAGCAGAGTCAAAAGGGGCTGTAATCGTTATTCTTGATGTAACAGAGCAGCAGCGGCGCGAGGAACTCAGAAGAGAGTTTTCGGCAAATGTTTCCCATGAGTTAAAAACCCCGCTGACATCTATTTCCGGCTACGCTGAAATTCTGAAAAATGGCCTGGTTCAGCCGGAGGATATCAGCCGTTTTTCGGAGAAGATATACCTGGAAGCGCAGCGGATGATTACCCTGGTCGGAGATATTATCAAGTTATCACGGCTTGACGAAGAACAGACCGGAGATATGATGTTTGTGGATTTGTATCAGAAAGCATCAGAGGTTATTGACCGTTTAAAAGATTCGGCAGAAAAGAACGGGATTACGTTAACATTGGCAGGTACACCGGCGGCGGTAAGAGGAGCCGAACCGGTCCTGGATGAAATGATCTATAATCTGTGTGATAATGCCATTAAGTATAATACCCCTGGCGGTAAGGTTGATGTTGTGATTAAATATGAGAACCAGCATCCTGTGATTTCGGTGAGCGATACAGGGATTGGCATTGCCAAAGGGGAACAGGAGCGTATTTTTGAGCGTTTTTACCGGGTGGATAAAAGTCATTCAAGGCAAATTGGCGGCACCGGCCTGGGGCTTTCGATCGTTAAACACGGAGCGGCATATCACAAGGCCCGGATCGAACTTGAGAGTGCTTTGGGAAAAGGGACTACGATCCGCATTATATTCTGATGGAATTAAAATAAGAGCAAATAACAACCGGCGAAACATCTGTGCCGTATGATTGTTATTTGCTCTTTTCTTTTATCCTTCGGATTTATTGTTTAAGCCAGGGGCGGTACAATGGCTACGATCCCTTCGTCAGCAGCTGGTGCGGCTGGCGGTGTATTGTTATCTGGATTTTCAGTAACAGGTACTTCGGCCTCAGCTGCCGTTTCTTCCGGAACGACTGCATGGCAGACACCGGACGCATCAACCTGATAAACGATATTGTCAACGGTGATTTCGGTATTGGCAAACATGGCACCGTTTTCCGGATTCAGATAATACCAGGCCGCATCGCTGCCGACCCAGCCGGTCTGCATCGCTCCGCTTCCGTTAAAATAATACCAGTTTCCGTCTATCAGCCGCCAGTCGGTGGCCATTGCACCTGATTCGCGCAGATAATACCAGGTCTGGCCATCCAGGAACCAGCCGGTAGAGATAATACCGCTCTGCCCCAGGTAATACCAGGCGCTGCCGTCGCTGGCCCAGTTGGTCTGCATGACACCGCTGCCGTTAAAGTAACGCCATCCATCTGACATCTGCAGCCATCCCTGTGTCATCTTGCCGGTAGTGTTGTCCAGATAGTACTGGCTGCCGTTCTGGGTGAGCCAGCCGGTAGTTGGCTGCCCGGAAATATTCAGATAGTACCATCCGGCACCGTCATTAATCCAGGTGTCCTTTTGCATCGTGTAATTCTGATAGTAGTATGTTGATCCCTGAATGGTACGCCAGAGATTCGGGGCAATGTCGGCCGAGAAGTCTTTGTACTGGAAGTTAATATCCACATTACCGTTAATGCCGGCGATCGTACCGGAACTGGTTGCCTGCCACATAACCGGGCTGGCAAATGCATGCTTCACTTCGTACCGTGCAACCCAGACATCGTATTTAACCATTGACATATCGATCCGGTTGGCCAGCCAGTAGTCGTTGGCATAGAGCAGCGGATAATATCCGGCCGCTTCTATTTTGGCACAGAAAGCATTGACCATTTCGGCTAACTGCTGCGGAGTCAGACCGGCCTGGGAGTTATCCTCAAGATCGTAAGCGATCGGATAGGATATCGGGTAGTCCTTGACCAGATCCAAAATGAAATCCGCTTCCGCCTCAGCGCCGGCAACATCCAGGGCATAGGAATAAATATATGCACCAACCTGTATTCCGGCTTTGTGGGCACCTTCGGCAAATTCACGGAAATAAGGATCAACCTGACCTTTGTAACGGGTTCCCAGCATGGCAAAGGAAACATCATCATCAGCAACCTGCTGCCAGTCGATACTGCCCCGCCAGTGCGAGACATCAATTCCGCGTGCGGTGACTCCGGTGATGGCTGTACCGTCCAGCAGCTGATAAATGCCGTCGGATACTTTGTTGTAGGAAGCTGCGCTGCTGGTCAGGCTCATGCTGCCGGTGGTCAGTGTGAGGGCCAGTGCTGCAGCCAATAATTGTTTCCTGGTGTATTTTTTCTGAAATCTCATATAGTATATCCTCCAAAAGAAAAAGCTTTAACCTGCTTAGTATCACATTGCATAAGTTCCAATGATTAAAGTACCCGCTATCTACACCAGAACCGTGTCTGTGAAACTAGCCGTAGGGTCCACTACGCCGTCATTTCACAGACGCGCTTCTGATGCAGATATCGGGCACTCTAATCACCGAAACTTATGCAACGTGATACTAGGTAGGCTAAAGCTTTAAATGCTCTGTTGGTTGTTACGGTCTTGGTCCACTGGTCTGTCCAGGACTCAGGCTGCTGCTGCCGGAGCTGCTTCCACCTGGTGTTGTTGATGAAGAGCCGCCCGGTGAGGTGGAGCCGGAAGTGCTTCCCGGGGCTGTTCCGTTAGCAACATTATTGTTTGAAGTACCGCCTGGTGAAGCGGCACCGGAGGTAGATGATCCGGATGCGCCGGGTCCGCCGCTGGAGTTGTTGGTGTTGTTGCCGCCAGGGGTGGTATTGTTGTTATTGTAAGAATTGTTGGTGTTAACACCGCTGGTGTTGCAAACACCGTTTGCGGCAAACTGATAAGAAACACCGTCAATAGTACGGGTAGTATTGCTGACCATCTTGCCATCAGAATCCAGATAGTAGTAAGATCCGTTTACCTGAATCCAGCCGTACTGTCTGTGACCGGAGTTGTTGAAATAGTACCAGTCATTGTTGTCCTGTGCCCAGCCTACCGACATCTTGCCGTTGGACGGGTTCATGTAGTATTTGTTCGTACCGTCGCTGAGCCATCCGGTGAGCATCTTGCCGTCGGTATGCAGATAGTAGTAGGAACCGTCTACCTGCTGCCAGCCGGTGAGCATCTTGCCGTCGGTGCCGAAGTGATACCAGCTGCCATCAATCTCGATCCATTTATTTAATTCACAGGTACCGTCATCTTTATTAAAGTAATACCATGCGTTGTCCATGTTTCGCCATCCGACAGCCATTGATCCGTCGCCGCGCATGTAATAGAACTTGTCGTTGATTTTCAGCCACTGGCTCTGCACCAGAGTACCGTCACTCATGGTATAGTAGTATTTACCGTTGTCGGTAACCCAACCGACAGCCATCAGGCCGTTAGGCTTGAAATAATACCATTTATTACTGATCTCAGTCCAGCCTACAGACATCTGACCGGTCGATAAGTTCATATAGTAATAACCATCGTTCGTATTCATCCAGCCTTTGTGAAGGGATCCGTCTGAATCATAATATACATAATTGCTGCCATTCTGCTGCCATCCGGTAGCTGCAAAAGCAGTCATTGAAGTAGCCAGTGACATGGCTCCCATCATGCCGGCCAGGGCAATTGCCGTAAAGCGTTTGTTTCTCATCTATAATCTTCCTCCTTTAGTATCCCGAATGGGGGTATGTCCCCGTCAAAACTCATTATAACATACTATATTCTGGAAGTGGTAACATTTTTATTACGAAATATCTAAAAATTTAGTTCCTTTACCCGGCGGTAATATCGCTTTGCGTAGCGGTACATGATCAGCGTATATTCACCGAATTCATCACCCAGGGCGCTTTTGTAGATCGCCCAGAGACTCCAGAGAAAACCGCCTAATGCGACATAAGCATAGATCACAGCCTTTTCTTCTGCGGTGGCCGGGTGTTCCAGGTAAATATCAATCAGATGATCTGTATCCTCTGTATTATAATAGGAATAGATTGCACACATTGCCACATCAATAAACGGATCACACATACCGGCATATTCCCAGTCGATGAGCCGGATCGATCCATCGGGAAGGAAGAGGAAGTTATCTGCGACACTGTCGATATGGGCCAGTACCTTGGGCCGGCCGGTCTGATCCAGCATGTCCATTAATTCGTTCATCTGTCCGCGGATATCATCATAGTCTTCGAATAAGGTCCCGCCATGGCTGGCGCAGAGTTTCTCGTAGAAATCGATGCGCTCTCTGATGTTGAAATCGTGATCTACCTGCAGGCCGCTGCGGTGAAGCTGCCGTACAATGTTCATGCAGGCAGTAACATCTTCCCAGTTATCTGCCCGTGAGTTGCGGGCACCTTCATAATATTTAGCTATTTTATAACCGCTCTGTTCGTTCATATAAACAATATGTTCGGTCAGATCCAGCGGTGCAATTGTCTGATAAACCTTGGCCTCTTCCCGGCGGTTGATCAGCAGTTCCGTACCCTGCCCCGGAATCCTGCAGATATAATGGGATCCGTTTACTTCAAAAAGAAACGACTGGTTGGTCATTCCTGACTTCAGGCATCTGATATCGTGGATATCAGACTCGGATATCTGAAAGACATCGGCGATGAGTTTTAATGCCTTGTTATCGGACCTGGTCTGATACTTAGGGTCAAAGGCCCGGAGCTCTTCCAGATTTTCAAATTCGTACACCTGATCCTGCGGCTGGCGGTTGATATCCATCTCCAGGATGTCCAGGTGATCCATAAAAACCTGCTCCCAGTAGAATTGTTCGGTTCCCGGAGTATGGTAATAGTCACTTAATATAGAAAGAAACTGTTTGGAAAACGATTTTGAAAAGCATGCAGGTCCGTACATAACCCATGCATCTTCACCGCCGACCCGGACCTCCGTAATGCGTCCTTTCTTATTATATGAAAGAACCCACTCGGAGGTGGCTCCTTCCATATGAGATGCAGAGTACCATGAGCCGCATTCATACGTGTGAAACATATTGTCTTTCATCCAGTGATCAGATGCCAGTACATACATATTCCGATCCATCAGAATTTCACGGGCACGGTAAAGTGTGGTCAGCGTATTTTTTGATGCATATTCCGGATTGTATAGAAGTTTCACCTGATATTTGTCAATCAGATATTCAAACTTCTCTTTTAAATACCCAACAGCGATGGTGATATCGGTAACACCTGCTTCATGCAGCTGTTTAATCTGCCGTTCGATCATCCGCTCGCCGAATACCTCCAACAGACCTTTTGGTGTTTCGAAGGTCAGCGGAACAAAACGGGAACCAAACCCGGCCGCAAGAATCAGTGCTCCATCCATGCGGTACTGCTCCAGATACTGGTCACCGATATCGGTGACTTCATATGTTCCCGCGACACTTTTTCCGGGAGCCAGCAGATGTGCTGCAATACTTTCTTTAATTAAGGTATTGATTGTTCCCAGAGATAGATCCATATTTCGAGCCAGCTCGCGCTGGCTTGCTTTTGGGTTTTCTTTTATAAATCGACATAATAATGCGGTCCTGTCCATAGAGTCCTCCTGTGTGTTCAAAAAAAGTTGAAAATAAAAATATATGAACAATATATCACGAAAAAGGGCTCCTGACTAGCCTTAATTGAAAGTTTTGTTTATTCGTGTATGAAAGTTAATACATATTATGGAATTCCTTTGGGTTCCGTAAGAATTCCGTAAGGAAATGCTTAGGCTTTCGTTATAGCATTTTTATTTGATGTGTATTATACTGTGTTATGTGATGGAGAGGTAATACATTCTGTGAATTATCATAACAAATCAAATTTTTGTCTAAATTGACAAAGATGGAAAAAAACTATTGATAATTTACCTTATAGGAAGTATAATGACCTCGTAATGCTTTTATGGATTTCGAAGAGATTCAAAAAAACAAAAAGGAGAGTGCATTAAAAATGAGAAAGCAAACTAAAATCGTTGCAGTAGCATCTGCAGCAGCTATCCTTGCTATCGGTGCATCTATGACCTCCTTCGCAGCTACTGGCTGGGTTGAGGAAGATGGTGTATGGTATTACTACGACAAAGATGGCAACAAAGTAGAAGATGAGTGGAAGAAATCAGGTGATTCCTGGTACTGGCTTGACAGTGAAGAAGACGGCGGAATGGCTGTTGACAAGCTGATCGAAGACGGCGACAATACCTACTATGTTGATTCCAATGGAACCATGGTAAAAAATACATGGGTAAAAGTTGTTAATGAAGATCAGGATGATGATGATGATCCTGCAGAGTACAACTACTACTACATGCAGTCTAATGGTAAAGCTTACAAAGCTGGTGATACTACCAGTACAAAATTCAGAACCATTGATGGCAAGAGATATGCTTTTGATGATGATGGAAAAATGCTGTATGGTTGGGTAGATGGCAATGGAGCTAGGCTGTCTGGAGAAGATGATTGGGCTAACCCACTCACCGATGATGATGCTATGTACTATTGTGGTAGTTGGGATGATGGTGCTATGAAGACCGGCTGGCAGCGGATTTATGTTCATGATGCAGATGAAGATGATGATATGGAACACTGGTTCTATTTCAAATCAAACGGCAAAAAAGAATATAATAATGAAGATGGCAATATAAAAGAGAAAAAGATCAACGGCAAGAGATATGGTTTTGATATTCGTGGTGTCATGGTTTACGAATGGACACTGGCTACCGGTGGTACTAATTCTGCTTCTGCATCTGACTGGAAATACTTCAGCAGCCCAGAAGATGGTGCTCGTAAAACCAAAGGTTGGTTTAAAGTAGTTGCTCCAAGTGATGACAATACTTTTAACAGTGAGGTTTATAGTGGTGGCTTTGCTTCGAAACATGCTGATGACGAAGATGAGAAGTGGTACTATGCTGATGGTGATGGTAAGCTGGCTCAAGCTGAAATTAAAAAGATCAAGGGCAAATACTATGCATTCCGTCCTGATGATGGCGAAAAAGGCGCAGCTATGTTGAGCGGACTTGTTCTCATGGAAGTCAAAGATGGTAAAATTGTTGATGTAGCAGATGATGGTGTTGATACTGATGAATTATCAGATATTCTTGATGGTAAGAAAACGGTAGAAGATGGATATACTCTGTATTACTTCGGTAATGATGCAGATAGTGATGGTGCTATGAAGACAGGTTCTACCACGGTTACTTTAGATGGTGATAGCTATAACTTCTACTTTAGTAAATCTGGTGGAGTTGAAAACCGTGGTAAAGGTGTGAGCGGTATTGATGATGATAAATACATTTATATGTATGGATGCAGAATTAAAGCTGATTCCGATGATAAATATCAGGTTGTTCAGGTTCATGGATCTGATGATACTATCACTTCTACCACTGTTAAAGTTAATAAGTTCAGCAGTCAGACATTAAGAACATCACTAGCAGTTGGCGAATCTGAAAACAAAGATGGTGAAATTGTTAAGTATGTTCCAACTGCAGTATTTAAGTATGCTGGTGGTGTTGAAGCTGATGGCGAAGAATACATGCCATATCAGATGTACTTGGTAAATACAAGTGGTACTATTGTTAAGAGCAAAACAGCAGCAAAAGATGGTGCTGATTGGTACTTCTATGTAGAGAAGAAACAGATCAAGATGTATACTAATAACAAGACTTTGACAGATACAAGTCTGACCAAGTGGAAAACGGAAGATATTAAGGTTAAATAATTAACCTCTAAGTATTTCTAAGATAATAACATCCTGCATCAAGCGACTTGCTTGGTGCAGGATGTTATTGTGTTTTTTTGTCATTGGTTGGGGGGGCTTCGAATCCCGTCCTATTATTGACTTTAGGGCACTTTGAATGTTTGGGTGTGTTTTGTACGCTTTTTGAGCATGGCAAATAAGCCTCCGATCATCCCTGCTTTTTTTATGATGTACAGTGAAGGATACGAGTTCGGAATCGCTTAAAGTTTCGAATCCCGTAAGAACTTCGTTTTAATACCTTGATCTTATTGTTGAACCCTTCCGTCGGGCCATTTGTATAGCCGTATTTGAGGGCATTCAATATCTCTTTTCGCCAATTCCTGTAAGTCTTTGAACAATTCTCAAATCCCTTAATTCCACAGCTCTCTGCATTCGCTATCCAATCATTAAATTCTTTGCGTTGCTGACCAAAAGCTGTCATCTGGAAGATATCACAAAACCATTCTTTCATACTGTGTGCCAGCCTAAGGTCATCACTATAGTAAAGCATAAGGTCACAGGCTCTTTTATTATCATCACTTAATTTTCGATATCTGGTGAGAATCAGCTTTCGACTTGGCTTGTAGCATTTACGTAGTGTCACGCTCATGGAACGCTGCAGTCGTTTACGAACGGATTCGATGGCCCATGTTACTTGCCGGATAAAGTGATATTTATCAATGATAATGGTTGCATTGGGGAAAAACACTCGGGCAAGTTCTATGTAAGGTTTCCACATATCACAAACGAAAAACTGAACGCCAAGTCGCTGTGAACGGGGAATGCTCCGAAAGTAGTCAGCCAGATGGCTTTGGGTTCGATCCGGCAAAATGTCAAGGATACGATGTTTAAACGGGTCAACTAGAATGCATTGATATTTTCCAGTGGCTGCATTTCTTTTAAATTCATCAATGGAGAGAACTTTAGGAAGCGTCGGACAAGTATAATTGATGGTATCAAATAACCTGCAAATGGTCGGAACCGAGATTCCTACGAGTTGTGCAATATGCTTGAGGCTGTCTGTGTGCCTGAGAAGATGAATGATTAAGTGAGAAAGCCGTGTGGTGCGTCTCTGGTATCGGGCGAGAAACGAATAGCATTCAGGGAAGCGCTTGCCACAGGAACAGGAATAACGCCGCTTGCGTAGGACAAGGTAAAGATGTCTGGTTTGTAGAGGAGCATCGTTGATTTCCTGAATACGATAATCGTGAATTCTGGAAGTTATTAAGCCGCAGTGCGGGCAGCGCTGTGGGGGAGGTTTGGTTTCGATAAAAACTTTAATAAAAGAATCAGCTCGAACCACTTTTTTAATTAAAACATCTTCCAAGTCAAGTACTGCTATAATTAGGGTACATCTATAAGTGGCACCTCCTTTTCATTAAACTTTGCTGGGATAATGGGTATGGGAGGATTCTTATAGATGTATTCTACTACAAAAATAAGAATGTTGGTAGTGTGCATTAGCGTACGCCCCAACATTCAGTATAGAACCTTTTATACAAAAATAAAAATGTTGGTAGTGTGCTTTTTGCACACCCCAACATTTATTATAGAACCGGAGTTTTTTTACCAATTGACAACCTGATTTACAATATTGTGTTGTTCGGTACTGGTTTTTCTTAAATAAATTCGAGTTGTTTCAATATTCTCGTGTCCCATTAAATCTGCTAACATGGAAATATCATTATATCGCTCTAAAAAACTTTTTGCAAACCGATGTCGAAATGAATGGGGGTATACAACCGAAGGGTCAAGGCCATAGCGGATTCCTAATATTTTTAACTGTCCGGCGATTCCGCGGGGGGTGATGCGGTCGCCATATTTGTTGACAAATATAAATCCACTTTTTTTATTTGTATCATTCAGCCATGCTAAAGTTTCCTTTTGCAAACTAGCAGGGATGTAAATTCTCCTTAGTTTGCCACCTTTAGAATAGATGTCGAGGTAACCGATTTTTACATGTTCAGCTTTGATCTGAACGAGTTCGCTAATTCGAGCGCCTGTCGCAGCGAGAAAGCGAATAACAAAATACCAATACATTTCGTCATCTCTTTTCAGACAATTTTTAAAATACAGATAGTCTGCTTCGCTGATCACATTTTCTAAAAAAGGTTTTTGTTGGACTTTTACCAATGGCAAACGCCATTTCTCTTTTCTTATACTTTCTAAATAGCAGTTTATAGCGCGAATTCTTAAATTTACAGTTTGCGGTTTATAATTATCGATTAAGAATACTTTGTAATCCCGAAGATTGTTCTTTGTCAGTGTCCCATATTTTTTATGGTACTGATTGATCGCATATGTGTATGCGGTGATGGTATTCTGTGCTAGATTATGATCGTTTAAATATTCTTCAAATGCATGCTCCATATAATTTTCTCCTTACCCAATGCAATAAAGATCGCTGCCTGATAACTATTTTTATCCATTGACACCAATTTTATTCTCCTGTTCCCATGATATACCAGATTTAAATATTCCCTTAGTAATACCCGCATATAGCTGTAAGGCGGCTATATGCGGGTATTTGTGAACCTCATAACTTAAATGCTGGGAAGATTATTTAATTACTTCGGTCTTCCACTTAGTCAGATCTGTACCGTTTTCCCCGGTCCCGGTCAGAGTCTTATTGTTGGTGTACATTTTAATTACATTTTTATCTACATAGAAGTACCAGTCATCGCCATCCTTAGCAGCAGTTTTGCTCTTGACAATATTTCCGCTGGTGTTCACTAGGAAGTAGTTCTCCAGATCCTCTGTAGGTACATATTTAACTGTTTCTTGATCTCTGTTCTTAACAGAGCCGGTAGCATCTTTTCTGATGTTCTGGCTGGTAATCTTTTTGACTTTAGCTGCGCTGGTTGCAATAGAAGTATCATCACCAGTTACAGAAACAACCTGGTATTTGTCATCGGTATCAGCTTTGATTCTACATCCATACATATAGATGTATTTGTTGTCATCGATACCACTAACGCCCTTGCCTCTATTCTCAGTACCACCACTCTTGCTGAAGTAAAAACTATAGCTTTCGCCATCCAGATTAATAGTGGCAGAACCGGTTTTCATAGCTCCATCGCTATCTTCATCGTTACCAAAGTAATATAAGGTATAGCCATCGGCTACAGTTGTCGAACCATCTAAAATATCTTCTAATTCATCAGAGTCGACTCCATCATCAGCTACATCGTAAATTTTACCATCTTTAACCTGCATCAGAACCAGTCCGCTTAACATGGCTGCGCCTTTATCGCCTTCCGGACGGAATGCATAATATTTTCCTTTGATTTTTTTGATTTCACCAGAGGCTAACTTTCCATCACCATCAGCGTAATACCATTTCTCATCTTCATCTTCAGCGTGAGTTGAAGCGAATGTCCCATCAACAGTGCTGCTGTTGAATGTGTTGTCCTCAGTAGGAGCAACTACTTTGAACCAACCTTTGGTTTTGCGTGCACCATCTTCCGGACTGCTGAAATATTTCCAGTCAGAAGAAGATGCTCCATCACTACCTGATGCAGTCAAGCCCCATTCGTAGACCATAACGCCACGAGAGTCAAAACCATATTTTTTACCGTTGATGGTTTTCTCTTTTACATTCTCTTCTTCGTTATTGTACTCTCTTTTGCCGTTTGATTTGAAGTAGAACCAGTAATCCATATCATCATCTTCGGCATCATCATGAACGTTGATTTTCTGCCAGCCGGTTTTCATGGCTCCATCATCCCAGTTGCCGCAGTAATAGATATCTGCATCTGAAGTGGCCCAGTCATCTTCGCCAGACATTCTTGTTCCATTTCCATCGATCCAGCCATACAGCATTTTTCCTTCGTCAGTGAAGGCATATCTCTTTCCGTCAATGGTTCTGAACTTAGTGCTGGAAGTATCGCCGGATTTGTAGGCTTTACCATTGGACTGCATGTAGTAGTAGTTGTACTCCGCGGGATCATCTTCGTCATCCTGATCCTCGTTGACAACTTTTACCCAGGTATTTCTTACCATGGTTCCGTTGGCATCTACATAGTATGTATTGTCGCCATCTTCAATCAGTTTGTCAACAGCCATAGCGCCATCTTCTTCGCTATCAAGCCAGTACCAGGAATCCCCTGATTTTTTCCACTCGTCTTCCACTTTGTTACCATCTTTGTCATAGTAGTACCATGTGCCATCTTCTTCTACCCAGCCCGTAGCTGCGAAGGCTGTCATAGATGCGCCGATAGCCAATACTGCTGCTGCAGATGCTACTGCGACTAATTTAGTTTGTTTTCTCATTTTTAATGTACTCTCCTTTAGTGTTTTTGAAACTAGTTGAAAATCCTAAAATTGCATTACGAGGTCATTATACTTCCTATAAGGTAAATTATTGGAACTATAAATGGATAAAATATCCAACTTGTAACCGAGAAATGTAAATGTTAATAAAATATTAAAGGATTGCCAATTCTTTTTAGGTGGCGCAAAGTTGCGGAAATGATCGTTAAATGTTATACTGTATTGAGATTTGATGAATACAGATGGAGGCACCTGTAATGAAAAATAAATTGGATGGAAAAGAGATGCGGGATCAGGATGCTTTTGCAGAGACTTGCACTTCGATAATAAGTGGTGTGATTAGTTTTTTTGTCATGTTATTGGTAGTGTTGTTTCCGCTAATATATGATAATGCTTACTTTAATATTTTGGAAACGAAATATCGGTATTACTGGGGAATTGTGGTTGGGATGATGTCCATCTGTTTAATTTTGGCGATTATTATGATGGCGATAGATTTGATGGAGCATAAGGGCTCTCATATAAAGACGCTTTTTTCGCGCCTGCATCCGAAGCAGTGGAAGAAGACTTTTTGTGTTGCCGATGCTGCTGTGATTGTTTTTTTGTTGGTATTGGTCATTTCGACACTGCAATCAGATTATTTGTATGAGGCGTTTTGGGGGAATGAGGGGCGTTATACTGGCTTGTTTCTTTTGACGCTTTATGTGTGTGCTTATTTTTTGATCAGTCGATTTTGGAATATGAAGAAGTGGCTGTTGGAAGCTTTCCTGGTCACTGGTATGCTGATATGTATCATTGGTATTACAGATTATTTTAAAATGGATGTGTTAGGTTTTCGGGGTGCGGGGGGACTGAATATTGATCAGTCGGAAACATTTACCTCTACTTTGGGTAATATTAATACTTATACAGCCTATGTAGCTTTGGTGATGGCACTGGCGGGTGCGATGTTTGTCACGGCAAAAAAACAGTCTCAAATGATGTGGTATTACGGATGTATGGTTATCTCCTTTTTTGCAATTATCATGGGGTGCAGTGATAATGCATACCTAGCTCTAGGCGCGTTGTTTGGTGTACTGCCGCTGGTGGTGTTTAAAACCAGGAAGGGTATTAAGCGATATCTGGTGATGCTGGCTACTTTTTTTTCGGTCGTACAGATTATAGACTGGATAAATCAATCTTTTTCGGCTACAGTTATTGGCCTGGATAGTTTGTTTCAGGTTATTGTAACCTTTGGTGGTCTTTTGTATGTTGTAGCAACGTTGTGGTTGATAGTGGCTGGTTTTTATTACTATGACAAAAAACATAAGTCACATAATGCAAAGGCTAATCCTTTGTTTATAAAATTCTGGTTATTTTTTCTGATAATAGCGTCGATTTTTGTTGGTTGGACAATTGTTGATGCGAATTTTAGGGGAAATGCCGAACGTTATGGCAGCATTGGCAATTATTTGATTTTTAATGATAGTTGGGGAACCTATCGCGGATATATATGGCGAGAGGCATTTGAATTGTATCAAGGTTTTACTCCGATGCATAAATTGTTTGGTTATGGTCCGGATACATTTGGAATCCTGACTACAAATGAGATTAAATGGGAAATGGTTAATGCAACCGCCCAGGTGTATGACAATGTGCACAATGAGTATCTACAGTATTTTGTTACCGTTGGTCCAATTGGATTGATTGCCTATGTTGTATTTTTGATATCCGCTGTGGTTCACATGTTGCGAAAGATAAGTATCAACCCGTATATCATAGGATGCAGTTTTGCGGTGATTTGCTATGGTATACAGGCGTTGGTGAATTTGAATCTGCCAATTGCCACACCGATTATGTGGTTATTGCTTAGTATCGGTATGGCGGCTTGTAAAGAAAGACATAATAATGGGTGAAGATTACGATGCGAGAAAAATGAAATAGAGGGATTGCTGTGAAAAGTAATGAACCATATAAACGGGGGGTAAGGAGCATTGGAATATTAACTCTCCTGGTTTTAGAAGTAATAATATATATTTATATATGGTATGTTTATATTTCTCCAGCGGAACAGGTGTGGTATGCCCGTCGGGGAAACTGGATGATGGGGGCTCTATATGGTGTGCTTATGGCCTTTTTCTCAAATATGTATGGTGGTTTTCGTCTGGGGTATATTGAAAAGTGGAATGCGATTTATTCGCAAATATTAAGCGCTATTATTGTAAATGCAATAACATATTTTCAGATTTCATTGTTGGCGTATGGGTTCCCTGAATTGGTGCCGTTTGCAGCTCTCTTACTTGCAGATATTTTTATTATATTGATATGGGGGAACTGTTATTATGCTATTTATCAACATTTGTTTCCTCCAAGAAAATTATTTTGCATATATGGATCAGAAAGTGCCTTGGATATAATTAGTAAGATCCAGAAGCGTGAGGATCGCTATGCCGTTGAAAAGAAAGTATCGGTACAATCAATATTGCGTCTGGATGGCAAGTGTTCTGCCGAGAGTGTGGAGCTGATAAGGAAATCGGAAGGAGTTTTGCTTTGCGATATTAACACGGAAATACGAAATCAAATTTTAAAAATGTGTTTTGATAATTCGATACGAGTATATATGACCCCTAAAATATCTGATATTCTTGTTCGAGGATCAGAGGAACTTCACATTATGGATACGCCTATTTTATTGGCGCGCAATGGAGGGTTGAACCCGGAACAAAGAATTGGAAAACGTATTATGGATATTTTTATTTCGCTTATCATTCTTATGGTGACATCTCCTATTATGTTGATTACAGCAATATTTGTAAAAGTATTTGACTGGGGGCCGGTGATTTATAAACAATGCCGTTTGACGGAAGGTGGCAGGCAATTTTATATATATAAATTCAGGAGTATGAAGATAGAAGCAGAACGCGATGGTATCGCTAGGTTGGCAACTGCTAATGATGATCGTATTACACCGTTTGGTAAATTGATACGTGCGGTCAGAATAGATGAATTACCGCAGCTATTTAATGTGCTCAAGGGTGAGATGTCATTAGTGGGTCCTCGTCCAGAGCGTCCGGAGATAGCTGAGGAGTACCAAAAAGTAATTCCACAATTTTCAAGCAGGTTAAAGGTAAAAGCAGGATTAACCGGATATGCCCAAATATATGGAAAGTATAATACCACTGCCTATGATAAACTGAAATTGGATTTGACATATATACAGAATTATTCGGTTTTGTTGGATTTCAAGTTATTAATTCAAACGGTAAAAATTTTATTTATGAAGGAAAGTACAGAAGGAGTTTCGTGAGATGAAAGTGCTGCAGTTGGGGAAATTGTATTATCCGGAGACGGGCGGCATTGAGAAAACGATGCAGCAGATAGCAGAAGGGATTCGGGAAAGTGTAGACAGTTATGTATTGGCTGCTCAACCGAGAGGAAAAGCGCATCGTGAAGAGGTGAATGGTGTGCACGTATATTATGCTGCGACTTTTGGCCGGATTGCTTCGTTGCCGATATCGGTGGATCTGGTTCGATATTTATGCAGACATGCTTCCGAATTTGATGTTATCCATTTGCACATGCCTTTCCCGTTGGGAGATGTTGCTTGTTTGTTATCTGGTTTTAAAGGAGAGTTAGTAGTTTATTGGCATAGTGATGTCGTGAGACAAAAGAAACTGATGTTTTTTTACCGGCCAATTATGGAAAGATTGCTAAAACGGGCAGATGTGATTGTGATAGCAACTCAGGGGAATATTGATGGATCTCCATATGTAAAGCCTTATGAACATAAATGTATCTGTATACCGTTTGGTGTGACAAGGTCTATTGAAAAGAGAAGTGATGAGTTTTGGCGGCGGCGACTGATGGCAGAAGATAAGATGGGGACACTTAACCTGCTCTTTATTGGGCGGTTGGTATATTATAAAGGCTGCGAAGTTCTTATTCAGGCATTGAACAGTTTGGCTGATGCGGATATTCACCTGACAATTATCGGAACTGGCGTTCTGGAGATGGATCTGAGACAAATGGTAAAGGGCTGTGGCTTGGATAAGCAGGTTCATTTCTTGGGATATGCAGAAGAGGGAGAGTTAATCAGACAATTAGAAGCTTGTGACGTTTTTGTTTTTCCCTCAGTGGCGAAGAGTGAGGCATTTGGACTTGTGCAGTTGGAGGCGATGGCTTATGGAAAGCCGGTTATCAATACAAGCCTGGAAACGGGTGTTCCGTATGTGAGTATACATGGCGTGACAGGATTGACTGTTAAACCAGGGTCGGAGAGAGAGTTGGCGGATGCTATACAATTCATGAAAGAGCATCCTGAGGAGCGGATACGAATGGGGGATGCGGCCAGATTGCGTCTGAAAGAGGAGTATACGGAAGAGATTATGATTGATCGACTTTTGAAACTTTATAAGGAGCTGATATGAAGAAGATATTATATATAGCGGTGAGTTCTTCTACTGGTGGAGTGCCAAAGCATATCTTGGAAATGCTTAAGTACAATCGTGATAACCCACACTATGAAATTACAGTAGCAGTTCCGAATGATGGGGTTTATTATGAGGAGTTTAGTAAATATGCATATCAGATGATTAATGTTTCTCTCAAACCATATAATTTGCATTCTTTAATGGTTTTGAAAAACTATGTGAGTGCTAAGGGGGTTCATATAATTCATTCTCATGGAAAAGGGGCAGGAATGTATGCTAGACCTTTGAAATTAATTGTACGTGGCGTAAAAGTGGTTCATACTTTCCATGGTTTGTATTTGGAGCAGTATAACCGAGGGGTGAAATGGATTTACAAAATTATAGAGCGGTGTTTGAAGTGTTTGACTGATGTATCCATTTGTGTTTCTGAAAGTGAGCGGGAAGCGGCAATGGATTTGCGGTTTGTTAAATCGAGTAACTGCTATGTTATACCAAATGGAGTAGATCCTAAATTATTTGTGTCGAACAGGAAATTTAAACAGCGATATAAGGATGAGCTGGAGGTGCCTCAGGATTCTTATACTATTGGTGCTGTTGCACGTCTGGAGAAGATGAAAGGGCATGTATATTTGTTGGAAGCATTTTATGAGTTTAATAAGAAGTTCCCTAAAAGTCATTTGGTACTTGTGGGTGATGGGCCTGATCGTGAACGAGTTGAGCAGACGATAGGCAGACTTGAGCTACAGACCAAAGTTACGATAACTGGTTTTAGGCAGGATGTTCCTGAATTGCTGCAGGTTTTTGACTTGTTTGTATCTGCTTCTTTAAAAGAAGGAATGCCTTATACTCTTCTTGAGGCATTGGCTGCCAGCATACCAGTAGTGGCAACAAGGGTTATTGGGAATCAGGATATTATTAAACATAAATATGATGGTTTTTTAGTTAATCCAGAAGATTCATATGATTTATTTAAAGGAATGTGTTATGCGAAAGAGCATGAAAGCGAGGCTGCTTTATGGGCCGAGCAGGGTGTGGAAACTATTAATGAAAACTTCACAACTGAACAATCAGTAGTGAAGCTTTTGTCAGTTTATCATAAATTAATTTATGTGTAAATATAGTAGCTTTATCAGCGTTGTCATGAGTACTTATAATGAATCGGAGCAAATGCTTAAGCAGTCAATAGAGTCAATACTAAATCAAAATTATAAGGTTTTTGAGTTTATAATTATTTTAGATAATCCTGAAAATAAGCTGATTAGGGCGATTGTAGAAAACTACCGCGATATGGACGACCGTATTTTTATTGTATACCATAAATGTAATATGGGATTGACATATAGCCTTAATGAGGGGATCAGAATTGCAAAAGGTGAATTAATTGCCCGAATGGATGCAGATGACATTGCTTCTGAGCATCGACTGCAAATAGAATATGAGGCTATTGTGGTGGGCAAATTGGATTTGGTAGCAGCATCAAAAGAAAACATAGATGAGAATGGTAACAGCTTAGGAATGTTTATAAATGATTTTACCCCTGAAAGATTGAGGCGTTTACTTCCTTTTGATAATAGTATTAATCATCCTAGCGTATTAATGAAGAAGTCTGTTGTACAGGAGTTGGGAGGATATCGTGATATAGCTGGGGGTGAAGATTATGACTTGTGGATTCGTATGTTATTAAATGATTGCAAGATGGCTATATTGTCAGACAGACTTATATATTATAGAGTTAGGAGTGACAGCATCACGAGAATGGACAAATATAAACAATATGTATCGGAGTGTTTTGTGAAAAAAATGTATCGTGACTGCCAAGGAAGTGCAGATAAAAAAAGTTTGTCCATGGAAGATTATTATAATTTTTGTGAACAGAACAAGCTCTCCGAAGAAGATATATGTAAGTTTAATGAAGCTTATGCTTGTTTATACAAAGGGTTTGAAAATATGAAAAAGGGAGGGAAAATAGCCGCATTCACTAAAATAATTCAAGCCATAAAAAAAGATAGGAAAATGCTGGTTATGGTGGTAGAAAGGATGAAATATCATGTGCGAAAAAAGGTGGTATGCAGGTGGTTGGCAAAGGAAAACGATTGATTGGGGTGTTGCTATAGTGATCAGCGCTTGCATATTGGTAAGTTATACAAATGCCACTCGATATCAAAGCTTAGTTTCCTTTATGCCATACTTGATTTCGGTTTTGCTGATAGTTGTTTTTCTGAACCATATTAACTGGATTAAGCAGTTGAAGAATAGGGATTGGGTGCTAATGTTAATAGCTATTGGCTTGGGTTTATCTTTGGTCAATGCTAAAATTGCGTGTTCTGGTTATGGTATTGTGTTAAACATAATCTCATTGTTTCTTATTTTGTATATGGCGGATAAGGTTCGGTTGCACAGGGCCTGTTATTTTCTGATTAGCCTCGTTTGTTTGGTTTGTTTTTTGACATGGGTGGGATGTGGTAGCCGAGGGTATAATGAAAATATGGCGGCAATGATTATTCTTATATTGGCAGTAGGAATTATGCCCGGCTTTGCCTTGTTTGTACATGGTAAACGTTGTGAAAAAGCTTATCCTTTTTTTGTCATACTGATAACAGTGATTGCTTTTGCTCAGGCATGGGAATTACGAGCTCGAGGGATTTTGGTAGGGATTGTTGTGATCTGGCTGCTTACAATACTAATTCCGGGATGTGTGTGGGGATGTAAGTGGCGCTATAGGATTTTCGTGGCAGGGTTGATTGGGGGAAGTATCTTGATTCCAGTGAGTTATGTGTGGCTTTGGAATCGAAGAGCGTTGATGTTTCAAATGTTGGGGAAGAGTCTTTATACGGGGCGGCAGACAGTGTGGGAGCAGTTTATACTAGCGTTTATAAAAGAACCATGGACAGGAATTGGGTCGGATATTTTGCGTAAAATTCCGAATGCATTGTTAACAGAAGTGCATAATGGACTACTGCATGTCCTGGTTATTTATGGGGTATGTATATTTGCGATCACTGCTCTTTTGTTGTTTCTTGTATTTGAGAGAGCGCGAATAATAGGAATGGGGGCACTGGTTTCGAGGCAAAATGCCTACCTTGCAGTAGGGCTGATGGTTTCGTCGTATTTTGAAAACTACATTGTCATGCCTGCTTTTAATATTATATTCTTTTTGTTGCTTACAAGTTTTTTTGTAAAAGGTCAGGAGGGTGAGTCTGGATATGGTGAAGAGCCGCATACCTAAAGTAATTCATTATTGTTGGTTTGGTAAAGGGCCTTTGCCTGCCATTGCTGTCAGGTGTATGTTGAGTTGGAGGCAGCAATGTCCTGATTATGAAATTATTGAGTGGAATGAAGAAAATTTTGATATCAATTCAACCCTTTATACAAAGCAGGCTTATGAAGCTAAGAAATATGCTTTTGTCAGTGATTATGTAAGGTTCTATGTTTTGGCATGTTATGGCGGTGTTTATTTGGATGTGGATGTTCAGCTGCTCAAACCTCTGGATGATTTGCTGGTGCGTGGGTCGTATATTGGTTGTGAACAGGATGGCGGAAAAGGAATACGTTTGAATCCTGGCCTGGGTATGGCAGTGGAGGCTAAATCTACTATTTTGGAAGAGTTGTTAATGGTATATCAGAATACAACATTTGTCGGATCGGATGGTAGTTTGAATTTGAAAACAATTGTGGAATATACAACAGACATATTTAAAACATATGGTTTAAGAGATTTGCCTGGAGTGCAGGTGGTTGGGGGCTTTACAGTATATCCGGAAGAGTATTTTTCGCCCCGTCATTATTTAACAGGAAAGTTAAAAGTTACTTCGATGACATACAGTATTCATCACTATTCTGCAAGTTGGTTTTCACCATATGAGCGTCTGGCCTACAAGGTATCTCATGTTTTGGGGGAGAAAGGAACTGCCAGGGTGGTGAGGATAAAGAAAAAAATAATAAAATGGTTGGGGAGATAACAAATATGATTGTTTCTTTTTTGACTCCTACCTATAATCGCGGTTATATACTCGGTCAATTATATGCATCTCTTTGTGCCCAGTCCTTAAAAGATTTTGAATGGATTGTTATTGATGATGGCTCCGTGGATGAAACAGAAGCTTTGATATTACAGTGGAAAAGGTTAAATGTAATTCCAATTAAATATCATAAGCAGGAAAATGGCGGAAAGCATCGGGCCTTGAATGTTGGGGTGCTTATGGTGGAATCGCCTTATACTTGTATTGTTGATAGTGATGATTATCTGGTAAAAGATGCGGTTGCACTAATTGAAGACTGGACACAGCAAATCCATAATCAACAGAATTTTGCAGGTGTATCAGGCGTTAGGAAAACACCTGGAGGGGAATTGATCGGTATGTTTCCTGAAAATGAAGTTTTTGTGGATGCAACGGATATTCAGAGAAGACAATACCGGCTGGAGGGGGATAAGGCGGAGGTTTATAAAACAGATTTATTAAGAAACTATCCTTTTCCGGAATTCACAGGTGAGAATTTCTTGAGTGAGTGTGCAGTGTGGAACCGGATAGGGATGGATGGATATTATATTAGGTGGTTTCGGGATGCTCTGATTATATGCCAATATCGAGAAGATGGGCTGACGATGACATCCGATAAAGAGGTAAATAATTATCAGGGATATACTTATGTTATAAAGCAACAACTGGAATATGAGCCTTTTTTTAGGCGATTAGCATTGATTGCTCAATATGACCATTTGATGAAAGGAAACTTGGAAGATGGGAGTGATGTGTGCAGCAAACTTCAGATTTCGAGGGTGGAGCAAACTTTGGCCAGATGGGGAAAGAGTCTTTATGCTTGGGTGAAAAAATGGACATAACAGAAACTAAAAAAAGTTTGTATAATGTTTTTTCGGGTTTGGCGGTACAACTACTAAATATAGCTGTGGGCTTGATGGTTCCAAGATTGATATTGTTACATTATGGTTCGGAAGTGAATGGTTTCCTGAGTTCGGTAATGCAGATATTTCAGTATGTTGCGTTATTGGAGGCAGGTGTGGGGGCTGTTGCATTACAATTCTTGTATGGAAAAATATATAGGGCTGATTATGCAGGGATAAGTGCATGTCTAAATGCTATTGTTCACTATTATTACCATGCTGGAGCCGCATATATGGTTGCTATTTTGGCGTGTGCTACTGCATATCCATTTGTAATTCGAACGGAATTATCATCGGCGTTGGTATTTTGGATTATTATTGTTTCTGGATTGAATGGATGTCTTGATTTTTTTACATCTGGAAAGTATAGAGTTCTATTAGAGGCTGATGGGAGGAGATATGTTCTTAATACCACTGTATGGATCGTGACACTAGCGGCTAATTTCGTTAAAATATTGCTAATTCTTCATGGGGGTTCTGTAGTTGTAATGCAGATTGGTTATTGTTTGGTAATGCTCTTGCAGATAGTAATAATTTGCTGTTATTCAGTGAGGCATTATCAATGGCTGGATAGAAAAGCAAAACCTGATTATGGTGCGGTTTCGCAAAAAAAATCTGCTCTGATTCATCAGCTGTCAGGTTTGATTTTTGGAAGTACAGATATAATTTTGCTTTCTGTCATGTGTAATCTCAAAGTAGTTAGTGTTTATACTACCTATAATATGATTGTTACACTGGTCGCCAATCTTTTGACACAAATTAACAGTGGAGTGGGGTTCAAGTTAGGACAATTATATCAGGCAGACCGTGAACGGTATCTAGTATATCATCATATGTTTGAAATCGTAAATTTTGTTTTGGTCTTTGCTGGTTTCTCAGTGGCCTATTTATGCATAATTCCTTTCATAACTTTATATACCGCTGGAGTGAGTGACATTAATTATCAGGATCAATACTTGCCTATCCTGTTTATTCTGGTTCAACTATTATCTTGCGGACGAATTGCAACGGGAAATGTAATACAATATGCTGGGCATTTTCGGAAAACGCAGACACGCTCTATAGTTGAGTCAGTTATTAATATAGTGATTTCGATTATTGGTATATACTTTTGGGGCATTTATGGTGCTTTGTTGGGTACAATAGTGGCTCTGTTGTATCGTACAAATGATATTGTGTGGTATTCATCAGTGAAACTTCTGGAAATAAGCCCTTGGTATACCTATAGACGTTGGTTCAGTAATGGCGTTTTATTTGTTGGGGTAGTGGTCTGGAATGAGTGGCATCCGATTGTGGCAAATGGATATTTTGAATTACTGCTGAAAGCAGTTGGTTTGGGGGTAGGCTTACTGCCTGCATATATGGTTGTTCAGATGTTTGTTGAGAAAAAGTATGTTGATGCATTTTTTCGTCTCCGACAACTGTAGGTCTCCAGAATTTTGTATTTTTTACAGAAAGTTTAATGAAAATGTAAATATTGCATCTGCAGAATAGAGGGAAGTATGGTATACTTGAAGCCGTGATATGAAAATAGTAGTTTGAATTCAAAGAGGATGGATAATTTTTAAAATAATTATGGAGAATGTACAATTAAGGAGAATAGGATGAGAGATCAGGGGAGCAACATAGAGGCAGTCGACTTAAAGGATGTTATGTTTAATATTTTATATAAATGGAGAGAAATACTAGTTGTAGCATTTGTAGTCGCTATTTTATTTGGGGGAATCAAAACTGCCAATGGAATAGCTAATATAGTGAATTTTGAAAAAGATGAAGAAATGCAAATGCAGTATAATAAAGAAATTGAGTTATATGAAACCAATAAAGAAACTTATGAAAGTGAAATTGAGAATATATCACAAGAATTAGAAAGCTTAAATCAATATTTGCAAAAATCCGTATTGATGCAAATCAGTCCATATAATAAGCCGGTTGCCTCTGCAGACATTTACATCAAAACAGATTTCAAAATAATGCCAGACATGGTATTTCAAAATGTTGATTACACAGATAGTATAATTGAGGCATATGTGAGAGGTATAAAACAAAATGGATTAACAGATGACTGGCAAGATATAATGCCGGAAATGGATGCTGATTATATATCAGAATTAATAACTTTCAGGGCCAATTATGATAATAATACCTTTCATATTGATGTTATGCATACCGATTTGAATGCAGCAGAAAACGCTTTGGATAGAATAATAAAAAATATTACAAATTATAGTGATAATTTGACAAGCAAGATTGGTGATCATCAAGTTATTGTCTTGAATAAAGGAACATCATATGATGTTGATACAGAATTAGCAAAGATACATGATAATAATTATAATACACGTTCGACATTGCAGAAATATCTTTCCGACAAAAGTGTTCAATTGGATGAGTTGAAAGAACCGGTATATAAGGGGGGAACAAAATTTACCATATTGAAAAGTGGTATCAAATATGGAGTTTTTGGTGGAATTATCGGGGGATTTATGGTTGCTGGAATTGCATTATTAAATATATTGATGAATGACAAATTGTTTTCGGCTAAAGAGATTCGTTACTGCCATAACATTCCGGTATTGGGAGTGTCAAAAAAAGAACATAAGAATAAGTTGTTTTGGCGGATAGATTGTTGGTTGGATCGATTATATCAAGGAAATGCGGAAGTTGAATCAAGTAAGCTTTATCAAGTTGCAGCAGCCAATATAAGCACCTATGCAAAAGATGCAAAACAACTGATTTTGGTTGGTGCCGGGGGAGAAGATCTGATTCGTGAGACATTAGATAGTTTGTCTCAAGTGCTTGAACATAAAAAGGTAGTCTATGGTGGAAATGTTAAACAGGATGCTGGGGCTATACAGACAATTTCCGAGATAGATGGTATTATCTTAGTTGAGAAAAGGGGAGTATCAAGTCGTGAAGATGTTTTGAGAGTAATAGATATAGCTGAAGTTACCGGAAAAATGATCGTTGGCTGTATATTGTTTTGAAGACAATAGAAGATTACGACTCCTGGTTTTAAGGAATTAATATTGGGCTGGTTGGGGAGGTGGAAAGGAGACCATTGATGGGTAACAGGTTGTCGAATAATATAAACAGGTTGGGTAAAAATAATATGTACAACAAGAGAAGAATCGAATTAATTCTAATTGACACGGCGGTTATGTGTTTGACATATATAATACTATTGTGGCTCTCAAGAGCTTCAGTTAATTCTTTGGTAGTATATGGGACCTTTACGCCAGGCAAATTTTTGGTCTTATATATATGCATTATGGTTATGCGATTTTTGATGGGGATTTATGGCAGTATCTGGCGATATGCAAATGTGTCAACATATTTAAAGCTTATGTTGTCGGATATGATTGGTGGATTAATATATATAGTGGCAGGGCGGATTATTTCTGCTATAAGTATTGGATTTGCATACAGTGTAATTGCAATTTTTTTAATCCTTTTAGTAACACTAGCCAATCGCTTTTTGTATCAGTTTTTGTACGCATATGCTAATCGTGTGTCTGATACCAAACTTTTGAGAGAGTTGTTTGCTGATGATAGGGATGCTATTCATAAAATTAATGTAGCAATTGTGGGTGCTGGTAATGTCGGTGCAACCTTGGCAGACGAGTTGCTTCGCAATCCGAGAGCACACTATTACCCATATTGTTTTATTGATAATGATGCGGAGAAAATTGGGAATGGAATTAATGGTATACGTATTTATCCGGAGGATGAAAATATCGTAGATTTGATCAAGGGAATGCCGGTTCAAGAAGTGGTTATTGCATTGCCTGATGCCAGTCCTGAAGAAAGAACTAAATTGTATACACTTTACAAGCAAACTGGTTGTAAAGTTAAACTGTATGATTATCCTTTGGGAGAAAAGGCTGGAAAACGCCTGGAAGGTGGAAGAAGAGCTCTTCGCGAAGTCCGCATTGAGGATTTGCTGTTTCGTGATGCAATGTGCATTGATAACGCAAAGACAAGAGAATATTATAATGGAAAGACTATTCTAGTCACAGGTGGCGGTGGTAGTATTGGGTCGGAGTTATGCAGACAAATTGCTGGGTTAAAACCTAAAAAACTTGTAATACTTGATATTTATGAAAATAATGCGTATGACATACAACAGGAATTACTATGTGAGTATGGGGATACGATTTGCTTGGATACGGTGATTGCATCTGTGCGGGATAAAGAGCGTCTGGAAGAAATTTTTGCTGATGTGAAACCTGATATGGTTTTCCATGCTGCAGCGCATAAACATGTGCCAATGATGGAACGTTCAGGATGTGAAGCGATTAAAAACAATGTATTCGGTACATATAATGTGGCAAATATGGCTGAAAAATATGGCGTGAAGAAGTTTTTGCTTATCAGTACCGATAAGGCGGTTAACCCAACTAACATTATGGGGGCAAGTAAAAGGTTATGTGAAATGATTATTCAGTGTCGCAGGGACAGTGTGTTGGGGGCAGGAGGTGGAACGGAGTTCACAGCCGTTCGGTTTGGAAATGTATTGGGCAGTAATGGTTCGGTTATACCCTTATTTAAACGTCAAATAGAGGCGGGAGGGCCATTGACATTGACTGACAAGCGAATTGTCCGGTATTTTATGACAATACCTGAAGCTGTTGGGCTGGTACTGGAGGCTGGTGCTATGGCAAAAAGTGGTGAGCTTTTTGTGCTGGATATGGGGAAACCGATAAAAATTTTAGATTTGGCTGAAAATATGATTCGGCTTTCGGGATTAAAACCTTATGAGGATATCAACATAGTAGAGGTTGGTCTTAGGCCAGGTGAAAAGCTATATGAAGAGTTGCTTATGAAAACAGAAGAGTTAGAGAAAACAGCAAATGAAATGATATTTATCGAGCGAAGTAATGGGCTAAGTAGGGCTGAGGTCGATGAAAAACTTTCGATCCTCGCTAAGGTAATTGAACAGGGGAGAACCAGTGGAGTTGAAGATGGTCATCATGATGCTATAGTGGCGGCACTCAAAAAAACAGTACCCACTTATTGTGAACCTGAGGAGGTGAATAAACGAGTAGAGGGAGTTGAGAATTTAAGTATGTCAACGGGGGTAATTAACGAAGTGGCTGCTGCAAAAGTTATGACAGATTAGGAATGGAATAGTGTACGGGATATACTATTTCAGATGATATTGTGGGGAAGAGAAAATCAATAAAAGGGAGAAACGATGTTTAATTCTGAGAAGCGGTTTGAGAGATTTGAAAATAAAATATGGCTTTCAAGTCCAACAATGCATGGTGAAGAATTGAAGTACATGGCAGAGGCTTATGAAACAAATTGGATGAGTACAGTGGGAGCCAATATCAATGAAGTCGAGCGTATTGCCGCATCAAAGGCCGGGGTAAAATATGCAGTTGCCTTATCGAGTTGTACTGCAGCACTTCACCTTTGTGTTAAACTCGCTGGAGAAAAGTTATATGGTAAGCCTGCTATAGGTACTGGTGCAGTCTCGAATCGCCGAGTTTTTTGTAGTGATATGACATTTTCAGCCACACTCAACCCAGTAGTGTATGAAGGGGGCATACCGGTATTTATCGACACCGATCCGGACTCCTGGAATATGGATCCGGTTGCTCTTGAAAGAGCTTTTGAGATGTATCCTGAGGTGAAACTTGTAGTTTGCGCTGAACTTTATGGTTTTTCTGGCAATATCCGTCAGATTAAAGAAATCTGCGAAAAGCATGGTGCACTTCTTATCGAAGACGCAGCTGAAGCAATGGGTGCAACCTGGGAAGGGCAGCAGTGCGGTTCTTTTGGTGATTACGCTGCAATCTCGTATAATGGAAATAAGATTATCACCGGAAGTTCAGGTGGTTGCTTATTAACTGACAGTAGTAATGATGCAGATAAGGCCCGCAAGTGGTCTACGCAAGCGAGAGAAAATGCTGCATGGTACCAGCATGAAGAAGTTGGATACAATTATCGTATGAGTAATGTGATTGCAGGTGTAATACGTGGACAATATGGTTACCTTGAAGAACATATCTGCAGAAAAAAGGCTATTTATGAAAGATATCTGAAAGGCCTTGAAGACCTTCCGGTGAATTTGATTTCAATAGTCGATGGTTGTGAGCCGAACTACTGGCTGAGTGCTTTGGTTATTGATTCGGACGCAATGTGCCAGCAGATACGAGGCGAGAAGGATGCTTTGTATGTTAAAGAACCAGGTAAGACGTGTCCAACGGAAGTTCTCGAGGCAATCAGTAGCATCAATGCTGAAGGTCGACCGATCTGGAAGCCGATGCATATGCAGCCAATGTACAGAATGCATGAGTGTATTGGTAGAAATGGATCAATGAGAGCAAAGACTAATGCGTATATTGAAGGGACAATAACTGATGTAGGAGCAGACATTTTTGATAGGGGTGTATGTTTGCCATCAGATAATAAGATGACTAAAGAACAACAAGATGTAATTATAAAAGTTATTAAATCATGCTTTGAATGATAGAAAACCGGGTGGATAGTTTTAATTCAAGGAGACGAGATTATGTATGCAAAATTTGTAAAGCGATTTTTAGATTTTGTGCTAAGTTTGGGTGCGATAATCGTGCTGTCTCCAATTATGTTTATTTTGATCATTTTGGGGATGTTTTTTATGAAGGGTAATCCATTCTTTTTACAGAAAAGGCCTGGCAAGAACGAAAAGATATTTAATTTAATTAAATTTAGATCTATGGATAATAGAAAAGACAAAGAAGGAAATCTGCTACCAGATGATGTGAGGCTTAACAAGTACGGAAGATTTCTTAGAAGTACTAGTCTTGATGAACTTCCAGAACTCTTCAATATTATGAATGGAGATATGTCCGTCGTTGGACCAAGGCCACTTTTAACTCGTTATCTTGATCGATACAACGAGGAGCAGCATCACCGTCATGATGTGAGACCGGGACTAACTGGTTATGCACAAGTTCATGGTAGAAATACTGTGTCTTGGGAAGATAAATTTGCAATGGATGTCTGGTATACCAGGCACATCACTTTCATGGGAGATATAAGAATCATTCGGGATACGGTTATGACCGTGGTTAAGCGTGAGGGGATCAGCTCCGGGACCTCTGCAACTATGGAAGAATTTTATGGAACCCCAAAAGGCGTAGTAGCAACATGGAAAGCACCTAATTAATTTGGAGATATAAGTAGATGAAAGAAATACATATTCTTGTGACCGGTGTTGGTCGTCGTGTTGAATTGATGCAAGAGTTCCGTCAGGCGGCATTAAAATTAAATATAAATCTAAAATTATATGGTGCTGATATGGCAGGAACTGCGCCTGCGTTAGCCTATTGTGATTATACAAGAAAAGTATGTGCGATGCGTGATCCACAGTACATTCAGCAACTTGCAGATATTTGTGTTACTGATAAGATCAATCTCGTAATGCCAACTATTGATACTGATTTACTCATGCTTTCCCAGAACGTTGACGCATTTGAGAAGGTTGGTGTTAAAGTACTTATAAGCAAACCAGATAAAATTCTTATTTGTCGTGATAAGAACAATACAGGTGACTTCTTTGTTTCTTGCGGATTAAAGGCACCGAGAACATATAACAATTATAAAGAATACCCAGGACCATACCCTTGCTTTATCAAGCCTAAGGATGGTAGCAGCTCTATTAATGCTTTTAAAGTCGAAGATGAAGAAGAGCTTGCTGTTTATGCAGGCCAGGTTGAAGATTATATTATCCAGCCTTTTGTGTCAGGAAGAGAATTTACAATTGATATTTTCTGTGATTTTGATGGCAATCCAATCTGCATTACACCTCGTGAACGCATGCAGGTTAGAGCCGGTGAGGTTCTGAAGACTCAAATTTTTATGGATGAAATCATGATTGAAGAGGCTAAGAAGCTGTGTAAGGCATTCAAACCCTGCGGACCTATGACCGTCCAGTTTATTCAAGATAAAAATACTGGAGACAACTACTATATTGAGATTAATCCTCGTTTTGGTGGGGGCGCACCTCTTAGCATGAAGTCTGGTGCAAGAAGTGCGGAAGCATTGTTAAAGTTGCTTGCTGGTGAGCATGTTGGATACCAGGAGAACAGTAGCTGTAACGGTACAATTTATAGTCGCTTTGATCAGAGTGTATGTATATCTGAGGGTGATGATACACAGCCTATAAAAGGAGTGATTTTTGATCTTGATGACACCCTTTACAGTGAAAAGCAGTATGTAAGAAGCGGATATAAGAAGATAGCGGATTATCTTGGAAAAGAAAATGCTGCTGAAAAGCTGTGGGCGTATTTTGAGGCTGGAAAACCTGCTATTGATGTGTATCTTACTGAAATAGGAGAGAGTGGTAAAAAAACAGAGTGCTTGAAGATTTATAGAGATCAGATACCGGAAATTACTCTATATGATGGTATAATTGAAATTATCAAGGATTTGAGGCACAAGGGCATCAAGGTTGGAATTATCACAGACGGAAGACCTGAAGGTCAGAGAAATAAGTTGAAGGTGTTGGGATTAGATGTATTGATTGATGACATCATTATCACAGATGAACTTGGTGGTGTTCAGTTTAGAAAGCCTTGTGATATTGCTTTCAGAATTCTGCAGACTCGTTGGAGACTACCATATGAACAGTTAGTTTATGTGGGAGACAATCCGAATAAAGATTTTCAGGCATGCAAGCAGCTTGGTATGAGATGGAAATACTTTAAAAACGAAGACGGAGTATATTTTGATAAAGATGCAGAGATTCCTTGTTCAATCGACAGCTTGAAACGATTTTCAGAAAGTGTGTAATGTCTTGTTTGCTTTTGGAAAAGGAAGGATCTTGTAGGTGACTGTTAATGGATAGAATAAAAATAGCTTACTTGATTGTGGCACATAAATGTCCGGAACAGGTAAATATGTTTATTGAGCAACTTTTAAATTATGGGGATTGTGATGTTTATATACATGTGGATAAAAAGAATCCAGAGCTTTTTGAGAATCTTTTAAAATCTCCGCGTGTTTTTAAGTGTAGTATTTATGACGTTCGTTGGGGAAGCTTTGAAATTGTAAAGGCAGCAATCGAGCTAATGAAGTTTGCAAAAAAATCTGGTATTGAGTATTCACACATGTATTTTGGCTCGGGACAAGATTTGATAATAAAGAAGGGATTATATGATTACCTTGATATTCACAAAGATAAAATTTTTTTGCATATTGTAGGAGAAATTAAGAATATTAATCGTCAGTCTGCCAGATACCGTATTTGTTGGCCTCATAAGCTTATGATAAGGAATGATCTGCATCCGTATCGATTTGTTCGAATTGCATTGCAAATATTATGTAGTGTAGGAATTAAGATATATGAAAACAAGAAAACACTTAAGAAAAAAGTTCTTTTTTATGAAGGCAGAACATGGTTTGTTGCTCCGATGGAGGTTCTAACATATATAGTTGATTATATTAGTGATAATCCTGACTATTTGGATTTTTGGGAAGATAGTCTCGCATCGGATTTAATGTTTTTTCAGACAATCATTATGAATTCACCATATTCAAGTAATGTAGAAGATGAGTTAATGTATGTTGACTTTGGAAAAACATTTGCAACGATGAATCATCCGTTAACAGTAGATTTGAGAGTAGCAAAAATGATTCAAGATGAAAGATTCTTTTTCGCTAGGAAATTTGAAATTGAGGAAGTTAATGCTATGGAATATTTTATAAACAAAATAGAGGATGAAATATGAAAATTCAAAAAAATCAGCCACTTTTATGGGTTTTTCTAGCATCAACGTTTCTTAATGGAGTTTTGTGGGAAGGAATTGGCTGGATAGCATTATTGTTTATAATGATTAGTGGTAAAGGGATTCGTAATTCTCTAGTATTGAGCTGGAATGAGGTAAAGGTCCTTATACTAATGATTTTGATTGCAGGATATGTTGTATTACAAGTCTGTGCATTACATTTGAATATTACAGAAACTATAAGGTTGTACGGAATTACAAAAACAGTAAGCGCTTTTTTAATTGTATATTTCTTTATGAATCCATACATTAAAACGCATGATGTAATTAGAGAAATATTACCGTTGCTGTTTATCGTAAATTGGCTATATATTGTTTATCTTGTTACTGACATTAAAGCACTTAATGTAATTGGTGGATCCCGAAATTATTTAGGAGCAATAAACGTATTATTCGTTCCGTATATATTAAAGTTTTTACCTAAAGAAAAAAGATCATTAAAAATATTTTGGATTGGAACACTTGTCTTATTGGCGTTATTTATAGGTTCTAGGACAACCTTGGCAACAATAGTGATTGCTTTTTTACTGACTGGTTTGTTGGAAGATGGAATTGAAAAGAAATTTAAAGCTTTATTATTAGCAATGTCAGGATTTTTATTGATTCTCATCTTGCTACCTGTGTTGGGGAAAAACGCCAATTTTTCTAGAGCCATCAGTATATTAACTACGATTGCGGATAAATCAAGATCAGATTTGGCTGATTCAATGTGGAATCAATTTTATAGTTATTCTAATATGCAACAGCTAATAGGAAATGGCAATAATTTAATCACTTGGCGTGAAGCACCGCCGCATAATTTTATTTATGAATTACTGTTATGCTATGGAAAAATTGGCACATTTGCTTTTCTTGCTGGAATTGTAATTACGATAGTAATTATACTAAAATCTGATGCATTAGAAAAAAAGTATTGTGTATTGGTTATTTGTATAACATTAATAGTGGGATTAGTGCAGCCTTTTATTACATCAGGCTATTTTTTTCAGTGCTTGGTGGCAATGGTAACGTTAGCACTCTGGAATAGGGATAATTGTATAGCGAGGAGTTCTTAAATATAATGATTAGGAAAATGTATTTTATTGTGTTAACAACATATCAATTATTTGTATCGGATGCATATGCACAATACTTGAAAAAAGAATTTCCAGATATTTCTATAAAGATTTTTGCTGTTGGATTGAATATTGAAGTGTTTTCGGATGCTTATGAATATATTACGATTCCATTTTTGAATGGTAATAAAAAAGACAGAATCATTCAACGCTTAGTTTGGGGTGGAAGACTATTTTTCACTACACCGATTTACTCTTACTTTATGAGTTTGTCAGAATGCAATTTGTTTGTATTTAATGATAATGAACCAATAACAAACCGAATTATTCGTGAAGTAAATAGAGGAAAAAACAACTGTATAACAATTATTGAGGAAGGTATTGGAATATATGAGAAAACTGCTTGTAGGAAACTATGCTTGACTCAGCGACTAAGATTGATACTGACTTGGATATTAGGGGCCCCAATGCAGTATAAAGCAGTAGGGGAGAGTAGATGTATATCAAACGCTATTGTTGGTGACGTTGATCTTTATAAAAAACTAGATAAAGCAGAAAACCAGTTCGTGATTAGACAGAATAAAAATGCTATTTATTCACAAGCTGACTCATTTCTCCGCAGACTTGGTTTATCGTGTGAAGATTATTTGAATTGTTCGGTTATATATATAGGTCAGCCATTTAATGAATATGGAACAATGGATAGAGGGGAAAAAGAATATATTGATAGTTTGATTAGTATTTTTGAAAATGTACTGATAAAACCGCACCCAAGAGATTGCAAAGGCAAATATGATGATTTTGCAAAACAACATGAAAATTGTAAAGTGCTAAGGTATGAATTATCTGTTCTCCCATTTGAATGTCTTATCGGCGCTTTAAATGTAGATTTAGTTGTTTCAATGAATTCATCAGCGGGAGTAAATGTTGCTAGAACATTTCCATATATAAAATGTGTTTTTACGTATGATATGAGTGAAGCAAGAGAATGTATGAAATTAATGAATAACGGATATGTTGAAATGAACACAGATTTGTTTGCCAGCCCATATAACAACATTTTAATTCCGAAATCGATAAAGGAGTTAAACAGCATAATAAATCTCGTAAGAATCGAAAATGAAAGTGATAAACGACTAGAATACAACTGTGAATTATTAGAAATGAGAAAAATTGTGGAGAGAACCGTAATTAAATGTTAAAGGATAAAAAAATAAAGAATCAGAATATAACAACTATAATAAATGTGATAAGTACAGTTATACTACAGGGACTCGCATTTTTATCATCACCATATTTTTCACGAGTTCTTGGTACAGATAATTTTGGTATCGTTTCTGTATACGTAACATGGGTTCAAGTAGTTGCAATTGTATTTGGACTTAGAGTTAACGGCGTATTGATAATGGGACAAAATGAGTATGCAGAGGAAGAGCAACATGGATTCCAGTCTTCGGTGATGTTTTTGGCGATAGTTGCTTTTGTTTTGTTTTCGCTGATAACATTTTTGCTGAACTACTTGATTCTAGGTGAAAATTTGGTTATGCTACTAATAATAGTGTTGCATGGATTTGGACAATTTGTCGTTTATTATGTCAATAGTAAATTTACTAATGAATTTAGAGCAGACTTAAACTTCTATTTATCGGTATTTATGTCTATAAGCACAATTGGTCTATCTGTTATATTAATCTCATGCAGTGAATATGAGACAAACTATTGGGGGAGAATTTTAGGTGAAGCAATTCCTTATTTTATTGTTGGACTAATATTTGCAGGAATAGTTCTAATTAAAGGAAAGATTTTATATAGCAAAAAATATTGGGGTTTTTGTATTCCATTAGTTATACCCATAATATTTCATGGACTTGCGGGAATTATTCTCAATCAGTCTGATAGAGTTATGCTTGATATGATGACTACAACATCAGCAGTGGGAATATACAGTTTGGCATATACATTTAGTAATGTTATTTTTGTGTTTTGGTCTGCATTGAATAATAGTTGGGTTCCATTCTATTATGAGTATATGCGAAATGGACAGCTAGAAAAAATTAAGTTAAAATCTAAAAATTATATGGAATTGTTTTGTGTATTATGCTGTGGATTTATGCTCTTGACTCCAGAGGTATATCATATATTTGCAGGAAAAGATTATTGGGATGGTACAATGATAATTCCAATTTTTGTTATAGGAACATTTTTTGTTTTTTTATATAGTTTTCCTGTTAACTATGAGATTTTTCATAAAAACACAAAATCAATAGCGAGTGCTAGCATCATTAGTGCTACTGCGAATATTGTTCTAAATTTACTATTAATAAAGAGACTCGGTGCATATGGTGCTGCGATTGCAACCCTTTTATCATATTTATTGCAAATGATACTTCATCACGCAAATGCAGTTAGCATTTCAAAAATAACAAAGGATTATACATTTAGATTGACAAACTTCTTTCCATATTTAGCAATTGTTTGTGGCACAGCATTTATAGTAATGTTAAATGCAAATACTGTAATTCGTTGGTGTATTGCGTTTATTATAGGTGTATATGAATTGTTGAGAATTTACAAAAGAAAGGGCATCTTTTAATTATGGCACTGAAAATAAAAAAGATAATAAAAAAAGTATTAATGAGAAAATATTATAAAATCTGTCCTGGTTTTTCTGGGGGGAGGGTACGGGATAAGAATAAAAAACGGTCGTTTTGATGACCATGTATATGTTGCTCATCATACAGAAATGCAGGACAGCTATATTGGGAACCATACTTCTGTTGGACGATATAATAAAATAAGGGAAACTGATATTGGGAAATATACCAGTTTGTCATGGGATTGTACAATTGGTGCACCTACACACCCATTTTCAACTATTACAAACTGTGCGCTTGCATATAGAAGTGAGTACAACGTTGTTGATGAAGATGGAAATCTGTCTCAAAAACGGACATATATAGGAAATGATGTGTGGATCGGTTGTGGGGTGACAGTTATTGCAGGAGTACGCATTGGAAATGGTGCTATCATTGGCGCTGGTTCAGTAGTGACGAAAGATATCCCTGATTATGAAATATGGGCGGGAGTTCCGGCAAAGAAAATCAGACAGCGTTTTGATGATGAAGTTTTGGATCGATTGCATGAACTTGAATGGTGGAATTGGGAAACACAAGAGATTAAACGTAATATTGATTTATTTAAACAGGACTTGGATCTAAATGTTGCAGAACTTTTAACGTCATCGCACAAGAAATATTTGGAAGGAATTGAATGATAGTATGAGAATTCTATTTTTACACGGAGCTATAAAAAATGCGGGTGATTATTTGATTGCACATCGTTCGCAGTTGTTGATTAAAAATCTTATTCCCAAAATAGAAATAATTCCGATTTGGGAAGGTGAAAAATGTAGTAAAATAGAGGGTATTATAAAGGATGTGGACGGGGTTGTATTTGGAGGAGGACCTTTCTTCACTTCTAGGATATATCCAGAAGATATTCCATTTGTGGCGGATCTTGAAAATTTTGATTTACCAATGATTAATATTGGTGGAGGTTGGTTTGGTCATAATGATGATGCGAAAACAATTCGAGATTATCCTATAAACAATTCAAGCTTGGAATTATTAAAAAAAATAGAAACTTTATCAGGTGCATTGAGCTGTAGGGATTGGCATACAGCAAATATGTTAAGACTAAAAAAGTATAAAGCAGAAATGCATGGTTGTCCAGCCTGGTATGACATTAACTATATTAACATGAATACGTTGCGTTCAAAAAAAACGATTCAGACTATTTGTATATCAGATCCTGCAAATGTTAGAAACTCGAAAGCTGCAAGAGTACTAATAGAAGTCATGAAGAGAGAGTATCCAAACGCGAAAATAAAATATGTATTTCATCGGGGGACTTGGGAAGAAGTCGATGGAAAAATTGGTGTACAAAGAAAAGCAGGAATAGAACAAGCTTTATGTGAAAATGATATTGAGTGGGTTGACATTTCCGGGGGATATGAGGGCTTTGAAGTATATGATTCATGTGACTTACATATCGGTTTTCGAGTTCATGCTCATATATACAATTTAAGCCACAGAAATAGAAGTATTCTAATTGAAGAAGATGGACGAGGATCAGGAGTTAATCAAGCTCTAGGGTTAACTAGTATATGTGCATATGATAAGAGTAGTAATATGCATAATGAACTGGTTCGTAAGATCGGAAATCGGATACACACTAATTTTAATCAATATCTTGGACAAGATATTGTTTTGCAGTTGCAACGAATGGAAGATACAGATTATTTAGAATATGAAAATGCATTTAGTCGAATGCAATTTTATTATGATAAAATGTGTTCTCATATTAAAAAAATAGAAGGGTGGCAAAAATAATGAACATTGTGGCAGTTATTCCAGCAAGAGCAGGTTCAAAAGCTATTCCGAATAAGAATATAAGAAGTGTTAATGGGCATCCGATGATCTACTATGCAATTAATAATGCAACTCGGTCAAAATATATTACTGATGTGATAGTTTCAACAGATTCTGAAGAGGTAAGAATTATTGCGAATCAAATGGGGGTAAAATGCCATTGGAGACGTCCGGAATTGTGTGAAGACAGTGTTGCTCTTGATGCTGTTATTTATGATACAGTAATTAATGCCGCTAAAGAATTTGACTATGTGGTTACAATGCAGCCGACTTCTCCCACATTAAAGATTGAGACTTTAGATGCTGCAATTGAATATGCTATGAACAACGGGTTGGATACACTTATTTCTGCTATAAACGCTCCGCATTTATCATGGAGAGAAGAAAATGGAAAAAAAGTGCCAAACTATGAAAAGAGATTGAATAGACAATATCTTCCAGCAAATTATTCTGAAACTGGCGCATTTGTGATTTCTAAAAGAAGTGTAGTAAATGAAAATTCTCGTATCGGTGAAAATTTGGATGTCTATGAAGTATCAGAGAATGAGGCCATTGATGTAGATACATTTATTGATCTTTATGCCGTTGGAGAAATATTAAACCAGAAAAAGGTTGCAATTTATGTTAATGGTAACAATTTAAGAGGCACTGGACATATTTATCGTGCACTAGAAATTGCAGATGAGTTTTTGACAAAACCTGATATATATTATGATTCAAACCAGACTGATCGAGTTCTTTTTGGAAAAACTACTCACAATTTAATACCTGTTGACGGTATCTTTGAATTGTTTGAGGTCATTAAGAAAAAGCAATATACTATAGTAATCAATGATATTCTTGCAACTTCATTGGATTATATGATTGGTTTAAGAAGTGTTATGCCATTAAACGGAAAAATAGTTAATTTTGAAGATGAAGGTGAAGGTGCTGGAGAGGCAGATCTGGTTTTTAATGCTTTGTATTCTGAACAGAATAGTGGTAAAATCTATGGTGGGGAAAAGTACTATATAGCTCCTAAGCTTTTTTTGCTATACAATCCGGTGGAGCTCAAGGAGAAAGTTTCAAACGTTTTTATCAGTTTCGGTGGTGCTGATCCTCAGAATTACACAGACAGATTACTAAAAATCATTACTTCAAAAGAGAAATATAATAGTTATAAATTTACCATAGCTATCGGCAGGGCGAAAACAAATGTTGATGTATTATTAGAATATAATAAGTATGACAACATTGATGTTTTCTATGATGTGAAGAATATGCCGGATTTAATGAGCGTGAGTGACATAAGTATGACTTCTCGAGGAAGAACGGCATATGAACTTGCAATGCTTGGTATTCCGGCAATTGTATTGTCACAGAACAAAAGAGAAGAAGGTCATGGATTTGTGTGTGATGAGAATGGATTTATGTACATGGGGACTAACCCATCAGATCACATGATTGAGTCAACTTTAGATATGTATCTTTCTATGCCATTAGATGACAGAAAGAATCTGCAGAAACAGCTATTAGAAGCAGATCTGAAAAATGGCAGAAAGCGCGTAATCAGTATGATTCAGAATTTATAGGGAGAAGGTAAAATAAAATGAGAAATACTAAACCATATGTAATTGCAGAAATGGGTGTAAATTTCTATGATACTGCAAAAGCTTTAAATATTACTCCGATTGAAGCTGCAAAAATGTATATTGATGGAGCTGCTGAAGCAGGCTGTGACTGTGCAAAATTCCAATCCTATAAGGCAGATACAATTGTATCAAAGAATTCTCCGGCTTATTGGGATCTTTCAAAAGAGCCTACCAAGACACAGCACGCATTATTTATGAAGCATGATGGCTTTAATGAGGAAGATTACAGAGCGCTTTGCGATTATACTCATGCAAAAGGAATGGATTTTACTTCTACACCATTTGATTATGCATCGGCAGATTATCTTGAGGATATGGTGGATTTTTACAAGATTTCTTCCTCTGACCTATCAAATTTGCCTTTCATCCGTCATATTGCTAAGAAGGGTAAAAAGATGATTGTGTCTGTTGGAGCAGCATATCTTTCTGAAGTAGATGAAGCAATCAGAGCTATCAAGGAAGTTGGTAATGATGATATTGTCATTCTTCATTGTGTTCTTTCTTATCCAACGAATCCTGAGAATGCAAATCTCAGAATTATTGAGACATTAAGGAGAGATTTCCCGGATGTAGGAATAGGTTTCTCTGATCATGTTGCACCTGATGACACAATGATGACTTTAGCAACAGCTTATATGCTAGGCTCTGAAGTTATTGAAAAGCATTTCACTCTTGATAAGGCTTTTCGTGGAAATGACCACTATCATTCGGGTGATCCAGAAGACTTTAAGAAGGCTATAGCAAACTTCAAATGGATAGATATGATTCTTGGTAGCGGTGTTAAGACTGTTCTTGATTGTGAAACTACACCAAGAAGAGAAGCAAGACGTTCACTAATATTAACAAGAGATATGAAAGCGGGAGAGGTTATTAAGGAAGAAGATTTAATGCCTAAGAGACCAGGAACAGGTATTTCTCCTCAATTCTCTGAAATCGTAATTGGGAGAAAAGTAGTGAAAGATTTAGAAGAAGATACTATTCTGACTTGGGATATGGTATAAGGAGTAGAATTAAGATGGGAGAATGTTTGATCGGAAACAAAATGTATGCGCTTGCAGCTGAATTGTTTCCAATATGCAGGAGTATTACAGGTGAAGGTGTGCGCAAGACTCTAAATAGATTGAAAAAAGATATCCCGGAAATTAGTCTTTTTGAAGTTGAAAGCGGAACAAAGGTTTTTGATTGGATCGTTCCCAATGAATGGAAAATAGAAGAGGCTTATGTTGAAGATTCTGAAGGTATTAGAATTATTGATTTTAAGAATAATAATTTGCATTTAGTTGGCTATTCTACACCAATTGATAGTGTGATAACCCTTGAAGAGTTGGATAGACATTTATACTCATTAAAAGAACATCCAGGATGGATACCATATGTTACTAGTTATTATAAAGAGGGCTGGGGATTTTGCGTAAGTCAGAAGCAACGTGACAACTTGAAACCCGGTAATTATCATGTTGTGATTAAAAGCGAATTGTTTAAAGGGAGTCTTACTTATGCAGAGCTTTTAATTCCAGGAGAGACTGAAAAAGAAATATTTTTATCTACTTATGTCTGTCATCCATCGATGGCAAATAATGAATTATCTGGACCTGTTGTCCAACTGGAACTTGCAAATTGGTTATTGAATTGTAAAAAACGTAAATATAGTTATCGAATGATTTGGATTCCAGAGACGATAGGATCTATTACTTATTTGTCAAGAAATCTTGCGTCGATGAAGAAGAATATAATTGCTGGATATAACTTGTCTTGCGTTGGTGATGATAAAGCTATTTCATATGTGGCAAGTAAAAAAGAAGATACTTTGGCAGATATTGCTGCGAAGAATGTGTTGCATTTTTGTGCACCGGATTATAAATATTACAGCTATCTCCATAGGGGGTCAGACGAAAGGCAATATAATGCGCCAGGTGTTGACCTTCCGGTTTGCAGTGTGTGTTGCTCAAAATATCATGAGTACCCTGAATATCATACAAGTGCAGATGACATGAGTTTTATATCACCGAAAGGTTTGCAAAGGGCATTTGATATATACAAAGCGATAATAGAGGCAATTGAGCATAATACTAAATACAGAGTAAATTGTTATTGTGAACCGCAATTAGGCCCAAGAGGGTTATATCCAACAGAGAGTTTTAACAGATCGTCTATGTCCGTTCAAGATATGATGAATTTTATTGCATATGCTGATGGTACCCTGGATTTATTTGGAATAAGCAAAATAATAGATTGCCCTGTTGATAAATTACATGAAATCGCGTTAAAACTAAAAGAAGCCGATTTATTTTCGGAGGTAGATTAAGTGAATGTTTATGACGATTTTGTAAGTGAGTTTCATATAAATAATGGAGAGCGGATTTGGTTATCTTCTGAGTTGATTAGGCTTGTTTTGCAGTTTAAGAAAAAAAAAATAAATTTTGATGGAAATGAATTGATCAATGCATTTCAAAAAGCGATTGGCGAAGAAGGAACCATTATTATTCCTACTTTTTCTTTTGAATTTAGTAATAACAAGTATTATGATATATTAAAGACTAAAGGAACCACTGGTGTGCTTGGTAATCTTGCACTTTTGCGAGATGATTTCAAAAGAACCCAGCATCCTATGCATTCTTTCGAGGTTTGGGGAAAAGATCAGGAATTGTTAATTACAATGAGCAATAAGCATTCATTTGGAATGGATTCTCCTTTCGGATATTGTTTAGGAAAACATGTTAGACAGATTATCATTGGAACAGATTATCTTCATGCTATGACTTTTGTACATTATGCGGAAGCAACATGTAATGTGCCATATAGATTTGCAAAAAGTTTCATAGGGGAGTACGTTTCTGCCGATGGAAGTGTAGAAGAAAGGATATATGATTATGCAGCCCGTAAACTTGAAATAAAGCCAGAGGAGAAATTTAATCGAATTGGTGCTGTTTTAGAAGAGTTAGGGGTTTCAAAGAAAATTGCTGTTGATGGATTAGAATGCTATGATATCAACTTGGCCAAAAGCTATTCTATTATTTGTAAAGATATTATAGAAAATAACTGCAAAAATATTTATGATTTTAACATTGCTCGTGAAGACGTGTTTAGGATTTAAATATTTACAATAGTGGGAGGAATATCATTTATGTATTCAACGGTTTTACAGTGCCTTGAAGAGACTGCTATAAGCAATCCTGATAAGATTGCATTTGCAGATCTGAAAGAGAGTTTTACTTATGAGGAATTAGTGCTTATTTCAAAGAGAATTGGAAGCTATATTTCAGCAAGAATTAGACCGCACAATCCAATAGTTATTTATATGGATAAAAGAGCCTATAATATTGGGGCTTTTTTAGGGGCAGCGTACGCAGGTTGCTTTTATGTGCCAATCGATAGTCAAATGCCTCTGGAGAGAATAAAACGAATCCTGGGAACGCTAAATCCAAGTTTAATTATCTATGATGATGTGACAGAGAAGTCTATAGAATCATTAGGGAATGATTGCGAAAAAGTTCATTTTAATGATGTGATAAAAAATATTATTGATGATGAGACATTAGCAAATATTCGTTCATACAGTAAGAGCACGGATTTATTGTATGTATTGTTTACAAGTGGCTCTACTGGAATTCCGAAGGGCGTTACTATATCGCATGGTGCTGTTTTGGACTTTATGGGATGGATATGTGATAAGTATAATTTGGATTCTACCACCACATTGTGTAATCAAGCTCCATTTTATTTTGATGCATCTGTTCCAGATCTATACATCCCCCTAAAAGTAGGTGCAACTGTATATATTCCTCCGAAGAGTTATTATACGTTTCCAAAGAAAATACTTCAGTATATTGAGAGTAAAAAGATAAATACCCTGATATGGGTACCGTCTGCATTATGTAATGTAGTTAACTGTAGAGCTTTTGAAGTATGTGTTCCACAAGATATAAGGCTGGTTATATTCTGCGGAGAGGTAATGCCATGCAAACACCTTAATGTGTGGAAGCGGTATGTTCCAGATGCGTTATATGTAAATATGTATGGTCCAACGGAAGCTACCTACGCTTGTATGTACTACGATATTAATAGAGAGTTTAGTGATGAAGAAAAATTACCGCTTGGAAGAGCTTGTGAGAATAGTGAGATATTACTTGTTACAGAGGACAATCGTATTGCAAAACAAGGTGAAATGGGAGAAATTTGTATCCTTGGACAGTGCCTATCAAATGGTTATTATGGTGCCGAAGATAAAACCAAAACAGCATTTGTTCAAAATCCTATTAATGTAAAGTGGAATGAAATGATGTATCGTACCGGAGACCTGGCTTTGGTTGATGAAAACGGAGATATGGTATTTGCTGGTAGAAAAGATTTTCAGATTAAGAGATTAGGTCATAGGATAGAGTTAGGAGAGATTGAAAATGCAATTCTTGCTATAGATGGAATTGAAAATGCATGTTGTGTTTTCGATGAAAAAACTAGTGAAATTATTGCTATATACACTGGTAACGTTGCAGCGGAGCAATTGAATGAATTGATTTCTGAACGTTTACAGCATTACATGATACCTAGTCGCTTTGAAAATCTAAAAGCAATGCCTATGAATATTAATGGAAAGATTGATCGACCTAGGTTAAAAAGAGAATATACGGAGGTTTAAAAAATGGAACAATTACTGAAAATTCTAAAAAGTATTAAGAATGATGTTGACTTTGAGAACGAGAAAGAATTAGTTGATGATGGCGTTCTTGACTCAATTGAAATCGTGAACATAATTGCAGCTATTGAAGAGGCATATAGTTTTGAAATTGAACCAGATGATATCGACCCAGATAATTTCCAGTCAGTTGAAGCTATGTGGGAAATGATTCGGAAATTTAAATAAATATGGGCGCTTTTTCTGATAGAAAACAACAACTGTTTTGTTTACCCTATTCTGGAGGAAAGGCACAAGCATTTTGGGAAATTGGAGCGCTATTAAATGAAGATATTGATGTGCATTATGTAGAGTATTCAGGCAGGGGAACAAGAACTAGAGAACCATATATCACCGATTATAATTTGTTTATCGGCGATATAATTAATCAGATATTAAATGCTCGTGATTGTAAAGTACCATATTCGATATTTGGGTATAGTATAGGTGTATTATTGGCGTATGACATTGTTGCAAGAAAGCTGATACCTGGTTCGCTTAATCATATGTTTTTAGGTGGATGTTGTAGCGCGGATATTCATGAAAGTACTAACGGTAAATTATCTTCTTTAGATGATGATGAGTTTTGGGATAAAATTATTTCTATCGGAGGTGTAGATAAACAGCTAATAAAAAATAGAAAATTTCTGAAGATGTTTTCAAAAACATTGCGTGCTGATTTTAAAATTGGAGAACAGTATCATTTTGAAAAGAATTTAGGCAAACCTATGTGTGACGCTACCATATTATATAGTGAAAATGATATGTCTTACAAAAGTGTATATAGATGGAAAAAGCTGTTTCAAGGAAATGTTGATTTTGAAAGATTTCAAGGGGATCATTTCTTTGCATTTGAAAATAATGTAAGAACAGCAGCAATTATTAATGAAAGGCTTTGTAAGCTTTATGAATAGGTTTCACATCAGACGTTTTTGGATTGAATTAGATTTAACACAAATCCAGAACAATTACAAAATATTCAAATTACATATACATAGCGGGATAATGGCTGTAGTCAAAGCTGATGCGTATGGTTATGATGCTATCTAAGAGAAAATGGAGTGTATAATACTCATGCACGGATATACTCAAATTAATCATGATTATCGTCCGCCTATAATGATAGTCACACATTTGTGTGCATCTATCATTATAGTGGGACTGTTGCCGGATGTCTGAACCATCCGGTGGGGGGCTAAAATAGCGGCCAGGTTGTTCATTTATGACTGGTATATACATTAAGTGTCCAGCAATTGAATAGATGGTCATTATAGTCTATTTGTATTACGTAAACATGTATAATCTACTCCCGGAGGAGGTTCTCCATGCTAAAAATTCTAATCGCCGACGACGAACCCAAAGTCGTCCAACTAATACAAAAACTGATCGACTGGCAATCCCTTAACATGGAACTAACCGGAATTGCCCACAACGGCCTGGAAGCCTACGAAAAAATCGAGATCCTATACCCCGATATCGTTATAACCGACATCCGCATGCCCGGTCTCGACGGCCTTGATCTCGTGAAAAAATCCAGAGAACTTGGCCATCCGATAGAATTCATCATCATCAGCGGCTACCGCCATTTCGAATACGCCCAGACCGCCCTCAAATACGGAGTCAGCGACTATCTCCTAAAACCCATCAAGAAAACAGAACTAATGGAAACCCTGACCAAACTCAAATCACGCTACGAAGAGCGCCACGAGCAACTCACCTATGAAGAACGTGTCCGCCTGGCAATGAAAAGTGATGCGGAACGGCTGCGCACCAACTGGTTTTCAAGTATTCTTTACCGAGAGAACAGTGAATACGAAGCGTATAGTCTTTCCGAAATCAACAGCCAGTACTACTATCGTTTCCAACCGGGATATTTCCAAATCATCTGTCTGAAATTTGACGGCAATCCGATGGCAGAAGAGGGCAGCCTTGAATTCATGGCCGAAAAAACCAACCAGATTGTCCAGCAACAGCTTTCTGATACTGTGTACGATTTTGAACTGTACGTTGAGCACCTGCACGTCTATCTGCTGCTGAATTACAGAAAAGAAGATAAACGAACAATACGCCGGCAGTGTAAAGCCATCCTGAACGATCTTATTATCCTCGAGTCAATTTTGCAGGGAGTTCAGGTGACGGTTGGTTTTGGCGATCCTGTTGAGGATATAAGCCAGCTTCGCCGTTCGCTTCAATCGTCCCGTTACCTGATAGAGCAGCGTCTGGTGGCAGGAACCGGAAAGCTTCTGGAGGGCGAAATAAAGCGTCGTTTGGATCTTGCTGATGGTGAATGGTTTGCCAGGTTCAATCAGAAGATGAATACGGCTCTGGAAAGTCTTGACCGGCAGTTGGTCCGTGAGTGTCTGGAAGAGCTGAAGGCAGATTTGCTGAAAGACCCGCAGATATCAGGTCATGATATAATACAGATGTGCAGAGAAGTCTGCAATGTATACCAGTTCTTTATGAAAGGGCACAAAATTACTGCTGATCACAGCATCATAGAAACATTCAATCAAGGATCAGAACACTGTTCATCAGCCTCAGAGTTGCTGAGATACCTGCGAAAGGTGATCATATCCGCCTATGACCAGGCGGTCGAAGGAAAACTGCAGGAGGAGAACCGTCCGATCCGTATCGCCAAACAATACATAAAGGACAACTTCAGCCGTACTTTGACGCTTGAAGAAGTTAGTGGAGCGGCAGGGTTTAATCCTACCTATTTCAGTTCTCTGTTTAAAAAAGAAACCGGAAAGACATTTCTTGAATACCTCTCATGGACGCGAATGGAGCAGGCAAAGAATCTGCTGAAAGAGACAAACCGGAACGTAGCAGATATATGTGAAGCGGTAGGGTACAGTGATGTAAAATACTTCACCAGGAACTTTACGAAATATACCGGGCTGAAACCGAACGAATACCGCAAGCTGTACTCCTGAGAAATGAGGTGGGATGATGAGAGATCAATTAAAATATCTGTCCGTCAGGAGCTGGTTGCTGACAGCGGGTCTTATACTGCTGAATCTGCTGCTTATAGGTTATGCTGTCTGCCTGAATATCAGCCGTCCGCTCCACACCTGGATTATTGCACTGGCAATGATTTTGCTGATACTGCTGGTGTTTTTCTGGTATAAAAAAATATGGAAACCGATGCAGGAAACGAAAAAGGTGGAGCAGCAGTTTGCGGAAGGTTATGTGCTGAATGACCTATTCCACATCCGTTATCCGTATTCGCGGGAGAGTCAGATGGTCAATCAGAGGTTTCAGGAGATGCTTAATACACGCGAGTTAATCAATGTCTCCAAGAAGCAGGCTGAGTATCTGGCGCTTCAAAATCAGATTAATCCTCATTTTTTATACAATACACTGGAGGGGATCAGAAGTGAGGCCCTGATTGAGGGGGTCGACAGCATTGCGGAGATGACGGAAGCGCTGGCGACCTTTTTTCGTTATACCATATCGCAGGTTGAACATCTGGTGACCCTGGAAGATGAACTGGCCAATGTAGAAAACTATTACTATATCCAGCAGTTCCGTTTCGGCGATAAGCTTCAGCTGAGTATTCAGTACGATGGCGGTGAGGATATGGACGAAATGGACATTCTGCAATACCGGATGCCAAAGCTGACGCTGCAGCCTGTGGTTGAGAATTCGATCTATCATGGTATTGAGAGAAAGATCGGAAAGGGTCATCTGAGAATCCATATTTTAGTGCTGGATACGCGCCTGATGATCCGGGTATCTGATGATGGGCTGGGGATGGAGGCGCAGAAGCTTTATGATCTTAACGAGAAGCTGAAAAGCCTTTCGCTCGATGATGTTAATCCGGCTACAAGCAAAAAGGGCGGAATTGCGATCCAGAATGTCAATAACCGGATTAAATTGTTGTTTGGTGAGGAGTATGGTATCTATGTCTACAGCCAGGAGCAGGCGGGAACAGATGTGGAAATTTCATTACCTCTGATCAGAGATTAACCGGGAGGTGAGTTTGGTGAAACGTGAAATTCTTCGCATGGAAAACGTTACTCTCGAAGAAAACGGGGAAAAGTATCTGGATAATTTGAATTTCTCTGTAATGGAAGGTGAGGTTATGGGCGGAGTTGTAGCCGATTATAAAGGCTATAACCAGCTCCTGACATTAATCTGCCAAAACCGCCCGGTTAGTTTTGGGAGGGTTTATTTTGACGGAAAGATGGTTAACCACTATGCCCGTACCAATCGATACGAAAATCGTGTTTATATGATTGAAGAAAGAAGCCGCCTGATTGACAGCCTGACAGTCTCTGATAACCTGTTTGTGATGCGCAAAGGGTTCCGGAAATATTTGCTGAATCGTAAAGTTCTGGATGAGCAGGCAGATATTCTGGTTCGTGAACTTGGTGTGACCCTGAATGTGGATCGTTGTGCCGGTGATCTGTCCAGCTATGATCGTTGTATTGTTGAGCTGCTAAAAGCCAGATTGATGGGATGCCGGCTGATTATCCTGGATCGTATCAGCAACTTTCTGAGCCAGATTGAACTGCAGAATTTTCAGCGGATTATTCGCAGTGAAGCGGCGTTGGGGTGTACTTTCTTATATTTTGGCAATCATCATCAGGAGGTTTTTCAGATTGCGGATCGAGCCGCTTTATTTCAGTTTGGAATGATACGGAAGATATTTGAAAAGGGTGAGCTGGGTGATGAGGCGATTGCACCTTATATTCCTTCCTTTCACCTGACAGGAGATCCGGTAAGCATATCGGGGGAAACGGCAGCATTAACCTTTGACCGGGTTAGTGATGGTATAAATCCGGAGATTTCTTTTTCGGTGGGGAAAGGGGAATGTCTGATGGTCTGGGACACGGATAATCAAAGCTGGCAGACGATTGCCGGTATATTGTCGGGGGATTTGGGATTTGGCAGCGGTGGAATCTATCTGAGCGGGAAACGTCTGCGCGGAACAGAACCGGTCAGTTTTTTGCAGGAAGGGGTTGTGATCATTCCTGATAATCCGTTAGAGACAAGTCTCTTTAAAGATTTGAGTTATATGGAGAATCTGACTTTTTTACTGGATCGTAAGGTCAGATACGGATATGTTAAGAAAAGTCATTTGAAAAGTGTATACAGAGAATATAAAGAACGGGTTGGTGACTGCATTGACGCGGTGAATATTGAGACGCTCAGTCAAAAAGAAAAGTACGGACTGGTATATTACCGGGTTCATCTCCTGAATCCTAAAGTAGTGGTCTGCGTCCAGCCATTGGCAAAGGGAGATATGAACAGCAGGCGTTATGTACTTTATCTGATTCAGGAGTTGAAGAACCGGGGCATATCTGTTATCATTCTGACAAGTAATATCGCAGATAATATGGATGTTTCCGACCGGATGCTGATTATGCAGGGCGGGGGGATTGCGGCTGAATATCAAAAAGACGAATTTGACAAAGTCAAGTGGTAGGGCATCCTGGTTAAACTACCAGCCACTCTTTTTTATACCAGTCCTTTCTGGCAGCAAAATCATGATTTTTCACCTGTAAACTTCTGTCAGTCAAAAGATCGTAAACAGTACCTGAAATAACCTGCACTGCATTTGTATAAACATTGTCCTCATCGATGATAGAAAAGTCAGCACTGTGGATCCGGCCCTGAATGCCGGAAACACCAAACTGGATGGCCGGCAGCAGAAATCCAAGATCGCCGATATCACCGGATGCTCCTGAGACCGGATTCTTCACGATCTGCGCATCCGGGCAGATTGACAGCATATTCTGATAAGCGATTTTTGTCAGTTCCTGTGATTGACAAAACGGCATATAGCCGGTTTCATCTTTGACCATACATTCCAGACGCAGAGCACCGGCTGCATGCCGGGCACAGTCATCCAGGAGCTGACCTGCGTTCTGCAGCCCGTCAAGCGTATTCGCCCGTACATAAGTTTCCAGCACACATTGATCAGGAACGGCATTGATGCTTCCGCCGCAGCTTGTAATGACCGGGGCAATGCGGATGCCCTCCGCCGGATCAAACTGTTCTTTCAGAAAAGACAAGGCATTTATAAATAAATTAGCCCCATGCATCGCGTTCCGCCCCTGATGGGCCAGCGCGCCGGAATGAGCGGCCAGTCCGGAGAAGGTAATCTGTTTTTTTACAAAACCCGTTAATGTACTGCCGATATCAAACATAGTATTTGTCTCGCCGTTAATATGAGCCGACAAAACACAGTCCAGGCCATCAAATACACCGTCACAAATCATATTCTGCTTTCCGGAAAAAAACCGGATCTTCCCGTCCCGGATCAAACCTTCCCGATATTCCAGATCAATAAATTCTTCCGCCGGCGTGCCGATGAACGAAAGACTTCCGCCGGTTTCTTCCAACAATCCGCTTTCTTTTACCAATTTCATTACGAATGCCATATCTGCAGTCTGAATATTATGACCGCAGGAATGTATGACCTGCATGGCGGTGCCGGCACCGGTCCCGACATACAGCGCATCCATATCGGCAACCAAAGCGATGTGATAACCAGGTCCATCGACATCACCAATATCAGCACGGACTCCGGTCAGACTTAATCCGCTTTGGCAGGGAATATCATTCTGGCGGAAAAAATCCAGTAACAGATTCGCAGTTTTTATTTCACGAAATCCAACTTCGGGGCAGTCAAACAAAGTTCGCCCTAATTCCATCAGCTTTTGCCTGTTTAGTTCTGACATTTCAGTTAAATCACTCTTTTTTACTTTCATCACCAATAACCTCCTGCTGCAACATATTTACGGTTAAAGAATATCCGGATTAATTTTCTTAATATATGCATCCAGCGAATTGCGGTCAATCAAAGCCGGAATCACACCCTGTCTGGCAACGCTGAATCCCGCTGCATAGGCAGCAATTTCCGCCGCCTGCTTAATTGCGTGCCCTTCCGACAGGTAGACGGCCAGAGTAGCAATAAAAGCATCTGCGGCCCCGGTCGTATCAATTGTTGAAAAGCGGATGGCCGGCAGATATCCGGTAAACGAATCATCCCTGATGTAACAGCCGGCATGTCCCAGGGTGATGATAACTGATTTCACGCCCCGGGAGATAAAGTATTCTGCTTTGTCTTCAATGCTTTCGAAATCCGGACACAGCAGGTTTGCTTCTGCTCTGTTGGGGATGAAAACATCGATGTACTGCATCAGAGAGTCTGAAATCGTATTCATTGCGGCCGGTTTCAGGATGTTTTTTGCCCCATATTCGTGAGCCAGTCTGGCGGCAGTCTCGACCGTGATTTCCGGCACTTCTGTCTGCAGCAGACAATAACCGGCATTCTGGAACAATTCTTTGTGTGACAGAATGTCATCCGGACTGAGCCGTTCGTTGGCTCCGCTTAAAATGGTAATCATACTTTCGCCGTTGCTTTGTACATGAATATATGCCTTGCCGGTTTCTGTATTCGGATCCCGGAGCAGTCCCTGGGTGTCGACGCGATTTTCCTCCATAAGTGCATAAACCAGATTGGAGTCATAATCATTGCCTAGTTTTCCGATCAGGATGACATCATGCCCCAGCTTTGCGGCACCGACTGCCTGGTTGGATCCTTTGCCGCCCGGGATGGTATAGCTGTTGTTGGTGCTGGTTACGGTTCCGGGCTGCGGCAGCGCAGATACATGTAATGTTACATCGATATTAATGCTTCCAACCACTACGATATGTTTTGTGTGTGAGGAAAAAGGAACGTCAAGGCTGTGTGCGCTCTCCAGCGGATACTCCATTTCGAACTTTGCAGTCCGGCACTCCCTTTTTTCACAGGTTTCGATCAGCCGTTCACAAACAAAGGCACCGAATTCAAAATATGGAATCCGTATGCTTGATATTTTTGAAGGTTCGGCGGGTGTCCTGAAATCATCGCGTAAACTGATGAGAGACATATCGTAAGGGATCCGGACCCGCTTTTGTGCCAGTCCATTTACTAATAGCTGGGCGCTGGCATAGTGTGTGCTGACGACTCCGGTCAGTGAGTGGGCAAAAACGCGGGTATGCCATTCGTCGCTTTCGGCCGGGAGAACCATATTGTCCCGGTAGGGAATACCGTGTTCCAGCAGACATTTCTTAAAACCATCCAGTGCCATGACAGAACGGAGACTGCCGCTTTTAATCATACAGCCGACTTTTGTATGTCCGTATGAAAGCAGTTGCCTGGTGGCTTCGTAACTAATCTGGGAAAAATCGATATAATAGTCATCCGGCATCTCCGGAGTGTTTATCCGGCAGATCTCAATGCCGTATTCATGGAAGTGACGTTCGTACTCCCGGCTGGTTTCGCTGACCGGTTCCCAGATGACGCCATCCACATGGCTTTTGCAGATCGTGGTAATATTTTTAAGCTCAGTTTCCTGATCTCCCAGGCTGTCATAAACTAACAGGCCGTAGCCGTTTTTCTGGGCTACGGAAATTGCTCCGTTTAAAAACAGGCTCGATTTGGCGGTGGAGTTCAGTAATACACCCAACACAAAGGTTCTGGCATCAGAACTGACCCTGGCACTGGCATACGGGCTGTAGTTGTACTCTTTGACAACTTTCAGAACCCGCTTGCGGGTTTCAGGATTGATACTCTCGTCCTTATTATTCATGATTTTTGATACCGTAGATATTGATACACCCGCCAATCGGGCAATTTCTTTTATTGTCATGAAACCTCCTGGGTAACCGTGATAATTGAATTATGATATAGGAATAACCATTTGTCAATAAAAAAACGAAAGGAAAAGTAAAAATAACTGAGTAAAACATTTTCCTAAAACATATTCATGTGAATTGTGCATAAGTTCTATTGACGTTTGAGGGGAAAAGTAATATTATTTAGTATAATAAAGAGCTTTCGGAAAGAGTTATCTTGTGCAAAGTGGACATCGGCAGCGTAAAACTGTTTCTGAATTGCAGATCTAATGTAACCAAAGATGAAAGCAGGGGTAATGTAATGAAGAAAAGAACGTTTCTTATTGACTGTGACACCGGGACAGATGATGCAATCGCAATTATGGCTGCCTTATACAGTAAGGATATAGAAGTGGCAGCCATTACTTCCGTAAATGGTAATGTTGGTCAGAACTACACTTCCCAGAATAATCTTGATCTGCTGGAATATTTAGGCATAGATTCTGTTTTGGTTGGCCGGGGAGCATCGAGACCGTTGTATCCGCGGCAGGAAGACGGCAGTCTGACGCACGGCAAGACCGGGCTGGGGGATATCCAGCTTCCGACGGCACAGAAGATATCGTTTGCGGATGATTATGCTGTTGAACTGATTCGTAAAAAGTTAGAAGAGATGGACGGCGAATTGGAGCTTCTCGTTACCGGCCCGATGACCAATATTGCGCTGCTGCTGTCTTTATATCCCGCTATTGCCGGAAAGATCAGGCACCTGTGGTTTATGGGCGGAGCAGTAAAAGGCGGAAATGTCACCACCACGGCAGAATTTAATGTATGGGTTGACCCATATGCAGCCAGGCTGGTACTGGCCTCCGGGATTCCATGTACGATGGTGGGGCTTGATGTGACAGAAAAAGCCATTATGAACCGGGAAGATGAAGCTGCTTTGCGGGCGATGGGAACAAAGGCGTCCGTATTGACCGCAGATATTCTGGATTTTATGCTGCGGCGTTATGATGCGGGCGGCGAAGATGCTCTGATGCATGATGCCCTGGCACTGGGGGCTGCGTTATGTCCGGAATGCCTGGTCTGTGAAGATTACTTTGTAGATGTGGAATGTGACGGCACTTACACAAGCGGTCATACTGCCGTTGATCTTAAAGGAAAGTCTGGTAAAGCGCCTAATGTAAGTGTGGCAGTGGAATTAAAGCTGGACCTGTTTAAACAGTGGCTGATTGGAAGCATCGGCAACAGCCGTGAAGTATGAGACAGGCGGCCGGGCGACAGCTGCTGATCATCCGGGAAACATCGTTTTATAAAAATATTATGCTTCTTGCCGTACCAATCATCCTCCAGCAGTTTCTGCGGGTGAGCGTGGATACGGCTGACAGCATTATGCTTGGGAGTATTGACCAGCTGCAGATGTCAGCGGTTTCCCAGAGTCAGCAGATATTCTTTATCTTTTATACGCTGTGCAGCGGCCTGTCTGCCGGCTGCTGCGTACTGATTGCGCAGTATTGGGGACGGCAGGCAAAGGAACAGATTCGTATTCTTTTCGCCACCGGAATCAGGACCGTCGTGATATTTGGTTTTGTGATTTCTGCGCTGGTACTGATATTTCCGCATCATGTCATGCGGATTTACAGCAGTGATCCGGCTATTATTGAACTGGGTGTTTCCTATTTACGGATTGCCGCATGGATGTATGTACCCTGCGGAATGAGTACAATGATGTTTGCCTGCTGCCGGGGGATCGAGCAGGTAAAGATTTCATTTATAGCAAATGTTATCTCGTATCCGCTCAACATTTTACTCGACTACTGTCTTATCTTCGGCAGATTCGGAATGCCCGAAATGGGGATCAGAGGTGCAGCCGTGGGGGCAGTAGCGGCCAGGATTGTTGAACTGCTGATTCTTTCGGCGTTTGTGTTTTTTAAGGAAGAACGGATCAGAATGCGGATTAAGGATCTGTTTAAGAGGGACCGGCAGTTACGGAATGATTTTATGCTCGTGTGTATTCCGATTGTGGCTCATGAGCTGATCTGGTCAACCGGAACAACCGCCGGAAGTGCGATTACCGGCCAGATGAACAGCAGTGTAGTCGGCGGTTATAATGTTGCCAATACCTTTTGCCAGCTGGCAGCCTGCCTGATGAACGGCATTCTGCAGGCCTGTTCCGTTACAATCGGGAAGACGATAGGTGCCGGCTTTAGCCGGGATACGATCAAGAAGCAGGCATACAGTGTTCTGGCTCTGGGCTGTGCCGGCGGTATTTTCTTAGGAATAGTGACAGTCGTGTTTGGGATGCCGTTTATGGGACTGTATCAGCTGACTCCTGAGACAAGGCACTACGCCATCCAGTTCATGATTATTTTTGCCCTGGTCTGGCCGTTTTACGGCATGGAGATGACCGGAATCATTGCAACACTCCGGGCCGGAGGCGATGGCAAGACCGGATTTATTACTGATATCTTTACGATGTGGCTGATTACCATTCCGCTGGCTACCCTGGGAGCATTTGTCCTTGACTGGCCGCCGGCGGCAGTGATAACAATTATCAAAATAAATATTGTATTAGAGGCGCTGGTGGGAATCTGGAGAATCCGCTCGATGAAGTGGATCCGGAATCTGGCATCGCGCTGAGAAGAACGTAACAGTTCGGGACGGCAAAAAGATAAGCCGTTCGTTACGGCTGCAAAAATAACAAACAAAAATGAGGAGGATTCATATGAAAAAAAGCAGCAGAAAAGTACTGGCAGTATTGGCGGCAGCAGCGATGGCATTTGGCCTGACGGCATGCGGCGGCTCAGGAGAAACAAAAACAACCGGTGATACCACTCAGGCAGCAGCGTCCGGCGATACTCAGGCAGCAGCAGCCGGCGATACTCAGGCGGCCGGGGCAGAGGGGACCGAAGGCGCGGAAAAGGGAAGGATTGCTTATATCGTCGGTAACCTGGGCGATAAATCATTTAACGATTCCGGCGAAGAAGGTATGAAACAGCTTCGTGCTGAAGGATGGGACTGCAAGACTGTAGAAGCCGGTGATGAGACCAAGGCTGATAAATGGGAAGATGCCATGCTTGATACAATCGAAGAAGGGTATGAGTATATCGTAGCGTCTTCGACCTATCGTGATATCCTGCTCCGTCTGGCTAAGGAATATCCGGAGATCAAGTTTGTATGTTTCGATGACTCGATGGATGAAGCTGATATTCCTGAAAATGTAGCGTTGATCTTCTATGCACAGAATGAAGGATCTTATATGGTTGGCCAGATGGCAGCCGGTTTGTCAGAATCAAAGGTAGTTGCTGTTAATGTCGGAATGGATAATCCGGTAATTGCAGACTTTGTTGTCGGTTTTGTCAATGGTGTACAGGACTATGATCCTGATTGTAAAGTAGTAAAGGCAACGGTTGGTTCATGGACTGATCCGGCGAAAATGAAAGAGCTCTGTCTGTCACAGGCGAGAGATAAAAAAGCCGATGTATTTTATCAGGTAGCGGGCGGCTCCGGCGGCGGTTTGTTCGAAGCATGTAAAGAACTTGGAACCTGGGCAATCGGTGTGGATTCCGACCAGTACCAGTATTACAAAGATTCTGAGAATCCGGAACTGGCAGATGTAATCGTGACTTCGATGCTGAAAAACGTAGGTGATTCTTTTGTATCATTCTTCCATGATGTAGAGGCAGGAAAAGACGTATGGCAGAAAGTAAACCGTCTCGGCCTGACCGAGAACTCTGTCGGTTATGTAGATAATGAATTCTTCAGAGCTACCGTTCCGGAAGAAGTACGTGAGAAAATGGAAGAAGCTCAGGCAAAGATTGTAAGCGGCGAAAAAACTGTAAAATCCTATTATGATTTTAACGATGAATCCGAGTACCAGGCGATGCTTGACAGTGTGGCACCATAAATGAACAGAATTGTAAACTGTCGAAATTTTGAATAAAAGTTTCGGCAGTTTGCCGTAGGAGGGGAATATGTCTGAAGTTTTAAGAATGGAAAACATTACTAAAGTATACAGTAATGGTTTTGTGGCCAATAAAGACATTACATTCTGGTTGAACGAAGGTGAGATACTGGCGCTGGTCGGGGAGAACGGGGCGGGGAAAACCACCCTGATGAAAGTCCTGTTCGGCCTGGAGAGTGCCCAGACCGGTATGGTCAGCATGCGCGGACAGCAGGTTAAGATCGAGAATACGCTGGATGCGATTGATAAAGGGATCGGAATGGTGCACCAGCATTTTATGCTTCTGCCGTCCTTGTCGGTAGCGGAAAATGTTGTTCTGGGCATTGAACCGATGAGCCGGGGGATGTTTGACTACAACAAAGCGGTGGAGATGACCCGCGAGGTAGCCGAAAAATACAATTTCAATATTGACCCGAAAACCAAAGTGATGGATCTGTCGGTCGGGCAGATGCAGAAGGTTGAGATTATGAAGGTGCTGATCCGCGGCGCCAAAATTATTATCATGGATGAGCCGACAGCAGTTCTCACACCACAAGAGACGGACGAGCTGTTTGAGCAGTTAATATTGCTCAGAAAGAGCGGTCATTCAATTATCTTTATTTCCCATAAGCTGGAGGAAGTGAAACGTATCTGCAGCCGCGTGACCGTATTGCGCCATGGCCGCTGCCTGGGCAGTTATGAACTGGAAGAGATGAGTGAATCTGACATTTCCAGATTGATGGTAGGACGGGATGTTGTCTTAAAAATTGAGAAAGAGCAGCCCCGGACCGGGGATGTGGTAGTACATATAAAAGACCTGATCAAAATCAATGAGATGGGGAAAACCGTTCTGGACGGTGTATCCCTTGATATCCGTGCCGGAGAAGTGGTCGGAATCGCCGGTGTGGAAGGCAACGGCCAAAGCGATCTGTCTGATGTTCTGTCGGGGATGGGCGGATATTCCTCCGGGGAAGTTACCCTGAACGGAACAAAAACATCCGGCATGTCTGTTCATCAGATCCGTCAGCTGGGGCTGGCCTATATTCCCGAGGACCGGATGGAATATGGCTGCGCGGGAGATATGTCGATTCGTGACAATATTATCGCTGACCGTTTTTTTCTGCCGCAGTATAAAAAAGGTCCGTTTATTAACCGGAAGTATATTGACCAGGTAGTTGATGAGTGTATCCGCGATTTTGATATTGCCTGTGACGACAGAGACCAGCCGGTCCGGATGCTTTCCGGCGGTAATATCCAGAAAGTAGTTGTGGCCAGGGAATTTACTTCCGGCAGTAATTTTATTCTGGCTAACCAGCCGACCAGAGGAATTGACGTTGGCGCCGCTGAAATGATCCGTAAAACCATTGTACGCAAAGCACGGGAAGAAAAGACGGCCTGTCTGCTGATATCGGCCGATTTAAATGAGGTTCTGGAATGTTCCGACCGGCTGCTGGTAATGCGAAAAGGAAAGATTGTTGCAGCATTTCCGCAGGCAAATCTCGTGTCGGAAGATGAGCTGGGTGAATATATGTTAGGCATTAAAACAATGACGGCAAAAGAAATGGAGGGCGTGCTATGAGTAAGACAAGACGAATAGAAACAACAGTCGAGCTGGTACGTATCCTTGTGGCAATCGGTATTGCATACGGTATCGCATTGGTGACCCTGTTTGCCATCAGTGACGATCCGGTTTACATTATCCAGCAGTTTGTACTGGGACCGCTGTCATCAACACGGCGGATCGGCAGTGTTGTAAACCTGGCCATTCCATTCACATTTACCGGTCTGTGTTTTTGCTTTATGTATGCAGTAAATAAGTTTAACCTGTCCGGTGAAGGTATCTTTATGTTCTCAGGATGTATCATTACCCTGATTGCAATTTCGCTGGGAGAGGCCGGACTGCCGCCGGCAGTACTGGTACTGATCCTGCTTATAGCCGGTGCGGCGGTAGGATTTATAGTTTCCATAATTCCGGCGTACCTGGATGTAAAATTCAATGCCAACATAGTCGTTGTATCACTGATGCTTAACAGTATACTGACGTTTTTATCACTCTGGGTATTGAAATATTTTATGCGTGACCCGACAATCGGTTCCCTTGGTTCATTCCTGCTTCCCGATTCAGCAAAACTGCCGCTGATATTCGGCAGATTCCGGATTCAGGCCGGCGTGATCGTAGCCCTGATCGCAGTAGTTTTTGTGGCAATCCTGTTTTTTAAAACGGTATTTGGTTACAAGACCCGTGTGGTCGGAAGTAATCCGCAGTTCGCCAGAGCCAGCGGCATTAATATGACCGGAACAATCATCCTGGCCCAGCTTGTCGGCGGTGCCTTTGCCGGTATGGGCGGTGCCTGTGAGATCATGGGCAACTACGACCGTTATAAGTGGGTGGTAAGTACCCAGCACGGATTTGACGGCCTGATGGTAGCAGTTCTGGCCAGAAAGAACCCGATCCTGGTTCCGGTTGCGGCATTTTTGCTGGCATATATCCGGATCGGCGCAGATGTGGTCAATTCCAAAGGCGATATTCCGATCGAGTTCATCACGGTAATCCAGGGTATTGTTATCCTTCTTGTAGCAGCAGAAGAATTTATGGGACGATATAAAAAGAAACTGATCTACAAAGCGGCCCAGGAAGACTTAAAACGGGATCAGGAAAATGAAGCCCGGACAAATATGGCAGCAAATGAAAATGCAGAAGCCGGAAAGGAGAGCGTGGAGTAAGCTCCATGCGGGAACGTATATGTTTACATTAGAATGGTTTGCGAATTTTGGATTTTCCGTACTGCGCTTATCGACACCGCTGATTTTTGTTGCTTTGGCAGCAGTAATCAACCGAAAAGCCGGAATGCTTAATATGGCACTGGAAGGCATGATGCTCTCAGCCGCTCTCGCCGGTGTGGTCTTCGCCGGATTTTCCGGCAATGTCTGGATTGGACTGCTTGGCGCCATTATTGTCGGTGTACTGGCCGGTGGTGTATTGGCTGTCTCCAATCTCTCCGGCAAGACGGATCTTTATCTGACCTGTATTGCATTTAACCTGATAGCGGCCGGCGGTACCGTATTTGCAATGTTTCTGCTGACCGGTGAAAAGTCAACTACTTCGGCAGCAATCAAAGCTTATACGATACCATCCGTGACGATACCGCTGATCAATAAAATTCCTGTTCTGGGCGTGATTTTTTCCGGACATAACCTGCTGACCTATCTGGCTTTTATCAGCGTATATCTGGTCTGGTTTTTCCTGTACCGCACCAGGCTGGGCCTCAGACTGAGAGCTGTTGGTGAAAATCCCCAGGCAGCGTCATCGGTTGGGATCAACGTAAAACGAATCGGATATATTTCGTTCCTGGCCGCCGGTGTTTTGTGCGGTATGGCCGGAGCTTTTATGTCGATGGGATGGGTAAGCTTCTTTATGAAGAACATGACCAACGGCAGAGGCTATATTGGTCTGTCTGCAATGAACATTGCCGGCAGCAATCCGATCGGTACCGCGGTGGCAGCCGTCTTCTTTGGTTTTTCTGATGCGCTTGCAACCACCTTAAAGAGTCAGGGAACCAATTTCCCGACCGAGTTCATTGAGATGATACCTTATGTAGCAACGATCATTGCTCTTGTCGGTATCAATATGATCCGGATCAATCAGCGTAAACGGATAGAAAAAGGATTAAAGAAAGAAGGATAACTCAAATGCAGAATAATAAAAAAGTCTGGATCGACTGTGATCCCGGAATTGACGACAGCTTTGCCTTGATTCTGGCCATGAAACATCTGGACATAGTCGGTATCTCAACCGTTGGCGGAAATACCGGGCTGGAACACACATCAAAAAATGCCAGATATGTAACCGGGCTTGCCGGACGGGGCGATATCCCCGTCTATCCCGGCTACGATTTTCCGATACTGGCAGTACCTGAACGGGCGGAATATGTCCATGGCAGCAGCGGACTCGGCAATGTAGTAATAACAGAACTTAAATATCCGCTGGAGAAAAAACACGCGGCAGATGCCCTGATTGATACATATGCCGGTCAAAGTGATATCATCCTGGTCACCCAGGGCCCCCTGACCAATGTAGCTCAGGCACTGTTAAAAGATCCCACCCTAAAAAACAAAATTCCGGAAATCGTCTGTATGGGCGGATCGGTAACGGTCGGTAATTATAATGCATGCGCGGAGTTTAACATCGTCGTAGATCCGGAAGCAGCCAAAATCGTTTTCGATTCTGGCATCCCGATCCGGATGGTCGGGCTTAATCTGTGCCGCCAGAATTCCATGACAATGGATGATGTAAAAACAATCCGCGAAATGTCCGGTCCGGTTGCTGATCTGGCAGCAGAACTGCTGGAATTTTCGGTCAGACAGGATCGTCAGGCTCAGCTCTGCGATGCCTGCATGATGGCCTGGCTCGTAGATCCGCAGATTATTACCAGCGCTCTGCCGATGCACGTAGATGTGGAACTCAAAGGTGAATTCACCAGAGGAATGACCGTCTGCGATTACCGCGAGTATATCAGCACGGTGCCGGATCAGGACATTGGCCGTTCAATCAGTTATCCGCAGGAGACCGGCACAAAAAATGTCCTGGCAGCAATGGAATTCGACCAGCAGCGTTTTAAAGAACTATTATTCAGTACCATAAGAAGTTATGAGGTATAACTTATGAAACTATTAAATTTCGGCTCTATCAATATTGACTATGTGTATAAAGTAGATCACTTTGTGAACAAAGGAGAGACAATCTCATCCGACTCGCTCAATGTATTCAGCGGCGGAAAAGGATTAAATCAGTCAATTGCTTTGTCCCGGGCCGGAGAAGCGGTATATCATGCCGGTGCGATAGGCAATGAAGGAGATTTCTTAATTGAAATTTTAAAAACCTCAGGAGTAGATACCAGGCATATAACCGTAAAGGACCAGATCCAGACCGGCCATGCCATTATTCAAAACGACAGTGACGGTGATAACTGCATCATCCTGTATGGCGGAGCCAATCAGAAAATTGACAAAACCCACATCGATGAGGTGCTTTCCCATTTCGAAGCAGGAGACTTTCTGATTCTCCAGAACGAGATCAGCGAGCTTGCCTATATTATCACTCAGGCGCATCAGCTCGGTATGACAATTGCATTCAACCCTTCACCGATGGACAAGAAGGTAATGCAGTTACCGCTCGGCCTAATCGACTATTTTCTGGTAAATGAAGTAGAAGCCTCAGCCCTGGCCGGATCAGAATACCAGACAGGTATGGCAGAAAACGTGGAAAGTTCCGATATCATAACAGCTCTGACTGAAAAATTCCCTCACGCCAGAATCGTCATGACACTGGGAGAAAAAGGTTCTGTCTACTGGGACGGCCGGCAGCTTTGCCGTCAGGATGCAATAAAAGCAGATGCCGTCGACACAACCGCTGCCGGAGATACCTACACCGGTTACTTCATCTCCGGAATTCTGCGCGGCCAAAAAACTGAAGATATCTTATATCAGGCTTCAACCGCTTCAGCCATTGCTGTAACCAGGCCGGGTGCGGCCCCGTCGATACCAACCCGTAAAGAAGTAGAAGCAATAATAAATCAGACCAGGAAAGGATAATCAGGATGACCAAAGAACAGGAAGCAATCAAAAACACCCCAACCCCGCACATCGATGCCAGTCCCGGAGATATAGCCGAGACCATACTGCTCCCCGGCGATCCCCTGCGGGCAAAGTTTATCGCAGAAAATTTTCTGGAGGATGTCAAACAATTCAACCAGACCAGAGGGATGCTGGGATACACCGGCACATACCTTGGCAAACCCGTATCAGTCATGGGAACCGGAATGGGCTGTGCCTCCATGGGAATCTATTCCCACGAGTTAATTCATTTCTACGGCGTCAAAAACCTGATCCGCATCGGAACAGCCGGAGCAATGCAGCCCCAGGTAAAACTGCGTGACATTGTCATCGCAATCGGCAGCTGCACGGAAACAAACTATGTATCCACCTTCAAACTCCCCGGTGACTATTCCTGCACCGCCAGTTTCAACCTGCTGCGCCAGGCCGTCCAGAACGCCGAGTCCCTGGATCTTTCCTACCACGTCGGCAACATCCTTTGCACCGACGCATTCTACAAACCAGAGATGCCCCGGACCGGATTACCCTGGGAAGACATGGGAATCCTGGCCTGTGAAATGGAATCAACCGCACTTTACGCCAACGCAGCATACGGAAAAGCCAATGCACTCTGTATCCTGACAATTTCCGATTCACCGTTTGAGGCAGAAGAAATTTTAGCTGAAGACAGGCAGAATTCTTTCACCAAAATGATGGAATTGGCACTTTCTATCATTTAAATGTATTCCGAGAGAGTCAAGACCCGAGGACGGAGCCGGGGGAGTGTAGGGTACGGGTTGACCGCTGTTTCGGGGTATAGCATATCTAGGAGACTAATAACAAAACTAAAAACATCAGGGAACGCACCAAACTCGCTGCCGCTTCAGACAGATGCTGCGTTCCCCGATAACGTTTTGCTATTACTCTCCAAGATCTGCACTACCCCTGCAAATGCGGACAACCCGTACCCTACACTCCCCCGGCTCCGTCCTCGGGTCTTGACTCTCCAGCGACATATTCTAATAAAAAACATTTGGCATATCGATCGTTTTGCCGACGTTGGCAAAATGATCAGTTACTTCATTTTTACTGTTTTTACAAGCCTCCATTGCTCGTTTTAGAGTATCTTCAAATCTACGCCATTGTTTATATTCTAATACTACTTGCAATTCTCTGGCATACCAATATTCCTGTTCATATTCATTTATATTTTGGTCATTATATATCTAAAACTCAATAGATGCAGCTTGGAACTTTATGAAAATGAATTTGTTATCAGAATTTATGGACGGCAGTCTGTTGCTGGAGAGGGATGAGGGGGTGCATACGGGGCTGGGGCGATGGCCGGCGGTTGAGTTTTGCGATCTTGGAGGGGATGCTGAGATTTCTTAGGCCCCCAAAGTGCAATAGAATGGGAGAATTTCCGGTTACCACCCGGAAATTCAGGCGAGCTTTGAGCGGTCATCAAGAGCGCTCAAATGTTCGAGCCGGTGCCCATTCTATTGCACTTTGGGGGCCTTAGAAATCCCTGCATCCCCGACGTGAGCAAAACTCAACCGCCGGCCATCGCCCCAGCCCCGTATGCACCCCCTCATCCCTCTCTGGAACACAACAACTCCCGCAAAAAAATCCTGATAACCAGAAGAATGCCCCCCTCATTCAGAAGAATCACCCCTCCCGCCAGATATTTTACCATGCTATACTAAAAATCAGAAAGGAACAGGTGATAACCATGCAGGAAAACATCGTACAGATGGAGCACATAATGAAATCTTTCCCCGGTGTAAAAGCTTTGGATGATGTTTCATTCTATTTAAAACCAGGTGAGGTGATGGCGCTGCTGGGTGAGAACGGTGCCGGAAAATCAACCCTGATGAAGATCCTCAGCGGTGTATATACAAAGGACGAAGGAGAGGTTCGCGTATTCGGCAAAGAAGTCAGGGACATGAGCACCCAGAAAGCCAAAGATCTGGGGATTGCCATTATCCATCAGGAACTGAACATGTGCCAGCACCTGAGCGTGGCCGAAAATATATTTCTGGGCCGGGAACTGACGAAAGGGATTGCTCTTTCAGAAAACCGGATGAATGAGGAAGCCGCAAATATCCTGAAACGAATGAATATTGACCTGGATCCGACGACACTGGTCGGAAGCCTGGCGGTTTCAAAGCAGCAGATGGTGGAGATTGCCAAAGCGCTGTCGATGGATGCAAAAATTCTGATTATGGATGAGCCGACATCGGCACTTACATCAAAGGAAATCAATGATCTTTTTGCTATTATAAAAAAACTGCGGCAGGAAGGCTGCGGGATTGTATACATATCACACCGGCTTGAAGAGTTAAAGCATATTGTTGACCGTGTTACAATTATGCGGGACGGAAAATATATCACGACGATGGATTTTGACCCGGGACAGATGAACGAGATAATTGCTCATATGGTTGGACGGGAGATCAAAGAGAAATTTCCGCGGGTAACCTGTGAAAAAGGGAAAAAGATTCTGGAGATAAAGCATCTGAATGCCGGCAGGATGGTCAGGGATATCAATCTGGAACTGTATGAAGGAGAAATTGTCGGAATTGCCGGACTGATGGGAGCCGGACGGACGGAGACAACCCGGGCGGTATTCGGTGCGGATGAGAAAGAATCGGGACAGATTATTCTGGATGGACAGGAGGTCAAAATCCGCTGCGTGGAAGATTCCATTAAGGCAGGAATTGTACTGGCACCGGAGGACCGGAAAAAGGACGGGCTTTGTACCAAGCTGAGCATCAGGGACAATATCGCACTGCCGAATCTTGACATGCTGTGCAGCAAACTTGGCATCGTCAACCGCAAGCTGGAAAATCAGATGACACAGAAGGCGGTTGAGTCACTGAAAATAAAGCTGCCAAATGCTGAAGTGGATGCCGGAAGCTTATCAGGCGGAAACCAGCAGAAAGTGGTGGTTGGAAAATGGCTGGCGCGAAATTCACGGGTGGTAATCTTTGATGAACCGACCAGAGGCATTGACGTGGCGGCGAAGGTTGAGATTTACAATCTGATGAATGAACTGAAGCAGCAGGGAATCGGCGTGTTGTTTGTATCTTCGGAAATGCCGGAAGTTATGGGCATCAGTGACCGGATTCTGGTGATGTGTGACGGGCGTATTACCGGTGAGCTGATGGCGGAAGATGCGACCCAGGACACGATCCTGAAATATGCAACACAGTTTGAAAGCAAAATCAGCTGAGGAGAAGGGCAGGGGCTTAAACATGGAAAGTAAAAAACAAAATTGGTTGAGGAAATTGCTGAAGACCAGAGGCATGGGGCAGGTCATCACGGTTGGAATCGGTCTTGTCGTTCTGTGCCTGGTGTTTGGCGTGATCAATCCGGTATTCTTTTCCGGCAAAAATGTGGCAAACCTGCTGCGGCAGATTGCTCCGATTCTGCTGATCGGTATCGGCCAGTCATATGTTCTGATTACCGGCAATATTGATCTGTCGATTGGATCGGTGATCGGCATGAGCTGTATGATTTCGGCAACGATGATGACAAAGGGAATGAATCCATGGGCAGCAGTTGCAGTGACGCTGGTTTTTTGCCTGGTTGTCGGAGTGATCAACGGGATTCTGGTGGCAAAATGCAAGCTGCCGCCGTTTATTGCCACTCTTGGTACGATGACAATCGCCAGGGGAATTGCCCAGATTGTAAACAATAATTACAATACCGATGCGATTGGTGATGCCGCAAAGGGTTTTCGGGATTTCTTTTATTATGGTAAGATGGCCGGTATTTATAATACGGTTTTAATTGCAATCGTATTGTGGCTGGTATTCAATTTTCTGCTCAGCAAGACCAGAACGGGCCGGCATATCTACGCGATCGGAAGTAATATTGAGGCGGCGAAGCTGTCGGGTGTCAATGTTGTATCGACAACAATCAAGGCTTATCTGGTCAGTGCATTTTGTGCCTGCGTGGTGGGGCTGATCACTTGTGCGACCAGCGGCATGGGAACCATGGATGCCGGTAACTCTTATGAGATGTATGCGGTAGCGGCCTCCGTTATCGGTGGTGTATCGACACTTGGCGGTCAGGGAATCCTGATCGGTACGGTAATCGGTGCTTCGATCTGGGGCGTTTTGCAGAATGGCCTGCAGTTTGCCGGTGCACCGGTAGCGATTCGGAATATTGTCATCGGTACAATTGTGGTTGTTTCAGTACTGATCGATATTATTGTCCGCAGCGGTAAGTTCAGTAAAAAAACAAAAACTGTGTAGTGATATGAAAGCCAGCGGCTTTGATATAAAACCAAACTTAAAGGAGGATATGGTATTATGAAACGAAGATTAGCAGCAGCAACATTCTCTCTTGTTATGGCGGCAATGATGTGCGCAGGGTGCAGCAGCGACCAGAAAACAGCAGCAGCGACAGCGACGGAAGCAGCGACAGAGGCAAAAACCGAAGCTCCGGCAACGACTGAAAAAACAGATACAACCGAAGCTCCGGCAGCGGCAGCCGGTGAAACTTATAAGGTATATCTGATTACAATGGATCAGATGGATCAGCACTGGGTGAATGTAGATGCCGGCGCTCAGAAAGCGGCAGCGGAACTTGGCAATGTAGAATATAAATGGCTGGCACCGGATGTTAAAGATGATGCCAAGCAGATTGAAAGTATCAATAATGCGGTAGCCGGTGGTGCCCAGGCAATTCTTCTGGCAGCCAATGGCCCGGATGCAGTTACTGCTGCATTGCAGGAAGCAATGGATAGTGGCGTAAAGATCGTTTATGTCGATTCGGCGGCATCCCTTCCGGCAATCCAGACACTGGCAACTGATAATAAGGCAGCCGGAAAAACTGCCGGTGAAGAGATGATTAAGGCGTTAAAAGATGCCGGAATCGAAGCTGGTAAAATCGGTATTGTCAATGTAAATGCGGCAACTGCATCTACAGTAGCCCGTGAAGAAGGATTCCGTTCAGCTTTTGAAGGAACCGGATTTGAACTGCTGGAGACCCAGTACGGTGAAGGTGATGCTGCCAAGTCAAAGGATATCGCAGCAAACTATATCACCCAGGGTTGTGTTGGTATCTTTGGTGCCAATGAGGGATCTACGGTAGGTGCCGGAAATGCAATTCAGGAAGCCGGTGAAACGGTTATCGGCGTTGGATTCGACAAGTCGGATATGATTCAGCAGCTGATTAAAGACGGGTATCTGCTGGCAACTATGGCTCAGAATCCTGATGTTATGGGATATGAAGGGATGAAAACCGCTGTTAATGCATTGGAAGGTAAGGATACCGGTGCAGAAAATGTAGATACCGGCGTATCGGTTATTACAAAAGATACTTTAAATTAAGTGTAAGATATGTTATAACTGTATAAGCGGGCAGGGTCTGTAGCAGGCCCTGCCTTTTCTGGTGCTTTTTCATATAATGTGCCGGTATCCACAGGAGGATAAAAGGATGCATGTACTGGGATTTGATATAGGCGGAACCAAGTGTGCCGTTGTTCTGTGCCGGATTGAAAGTCAGGGAATTATCTGGCTGTCGCGGCAGCAGATACCGACCGGGCGGGATTGGGCGGCGGTATTGGATAAATTGATTTGCCTGGGGCAGGAAATGCTTGCGGAATTTGACGTTTCTCCGGCAGAATGCCGGGCCGGAATATCGTGCGGCGGTCCTCTTGACCTGCAGCGAACCAGAATCTGTTCCCCGCCTAATTTACCCGGCTGGGATGAGGTGCCGGTTGTATCATATCTGGCAGAGCGGCTGATGATGCCGGTAAGGATGCAGAATGATGCAGATGCCTGTGCATTGGCTGAGTGGCAGTATGGTGCCGGAAGAGGTACACAACATATGGTGTTTCTGACCTTTGGCACGGGCCTTGGGGCCGGCTTGATTCTGAATGGCCGGCTGTATACCGGGGCCGGCGGAATGGCCGGTGAGGCAGGCCATCTCCGGATGGAGCCGGAGGGGCCGGTCGGGTACGGCAAGGCCGGAAGCCTGGAAGGTTTTTGCAGCGGCGGAGGTATCGCCCGGATGGCAAAACAGCACGGGCTTGCGGCCGCGACGGCAAAAGACGTGATTGAAGCGGCACGGTCGGGGGAACCGGCTGCAACAGAGCTGCTGCAATTGTCGGCCCGTTACTTTGGCCGCGGGCTGTCAGTGCTGATTGATCTGCTGAATCCCGAGCTGATTGTGGCAGGCGGTATTTATATGCGGGCCCATGAACTTATGGCCGGGCAGGTCCGTCAGGAAATTGTCCGCGAAGCATTGCCTGTTTCGGCAAAACAATGTAAAATAGTGCCAGCGGAGTTAGGGGAAAAAATAGGCGATTACGGTGCTGTTATGGCTGCGCTTTATGAGTAGGAGGGAAAACTATGGCAGAGATTATCTGGTTGGAATCTGTGGTGAAGGAAATGATATGGGGCAGTGAGCAGTGGGTGATCAGTGCCCATCCGGGTGGAGACTGCCGGATTTTGGGCGGTGAGTATCAGGGGATGCTGCTGAGCCGGCTGTGGGACAGCCATCCCGGGCTGTTTGGTGCGAGCGGCGAGGGTCAGTTTCCGCTTCTGGTAAAAATTATTGATGCCAGAGATGATCTTAGTATTCAGGTTCATCCGGATGATGATTATGCAGCTGAGCATGAGTCCGGGGCATTGGGAAAGACCGAATGCTGGTATATCCTGGACTGCAAAGAAGATGCTGAGATTGTAATCGGTCATCACGCCAGGGACAAAGCGGAATTAAAGCAGATGATAGAAGAACACCGGTATGATGAGATGATCCGTGTCATTCCGATAAAAAAGGGTGACTTCTTTCAGATTAATCCCGGTTGTCTCCATGCGATTAAAGGCGGGACTTTGATTCTGGAGACCCAGCAGAGCAGTGATATCACATACCGGGTTTATGACTACGACCGTCTGACCGACGGGCGGCCGCGTCAGCTTCATGTTCAGGAAAGTATTGACGTGATTCAGGCCCCGTTTGAAGAATGTATTACTGACCGGGAATCAACTTCAATAAATGGTGCTGTAAAAACCCATTTTGTATCATGTCCGTTCTATCAGGTGGACATGTATCAGATTGACGGCAGTATGACATACACTACACCGGACACCTTTACCAATGTGACGGTGATTGAAGGGAACGGTTTTGTCAATGGAACGGCGGTTCAAAAGGGGGTATCGTTTATTATACCGGCCGGAATGAAGGATTGTATATTCGAAGGCAGCATGACAATTATTAGTTCCCACCCTTAAGAAAATGGAGGATATGGATGATGAGATTAGGAGCACTGGAAGCAGGCGGTACCAAAATGGTATGTGCCATCGGAGATGAACTTGGCAATATTTCTGACCGGATTTCAATTCCGACAGAAACACCGGAGATTACGATGCCGAAGCTGATTGATTTTTTCAAAAATCATGATATTGAGGCATTGGGCATCGGCTGTTTCGGACCGATTGACCTGAACCGGGAGTCGGAGACCTATGGTTATATTACGACAACCCCGAAGCTTGCCTGGCAGCATTACGATATTGTAGGCGTAATGAAAGCGGCTCTTGGTGTTCCGATTGGATTTGATACCGATGTAAATGGTTCGGCTCTGGGCGAGGCGACATGGGGATGTACCAAAGGGCTGGAAAACAGTATGTATATTACGATCGGAACCGGTGTCGGTGCCGGTATCATTTCCAATGGACGGCTGCTTCATGGCATGCTTCATCCCGAGGCCGGTCATATTCTGATGCGGCGGCATCCGGATGACAATTATGAAGGCCGCTGTCCTTACCACCACACCTGTCTGGAAGGTATGGCAGCAGGACCGGCAATCGAGGCACGGTGGGGCGATAAGGCGATCAATCTGGCTGATAAAAAGGAAGTTTGGGAAATCGAAGCGTATTATATCGGACAGGCTTTGGTAAACTATGTAGTAACACTGTCACCGCAGCGAATTGTCCTGGGCGGCGGTGTCATGCATCAGGAGCATATGCTGCCGCTGGTTCGGGAAGAACTGAAGAAACAGCTGGCCGGATATATCTGCACAAAAGAGCTGGATGATCTTGACTCTTATGTAGTGCTCCCCAGCCTGAATGACGATCAGGGGATCCTTGGCGCCCTGCAGCTGGGGATTCAGGAACTTAACTTATGAAAGTGAAAAAACATGTCTAAAATAAAAGAACTTATGAAGCAGTATTATGAGATCATTTCCTACTTGATTGTTGGCGGTTTGACAACTGTGGTGAGTCTTGGCATTTACTACGGGTGCGTCCTTACGTTTCTGGATCCGGATATTGGCTGGCAGCTTCAGTGTGCCAACGTTTTATCATGGATCGGGGCCGTCACCTTTGCCTATTTTACCAACCGGATTTTTGTTTTCCGGAGTAAAAGCAAAGATTGGAAGCGGGAGATTACCGTGTTTTATTCTTCACGTCTTCTGACTCTCTTTTTGGACATGGTCATCATGTTTCTGCTGGTTACAGTTGCCCATGGAAATGATAAGATTGCCAAACTGATCGGACAGGTAGTTGTTACCATTGTTAATTATCTGCTGAGCAAACTTATTGTGTTTAAGGGGAAGTAAGAACCGGTTCAGACCCTGGCTGCTTCCTGAAACTGTTCGATATCGCAAACTACTTTCATATACTTTTTTTCCGGAACCGGAATCGTGTACTGGTATGATAGTTCAACGGCATACCGGTACATCCTGGTTACGTACTGCCGGTTTATAATAAAACTGCGGTGAACCCGTAAAAATTGCATTGGCAGCAGTTTTTCGATCTGACTGATCGAATGGCATACGTGATAAGTTTCCAGGATTCCATGCAGCTTGCAGTAGATGTTTTCTGCTTCGATATACAGGATTTCATCGGCCGGCAGCCGGTAAGTTTCTGCTTTTCGTCCGGAAAAACAGAGTGGTGTTTTTTCTTTGAATTGTGGTACTGCAGCCGAAATGTGCAAATACATTAGCCGGGGATGAGACTCCCCATAAGTCCAGACAAGTGAAACCTGATAGATGCGGTCCGTATGAGTGCGGGCCGCCTTTTTTTGTATTAATTTATACTGCCCTGTTACGATTACAGAGCCGGTATCAAGCGGAAGGATATGATACTGAAGGTGATTTACGGTGCGAGGCGGAGTAACCGCTATATTTTGTAAATAGCTCTGCAGCTGGTAGTACCCGGTCAGGCAGCTGCAGCTGGTAGTATCAACCCAGACAATATTCTGGCCGGAAAACGACAGAACTGATGGCGGGTTGTCCCCGTAGAGTGTTTGAAGTGTTTTTTGACTTAAAAAAATAAATTCCTGTTTCCTTTGCTGGCTGGTAAGGGACGGCATCATAGAAAGGCCTCCTTTTTCTTTAGTGTGTGAAAAGAATTTTGTTTCTTACAATAATAACAACGAAATTAAAACTAAAACATAACAGAAAAATAAAAAAAGTTATTCACTATAAACAAAACGTCTTTGACAAATAAATCTTGAAATAAAAGCTGAAAGTCTATACAATTATAGACATAATTCGACATTGGCAAATTATGGAAGGGGATGAGCTGGTCGTGGTTTTAAACGGAGTTGAAAAGATAGTCGGAAATCAGACGGCACTAAAAACGTCCGGCGAAAAAAATTATGGTGATTATTCATCTTCTGTAGTAGAGACATTACAGCGGATCGAAGCCAAAAACCAGGTACCGATGGACGGTGTAAACATCCGCTTTCAGTCTGCCGCTCCGGCGGAATATGGCGCTAAGGCAATCGCTTACGGCGGCCGTAATGTTGAAATAGCCCCGGGAGCAGAATCAGCATTAAATCATGAACTGGGGCATATTGTTCAGCAGCGGCTGGGCCTGGTGAAAGAAACCGGCAAGATAAATGGAAGGCCGGTTAATGACAAGGCAAGCCTGGAGCAGGATGCCACGCGGCGGGGAGCGTTTTAGATGTCAATGACACCATACAACATATATAAGAAAGGAGCAACACATGGCAGAGTATTTATCACCCGGCGTATATGTAGAGGAATTTGATTCCGGCGCCAAACCGATGGAGGGAGTTGGCACCAGTACGGCCGGTTTTATCGGCGCGGCACAAAGAGGGCCGGTCGAGGGATTGCCGCAGCTGGTTACAAACTTTTCGGATTTCAGAAGAACTTATGGCGGTTATTTGTCGGATAATGAATATGGGGATTATCGTTTCCTGGCATACGCGGTTGAGCATTTTTTTGTTAACGGAGGATCCCGTGCATTTATCATGCGTGTCGCTCCCAATGATGCAGTATGTGCCAAAGCAGCTGTACCGGCAGATACTCCGGCGCTTTTGCTGGAGGCCAGAAATCCGGGGTTATGGGGGAATAACATACGTGTATTAATTACTCCGTCCAGCAAAGTAAAGACACAGCTTTATGAAGAACTTGAAACTGCATCGGGCAAGGCCTATTCGGTAAAGAACGGAGCCGGATTTTTTCCGGGAGATATTGTTGCATTTACTGATGGAACCCAGACGATCTACAATAAAATTACAAAATCCCAGGACAATATTATCGTCTTTGAACAGGAGTTTGCGGTGGATGTGACGGACAAAAATCTGCTTCCCGAAAAGACGATCTCTACCTGCGAGTTTAACATGGAAGTGAGATATGAAGATGTGGTGGAAAGCTATGATAACCTGTCTTTTAACATTGAAACCGCCAATTTTATCGTAAAAAAAATGGCTAAATCAGAGTTGGTTTCAGTATCTTATACCGGTGAGGAACCGGAGGCGCCGATGGCTCCGTTTATCAGGCTGGCAGGAGCCGAAGCATCGGTGCTGACTGTTGATTTTTCAGGGGGAAGCAACGGTAATGCCCTGGCGATGACAGCGGCTGATTTTATGGGAGAGGACCGGGGGGCAGGAAAACGTACCGGCATTCAGGCCTTTGTCGATAATGATGTTGTTTCGATTCTTGCGGTACCCGGCGTGACCGATGCCAATGTGCAGCTGTCGCTGGTCGCTCATTGTGAAAATCTGGCGAGTCGGTTTGCTGTTCTTGATATGCCAAGAGACGCAAAAAAAGTTCAGGATATGGTGAACCACCGCAACATGTTTGACAGTACCTATGCGGCACTGTATCATCCGTGGCTGACAGTATTTGACCCGCTGGACAAACGCAACATTGCCATCCCGCCGTCAGGGTCAATGATGGGGATCTATGCCAGAAGTGACAATACCCGCGGTGTACATAAGGCGCCGGCGAATGAAGTGGTCCGCTCCTGTGTGGGACTGGATGTCCAGTTCAATAAAGGGGAGCAGGATTTGTTAAATCCGAAAGGCATTAACCTGATCAGGGCATTCCCGGGTCTGGGAATCCGGGTCTGGGGAGCCAGAACGGCAAGCAGTGACGGCAGCTGGAAGTATATCAACGTGCGGCGGTTGTTTATCTATATCGAAGAATCAATCAAGGCCAATACCAACTGGGCTGTATTTGAACCAAATGATGAAGTTCTCTGGGTCAGGGTTCAGCGGACGATAGAGATATTCCTGATGGGCCTGTGGCGGAACGGATCGCTGGCAGGATCCGCGCCGGATGAAGCTTTTTTTGTTAATATCGGACGCAATACGATGTCGCAGGATGACATTGATAATGGACGCCTGATTTGTGTGATAGGAGTTGCACCGGTGAAACCGGCCGAATTTGTGATCTTCCGTATTACTCAGAAGACCAGCGATTCACAGTAAAAGGAGGGGATAGATTATGGCAGATATTGAATATCCACGCGCGAAATTCAGGTTTAAAGTAGAGATTGATAATGCGGCGGCAGGCGGTTTTACGGAAGTGAGTGGTTTTGATTCAACGATTGAACCGATTGAATACCGGGAAGGCGATATGGCGACGGAGACACCGCTTAAGGTAGCCGGCCTTAGAAAGTATGGCAACGTGACCCTGAAAAAGGGTGTTATTACCGCCAAAGAGCTTTACGACTGGCTGGCTCCGGGGCTGACCGGAGCAGTTACCCGTAAGACGGTAACAATCAGTCTGTTGGATGAGGCTCAGAAGCCGGTAGCGTCATGGCAGATTATCAATGCCTGGCCGACTAAATACACAGCTCCCGACTTTAATGCGACATCAAATGAAATAGCAATAGAATCCCTGGAGCTGGCGCATGAAGGGATGACCAGAGAAAGTTAGATGCCAACAGTCCAAAACAAGTAAGAAAGTGAGCCCGTATGAGCAGCTTCCTGACCACCCACCAGTTCTCCGTAATGATAGGCAGTTCCAAATTCGGCTTCGCAAAAGTATCCAACCTGGCTCAGGAACTGGAATATGACAGTATCCAGGAAGGCGGCCGCAATTCGAGCCCGCTCCTGTTTCGGAAACCCAAGAGCAAAATGGACACTCTGATCCTGGAACGGGGAGTGAAATCCGACCAGACCAATTTCGGCATCCTGCAGGTAGGAAACAAAATCACCGGCCTGATCCTGTACGTCGGCAGCGGAACCGACATGCCCTATACATTTGACAACGGTGTCATAACAAAGGTAGAACTGGAAAATCTTGACGCCATGGGCAACAACATACTGATCCGTAAAATTGAAATTGCCCATAGCGGTCTGCATCAGATGAGCAAGAATAAAACATAAGGCAGGTGAAGTGATCTTACATGGCAGAACTCATGAAAGCCAAAATAGTAGTGTACCGGACACCGAAAGCCGAAATTCCCTGTATGTTCAATCCGGCCGAATACAAGATATCTACTTCAGCCGGCTATAGCAATATCGGAACGGAACAGAAGGAAACAAGTACCGCCGATGATAAACCAAAACAAAGTCAACCGGCCGGGAACAAGGAACCGCAGTATACCGGCGGATACCGGTCAACCCTGTCACTGACACTGTATTACGACATAACGGAAAACCTGGGCGGCATTCCCGAGAATACCAGAAAAAGCCTGTCAGTCAGAGATTATGCAGAAAAAATCGAACAACTTCTGGAACCGGAAGGCAGTCTTCATAAACCACCGCTGATCGGTTTTATCTGGGGTGACCTGCAGTTTACGGGAGTACTGACATCGCTGAATCAGGACTTTACATATTTTGATGTCGAAGGAAAACCGCTCCGTGTAAAACTCGATTTGTCAATCTCGTCTGTTGCAGATACAATAGCCGACAGAAAGAGTCCCAAGGAGTCTCCCGACCGGACCAAACGCAGGGTAGTATCTGAAGGAACTACTCTGTGGAAACTGGCCTGGGAAGAATACCATGACTGCAATAAATGGATAGAAATAGCCAGCTTTAACGGGCTGATGAATCCGATGGATATTTATTCGGGGCAGGTGCTTTGCCTGCCGCCGCTGAAAGAGCAGAGGTAAGATAATGGGGACAAAAGCACCTGAAGTTGATGTACTGATTGCAGGAAAAAACATAGAAACTGATCTGGGCGGAATCTGCGGACGTATTGAGACGAAGCTTGATATGGACAATGAAAGTTATGCGGTCGTTGAAGTCGGCGGGGTTTACAGCATAGAATCCCGCTGTCTGAACCAGAAGATTTCTGCGGTTCTCCTGCCGGGCAGCAAAATCGAAATATCGATGGGTTACGCCGGTGATAAGAAAAAAATCTTCATCGGATATCTGGATCAGATCGAACTCGAAACAGGCAGCACCTTTGGTTATACCCTGAGACTAAAAGCATATGATGTGATTCATCTGATGAAAGAAAACATCCGCTGCCGGATGCTGAAGCAAAAACGGCATTCTGATGTTGTCACCGAGCTGATGCAGGCATACAGCTGGCTCGGTGTATCGGCTTCATGTGACAATACGGATGCTTATGACAAAGCAAGGTGCTGGTACCAGAACGAAAGTGATTATGATTTTTTACAGCGTGAGCTGATTGAGCAATGTCCGAATGACCGTGAGTTTTACATATCCCTGGGGGTTGCCTGCTATAAGAAAATCACTGCCGGGCAGCCGGCTGTGACCTTGGAGCATGATGAGAATCTTGACATCTTTCATGCCAGCAGCAAATATCTCAACCGTACCATACAGGTATACGGCACTTCCCCGGCATTCCAGGTGTTTACGGCATCAGAAACCGCTGCCGGAAGCAATATCAGCAGCAGTGCCGGTGCCGGTGTGGAGATGATTGTCAATCCGGATGCTGAGAGTCAGGATATCGTTGCGGGAATTGCCGAAAGCCGGGCGAAAAGGCTTCTGCGTCAGTCGGTCCGGATTGAGATGGATATTACCGGAGATTATCGTCTGCTTAGCGGCACATACGTAAAAGCGGACAAGATTGATCCGGTCTGGAATGGCGTTTACCGGATCAGAACCGCAGTGCATACATTTGACGGATCCGGATACAGAACCAGAATTATTGTGGAGGGAAGCTGATGGAAGGAATCGTGATCGGAACAGTATCGGCCAATTGGAATGAGGATTTTCCGGGAAAGATCCAGGTGGAATATCTGCTGGGGGACACCGGCAATACCAAAACAGAGTGGGTTCCTGTTATGACCGGTTTTGGCGGTGATTCATACGGAAGTTATCAATTGCCGGAGGTGGGAAATACGGTGGTTATTGCTTTTGAAGCAGGCAATGCCAACCGGCCGGTTGTTCTGGGCAGCCTCTGGAGCCAGAAAAACCCCCTGCCCGGAGAGACGGCAAATGAGAACAACTCAAAGCTTTTGTGGAAAAGCAAATCCGGATATCAATTTCTTGTGGAAGAAAAAGACAGGCAGATCAGCTGGTCAGATCCGGAGGGAGAGAATACCCTCATCTGGTCGACGGAGGAAAAGAAACTGACGCTTGATGTGGCTGAAACGGTGGAGATTAAATTTGGCGGTGAAGAATTTATGAAACTGCAAAAAGGCAGTATTACCGTAACCGGTCCGCTGGTAATCAGTGCCGAAAGTATTAAAACAACGACCGAAAAGACGTATGAAGTAGAGGCAGATGGTGACTTATCCTGCAAGGGAAAAAACATTACACTGGCGCCGCAGCAGAAGCTTGAGGTGACCGGCAGCCAGGTCGAAATAAAGCCGGGGCAAAGCATTACCATGAAGGCCGGAACTCTGGAGGCAGAAGGTACAAAAGCAGTCTGGAAGGGAAAACAGACTTTGATCGAAGGAACGACACTGGAATTAAAGGCGCAGGCGAGCGGTAAACTGAATTCTTCGGGGATGCTGGAGTTAAAAGGCTCTATTGTTAAGTTGAATTAAAGGAACGTGTTGAAGATGAGAGAATTTGATTTTTTAGGCAACGGTGTATCATTTCCGGTACTCTGTGATCCGGCTACCGGACGGTTTCGGGAGAGTCCGGAAGAGGAAGATATCAGACAGGCAATTCAGATTATTCTGTCAACCCAGAAAGGGGAGCGGGTGATGCGTCCGGATTTCGGGTGCGATATTTTTAACTACGTATTCGGGACCATGGATTATGGCTCATTGCGAATGATGGAGAACACGGTGACAGAGGCTTTGATCCGGTGGGAGCCGAGAATTCATAATCTGGAGGTAAAATCGGAAGTGTCTGCCGAGATGGAAGGTGTTGTTAATTTTCAGATATCATATCTGGTCCGCAGTACGAACAACCGTTATAACATGGTCTATCCATTTTACATGAGTGAAGGTACAGGAGGAGAGTAAATGGTTCCCGATCTGGATAAAAGAACCGGGGAAGAACTGAAACACCGGATTGAAACGCTGGCGGCATCCTATACTCCGGAATGGCGGTATAGCAGAGAGCAGCCGGATGCCGGCAGTGTGCTGGCGAATATGTTTGCCGGATTGATGGAAGATACGATCGGATGTTATAACCGGATGCCGGCCCGGGTCCAGGCTGAATTTCTGGAAGCGCTCGGCATTGTCAGATCAAAACCGTGTCCGGCAAGGGGATATGTGGTATTTAAGCTGGCCAGGGAAGATATGCCGGCATCGGTCGTTCCGGAAAAAACCGGACTGCTGGCAGATCTCCCGGGACAGGAGCTGATACGCTTCGAAACGGAAGAAGATGTTTATGTTTCCGGCATTAAAGTCAGCTGCAGTCAGAAGCCGGACATTCCTTTCCTGGACATATGTTTCGACTGCTGTCCGGATCAGGGAGTAATCAGTTTGTTGCTGCTGCTGCCGGAAGGTGAACGCCGGATCGCCGGTCAGGCATCATGGGAATATCTTACCGGAAGTGGGTGGAAACACATTCAAATCGAAGATGGCACCGCAAATTTAAAGCATACAGGAATCATCCGTTTTACCGGCAGACCCGGCTGGAAGCGGTCTGCGGACGGGGATCTGGATGGTTACCGGCTCCGGATAAGCTGGACCGGCAAGAATCCGTTTGCCGGCGATGCGGTAAGGGTTTATATCAATGCCGGAAAGCTGCGTGCCGTTCAGCCGGGACGGCAGGGGAATCTGCCGCCGGGAGTTTCCATGGAGCTGGTGAAAACAATTGGATCGGTATCTCTGGCATGGAATCCCGATATTTTATATGGCGGAACAGACCGGGAGCCGGGACCGGCTGCAATCGCGCGCGGGTGTGCCCGCAGCCGCCATCGTTTTAAAGCGGTAACTCCGGGGGATTTTGAAAGCCTTATTTATGAACAGTATCCGCAGGCCAGAAAGGTAGTTTGTTTTTCGGGCTTTGATAAAACAGGAAAGCGCCTGGCCGGTGCTGTAACAGTAGTAGTGGTTACAGAAGATTATCCGGAGGAAGGGCGCTATTTTTATACGATGGCCCGGGAACTTGAGCAGTGGCTGGCAGATCATACCCAGGAAAATCTCGCCGTCTCTGAACGGCTGGCGGTGATTGCACCGGCGGCGGTACGGGTTTCGGTAAGCTGTGAACTGGGGGTTAAAAGTTATGGTGAAGTACTGCGGATTCATAACCGGATTACGGAATCGCTGGCATTATTTCTGCATCCGCAGAATGGTAATCATCAGGGCCGGGGATGGGAACTCGGCGAAATTCCCGATTATGACCAGATTAGAAATCACCTGCTGCAGCAGCCCGGCATCGTGCTGCTGCAGCAATTGCGGATTGCGTATGAGATCGGGACGGATCAGGGTTTTTTGGAGATATCCGGCCGACAGCCCGATAACATGCGCTGGGCACTGCCGCAGGCGGGACGATTCCAGATAACAGTATCGGTAGAAGGAGGCGTGTAACTGCATGCTTTTAGAACAACAGGAAAGTCAGGAGCGCTGGGAGGAGGCGGTGGAGCGTCTGCGGCGGGAAATTATCCGTGATTATCCGGCCTGGACCGACCATAACGTACATGATCCGGGGATTACAATTATGGAGCTGTTCGTCTGGATGACGCAGGTACAAAGATACCATGCAGGGCAGATCGGAACGGCTCATTGGGACAAATTCAGAAAGCTGATGGGAATTTCCCGAACACTGCAGAAACCGGGCAGTACCCTGGTAACCGTTGATGCTCCGGAAGGTGCTTTTTTGAAGGCGGAAACCAGATTTTATGCCGGTCATATCTGCTTTGAAACCATAACCGGCCAGATGGTGGAAGAAGATCTGTTTCTGGCATTCCGTACCCTGGCAGACGGCAAAGAGCAGCTGCTGAAGGGGAGCTGGATTGCCAGAGGCGAAGGAATCAGCCTGTATCCGTTTGGGAAAATACCTGAGGCCGGTAATTGCTTTGAAATAGAGCTGGCCCGTGCCCTGAAGCACGGAGTACCATACCGGCTGACGATGGAATGCAGTAAAAACTGTCCGGTCCGGCGCTGCCGGGTTGACGAAAGTCAGTATAACCGCCAGGGATTTTATCCGCTGGCTGAGATCCGTATGGAATATGAGGCTTTGGACGGATGGCGGCCGGTACAGCTGACGAGTGATGATACGTATGGGCTGCTGCAGGATGGGTGTATCTGTTTTCAGCTTCCGCTGCCCATGGCTGAATCAGCATGGAAAATTCGTCTGATCCTGGTCCGCAATGATTATCTGACCGCTCCGGCCATTGGCCGGATCAGTATGGCTATGGTACAGGTGTGGCAGCAGGAAACGTTTGAAAACTATGCCGAGTGGCGCGGCAGCGGACTTCCGGACCAGCAATATGAGCTGGATGACCACCGGATTATCAAAGAAGCACTGGTTCTGGAGGTGGAACAGGAATTATATCCGGGGCAGATGGAAGTGTGGCAGCAGGTGGAAGATTTTGACCGGTCGCAGCCGGAAGATAACCACTACTGCCTGGAACAGGGGGTGATCCGGTTCGGAGATGGTTTTCACGGCAAGATGCCGGAAGGAGTGATCAGAATCCGGAAGCTGGTAAAAAGCCTTGGTGCAATGGCCAATATTAAAGCCGGTACGATTACCGGAATGTCCGGCGCGCTGAATTTTCCGTCTGTCAATGAACAGGCCGTTACCGGCGGGACAAGCGAATGCTCTTCGCAGGAAGCGGTGGAGCGGTACGCCGCTGAAGCAGAGGTATTGCAGCGGGCGGTGACCCGTGAAGACTATGAAAAACTGCTGCGGACGATACCGGGTCTGCTGATCGAGGACTGTAAGGTATATTGTGAGGCGCCGGAGCGCCGGGAGCTTCGTCTGGCTGTAAAACCATATACCGAAGAGGGCCGGGGACGGCTAAACGAAGCATATGTCAAAAATATTTACCGTTACCTGGAAGGGAAACGTATGCTTGGCACCCGCCTGCAGGTGGTGTCTCCGGATTATTACAGCCTGGAAATTGTCTGCATTGTTGAATCAAAAGTTCAGTACCGGGATGCCGGGACGTGGATTGAACGCGAAATTAAAGACTGGGTGAAAAAGAAACGTTTTGGTGAGGGAATCCGTTATGGCGACCTGAAGGGAAAAATCGGGACGCTGCCCTGTGTCAGGCGGGTGGAATCGCTCTGGATCGATGCCGGAAGCCGGGGCCGGCGCAATGAGGAAGGTGACCTGCTGATGCCGCCCAATGGATTATTCTGGCTGAAACGGGTGGTCTGTAATTTAGTGGAGGCATAAGCAATGAAATATTTACTCTGGAATAAAGCTCTGGACTATCAGCGCGGCAGAATGGAAGGGGTGGCTGTAACCGGCCGGGAACTTCATCTGGATTATGCCGCCGGAGGTGACGGGGTTTTTGTATCACGTATGATGGATGGCCGGGAAAAACAGACGGTGTGGCACCGGATGGTGACAGATATTTGTCTGGGGGAAAATATAGCGGTTCAGATTTCTTTGTTTGCAACCGATTCTGTAATGGAGGCACAGGGCATAGAAGAACTGCTGGATCTGGATGATGGCAGTACCCTGGAAGAAAAGACGCGCCGGATGGAGCAGATCAGGCAGATGACGGTCAGGAATCCGGAGGATATTCTGCTGCATCAGGTGTGCGGCAGGTATTTATGGATGAAGATTAATCTGTGGGGCAACGGGGAAGCCGGGCCGGTGATCCGGATGATTCAGATCTATTTTCCGAAAGAGACCTGGAACCGTTACCTGCCGGAAATTTACCAGGGGCGGAATCAGGAATTTCTGGAGCGTTTTCTGGCAATCTTTCAGTCTATCTATCAGGATATGGATCATAAGATCCGTAAGGACCTGCAGTGGATGGATATCGATGCTGCCGGGGATGATCAGCTGCAGTGGCTGGCAGACTGGATTCATGCCCGCAACAGCCATTTATGGGAACCGGACCGGCTGCGTTCGTGTCTGGCCGGCGGCGCAGCTGTTTTTCGCGGCCTGGGAACACCGCGCTGCCTGATCCGTCTGGTGGAGATATTCACCGGTGAACATCCGTATCTGAAAGAGGCGCAGGATGGTGAAGATTACCATTCCTTCACTTTATACATCCGGGAAGCAGTAATTGCCGATGTGCGCCGGTATCGTGCCCTGCTTCAGATTATTGAAGACAGCAAGCCGGCAGATATGACCGTAAAGCTGGTTCCTTTGAAACCATTTCTGTTTCTGGATCAAAATACATATCTGGGAATTAACAGCCGGTTGGGGCAGTATGGGGCGGCGGTGATCGGCACCCGGGCGGCTTTTGATTTTGTAGTATTAGGAGGAGCGAATGAAGAATCTGACATACATGCCATTTAAGAAGAACCGGTATTTCACGGGCAAACTGCTGACAGCAGATGATTTTGAACAGGAACAGCGTTATTTTGACGATAAGCGCAGACTGATTAACCGGTGGGTGATCGGGGCCGGAATAGCAGCCGGCCTGGAAGTGATCCGGGTTGATGACTATAATATCTCCGTAGAGATGGGGCTGGCACTGGACGAGACCGGAAGGGAGATTTTAGTAGAAACGCCGGTGATCAGGAAATTATCCGGGATTGATGGTTTTGCCGATGCAACAGACCGAGAGGGGGCAGAATCCCTGTACCTGTGTATTGAATATGACCAGACACCGGTTGAACCGGTCCATAATATTACAAATATCGAGATGCATACGAAGGAAGAGGAAACTTTCAACAAGTATAAGGAAGGCTATCGTCTCTTCGTTACAGATGAGGAGCCGGGATCTCTTAGTGATTTTCGGTTTGATGCTGATGAAGATTTAGCAGTTGATGATGCCGTGAGGGAAAGTGCGGAACAGATTCAGCGAAAAAAATACCGTCAGGGGATCTGGCTGGCTAAAATAGAACTGGTCAAAGCCGGAGAATTTTATATGATTGAGCAGGTCGTTCCCCTGCCGGAAAGTCCATATATATATTCACTTCCGGTCGCCCGGACATTAATCCGGGAACTGAAAGCGGAATTTCATCATCTGCGCGGGCAGCTAAAGAGTCCGGACCACCGCCGGGAAGAGAAAACTGCGGCCCCGGCAGATGCTGATAAGGATGACGAATGGCAGTTTGCCCAGGGAACGGTAAGAATTCCGGTGCCGGCAGGTTCACAGGCAGGATACTGTTTGTTTTCGCAGGAGATTCCTCATGGCCTGGGGCTTGGAGATGTTGAAGTGATATTGCATATCCGCCAGGATGGTTATGGTTACAGCGGCGCGGAGGCTATTTTCCCTGATGAGGACAAAGCGGCAGAGGCCGCGGCCCGGATCGATTTTCAAAGGGGGACTTTTATTGTTGGTATCCGCCTTCTGGCAGAAACAAAAAATGAGGAAATTCAGGTCGGCTGGACAGCAATCCGTAAACGAAGCCGGAATGAAATCCGGCCTTTAGAACCCCGGATTTACATTGAGCCCGCCCTGGTAAATGCAAAAACCCGGGAAAGCCTGCAGCTTAATGCGGTGTGTGTCAATATGGATCCGGCCGACCTGCAGTGGAGCGTTGCCGAAGCCCCGGGCGGTACTGTGGATGATGAAGGACGATATCAGGCACCCAATGTGCCGGGCGTATATGAAGTGTACTGTGAAAAGAAGGGGCAAAGACAGACCAGGGCAACGGTCTTTATCGTGGTACGGGAGTAACAGATGATGATATTTAAAAGTCGGGACTTCACATATGAAGTGATCCGGAAATTGGATGGCAACGGGAATATCAATTATTGGCAGAGTACATGCCTGGAGGATGCCTCCGGTTATTTTCTGGTGCAGTTTCATACGGAAAAACACCGGCAGACAGTGATTCTGCGGATATTGGAGTTACATGACAATCCGGCTTTTACTGATATAAAAGAGTATTTTATGGATCAGGAGACGATTATCGTTGTCTTTCCTCATCAGGAGGGGCAAACGTTGCAGGAGTACCTGGCACAGGATACGGATCCGGGGCTTTACGAACGTTTTTCGATCGGACAGCGGCTGATCGAGCGGCTGATTTTTCAGCAGGTTCCGTTGTGGCTGATGGCGGAGGCGCTGAATCCGGCCTGCGTCTATCCATTGGCCGAACCGGTTGGGGTTCGTTATATGCTGGATACAATACTGATGGAAACTCCGGCCGACTGGAAGTCGGTTCAGGAGCGGCTGCAGGCTCTGGCAGCATTGATCTTTGCCAGAGAATCAGACAGTGGTCTTTATCCGGAAACAGACAGTTTTTGTCAGCTGTTGTGTGATAAAGATTTTGAAAGTCAGGGGCTGGCCGGGGTATACCAGGCGTACCTTGAACTGATGCCGGTTTGTACCGAAGAACGATTGGCATCGGTTGAAGAAAAGAAACCACTGCCGGAGCGGTTGAAGCAATGGGGGACAAAGCTGCTTACCGTAATTAAGCTTCTCATGGGGGCAGCTGTGCTTCTTGTCGTGGTAACTATGGTTCCGTCCTGGTGGCAGGAGCAGGTGATACCGGTATGGAATGCCGGAAAACTGTGGAAAGCCGTATACGTAGATGGAGAAACGCTGCCGCAGGAGACAGAACCGGAAACTGTGGAAGAACCGGAGGCGGATCCGGACAACGGATTTGTAACCCGTTATTGGGATAATGGCAATGTCTGTTATAAGGGAAATATGGCAGATGGTTTATATGAAGGCAAGGGCACAAAATATTATTCCAATGGGGCCGTGGAATATCAGGGAGAATTTTCCTTTGGAAAAAAAGAGGGGGATGGAAGTCTTTACACACCGGAGGGAGTGCTGCTGTATGAAGGCGGATTTAAAAGAGATCGGTATGAAGGGGAGGGCCGGTTGTATGACGAATCCGGCGGCAATTTGATTTATGACGGCGGATTTAAGGGCGGGAAGTATGACGGCACGGGTATCTTGTATCATCCGCTTTCGGAGTTTCCGCTGTATGATGGAACATTTCGCCGCGGATTTTATGACGGACAGGGTGTTGAGTATGACAGCAATGGTGCCAGGCTGTATGAAGGGGACTTCCTTCTGGGGGTATATCATGGTTCGGGAATATACTATGATGCGTCAACCGGGATCATGCTTATGGAAGGGGAGTTTCGCAACGGCATGCTGATCCTGTCGGAAGGTGCGGGGCTTTCTGAACTGGTGTGGGAGGATGAACCGGGCATGGGGCCGGATGAATACGGGCTTGCGTCGCCCTCAGATGCGACGGAGAAAGGAGTGGATCATAATGAAGGAACGGGTACTTCCATGGTGGTTCCGGAAGCGGGATGAGGGAACGGTAAGGATGCCGGTAAAAACGGATTATACTGTGGTTTCATCGGTCAACAACAAACTGCTGACACTGCTTAGAAAACACATGGTTCCGCAGACGGTTTCGAGCAGAGAAGAAATCGGGCTTTGCAATCCGGGAAACCATGGTGACATGGCATTTGGAGTCTTTTTATACGATATACAGGAAAATCATGATATGCGGATTAACGGGATGCAGATATATGATCAGACCCACCTGCAGTTTCCGCCGATGTACCTGGATCTGTATTATATGATGACGGCATATTCGGCTATCGATATACGATACCGGGAAGAGGACAATCACCGGATGATTGTAAAAGCGATGCAGGTATTACATGATTACGCCAGAATCGATGGTGAAATGCCATTGCATATTGAAATGATTCATCTGACCCTGGATCAGAAAACCGGTATCTGGGGGCGTTACAGTGCGGGTTACCAGCTGTCGGTATTTTATAAGATATCACCGGTGATGCTTGAGTCCACAATCCGCAAAGAGGTGTCACGAGTCAAAGAAATCCGGATGGATACGATTCCGGACAGAAAGGATGGCGATGACTGATGATTATAAGACGTGTGGCAGTTGCGGTACGTGCTATGGATTCTCTGACCGGCCAGGCAATTGACGATGGGAGTGTCCGTATCTGCATGGAAGATGGTGCGGCCGGTGTGAAGAAGGATGGCGGTTATGTTATTTTTTGGGATAATGACATGCCAACGCGAACGTTACTATTGGAAAGCTCTTTCTATGAACGGGAAGAGATCGTCCTGGATATGGAAACATTTCGTAAAAAACGAATGCCCGTACTGCTGGTCTGGCTGAAACCGGGCCGCTTTTATCCTTATCCGTCGATGGTAAAACTGGTGACAAGGTATGGCAAACCATTATCCGACGAGTTGATTTTTATGGAACCTTCCGCAGGACTGATTCGGTTAGCTGCTGCCTATCCGGCAGACCGCCTGGAGCCCTGTCTGATTGAACTTAAAATACCGCGGGGGCTGCCGGTGGAAGGGCGAAGACTGCGGATTCACCGGCTCAGTGACGGGTACCGGGAGGATTTTTGGATCTGGCAGGCCCGTAATGAGAGCGCCGGTCTTTACGAATTAGTAAGTCCGCTGAAAGAAGTTTACAGTGTATATGATGAGAAAATCGGGTTTGTACTGGAATTGAAAGTAGGGGAAGATGGAATGTATCAGGTGCCGTTTATGGAAGAATAGAAAAAGGCTGCTGGCTGCGGCTTTTGTAATATTTATTTTTGCAGTTGACAGGATATCAGCTTTTCACCGGTTAACAGGGGTCTGCGAAGCCGTCAGGTCGGGAGAATATATCTATCTGCTGGATGAAAGTAATGAGAGTGATATACTCCTGAAGATGGATGATAACGGTATTATCCATGGTCAGATTGTGCTTCCCAAACTCAAAGGTGAATGGTGGAATGCATATTTCAGCCTTTGTGCCGATCAGGATGGTTCGATTTATGTTTACTACTATGGAAAAACAATGGATTTCGGGATCACCAGATATCAGGTGATGGCCTGTGATTTTGATACCGGGAAGCTGACGCCTGTCTGGGATCTGCCAAACGATAATCTGCAGATTCAGGTAACGAACCAAAACGTATACTACGTTGCCCGGGAAGCGGACGGCAGTGCCGGATTTTATTGTCAGGATGCCGGCGGAAATAAAACGCTGCTGATGAATCCGGATATTCCTTTTGAACAGGTAAAACTGTTTGCCTGGAATGAAGACAATGGTTTTCTGTGGGTCGACTGGAGCGGGCGGTTTTATAAAAATCAGCAGTTGCTTGAGGAAGGATTTGATCATCCCTGGGAATATGTAAATATATGTGCGGATGATCAGGGGATTTTCTATACCGACATGGAACATGGCCTGGCCAAACGTGTCGGCTGGGAGGATGTGAAACCGACTGCTGTGTTTGAGGCGGACGGGCATGCCGGTATCTATTCGATTCACATCAACCGCGACGGTAGTGTGATTGCGGCAATTGATCAGGCGGACGGCAGCCGGGGATTGATTGCGCTTGATGATCGGGGCGAAGTGATCCGGGAGTGGCGTGTTTTGGCAAAGCCGGTTTCTGAACGGATTATATATGTGATTAAAACCATATGTATTCTGGCTGTGGCTGCGGCTGTGTTCATTGGCCTGAAGCGGTTATTGTTTCACTATACTGACGGAATGGTGCCGATTCTGCTGCAGTTACTGCTGCTTGTTCTGCCGGTTATTCTGGGGGCTGATGCCTGGATCAACCGGAATATCAGAGAAACTCTGGAAAATCGTATGCTGAAAATGCAGTATGACCTGTTGTATGTTATTGCTGACAACCAGCTGAGTCTGTGGGATCCTGATCTGCTGCTGCGGATCGACTGGCAGAATATTGCGGATGACCCGCTGTATCAGGAACTTTTCAAAGCGACAGATTACAGCACGCTGGAAAAACAGATATATCCGGGCGGGAGCGATCAGGCGGAAGCAATTATCTCCAATCCTTACTCCTGGACCTACATCCTGGAAAATGGTGAATTACGTTATCTTCATGCCGACGGCCGGCAGTTTTACGGGACCAGAGTTCTTTATGACAGGGGATACCGCGAAATTGATAAAATGGCGGAGGCGATGAAGGAACATCGGGTTATCGGATCGGCATACAGCGACATGCGGGGAAGATATATTGTGTTGTACGTACCGGTGATATTGCCGGAGGGGGAAGCGATTGGTGTGATGGAGTGCGGTGTAAACCGCCGTATTCTGATCTACGAAGTAGAGCGGCAGATGATACAGGTTCAGCAGATTCTGGCGGGAGTTCTGATTATTCTGGCGGCAGTAATTGCGCTATTGCTGGGATATAGCCTGAAGCCGCTTGGCACTTTGCGGCAGGCGGTGGAAGATGCCGGAAAAGGGCATCTGGGGCAGGATATCGTGGTAAGAGGGCGGACTGAAGTGACCAGAATAGCACACTCCTTTAACCATATGTCAGCCCAGCTGAAACATCATATGGATTTTATTGAAGAATGCTCCAAACGTTATGCCTCCTTTGTGCCCAGGCGTGTCTTTGATATCCTTAACCGCGCAGATATCACTCAGGCGGAATTGGGGGATCAGAGTGAAATCACGGCGGCTGTCCTGGATGTCGAAAGCAGTCAGTTCCGGCATATGGCAAGAAAAATGGACGGGGATTCTTTATATGCCATGGTCAATCACACGCTGGAAACGATGATCCGGATCATTTCTGAGGGGGATGGGATAATCGATCATATGGCCGGAAATGGTCTCCTTGCTTATTATCCTGAGGACGGAAAGGCGTCCCTGATAGCAGCGGTTTCTATTTGCGAAACCATGAACCGGCAGATGGAGGCGGGGGAAAAAATACCACTGTATCGGATGGTTATCCATTACGGCAGTGTCCGGGTCGGCATTATCGGAGAAGAAACGCGGATGGCAGCAGGTACAATATCCGAAGCCATGACCCTGGTTTCGTTTTTGAAGGATATGGGAGACTGCTACCGGATCCGGATTCTGGTCACGGAATCATTAAAACAGCAGGTCCCTGATTTTACGGATCGTTTTCACAGCCGTTTAATTGGATATGTGCATTTGACAACAACGGATTCGCTGGAAGCCGTCTATGATGTCTATGATGGTGATAAGGATCATGAACGCCGGGCGAAAGAGGACAGCCTTGAACTGTTTGACCAGGCACTTCAGGATTATCTGGCAGGGCGGTATTACGATGCACGCTTAAGGTTTGCCCGGGTTCTCAGGAGGAATCCGGAAGATATGGTTGCCCGGGAGTATATCTATCGGTGTGACGGTTATTATCAGGCGGATGGAGACAAAGATTTAAACGTCTGGCTGGAACGGTATTAACAGCAATTTCACCAAAGCACGGAGGCAGTTATGGGATATCTGGAACAGTATTTCCGTCAGGATCTGGCCGGGAAATGTTATCATTCTGACCAGGAGGCGGTAGACGACATTCGGAGCTGGATTGACTTATGTCTGAATGTATTGTTCGATGGCCGTGATCCGGCAGCGGAGCGGCTGGACATGCGGGGGGTGGTAATCACTCCCCAGGAATTTGACATGGCATTAAAGGATTGGACACTGGCGCAGCGTTTTCCGGGAGAGGAAGAGAAGCGGATGAAAGATGCCCTTTTTGATGAGATGGTTCAGGCACGGAATTATATTGCCGGAAGGTGTGAGGCCAGTCGGCAGCAGGCTTTTTTTCCGCGGCTTTTCTGTATCACGGAAGAGGCGGGAATCAGTGATCTGGAAACATTTTGTTTCTACCTGGCATTAGTGGTGGAGTATGACCGGAAATATGAGCGCTTATATGGTTATCTGCAGGACAATGTCGCGGCCCGTCTGCCAACGGTTGGCCTTGGGTTATCTATATATATAAAAACGATAAGAAAGCCGGATGATGAAACGGACTGCCGGATAAGACCGGACAGTCAGCTGTGGAAGCTGCTGCTCAAAGATGTACCGCCTGAATCCGGTGAATCCTCCTTATCCCGTCCGATGAGTGTCAGGGACAATGTGATTTCATATCTTCACGGATGGGAAGATGATTGGCGGCCGTCACAGCAGACTATAGCCGGAGCTGTACGTGTACCGGCGGTTTATGGATGGGATGACCTGATCATAGAACCGGATCAATATGAACTGCTTCATCAGATCTGTGACCGGGTTCATTACCGGGAGCAGGTAATGAATCACTGGGGGTTTGAAAAAAAGTCCCCTTATGGAAATGGCGTGTCAGCTATATTTTACGGCTCACCAGGGACTGGAAAGACGATGGCTGCCCAGGTCATCGGGAAGGAATTGAACAGACAGATATACAAAATTGACCTGTCTCAAATGGTAAGTAAATATATCGGCGAAACAGAAAAAAATCTGAAGCAGCTGTTTCGGGCAGCGGAAGAAAATGACTTTATTTTATTTTTTGATGAAGCCGACAGTTTGTTTGCAAAACGTTCAGAGGTAACTGGATCTAATGATCGTTATGCAAATATGGAGACCGGTTTTTTACTGCAGCAGTTTGAGGAATTCGATGGAATTACAATTCTGGCAACTAACTTTATTAATAATATCGATGAGGCCTTCCGCCGCCGGATTAAATTCTATGTCAAGTTTTCATTCCCGGATCCGGATCTGCGGCTGAAACTATGGAAAAGCATGATACCGGAACAGGCTGTGGTTGAAGAACCGCTTCATTTTGTCCGTTATGCAGAACGTTATGAACTTCCCGGCAGCGATATCAGGGAAGTGGTGACGAATTCAGCCTATCTGGCAGCTGCCCGGGGGCGGGGGATCTGCAATTGTGACGTTGAGCGGGCACTGGCGATCCACTATCTCAAACTGGGTAAGCGGATGGAATGAGAGGAGAGATGTCAATGGGAATGTTAGTGTGTGGTGGAGCAATGATAAACTGCAGTTTTGGTGTTGCTCCCAGTATTTTGAATGTGCTGCCCGCTTCACGGGTCATGAGCACGATGGCATTGGCCACAATCATGGATCATGTACCAATGGTAAATGTGCTGCCGTTCGGGATGTGCTCAAGTCCGGCCAATCCCATGGTGGCAGCGGCTACGGCAGCCGCCCTGGGGGTATTGACACCGATGCCGTGTATTCCGGTGACAACGGCACCATGGGTGCCGGGGAAGCCAACCATTTTGATTGGCGGAAAACCGGCGCTGGATAACAGCTGCAAGCTGATGTGCAACTGGGGCGGAGTCATTCAGATCAGCCAGCCGGGGCAATTCACAATACTTGATTAACTTTTATGAAGTTTTTATGACTTTTTTTTAAAACCCCTATTCAAAAGACGGAGGATCGTATATAATACTAACTGCTGAAATAGAACGTAACAGTTCGGGACAGGCTTTATCAGTCAGGAAGACAGAAGTCTCGAACATGTACAGTGAAAATGAGAAATGCAGGAGGAATTATGTGATGAAGATAAAGAAACTGGCGGTGGCAGTTGGTTGTGCGGCGCTGTTGTGCGGATGTACGCAGAGTAATATTGTACAGCCGGAGTCTTATGGGCCGGATATGGAGCTGCACTTCGATATTGAGATTGATCCGGGACAGATACAGGAAGATGTGAATGATATTTTTCTGGATGACAGGGATTACCCGATGGGGGTGAAGATTGATGTGAATTATGATCTGGATGAGGAGTATGTTAATGTTACAGTAGTGGTAAAGGATGATACAACTCCAGAGGAAGCAGCGGAATATACGATGGAGGTTCTTAAAGGTGTGAATGACCAGTTTGTAGTTCAGGACTTCACCTATGGTGAATCTGGTGAGGATACGTATGGTGGTTTATATCAGGATAATGTAGCTAATGTTAAGATTTATAAAGAGTCGGCATATGAATCTGGCGGTGAACCAATCTATGATCACCAGATCCCTAAAGATACGTATGAAGAGATTGTAATTGAAGAGTAGTGATGTGAAAATGTATTTACACTCAGGCAATATTTAATGGCAGGTTCCGACGAACCTGCCATTTGTGTTTTTGTTATTTATTCTGTACCTTCATTTTCAGCTGCATTCTCACTAGTAGTGTCAGTTGTGGTATCTTCTTCTGAATCATCGGTGTCTGCAGCAGCTCCGACTGTGATGACAGAACTGGATGGTGTGGTTTCTGGCGTTTCAGCAACGTCTTCTTCCGCAGTTTCTGCTGCTGCTTCATCAGAAGAGGCAGACTCAGTGATTTCACTGCAGGTTACCTGAATTTTCACTATTCCATCACCACAGGATAATGTGTAGTAATTTCCGGCATCGGTATTGCCACTGGATTCGAAATTGTATACACCATTTCCCAGCTGCTCAAAGATGCCATTGTATGCGTCCGTGCCAGTGGTGTCTCCAAGGGCAGCTATTGTCATATTCTTAAATAAAGTATCAAAATGTGTAACATCAGTATCTTCTCCGAGAATTGCACGGTTGTATACGATATCGGCAGAATATGTTTTATAGTTTATGCTGTTTTTTAGACTAACAGTCCAGAGTGAGGTGGAAATAATTTCACCTTGTCCTTCGAGGCTGTAGCGATAAGTGGTCTCAATGTTGTTTACAGTTGAACCACTTCTGACGTGCTCATTTGTCAGGACCTTAGCAGTATCTAAGTAGTACTTATCCATAAATACTTTCATCTCAGCCAAATAAGCACGGCGTGTTGTAGATATCGCAGTCGTTGACTTCTTGGCAGCCTGAGCAGCTGATTTGGCCTGAGTTGCATCCTGTGACGGTGCTGCCTTGTTGTTCTCTCTTTCAACGCGGGCAGCTTCTCTTGCGATTTCCTCTTCGGTCTTGTCAACCCGGCGTCCATCTGCACCTAGCCAGTACCCACTCACTCGAGTCTCAGTCATCATATATCCGTCAGGATCAATGTAATAAATAGATCCATCCGCAGGATCCGTAAACCACCCGCTCCATACCTGAGATCCATCCTCGCGGTAGTAAACCCATCCATTGCTTGTTTGAACCCATCCTGCAAAAGCCGTAATGCTCATAGCAGCAGTCATAACAGCAGCTATTACAGTCATACCAATCAGTTTCTTCTTCATGTTATTACCTCCATATATTCTTACTTTTTATTTTCTGGTTTTCTTTCTCAAAATTACAATAAAAAGGATAACACAATTTCCCAAAGCGGGCAACTACTTAAAAAGTAAAGATTCCCTAAGTTTTTATTACGGCTGTAAAGAAAAACGTAAAAACCAGGCGATTATCCCGCCTGGTTTTATCTCATCTCTTTTTCGTCATCTTGCCCTCTTTGTCCACATAATAGTTATCAACCCAATCATCGGTGACGAGTTCACCGTCTTCATTAACGTAATACCACTCACCGTCATCGCGGACCCAGTAATTACATTTACGATTGCCTTTTTCATCCATCCAGTAGCATTTGTCTTCCAGCTTCAGCCAACCGGTGGCTTTTGTTCCGTCGTCCTGAATGTATTGCCACTGTCCCTTGTCGGTTTCCTGCCACTCACCGGCCATGACCGGAAGGGCGGATAACAGGAGACAGGTTAAGGTCATAATTAAGGTTAAACCTGCTTTTTTCTTCATCACAGTTCATCCTCTCTGCTTATTGTGAGATCATTATATCAGCCCCGCTTAACACTGGCAATACCTATATTCTGATTGTAAGGAAATGGAAGAAATCGTAAGATTTTGTTAAAAAGTTTTTTTCGACAAAGATAGATAACCAAAGCATATCTTGTATATGAAAATGGATGTTCGAAGCATATTTGGTGTACATTTTTTAGAATTGTCAAAGGCTGTCTGATAATGTCGGAATATGCGATCAAAAAGACTTTCCAAATAGTGGAAATGGTTATATATTGGAAACTGTTCAGGACGGAGTATCGATCAAAAGAAAATACGGGAGGACATTACCGATGAGTGAAAAAGAATTAATGGAGCTGCTGAAAGAAAATGAGCGATTAAAAGAGGATAATGAAATGCTGCTGAATGTGATTGCACAGATGAGAGTGACTTTAAACCGTCTTGTCAATCGTTTTATTGTAGAGCAGCCGAATGATTAATCCGGCTGCCTGGAAGGTGGAAGTTCCCCCCCATAATCTTCCGCTGAATGAACAGGAAGCGGACTCACCGCAGTGTTCGGCGGAACGTGTGATGACTGATCAAGCTGCTGTTCCAATTGTTTTTTTGTATTAAGCAAATCCCATATTGTCTGGTGCATCCAGTCTACGGTTTCATTCAGTTTTTTGTTTTCTTTTTCTAATTCACAGATTCTGGACTGTTGTTTGGCGACAATACTGCGTGTGTTATGTAAGCGGTCGGCGCGGATAATCCGATCGGTGATGGATTGCCCATAAGTTATGATAGCCTTTGATAACAGTTCATCCCGCTGTTCCCGGTCCAGGTGAATAAACTGAATATATGGCATATCCAGCAAGGTCATCTTTTGGTCGCAATTGGCGCACATTGCATTTCTTACTAATTGGTAATACCCATAACGCCCGCATTTCGTACAATAGTATACAGCTAATTCTCTCATGTCAGTTACCCTTTCTTTCCGTTCAATAATTTCCCTCCAGGATAATAAAACGATTTAAAATCGGTTATATAACTGTTTTTCCTAAAATTATGATAAAATTATAGTGCCTGATGTTGCAAAATGGCCTGACTATTACAAAAAGAGGGCCTCTCGGCCCTCTTTTCTGAACGGATGAAATTTGTTTTTTATTTCTGAACGACACCTTCGGTGTCAACAGTCCAGACTTTGTCATTGGCATCGGTGAAATCTCTGAAACCTTTTCCAAGGTCAGGTTTTTCTGTAGAGGTTGATGAGGAAGAAGCTTTCTGGATTGCGCCGTTAGCGTTTACCAGATAGGATACTCCTTCGAAATCCACTGCAGCCAGTTTCAGGTCGCGGTCAGCATCCAGACGCAGGCCATAGTTAAATACGTTGTTATTACGGACACCGTGGAGGCCTTCGCCCTTGCTTGAACCGCTGGTCTCGAAAAACCATGTCTGGTCATCACCCAGATCTTCGCTGTAGATCACCTGTTTGCCGGTTTTGATAACACCATCTTCACCAAAGTAGAAGTTAGTGGTGCTTCCGTCTTCCAGAGTAACTAACTGAAGATCGGTCTGCATTTCGCCAAGGGTATTGAAGCCATACTTCTTACCTTCAATAGTAAATACCTGAATTCCGGTTTCGGCATGATAAGCGCTGCCGTTTTTAAAGTAGAAGTGGAACAGTCCGCCTTCTTCGTTGATACCATCAACACCTTCAATCTCATACCAGCCATCGGCACGTTTGCCGTCTGCTTCATAATACTGATAATCTGCAATAGTAGCAGGTGCAGCAGCATCGGAAGCAGTTGCATCGTCCTGTTCGGATGGAAGTTTATACCATCCGGTCTGCAGTACGCCGTCTTCGAATGTATAGTACTCACCATCAATCTTACGGTCAACCTGGTTCATAACCATTTTGCCGTCAGTATCAAAGAAGTGCCATACAGTACTTTCTTCATACAGATCGGAATCCTCTTCCAGCTGGATCCAGCCTGTTTTTCTGGCACCGTCGGTTTCATCACCCAGATAGTAGGTAGCACCGTCCAGTTCCAGTTTGCCGGTCTGCATATAACCATCTTCGTTAAAGTAGTAGGTCTTGCCATCAATAGTACCCCATTGAGATACTGCAGCCTGTCCGTTATTACCATAAAACATATAGTAGTTTTCCGGTGCGTCTACATCCCAGTCGTCTTCGTTAGGAACGGTTACCCACTGTTTGTAAACACGTTTTCCGTCTTCTCCTACATAGTATTCATCAATAGCCATGTTTTTACTCACATAGCCTTCTTCATCTAAATAGTACCAGTCACTGCCTTTTTTCTTCCAGGAATCAGTCAGGTAATATCCGTCACTGTCAAGATAACGGCTCTGTCCGTCTTCCTCAACCCAGCCTTTGGTGGCAGCCTGAGCTACGAAGGAACTGCCAGGTATTGAAGCAGCGAAGTAAGGGGTTACCACAGTCATCACACCTGCAGCAGATAATACAGCCACTAATTTGAAATGCTTTTTCATAATTGTTATTCTCCTTTTGTGTAAGGTCGCAGCACACGATTTAAATATTTGTAAATCGCTTCGGCTGTGATTACGTTGTTTCATTACTCTGCCATTATAGCGCGACTGGGGAGGCCTTTCTAGTGTAGCTTGATGGCAGTTTTAGCAGGATTTTACGTAAAAAGATGGCAGGCGATTTCTGGGAGAAATAAAATCGTAATATTATTTTGCAGGGGTGTGTGGTATAATGTGAACACTTAGTGAGGTTATATTGAACCTGATGTACAGACGTTAACGTTGAGGGGAGGATTATCAAAATGAAACAGAAGATATCTAATTATATCGCGCAGTATCTGGTGGATGCCGGAATTACTCAGACTTTTACGGTTACCGGCGGCGGTGCGATGCATTTAAATGATGCACTGGGACATCAGTCAGGCATGAATTGTCTCTATCAGCATCATGAGCAGGCCTGTGCGATTGCAGCAGAAGCATATGCCCGAATCCATGATAAGCCGGCACTTCTTTGTGTGACTACCGGGCCTGGCGGAACCAACGCAATCACAGGTGTAGTAGGCGGGTGGCTGGACTCTATTCCAATGCTGGTTATCTCCGGACAGGTTCGTTATGATACGACGGCCAGATGGTCGGGTACCGGAATCCGTGCCATGGGTGATCAGGAGTTTGATATTGTCAAGTCAATCGATTGTATGACAAAATACAGTGAAATGGTAATTGATCCGATGCGTATCCGGTATTGTCTTGAGAAGGCTATCTATCTGTCATCTTCCGGACGCCCCGGTCCGACCTGGCTGGATATTCCGCTGGATGTTCAGGGGGCTTTTGTTGATCCGGACAGTCTGGTTGGATTTGATGCCGCTGATTATGAAGCCGGGGGAACCGGCTGGTCATCAGACGATCTCTCGTCGCTGCCGGTTATTTCAGAAGATTATGCAGGCCAGGGAGAACTCAGACAGATTCTGCCGCCGCCGGTTACCCGGGAAACGGCCAGAGTTATTATAGAAAAGATACGTGCTGCCAGCCGGCCGGTATTCAATGCCGGTAACGGAATCCGGATTGCCGGAGCACATGATATATTTATGAAAGTAGCAGAACGGCTGGGAATTCCGGTTGTGACCGGATGGAACAGTCAGGACTGTATTTATGATACGCACCCGCTGTACACCGGCCGCGGCGGCGGAATGGGGGACCGCCCCGGAAACTTTGCGATTCAGAACAGTGACCTGGTTTTCTCAGTCGGCAGCCGTCTGAGTATCAGGCAGGTTGGTTATAATTATAAGACCTGGGCACGGGAAGCTTACGTTATTGTTAATGATGTTGATCCGGAAGAACTTAAAAAGCCGAGTGTTCATGCTGATATGACTGTCCATGCGGATGCCGGAGACCTGCTTGAGGTGATGTGGCTGGTACTGCAGGATGAATACCCGGAGGAGACACCCGTTTTTAAGGGCGGTACCGGACTTAAGGATATGACATGGTGTGAAACCTGCCGGATGTGGAAGGAAAAATATCCGGTTGTCCAGCCGCATCACATGGCGGATGATCCTGAGCGGAATGCCAATGTATATGCCCTTGTTGAGGTTCTCAGCAGCCGCGTGAAGGAAAATCAGATTACAGTAGTAGGAAACGGATCTGCCTGTGTGGTTGGCGGACATGCTTATATTATCAAGCCGGGACAGCGGTTTATCAGTAATTCTGCAATCGCATCCATGGGATATGATCTGCCGGCAGCAATTGGTGCCTGTGTGGCGGCAAAAGATGCCGGTGACATCATCCTGCTGACCGGAGACGGCAGCATACAGATGAATCTGCAGGAGCTGCAGACGATTATCCATCACAAGATGCCGATAAAAATATTTCTTATTAATAATAACGGGTATCATTCGATCCGGCAGACGCAGAAGAATTTCTTTGGTGAGCCGTTAGTTGGTATCGGCGGCGACAGTTATGATCTTAGCTTCCCTGACATGGAGAAGCTGGCAGCAGCTTACGGGTATCCGTACATTGCGGTACATCATAATGGCGAGCTTGTTTCCGGTGTTGAACGTACACTGGCAGAGACCGGTCCGGTGATTTGTGAGATATATGTGACCACGGATCAGAATTTCGAGCCAAAGTCGTCGGCAAAACGTTTGCCTGACGGTACGATGGTATCCCCTCCGCTGGAAGATTTATCACCATTTTTGCCGGACTCAGAAATGGACGAGATGATGATTATTCCGCGGCTGCATTGAGTGCTTAGATGATTAACAGGATGGAGAGGCAACAATGAATATAGTAGTGACCGGAGCCACCAGTTTTATTGGCGCGGCAACTGTGAAAAAACTGCTGCAAAGCCGGCACCATGTGGCTGCAGTTGTACGACCCGGATCTGCGAATATGGATCAGCTTTATTCCCGGATAACGGAATGTGATCTTTCTTTAATGAAAGTAATACCGCTGGACCTGAAAGAGATCGGGACTCTTGAAACCGACGGTATATGTACGGATGTGTGGGTGCATATTGGCTGGAATGGTGCCGGCAGCAATAACCGGATGAACCGGGACCTGCAGCGGGCCAATATCCATGATTCGATCCAGGCGGTCAGGACGGCCGCCCGGATCGGCTGCCGGCGGTTTATTTTTACCGGTTCCCAGGCCGAATATGGTATTCATCATGAAACTATTACAGAAGGCACAGCGGCTGATCCGGTATCGGAATACGGAAAAGCGAAGCTGGAATTCTGTGGCCGGGCCGGAGCGTTATGCCGGGAACTGGGGATGGAATATATCCATACGAGAATTTTCAGTATATACGGGCCGGGGGATCATCCCTGGTCATTGGTTAATACCTGTCTGTCAACCTGGCATGATAAGGGAACCATGCAGCTGGGAGACTGTACACAGCAGTGGAACTTTCTGTATATAGAAGATATGGCTTTGGCGCTGCTGCATTTATTGACAGAAGGTACCGGCGGAGTTTATAATATCGCCAGTGATGATACCCGTTCTCTGCGGGAATATATAGAAGAGATGTATGAATTATGCGGACGCCGCGGGCGGTATGTATTCGGCAAAAGAGCGCCGAATGCAGAAGGGGCCGGTGATCTGATCCCTGACACCACGCGGATACGGCGAGAGACCACCTGGCGTCCGGTGACATCATTTATGGAGGGCATTTATGAGACCATGCATTGCATGCAGGAGAGATCTTCCCAAACAGAGTCTGTTTGAACTTAAGCAGGCGCCGGCTTCTGCTCAGGATATCCCGGATGAAAAGACTGTAAAAACAGATACGGGAATCAGGCTGCAGCTTTATCAATGCAAAGAATGCGGGCTGGTACAGTTTGACTGCACCCCGGTATCGTATTACCGGGATGTGATTCGGGCCGGCGGGTTTTCTACAACTATGACTGAACTTCGGCGCAGCCAGTATCAGCATCTGATTGACCGTTATCAGCTGGAAGGTAAGAAGTTTATTGAGATTGGTTGCGGAAGAGGCGAGTTTTTGCAGGTATTAAAAGAATTTCCTGTGGAAGCCTATGGAATAGAACATAATGAAGCTCTGGTGCAGATTGCAAAGGAACAGGGGCTGAATGTCAGGCGCGATTTTACCGAAACGCCGGATCATGATCTGGGAGAATCGTATGATGTTTTCCTGTCATTTAATTTTTTAGAACACCAGCCTGAGCCCGGTACTATGCTGCAGGCTGTTTATCGTAATTTATCAGAAGGCGGAATGGGGCTGGTCACGGTCCCCAGTCTGGAATATATTCTGGATCAGGAGAGTTATTACGAGCTGATCCGCGACCATATTGCTTATTATTCTTTTGATACGCTGCGTACACTTCTGGAATGCAACGGCTTTCAGGTTCTGGAAGAAGAGGTGATCAACCGGGATACGATTTCAATGATTGTAAAAAAGATTCCGAAACGATTTGACGGGAACAGGATTTTCGCGGTAAAGCCGGTTGATATCAGCCCGCTGGAGAGAGGGTATCAGCGGGTTCGTGATGATGTGATGAATCTGCTTGATACATTAGCACGTGAAGGAAAGACGGCGGCGATCTGGGGGGCGAGCCACCAGGGATTTACCCTGGCCGGGACTTTGGGACTGGAGCAAGAGATTGCTTACATCATAGATTCTGCCCCGTTTAAACAGGGGAAATATGCACCGGCATCACATTTGCGTATTGTGTCACCGGATCATGTGAATCAGGAACCGGTGGATGCGATTATTATTGTGGCTCCCGGATACACAGAAGAAATAGCCGGAATAATCAGAAACCGGTTTGGCACGGATATATTGATCTATACATTGCGAACCAACCATGTTGAAACACTATGAGGGACAAACATGAGATTATCAGGACAAAAGATAGTGATAACAGGCGCAACCGGTTTTATCGGCAGCCATGTAACCCGGATGCTTTTGGAACAGGGGGCAAAAGTTTTTGCACTGGTGCGGCCGGAATCCAGACATAAAGATATTCTGCCGATGCATCCGCAGCTGTCAGTGATACCGTGTGCGATGGAGAATGTAGGCGATTGTATCAGAATGGTACAAAGCGCTGATGCTTTCCTGCATTTTGCCTGGGGCGGGGTAAACCGGGCCGAGATTGATTCGCCGGCGGTACAGGAGACGAATATCACCAGTTCCCTGGCCTGTGTGCATACGGCTCATATGCTTGGATGCCGGCTGTTTATGGATGCCGGGTCGAGAGTGGAATATGGTATTTCAGAAGACGGGATAATGACAGAGCAGATGGAATGTCACCCGGTCAATGAATACGGCAAAGCCAAGCTTTCATTTTATCAGAAAGCAGTTCCGTTGTGCGGTCAATGGGGAATGACTTATTATCATCTTCGTTTTTTCAGCGTTTATGGCATCGGAGATCATCCCTGGTCGATTATTTCCACACTGGTAAGGGATCTGCCTGCCGGCAAGGCCGTGTCCTTAAGCGCCTGTGAACACCGCTGGAATTTCATGGAGATTGAGGATGCGGCGCGTGCGGTGCTGCTGTTATACCTTCATTCGAACACCAGGGCCGGCGAGTCTCATATCGTTAATGTAGCCGGACAGGATACCCGGAAACTGCGGCTGTTTGTGGAAGAGATCCATGCTCTTTGCGGTGGTCGGGGCAGCCTTGAGTTTGGTACTTTTGAGCAGGCGAAAGAAGGCGCATTGTCGGTCTGCCCCACGATAGATACATTAATTCGGTTGACAGATGGAGAGTATAAGGATATGATTTCATTTGCAGAAGGAATTAGACGTATGTTAGTTGTCAAAGAGGAGAACCTATGAGAAAAATCAGTATCTTGATTCCCTGTTATAATGAAGAAGAAAATGTAGAACCAATCAGTCAGGCAGTGGTGGATATCCTGGAGCAGGAACTGCCGCAGTATGATTATGAACTGGTTTTTATCGATAATGATTCCCAGGACAATACCCGTCCGATTCTCAGGCGTCTGTGCAGTGAGAATCCCCGTATTAAGGCGATTTTTAACGCTAAAAACTTCGGTCAGTTTAATTCGCCGTATTACGGGATGCTGCAGGTGACCGGTGATTGTGTGATTGAGATGGTTGCGGATTTCCAGGATCCGGTGGACCTGATTCCGCAGTATGTAAAAGCCTGGGAAGAAGGATACAAGATTGTTATTGGCATTAAAACCAGCAGCCGCGAAAGCAAAGTGATGTACTGGCTGCGGAGTATTTATTATAAGATGATCAAGAACCTTTCGGATGTGGAGCAGATTGAGCATTTTACCGGTTCCGGTCTGTACGACCGCGAATTTATTGAAATTTTACGAAGTCTTGATGATCCGACTCCGTTCCTGCGCGGTATAGTCGCCGAACTGGGCTACAAGCGCAAAGAGATTCCTTACGAGCAGCCGCAGCGCCGGGCCGGAAAAACCCACAACAATTTTTACCGTCTGTATGATGCGGCGATGCTCAGCGTTACTTCTTATACCAAGGTTGGTTTGCGGCTGGCGACGATATTCGGCGCATTCTGCGGACTGATCAGTATATTGGTAGCGCTTATTTATCTGGTGATGAAACTGATCTGGTGGGATCGTTTTCCGGCTGGTATGGCACCGCTTTTGATCGGCATGCTGTTTTTGGGATCCGTTCAGATCTTTTTCGTCGGCCTGGTCGGTGAATATGTTCTGTCGATTAATCAGAGAGTGATGAAACGGCCGCTGGTAGTAGAGGAAGAGCGTGTCAATTTTGAATCAGAGAAGGATACAGGGGCAGATGAAGTATAAGGTAGATGTAGTCAGAATACGAGAAAATGCAATTACGCTGAATGGCTGGGTGGCAGGCAAAAGGCCCGAATCCGAGCCCTCTTTTGCGGTTTTTGATGAACAGAACAAACCGGTTCCGTTTAAATATGTATCAACCCGCCGGGATGATGTCAGCCAGATTTATTATAAACAGGTGTTTGACCGTGACTTTGGTTTTGACATTCAGTTTCCGTATGAACGGGGCTGCAGCTACTGGCTGCAGATCCATTGTGACGGCAGGACGACAAGAGTAAAATACAATGAAGAGCTGATTGAAAAAAGAGCCAGTGTGGCACATAAACGAATTGAAAAAATTAAAGATCTGATGAACATGGAAACCGTTAATGTTGCTGTCGAATTTGGTAAAAAACATGGTCTGAAGGCATTGTTTCTGAAATCAAAACACAAACTGCAGGGAATTGATAATGACTATGATTACAGTGAATGGTATGAAATGACCAAACCCTCCCCGGAAGAGCTGGAAAAGCAGCGTAAAACAGTTTTTGCTTATCAGCCGTTACTGTCAATCGTGATTCCGGCATATAAAACACCGGAAAAATATCTTCGGGAAATGCTGGATTCAATTCTGGCACAGACTTATCAGAACTGGGAAGTGTGTATTGTAAACGGCAGTCCGGCCGGAGAGGGGCGTATTGTTGATAAGGTAATGAATCAATATGCAGCCGCGGATGCACGGTTCCAATACTCTGACCTGGGTGCCAACCTGGGGATTGCCGGCAATACGAATGCAGCGATTGATATGGCCGGCGGTGATTTTATTATTCTGGCTGATCACGATGATACCTTGCCGGAACACGCACTGTTTGAAGTGGTTCAAATGATTAATGACGAGCCTGAATGTGAAGTTATCTATTCAGATGAAGACAAGCTTGATATGGACGGCGGTGCATTATTTGATCCGCACTTTAAACCGGATTTTAATCCTGATTTGCTGACCAGTGTAAATTATATCTGTCATTTATTTGTGGTAAAAAAAGAACTGCTGGATCAGGTGGGTGGTTTTCGTCAGGAGTTTGACGGGGCTCAGGATTATGATTTTATTTTCCGCTGTACCGAAAATGCAGCAAAAATTTGCCATATTCCTAAAGTACTGTATCACTGGCGCTGTCACCAAAACTCTACGGCCAGTAATCCGGAGAGTAAACTGTATGCGTTTGAAGCCGGATCCCGGGCAATCATGGCTCATTATGAGCGATTGGGCATACCGGCAGTGAAGGTGGAAAAGGGCGTGGACTACGGGATTTACCATACGACTTTTGCAGTTTTGGAAAGTCCCCTGATATCAATAGTTATTCCGAATAAGGATCATCATCAGGATCTTGATCTGTGTATCCGTTCGATTCTGGAACGTGCAACCTATCAGGAACTGGAATTTATTATTGTAGAAAACAACAGTACCGAACCGGAGACGTTTGATTACTATGAACGTCTGCAAAAGGAGTTTCCTCAGGTGCAGGTGGTGACCTGGGAGCGTGAGTTCAACTACTCCGCTATCAACAATCACGGCGCATCGTTTGCTAATGGAGAATATCTGCTGTTTCTGAATAATGATACAGAAGTGATCGCTCCGGGAATTCTGGAAGAGATGCTGGGCTTTTGCCAGCGTGAGGATGTTGGGATCGTCGGAGCCAGGCTTTTATACCAGGATGATACCATTCAGCATGCGGGAGTGGTAGTCGGATTTGGCGGTATTGCCGGACATACGTTTATTGGTTTGCATCAGGCGGAAAACAGTTATTTCCACAGGGCCATGTGTGCGCAGGATTACAGTGCCGTGACAGCGGCCTGCATGATGACCAAAACATCGGTTTTTCGCGGTGTGGGAGGTTTTACGGAAGAACTGGCGGTGGCTTTTAATGACATTGATTATTGCATGAAGGTACGGCAGGCCGGGAAATTAGTCGTTTATGCACCATATGCCGTGATGTATCATTATGAATCCAAGTCAAGAGGGCTTGAAGATACACCGGAAAAAGTGAAACGCTTTAACCGCGAAATATCAATCTTTGCAAAGCGGTGGCCGGATATTCTGCAAAATGGTGATCCGTATTATAATCCTAATCTTACATTGCGGAAATCCAATTTCGCATTGCGTGACCTGTTAAAAGAGAAAATTGGTGAACCGTATAAACTGGAAGTCTGAGCGGCGGGGGATATCGATGAGAGAGAAAAAAATAACAATAGTAATTCCCAATTATAACGGCCTGGATTTTATGGAGCCCTGTATGGATGCGCTGAAACGGCAGACGTGTCAGGACTTCGATGTTCTGGTAGTGGACAACGGTTCGACGGACGGCAGCGTGGAATGGCTTAAGCGCCGGCAGATAAACTCTGTATTTTTGAAAGAAAATACAGGGTTTTCCTGTGCCGTGAATGTGGGCATTCGAAAGGCGGTTACTCCCTATGTTATTCTGCTGAATAATGATACGGAAGCCGAGCCGGAATATGTGGCGGAATTATTGCGGGCAATTGAACGTTCGCCGAAGATATTTTCTGTCAGTCCCAGAATGATCCAGATGTATCAGAAAGATAAAATGGATGATGCCGGAGATATGTACAGTCTCATGGGCTGGGCATACCAGCGCGGCGTAGGGCAGGAAGTGGAACGATATAACAAACCATGCAATATTTTTTCGGCCTGTGCCGGTGCGGCAATTTACCGGCGGGAGATTTTTGCGGAAATCGGATATTTTGATGAGATGCATTTTGCGTATCTGGAAGATATTGACGTGGGATACCGGGCCAAGATTTTCGGATATTACAACCGGTATTGTCCTGCGGCCAGGATTTACCATGTCGGCAGCGGTACCAGCGGTTCCCGTTATAATGAATTTAAAGTTAAGCTGGCGGCCCGCAATAATGTATATCTGAACTATAAAAATATGCCTCCGCTGCAGCTTTTGGTTAACAGTATTCCGCTGTTTGCCGGATTGATCGGTAAATATATGTTCTTTCGTAATAAAGGCTTTGCAAAGGAGTATCTGCAGGGGGTAAAAGAAGGCCTGATGACTATGCACAAGACCAAAAAAGTGCCTTATCAGAGGAAAAATCTGGTAAATTACCTTGCAATTGAATGGGAATTAATCTATGGGGCAGTCCTATATATATATGAGTTTTCAAGGCGGCAGATTCGTAAAAAGATTCATTGACCGTAAGATTTAAGAGTTTTTTAATAGAACAATTATTAATTTTCGTGTATAATCTTACCAGCACTATGAAACGTTAGAAACAAAGGTGAACCAGTATGATAAAAGATAACCAAAAGAGACTGAACCGTCTGCACGTGCTGATTGATGCGCTGGTAATTGCAGCGGCATATATTCTGACGTGGTTTGTGATAATAGGGAGCGGCTGGTTTGTCAGCGAAAATGAAGTGCTTCCGGCACGAATTTATCTGGGGGCATTGATCATTATTGTTCCGGTATATCTTGTGCTGTATGCCTGCTTCCATTTGTTTACACCGAAACGGGTGCAGGGCAGGCGTCAGGAGTTTGCAAATATATGTAAAGCCAATTTTATTGGCCTTTTGTTATTTGGCCTGGTTTTATATTTTGGCGGAAAGAATCCTTATCTGCTGAATTTCTCAAGAAAGCTGGTGGCAGCGTACTTTTTTGCCGGCATTATTCTGGTAACAATTGAACGAAATATTATCAGGATAGCCTTGCGCTCCATGCGCAGTAAAGGATATAATCAAAAACATGTGCTTCTGGTAGGATACAGCGGTGCAGCGGAAAGTTACATTGACCGTGTTCTGGTCAACCCCGAATGGGGATATCAGGTCAGAGGCATACTCGACGATAACAGAGAATGGGGCACCGAATATCGGGGCATCCGGGTGATTGGCCGGATTGAAAATCTAAAAGAGATTCTGGAACTTAATGTTCTGGATGAAATCGCCGTTACACTCAGCCTGAAAGAATATGGCAATCTGCAGCAGATTGTTGCCGACTGCGAAAAATCCGGCGTACACACAAAGTTTATTCCGGATTATAATACGTTTATTCCGACCAGGCCGTATACTGAGGACCTTCAGGGGCTTCCGGTAGTTAACATCCGTCATGTCCCGCTTAATGATATGATGAACGCAACACTCAAGCGCGGCGTAGATATTTTTGGTGCTGTATTTGCTTTGATCCTGTTTTCACCGGTGATGCTGGTGACGGCGATCCTGGTCAGACTGACCTCTCCGGGGCCGGTTATTTTTAATCAGGAACGGGTGGGACTTCACAATCGTCCGTTTAATATGTACAAGTTCCGTTCGATGGCAACTCAATTGCCGGGAGAAGAAAAAGGCAAATGGACAACTCCCAGTGATCCCCGGATTACACCGGTAGGCCAGTTCATCCGCAAAACAAGCATTGATGAACTGCCGCAGTTGTTTAACGTACTGGTGGGAAATATGAGTCTGGTTGGACCAAGACCGGAACGGCCGTTTTTTGTCGAGCGGTTTCGGGAGGAGATTCCCCGCTATATGATCAAACACCAGGTCCGCCCGGGCATGACTGGATGGGCACAGATCAACGGTTATCGGGGGGATACATCAATTGTAAAACGGATTGAACACGATCTGTACTATATAGAAAACTGGACCTTGGGGTTGGATTTTAAGATATTATTCCTGACAATCTTTAAAGGTTTTATAAATAAGAATGCATATTAAAGTCTATGAGAAAAAAGAGATGAGGTACTAACATGAGTCATGATTTCGATGATGATTTGGGCCGTTCCAAGGAGCGCAGAAGTCGTAGAAACCCACGAATAAAAGAGGAAACCGGAAAAGATCTGAAAGTATTTGATGATGCCGGCGTACATCCGATTGCCCGTTCCACAGGCAGAGCCGGTGCGGAGACTGCAGCGACCAGGTTGATGCCTTCTCATATAGAGGAAACGCTTGTCAAAAGAAAACGGCGCAGACGAATCATTGCGATGATTATAGCGGAATGTTTTGCCCTTATATTTATCTTTGGATATGCATATGCAGCTAAGCGGCTGAATATGATTCAGCGCCCTGATTTTAATCCTGAGAAGATTGCCAGTACGGATCTTGATGTGGAAACAGTTGAAAAGATGAAAGGGTACTGGACTATCGCCGTGTTTGGCGTGGATGCCCGTGATCGTGCCATTGCCAAAGGCACAAATGCCGATGTTAACATGATCTGCAGTATTAATCAGGATACCGGTGAGATCAAACTGGTATCGGTATTCCGTGATACGTATCTGAACATCTCCGATGGCGGTTCTTATAATAAGATTAACCAGGCGTATTTTCTGGGCGGCCCGGAACAGGCGGTAGCAGCTCTTAACCGGAACCTTGATCTGAATATCACTGATTACATGACATTTAACTGGAAAGCGGTTGCAGATGCAATTAATATTCTGGGCGGTGTCGATATTGAACTCAGTAAAGCTGAATTTTATTACATCAATTCATTTATCACCGAGACCGTAAAAGTCACCGGTATCGGTTCTCACCATCTGAAGCAGGCCGGTATGAATCATCTTGATGGTGTTCAGGCTGTTGCTTATGGCCGTTTGCGACTGATGGATACCGATTATGCCAGAACCGAACGTCAGCGTAAGGTTATCGCCCAGGCGTTTGAAAAAGCAAAGAATGCAGATTTTAATACATTAAATACAATTATCGGTACCGTATTCCCGCAGATTGCAACCAGTATCGGGGTTGATGATCTGGTGGTTAACGCCAGAAGTATCAGTAAATACCATCTGGGAGATTCAACCGGATTTCCCCAGGCCCGTGGTGATGCCAATATGGGTAAAAAAGGTGCCTGTGTTATTCCCCAGACGCTTGAGAGCAATGTAATCCAGCTTCATGAATTCCTGTTCGGCGGAGAGCCGTATACACCTTCCGCAGCGGTTAAGAATATCAGCAGTAAAATAGCGGCGGACAGTGGCATGTACAAAGAAGGAAAATATATTGATAAAGTGACTACCGAAGGCGGTGTCATCCAACAGCCAAAGACAACGGCTGAGGCAACAAAGTCGTCAACGAAGTCTGCCGATGATGAGGAACGTGAGACCGATGAAAGCGGCAATCCAATCACATCGACAACAAATTCTTCCGGGCAGACCGGCGGCCGGCCAACGGCAGCGGAGACGGACGAATTTGGTGATCCGATTGAAACAGAGGAGTCCTCACCTGCCCGTCCGGGTCAAACAACCGAGAGTTCGACGGCAGCATCCCGTCCGGGAAGCACCGGGGAAAGTTCCACAGGCGCCTTGCGCCCTGGTGAGACAACCGGAGAGTCATCAACGGCTGTGACACCGGGAGGTTCTACCGCAGCAACTACGGGATCATCCCGCCCTGGTGACGGTGAGACTACCGGATCGGCACCGACGTCCTCGCCAACTCAGTCACCAACGGCAGCAGTACCCGGTTTTCCGGGCAGTACCACTCCTTCAGAGACTGTTGGTAATGTCGGACCGGGAGGACAGACTTCCGATGATTCGGGTGTAACTACGATTATCGGGACGGTTGCCGGGCCGGGACAATAAGCCGGATTAAGCGAGTTAATAATTAAATTATAATTTCAACACAATTTTGTCACAAATACTTGTTATACTGCCGCTATAACATAAAGTTATCAGTAATTGAGAAAGGGGCATATAATTATGTACGACGAAAACAATAAAGAATTTCCTGAAAGGGAACCGTATAGATCAGAAGGGAATCCTGATAATCAGCAGGACCCGGGACAGGATGCGCCGGCAGCTCCCAACTTTATTTTGCAGGATACACCGGCATCTGAACACAATACTGCTCAGGACACATCATTCAAACAACCGGTGAATCAGGAATCGCGTCAGGAGCAGGCAGGAGGCACTCATCGCTATCAACAGAACGCTCCTCATCCTGAGATGCCCAGACATCCGCAGTCTCACCAAAAGAAGCCTTCAAGGGCAGGGAAATTAGTTGGTGTGGCTACAGCGGCAGTTTTGTTTGGTGCGGTTGCAGGCGGAACGATGTTCGGTGTGAATACCATTGGCGAAGTGGTCAAAGGTCAGTATATCGCACAACGCGACGACGGCCGGGAAGAGACGACGAGTCTGGCAGAAACAGAAACACCGGCTGCTGATAATGATTCCAAGGCAGCGGCTGCTCCGGTAATATCCGCAGTTCAGAATGATGTATCAGCAATTGTCGAACAGGCGATGCCGTCGGTAGTGGCGATCACCAATACCATGGCTATTGAGCAGCAGACCTGGTTTGGCCAGAGCCAGACGGTGGAGATGCCGAGCAGTGGTTCCGGGATTATTGTAGGTCAGAATGATGAAGAACTGTTGATTGTCACCAACAATCATGTTGTGGCAGATTCCAAAGAACTGAGTGTAACATTTATTGATGATTCACAGGTTAAAGCAGCGATCAAAGGAACTGACCGTGATTCTGATCTGGCGGTGATTGCGATTGCATTAAAAGATATTCCGGAAGAAACCATGAGCCAGATTAAGGTTGCAACATTAGGCGATTCCGAAGAACTTAAAGTCGGACAGGGTGTGATTGCAATAGGTAATGCCCTGGGATATGGTCAGTCGGTAACGGTTGGATATATCAGTGCGATGGACCGCCAGGTGACTGCAGAGGATCAGACAACCAGAGATCTGCTTCAGACTGATGCGGCAATCAATCCGGGTAACAGCGGCGGGGCATTGCTCAATATGCGCGGAGAAGTGATTGGTATTAATGCCGCTAAGTACTCTTCAACAGAGATTGAAGGAATGGGTTATGCAATACCGATTTCCAAGGCACAGGATATTATCAATGAATTAATGAATCTGGAGACCAGAACGGTAGTAGATGAGAAGGATCAGGGGTATCTGGGAATTCAGGGACAGACGATTGATGAGACGGCTTCTTCGATGTATGGAATGCCGCGCGGTGTCTATGTATTTAAGATTGTTGAAGGCGGAGCCGCTGCACAGTCTGATCTGCGCGAGAAAGATATTATTACCAAGTTTGATGGACGTTCTGTCAGCTCAATGAAAGATTTACAGGATATGTTAACCTATTATGAAGGCGGAAGTACTGTAACACTGACTGTTCAGTCACTGGAGCAGGGAAATTATGTGGAACGTCAGGTAGATATCACCCTGGCATACAGACCGGCAGCCGGAGTTAATTAATGGAGTGATCAGTGGAAGACAAACAAAACGAAACTTATGAAAAGATCTGTTATATGTGCCGGCGGCCGGAAAGCAAAGCCGGAGAGATGATTGTTATGCCCGGCAATATGTGCCTGTGCCATGACTGTATGCAGAAAGCTTTTGAGTCCATTTCCAATATGCCCTATATGAATCTGAATCTCAATCAGATGGATGGGGCACCGGATCTGGAGATTCCCCAAAAGCAGAAAATAAAAAAGAAATCAGAAAAAAAGGGACCGGAATTCCAGTTAAAGGATATTCCGGCCCCGCATGTGATTAAGCAGCGTCTGGATGAATATGTGATTGGTCAGGAACGAGCGAAAAAGGTGGTATCGGTTGCGGTCTACAACCACTATAAACGGATCTTTGCACTTGAGACCAGGAATTCAGCGCAGCAGAAAGCTGACTTTATTGAAGATGATGTTCAGATTGAAAAGTCAAATATTCTGATGATCGGGCCAACCGGAAGCGGCAAGACTTATCTGGTCAAAACTCTGGCCCGGCTTTTAGATGTGCCGCTGGCAATCGCGGATGCTACTTCTTTGACTGAAGCCGGATATATTGGTGATGATATTGAGAGTGTGGTATCCAAACTCCTGGCAGCTGCCGGAAATGATGTTGACAAGGCTGAACATGGTATTATTTTTATTGATGAAATCGATAAGATTGCCAAGAAAAAGGAGATCAGTACCCGTGATGTCAGTGGTGAATCCGTTCAGCAGGAATTACTGAAACTGTTAGAGGGCAGTAAGGTGGAAGTGCCGGTTGGCGGCAATCAGAAAAATGCGCTGACACCGATGACAACGGTCAATACAGATCATATTCTGTTTATCTGCGGCGGAGCGTTTCCTGATTTGGAGCGGATTGTTGAAGAACGCCTGAACAAACAGAGTTCGATGGGGTTTGGCGCACCACTGCGGAATATGCCGGGACAGAAACAGGATATTCTGACCCATGCAACCAATGCCGATCTGCGCGAGTTTGGTATGATTCCGGAATTTCTGGGAAGGCTGCCAATGACAGTTGTACTTAATAAACTGACAGAAGAGCTGCTGGTTAAGATTTTAAAAGAGCCAAGAAACGCCATCTTAAAGCAATACATAAAGTTGTTGGCAATGGATGAAGTAAAGTTGGTATTTGATGATGATTCACTGGCATGGATTGCCGCGGAAGCGATGAACCGCGGGACCGGAGCACGTGCTTTGAGGGCGATTCTGGAGGAGTTCATGCTTGATATTATGTATGAAATACCCAAGGATCCAGGGATTGGCTCGGTAGTGATTACCCGCGCTTATCTGGAAAAGAAGGGGGGGCCTCTGATCCAGATGCGTGGTATGGAAGGCTGAGACTACGATTAGATTAGAGCCGCAGCGACTGATATAGATTAATTGTTCCATAACCCCATTCGCGATTGGGGTATTCAAGAGCCGGATTTCGGTTGGCACCGCGTATCAGCATAGCGATTACGCTGGAGTCATCGAGATTCGGCTCATTGCCATCAACCAGTCCCCAGGTAAACAAGTCAGCAATGGCACCGGCGGCAATTGCTGTGGCAACGGAAGTACCGCTTCGCTGGGTGAACTCAGGAGTTTCGGGCAGGTCAACAGATGATAATGCCGGTCCCTGGACATTGACACCGGGAGCAGCAATATCGGGTTTGATATCATTACTGCGGGTATATCCTCTGCTGCTGTGAATATAGATGCTGTTGATGGTGTGGTCATAAGCACTGACGGTTAATGGCATCAGTGCATTGCCCGGATCGGTGATTGTAATATCCGGATCGGGCCGCAGGAATGCGGTATCGTCAGACAGGAATCCATGCATCGGCAGCCACATATTAAACTGCCGGCTCAGATTCAGCATCGGATAGACCCGGACATGCCAGATCCCCGGGGAGGGATGATCGAAGCGCATGAAAATCAACTGATCCCGTGATCCGGTTTCGGCCAGCCGGTAGTTAACGGTCAGGGTCGTGGCATCCAGCCGGAGATCAATGATGGTTTCATTGCTGATAATCATTGGAATCGGATCAATAACTTCGCCGGAAGGAGAGACAAAGCCAACTGTATAGAGTTCGGGGATGGAGCTCCACAGCTCCAGACAAAATCCGGTTTCGCCCTGGGCAACCCGGATTTCAACATCATCATATACCTGGGACGGGGTCAGACTGCCGAAATAATGATGATGATAGCCGACTTCATTGCCGGCCGGAACAGCTATCGCAATACCATGCGCACCGCTGATTTCCTGAAGCTGGACACTGAGCGGAGTATTGCCGGTGTGACCGCCCTGGTTGGTGCCAAGGCCGATATAGATAACAAGCGGCAGACGCATCTGTTCTGCTACCTCAAGCAGATATCGGACTCCCATCATGATATCATTTTCCTGATAGGCAACGGCGTCTTCATTAATTAAGTAGAAATCACGCAGATATTTTTTTGCCGGTTTTAGTTTTACAATGGCAAGTTCTGCTTCTGGTGCCGCGCCGGAGAAGGAGATTGGTTGTGTGATCTGGTTGGCGGCAGCAACTCCGGCCATAAACGTACCATGTCCATCGGTATCCCGGCTGGGGACGATCTCATAAGGAGTATCGGAAGCCAGGGCCCGGTCAATATCTTCTTTTGTATAAATCGTACCATACAGCGGAGAGGTCTGATCGGTTTCGGTAGCTTCGGTATGCCGGCCGGATTCGATTGTCTGATCCCAGATCCGTAGGATCCGGGAAGTCCCGTCTGCTTTCCGGAATAACGGGTTGGTATATTCGATCCCGGTATCGATCATACCGATTAGAACTCCCCGGCCGGTGGCATTTAGCGCCGGCTGATTGATAACCGGCGGAATTCCGCTGCTTTCGAGTGCTGTAGTGTCTAACAATCCGTAAAGTCTGGGGATTGAAAAATAAGTATAACGACTGATGGTGATAGGCTGTGCCTGCGCCATGGGAATATAGGCAACCGCATATTGCTGATTGATAAAGTCGAGGCAATGGGTGCCGATTCGTGCGAAGAGTTCGTCCATACTCCGATAAGCGTATTGGGTCAGAAAATCTGCGTAATAATCAGATGAAACAGGGTGTTCGCATACAGACATGAGTTATTCCTTGCAGTTTTACATATTATTTCTATTATATGTAAAGAATCGATTTGTTTGACTATCTTCCTTATGTTTAGTAAAATAGACGTAACAGTTCAGGACGGCGGGAAATTTGATGCAAAGACAGGTGTCAAGCTTGCTTGTAAGCCTGTTTTTGTATCAAATTTCACATCGGATGAACATCCGATGCTTCTTGACTGGCTTTATCAGTCAAGAAGATGCTGTCTCGAGGAAACACCACACGAAGTGCAAAGGAGGTTCGCGGAGATGATTTTTGTTGTTTTAGTTACTGTACTTGCTGCTGTTGACCTGTGGTTCAAGGCCCGGATCGAAAAACAGGATGCCGGTGATTTTCCCAGACCTCTGGGACATACGAAGATTATGCTGTATCGTGACCATAATGCCGGATTTCCGTTTGGTTTTATGCAGAAGTATCCGCCACTGGTCCGGGGGATCCCGCTGGTTATCACTTCAGCATTAGCCGGAATCCTTTGCTATCTGATTCCGCAGAAAGGGAACAGAACTCAGAAACTGGGATTATCATTTTTGATTGGCGGCTCGATCAGCAATCTTTATGACCGCCTGGTGCGCCGGTATGTGGTGGACTATTTCAGCATTAAAATAGGCTGTCTGAAAAAAGTTGTTCTGAATTTTGGCGATCTGTTTGTTTTTGCCGGAGCATTTATTTTGTTGATTCGGGAACTGTTTAATGGCTCGGGCTCTGATATCAGTTGACAGAATCCGGTAATCATTGTAAAATCATATGAAATTTACTATTTAAAAAGGAGAATGATTTAATTCTATGTTAGACTCAGGAGACAGTACGGGTATACAAATTGCTGCCATTGTAATTCTGCTTTGCTTATCAGCATTCTTTTCATCGGCGGAGACAGCGCTGACTACGGTTAATAAGATGCGCGTCAGAACACTTGCCGAGGCAGGGAATAAGCAGGCAATTACATTAACCAAAGTCATTGAGAATCCAAGTAAAATGCTGAGCACAATATTAGTAGGTAATAATATTGTTAATCTGTCGGCATCATCACTTGCCACTACTGCTGCCATGCAGTTATTCGGAAGCAGGGCAGTGGGATTGGCAACCGGTATTCTGACACTGTTGATTCTGGTTTTTGGCGAGATCAGTCCCAAGACAGTCTCCACTATATATGCAGAGAAGATTGCACTCATGTATGCGGGAATTATTAACATCCTGATGATTGTAATGACTCCGCTGATATTCTTTATTAATCAGTTATCGCTGGCCTTTTTGTTTCTGATCCGGGTGAATCCCAATAAAAAGCCGGATTCCATTACGGAAGACGAGCTTCGTACCATTGTTCAGGTCAGTCATGAAGAAGGTGTTATCGAAATAGAAGAAAAGAAAATGATCAACAACGTATTTGATTTCGGTGATACTCTCGTTAAGGACATCATGGTACCGCGGATTGATATGGTGATGGTTGATGTTAATGCTACTTTCGATGAGATCATAGATGTTTTCCGTGAAGAAATGTTTACCCGCGTCCCGGTATATGAAGAGTCTACCGACAACGTGATCGGAATCATCAATATGAAAGATTTGCTGCTCGTAGATAAGGATGAAGAATTTTCGATCCGCAAGTATCTTCGCCAGCCGTTATATACCTATGAGTTTAAGAAAACTGCCGAACTGATGGTAGAAATGCGGAAAACGTTCAATAATATTGTAATTGTTCTTGATGAATACGGAGCCACTGCCGGTCTCGTAACCCTGGAAGACATGCTGGAGGAAATTGTTGGCGAAATCCGTGATGAATATGATGAAGACGAAGAAAATGAACTTCAGAAGATTGCCGATAACGAGTATGTTGTAGAAGGCTCTATGAAGCTGGATGATCTGAATGATTTTCTGGATCTCAAACTGGAATCTGATGATTATGATTCTATCGGCGGGCTGGTGATCGGTCAGTTAGAGCATTTGCCTGAGCAGGGCGAAGAAGTGGTCTGTGAGAATCTGCGTTTAGTTGTAGAAAATGTAGAGAAGAATCGAATTGACAAGATCCATCTTTACTTATTAAACACCGAATCAGATGATTCGGTAAACGAAAAAACAGGAGATGCATAAGCGTCTCCTGTTTTTTATCCGGCTATGAACTGTTATCAGCTGATCATTCCGCCGATGGTTCCGCCTGCCGCACAGCAGCCCATTACTGTCAGCATCCGGGTGATATCAAGCGGATTTCCCTGTTTAAGAACCCAGGAAACAGCTAATAATACTACAAAATATAAAAGTCCCGACAGAAGTCCCCAGAAAAATCGTTTCTGCCGGATTATTTTTCCTGCCATCAGGCCACCGGCCAGACAGGCAAGTATGTAGACCCCATATACTGCTATATTAATCTGGGCTTCTTTCATCTTCAGCTTATATAAAGCAAATGAAAGGGCAAGCAGCAGGATGCCCGATAACACATAGGAAAAGATTAGAGAACGCAATAGCGCCTTGGGAGTTACAGAGGGCATGGTGCCTCCTTAAAAGTCTTGGTTTGTTTCATTTTATTCTGTATTTAGGGATAATATGTGTGTGGTTGGACAAAATTGCAAGAGAAAGGGGGCATCGCTCATAGCTGTAAGGAGAACATGGAACGTTTGGTTGGATCAAAATCGGTTCCGTTCTCTCAGTTGGGTGTTTCTAAGGTTGCAGCAAGTAATTTTCAGCGGCACCGGGGCCAGTTACGCCAAACTCTTGATGACTTTGCCGCGCCGGGCCCCTGGAATTCAGCTTTGGAGAGCAGAATTCCTCCGCTGAAAATCACTTGCTGCAGCCTAAGAACCACCGAAACTTCGTTCAATGTCACCGATTCTGATCCAACCAAACGCCCCATGTTCTCCCGGCAACTATGTAGCTCCAGCTGGATAGAAAAGCAAAACCATACTTAACTCTGTTCAAATCCATCTCCCACACCACGCCCTCATTCCCCCGTGAAAATAATCGCCGAAAAAAAACTTGACAGGGGAAATGGTTGTGATATAATAGTATGGCGTGCATTTTCGTGCTATATTTTTGTGCGCAAAAGCTGAGACTTACAGCAACCAACAGACAATATCACAGGAGGTGAAAAGAATGCCAACATTTAACCAGTTAGTTAGAAAAGGAAGACAGACAAGCGCTAAGAAGTCTACTGCACCAGCTCTGCAGAAAGGTTATAACTCTTTGCAGAAACGTGCAACCAATACTTCTTCTCCTCAGAAGAGAGGTGTTTGTACCGCAGTTAAAACTGCTACCCCTAAGAAGCCAAACTCTGCACTTCGTAAAATTGCCAGAGTTCGTCTGTCTAACGGTATCGAGGTAACCAGCTACATTCCGGGAGAAGGTCACAACCTTCAGGAGCATAGCGTGGTACTGATCCGCGGCGGTAGAGTAAAAGACTTGCCAGGTACAAGATACCATATCATCAGAGGTACTTTGGATACCGCTGGTGTAGCTGACAGAAGACAGTCCCGTTCCAAATATGGTGCTAAGAGACCAAAAGTTAAAAAATAATTTGGGGCAGGAACGGAATCACTAACAGCAGTAAAATGAAAGCGAAGCAGTAATGATGATATTGACCTGTAGGTTGCAGGACATAGATTACTACCGAGCGCGAACACATTTTATGGAAACATGTGAGTACCGATGAATTAATTCAGATAATTAAGGAGGGAAGTAACGTGCCACGTAAAGGACATATTCAAAAAAGAGATGTATTAGCAGATCCTTTATACAACAATAAAGTTGTAACCAGACTGATCAACAATATCATGCTGGATGGTAAAAAGGGTGTTGCACAGAAGATCGTATACGGAGCATTTAACCGTGTGGAAGCAAAGAGCGGTAAGCCGGCGATCGAGGTTTTTGAGGAAGCAATGAACAACATTATGCCGGTTCTTGAAGTCAAGGCAAAACGTATCGGTGGAGCTACCTATCAGGTACCGATCGAAGTTAGAGTCGACAGAAGACAGACATTGGCACTTCGCTGGCTGACTACGTTTTCTCGTAAGAGAGGCGAAAAGACCCAGGAAGAAAGACTTGCTAATGAACTTATGGACGCAGCCAACAACACCGGCGCATCTGTAAAGAAGAAAGAAGACATGCATAAGATGGCAGAAGCTAATAAGGCTTTCTCCCATTTTAGATTCTAATAGGAGGACAAAGCTTTGGCTGGAAGAGAATATCCGTTGGAGAGAACCAGAAATATCGGAATCATGGCTCATATCGATGCTGGTAAAACCACACTTACTGAGCGTATTCTGTATTACACTGGTGTAAACTACAAAATCGGTGATACTCATGAAGGTACTGCGACCATGGACTGGATGGAGCAGGAACAGGAAAGAGGAATCACTATCACTTCAGCAGCTACCACCTGCCATTGGACCATTCATGGAGACGATAACAGACCCGTTGCAGGAGCACCGGACAATCGTATCAACATTATCGATACTCCCGGACACGTTGACTTTACTGTAGAGGTAGAGCGTTCCCTTCGTGTACTGGATGGTGCCGTGGGCGTGTTCTGTGCGAAAGGTGGCGTTGAGCCGCAGTCCGAGAACGTGTGGCGTCAGGCTGACACATACAATGTACCAAGAATGGCGTTCATCAATAAGATGGATATTCTGGGTGCTGACTTCTACGGAGCAGTAGAACAGATTAAGACCAGACTTGGTAAAAATGCAATTTGTCTGCAGCTGCCAATCGGCAGTGAGGATGATTTCAAAGGAATTATCGATCTGTTTGAGATGAAAGCCTACATCTACAATGATGACAAAGGCGATGATATCACTGTTTGTGAAATTCCGGAAGACCTGCAGGATGATGCAGAACTGTATCGTACCGAGCTGGTTGAAAAGATCTGTGAATTGGACGATGATCTGATGATGCAGTATCTGGAAGGTGAAGAACCGACCGTGGAAGAGCTGAAAGCGGCACTGAGAAAAGGTACCTGCGAATGTACAGCAATTCCGGTATGCTGCGGAAGCGCATACAGAAACAAAGGCGTTCAGAGACTTCTGAATGCAGTTATCGAATTTATGCCTGCTCCGACTGATATTGAATCAATCAAAGGCGTAGATATGGACGGCAACGAAATCGAAAGACATTCTTCCGATGAAGAACCTTTCTCAGCACTGGCATTCAAGATTATGACTGACCCGTTTGTAGGAAAGCTTGCTTTCTTCCGTGTGTACTCCGGTACTTTGAACTCAGGTTCTTATGTACTGAATGCTACCAAGGATAAAAAAGAACGTGTCGGACGTATTCTGCAGATGCATGCTAATAAGAGACAGGAGCTGGATAAGGTATATGCAGGAGATATCGCTGCAGCGGTAGGTTTCAAGCTTACTACTACCGGTGATACCATCTGTGATGATCAGCATCCGGTAATTCTTGAATCCATGGAATTCCCAGAGCCGGTTATCGATATCGCGATTGAGCCTAAGACAAAAGCAAGTCAGGGCAAGATGGGCGAAGCTTTAGCCAAGCTTGCGGAAGAAGATCCTACTTTCCGTGCAAAGACCGATCAGGAGACCGGCCAGACCATTATCTCCGGTATGGGCGAACTGCATCTGGAAATTATCGTAGATCGTCTGCTGCGTGAGTTCAACGTAGAAGCTAACGTTGGTGCTCCTCAGGTAGCATACAAAGAGACCTTCACCAAGGCTGTTGATGTAGACAGCAAGTACGCAAAACAATCTGGCGGACGTGGACAGTATGGTCACTGTAAAGTGCACTTTGAGCCGATGGATGCCAATGCAGAAGAAGTATTCCGCTTTGAATCCAAGGTTGTCGGCGGTGCTATTCCGAAGGAATATATCCCCGCAGTCGGCGCTGGTATTGAAGATGCAACCAAGAGTGGTATTCTGGCCGGCTTCCCGGTACTGGGTATTCACGCTACTGTATATGACGGTTCTTACCATGAAGTCGATTCAAACGAAATGGCATTTAAGATCGCAGGATCCATGGCATTCAAAGAAGCGATGCAGAAGGCAGGAGCAGTTCTGCTTGAACCGATCATGAAGGTTGAAGTAACCATGCCTGAAGACTACATGGGTGATGTTATCGGTGATATCAACTCCCGTCGTGGCCGTATCGAAGGAATGGATGACCTGGGCGGCGGTAAGATCGTAAGAGCGTTCGTGCCGCTGTCAGAAATGTTCGGTTATTCCACAGATTTACGTTCCAGAACACAGGGACGCGGTAACTACTCAATGTTCTTTGACAAATATGAGCAGGTACCGAAATCTGTACAGGAAAAAGTTATTGCCGAGCATAAAGGCTAAGCATTAAAAAATGAAGTGAATCACTATATTCCGAGCGCCTTTCGGGGCGTTCCGGAATATGGAAAATAGGCTTGAAAATATTGCAGAAATAGCATATAATAGGAAACAGCCTAAACATAAAATTAATTAAGCAGCCCATAGAGGCCCAATTAAGGAGGACGTTATAAAATGGCAAAAGCAAAGTTTGAAAGAAGCAAACCGCATTGTAACATTGGTACCATCGGACACGTTGACCATGGTAAAACAACATTAACCGCAGCTATCACCAAAACTCTGAACGCAAGATACGGAACCGGTGCAGCTGTAGATTTCGAAAACATCGATAAGGCTCCGGAAGAGAGAGAGCGTGGTATCACCATCTCTACCGCACACGTTGAGTATGAAACTCCTAACAGACACTACGCACACGTAGACTGCCCAGGACATGCCGATTACGTTAAGAACATGATCACCGGTGCTGCACAGATGGATGGAGCTATCCTCGTTGTTGCTGCTACTGATGGTGTTATGGCTCAGACCAGAGAGCACATCCTGCTTTCTCGTCAGGTAGGTGTACCTTATATCGTAGTATTCATGAACAAATGTGACATGGTTGATGATGAAGAGCTGCTTGAATTAGTAGACATGGAAATCCGCGACCTGTTAAGCGAATATGAATTCCCGGGCGATGATACTCCTATCATCCAGGGTTCTGCTCTGAAAGCACTGGAAGATCCTAGCTGCTCATGGGGCGATAAAGTAGTTGAACTGATGGAAGCAGTTGACAGCTGGGTTCCAGATCCGGTTCGTGAGACTGACAAGCCTTTCCTGATGCCTGTAGAGGACGTTTTCACCATCACCGGCCGTGGTACTGTTGCTACCGGTAGAGTAGAGCGTGGAACCCTTCACCTGAATGATGAAGTTGAAATCCTTGGTATCAAAGAAGAGACTCAGAAATCTGTAGTTACCGGTATCGAAATGTTCCGTAAGCTGCTGGATGACGCTCAGGCTGGTGATAACATCGGCGCACTGCTGCGTGGTGTTCAGAGAACTGACATCGAAAGAGGTCAGGTTCTGGCTAAACCAGGTTCTGTTAAATGCTACACCAAGTTTACCGCTCAGGTATACGTACTGACCAAAGACGAGGGTGGACGTCATACTCCATTCTTCAACAACTACCGTCCTCAGTTCTACTTCCGTACAACTGACGTTACCGGTATCTGCCAGCTGCCAGAAGGCACAGAAATGTGCATGCCTGGTGACAACGTAGAGATGTCCGTAGATCTGATTCACCCAATCGCTATGGAGCAGGGTCTGCGTTTCGCTATCCGTGAAGGCGGAAGAACTGTTGGTTCAGGAAGAGTTGCTACTATCATCGAGTAATCGAAACATGTATAAATTAAAGGACTCCCAGAGATGGGGGTCCTTTTTTGCTTTCATTATAGTAATGCAATTGATATAAAAACGTAAACTAAAATTCACTTATTATTCAAACTACATTTCCATAATCTGTGATATAATGTAATGGTCACGCTTATATAACAGATAAGGAGTACCCCCATCATATGAAAACAAATAAAAAATTATTGAGTGTCCTGTTGGCTGGTTTATGTGTTGTAGCTACACCAGCTGCAGTTTTTGCAGAAACTACGGGTGATGAGCCGTTTCGATTACATGTTTATGGACCAGGAGAGAAGAACCTGTCATCGGGTGATTATTATGCCCAATATCAGTGGGGACTAAAGAATGATGCTGAGCTGCAGTATCTGGAGATCAAGAACCGATTTCGCGAGAGTGATCCGAGAATGGCGGATGCGATCGATATGTCCAATTCGCTTGGAATTCCGGCACCTGTATCAGGCCCGGCAGCCTATGAAATTGAAAAAACAAACGCTGTAGAAGGCGTTGATATTAATATTCTGCCGGCATGGGAGCTGTATGACAGCAGTGAGGAGACTCACCGCCAGGTTATTGTAGCGGTTATTGATACCGGTGTCGATATCAACCATCCGGAGTTAAAAAATTCGATGTGGATTAATGAAGATGAGATTGCCGGAGACGGGATTGATAATGACGGAAATGGTTACGTTGATGATGTTTATGGTTGGAATTTCTTTAATAACACCAATCAGGTTTATGACGGAAAAGAAGATGATCATGGAACCCATGCAGCCGGAACGATTGCAGCTGAACGCGGTCAGATGGGAATTGCCGGTATCGCAGATAATAATTACGTGAAGATTATGTCGCTCAAAGCACTTGGAAGTGATGAAGGTGTAGGGGAAGAGGCGGCAGTTGTTGCAGCAATCCGTTATGCCGAAGCCAATGGTGCATCAATTTGCAATCTTAGTTTTGGTACGACACAGTATTATCCTGCACTTGAACAGGCGATGAAGGAATCGAATATGCTGTTTATTATCTCAGCTGGTAATGGCGATTCCAAAGCGGTTGGAATTAACATTGATAAATATCCGGACTATCCATCTTCTTATAATCTGCCGAATTCAATATCGGTAGCGAATCTTATGTTTGACGGAAACCTGGCTGCCAGTTCGAATTATGGTGCCGGTACGGTAGATATTGCAGCGCCCGGAACCTATATTGTAAGTACGATTACAGAGGGCGGATATGGTTTTATGACCGGAACCTCTATGTCTGCCCCGATGGTAACGGGAGTGGCTGCAATGGTTTACTCCTACCGGACTGACCTGAGCCTGCAGGACGTGAGAACCGTGATTCTGAATTCGGCCCGCAGGATGGAAGGGCTGGAAGGTAAGGTATCAAGTGGTGGTATGCTGGATGCTTATGCTGCCATGACCTATGGCAGATAAACAGGGGGAAATGCGATGTGAAGGAACAGCAATTTCGCAATAAGATAACCTGGTTTACTTTCGTATTCAGCCTGTTGGTGGTTTGGGTACATTCTTATAATGCTGAATTGTATCTGGGCCGGACGGCTCAGTCAGCACTTCTCTATAGGATAGAGCACTGGGTTGGTGAGATAATTAGTCAGATCGCTGTACCGGGATTTTTTATGATTTCATCCTATTTGTTCTACCGAAACTTTTCGTGGGAAAAGCTGGGGCGGAAGTGGAATTCCAGAATTAAAAGCATTCTGGTACCGTTTATTTCCTGGAATTTTATTTATTACATGTGTTATGTGATTGGCAGCAGGCTGCCATGGATGACGGATGTAGTGGGCAAAGGAACGATCCCGTTTAACTTACCGACAGCTGTTGATGCTGTGTTGAATTATACCTACAACTATGTTTTCTGGTATTTATATCAGCTGATTTTACTGATTTTGTTAACACCCGTGATATATCTGCTGCTGAAACAGATATATCCGGGGGTGATTTTTATAGTTTGTCTGTGGGGGCTGCTCTTTATGGGAGTGCAGCTGCCGCAGCTAAATCTTGATGCGCTGATCTATTATACAATAGCAGCGTTTTTGGCGTTGCATGGCAATAAAGTAATAGAAGAATCAGGAGGAGGATTAAAACACTTTATCGGAGGTATTCTGATTGCAGCGGGAAGCGCAGCTTATTATATTGGTTTGCGGTTGGCATATCCTCCCTTGTTTGTAGTGTGCCGGTTCCTTCTGGTATCTGGTTTGTGGCTGTTGATTGCCGGAGAGTGGCTGCCGGATGCGAAAGACTGGATGCAGAACAACTTTTTTCTTTATGCTACTCACTTTGGTGTGGCCCGGTTTATAAATAAAGCAGGTGCCCGTTTTTTGCCTGCACTGCTGCCCATACCGTTAGCATTGTTCCTGGCAATGCCGGTGATTGCATCGGGAATCAGTTATTGGACAGGTAAGTTCCTGCGGAAGCATATGCCCTTACTTTGGGAATTATTGAACGGTGGTCGTTGATCGATCACCTTTTTTGCTTTATAGGAAACTTCGCAAATCGACCAAGATGGTGTATAATAGACTT
>DAMAMW010000013.1:0-138130 GCA_032073745.1 Lachnospiraceae bacterium | reverse complement strand
GAGCAATATCCAGCCCCAACAGGCCCAGTGCCTTCCTCAGCATACCTTGACTCTCTTAAACCTACAACATCTCAAATCAACTTCCCAGACAAAGCATTAGAAGTAGTCTCCCGATTCTGATTCGTATGAAACAAATCCATCCGGCAATACTCATGAAACAGCACATCGATAATAAACAGCTGTCCCATCTTCGCGGCAACGCTGCCGCTGTTGAGCGGACTTTCCTGGCTGCCGCACAGTAAAATCACATCTGCATAAGCTGCTGCCGGGCATTTCGGAAAATGAGTTACCAGAACTACTCTGGTATCTCTTTTTTTGGCAGTTGCCAGAGTTTCGCACACGTCTTTCGTCGCTCCGGAATACGAGAAAAAGAAAATAACATCAGTAGGACTGCACAGACTTGTCGCGATCACCTGCATATGCCCGTCCTCAATACATTGAAACTGTGGGGTAGCAGTAACAAAGCGTGCCCATGCCTCTTTGGCGATGACACCGCTGCCGCCCTGGCCGAAACAGTAAACCCGGTTGGCCGCATGAAAATATTCGACCGCTTTCTTAATTGCATCCGGATCAATCATCTCCAGTGACTGCTTCACTGCGAGCATATCAGTGGCATACAGTTTCTTTGCCATATCCATAACGCTGTCATCAGATGTGATTTTATCATAAGCACTGGCATCGACACTCTGATCTGCCGGTGAGCCGTTTTTCGCCAGAGCCAGTTTGAACTCATTGTAGCTTTGATATCCCAGCGTTTTGCAAAAGCGGGAGATCGTGGCGTCAGCTACGCCGCATTCCTCCGCCAGTGAGGTGATGGACATATATTGGGCGTCGATCGCATTATGGAGAACGAAATCAGCGATTTTCTTTTCAGAGCGGGTGAGGGACGGATAAATAGTAGTAATTGTTTGGATGATATTTTCACCGTTCAAAGGAATACCTCCATTAGTTTTTTTTTAGTATAAACTATTTTCAACAAAATGTAAAAAGTTTTTTTATTTTTTCATAATGAAAATCAAAAATAACACATTGTGCAAGTTTTTACAGAAAAACAAGTGATATTGATTTGAATGCAGATTGTAGTAATGAAAATAAATAATAAAAATGAAAATATTTTTGAAAAATAAACGAAATAAACAAAGAAAAATAATTTAATTTGAAAATCTATTGAAAAATATTTTCATAAGTGTTATGATGGGGGTACAATGAAATTCTACCAATATGTAGACGGAGGGAAAGGAAATGAAAAAAACAACAAGGAAGCTATTAGCAGGTATTCTGGGTGTGGTTATGACAGCGGGTATGCTGACCGGGTGCGGCAGTTCGGCAAAGACGGAGACGACTGCAGGGGGCAGTCAGGCAGCCGGGTCAGAAGCAGCAGGAACGGAAGGGGCAGCACAAAGTGCCGGCACTGACGAGGTTCCTACTTTGAAGCTGGCGGTAACGACCGGCGACGGTTCGACCACAGATGATAAGATACCAACTCCATGGTATAACCGTATCTTTTCAACAAATCTGATGTTTAGAAGTTTGTTTACCACCGACAGTCATCTGAATGAAGTGAATCCGGATCTGGCTGAATCTTATGAGGTGAGTGACGATGGTCTTACCTATACTATTAATTTAAAAGATGGCCTTAAATGGAGCGATGGTGAATCACTGACCGCCGATGACGTGATCTTTTCAGTAGAAACAGCCTTAAAGACGGCCACGATTAATTCCATTTATACCGCAGCTTTCAGTAAGATTGATGATCTGAGTGCAGAAGGCAATGTCATTACCCTGAAAATGTCGGCACCATACTCCGACCTGCCTAAAGTTCTGACACAGTTTGCCATTTTACCAGAACATTCACTGGCACAGGCAGACCCGCTGAAACTTGATTCTGATGCTTTCTGGACCAACCCGGTATCGTCCGGTATGTATGCTTTGGACGAACTGAATGTCGGCAATTACTTTACCCTGAAGATCAATGAACATTATGAGGGGACAGCACCAAAGATCCAGAAGATCACCAACTACTTTGTATCAGACTATATGACAGCGGCAAAAGCCGGTAATACCGATTATCTGTTTGCTAATGCAGCGGATCAGGTTGAGGCAATGAATGCGATGAGTACCTATACTTCACATGATGTTGATGTCCTGTTTTATAAATACTTCATCTTTAATATGAAAGGTGTGGACGGAAAAGAAAACGAAGCAATGCAGAATGTGGCGGTAAGAGAAGCCCTGATTGAAGCGGTTGACCGTGCGACACTGGCAACCATGTATCCGAATGCAAAAGTGTTAAATTCCGGCGTTCCGGATTTTGATGAGGCATATAACGGTTTCGTCTATACATATGACGCAGATAAAGCAAAAGCAGATCTGCAGGCATCCGGATATGATATGTCCAGAAAATTAAAGATCTGTTATTACAATAACGACCAGACATCAATTGATCTGATCAATACCATCGTTTACTATCTGGAACAGACAGGGCTTACCGTAGAAGCTACCTTGTCCAATGACGGAACTACCGATCTGTTTACCACCCGTGATTATGATATCGGTTTTAAAGGAAAGTCAGCATTCTCAATCAACGAATGGTACACCGAATACATCAGCAGCGATGCCCTGTTTGGCAATATCTTTGGTGGCGATGACAGCTTCGACGGTCTGATTGACCGGCTGACGGCAGCTACCAGCCAGGAAGAGATGAATGCTGTATTAAAAGAGTTACAGGATCTGGAACAGGAAAAAGTATATAAAGTACCGTTATTTACGGTTGGCAACTATGTATTTACAAGTAACCATTTAACACTCCCTGCGGACACGGCATTCTGCAATCCGCTGTACAGCTGTGACATTCAATTTGCGGAGTGGGAAATTAAGTAAACTCAGATAAGAGACTGGAGGACAGGAATGGTTAAATATATAGGTAAGAAATTGCTTATGATGATTCCTATGCTGATACTTATCAGTATGATTGTATTTTTTGGTCTGCAGCTCACCGGAGTTGATCCGATCAACTTTATGGTGAGTCCGGAAACCCTGTCGGCAAACCGGGATAATGTAGAGGCCCTTCGCGAGTCTCTGGGACTGAATGATCCATTGATTGTACAGTATTTCCGCTGGCTGACGAACTGTCTGCGCGGCGATTTCGGATATTCATTCAACGGTTCTTCGATTGCTTCGATTATTGCTGTCAGAATGCCGTATACCCTGGAACTGGCCGGATATTCACTGGTGTTTTCGGCAGTCATCGGTATCGGGCTGGGTATCCTCTCAGCGATCCGTCAGAATGGTGTGATTGACTATATCTGCAGGGTTCTGGCAGTGCTTGGTCAGGCTGTGCCGCAGTTTTTACTTGGAATTATGCTGATTTTGTTATTCTCGATTAAGCTGGGATGGTTCCCTTCGGGGAACCGGGTCAGCCCGGATGCAGTTAATCCTTTTATTGACGGATTTCTGCACCTGTTTTTACCGGTGTTGACACTCACGATCAGCATGGTGGCAGTACTGATGCGTTATGCCAGGAATACCATGCTCGATATTCTGAGCAGCGATTATATTAAGACCGCCCGCAGCAAAGGAATACCTGAGTGGAAAGTCTACTTAAAACATGGTTTCCGCAATGCCATGAAACCGGTACTGGTCATTCTGGTATTCAGGGTACCAATGCTGGTGGGCGGTTCCGTTGTCATCGAGAGTGTATTTTCCTATCCGGGAATCGGCCTGACGATGACCAATGCCATTGTATCCGGTGATTATCCGATGGTACTGATTACAACTCTGATTATTGCAGCTGTTATGCTGATCTGTTCCTTTATGATTGACGTACTGAATGCGCTGCTTGATCCGCGGGTCCGTCTGGAAGAATAGGAGAGGAGAATATCTTATGGGTCAGAAAAAAGAAAACGGGGCTTCTTCTTCTCTTCTGAAAAAGAAGATCCGCAAGTTTTTGAACAACCGGCTGGCCGTATTCGGCCTTGTGATCGTAGTGGTGATGACTCTGGCCTGTCTGGCCGGTGCTGTAATCGGTGTTGATTATAATACTCCGAATCTGCCTGATATGAAGGCAGCGCCATCAGCTGAATATCTCTTTGGTACCGATACAATAGGCCGTGATCTGTTTGCCCGGGTATTATACGGCGGTTGTTATTCGATATTGATCGGTGTATTCTGTGCGGTGATGAGTTCGGTTATCGGCGCGGCACTTGGTGCGGCGGCAGGATATTTCGGCGGCAGAACCGACAAACTGCTGATCAGGATTTCGGAGATTTTTCAGGCATTTCCACAGCTGGTACTGGTTATGATGATCGTTGCGATCGTTAATAGACGAGGACTCAGCAACCTGATCTTTATCTTTGTTTTTACCGGCTGGATGACAACATTTCGTATGGTTCGCAATGAATTCATGACCTTAAAGGGGGAGACCTATGTTAAGGTATGCGAAGCTTTTGGAATGAGCAAAACGAGGATTATGTTCGGGCAGATTCTGCCGAATGTCATGAGTCCGATTATTGTTTCAACAACTACCAATGTGGCATTTTTTATCCTGCAGGAAGCAGCTCTTTCCTTTATCGGCCTGGGCGTTGCGGACAGTACACCGACCTGGGGGAATATCTTAAATGCAGCAAAATCAATCTCCATCGTCACCAGCCAGTGGTGGATCTGGGTGTTCCCGGGACTTGCCATAACCTTATTTGTACTGGCGATCAACTTTCTGGGTGACGGCCTGCGGGATGTACTGGATGCAAAACAACAATAGGAGGGGAAGATGAAGAATCAGGATATCATTTTAGATGTTAAAAATTTGAATACCAGCTTCCTCTCTGAAGGAAAAAAGACTGATATTGTAAAGTCCGTTTCTTTTCAGCTGAAGCGGGGAACTACGCTGGCGGTAGTCGGTGAATCCGGCTGCGGGAAAAGTGTGACAATGAACTCGATTATGCGCTTTCTTGGTGCGAATGCACGGATCAGTGCCGATCATATCCTGTATCACGCAAAAAAAGGTGATACGGTTACCACTCATCATATTGAGGCGATGAAGCAGTCCAACAATCAGGAGATGCGGTCGCTTCGGGGACCGGAGATGGCCATGGTGTTTCAGGATCCGATGTCCAGTCTGAATCCGGTTTACAAAGTCGGTGACCAGGTGGCTGAAGGGCTGATGGAACACAATAAAATATCAAAAAAGGAAGCCCGCATCAAGGTGCTTGAGCTGTTTAAAAAGCTTGGAATTCCTGATCCTGAGAGCAGAATTGACTGCTATCCCCATCAGTTTTCCGGTGGTATGAAACAGCGCGTGGTGATTGCGATTGCAATGATCTGCAACCCGGAACTGATTATCTGTGATGAGCCGACGACTGCTCTTGATGTGACAATTCAGGCCCAGATCATGGATTTGCTTAAGGGACTTCAGACTAAAGAGGGCAAGTCGATTGTACTGATCACTCACAATATGGGACTGGTGGCAGAAATGGCTGATGAGGTCTGTGTCATGTATATGGGACGGGTAGTGGAATTCGGTACGCTGGAGGATCTGTTTGACCGTACGGCACATCCTTATGCCACAGCTTTGCTGCGCAGTGTTCCGGTTCTGGGTCTGGCTGAAGACCAAAAGCTGGAAACGATTCCCGGCATTACGCCGAATCCGGCTGACCTGACTGAAGGCTGTGATTTTGCCAATCGTTGTCCGGAGTGCATGGAACGGTGTAAGAAGGGGCGGATACCAGCTTTTGAGATCGAACCCGGGCACCGGGTGCGCTGCCTGAAATTTGATACATTCCCGGAGGTGGACTGATATGGCGGATAAAAAGAAAGAAGTTATTTTCAGGGTTCATGAGTTAAAAACCTGGTTTCCGGTGAAAAAAGGAATCCGCAAGAAGACCGTCGGCCATGTCAAAGCTGTAGACGGTGTCAGTCTGGAAGTTTACCGCGGTGAAACACTTGGCATTGTCGGTGAGTCCGGCTGCGGCAAATCGACGCTGGGAAAGACGATTATGATGCTGGAAAATCCGATTGACGGACAGGTGGATTTTAACTATAACGGTGAATTTAAAGATGTGACAAAGTTTAATAAGGATGAAATGTTCCAGTTCCGGAAAAAGGTCCAGATGGTTTTTCAGGATCCGTATTCGGCGCTTAATCCGCAGAAAAAAATCTATACCTCGTTCGAAGAACCAATGATTGTCCATGGCATGAAATCCAAGGAAGAACGGGAAGCCAACATGAAACGTGTCCTTGACATGGTTAATATTCAACCGGACTATCTGATGCGTTATCCCCATGAATTCTCCGGCGGTCAGCGGCAGCGTCTGTGTATCGCCCGGGCTCTTGAGGTCACACCGGAGGTGCTGATCTGTGATGAGCCGGTTTCGGCACTTGATGTGTCGATTCAGGCCCAGGTATTGAATCTGATGAAGGAGATTCAGAAGGAACTGAATCTGACGTATCTGTTTATCGCCCATGATTTGTCGGTGGTACAGTATATGTCGGACCGGATTGTAGTCATGTATCTCGGGAAGATTGTTGAGGTGGCAGATTCCAGAGCACTTTATGACAATCCGCTGCATCCATATACAAAAGCATTGCTGTCAGCGGTTCCGATTCCGGATATCCATCAGAAGAAAAAGCGTCAGATCCTGGATGGAGAGGTGCCCAGTCCGATCAACAAACCTACCGGCTGCGCGTTTCATAACCGTTGTCCTGAGTGTTTGGAGATCTGTAAAACAGAAGATCCAGCCATGTACCAAGGCGGAGAAGAGGGGCATATGGCGGCCTGCCATTTATACATGCCTGGTTTAAACCGTTAAAATAAAAGCAAGGACAAAACCAAGAAAGAGGTATCAGATGAACAAAAAAATATATCAGGGAATTATTCCTGCATTCTATGCCTGTTATGATGAACAGGGGGCAGTCAGCCCTGAAAGAACCGGAAATCTGGCAAGGCACCTGCTGCAAAAAGGCGTTCAGGGACTGTATGTAAACGGTTCATCGGGCGAATGTATTTATCAGAGTAAAGAGGAGCGCAAACTGATCCTGGAAACGGTAATGGCAGCAGTCAAAGGAGAGATGACCATCATTGCCCATGTCGGCTGTAATAATACCGCCGACAGCTGTGAACTGGCGGCCCACGCAGAACGTGCCGGAGTTGATGCGATTGCTTCAATACCGCCGATCTATTTCCACTTACCAGAGGATTCCATTGCGAAATACTGGAACGATATCTCGGCAGCAGCGCCAAATACCGATTTCTTTATCTATAATATTCCCCAGCTGGCCGGTGTTTCCCTGACGATGGGATTGTTTAAGGAAATGCTTAAGAACCCACGGGTCCGCGGTGTGAAGAATTCTTCGATGCCGGTGCAGGATATTCAGATGTTTAAAGATGCCGGCGGTGCGGACTGTATCGTCTTTAACGGCCCTGATGAGCAGCTTGCCGGTGGCCTGGCAATGGGGGCGGACGGCGGAATCGGCGGTACATACGGCGTCATGCCGGAACTTTACCTGGCTATAAAAAAAGCAATGGATAACGGCAATAATGCAAAGGCGGCAGAGCTTCAAAACGAAGCAGACCGGATCATCTATGCGATGTGTGAATGCAAGGGCAATTTGTACGCAGTAATGAAAGAAATTTTGAAGCTGAATGAAGGTCTTGAACTTGGCAGTGTCCGGGCTCCGCTGGCGCCGGTGGCAGCAGCAGATGGAGAACAGATTGCACGTTGTGCGGAAATGATCCGCAATGCAATTGTCAGGGCCGGATCATAGAGGTGGATATGATGAACTATCTGGGAATTGATATTGGCGGAACGGCTGTTAAGTTCGGAGTTATCACAGATTCAGGGGAAGTGATTACAAGGAATGAATATCCGGTGGCATTTGACGGATATGTGACCCCGATCCTTGATACGGTGATGCTTCGCTGCCGTGAGTTTCTTGATAGCTATAGCAAAACATCAGGAAACACGACGGATATCAGGGAAATGATCGGCGGCATCGGTGTATCTGCTACCGGACAGATTGATTCCGTCCATGGTGTGGTAGCCGGTGTCGGCGGCAATATAACCAACTGGCAGGGCAGCCGTATCAAAGATGTACTGGAAGCTGAATATGATGTTCCGGTGCGGGTTCTTAATGATGCCAATTGTGCAGCGCTTGCAGAACTCTGGCTTGGCAATGCCAAAGGCTGCCGCCAGGTGGTGATGATAACAATCGGTACCGGTGTTGGCGGCGGAATTATTGTGAATGGCGATATTTTGACCGGACAGTCCGGATTTGGCGGTGAACTCGGTCATTTCATTATTGATAAAAATGGCAGGACCTGCACTTGCGGCAACTGTGGATGTTACGAACAATATGCATCGATGACATCTTTAGTTCGAACGGTTAAGGATCAGCTGCCGCTTGACGGTCATCCTGATCTTACCGGTGAGAGTGTTAATGGACGAAAGATCTTTGAACTGGTGAAACAGGGAGAACCGTTGATAACGAGAACCGTTGACAGCTGGATCACCGATATTGCCTGCGGCATCGTCAGTTTTGTGCATTTATTTAACCCGGAGGTGGTATTGGTTGGCGGTGGTGTCAGCGGCCAGGAGGAATTATTTATAGAGCCGTTGCGTAAACAGGTGAAGGCGATGACTATGGTTAATTTCTCGAAGGATCTGCGGGTTGAAGGTGCGGCCCTTCAGAATGATGCGGGAATGATCGGAGCGGTATATTATCTGAAACAGCAGATGTGAGCAAAGCCAGTACCAGTTGCGGTTGACATATTTCAATGTTATTATAAATACATCGTTGAAATATGTATAATACGGAGCTGATAACCATGAGTAAAGTAAACAAACAGTCATTAGCAGAAAAAACAGCCGATGCCATTTTAAATATGATTTATTGTGAGAATTATGCCGTTGGTGCCAAACTTCCGGGAGAATACGAACTGGCAGAGAAAATGGAAGTCGGACGAAATACCATTCGCCAGTCGATCCGCATTCTGGCTGACAGAAATATCCTGGAAGTCAACAAGGGGTCAGGTACCTTTGTTTCCCGACGCATGGGATTAGGCGATGATCCGCTTGGCCTGTCGCTGACCTATGACAAACAGAAGATGACAGAAGATCTGATCCAGCTTCGCATCCTGATTGAACCTAAGATGGCGGCGCTGGCGGCTCAGAATGCAACGGCGGGAGAACGCTGCCGTCTGATGGAGCTTTGTGAAGAGATGGATGAACTGTTCAAGCAAAAGAAATCATATATGCTGAAGGATCTGGAATTTCATGCTTTAATTGCAGCTGCCAGCAGGAATCTGGTCGTGAGCAGCATGATCCCGTCGATCCATCAGGCATTGCTGCTGCAGAGAACTGTCTCAAAAGACCTGCTGGGTGCCAAAACCCTGGAATTACATAAAAAGATTGCAGCGGCGATTAAGGAGCAGCGTGGCAGTGATGCTTATGATTATATGCTGCATCATCTGATCCAAAACAGTGAACGGGTTAGGTGAATACAATACAATGATTTATGGGAACAGATTTGTCCTTTTTTGTGATATCAGGGACGAAGCTGTTCCCTTTTTAATGGTAGTATTGCCGCTTACTTCATACCGGATATATAATACACAAAAAGTTATCTGGGAGGTTTCAGTGATGAATCAGGAATACGATGTGGCCGTGATCGGTGCCGGAGTGGTCGGGTGTGCAATAGCCAGAGAGCTGTCCCGATATCGCCTGAAGGTCTGTGTACTGGAGAAGGAACTTGATGTGGCGTGCGGCAATTCCAGCCGTAATACCGGTATGCTTCACGCCGGTTTTACATACAAGCCGGGATCCCTGAAGGCGATCTGTGCCGTTGAGGGGAACCGGGAGTTTGATCATGTGGCGCGGGAGCTGGATATACCATTTCGGCGCACTGGTAAAGTTGTTGTCGGTTTTACCGAAACAGACCGGAAGAATATTCTCAAATACAAAACAGTTGGTGAGGAAAATGGGGTTGAAGGACTGGAAATGATTGACCGGGACCGTTTGTATGAAATAGAGCCGGAAGCTTTAGGGGAATTCGCCATGTACAGTCCGTCATCCGGTATCCTGGATCCGATGCAGTATACGATTGCCCTGGCGGAGAATGCTGCAGAAAATGGCGTAGAGTTTTATTTTGGCAGTGAAGTGACGGATATCTCGAAACAGGAACAGGGGTATCGCATTGCTGCAGGACAGGAGACAATAAATACTCGTTTTGTTGTTAACAGCGCGGGGATGTACAGTACGAAAATCTCTGATATGCTTGGCATCACCGGTTATGTCACAAAGGGATTTAAAGGCGAGTATTACGTGCTGGATAAAAAAGCCGGGAACGGACTTAGAGTTCCGGTTTATCCTGCTCCTAATGATAAGGGCGGATTTGCGACTCATGCAACCATAACCATAGACGGCAATGTACTGGTCGGGCCGGATTCTTATATGACCGAAGGCAGGGAAGACTATGCCACAACGAGAAAGCAGCTGGCCGGTCTGGTCAAAGACGGCCTGAAAATGTTTGATAAAGTAAAGCCGGAATACTTCATCCGTACATTTGCCGGAATCCGCTGGAAACGGGTGAATCCGGAAACGAACGAGGTACTGGATTTTGTTCTGGAACGCCGGGACGATGCTCCGTATGCCATAAATCTGGTTGGTATTGAATCGCCGGGATTGACCTGTGCACTGCCGCTGGCCAGAAGAGTAGTGGAGAAGATAAGAGAAGTCGAAACACTTACGGCAAATCCTGATTTTAATCCCCAGCGTAAAGGGATTATACGATTCAGTGAACTAAGTCTGAGTGAGAAAATACAAATCGTCAAGGAACAACCGGAATATGGCGAGATCGTCTGCCGGTGTGAATCTGTAACCAGGGGGGAGATTTTGCAGGCCATTCATAATCCGCTCGGAGTCCATACAGTGACCGGCATCAAAAACCGCACCCGGGCAACCATGGGCCGCTGTCAGGGCGGTTACTGTGAAACAAGAATTACCGCAATGATCTGTGAAGAGATGAATCTGGACGAAAAAGATGTGTTGTATCAGCGGGATGGATCTTATATGTTTACCGGGAAAGTGAGGGGAGAATAAGATGGAGCAAAAACAGGTGGTCATTATCGGCGGTGGTCCGGCGGGCCTGGCAGCGGCTGTGAAATTATATGAAGAAGGTATTCGGGATCTGCTGATTATTGAGCGCGAGTCCGCTCTGGGAGGGATATTGCGGCAGTGTATCCATGATGGGTTTGGTCTGTCCAGATTCGGAGAAACACTTAGCGGCCCGGAATATGCCCAGCGTTTCATTGATCAGGTATTGAAACTGGAAATTCCGTTTCTGACCGGAACAACGGTAATTGATATCAGTAGTGATGCAGATGGAAAAGTAGTGACAGCTTCATCATCAGAGGGGATCGTACAATATAATGCAGATGCGATTGTCCTGGCAATGGGATGCCGGGAGCGGACCAGGCACGCACTCAGTATTCCCGGGACCCGCCCGGCCGGTGTATATACTGCCGGTGTAGCGCAGTCCTATGTTAATCTCCAGAATATGATGCCGGGAAAAGACGTGGTTATCTTAGGATCCGGTGATATCGGGCTGATTATGGCACGGCGTATGACGCTGGAAGGTGCTAAAGTGCTGGGGGTATTTGAAATCCAGCTTTACCCGAGCGGATTACCGCGAAATATCGAACAATGCCTGAATGACTACGGCATCCCTCTGTATCTGAGCCATACGGTTGTAGACGTACATGGTGAATCCAGACTGAGTGGTGTTACGGTGGCCCAGGTAAATGAGCAGTTCGAACCGATTCCCGGTACGGAAGTCACCTACTCGTGTGATACCTTAATTCTGTCTGTAGGATTGATTCCGGAGAATGAGATATCATTATCAGCGGGCGTGGAACTGGATGTCAGAACGAAAGGAGCTTTGGTAGATGAAGACTACCAGACGAATGTTGATGGTATTTTTGCGGCCGGGAATGTTCTGCATGTGCATGATCTGGTGGATTTTGTTTCGTTGGAAAGCGAACGTCTGGCTAAAGCTGTTACGAACTATATCAGCAGTGCAGCAAGAGCGGATCGTGTTCAGATTCCGGTAGTATCAGATCAGATGATTGGATATACGGTTCCGCAAAATGTTTCCGGTGAGCAGGATTTTGTGTTGTCAATGCGGGTACGCCGGCCATTAAAAAACTGCATCATCGAAATAAAAGCGGATGACCGGTGTGTGAAAACTGTCAGAATGAAAAAAGCTTTGCCGGCGGAAATGATTCAGATTCCATTGACGGCACAGGCTGTACGCGGAGCCGGTAAGGTGGAGGTGAATATCATATGATAAGAGAAATGACTTGCATTATGTGTCCGTCAGGCTGTGATCTGGAAGCGGAGGTATTGGAGGGTGATAACATAGAGGTGCGCGGCAATCTCTGCCCGAAAGGAAAGGATTATGCCTGCCAGGAGATTATTCATCCGATGCGGAATATTGCGACGTCCATACGGATAAGAGGCGGTGAACTGCCGCTGGCTAGTGTCCGTCTGGATCAGCTGATACCGAAGGATAAGATCTTTGCTGTGATGAAGGAAATCAAAGCAGTGAAAATGAATGCACCGGTACATATTGGTGAGGTGGTATTGGCAAATGTCGCTGATACGGGCAGTAATGTGGTTATAACTAAAAATGTAAAAAGCAGATGACGCTCTTATGCCGGTGTGATATACTATGAACTACTTAATAAGTGGGAGACGTAAATTTCATGAAACGATTTTTGAAACTCAGGTATATAATACCGGCATTTATTCTTGTTATTATTGCGGCAGTCCTGTATGTTTATGCGGTCTATAACGGCTACCTGCTGCTGAACAATCCATCCAAGGCAAAATACCCCGTCAGAGGTGTCGATGTGGCTCATTATCAGGGGGATATCGACTGGCCGGTTTTAGCGCAGGAGGATATTCAATTTGCATACATAAAGGCCACAGAAGGAAGCAGTCATATTGACCGCTTATTTGCGGAAAACTGGGAGCAGGCGAGAAAGACAGATCTGGAAGTCGGAGCCTACCATTTTTTCAGCTTTGACAGTTCCGGACTTACACAGGCTGAGAATTTTATTAATTGTGTCGGCGAAGATCCTGATATGATGGCTCCGGTTGTTGATGTGGAATACTATGCAGATAAGAAAGTGAATCCGCCGTCAGCTGATTCCGTCCGCAAGGAACTCAGCCTGATGCTGAATGAGCTGCAGGAACATTATGGTAAGGTGCCGGTTATTTACTCGACGGAGGATGTCTGGGAGATCTACCTGAAGGGATATTTTGATGAATATCCGTTGTGGATCCGCAATGTCTTCACCAAACCGCGAAATGATGCGGACTGGGTATTCTGGCAGTATACCAACCGTGGCCGGTTAGATGGTTATCAAGGTGTAGAACAATATATTGATATCAATGTATTTTATGGCAGCGAGACAGAGTGGCAGGATTATTTGAATAAAAAGTGATAAAGTCAGCAGCTCAGAAAGCCGGATGAAAATGTCAGTTCGGCTTTCCGGGCAGTTTTTTTGTTTTGGAGGAGATTGTATCCTGTTATTACATCTTGTTTTTATCAATCGAAATGTGATATAGTATACTGAAATTGAAAAATGGGGATGATAGTATGCAGGAAACATTGCAGATAAGACGAGCCGTTTTGGCAGATACCGAAGCAATTATGGAAGTCATGCATAAAGTGACACAAGAAATCAAACAGGGTTCATGGTTTGTTTCTTCAGAGTACGAGTTTGTTAAACGGCGGATTGAACAATACGGTCTTGCGGTGGTGGCAGAAAACGGGCAGAAAAAGGTTGTAGCTGCGTTTATTGTATGTTTTCCTGTCGATCAGGAAGATAATCTTGGTGATGATTTGCATTTGAATAAAGAAGAACGGCAGCTGGTAGCCCATATGGATACTGTGATCGTCCTGCCGGAGTACCGGGGACACCGGCTGCAGCAAAGACTTCTGGCGGCAGCGGAGCAGGAACTTGCGAAAAACCGTTATGAATATCTGATGTGCACCATTCATCCGGAAAATAAGTACAGTCTGGCCAATATGCGTGCTGCTGGATACTGGGTGGTGCTGACGAAAGAAAAATACGGCGGAGTCCTGCGCCATGTACTGCTGAAAACAGGCAGAAACTGGTCATCGCAGAAGCCGGTAGTATTGGTCAGTTCATGCCTGATGGGAGTCCGGTGCCGCTATAATGGCGGTGGTGAGGAAATCGCATGGCTGAAGGAACTTGAGCGGGAGATGATCCTGATTCCGGTCTGCCCGGAAGTGATGGGCGGACTCGCGACGCCACGGGAGCCGGCGGAACGAAAAGATGGGCACATCATAACAAAGGGTGGGACTGATGTAACATCAGAATATGAAAACGGCGCACAATATATTCTGCAGCTGGCCGGATGGTATGGATGCAGCTGCGCTATATTAAAGGAACGAAGCCCGTCATGCGGCAGTGGAAGAATCTATGACGGAACCCACTCCGGACAGTTGGTATCAGGTGATGGCAGAACCGCAGAATTACTGAAAGAACATAATATCCGTGTATTTGGTGAGAGTGGAGAGAAGAAATTCAAAGATTTTATGGCTGAGCACCGGATTTTATGATATAGTATGTGCTAGTACACTGTATCTATATCAGAGTAAAGCAACACATGAGTAAAGATACACCATGAAAGAGAGGAATACACACAATGAAACAGTCAGGTGAACAGGTAAAGAACCCTGAACTGATCGCAGCGATGCGTGAAGTTTTGAAAGATGAAAATAGCAGCACCATGAGCAAAATGGCAGCAGTCTTAATGGACGCTAAATTGCTTTCCCCAATAGAGCAGCAGACCGTTCTGGCAGAAAAAAGCGGCCCAAGTACCAGAATCCGATTTGAAGAAATCAAAAACACCATGGGCGATAAATACTATCTGGCATTTACGGACATGAATGAATACGATAAATGGAACGAAGACGGCAAAAACGAAAGAGCCCTGATTATGACGATGGAGGATTTTGGCAATATTTTAATCCGCCAGATCAATGATCTGAAAGGTTTTGTTATCAACCCATATGGCGAAAATATCAGTATTTCAAAGGATATGCTGTTATCATTACTGAAGCAGAGAGAAGCGAAAAGGAATGCAGACAGAAGCAGCTAATACGATTAAAATAATCGGTATCACAGGTGGTGTCGGTGCAGGCAAGAGCCGTATTCTTTCTATCTTAAAAGAGGAATACGGTGCCTTTATCGTTCTTGCCGACGATGTGGCCAGACAGCTTCAGGAACCGGGACAGCCAGGGTATGACGCCCTGGTAGAATTGTTTGGTGCCGGTATTCTGAATGAGGAAGGCCGGATCGACAGGCCCCGGCTGGCAGATATTATATTCCATGATCAGGCCAGATTAAATCAGGTAAACGCGGTCATTCATCCCATGACCTGGGAACGCATTATGCAGATGATACGATCGGCCAGAGAACCGCTTGCAGCGATAGAATCGGCGCTGTTTGACCGGGAGAGCAGCCGGACCTGTGATGAGGTCTGGTTTATTGATGCGGATGAAGAAACGAGAGTCCGGCGGGTCATGAACAATCGTGGATATACACGGGAGAAGGCGCTGCAGATCATTGGAAACCAGCAGGACAGGGATACCTTTCTGTCTTTTGCAGATCGGATTATTGATAATAACGGGACGATGGAAGATATTCATCGTCAGCTAAAAGATATTTTACAGGCAGAAGGGCAGCTATTATGAGATTTGTAAGTATTGTCAGCGGCAGCAGCGGAAATTGTATTTATGTCGGTTCGGAGAACAGCCATATACTTGTGGATGCCGGAATCAGCAATAAAAGAATGGAACAGGGACTGAATGAAATCGGATTAAAAGGCAGTGATCTTCAGGGGATTGTGATTACCCATGAACATTCGGATCATACCAAAGGTATTGGTGTCATGGCCCGCAAGTATGGCGTGCCGATTTACGCCACCAGGGAAACGCTGGAGGAGATCCGGTGTATGTCATATCTGGGCAAGATTCCGGATGGAGTGCTGCAGGAGATCAAGCCGGATGTAACATTTCAGATCGGTGATCTGGACATTCAGCCGTTTTCCATTGACCATGATGCGGCCAATCCGGTGGCATACCGGATTCAGCATGAGAAGCGTTGTGTGGCAGTGGCAACGGATATGGGACATTTTGATCAGTATATTATTGATCATCTGCAGGGACTGGATGCTCTGCTTCTGGAATCTAACCACGATGTCAACATGCTTGAGACCGGGCCGTATCCCTATCATTTAAAGCGCCGTATCCTGGGTGACCATGGTCATTTATCAAATGAAAATGCCGGCCGTCTGCTGAATTATATTCTGCATGACAATATCAGGCATATTCTGCTGGGGCATCTGAGTAAAGAGAACAATTACGAAGAACTGGCTTACGAGACAGTAAAACTTGAGATTGATCAGGGCGAGACCTGCTACAAGTCCTCAGATTTTTCGATCGAGGTAGCAAAGCGGGATGCCATGTCCCAGATTATCTATATATAATAGTGAGGAAAGAAAGGCGGAGAGGATTATGAACAAAGTCATTATTACCGTACTGGGAAAAGATACGGTGGGAATTATTGCAAAGGTATGTACATATTTGGCAGATAACCAGGTGAATATCCTGGATATATCCCAGACCATCGTGCAGGAATTTTTTAACATGATGATGATCGTAGATATGGAGAAAACCGAGACACCGTTCGAGCAGATCTGTGATGAACTGGAACATCTGGGCGAAGTTATTGGCGTGAACATTAAATGCCAGAGAGAAGAAATCTTCACCAAAATGCACCGGATCTGATCCCGAAGAAAGGCGGTAAAACCATATGTTGAATATGTTCGAAGTAATTGAAACAAATAATATGATCGACCATGAGATGCTGGATGTCCGTACCATTACCATGGGCATCAGTCTGCTGGACTGCTGTGATCAGGATTTGACTCAGTTAAATGAAAAGATATACCGGAAAATCACCACCTATGCAAAAGATCTGGTGGCTACCGGTGAAGCGATTTCCAGAGATTTTGGAATCCCGATTGTAAACAAGAGAATTTCTATCACACCGATTTCACTGGTTGGCGGCTGTGCCTGCAAAACTCCTCAGGATTTTGTAACAATTGCAAAGACTCTTGACCGGGCAGCAAAGACCGTAGGTGTGAACTTTATCGGCGGGTATTCTGCACTTGTGTCAAAAGGCATGACCCCGGCAGAAGAGAATCTGATCCGCTCGATTCCGGAAGCGCTTGCTGTGACCGAACGGGTCTGCAGTTCTGTCAATGTCGGATCAACCAAAACCGGTCTGAACATGGATGCCGTAAGACTGATGGGTGAAATCGTAATTGAGACAGCCGAAGCAACAAAAGACCGTGATTCCCTTGGCTGTGCCAAACTGGTGGTATTTTGTAATGCACCGGATGACAATCCTTTTATGGCAGGTGCGTTCCATGGTGTAACTGAGGCAGATGCAATCATTAACGTCGGAGTCAGCGGCCCCGGCGTGGTAAAAGTAGCAATTGAAAAAGCCCGCGGTGAAAACTTCGAAGTACTTTGTGAGACGATTAAGAAAACGGCATTTAAAATCACCAGAGTAGGACAGCTGGTTGCTCAGGAAGCTTCCAAACGTCTTGGTATTCCGTTTGGTATTATTGATCTTTCTCTTGCACCAACCCCGGCAGTTGGCGACAGTGTTGCGGAGATTCTTGAAGAAATCGGTCTGGAACGCGTTGGTGCACCGGGAACAACGGCTGCCCTGGCGATGTTAAACGATCAGGTTAAAAAGGGCGGCGTAATGGCTTCTTCTTATGTCGGCGGACTTAGCGGTGCGTTTATTCCGGTCAGTGAAGATCAGGGAATGATCGATGCGGTATCACTGGGAGCTTTGACATTGGAGAAGCTTGAGGCGATGACCTGTGTATGTTCTGTTGGTTTGGATATGATTGCGATTCCCGGTGATACTCCGGCGACTACAATGGCAGGAATTATTGCTGATGAAGCGGCGATTGGCATGATCAATCAGAAGACTACGGCTGTACGAATTATTCCGGTCATTGGTAAAACTGTTGGTGACACAGTAGAATTTGGCGGACTGCTTGGTTATGCACCGGTTATGCCGGTTAATCAGTATTCTTGCGAGAAATTTGTAAATCGTGGCGGAAGGATACCGGCCCCTATTCATAGTTTCAAAAACTAAACGTTCCAGTTTATAGCGGCGTGAAATCACATACAGAAACAGACGTCAAGCTTGCTTGCAAGACTGTTTCTGTATGTGATTTCACATCGGATGAACATCCGATGCTTCTTGAATGGCTTTATCATTCAAGAAGAAAGCCGCGAACTCCCGCGACACCCTGTCCTTGAACTTCATCCCCCAAAAAGAGGTAAGTCCCCCTCACATGCGTTCGTCAAAAAGTTAGGAAATAAATCATGGCAAAAGAAACCCTGCAGTCCATACTGGACTATTTCATCAACCCCCAGCTGCATCAGTTAATCCTCAGCAATCCGGCAAACAAAGACCAGATCACCAAAGTCAAAATACGCCCGTTCCGGCAAAAAGATGAGGTGATATTTCAGGCAGAAGAACTGGTCGGCAAGCAGGCATTCCATAAAAATCTAACCGATGCAGAAGCAAAACAATATATAAAAGCAAGTCTGGAACAAGACTTCCGCCAGGCGGAAGTCCTTTCTGCGCTCGGAAGTGCCTCTGTACTGGTCAGCAAAAAAGGTACAGTCACAGTAAAATCAAAGAAAACAACAGCTAAGATTCTGCCGGCCCCGGTATTACAAGAACACAACCGTCAAAAACGCTATTTACTCCCGGAAGGCAAACCAGTCCCATTTCTCGCAGACCTCGGCGTCATGACAGCAGAAGGTAAAGTAGTTCGTTCCCGGTACGACAAGTTCCGCCAGATCAACCGTTTCCTCGAATTTGTCGAAGATATCATTCCAAAACTGGACAAGAACAAAGAAACCGTCATTCTCGATTTCGGCTGCGGCAAATCATACCTCACATTTGCAATGTACTACTACCTGCATCAGCTCAAAGAATACCCGGTCCGAATGATCGGCCTGGACCTAAAGCGTGATGTAATTGAACGATGCAACCAACTGGCCGAACGGTACAACTTCAGCAAGCTGAGATTCTACCACGGCGACATAGCGTCCTACGAAGGTGTAAAGCAGGTAGATATGGTAGTAACACTTCACGCCTGTGACACCGCTACCGACTATGCCCTGGAGAAAGCCGTAAAGCTGGGAGCCCGGGTGATTTTATCAGTCCCCTGCTGTCAGCATGAATTAAACCGGCAGATTGAAAGTCCGTTACTGCAGCCGGTCTTACAATACGGTCTGATCAAAGAACGGATGTCGGCGCTTTATACAGATGGAATCAGGGCTGAAATATTAGAGCACATGGGGTACCGAACTCAGATACTGGAATTTATAGATATGGAGCACACCCCCAAGAATCTGTTGATCCGGGCTGTGAAGGAAGGAAAACCGAAAGAGAATCGGGCTGAGTTGGAGTCGATTCTTGAGTTTTTACATGTTGAACCGACTCTGTATCAGCTGCTGATGAAGAAATAATGTAATACCATGATCAATATGGTAAGCAATTATAGCATAACAGGCGACTGTGTATATTCATTGCGGGGATTCTCCCCGCTTTTTTGCTGCAGCAATGTCTGATAGACATGAGAGCAGTAAAGATCTTTCCGGAACATACGAAATGCGGAATCAGAAAGGATATCCTTCGCATCGGCAGTCTTTGTAATGAGCGGAATACTGCTTTGTTTTTTGATTTCTGTAAGAAGTCCCGCAGACTGCCTGCGAAAACCTAAGATCCGGGCATATGGTGCATAATCAAGTCCTCGATACGCCTGCATATCAACATCTGTAATACCAAGCACCAGATGGAGCAGAGCCCGGCTGATACGGGTATAAGTATACTGGCGGGTTTTTAACTGTTCGATCCGTTCCGGGTATGCGGCAAAATCCAGCAGCTGTTTCTGCAGCCTGGCAGCGATCTCTTCCGAAACGTCTGCAAAAGAAGTAAGCGGAATCCGCTCCTCGTCAAGCCGCAGCAGGGTCTGATTTAAAAGGAGTGACAAATCTTCAGCAAAAACAGGAACAGCATATCGATAACAATCATAAGCCAGATCAGGAATCTGACCGGTCAGTGCAGCCGGGAATTCCAACTGGCCTGATTCACGCATCGCCAGACGAATGCCGGAAGCTGAGGCAAGTCCCTGGTCAACAGCAGTATCATGATATCCCTGACCGCTGCGGGTAATCGTTACCGGCTTAATCAGGCTGCCGCGCCGTTTGATAGCCTTGATATATTCGATCCCCAGAATGTTATTGGGAGATGCAAGCAGTTCACCGGCAAGCTCCGCTGAAACCAGATGCGGCTGTTGTTTCAGCCAGGATGTCAATGCGGCATTACGGGCCTGAGGATACGTAAGACCGGATTTTAACTCCTGCCGCAGCAGTTCCCGATATTCTGCCGGTTCATCAGCCAGAATAGCAGCAACAGCCGTCAGCGCATCAATATCCCCGCACTCGCTGCCAAAGCACAGTTCATCCGTAACCCCAAGCTGATCGAGCAGAGAAACACCACAGGATGCAAAATCTTCGGCAGAACTCACCGCAAACGGCGCAGGCAGTTCGATTACAAGATCAGCACCGGCGTTTAAAGCGGCTCTGGTCCGGGTATACTTATCGTAGATTGCCGGTTCACCGCGCTGAACGAAGCTGCCGCTCATGACGGCAATCAGATAACTCTCAGGTGATTTTTCACGGATTTGTCCGAACTGATAGTAATGTCCGTTATGGAATGGATTATATTCTGCAATGATACCGGTAATTTTCATAAGCAAGTTTCCTTTTCTTCGGATGATTATTCCTGTATTACTATTATAAACAGAGATAAATTCACATGTAAAGGAGAAAATTTTAAAGTAAGTTAAAAAATTAACAGGCAGTACTGAAAAAAGTGCAATCTTTTTGGTGATTCAGCTTGTCTACCCAAAAATGTCAGTATATAATGAAGCTAATGTTTAACACTAGAAAAGAAAGGGGTATCAGGAATATGGGTTTTATTGATCTAATCAAAGATCGTGCGAGGTCAGAAAAGAAGACTGTAATTTTACCTGAATCAATGGACAGACGTACATGGGAGGCAGCGGAGACTATTTTAAAAGAAGATATCGCTGATCTCATTATTATTGGAACACCGGAAGAAGTAGAGGCAAACAGCAAAGGACTTGATGTATCGGCGGCTACAATTGTCAACCCCCTTACATACGAAAAGACCCAGGAGTATGTGGATCTGTTCGTAGAACTGAGAAAAGCAAAAGGTATGACCCCTGAAAAGGCCAGAGAGATCATGATGAGCGATTACGCTTACTATGGCTGTCTGATGATCAAGAATGGTGATGCAGACGGTATGGTATCAGGAGCATGTCATTCCACAGCGGATACCTTACGTCCCTGTCTTCAGATTATTAAAACAAAACCAGGTACCAAGTTAGTATCGGCATTTTTCCTGATGGCTGTTCCGGATTGTGAATTCGGTTCTCAGGGAACTTTCGTATTTGCTGACTGCGGTCTGAATCAGAACCCGACAGCTCAGGAACTGGCAGCGATTGCCAAGTCTTCAGCTGAAAGCTTTGAACTCCTTGTAAAAGAAGAACCACTGGTAGCAATGCTTTCTCATTCTTCAATGGGATCAGCAAAGCATGCTGATGTAGATAAAGTAGTAGAAGCAACTAAAATTGTCAAAGCAGAGAATCCGACCCTTAAAGTAGACGGCGAATTGCAGCTGGATGCGGCAATCGTACCGAGTGTAGGATCTTCCAAAGCGCCGGAGAGCAGTGTGGCAGGCAAAGCCAATGTTTTGGTATTCCCGGATCTGGATGCCGGAAATATCGGCTACAAACTGGTACAGAGACTGGCCAAGGCAGAAGCATACGGCCCGGTGACCCAGGGTATCGCAAAACCGGTTAACGATCTGTCCAGAGGCTGCAGTGCTGATGATATTGTAGGTGTTGTTGCAATTACTGCAGTACAGGCTCAATGTGAATAGAACGATAACAGCACAGGACGGCGGAAATTGAATATAAAAACAGACGTCAAGTTTACTTGTAAGACTGTTTTTATATTCAATTTCACATCGGATGGACATCCGATGCTTCTTGAATGGCTTTAGACATTCAAGAAGATACTCGTCCGTTTCGTATGTAAATAAATTTATTAGGAGGATTTACAATGAATATTTTAGTTATTAACTGTGGAAGCTCTTCATTAAAATATCAGTTAATCAACTCTGATACAGAAGAGGTAATGGCAAAAGGAATTTGTGAAAGAATCGGTCAGGAAGAAGGAAAACTTACCTACAAACCGGAAGGCGGCGAGAAAGAAGCTGTTACAGCACCGATCCCGACTCATACTCAGGCGATCAAGATGGTTCTCGATATCCTGACCAATGAAAAGACCGGCGTAATTAAAGATCTTTCAGAAGTACAGGCTGTCGGACACCGTGTTGTTCACGGCGGCGAGAAGTTTACCGGATCCACCCTGCTGACCGAAGAAGCAATTGCTGCAATCGAAGCATGCTGCGAACTGGCACCTCTGCACAACCCGGCTAACCTGATCGGTATCCGTGCATGTCAGGAACTGATGCCGAACGTACCGATGGTTGGTGTATTTGACACCGCTTTCCATCAGACGATGCCGGAAGAAGCTTATCTGTACGGCCTGCCATATTCCTACTATAAGGAACTGGGTATCCGCCGTTATGGTTTCCACGGAACCTCTCACAACTATGTATCCCAGCGTGTGGCAGAATTCCTGGGCAAACCATATGATTCACTGAAGACCATCGTATGCCATCTGGGTAACGGTTCTTCCGTATCAGCAGTAGACTGCGGCAAATCTATCGATACCAGCATGGGTCTGACTCCGCTTGAAGGTCTGATCATGGGAACACGTTCCGGTGATATTGACCCGGCTATCGTAGATTTTATTGCGAAGAAAAAGAACACTGACATCGAGGGTGTTATGAATATCCTGAACAAGGAATCCGGTGTGGCTGGTCTTTCCGGTATTTCCAGTGATTTCCGTGATCTGGAGGATGCAGCTGCTGAGAACAATGAATCAGCGCTCAGAACACTGAAGACCTTCGATTATAAAGTTCGCAAATATATCGGTGCTTATACCGCTGCTATGGACGGTGTGGATGTTATTGCATTTACAGCCGGCGTTGGCGAGAATGGCCCGATCACCAGAAAAGGTGTTTGTGAGCACCTGACTTATCTGGGGATTACCATTGATGACGAGTTAAACAAAGTTCGTGGTAAAGATGCTATTATCTCAACTCCGGACTCCAAAGTTACCGTTATGGTTATCGCAACCAACGAAGAGTTGATGATTGCCAGAGATACATTGGCATTACTGTAAGCCATCAAGATGAATATGAGCAGGTCGGCAGGAACTATTTGTTTCTGCTGTCTGCTCTTATTTAATACATATTTTCTAAAAACAGTTTTGAGCGGAGGAAAAGAAGATGGTACTGTTAGTTGTTGATACTCAGGAATTGATCACGAATGAAGCATTATACCAGTTTGGTATATTTAAGGAGAATGTTAAACGGCTGATTAATACAGCCAGACGGAGTCAGATTGAAGTAATTTATGTCTGTCATGATGATGGGCCCGGCGGTGATCTGGTGAGAGATATGGCGGGATTTAATGTCTATCATGAGTTTGCACCACATGAAGGAGAAAAAACATTTACTAAGACTGTGAACAGTCCATTTAAGGAAAGTGGATTGCTTGATTATCTGAAACAAAAAAATGAAGGTGATATTATGGTTACCGGTCTCCAGACTGATTTCTGTATCGATGCAACCATAAAATGCGGATTTGAACATGGTTTTCACATGATCGTACCGGCAGATGCCAACAGTACCAGAAGTAATTCATTTATGACTGCAGAGGAAAGTTATAAATATTATAATGAATACATATGGCCGGTGCGATATGCAGAATGTATACCGATGGCTGAGGCTGAATTACGGTTGATAAATAAATGAAGAATAATAGAAACAGGGACAGCATAACAGGATGTAATTTACTCCTCGGTGTTATGCTGTCCCTGTATTTATTTGTTTACTTAATCTGTTCGAAAGGTTGGCTTTCTATTAGCTTTTTGCCTGATAAAGATAAACAGGACAATGATAAAGGATATCGTCTGGGCGATAGAAATTCTGACGGCCTGCCTTTGTTAATTTGCATTGCTCTATAATTATACAAAAAATACAGAATAATACAACCGCAAGATTAACAGAAGGATTTTTTTCTAATATAGTCGGCAACCATGATATCCTGTTCAATCGTACCGCCGGAAACGCCAAGACCGCCAATACACTGATGATTGTACATAACCGGAATTCCTCCGCCCAGAAAGCAATAATGATCCGGCCGGCTAAACTGCAGTCCGTATAATGGTTTGCCCGGCAGGGTCTGCTGTGCAGATTCTGCGGTTGGCATACGCAGACAGACTGCGGTATAGGCTTTGGCATAAGAGGCCTGAATGCTGGCCAGCAGAGAGTCATCCATTCGATGCTGGGCAATCATATTGCCGCCTTCATCCAGTACGGTAAATACCATGGGGATATTTATTTCGTGTGCTTTTTCCTCGCCCAGAGCAATCAGCGTAAGGGCTTTCTTTAACGTCAGTTTTTCGGCCTTCAGACCACGGATGACAGTATCAGCAATCGCTTTTACCATGATTTCATCGTTCAATCAAAGACCTCCTTTCAGATCAGGCAGCGGTATAGTTCCGGTGATGGATTGGCAATAACTGCATAGTCAATTAATGCAGCACTGTCAGCGGCAGTTTTGATTCCTGCAGCAGCAGCGGCTTCGGTGGCACTCACATCGCCGTGAAAGGTGACAAATGATTTTCCGCCGATACCGGTACCCAGACGTATTTCGATCAGCGAAACCGATGCAGTTTTAACAGCAGTATCGGCAGCAATAATAGCGCCGGTAACTGAAAAAAATTCAAGTACACCGAGAGCCCGGATCTGCTTTGGAACTTCGGTAGCCATATGAATGGCCTCAATGACCTGCGGATGAATGCGCGGGATCACCAGACGGTCAATTACATTTTTACTGGCAGTTTCTTCGCCGCAGGTTAAAGCGGCATCTACCGCAGCGACTTCACCGGTAATCAGAATCTGATATTTTCCGGGACAGCTGGGGCGGGCGGACAAAAGCTCCACATCGGCAGCCTTGAGCATCTGATCAGCTGCATCGATACCTCTGGCAATGCTGTTCAACTCCAGGAATCCAATGGTATTCATAAACTTCCACCTCCTTGATTTGCTGCTTTATTTACTGCTTTAATAGTAATAGCGGTATCAGTAATATCGGTAATGGTTCCGCTGATACTGGCATGAATACTGGCCCCCATGGAACCGTCCGCAATCCGGCCGATGAGCTGTCCTTCTGTTACATAGGTGCCGATTTCTACCACGGGCTGTGCGGGTGCACCGATATGCTGCCGCAGAGGAATTGTTACCTGTTCTGGCGTGAGCGAAATACAGTCGTTAATATCATAATCGTAAAAACGGTCGACACCAAGCCGTGCAGCCAGACGCCTTGATGAGATCCGGCGGTATTCCCGTTCTGTCCGCGGCGTAAATGATCCGGAAGGTTTGGGATAACGAAAGCCACTTTGCCGCAGCAGTTGTTTTACATGAATATTGACCTGCCGGGGGTTTAAACCCATCGGACAGGCGTAGGTCTCGCAGATGCCGCATTCGCTGCATGTCATGGCCTGACGTACTGCTTCATCGGAGAGAACATCTTCAGGTTTCATGGCGTATGCTAATGTCCTCATAATCAGGTGTGGCTGAAGCGGATGACCTGTCAGGTATCGTGGACACATCTGGGTACAGTAGGAGCACTGGATACAGCACATTTTAGCCTGTCTGAGTGAAACTGCCACAGGTGTATGATGCATCTGAACCAGGGTGGTATCATCAGGCAGTATGATAAAACCGGATGTAGTCTTGGTAACTGTTAATTTTTGAACATCATTGCCGGAGTGGCATGTTCCCATCATAGGTCCGCCGGATATGACGGAATAATCAGATGCAGTGCTGCCTCCGGCAGCAGCCAGGCAATCAGGGAAGGAGGTGCCGACCGGTGCATAAACAATGCAGGGGGTACGGACGGCACCGGTAATGGTGAGGTATTTATGTATCAGCGGTTTGTTCAGCACTGCTTCATAGATCGCAAAAATAGTGGCGGTATTAGATACAACAGCTCCGACATCAAGCGGAATTCCGGACGGGGGAACGGTACGGCCGGTAATATCACATACCATTATCTGTTCATCACCGGCGGGATAAAAATTCTTCATGCGGTAGATATTTGTTTTACTTTTCCGGCTTTCGATTGCAGCCTTAAGGGCATTGATTTCCCTTTGGTAAGTTTCTTTCAGGGCGATATATATTTTTTCGGCCTGTACCATTTCAGCCACCATGTCAACGGCAGCAATAATTTCAACCGCTTTATTTATCATCAGCCAACGGTCGGTCCGTAATAGCGGTTCGCACTCGGCGGCATTAATAATCAGATATTCAACATTACAGTTCAGTTTGATATGAGTCGGAAAACCGGCTCCTCCGCAGCCGACAACACCGGCTTCTTTGATCTGGTCGAGCAAATTCATATGGATGACTCCTTTCCGGGAGGTTATTCCCCTATCCACTTAATTATAGAGAAAAGTTTATGACATCTCAATTACAGCCAAATCCAAAAAAGGGTAAAATCCGTACCTTGTTTTAAAAATAGGAAAAGGATTCAAAATTACAAAAAATAAGTTTCACTAGTACAAAAGGAAAATTGAGCAGTGATGCTACAATGAGGACAGTGAGCAGAAAGGGGCGTTTGAATCATGACAGGAAATGAGAAGAGAATACCGGGCGACCTGATGAGGATTATTCAGGAGTCGGTTCCGGGAAAACAGATAACCATGGCTCATATCATTGCCAGCCCGGATGAAATTATCTATAAAAAACTGGGACTGGACCCCTCTGTTGATTATCACAGAAGTGCGATTGGCGTACTGACAATGTCACCAAGTGAAACGGCTATTATTGCAGCTGATCTGGCAATGAAAGCTGCGGCTATTGAAATCGGCTTTATTGACCGGTTCAGCGGAACTCTGATTATCACCGGTGTTATTTCAGATGTAACAATTGCGTTTGAAAAAATACTGGAGTATACATCACAGCAGCTGGACTTCAGTATCTGCCGGATTACAAAGGCCTGATGGAGGAAATATGCGCAAGATCATGCTGGTTGGACGCAGCGGTGCCGGAAAGACAACGCTGACACAGGCACTTAAGGGCAGAAAAATTGTCTATCACAAGACCCAGTACATCAATCATTATGATGTGATTATTGATACACCGGGGGAATACGCGGAAAACCGGACGCTTGCCAGAGCTTTGATCCTATACTCGTTTGAAGCAGATGTGGTCGGCCTTCTGATGAGTGCGGTGGAAGAGTATTCATTGTACAGTCCTAATATTGTATCGATGGCAACGAGGGATGTAATCGGAATTGTAACTCAGATTGACCAGCCTGCGGCGAGGGCTGACAGGGCGGCCAGGTGGCTGGAACTTGCCGGCTGCAAGAACATATTTTATGTCAGTTCGGTGACTGGCGAAGGGGTTTCGGATATCCTTATGTATCTGAGTGAAGAATCCGACATCCTGCCGTGGGAACATAAGGAGGAAAAAGTGAATGAGAATCTTGATGCTGGCCGGTGATTATACGGAAGACTATGAGATTATGGTTCCTTATCAGGCGTTTGGGGTGGTGGGAATCGATGTGGATACGGTCTGTCCTGACAAGCAGGCAGGGGATGTGATCCGTACGGCAATCCATGATTTCGAGGGAGATCAGACTTATTCGGAAAAGCCGGGGCACAACTTTAAATTAAATACTACATTTCAATATCTGAAGCTGGAGCAGTATGACGGTTTGTTTCTGACCGGCGGAAGATCGCCGGAATATCTGCGGCTGGATCCCCGGGTGACAGATATTGTCCGTTATTTTATGGAACTGAAAAAACCGGTAGCAGCCATCTGTCATGGTGTACAGATTCTGACCGCAGCTGATGTTGTTCGCGGCAAAACACTTACCGCCTATATGACGGTCAGGCCGGAGATAACAGCAGCCGGCGGGAATTACATAGAAAAGCAACCCCATGAAGCCGTGATTTTTGAAAATCTGGTAACTTCACCGGCCTGGCCCGGAAACACCGAAATATTAAAAGGATTTTTACAGCTTCTGGGAGTGAAGATAAGCGGTACATGATGGAAAAGGTTTGGATTGTACCAGAATTTTGTCTTGATTCTATATCCGTATGTCCGGACGGATAGGGTATGATGATGGACGCAGACATTGTGTGTTAATTCATAGGAAAATGCATCCTATGAATCAACCCCCTCCGGGGGGAGGCGCACTCCGCGCTAAGGAAGATGGTTGCCGAGGCAACCGCGCTCCGGCGCGAACATGTGCCAAGTCACTTGTTCCAAATTAAATTTTCATAAATGTAAAGGAGGATTATTATGCTTGCAAAAGGTTTTACCGACCCAACAGAGAGAGTGAAACGACTGAAAAAGGCAATTGTTGATGCTGTTCCTTATGTGGAGTCAGAACGTGCCGTTCTGGTAACAGAATCCTACAAAGAAACAGAAGGGTTGTCTCCGGTCATGAGACGGGCAAAAGCAGCCGAGAAAATCTTCAACAATCTTCCCATCACCATTCATCCGGATGAACTGGTAGTTGGCGCAATCACGAAAAATCTCCGTTCGACCGAAATCTGTCCGGAATTTTCTTATGACTGGGTGGAGAAGGAATTTGAAACCATGGGAACCAGAATCGCAGACCCGTTCCAGATTCCGAAAGAAACCGCAGCTGAATTATCGGAAGCATTTAAATACTGGGAAGGAAAGACTACCAGTGCGCTGGCAGATTCCTATATGTCTCAGGATACCAAAGACTGTATCGCTAATGGCGTATTTACTGTAGGCAACTATTTCTACGGCGGTGTAGGCCACGTATGTGTGGATTACGGCAAGGTTCTGGATATCGGTTTCAGCGGAATTATCAAACAGGTAATTCAGGCGATGGATAAACTGGACACCAGTGATCCGGACTACATAAAAAAGAGAAGCTTCTATGAAGCCGTTGTAATTACCTATACGGCAGCAATTAATTTTGCTCATCGTTATGCAGCAAAGGCCAGAGAAATGGCAGCATCCTGCCCGGATCCGACCAGGAAAGCAGAACTTTTACAGATCGCAGCAAACTGTGACCGCGTTCCGGAAAAAGGCGCAACGAATTTCTACGAAGCATGTCAGGCATTCTGGTTTGTTCAGATTCTGCTTCAGATTGAAGCGAACGGACATTCCATATCACCGGGACGTTTTGACTACTATATGTATCCGTATCTGGCAATGGATAAAGCAATCTCAAAAGAATTTGCCCAGGAACTGGTTGACTGTATCTGGATCAAATTAAATGATGTTAACAAGACCCGTGATGAGATTTCCGCACAGGCGTTTGCCGGTTATGCGGTATTCCAGAATCTGATCGTCGGCGGACAGACTGAGGACGGACTGGATGCAACCAATGATGTTTCTTATATGTGTATGGAAGCCGTAGCTCATGTTCAGCTTCCGGCACCGTCATTCTCCATTCGCGTACACCAGAATACTCCGGAGGAGTTCCTTTACAGAGCGTGTGAAGTAACCAGACTCGGACTTGGTGTTCCGGCAATGTATAACGATGAAGTTATTATTCCGGCACTTTGCAACCGCGGCGTATCCCTGGCAGATGCCAGAAGCTACTGCATCATCGGCTGTGTTGAACCGCAGTGCCCGCATAAGACCGAAGGATGGCATGATGCTGCATTCTTTAATATTGCGAAAGTTCTTGAAATCACTTTGAATAATGGTAAGGTCGGCGACAAGCAGTTAGGACCGGTTACCGGTGATATGACTACATTTACCTGTCTGGATGATATTCTGGAAGCTTACCGGAAACAGATGGAATACTTCGTTTATCATCTGGCAGAAGCAGATAACTGCGTTGATATCGCTCATGCAGAGCGTGCACCGCTGCCATTCTTATCGGCACTGGTTGACGACTGTATCGGCAGAGGCAAGAGCGTTCAGGAAGGCGGAGCGATCTACAACTTTACCGGACCGCAGGCATTTGGTGTTGCTGACTCCGGCGATTCCCTCTGTGCGATCAAGAAGCATGTATTTGATAATAAAGAGATAACCATGGCTCAGTTAAAAGAAGCTCTGGCCAACAACTTTGGTTACGGAATGGCCGGTGCTGCTGAAAGTGCATGCACCGATACCGCAACTGATGAAGCAAGAATTTACGAAGCAGTAAAACGCATTCTCAGCAACAACGGATCGATCAACCTGGCCGATCTGCAGGCTCAGCTCGGCAGCAGCCAGCCGCAGCCGGCAGCAACCGGATGTGTCAATGAAGACTATGCTCATATCAGAAGAATTATGGAGAATACTCCGTGGTTCGGTAATGATGAAGATGAAGTCGATATGATCGCCAGAAAATGCGGACAGATCTATTCCTACGAAGTGGAAAAATATAAAAATCCACGCGGCGGTCAGTTCCAGGCAGGATGTTATCCGGTATCGGCAAACGTATTGTTTGGTAAAGATGTCGGCGCACTTCCGGACGGAAGACTGGCAAAGACACCGCTTGCAGACGGTGTATCACCGAGACAGGGCAAGGATACCAACGGCCCGACCGCAGCAGCGATGTCAGTTGCAAAACTGGATCATGCCAACTACTCAAACGGAACCCTTTACAATCAGAAATTCCTGCCGTCGGCACTTGCCGGAGACGAAGGACTGATGCGGTTCTCATCGGTAGTGCGTTCCTATTTTGATCATAAGGGCATGCATGTGCAGTTTAATGTTATCGACCGGGCAACATTGCTGGCAGCACAGGCAAATCCGGAAGATTATAAAGATCTGGTAGTACGTGTGGCCGGATATAGTGCTCAGTTTACCGTATTGGCGAAGGAAGTTCAGGATGATATTATCAGCCGTACAGAGCAGGCCTTCTAACCAGAACCATGAAATATTTCGAAGGGAGCCAGCATGGATTCAATCAACTATAATCTTACAGGAACCGTATTTGATATACAGCGCTTCTCCCTGCATGACGGACCGGGAATCCGTACGATTGTATTTTTAAAAGGCTGCCCGCTTTCCTGTACCTGGTGCAGCAATCCGGAATCCCAGAATCCCCGGCCGGTTATTATGTTTAAGCAAAAGGACTGTCTTCAGTGCGGACGCTGCATTGCTGTCTGCAAAAGGCAGGCCATCAGTCCAAAATATCCGAATTTTGTCGACAGAGATCGCTGCAGCGGTTGCGGTGAATGTGCCAATGCCTGTCCGTCCGGCGCACTTGTCTTAAAAGGCAGGGTGATGACGGTACAGCAGGTGATACGGGAACTGAAAAAGGATGCAACCACATACCGCCGTTCCGGCGGCGGAATCACCTTATCCGGCGGCGAACCGCTGGTACAGCACTCCTTTGCATCGGAACTTTTAAAAGCATGCAAGAGTCAGGGATGGAACACCGCAATGGAGACGACCGGTATCGGCAGCAGTGAAGCGATTGAGACGGTTATTCCTTACGTAGATATGGTGCTTCTGGACGTCAAGCACAGAAACAGCGGGAAACACAGGCAGTTTACCGGTGTTCCCACAGACGGGCTGGATAAGAACGCGCCCCGCATCACTCAACTATCAAATACGGTTGTCAGGGTTCCGGTAATTCCGGGATTTAATGACACCATTGATGAGATTCGGGACATTGCGGCTTATGTAACAACATTAACCGGGGTGAGAAGCATACACTTATTGCCTTATCATTCGTTTGGTGAGAACAAATACGACCTGCTTGGCAGAGATTATGAACTCAAAAATGTCAGACAGATGAAGCCGGAAGATCTGGCGGAGCACAAAAAGGCAGTTGAAGCATATGGGCTGAATTGTGTGATAGGCGGCTAAGTATAAAGAAGAATGGAGGAAAAATAATGGATCAGCAATTAATTGAGAAAGTTATGAAACAGGTAAGTGATGAGCTTGGTATCAAGCCGGAGCCATGCAAAGAAGAAGTACCTGCATGTGAGGGCATCGGCATGACCGAATTTGTCGGCACCGCAATCGGTGACACCATCGGTCTGGTCATTGCCAGTATTGATCCGATGCTGGTAGATAAAATGAATCTTGGCAAGTACCGTTCGATCGGTATCATTGGCGGCAGAACCGGAGCCGGACCTCAGATCTGGGCAGTTGATGAAGCTGTCAAGGCGACCAATACGGAAGTTATTACCGTTGAACTGCCTCGTGATACCAAAGGCGGAGCCGGACACGGCAGCTTAATTTACATAGGCGCGGACGATGTATCAGATGCCCGCCGGGCAGTTGAAATTGCACTTCAGGTTCTGCCAAAATATTTTGGTGATGTTTACGGCAATGATGCCGGACACCTGGAGTTTCAGTATACCGCCAGGGCCAGCTACTGTCTGGAAAAAGCATTCGGTGCACCGCTTGGCAGAGCCTTTGGCATGACCTGTGCCGGACCGGCAGCAATTGGTACCGTACTGGCAGATATCGCTGTTAAAGCAGCTAATGTCGAAGTGGTTGGTTATTCCTCGCCGGCCGGCGGAACCAGTTACTCCAACGAGGTTATCTTAACCTTTACCGGAGATTCAGGTGCTGTGCGTCAGGCAGTAAAAGCAGCGATTGAAGCCGGCAAAAAAATGCTCGGTGCATTGGGTGATAAACCGGAATCAACCACCACCCCATATATTTAAAGGAAAATACAGTACACAATAAGGAGGCGTAATCTATGAATGCAGATGCATTAGGTATGGTCGAAACAAAAGGTCTGGTCGGAGCAATTGAAGCGGCAGACGCAATGGTAAAGGCGGCCAATGTAACATTGGTCGGATATGAAAAGATTGGTTCAGGGCTGGTTACCGTAATGGTACGCGGCGATGTTGGTGCTGTTAAAGCAGCTACAGACGCCGGTGCAGCTTCCGCAGCAGCCGTAGGCGAAGTAGTCTCTACACATGTAATCCCACGTCCGCACACTGACGTTGAGAAGATTCTTCCTAATCTGAAATAAAAGTTAGCCGGGGAGCGACCAGTCAGGAATCCCCTGACTGGCCGCTCCCCGGCTGCATTTGCAGCGGTCATCAGGTCGGATACTAAAGTAAGGCGGTGAGAGACGATGGATATCAGTGAAGATCGTTTACGTGATATTGTTCGTCTGGTATTAGCCCAGTGGCAGGCAGAGCTTGCCAGGCCAGGAGTCTGGATGGTATGTCTGGATGAATGGGATGAACGATATTGTGATTTTTTAAAGTTTATGCAGAATTATCCGGGTACTGTTTATGCAGTGATTCCGGAAACATGGAACGAGGCCGGATATGCAGAGAAATTAAGCCGGAATGGCTGTAATCCCAGACTGGTGTACCGCGGAAGCGAACAGCTGGCGGCGGGAGATGTTTCGGTATTTCCGGTAGTAACGCGTGATCTGGTAGTGAAGACGGCACTGTGTATCAGTGATACATTTGAGAATGCGTGGGTAAGCGCCTGCATAGCAGGCGGCAGCCGGGCAGCATTTTTGCAGTCAGGTCTGGAGCGTTTTTCAGGCCGCGAGCCGGAAGGTTATGTGAAGCGGGTTCTTGAGTATTACCGGACAGTACTTGAATATGGAATTGATATTTGTGATGTCCGGCAAATTGATGATATTTGCAGAAACGTGAGGTGATGGAGTGAAACAGGCATTAGGACTGGTTGAGGTCAGCGGGCTGTCGACGGCAATTGTGACGGCAGATACCATGGTTAAAGCAGCTAACATTAAAATCCTGGGAATTGAGAATACAAAAGGACTTGGATATATCACCATAAAAGCCGTCGGCGATGTCGGGGCGGTGACTGCAGCCGTTCAGGCAGGACGGCAGATGGCAATGATGACCGACAAACTGGTTTCCTGGAAAGTGATTCCGAGACCGGCGGATTATGTTGAGACGGTTTTTTGCAAAACAGAATCGACGAAACCGGCGCAGGTGGAAACAGTCGAAGCATCAGTTGAGGCACCGGTAGAAGAGGTACAGGTGGAAACGGTTGCAGAACCGGAAGCGGATGTGCAGACGGAGGCAGCAGCAGAACCGGAAGCGGATACACAGCCGGAAGCCAAAACGGACACAGAACCGAAATCAGAGCCGGAACCAGCTAAAAAACCCGGTACTTCAAGGCGGAAAAAGTAGAGGATAACAAATATGAGACTGGCAAAAGTGATAGGAACGGTAGTAGCGACACGAAAAGATGAATCTTTAGTCGGCTATAAGCTGATGATAATCAGACGCTTAAACGGCAATGGTGATTTTATTGATGCGGAAGAGGTGGCCGTGGATTATGTCGGTGCCGGCATCGGTGAGATCGTGCTGATCGGCACGGGGTCTTCTGTTCGGGTGGATGAGAAGAAGCGGAAAGCATCCATTGACATGGCTATCATCGGAATCGTGGATGCCATGGACATCAGCTGATGGAGGAGGATCGGATGCAATGTGGTGTTTATGACAGTGTAAAGGAAGCGGTAGCGGCTGCAAGGGGCGCTTATTCCCGATATTCTGAGCTGACATTAAACCAGCGCAGCGGTATTCTGGAAGCAGTCAAAGCAGTTCTGCGTCCGTTAGTCAATGAGATGGCCGTCCGTACGGTGGAAGAAACCGGAATGGGATGTGCCGCAGATAAAGAAAAGAAGATTTTACTGGCGCTGGAAAAGACGCCGGGCGTTGAGGATCTGATTACCGAAGTCAATACCGGCGATCATGGGATGACCTTATATGAGCTGTCTCCGTTTGGTGTCGTCTGTGCGGTACTTCCGTGTACGAATCCTTGTGCTACATTAATCAGCAATACGATCGGAATGCTGGCGGCCGGAAATGCCGTGATCCATTGTCCGCATCCGCGGGCGGCGAAGATCTCCAGGCAGATCACATCAGTTATCAGTGAAACGATCCGGAATGTCAGCGGGATTGATAACCTGGTTGTGACCCTGCATGAAAACCTGATGGGGGACAATGTTCAGATCATGAGTCATCCTGATGTGGATCTGGTCGTTTGTACGGGCGGGGTCGGATCGCTGCGTCAGGCTTTGACATCAGGCAAAAGAGTAATTGGTGCCGGACCGGCAAATCCTGTGGCAATTGTCGATGAAACGGCTGATCTGGCGAAAGCGGCCAGGGATATTGTGTTGGGTGCCTCATTTGATAATAACCTGATGTGTACTTCCGAAAAAAGTATTGTTGTGGAAGAGCCGGCAGCAGACCGGTTTATTTACGAATTGTTGAAACAAGGTGTCTATTATGTGAAAAACGAACAGGAAATCAGTAAGCTTGCCGCTGTGGTACTGACGGAAGAAGGTACAATTAATAAAATGCTGGAGGGACGCCCGGCAGCGGAGATTCTGCATCGTGCAGGTATATCATATCAGGGCAGTGTTCGGCTGGTTGTGGCAGAGACCGATAAAACCCATCCGTTTGTGACCGAAGAACTGCTGCTGCCCCTGGTGCCGCTTGTAAAGGCTGCTGATTTTGAGGAAGCACTGGATACAGCACTGGAGATTGAGCAGGGATACCGGCATACGGCAACGGTTCACTCGGAATCCATTGCTCATCTGAATGCCGCAGCCAAAAAGATGCAGACCTCTGTTTTTGTAAAGAACGGTGTCTCACTGTTGGGGATTGGGTTCGATGAGGAAGGGAATACCAGTTTTACGATTGCAACCGCGACCGGAGAAGGAACCACAACCGCCAGGCATTTTACCAGGCGCAGAAGATGTACCCTGACCAGTGGATTTTCAATTCGTTAAGTTAGAAAGCAGGGTTCCAGAATGAAGGATGAAAACAACAACACATATTACGTGACCTCGGAATCCGTGACAGAGGGGCATCCGGATAAGCTTTGCGATCAGATCGCAGATGGAATCTTAGATGCTTACCTGGAACAGGATTCCAGATCCAGGGTGGCAGTAGAAGTAATGGCATCGACAAATACACTGATGCTTGCCGGTGAGGTGACATCCGGCGGCAGTGTTGATGTAGTAGCAAAGGCCCGCGAGATCATCCGGGAGATCGGATATATTCATCCGGGCAAAGGTTTCGATGCCGACAGCTGTATGATCTTCACTAATATTCACAAACAGTCAGCCGATATCGATTTGGGAGTTTCCCGGCAGGTATCGGGTGAAAAGGAAGTGATTGGCGGCGGTGATCAAGGCATTATGTATGGATACGCCGTAAATGAAACGGAAAGTTTCATGCCGATGCCTTGTGATCTGGCAAGTAAACTGGCAATGCAGTTGGCCGGAGTCAGAAAAAACCGGCATGTGGACTTTTTGTTTCCGGACGGAAAAACCCAGGTGACGATGAAGTATAATCAGCACCATGAACCGGTATCGATTCACAGCATTGTTGTATCAACACAGCATAGTGAGGAGATTCCGGCAAAGCTTCTCGATACCTTTATCCGTTGTATGGTGATTGATCCGGTGATCGATCCGCGGTATCTGACCGAAGAGACAAAGATCCATATCAATCCCACCGGCCGGTTTGTCATTGGCGGCCCGGCCGGAGACTGCGGCGTTACCGGCCGGAAGATTATGGTTGATACCTATGGCACGATCGGCAAACATGGCGGCGGTGCTTTTTCGGGAAAAGATCCGACCAAGGTGGATCGGTCTGCAGCATATATGGCCCGGTATGTGGCCAAAAATATAGTTGCGGCAGAACTGGCCGCACGCTGTGAGGTATCCTTATCCTATGTAATCGGTCAGATTGCACCGGAATCGGTAACAATCAATACCTTTGGAACCGGAAAAATATCTGAGAGGCGGCTGGCCCGTCTGGTTTCGGATGTTTTCTCATTTGGAGTGGCTGATGTAATCCGGGAATTGGATTTAAGGAAGCCGCAGTATCTAAAAACAGCTGCCTATGGTCACTTTGGCAGGACGAATCAGGGCTTTCGTTGGGAAGAAACTGACAAGGTCTGGATTTTGCGACAGTTGGCTTATTAAATAAATTATAAATCAGGAGGAAAATTGTATGTCAAACGAAGCATTAGGAATGGTTGAGACGAAAGGTCTGGTAGGAGCAATTGAAGCAGCAGATGCGATGACAAAAGCAGCAAATGTATCTTTGGTTGGTTATGAAAAGATCGGTTCCGGTCTGGTGACCGTTATGGTACGCGGAGATGTTGGGGCTGTAAAAGCTTCTGTGGATGCCGGTGCGGCTGCCGCAGCGAATGTCGGCCAGGTTGTATCCCAGCATGTAATTCCAAGACCTCACACCGATGTTGAGAAGATTTTGCCAAAGACCTTATAATTATGACTTTAAGTGAATTCCGAAAGGGGCAGAAGTAATGGATCAAAATGAACTGCTATCATTAGTTACCCGGCGGGTAATGGATAAGTTAACGGAATACAATACCTGTAAAATCCCTGTTGGAATCTCCAATCGTCATATTCATGTCAGCCAGGAGGACCTGGAACTATTGTTTGGTGCCGGTTATTCACTTACTAAAAAAAGTGACTTAAAACAGCCCGGACAATATGCCTGTAATGAGACTGTTACCATCCGCGGCCCTAAGGGTCAGTTTGAACGGGTTCGGATCTTAGGTCCGGTAAGAAAGCAGACACAGGTGGAAATATCCAAGACGGACAGCTTCCGTCTTGGTATCCGCCCGCCAATCCGCGAATCCGGTGATCTTGGCGGTACACCTGGGATCGAGGTGATTGGTCCGGCCGGGATAGTACCCCTGGGAAATGGTGCAATTGTTGCCTTGCGCCATATTCATATGACGCCGGATCAGGCAGATCTTCTTGGCGTAAAAGACAAGGATATTGTAGAGGTTGAAACCTTTGGTGAACGGCATGGGATTTTTGGTGATGTGCTGATCCGGGTGTCCGGCCAGTTTGCACTGGAGATGCATGTGGACGTGGATGAAGCCAATGCATGTGCACTCAACAACAACGATTATGTGCTGATCAGGCGCAGAAAAAAAGAGTAGAGGAGGAGATCAGCTATGCGTATCACAAAGGATGTATTATCTGAGTTTGCCGAACTGGTACGGCAGGAGCAAAGCAACTCCTTCTCCGGCAGTCTGAAAACCGGAGTGGACCTGGGGACTGCCAATATTGTTATTTCAGTTGTTGATGCAGATAATCGTCCGGTAGCGGGAGCGACTGCGGTTTCAAAGGTAGTTAAGGATGGAATTGTGGTAGACTTTGTGGGAGCGATCCGGACGGTAAAACAACTGAAAGAACAATTGGAGAAACAGTTGGGAGTAGCACTTGAAACGGCTGCAACAGCGATTCCGCCGGGGATCATGGAGGGAAATGTACGCTGTATTGCGAATGTTGTGGAAGGTGCCGGTTTTGAGGTGACCAATGTAATTGATGAGCCGACTGCGGCAGCATCAGTTCTTGATATCAGCGATGGAGCAGTTGTTGATGTTGGCGGCGGCACGACCGGAATCAGTATATTAAAAGACGGCGAGGTTATTTTCACTGCCGATGAGCCGACCGGCGGTACTCATATGACTCTGGTTCTGGCCGGTTATTACGGTATCAGCATTGAGGAGGCAGAACGGTTGAAGAAGGATCGCAGCAGGGAAGCGGATGTATTTCCGATTATTAAACCGGTGGTACAGAAGATGGCTGCTATTGTGAAGCGGTTTCTGACCGGATATGATGTTGATGAGGTCTATGTTGTCGGCGGTGCATGCTGCTTTGATGATTTTGAAGCGGTGTTTGAAAAAGAACTGGGAATCACCACAGTAAAAGCTGAAGATGCACTATTTGTTACACCTTTGGGTATTGCATGGAACGGCTGAGTAATCAGGAAAGAGGTGTGAAACTTGGAAATCAATGTAAAAATTATTGAACAGATGGTTGAACAGGCACTTAAGGAAATACAGGCTGAACAGCCGGTCGTACCGGCAAAACCAAAGGAACCTTCCTATGGAATATTCCAGACTATGGATGAAGCGGTAGCGGCTTCAAAAGCAGCACAGAAGGTACTGCTGTTTTCCAAACTGGCAGACCGGCAGCGTTATGTCGATGTGATAAAAGAAACCGTATTAAAAAAAGAAAATCTCGAACTGATTTCCCATATGGCAGCAGAAGAGACGGGAATCGGCAATTACGAACATAAATTGATCAAAAACAGGCTGGCCGCAGAAAAGACTCCGGGAACCGAGGATCTTATTACGGAAGCGATCACCGGTGATGACGGCATAACACTGGTGGAATATTGTCCGTTTGGAGTGATTGGTGCAATTACTCCGGCAACAAATCCGACGGAAACGATTATCTGTAATTCCATGTCAATGATCGCCGGCGGTAATACCGTAGTATTCAGTCCTCATCCAAGAGCTAAAAAGCTGTCCCAGCTGTTTGTTAAAATGCTTAATCAGGCACTGACAAAGGCAGGGGCACCGGACAATATGATTTCTATGGTAGAAGAGCCGTCTATCGAAAATACAAATAAAATGATTGAGCATCCGGATATCAATCTGCTGGTGGCAACCGGAGGGCCTGCGATTGTCAAAAAGGTATTGTCATCCGGTAAGAAGGCGATTGGCGCCGGTGCCGGGAATCCGCCGGTGGTCGTCGATGAAACCGCCAATATCGAAAAAGCGGCGAGAGATATTATTAATGGCTGCAGTTTTGACAATAACGTTCCCTGTGTTGCGGAAAAAGAGGTATTTGCAGTCGATTCTATCTGCGATCATCTGATCAATCATATGAAAAGAAATGGTGCCCTGCAGATTAGTGACCGGGATGTTATCAAACAATTGTTTGAGCTTGTGGCAAATGAGAACGGCACACCTAAGACTTCATTTGTCGGGAAAAGTGCTGTCTATATTCTGCAGCAGCTGGGGATCGAATATGATAAGGCGACGAAAGTCATTATTATGGAAGTGAACAAAGATCACCCATTTGTAAAAGAAGAAATGATGATGCCGATTCTGCCGATTGTCCGTGTCCCGGATGTTGATACTGCAATCGATTATGCCCACGATGCAGAAAACGGCAATCGCCATACGGCAATGATGCATTCCACCAATGTTGAGAAACTCAGCAAGATGGCAAAATTGCTTGAGACTACAATTTTTGTTAAAAATGCTCCGTCCTATGCCGGGCTCGGAGTCGGCGGAGAGGGCTTTAGTACCTTTACAATAGCCGGGCCAACCGGAGAAGGTCTGACCTCTGCCCGTACGTTCTGCAGAAGACGCAAATGTGTTCTGAGTGATGCATTCCATATTCGCTGATCCGGTTATTGAATTTTGCAGAAAGGAGCGGCATAATGTCAAACATTTATATTAAAACAAAAGTAAGAAGCGGACATTTTGCGATTGAGTATTTAAGAAAAATCAGGCGTAAAAGAATTTTAATCGTGTGTGATAAGTTTATGTCTGAGAACGGCAGTGTATCTTATGTGATGGATAATCTGGACTCCAGTAATAATGTCAGCTTATTTGATGAGGCAGTGCCGGATCCGGCAATCGAAACAGTTGCCAAAGGACTGGCCAGAATCTGTCAGGTTAAACCGGATATTCTGATCGGATTTGGCGGCGGTTCGGCGATTGATACGGCAAAAGGCATCTTGTATTTCGCCGGAATCAGGCAGTTGATCCCAAAGCCCCGGTTTATTACCATACCGACGACCAGCGGAACCGGATCAGAGGTAACTTCGGCAGCCGTGATTACTGATAATGAGAACAAGACCAAACATCTGATTGATTCGGAAGATATTCTGGCTGATGTGGCAATTCTGGATCCAAGACTGACCTTTTCCGTACCTCCGGCAGTGACGGCCAATACCGGAATGGATGTACTGACCCATGCGCTGGAAGCATATGTTGCAGCTAACGCCAATGTGTTTTCTGATGCGCTGGCTGAAAAGGCGGTAGAACTGCTGATTGATTCCCTGCTGACCTGTTATCAGGATGGCCGGAATCTGGAAGCCAGAACAAAGATGCACGAAGCATCAACACTCGCAGGAATGGCATTTAATACAGCCGGGCTGGGCGTAAATCACAGTATTGCCCATCAGCTGGGCGGTACCTTCCATATCCCCCATGGACTGGCCAATGCGATTCTGCTGAATCCGGTTATTACCTATAATTGTGTTAATCATGACATCAAACAAAAGTATGCGGCTCTGGTATATAAGATCAGGCTGGTCAGTATCGAAGAACGTCCCGAAGTCGCTGTGGCGGCCCTGAAAGAACTGATATCGACGCTGATGCGCTGCATGAATATGGTGACAACAATTCGTGATATCGGTATCCCCAAAACTCAATATCAGGAGCAGATGCAGAATATGATCGATAATACCCTGATCGACAACTGTCTGCATACCACCCCGCGTGAGATCGGCACGGACGGAATACGCAGTATCCTGGAGAGCGTTTATTAACAGACAAACAGACTGTATTTTCGGATCTGGGAATACGGTCTGATTTTGTTGATGAAAAAATTTGAATCCGTGTCCAATTAATGTTACAATGCCATTATATGGAAGAAAACTAAACGGAAAGGATACCGGTTATGGAAGAACTCCAAAAAAGTGGACTGCTCAGTGACGATTCCGAGTTGTTAAGTATTGACACATATCTGACCGGAGAGGACGGCGGAATCAGCAAACTCAACATCATTGATTTGTTTGGCAAGGAAAAACTGGTTAATATCCAAAACAGTTTGTCCAAGGCAACCGGACTGGCTTTTGTGACGGTTGACTTTCGGGGCGAACCGATTACGGAAACAACTTACTTTACATCATTCTGCCAGTGTATGAGAAAGGATCCGGCATGTTTTGAAAGATGCCGTTCTTCTGATGCATTTGGAGCAATCCAGGCGGCAGTAACACAGACGGCCAACGTTTATTTTTGTCCTTGCGGTCTGTTGGAGGTGGCGATACCGATTATCGTTAAGGGCCATTATCTGGGCGGTTTTGTCGGCGGCCAGATCCGCTGCAATGATGCGCCTGCATCTGTCAGCAGGCTTTCCTCGATCATGTATTCCAGCAAGTCAGAAGAGATTGCCAGAAGTTATTATCCGCTGCTGGATGAGATACCGGTGTATTCCTATGAGAAGTTTAAGGATATTGCCAACCTGGTTTTCCTGGTTATTAATCAGCTGAGTGAAAATGAAGTAAACCAACAGATGCAGGAAGATGTGCTGCAGAAACGGATTAAGAAGATCCAGGACTCCAACCGGCGTTACATAAAAGAAAATAATCAAAAGTCAAGACAGTTAAAACAGCTTCAGATTATGACTAATCCTTATAATAAGCTGGACATGCTGACATCACTGTTGAATCTGAGTATACTTGAAGAAGCAACCCAGACTTATGAGATGCTGTCACTTTTTATTGAATATGAAAAGTATATGCATATGGAGAAGGAGACACTTGTTTATCTGTCAGGAGAACTGGAGCATGCGGAGCACTACCTGTTGTTTCAGCAGAAAAAGCACGGCAAACGCCTGGAGTATTCGATCCAGATACCAAAAGAGATGCAAATGCAGAAGATTCCTTCCGGTGTGATCCTGCCGTTTGTTCAGAATGCCTTTTATTATGGTGTGATGATGAAAAAAGAAGGCGGGAAGATAGCGATTTCGGGTTATATCAAACACAATTCGGTTGTTCTTGAGATCAGCGACACCGGATCCGGACTGTCCGACGAAGAACTTGATATTAAATTCGAAGTATATAATGACCGGCATGAGGGGTATTACATAAGAATGGGAATGGATTATGCGAGAGAGCGCCTGAAATTCCTTTATGGCGAAAAATATGACATCATTATAGAAAACCACAGAAACAAAGGAAGGAAATGCGTTCTGATCTGGCCTGAATACATGGAAGAAAGGACGGAATAAGCATGTATAATGTGTTGATCGCGGACGATGATATCTTGATGCGCGAAGCATTAAGCAATATGATTAGTAAGAACACGCAGTTTCGGGTTGTTCACAAAGTGGAGAATGGCGAAGAAGCGGTACGCCTGTGCCGCGGCGGTGGTATTGATATTGTTTTTATGGATATCCAGATGCCCGGGATCACAGGGATAGAAGCAAGTACTGTTATCAGCCAGAACACTCCGGAGATAAGTATTTACATTATTTCGGCTCATGGTGTCGGCATGTTTGCCCGCGGCAGTGGGGCAGCAGTAAAGGATGTCCTTGAAAAGCCGGTGACCTATGTGAAAATAAAAAAGATTCTGGATAACTATAAAACCGAACACGAATACTTTATCCATAATCAGTTAGAGACATTGACTTCTGTGCTGAAAGATAAAAATTTTGAGCTGCTGTATTATGATCTTGGCCGGGTGATTGATGAGGTATACAATATCGCCGGAGATGACAGCAAGCAGCTGATTAAGCTGTTTTCTTATCTGGGACAGAGTCTTTTGGATACACGGGCATTTTATGATGATGCCGCTAACATAGCAGATCTGTTTCCGCTTAATGAGGGCTTGATTCTGGAGCGGAAGACTTCAGAACTGTGGTTGTTCCGGGTGATGGATTATCTGTTCCAGAAGAACAGCATCAGCCGGTATCCGGTTTTAGAGAATGTTTTTTTGTATATTGAGAAGCATATAAAGGAGAATATTACTCTGAATGCAATTATTAATAACTGTGCTATCAGCCAGGGGTATTTAAGCAGAATATTCAGAGAGCAGTTTCAGACCAGTGTGACGGAATATCTGCATATGAAAAAGATGCACCTGGCTAAAGGGTATTTTTATTTTACTGACAGCAGTATCGGTGAGGTTGCATTTCAGCTGGGCTATAGTGAGAGTAGTTATTTCAGTAAGGTATTTAAGAAGTATGAGAAGATGACGGTTAAGGAATATAAAAATTCTGTCCTCAAAACATGTTAAAACAGAGCAAAAAAATAGAGTTTCTCAGTATTGAGAAGCTCTATTTTTTTGCTCTGTTTCTATATTTTCATAATAGCTGGAAATTAGTCAACAGTAACGATTTCTTTTTTGTTGTATGAGCCACAAGCTTTGCATACTCTGTGTGGCATCATCAGTTCGCCGCACTTGCTGCACTTCACAAGGTTCATAGCGCTCATTTTCCAGTTAGCTCTACGTTTATCTCTTCTACCTTTTGAAGATTTATTCTTTGGACAAATAGACATGGTTTACACCTCCTTAAACTGTTGAAATAAATCCTGGATTCTTGACATTCTCGGATCTGGTGAACTCTGGTCACAGGAACAGGTCCCGTGGTTGAAATTCACACCACATCTATTGCAGATCCCACGACAGTCTTCACTGCAAAGCATCTTCATGGGTAAGTTCAGCAATAGCTCGTTACTGAGTAACTGATCTACATCCAGATTGTAACCTTTGATATAGGGCTGTTCATTCAGTGCTTCCGCTCGTTCTTCTTCGGTCTTTCCCAGATCCAGCTCCTCATTGAACTCAAGTTCAACACAGTGGGATATCGGCTCCAGGCATCTGTCACAGGGAATCTCCAGAGTAACTCCGGCAGTTCCGGTCAGCAACAGCTTCTTTTCTCCGAGATTTTGCAGACGCAGAATCACCGGATCCTTTGAAACGATAGGATATACAGCCTCTGATGCGGAAAACTCGTCCATGGTGATATCCAGGGTATAAGTCTTCTCTTTTCCATTAACGGAAAACAGCTCTGATAAATTAAGCAGCATATTAATACCTCCTAATACGCATCCCTTGTATTATACCTATGAAGATAATCTTTGTCAACATATTTCATTATGATTTTTCCCCGATTTATGTAATTTACCGGTTTCCTGCACAATTATAAGTAAGAAGTCCTATTCTCATCTGTTTCGTACATTTTTTGTGAAAAATAAGTAAAATTAAGACTTTCCATTTGAGGGAGGTCTTATTTTTTTTTGATCAAAGATAACCAGCTTTTTGGATTTTATATTACCTGATTTTCGTATGGATAGGATAACAGGAAAAAGGACTGAAAATGTTAGAATTAGAAAAAAGAAAAGGGGGAACAAAACGTTATGAGTATTTTTGCATTAATTGCATCATTTGGCGGAGGGATCATTGGAGCTTACATAGGAGCTTTGCCGGCATTTATCCTGACCGGAGTTATGGCGATTGCCGGTGCGGCTATTTCTATGGCAGGAGGTGCAGATGTGACGGTTGGGTTTGTGGCATTTGGCCCTTATCTGGGGCCGCATGTGGCGTTTGCCGGTGGCGTGGCAGCCGCAGCTTATGCCGGGAAGACGAAAAAGCTGGCGAGCGGGACCGATATTCTTTCTTCACTCTATGGCCTGTCTGATCCAATGACGTTGCTGGTGGGCGGTATCTTTGGCGTATTTGGGTTCCTGGTTCATCATCTGGCTGGTGCAATCCTTCACCTGAATACGGATTTGCCGGGGATTGCAGTTATTATTTCTGCAGTTGCTGTAAGATTTTTATTTGGCAGCGGCGGGCTGATCGGGAGCGCTCCGACCGGAGAGAAGAGAGAGTATTTTACCGGCGGGAATGGGATGATATGTAATATTCTGCTGGGACTTGGTGTCGGAACAGCAGTGGCATTTGTGTATCATGTGCTGCTGGAGAGCGGGGCAGATGCAGCATTGATGGGAAGTTATCCGGTTCTTTGTTTTGGAATTGCAGCGACATCGCTGATCTTTACACAGACAGGATTTGCAACACCTTCTACTCATCATATTGCGCTGATTTCGGCGTTGGCGGCGGTTCTGTCAGGGAATCCGCTGATCGGGAGCGTGTTTGGGGTTTTGACGGCTCTGTTTGGAGATTTTGTAGCAAAAACATTTAACAGTTGCTGTGATACGCATATTGATCCGCCGGCATTAACGATATTTTTATTTACCTTTCTTGTGAATGTATTATTTGGTAGCGGCTTTTTCAGTATGTGATTGGTTGGCAGGGTACTTTATTTGACTAAAAAACACAGGCTTTATACGGCCTGTAGTCATTTTATATATAGCTGTCAAACTTCCGGCTGATATCCGGTTCCGGATTGAAATCTCTTTGGATTTGAAGTATAATAACAGACGATATAAATAATAATGTGGAGGGGGACTTTGTTATGAAAAAGTTATTTCCAGTTTTATTGGTACTGGCATTATCATTTTCGGATCCATTTGCGGCCTATGCGTTTAGTGGCTGGCAGCAGGAAGGAACTGATTGGTATTATTACCGTGATGATCATAAATTGGTTAATGAGTGGGTAACTGAAAACGAAGATACATATTACATTGGGCCAGATGGAAAAATGCTTACCGGAGATCATTTGATTGATGGATATCTTTATATGTTCGCACCAGATGGAAAACTTTATAATGATATAATCAGGACTGTATGGCAGGATTATAGAATTATTTTTGATGAATCTGGAAGAGGTACGCTAACTGCGATGGATCAGGAGGATGCATTATATGGTTCCACCTGTGTACAGTGGATGGATCAAACCTACGCAATCTATACCGAATATATTCGAACCGAGCTGTTATGGGCTAGTTATTACCCTGAGCTGCCGTTGAAGGCAGAGCTTATGGCTCGTGACTGGGGGATTACAGACAAAGAGAATGGAACAGCCATGGTAAACAGTCTCTTTAGCGAGGGGGTCATAACGGAAGACAAGGAAGTTAAGGCATGGAATTTCAGCCGTGCTATGCTGCTGTGCAGTTCGATGCGGGAAGCCAGATGGATTGATATGGTTGAATATAGAAATATGCAATATGCTATGGCTCCGACCATTCAACAATCTTTTTCTTCTTGGGAGGATTTCTTTGATAACTATATGGCGGCATACCGAAAGTGGGATCAGAGCGTTGGTCGGGGTAATATTGATAAAAGGGAGGCGGCCTATAACTATGTCAAGAAAATTATGAATAAAAATGATATAGTCAAATGGGTACCCTGGGACAGACCTTTGATTAAATATTGGTAAATGCTGTAGCCATGATACAGTTTTAATCCAAAACTACCAGAGCCGGACAATTAAACTGTCCGGCTCCTTTGGCGTTTCGCCCAGTCCCAACGATTGTTATTAAGCTGCTTGATTTTTCAGTGATTTCATGGAACGGCGGAATTGAACATTAAACAAAGACGCTGTTGTAACCACCGCAATAAAATCAGCGATCGGCTCTGCTAAAAACACGGCGGTTGTCTTATCCTCCATAAACACCGGTAGAATAAAAATCAACGGAATTAATAGTATGATCTTACGCAGCACAGCCAGAAATAAAGAGGATTTAGCGTTGCCCAGTGCGATGAAGGTCTGCTGACAGGCCAACTGAATTCCGAACAATAAAGAGGTTGCCATATAAATCCGTAAAGATCGGACGGTATATGTAATTAAGGTCTGATCTTTTGTAAAGAGCATGGCAAAGGACTGGGGAAACAGCATAATCAGCAGCCAAAGTGAAGTAGAATACACCAATGATGAGATTAACAGCAGGCGAAATGTCTGCTTTACCCGGCTGCTGTCTGCGGCTCCATAGTTATAACTGATAATCGGCTGTGCCCCCTGAGACATACCGACCAGCGGCAGCATGGAAAACTGCATAATACTGGACAGAATTGTCATGGATCCTACTGCCAAATCACCGCCGTACTTAAGTAAAGAGGTATTAAAACATACATTAATCAGGCTTTCTGTTGCCTGCATGATAAATGGTGACAGTCCAAGCGCCAGGCAAGGCAGCAGAACCTCAGGCTGAAGGCGCAGCGTCTTCCTTTGCAGGCGCAGTCCCGTCTTCTTTCCAAGCAAAAAATATACGACCCAGAAAGCAGAAAGAGCCTGTGAAATCACAGTTGCCAATGCAGCCCCTTTTACCCCCATGCCAAAGCTGAAAATAAATATTGGATCCAGTATAATGTTGCAGACGGCACCGATTAGGACGGTGAACATGCTTACCCTGGCAAATCCCTGTGCTGTTATAAAGGCATTCAGCCCCAGTGCAAGCTGAACAAAGACTGTTCCGCACGCATAAATGTTCAAATAGTCCAGGGCATAACCGATGGTATTGCTGCTGGCACCAAATAAGAGTAAAATCTGCTCTCCAAACATCAAAAGGATAACAGTTAAAACTGCTGAGATCAGTAACAGCATCGCAGTGCAATTTCCCAGTACTTCTTCGGCTTCTTTTTTCTTGCCGGCCCCCATAAAAATCGAGGAGTTAGGTGCTCCGCCCATACTCACGAGTGCAGCAAACGCGGAAACCAAAAGAATAACCGGCATACAGACACCAAGGCCGGTTAATGCCAGCGGCCCTTCTCCCGGAATGTGGCCAATATACATTCGGTCCACCATATTATACAATACATTTATAATCTGTGCGGCAACGGCCGGAACTGCAAGGTTGAACAGCAGTTTACCTACCGGCGCCCTGCCTAAATCGGTTTCTTTATTCCCCATGCTGATTAATCCTCCATGTACTCATTTATATTTCTGGTTATTTTCTGCAGACAGCCGAAAAAGGCTTCGTGTTCTTCGGCAGATATCCCTTCTGAAAGAAGCGAAAAAAATTTATCCTGTGCAAGTCTTAATTCGGCAGCGATTGGCTGACCTTTGGAAGTGATCTGCAAATGTACCCAGCGGCTGTCATCCTGATCCGGTTCGGAGCGGAGCAGCCCTTTGGCAGTTAAATCACTAACTGATTTGCAGACTAATGATTTTGATATACTCCGGTATTTGACAATGTCACTGGCGGTATCCAAATCTTCGTTATTATGCAAGAACAGCAGTACATCCTTATCACATTTACTTAAACCATATTTTTTTGCTGTGGCGGAGCATATTTTTTCATATAGTTTACCGGCTTTCCAGGAAATAGCCAGATATTGGCTTAATTGCTTTCTTTCTTCAATGGTCATTATTTAACTCCTTTATAATAGTTCATTATTGAACTATTATAGCAAATAAAAGTTGATGTTTCAATACATAGAAATAAAATAGATAAAAAACCATTTGACAATTGTATTTTTGTTGTATATAATCAAAACAAAAATATGCGTGCGACTTATTATGATAAGGCATTAGCTCAACAAATACTGGTAACAGCAGTATTTGTTGAGCTTTTTTTGTTAATTTTGCTTCATGACTGACGGCGTATATTAGGAAGGAGGAAACATGCTGTTATTTAAGAAAAAGCAGAAATATGGGGTAGTGTGCAGTCCTGTAAAGGGAACGTACATTGAAATGAAGGATATTCGCGATCCGGTATTTTCACAAGGAACGGTAGGTAAAGGGTTTGCCGTCAGACCGGAAGGGGAGTTGGTCTGCAGTCCGGTTGAAGGGAAGATTACAGTGGTTTTTCCAACATTACATGCAGTTGGGATAACCGACAAACAGGGGTTAGAATATATCGTTCATATTGGTGTGGATACGGTTTCATTGCAGGGCAGGGGATTCAAACAGTTATGTCAGGAGAATCAGACCGTTAAGGTTGGTGAACCGCTTATAAAAGTAGATTTTTCGTTACTAAGAAGCCATGGTTATGCCGATGATGTGATTGTTATCGTCAGCAATGCCTCATCAGTGAACTTTACTATTAAGAAAAATGAACTTTCAATTGGAGAGGAAGTGTTTGTTTGTGAGCAGTGACTGCATGATCCGGAAAGTTCTCACTCACAATATTGCGTTATGTGAACATGAAGGAGAAGAGATACTTTTATTTGGCAAGGGGATAGCGTTTAAGAAACGGGCGGGTGAAATACTGACGCTTGAAGAGGCGGAAACAGTCTATCAGATTCGTGATATGAAGCAGCGGAGAGCTTATGAAACTCTGGTCGCGGAAACTGATGAGGAGATTGTAGCAGTGTCAGAGGAGATTATCGCCCTGTTGGCTGATGAATTTTGTAAAGAGTACTATGAAGGGCTTCATGTATCGCTGCTGGATCATCTCCGTTTTGCCATCAAGCGATTAAAGGAGAACATTGAAATCAACAATATTTTCCTGGATGAGACAAAGTATATGTATCCAAAAGAATATGATTTCGCCAAAAAGATGGTGCGGCTGGCCAATGAACGGCTGAGGATTAAGCTGCCGGATGCGGAGATAAGTTTTATCTGTATGCATATTCATTCGGCAATTCATGGCGTATCAGCAGGAATCAGTTCCCTGAGTGTATCGGTGGTTAGTACCTGTGTCAAACTGGTTGAACAGACTGCCCGGGTTAAACTGGAGGAAGACAGCCTTCTAAAACAGCGGCTGGTTACGCATCTGAAATTTGCAATTAAACGGGCCATGGACAAGGTTCAGCTGGAAAATCCGATGGATGGTTTTATTAAGTCTAATTATGAGGAAGCATACCGCATTGGTGAGATGCTGAGTCTGAAAGTGAAAGAGGAGTATGGCCTGGAGTTTTCAGAAGGTGAGACGGCATATCTGGCTATACATATTCAAAGCATTATTATGGGAAGCAGGAAGGAAAAAGCACGATAGAAACACAGAGAATAAGGAGGAGAAAGTATGTTTAAGCAATTACAGAAGATTGGAAAAGCGTTTATGCTTCCAATAGCAATTTTACCGGCAGCAGGTTTATTATTGGGGATTGGCGGGGCGTTATCGAATCCGACCACGGTGGCAACTTATCCGGTTCTTGACCATGCTGTTCTGCAGGCAATATTTACAATTATGAGTGCCGCCGGTAATATGGTATTTGGGAATCTGGCTTTACTTTTGTGTATTGGTTTCTGTATCGGGCTGGCGAAAAAGGATAAAGGGACGGCGGCTCTTGCCGGTGTTGTTGGCTACCTTGTTATGACCGGGACCATCACCGCGATGCTGGGGATATTCAATCCTGAAGGAAAAGCGATTGATACCGGCGTAATCGGAGCGATTGTGGTCGGAGCGGTTGTTGTATGGCTGCATAACCGTTATCAGAATATCCAGCTGCCGCAGGTTCTTGGGTTCTTTGGCGGTTCACGGTTTGTTCCGATCGCTGCCAGTTTCTCGGCGATTTTTATCGGTATTATGTTCTATGCGGTCTGGCCGCCATTTCAGCAGTTATTGATTGCTTCCGGTGACGTTATTGCCAAGGCAGGTCCGGCGGGGACATTTCTATATGGATTCCTGATGCGGCTTTGTGGCGCAGTAGGGCTTCATCATATGATTTACCCGATGTTCTGGTATACCGAATTAGGCGGCGCTGAGATTGTAAACGGCATTCAGGTTGCCGGTGCCCAAAATATCTTTTTTGCCCAGCTTGCTGATCCCGGACATACCGGCCTTTTTACGGAAGGTACCAGATTCTTTGCCGGACGTTTCGCGACCATGATGTTTGGCCTTCCGGGAGCATGTCTTGCGATGTATCACTGTGTACCAAAAGAAAAGAGGGCAGGCTTTGGCGGTTTGTTTTTGGGGGTTGCATTAACTTCTTTTATCACCGGCATCACAGAACCAATCGAGTTTATGTTTTTATTTGTTTCACCGTTTTTATATGTGTTCCATGCATTTTTAGATGGTGTATCATTCCTGGTGGCAGATATCCTGAATATATCCATCGGCAATACGTTCTCCGGCGGTGTGATTGACTTTACTTTATTTGGTATTTTGCAGGGAAATGCTAAAACCAACTGGCTGCTGGTTCTGCCGGTGGGTGCAGCCTGGGCAGCGTTATATTATTTCAGTTTCCGCTTTGCTATTCAAAAGTTTAATATTATGACCCCGGGACGCAATGAGGATGAAGAAATCAGCAATGTAAAAACTACTGATAAAAGTTCGCTGCGGGAGGATTCAGAAGTTATCATTGCGGCCCTGGGCGGTGCAGATAACATTGATGATGTGGATGCCTGTATAACCAGGCTGAGGGTATCGGTAAAGGATACAGCTAAAATCAATAAACAGATATTAAAACAGCTTGGTGCAGCAGATGTGTTGGATGTTGGCGGCGGGATCCAGGCGATTTACGGGGCCAAAGCGATTCTTTATAAAAATATTATCAATGAGATATTAGGTTTAGATTAATCGGTCAGGTTATACTAATGTTTTAATTGTACTTATTTTAATACAAAAAGATTTTCAAAACCTTCCAAAAGTGCTATACTATAGTTTAATGCAACTATTAGCGAAGCAAACATGAAGGAGGGTTAACATGCCAAACGAGAATAAATACTCAGAAATTACGCCCCAGATCAGGGAACTTGCCGGTCTGTTCAAAGATGAGGTGATTCCCTCAGAACTTTATACGGAATATAAAGTATTCCGTGGCCTTCGTGATCTTAACGGAAATGGTGTCCGGGCAGGTCTTACCAATATCTCGGAAGTTACGGCTAAAAAGATTGTTGACGGTGTCGAATATCCGATGGACGGTAAGCTTTTTTACCGGGGAATCGATGTGAAGGATATTGTTGCCGGTTTTGTAAAGGAGAATCGTTTTGGTTTTGAAGAAACCATATTTCTGCTGCTGTTCGGGCATCTGCCCGGGATTCAGGAATTGAAAGATTTTCGGGAACTGCTGAATCATTACCGTTCACTGCCGCCCAAATTTACCAGGGATGTAATTATGAAATCTCCCAGCAGTGATATGATGAATACATTGTCAAGAAGTGTCTTAATGCTCTATTCTTATGATGATAATGCTGATGATGTCTCGATTGAAAATGTACTACGTCAGAGCCTTCAGCTGATATCGATGTTCCCCATGCTTGCAGTTTATGGTTATCATGCGTACAATCACTATGAAAAGGACGAAAGCCTGATTATTCATCAGCCGAATCCGGGTTTGTCAACGGCGGAAAATATTCTTCATATGCTGCGCCGGGACCAGCAGTATACAGAGTTGGAAGCGAAGATCCTGGATCTGTCCCTGGTTCTTCATGCGGAACATGGCGGCGGTAACAACTCCTCCTTTACAGTGCATGTGGTATCATCCTCGGGAACTGACACATACAGTGCGATGGCTGCGGCATTGGGCAGCTTAAAAGGGCCAAAGCATGGCGGGGCCAATATCCGGGTAACGAAGATGATGGAAGATCTGCAGAAGAATGTAAGTAATTGGCATAATGAAGGACAGGTTGCCGATTATCTCAAGAAACTTCTCCATAAAGAAGCATTTGACAGGAGCGGACTTATCTACGGAATCGGTCACGCGGTTTATTCACTCAGTGATCCGCGTGCAGAATTATTTGAATCTTTTGTTCAGAGACTTTCGGCAGAAAAGGGGCGTGAAGAAGAGTATCAGCTGTATGCGGCAGTTGCCAGACTGGCTCCGGAGATCATCGCCGAAGAACGGCGTATGTATAAAGGTGTATCAGCCAACATCGACTTTTACAGTGGTTTTGTATATCAGATGCTGAACCTGCCGATGGAACTTTTCACACCAATCTTTGCCATTTCCAGAATTGCCGGCTGGAGTGCTCATAGAATTGAAGAACTTGTATCCGGCGGTAAGATTATCCGACCGGCATATAAGAGTGTATCACCGCGGCAGGAGTATGTTCCGCTGGATCAGCGGAAGAGATAGAAAATAGTGACAGATAAAAAGGACTTCTTTATTTCGAGAAGTCCTTTTTGGTTTTAGCAGAGAACCTATTCTGTTCGTGAAAAGGCACTGTTATCTCCATTTCTAAAATATTCTTCCAAAGCATCATGCAGGTTAAAATCACCAATATCTTTAGGTTTTTTATTCTCATCAATTTCCCAGAACGGACTGCCGCCCATGTTGTATACGAATTGTTCATTTACCTCAAATATCACATAGGAGACGGCAGAAAACAGATCATCCCAGTTGGTGATATCTTCACCATAAAGGTTAATCTTTGTATTGTTGTAATCGGAACTGATCAGATTTTTCTGAAAGCTGCTGTCAATGAGGCGATTCTGGATGTCATAACGAAAGCTTCCGCCCTGGATCCAAACACTGTCCAGCGGTTCTGCATCTTCGTTGATGATTTCAGTAACCGCATGATAATAATAAGGGTCAATGATTGCCTGTGCAAGTTCCGCAGGACGCTGGGAGTAGATTGTTTGAAAAAGATCCTGATCCTGTCCGAACAGCTCATCATTTACACTGCCTTCTGTTTTGTCAATAGAGACCGTGGTTATTCCCCTTGTCGGGATACCAAGCTGCCGTGATCCTTCATTCATTACAGCCTGGGCTACCGGCACGGATGCCAGGGAATTCCAATGGATGCCGGTCATTGGAAACGAATTAAAAAGTCCATGATCTGCAAAAACAGTACTGCTGTCAACGTGATTTACGCCTTCACTCTTTAACAGGGCAAGAAATCGGGTATATGGGCGTTTATAACCTTCCGGTGTAATGTTTTGAGCCAGATACCAGTCCGGGATATACTCAAAGTAGTGGGTCGCCTTGTTGGGGGTTATAACCACTGTAAAGGCGATTCCCCGTTCGTTCAGCTGCTGCTGAATGTAAAGAAGCTGCTGTACTTTGCTTTTAATGTCTGCATCACTGACGGAGGTGTAACGGGGAGAAAAACCCAGCACTTCATTCAGATACGCAGTTGCCAGGAGGACACCGTCCTTACCGACAATATCATCATTTGTGCCGCGAAAAGGGCTTTGGTTTACGGCTGCCGGAACCTGTTCCTCATATTCCGGAAATTCCGGTGTGGCATAGGCCTTTCGGGCAGATGCCAGTTCATTAAGGATGATCTGCCAGCTGGCCGGAGTATTCTCTTTCTGCGATGCAGTATCAGTTGAATCCTCCCCATCCGGTGCGGTTATTACCATTGAGTGATCGGCATCCGGTAGTTCTTTTCGATCAGGGCGAAACATTCCGTAGGCAATTTTGGCTTCTATACTTTCCCAGGCAAGGTAAGTCTGTACCATCCCTGTCCGGCCCGGATAACGTTTGGAAAACCAGGTGTCAAAGTCCTGCTGAATCATGAGTGTTGTTCCATTTTTCCTGGTGTATCAGATTATTCAGCCGCTGCTGGAAGGGCAGTCATTGTCGTTTGCGAAGGTGGCCGGAAGCGTCCTGGCAGTTGCAGTCTGTATGGTTTTGTACGCTGTATTTTATGTGTGGGGGTTGGAACTTTCTCATGAAAGTGCTTATCATACATTGAAAAACCTGCGGATATCTCTGCAGGGCAATCTGGAGTCACAGCCGTTAGGCGCAATACAGGAAAAAGGTAATGGTGCCATTAAAAAAATGTTTATTGATGATATTGACAGCATTGAGATACTGCTGGCACATGCGCTGCCGGAAGGGATTGCCAATCTGTCGGTGCCGGTGCTGATCTATTTCGGAATGTTCTTTGTGGATTGGAGGCTTGCATTGCTGTCACTGGCGTCCTTACCGATCGGAATTATTGCAATCTGTATTATGCTGAAAATCGGCATGAGTGAAATGGACAATTATTATACTGCCGGAAAGAAGATGAACAATACGATTGTTGAGTACATAAACGGCATGGAAGTTGTTAAGGTATTCAATCGGGACAGAGAGAGTTACCATAGATTTGAAGGTGTTGTGAAGCAATATCGTGATTTCACACTCAAGTGGTTTAGCATGTGCTGGCCGTGGATGGCACTTTACAGCAGTATCCTGCCATGTGTCGCCATAGTGGTTTTGCCTGTTGGTTCTTATCTGGTGCTGGCCGGTTATTCCACACTCCCTGATCTTGTGTTGATTTTATGCATGTCTTTTTCCATTGGTCCGCTGCTTCTCAAAGCAATGGGATTTGGTTCTACTCTGCCTCAGATCAACTACAAAATCGAAACCCTGGAAGGCATGCTTGATACACCGCCGCTGGAACAGTCAGACAGACCATTTACCGGAAAGGATCATAGTATCAGATTTGAACAGGTACACTTCGGATATAAAGAGGAAGAGGTGCTGCATGGCATCTCACTGGATGCGGCGGAAGGAACTCTGACTGCTCTGGTAGGTGAAAGCGGCAGCGGCAAATCCACGCTGGCCAAATTACTGGTACATTTTTATGATGTGAGCGGCGGTAGAGTAATCATCGGTGGTCAGGATGTGCGGGATATGAGTCTGGAAGCGCTGAATGATCAAATATCCTATGTGGCGCAGGAGCAGTTTTTGTTCAATACCACATTGCTGGAAAATATTCGCCTTGGCAAACTGAATGCTTCTGACGAAGAAGTAATGGCAGCTGCAAGGAAAGCGCAGTGTGGTGAATTTCTGCAAAGACTGCCGCAGGGAATCTATACAAGGGCAGGAGATGGCGGAAAGCAGCTCTCCGGCGGGGAGCGTCAGCGTATTTCCCTGGCACGGGCAATTTTAAAAAATGCACCGGTTATCGTGCTGGATGAGGCAACCGCATTTATGGATCCGGAAAATGAAGAAAAAATGAATGATGCCATCGCTGAGCTGATTGAGAATAAAACAGTGATCGTTATTGCGCATCGGCTTCATTCAATTATAAACGCAGATAAGATCTGCGTGCTGGACAGCGGAAATCTTGCTGCAGCTGGTACACACACAGAACTTCTGGATATCTGTCCGGCCTATCAGAAGCTGTGGCGGGCAGCAGAGGCCAGTGCCAGATGGAAAGTAAGCAGTGATGATGAGCTGGAGAATCCGGAAAATGGAGGAGTAGCGGTATGATTAAACTGATGAGTCGAATTCTGGAGTTTTCCAGTAAATACAAAGGGCGAATCGTGTTGGCCATGGTGTTTTCATTTTTAAAATCCATGCTTGCAAGAGCACCGATCATGTTGGCATTTTATGCACTGATCCGTTTTTATGAAGGAACAGAAAGTATTCGGATGTGTCAGCAGATCGGTATTGCAATGGTGGTCTGTGTGCTGCTTCAGGTACTTTTCCAACATACAGATGACCGCCTTCAATCCTCAGCCGGATATATGGTGATGGCAGAAAAACGGATGGCGCTGGGGGCTCATCTGCGTAAAATGCCAATGGGTTATTTTACTGAAGGTAATATCGGTAAGATAAGTTCGGTACTTTCCACCGATATGGCATTTGTAGAAGAAAACTGTATGGCAGTACTGGCTGACCTGATGAGTTATATTTTCGCCCAGATTATTATGGTGCTGTTTATGCTTTATTTCAATATCTGGCTGGGTCTTTGTGCTGTCGCAGTCATATTAGCGGCATAGCGGTTGCCAATGGTATGCGTCGGGATGCCCTTAAAGATTCTGATATCAAACAGGCCCAGAGCGAGAGTCTGACAGATGCTGTACTTGATTTCACCGAAGGCATCGGTATTATCAAGACTTATAATTTACTGGGAGAAAAGTCAAAAGAGTTATCGGATAACTTCCGGGAAAGCTGTCGGACCAGCCTTCAGTTCGAAGGTAATCATGCACCGTGGCAGCGTCATCTGCTGATTATTTTCGGATTAGGAAGTCCACTGCTTATTGCCCTGACGATGTTTCTACATTCACGGGGACAGATGTCTGCCATCTTTGTGGTTGGTGTCATGCTGTATGTTTTTGATATGTTTGGTCCAATTAAAACCTTGTATCGGCAAAGTGCACGACTGACGGTAATGAACAGCTGTCTTGACCGGGTGGAAGAAGTGTTAGGAGAAAAAGAGCTGCCGGACATCGGCACAGCTGTCATTCCCCAAACAGCAGATGTTCCGGAAGTAGAGTTTCGTGACGTAAGTTTTGCATATGGTGAAAAAGATGTTCTCAAACACATTTCATTTACCCTGGCCAGAAACAACATGCTGGCGCTGGTGGGACCTTCCGGCGGCGGAAAGTCAACAATTGCCAACCTGATGGCCCGTTTCTGGGATGTAAAGAGCGGCCGGGTACTGATCCGGGGCAAAGACGTGCGTGATTTAAGTTTAAGTGATCTGATGAACAATATCAGTATGGTATTCCAGCGGGTTTACCTGTTCCAGGATACAATTTATAACAATATCAGCATGGGACGTCCGGATGCCACAAAAGCCGAAGTAATCGAAGCAGCAAAAAAAGCCAGATGTTTTGATTTTATCATGGCTCTGCCGGATGGATTTGATACCATGGTCGGTGAAGGCGGAGAGACTCTTTCCGGCGGTGAAAAACAGCGTATCTCCATCGCCCGCTGTATTCTCAAAGATGCCCCGATTGTCATACTGGATGAAGCAACAGCAAGTGTGGATGCCGATAATGAAAGCTACATCCAGCAGGCCATCAGTGAGCTTTGTAAAGGCAAAACACTTATTGTAATTGCCCATCGGCTGAATACCATTCGCAGTGCTGACAGTATTCTTGTTATAGCAGACGGCGTCATATCACAGCAGGGCAGCCATGAGGAACTGATCAATCAGGATGGGATATACAAAACATTTATAACAGCCCGTGAAAGCAGCCGCGGCTGGAGCCGCAGGAAGTCGGCATAGGAATTTAAAGTATATGAAAAGATTTCTAAAAATTAGTATTGCCTTACGCATAACCGCATAAAATTATGTAATGGAATCAAGTAATACTGCGATTAAGCAAAGGAGAAAGACAGATGCGGGAGAATATGTATGGGATTGACAGTCTGGTAACGCTGGGAAATGGCAAAGAAGTACCGGCTGTGAATCTGGATAATGCAGCAACTACTCCACCCTTTAAGCGGGTAATAGAGGAAATCGAAAATAAGATGGAGTATTATGCATCCATCGGCCGGGGAACCGGACAAAAATCTGTTATCTCAAATGAGATTTATATGGATGCCCGAAAGACGGTTATGGGATTCGTTAATGCGGATACGCGATATACTGTGTTTTATTGCAATTGTACTACGGATGGGATGAATAAACTTGCTTCAGCCCTGGTAAAAACCCCGGAAGATATTATCCTGTCGACCCGGATGGAGCATCATGCCAATGATCTGCCGTGGCGGGAGCGTGGGCGAACCGTATATGTGGATGTTGATGAAAGAGGCCGGTTGAGACTGGCAGATTTCGAGCGCATGCTGCGGATGTACGATGGAAAAATAAAGTACGTAACGGTGGCTGCAGCCTCCAATGTAACCGGTTATGTCAATGATGTTCATCGCATTGCAGCAATTGCTCATCAATATGGTGCCAGGATCATTGTCGATGGTGCCCAGATCATCGCCCATCGTAAATTTTCAATGATCGGAAATAGTGATGAAGAAAATATTGACTTTCTGGTTTTTTCAGCCCATAAAATGTATTCGCCGTTTGGCGGCGGTGCTGTGGTGGGACTGCGGGATGTTCTGGAGGAGCATGTGCCGGTGTTTTATGGCGGCGGCATGATCGAAACCGTAACTGATGATGGAGTCTTTTATACGGAAGCCCCGGACCGTTACGAAGCCGGCTCGCCAAATTATCCGGGAATTGTCGGTATGGCCGAAGCAATGAAGATTCTGGACGAATATGGATTTGACCGGATCCAGCGTCATGAGCAGAATCTGATGAAACTGGCAATTGATTTATTGAAGCGCATACCGGTGATCCGGCTGTATGGTGATAATGTGAGTTATCACGATCGGGTGGGAATTCTGGCGTTTACAGTAAATGGTGTTGACAATGAAACGGTATCACAAAAACTGGCGGACTATTCAGCCATCGCGGTTCGTCAGGCGGCGTTCTGCGCACATCCATATGTCCGCAGACTAACCAATGAACCGGTCCGGTTTGACCGGCAGGGGCGGCCATCATATCCGAAAGGACTGGTGCGTGTCAGTTTTGGGATTTATAATGATGAAAAAGATGTGTATACTCTGGCTCAGACGCTGCGGGTAATTGCTGCTGAGAGCCGAAACAGAGGGGCGGTATTGGCCGCGGCAGTTGCCGGAACGCCGGCGCGGGATGATGAATTTGCCTACCTGTATAAGCTGCCGCGGGATCGTGGTTAATGGAATGGTTCTAAGAATATCAACAGCTCCGGATAACCGGAGCTGTTTGCTGTAAATAAGTCGTGTATTTAAGTGATTATTTTTATTTCCATACGATGGCATTTGCTTTCGCCTTCAGCCAGGGTCTGAACATGATTCTTTGATTCCAGGTCATCCCCCTCGGTTGTGTAAACACCCGATCCATTCCAGGGTTCAATACATACAAACGGAGCTTTGGCCGGATAAGGTGTCCAGAATGCCACGGTCTCAAATCCAGGAAATGCTACTTCGATTCCTTTCCGGCTGTCTTTGTGAAGCAGAGACACTTTTCTTGATTCCAGCTGATCAAAATAAACTGCATCATTACAGAACATCTCCCTGTCCAGCGGAATGCGGCGCTCCTGCTCCAGTTTAATTCCCCGGTTCAGTGGGTCGTATCCCATCTGTTTCATGTCATATACCATGCTGGATGTATGTTCTGCCTTCTCGAATTCGAGAATATAATCTTCGAATACTTCCCCTTCGTTCATCGGACAATTAAATCCGGGATGTGCCCCGATGCAATAACGAATCGTTTTGTTATCGGAATTATCAACCTGATAGTCCATAATCAGAATACCATCGCGGAGTCTGTAACTTAGAGACAGCCTGAATGCGTAAGGATATACCGCTCTGGTTTCCTCAGAATCACAAATCGTAAAAGTCACCTGATCATCGCTCCGGCTGCTGATCTGAAAGTCAACACTCCGGCAGAAGCCATGTTTATCAATCTGATAAGGTGTTCCTTCGATTATCAGCTGATTATTCCGGCAGTTTCCGACAATCGGAAACAAAAGCGGTGAGCTGCGGGGCCAGAAGGATTTGTCACGCTGCCAGATGTATTCTTTTCCGGCCGGATCTTTCAGGGAAACGAGTTGGGCACCGATGCTGTCGATCACCGCGGTTGACTGAGAGTCGTGAATCGTTACTATCATAGAAATTACCTCTTTTCTTTTATAATTTGATCAGGACAAACCGGGTCCTGTCAGTTTGCAGAAATATCCAGCACACTTTCCCCATATGAAATGACCGGGGTATACAGGGCTTCGCGATTAACCAGCTGGTTGCCGGACTGAATTCGTTCCATCAGCATCTGTCCGCAGCGCTGCCCGAGCGCCCAGGTGTCAGGCTGGGCATAGGTTGGCTCAATGTATAAAATATCAGCCAGCTGTACATCGCAGGGGCTTACAAATGAAATATCCCCGGGAATCCGGACGTTGTTTTCCTTGCAGTAGCGAAGTGCTCCTATTGTGGTATGGCTGTGGGAGATCACCAGTGCCGTCGGTGGCTGATCAAGGGAAAGCAAAGCTTTACAGCTCTGGTATCCGAACTCTTTCGTAAGCGGTCCTTCAAAGTAAAGGGGATTGCCTTTGTCCATAGTTACGTTGATGGTTTTCAGCGCCCGCTGAATATTAATAAAACGCTCATGATGTGAGCTTAAGTATGATGGGCCGCAGATCAGCCCGATCCGTGTGTGGCCGTTTCGAATCAGATGACAGCAGAGGTTGTACGCAATCGTACCAAAATCAGCATCTAAAAAGTCGCCGACGAAATCCGGAGAGCGATTGCGCCGGTGCAGCAGTACCGTTGGCACCTGGCTGCTTAAACGTGATATCAGTTCATCATTGTGGCCGGTGGAGTTGATGATAAAACCATCTACCTGCCGTTCGGTCATCAGCCGCAGATAGCTTTCTTCTGTTTCCTGTTCGGTCAGTGTGTTACAGTAAAACAGATTATAATTATTTGGCCTGATGATGCTCTCCACGGCTTTGGTGATCTGACCGAAGTATTCGTTGTTGCCGTCTGAAATGAGCATGGCAATGGTCTGGGTGCTGTTGTTTTTTAATCCGCGGGCCAGGAGATTCGGTATGTAGTTGAATTTCTCAATGGATGCCAGTACACGTTCGCGTTTATCCTCTGCTACTCCGGCACTGTTGTTTAATACCCGGGAGACGGTTGATAAAGAGACATCCGCATCTTTGGCAATATCCTTTATTGTAATACTTTCTTTTTTGCTGTTCTGCATATCTGCTCCATTTCTCTTATTTAAAAGGCATTTCCACGAAAACATTTTCAACGTCTGTGAAATGTTATTTATATGTGATTATAAGACAAAACTGAAAACAAAACAAGTGATGTTTGAGAAAAAGCGGAAGAAAATTCGAAAATGATAAAAACGTTTTCAAAAAAATGTCATACAAATAAAAGATATGTACAATATGCATAAAAACATGCTTGTAAAATTGTAAATAAAGTGGAATTAAATCAAGGGTATTGCAAAAATAATCATTTGAATCTATAATCAAAAACAGAAACAATTGAAAACGTATTCAAGTGATGGGGGATTACAAACAACAAGGAGGAAAGAAAATGAAAAAAGCAATTGCATTACTATTAAGTTCGATGGCGGTCGTTAGCCTGACAGCCTGCGGGACGTCTTCTTCGGCCGGGACAGCAGGAGTTGCAGAGGATACCGGGTCTGCTGCCGGTACAGCTGTGAGTTCGGCTGCCGAAAGTACAGTCAGCGGAGATCCGGTCAGGATCGGGCTGGCAACCGTGCTTACCGGCGAGCGTGCCATGGAAGGTGAGTATGCCGGCAATGCAGCCAGAATTATCACAGAAGAGATAAACAGCGCAGGCGGGATCCTGGGGCGGCCGATTGAAATTGTTATAGAAGACGGGCTCGGTACCGATGTCGGGGCGGTTAATGCTTACCGCAAACTGGCCGATGATCCCAGCATCACAGCTATTATCGGCAGTGATAATTCAAATGACAACATTGCCATTGCAAATGAGGCAAAACAGGCTGAAATCGTTTCCACAGCGCAGGGATCAAGCCCTTCGCTGCGTGATATCTGCAATGAGAATGCATGGCTGTTCCAGCTGCGTGCCTGTGAGGAAACCATGATTGATGCACTGATCGGATATGCGGTGGAAGAACTGGGATATAAAAATTTTGCAATGATCCACGATACTGAGACAAACTCATCGGATCAGGCACGTTTGTTTACACAGGCACTTGAAAAGAGAGGGATAGAACCTTTGGTAACGGTTTCATTTACAACAGGAACTAAGGATTTTACATCTCATATCACAAAAATGCAGCAAGTGCAGCCGGAAGCCATTATCGGTGCGTGCCTCTTTAATGAAGCGGCCATTATTGCTGAACAGATCCGGGCGTTTGGAATGACCGATATGCCGATATTCGGTTCTAATGCATGGGCAGATCCGGTTACTATTGAACTCGGCGGGGAAGCTCTGAACGGCGTATACAGTGCAGCGGCATGGGTGCCAAACACTACCAATGAAAAAGGCGCTGCTTTTTCGCAGAAGTATCAGGAATTATACGGACATGAATGTGCCAAGGCGGCAGCTCAGATTTATGACCATGTCAGTATTATCTGTGAAGCAATTACCATTGCCGGAAGTACGGACCGGGCGGCAGTCCGCGATGCGATGAATCAGATTACGGACTACCGTGGAGCCATTACGGTATACGACTGCAGTACGAACGGTGACTGCGGACGGGGCGGCCTGGTTGTTCAGATCGAAAATGAGGCGGCGGTGGTGCTGCAGGAGATCTATTCAGAAAAAGATAAGTAGGAGAATGATTATATGGGGCAAATTGTGCAATTATTTGTATCCGGCCTTTCAACCGGCGTTGTCTATGGACTTATCGCAATGGGAATGGTACTGATATTCCGGGCAGTAGGTGTCATGAACTTTGCACAGGGAGAGTTTCTGATGTTTGGCGGTTATCTGTGCTACACGTTTAATCAGTTGTTGGGCTGGAATATTATTATCTCGCTGATCCTTGCATCGGTTGGTATGGGGGTGGTAGGAGTTCTGTTTATGCGTGCGGCCTACTGGCCGCTGCGCAAGGCGCAGGCCCGGGCGATTATTGTCAGTGCCATGGGGGCTTCGATGGTATTCAAGGAAGGCTCCCGTCTGATCTGGGGTTCGATTCCGGTGAAAGTGGATAAAGTGCTGACGGCACCGGTAACACTTGCCGGCGGCGGGATTATACAGGGACAGTATCTGGCAATTATTATTGTAGCAGCTATTTTAATGCTTCTTGTGTATCTGCTGCTGGAGAAAACATTTGTCGGCCATGTTATGCAGGCGACAGCGCAGGATCAATATATGGCTTCCATGGTTGGTGTTCCGGTTATTTTTTCAATTGCGATGACATTTGCCCTGAGCGCCATGATTACCGGCATCGGCGGCGGACTGCTGGCACCGTTATTCTTTTTGAATAATACCATGGGGGCAACGGCAGGAGCCAAGGCATTTGCGGCAATTGTTATCGGTGGTTTCGGCAGCGTCCAGGGGGCGATTCTAGGCGGCCTGATCGTCGGTCTGGTAGAAGTGTTTGGCGGTGCTTATATCAGTACCACCTATCAGCTGGTATTAATTTACATTGTTTTGATTATTGTGCTGATGGTACGTCCGCAGGGCATTTTCAGCAGTAAGATTCAGGAAAAGGCATAAGGGGGCATATATGAAAATTAAGAAAAAAAGTTCAGTCATTGTTCCGCTTGCGGCACTTGCTATCTTTGCACTGGCGCCATTGGGACTGGGTAATTATATGCTCAGGGTATTGAATGTGGCCCTGATTGCTTATCTGTGTGTGTTGAGCGTATATGTCCTGCTGGGAATGTGCGGCCAGAACTCGTTCGCCCAGGCCGGATTGTGGGGCGTCGGTGCATATATGGCTGCCAATCTGGTATTGCGGGCCGGTTTTTCACCGGTATTTGCTCTGCTTCTGGCCACGGCAGGAACTGCATTGTTTGCATTTATCCTGGGCTTTGCCTTCTTCCGGCTGAGGCAGTATTATTTTACCTTTGCGTCGGTGGGCCTGATGACCATTTTAAGCGGTTTGTTTATGAACTGGGAGCCGGTAACCGGCGGTGCACTGGGGATGCAGAATATCCCGAAATTTTCTTTTTTCGGTATTCTGCTTGAGAGTGAAACAGCCAATTTCTATCTGATCCTGGTGATCTGTGCCCTGGCGTTTATGGCCATGCGGGTTCTGTTTTACTCATCCATCGGCCGGTCGTTTATGGCCATCAGGGATAATGAGATAGCAGCTAACTGCATGGGGGTTAACAGTCTTCTGACTAAAAGTATTGCCTTTGGAATATCCGGCGCTTTGTGCGGCATTGCAGGCGCATTATATGCATTTTTATCCGGGTATTTAAGTTATCAGACATTTACATATCAGCAGTCAACAATGTATCTGATTATGATTATGCTGGGCGGAACCATATCCCCGGCCGGTGCGATTATCGGTACGCTGATCATTTCTTTGCTGCAGGAGTTTGTCAGACCGCTGGCTAATTATATGCAGCTGATTTATGGGGCCGGCATTATGATTTTAATGGTAGTACAGCCGGAAGGTATTCTGGGGGGAGGTAAAGCACTCTATGAAAAGTGGCAAAAACGAAAAAGAAGCAATCCTGACGCTGCATAATGTGGTCAAACGGTTCGGCGGAGTAACGGCGGCAGATCATGTGAGTCTGGAACTGTACGGTGGTGAAGTATTTGGCCTGATCGGACCGAATGGGTCGGGAAAGACTACACTTATTAACTTAATTACCGGTATCTATTCGGCTGACAGCGGAGAAATCATGCTGGGCGGCAAAAAGGTGACCAGGTTATCTACCCATTCCCGTTCCAAACTTGGGATCATCAGAAGTTTTCAGCATCCCCGGCTGCTGGGGCGGTGCGATATTGAAACAAATATACTGGTTGGTGTTGATCTTGCGGTCCGCCGCCGGTTACCGCAGGCCAGGGACTATCAGAAGCGGATGAATATTTTGCTGGAGACAGCAGGCCTGTCGGGGGTGAATCTTAAAGATAACACAGAACGCCTGTCTTACGGGCAGCAGAAAATGCTTGAAATTGTCCGGGCCATGTTAAGTTATCCTGAAGTGTTGCTTTTAGATGAGCCGGCGGCGGGGCTTAACCGTGCGGAAATGAATTACATACGGGCTTTGATATCGATGGCGACCAAGGAAGGGATTGCGGTATTGCTGATCGAACATGCAATGGATCTTGTCATGGAGGTATGCAACCGGATTACGGTACTGAATTTCGGCAAACAGATCACCACAGGGCTGCCGTCTGAAGTACAGGAAAATACAGCTGTAATTGAGGCTTATCTCGGGGGAGGTGGACAGCTTGCTGCAAATCAATAATCTGATTTCAAATTATGGCCATATCCAGGCGCTGCACGGGATCAGTCTTGAGATCGGGGAAAAGGAAATTGTCGCATTAATCGGTTCAAATGGTGCCGGGAAAACAACTTTGCTCAATTCAATCTCAGGCCATGTGGATATTGAAGGAAGCATCAAATATGGCGGAAAAGAACTCAAAGGCCAAAAACCTCACGCAATCACCCGCAAAGGACTGCTGCATGTGCCGGAGGGACGCCATGTATTCCCCGGTCTGACGGTTGAGGAAAACCTTCATATGGGGACAGTTGCATGGCGCGGAATCAAACTTCTGCCCGGTCATCTGAGTGATGATCTGGATTATGTATATCAGTGCTTTCCCAAGCTAAAGGAGCGGCGCAAACAATTGGCCTGGAGTCTTTCCGGCGGCGAACAGCAGATGATGGTAATCGGCAGGGCATTGATGGGACATCCGAAAATGCTGATGCTGGATGAACCTTCCATGGGACTCGCACCGATTATTATCGAAGAGGTTTTTGAACGGATTACGGAAATAAATAAAGATGGTATTCCGATATTGCTGGTGGAGCAGAATGCAGCTCTGGCTCTGAGTGTTTCCAATCGTGCCTATGTACTGGAACGGGGCAATATTGCGTTTGGCGGTCTGTCAAAAGACCTGGCTAATGACGATAAGGTTCGGGAAGCTTATCTGGGAAAAAAGAAAAACTAAAAAGGATGGAATAAATATATGAAAATATCTGTAGGCAGTGACCACGCGGGGTATAATCTTAAAATAGCAATGCTGCCATTGCTGAAAGAGGCAGGGCATGAAGTGATTGATAATGGTTGTGATGATCCGGCGGAAAAACCTTATTTTCCGGATGTGGCAAAAAAGGTATGCCAGCATGTCCTTGACGGCAATGCTGAAAAAGCAATTATGTTTTGCGGCACCGGAGTTGGCGCATCGATTGCATGCAATAAAATACCCGGCATCCGTGCCAGCATGATCCATGACTGGCACTGCGCCCATCAGGCGGTTGAGCATGACCATGTTAATGTTATGTGCATCGGTGAAAAGATAGTCGGCGACTGGATTGCCTGGGATCTGATCCAGGAATTCTTGAAGGCACAGGGGGATACCGATGAAAGGGCTGTTGTGATTCAGCAAAAGCTGAAAGAAATGGAAACCCGGCTTGGTTAATAAGGAGATGGGATGAAAGTATTGGTATTTGGATCACTCAACATTGATTATACTTATCAGTTGGATCATTTTGTCCGGCCGGGTGAAACTCAGTCCTCAGAACAACTGTCTGTCTTTTGCGGCGGTAAGGGGCTGAATCAGTCCATCGCCCTGGCACGTGCCGGAGCGGAGGTTTATCAGGCGGGATGCATAGGCAGTGATGGCCGGTTTTTACGGGATATTCTTATTGATGCAAAGGTTAATCCTGAATTCATAAAAATTATGGATGATGTAAAAACAGGACATGCAATTATTCAGATTAACAAGGCAGGAGATAACTGCATTCTGTTGTTTGGCGGAGCTAATCAGCAAATCACAAAAGATTATGTGGACTTTGTGCTGGCGCGTTTTTCGGCGGGGGATTTTCTTGTCCTGCAAAACGAAATCAGTGAAATGGGCTATATTATTGAACAGGCAAGGAAATCAGGCATGAATGTGGTTTTTAATCCGTCACCGATGGATGAAAAGATCAAAACATATCCATTAGAGCTGGTAGATTATTTTATTTTAAATGAAGTTGAAGCAATGCAGATCATTGCCGGAACAGAAGACGGGAAGGATCCGGATCAGACATTAGATCGCCTGCATCAGAGATTTCCGAAAGCCCGGATTATTCTGACAACAGGCAGTAAGGGATCGGCTTACACGGATGGAAATCAGAATATTCACCAAAAATGTTATCCGGTTCAGGCGGTGGATACAACGGCAGCCGGTGATACCTATACCGGTTATCTGATTGCTGCATTGATGCGCGGGGAAACAATCGCAGCGGCAATGGATCTGGCCTCCCGGGCATCGGCTCTGGCGGTCACAAGGCAGGGGGCTGCGGCGTCGATTCCGGTGTTGTCTGAAGTATTATCTTTTGCTGAAAATGAAATATAATAAAAAAGGTATTCCGGAGTGGAGTACCTTTTTTATTGTGCGAAAGTGACAAAATGAAGATTTTATTTGGAGTAATTGGATAATGTAATATGCTGCTGAAAAAAGTATGATGGTGTTATCAGACAGAGCGGCAGGATTTATTTTATTTAAACGCCTGAACCAGTGGGCAGATGGGAGTCTGAATGAAAGGACAAATGTACTGGAAACGGCTGGTGATTCTCCTTTTTGGCGGATGGATGGCAATCTGGATATACCGCTCCATGTTATCACCGGTCTATGATGAAATCCAGCTGACAATCGGAACACAAAGCAATACTGCGATGGGATTAATCGCCAGCTGCTATTTTTTTGGTTATACACTGATGCAGATTCCTTCCGGACTGCTGGTGAAGCGATTTGGGCAGAAGCATGTTATTATTCCCGGTTTTCTTATTTTCGGAATGGGAACTCTGGTCACTGCATTATCATCAGGAATTACGATCCTTTATATCGGCGGGGTACTGGCCGGGATTGGATGCGGGACCTTTTACGGGGCGGCATTTTCACTGACAGCAGAAAATGTGCCGGCCGAAAAAAAGGGGCTGTCGTCTGCTCTTGTTAACAGCGGTTGTTCAGCGGGACTCATCCTGGGAATGGTTGGTTCTACATTTCTGGTTAAGAACAGGGGATTACCATGGCAGATGATGAGTGTATTATCACTGGTGGTTACTGTTATCATGATAGTCCTGTTTGCAGTTTTTATTATCCGGCCGGAAAAAACGGCTGCAGGTGCAGCAGCCCGTGACCAAAATGACCGGGCAGGAATATCTCTTCTGGCCCCGGAAATGATTTCATGTTATATTTTATATTTTGCAACCTGTTATGTCTACTACCTGATTATTACATGGCTGCCGGATTTTCTGGCGACAGAACGGGGGATACAGGATGCGCTTTTGGGTGTGGTATCAGCGTTAATTTCAGTGACAGCAGTGCCCGGAGGATTGTATTTTGCCGGACTGTCTGATAAACAGAGAGATAAAAAGGCACAGATTATCACTTTTTTGGAGATATCATCAGCAATTCTGGTTGTCTTGTCAATGCTTGCACCAAATGTTGCTGTATTATCATTGATGCTGCTTTTATATGGTTTTTTAGGGAAAATCGCAGTTGATCCGGTACTGATTTCCTTTTTATCGGACCGGACGAACCGGCGTGATTTTCCGGTTGCCTTAGGTGTGTTTAACTGCTGCGGAATGTCTTCATCAGTGATTGCTCCGGTGGTCACCGGTTTTCTCAAGGATCAGACCGGCAGCGGGCAAGGTGGTTTTTACATTGGGGCAGGAATTTTAGCAGCCGGAACCCTGTGTTTTATATATTTAAACAGAAAAAGGAGGATCAGATCATGAGTTATTTAAACGATGTAATGGGATATCGGGGGGACATTCTGATGAATCGTTCCGTTATGAAAAAAGGGGTATATGCACTGCTGGAACCGGATGGGCTGGTCAAGAATGTAATCCCCGGTTTTGTTGGCTGCGAGCTTACGATTCTGTCATCACCGCTGCTTGGTGCCTCATTTGTTGACTATCTGATGACCGTCTGGGACGGCGGTCACAACAAAGCAGGTTTTGGTGACGAAGGCATTGAGGTATTTCTGTATATACTGGAAGGCAGCTTGAAGGTCTGGAATGAAGAGAGAGAAGCGGTTGTCAGCGGCGGCGGGTATTTCTTCAGCCCTCAGGGAAAGAAGCTGTATTTTGAAAATATTTCTGATACACCGGTAAAATGTTTCCTTTACAAACGGAGATACCAGCCGGTGGACGGATATGAAGCAGCTACCGTGATTGCCAATGTCGATGATCTGGAATGGATCTGTTATGAAGGGATGGAAGATGTGCTGATCAAAAACCTCCTGCCATCGGCAGATGATCTGGGGTTTGATATGAATTTCCATATTCTTTACTTTAAACCGGGGGCATCCCATGGTTATCTGGAAACCCATATCCAGGAACATGGTGCTTATATTTACTCAGGTGAGGGGATGTACAACCTGGATAACAACTGGATGCCGGTCAAGAAAGGTGACTATATCTTTATGGGGGCTTACTGTCTGCAGGCAGCATATGGAATCGGCCGGAATGAGCCATTTGCATATATTTATTCCAAAGACTGCAACCGGGATGTCAAACTATGACAAGATGAAAAGTTGAGGTGGGGCAAGATGAAAGTCAGCAAAGCGGAATTAAAAAGTCTAATGATGAGAAAGTTTGAGGGGGCCGGACTTACCAGCGAACATGCCGGTATTCTGGCAGATGTACTGGTATGGTCGGATGCCAGGGGAATTCATTCTCACGGAGCGGTAAGGGTAGAATATTATACAGAACGTATTGCCAAGGGCGGGATTACGGTAAACCCCGATTTTTCCTACCGTGAGACCGGCGTCTGTACCGGCATGTTTGAAGGTGACAACGGCTGTGGTTATGTTGCGGCGGTACAGGCAATGGAATATGCCATTGATATGGCAAAAAGAAACGGGGCGGCAATCGTGGGGATGAGAAATATCTCTCATAGCGGAAGCATTGGATATTATGTGGAAATGGCGGCAAAAGAAGGGCTGGTGGCATTGTCGCTTTGCCAGTCTGACCCGATGGCGGTGCCTTTTGGCGGTACAGAGCCTTTTTATGGCACGAATCCGATTGCATTTGCAGCCCCGACGGCCGATGAGCGGATGGTTGTATTTGACATGGCAACAACGGTACAGGCCTGGGGAAAAATACTGTATGCCCGGTCAAAAGGAGATGCAATTCCGGACACATGGGCGGTCGATGAAAACGGCAATCCAACCACCGATTCGCTGAAAGTCAATGCTTTGGTACCGATTTCGGGACCGAAAGGTTACGGACTGATGATGATGGTTGATATATTGTCCGGAATCATGCTGGGGGTGCCGTTCGGCAGACATGTCAGTTCGATGTATGAAGATCTGTCTAAGGGACGTGAGCTGGGACAGCTGCATATTGTCATCGACCCGGCCCGGTTTGTTGCGGTGGAGCAGTTCAGGAAACATATGTCCCAGGTTCTCGATGAACTTGGTGCGATGAAACCGGCTGACGGTTATGACAAGGTCTATTTCCCGGGGGAACGGGGGCGGCTCAGAGAGCAGCGGTACATGGATAGCGGCGGCATTGAAATTGTTGATGAGATCTATGATTATCTGAAGAGTGAAGCGCTGCATTTTGACAGGTACGACCACAAAAACATGTTTGCGGAATAGGGGAAGGACATCTCATGATAAAAACAATTATTAAGAAAGGAAGTTATTACGATTCGGTAGTCCTGATGCTGCTGACCAATCGTTTATCCGGTCTGGACGGAGTACATAAAGTATCGGTGATGATGGCCACACCGGCCAATAAAGATATGTTTAAAAATAATGGTCTTTATTCGGGGGAAATGGAAGCTGCGGGGCCGAATGACATGGCGATTGCAGTTGAAATTGATTCAGAAGCTGTTTTTGACGCACTGTTAACCGAGATGGATCATTTTCTGAATGAATCATCCGCTGAGAAGAAGACGGACCGGAAACATTCAGTAACCAGCTGGGAACGGGCGCTTTCTGCCCTGCCGGATGCGAACCTGGCACTGATCTCAGTTCCCGGCATCTATGCTGCGGCAGAAGCAGAACGGGCACTGACGGAAGGGCTTCATGTGCTGCTGTTTAGTGATAACGTGTCAGCAGCGGATGAAACCAGACTTAAACAGCTGGCTCACAATAAAGGGCTGCTGCTGATGGGCCCTGATTGCGGAACCGCCCATTTAGGCGGTCTTCCCATTGCTTTTGCAAACCGGATAAAACCGGGCGGGATTGGGATTGCCGGTGCTTCCGGGACCGGAACGCAGGAATTGTTTTCTGTGATCTCGCATCTGGGCGGCGGAATTTCACAGGCCATTGGGACGGGCGGCAGAGACTTGCATCAGCAGGTCGGGGCGGTGACCATGCTGGATGCTGTTGATGCACTGGCGGCAGATGAAAAGACGGAAGTAATTATTGTAATTTCGAAACCGCCTGCGGATGAAATACGTCAAAAGACGGCGGCTCACCTGGCGGGAATTGATAAGCCTGTTGTCATGCTGTTTCTGGGTGAAAAGCCGGTGGAATGTCAGGAGGATCTCTATCAGGCCTATACGATCGAGGAGGTAGCCGCGGCGGCAGTTCAGCTGCAGCAAAAACTGCGCCCGCAGTATCATTTTAAATCAAAACTTCCACCGGAGCTGTCCAACCGGGCAGAAAATAAAACAATCAAAGGGATATACTGCGGCGGAACTCTGGCCTATGAGGCGGCAATGCTGATCAGGGATACTGCCGGAATTGAAGCCAGACAGGAAGCGGACGGATATTTGCTAAAGTCCGGCGGTCATGAAGTGATTGATCTGGGAGATGACTGCTATACCCGGGGGAAACCACATCCGATGCTGGATCCGGAACGAAGGATATCTTTTATGAAAGCAGCGGCAGACGATCCTGATACCGGCGTTATTTTGTTTGATGTGGTGCTGGGATACGGGGCTCATCCTGATATGGCCGGAGCGCTCACGCCATGTATCAGGAAGATATCGGAATACAACCTTCGGATCGGCCGGCCTTTATATTTTGTTGCAGTATTATGCGGAACAGACCTTGATGTTCAAGGGTATGACAGACAAAAGAAAATTCTGGAGGATGCCGGTGTTATTGTATTTAACAGCAACAAGCAGGCGGCAGTTGCGGCGCTTGGGCTGATTGGCCGGCAGTTTACGGAACCCGGAAAAATAATAAAAGAAAAACGAACCAATGCAATGGATCCGGTGACTGCAGCTTGGGAAGTGAAAAAGCTGCTGAAGGAGATGCCGTCAGTAATCAATATCGGCCTGCAGGGGTTTGCTGATAATCTGCGGGAGCAGGGGGCATCCGTGGTTCAGTTTGACTGGAAACCACCCGCCGGCGGTGATATCAGACTGATTCGTGTTCTGAATTTCTTAAAAAATCAGGATGAGATTAATTTAAAGGTGACAGAGAGAATCGCTGAAGCATCGGTGATACTGACAGACGTGGTTCCGGCCTTTCAGGTGATTCCGGAACTATCTGCAAACCGGGTTCTTTTGCATGCGGGCCCGCCGCTTAGCTGGACGGATATGCCGGATCCGATGAAGGGATCCTGTGTTGGTGCAGTTCTGTTTGAAGGATGGGCACAGGACGAGGCGGAAGCTGCCGGCCTTCTGACATCAGGAGCTGTTACTTTTATCCCATGCCACCATGTAAATGCAGTGGGACCAATGGGCGGCATTACTTCTGCTCATATGCCGGTACTTGCAGCAAAATGCCATCAGGGCGGCAACTTTGCATATTGTACAATGAATGAAGGGATCGGTAAGGTGCTGCGTTTTGGTGCCTATTCCGAGACAGTCATAGAACGCCTTAAATGGATGCGGGATATACTGGGGCCGGTCCTGGGAAAGGCATTAAGATCAATACCGGAAGGACTTGCGCTGAATCCGCTGATCGCCCGGGCACTTGCAATGGGAGATGAGTTCCATCAGCGTAATATTGCCGCATCGGCACTGTTTCTCAGGGAAATAGCCCCCATTATCAGTGCGCTTGATTGTCCGGAAAATGAGATTACACAGGTGCTGCGTTTTCTGGCTGATACGGATCAGTTTTTCCTGAATATTATGATGGCCGCTTCCAAAGCAGTGATGGATTATGCCAGAACAATCCAGGCCGGTACCGTTGTGACAGCGATGTGCAGGAATGGTTATGAGTTTGGTATCCGCATCAGCGGGATGGGGGATGAATGGTTTACGGCCCCGGTTAATACGCCTGAGGGACTATACTTCACCGGTTTTAGCGGGGAGGATGCCAGCCCGGATATGGGCGACAGTGCGATTACAGAAACTTACGGCGTGGGTGGTATGGCAATGATTGCGGCACCGGCGGTCACCAGGTTTGTCGGCACCGGCGGATTTTGGGATGCCCTTGAGATCAGTGATCGGATGAAGGAAATCTGTATCGGCCAGAATCCGGCACTGCCGGTTCCAAACTGGGATTTCCAGGGTATTTGCCTGGGGATCGATGCCAGAAAAGTGACGGCGACAGGGATTACACCGGTTATTAATACGGGGATTGCCCATAAAAAGGCCGGAGCCGGACAAATCGGAGCAGGTACGGTCAGGCCGCCGGTCGGGTGTTTTGAAAAGGCGGTGACAGCGTATGCCAGAAAGCTTGGGTGGTTGGAATAAAGATAACATCATACCGGCAGCGGTATCAGAGCTTCTTTTTTCTCTTACCGAAGGAACCGGGCTGATGGTTCACAGTATTTTTGCCAGTGGTTTTAACCTTAAATTCGGCAATCTTCTCTGCTTTGCCGGTAATAAAAATGCGGAGCAGCTGCCTTATGGAATTTTGTTCACACCGCAACAGACGGAGTATCTGCGATCCTGTGTCAGTGCAGGGCAGACGGTTTTTTGCTATGAAAGGGGACGTTTAGTCCTGCCTGAGTGCGGCATTTCCATTCTGGTCCGGGAGGCAGCAGTATTTGGCAGCAGTATTGATGATTGGACCGGAACACTGTCCGCGAATGGATCGGCAGCATTTTTACTTAACTTTCTGCAAAAAGATATGTTGTTTTGCAGATTGGCAGAAGAGCTGCCGGAGCCGGCGGTGTGCCTGCAAAGGAATCCGGATACTCCCGGTTATGTGGAAGTTGTGCATAAGCTGTTTGGCAGAGGACCGGGGCTGACGCCGGCCGGAGATGACCTGTTGCTGGGGATGCTGTTTGCCGATTCGCTTTTCCCCTTCCTTCCGGCTGCATTCGGAAAAGAACTTGTGGTATTGACCGAACGGCGGTATACTACAGATATCAGTATCAGCAATTATCTGTGTGCGTTAGAGGGATACTATTGCGGATCATTTTTATCTTTTGCAGACTCTGTAAAAAAGCACGATGAAAAAGGCCTTTATGACAGTATAAGAAAGATACTTGGCTTTGGCAGCACTTCGGGATACCATATGCTGCTTGGCCTGTATCTGGGATTGTATCTTTCAGTGTTACTGGAAGATATTTTCATATAGTGTATCGGCCGGAGTAAGGCGGGGAGGACGAAACATATGACCTTGGGGGAATTACTGGAAAAAAACGGCGCTTATGGCATGACTGTCATCAATGAAAAGGCAGATCTGGGGCGGCAGGTAGCTACCGTAGAATCTACGGAGACACCTGATATAGCCGGTTATGTGCCGCAGCATACACTGCTGCTGACGACAGCTATGTCATACAAAAACAATCAGGAAGAACTGTGCGGACTGATCCGGGCACTGGACCGGCTTCCCAGTGCCGGGATCGCGATCAAGCTGGGGCGGTTTATCAATGAGCTGGATGAGCAGGTGATAAAAACTGCCGATGAACTCGGTTTTCCGCTTCTGAGAATACCGATGGACCGGACCCTGGGGGATATTTACCACAAATCACTGGCCTGCCTCTGGGACAATGAAAACGACGATTTATTATATGCACTTAACTTACAGAAAAAATTCTATAATCTGATTCTTCATGGGGCTTCCCTGAAAAAGCTTCTGAGCAATCTGAATCTGGCACTGAAAAAGCCGGTCTTAATCTTAGATATCTTCGGCGAAATATGCAGTTCCAGCCATACCGGAAAAAGGGAAGAGCAGATGGCAGCAAATGCGTTGAGAAAGCTGAATCTGACTGAAAAGGAATTCTGGCAGTACCGGCGGATCAGTGACACTCCCGGCGGTGAAGAATTCCTGATCTATCCGATCCGGGCGGAAAGTGCCAATACCCATTACCTCGTTATCTTTGATCACGGCGAAGAAAAGCTTGATGTCCCCGGATATGCAATTGAGCAGATCCTGCTGATCTTTGGCATGCATTTTTATAAAAACCTGTATCTCTGTTACAATGAGATGCAGCTGCGGGAAAGTTTTTTGAAAATTCTGATCGATAAAAATAAAAATGACTGTCTGACGGCCAGGCACATTCTGGCTTCCGGCCAGGCTTTTGGTTTTCGGTCTTGTACCTATTACAAGGTAATTGTTGCCCAGTTGAAAAATCTTGAGGATAAAAAATTCCAGCCGGCCCAGTTCATGCGGAAAGAAGAACGTTATATCCTGATCTACGGCTGGCTCAGAAAACGGCTGGAAGCCCACTATAGCGGCGATATCCTGATCCTGCCTGATACCGGTGAATGGCGGTACGTTCTGCTGATGCAGGAATCAGCCCGAACGATTGATAAGAAGTTAAAAGAGATTCACGAGCGGATTAAAACGGTATTCGGTGAGGAGCTTGTCTTTGCCTGGGGCAATAATGTATTCGAAGTGAAGACGATTGAACATTCATACTGGCGGGCGATTGACGGGCTGCGGGAGATGGAGCCGGGGAGTTACCTCCATCAGTACCACGCAAAAAATATCATGGAACTGATACGCAGCATATCCAGCAGCCAGATCGATGAGGTGTGCCTGAATGTTTTAAAAAGTCTGGCTCATCCGGAAGATGAGATGACAATGGAACTGAAAAAGACCCTGAAAGTATATCTGGATTGCCGCTGCAGTATTATGGAAACGGCCAACCGCCTGTTTCTGCACCGCAATACTGTAAGATACCGGATTAAAAAATGTGAGGAGATTCTGGATAATGATTTGAGTGATCCTGAATATTGTTTTCAGCTTCAGTTTAGTTTGATGCTGTCGGATCTTTAATGGGGGGAGCTCATAGTGGCGGGGAGAACTTGGAGTGTTTGGGCCGGAAGTGACTCCGTTCTCTCGATGAGGGGGATCTAAGGCTGCAGGAAGCAATTTGCGGGGGCACCGGGACAGTCGCTGGAGAATCTTTGAAAAGATTCTCCGCTCCGGTCCCTGAAATCCAGTCTTGGAGGACTGGATTTCTCCCCCGCAAATTGCTTCCTGCAGCCTTAGATCCCCCGTCATCTCGTTCAATGTCGCCACTTCCGGCCCAAACACTCCAAGTTCTCCCGGCAACTGTGTCGCCCTGTCTGGATAAAAAGCAAAACCGTGTGAATTTAAGAGAGCATCCTTTCGTCAGTTTAAACTGCGTAATGGGATGCTCTTTGTGATTGACAAAAATAACACAAAGTGCCTGCTTTGTATCGTATAAATGTGCAAAATGCACAATAGATGGATTCGTTTTGTTCTGTGCACATATAGGAAGCCTGAAAAAAACATACTATAATCTTCTTATAAGTAATAATGTAACTGTTTCGTGAAAATAATTAAAAAAGTCAGGAGAGATTGCTATGGTATCTGCAAAACAAATTGTTCTCAGAAATGTTCCTGAGCCGAAACTGACATTACCGGCCGAGGAACCGCAGTTAAGTGACAAGGTGTATCAACAGCGGCTGCAGAAAACGCTGCAGGCAATGAAAGAGAACGGACTGGATTATCTGGTCATATATGCTGACCGCGAGCATTACAGCAACTTTGATTATCTGACCGGATTCGGGCCCCGGTTTGAGGAGGGTATCCTGTTGCTCAGGCATGACGGGCAGGCTGCAGTGTTGCTGGGGAATGAGTGTTATGGGATGTATGAGTATAGTCGTTTGCCGGTAAAAGGCATATTATATCAGGTTCTTTCGCTGCCAAACCAGCCGCTTGATGAGAGCGGTACGCTGGAAGAAATTGTCAGGGAATTCGGGTTGTCACTGGGGCAAAAAGTTGGTATGGTAGGATGGAAACTGCTGTATCCATATTATGGCGGAACTGATATGTTTGATGTTCCGGCCTTTATTTTGGATAGTATAAAATCTGTGGTTGGAACGGATCTGGTCGTCAACGCAACTCATCTGTTTATCCATCCGGAATATGGCATCAGGATGCTGTATACGGCAGAAGAGATTGCTTACTTTGAATTTGGTGCCGCCTATGCATCGGATGCGGTTCAGAATATGATGAACGGATTAAGAACCGGAATAACAGAGCTTGAACTTTCCAGAGAGATGAGAAGCGGCGGACTTCCGATTTCCTGTTTCCCGATGCTTTCAACCGGATTCAGGACCAAACTCGGACTGGTCAGTCCCGCTACAAAGGTGATTGAGCTGGGGGACAGCCTTTCCTGTTCCCAGGGGCTGAGAGGAGGGCTTACCTGCCGGGCCGGTTTTGTTGCCTATTCGGCAGATGATCTGGAAGAAGGCGCCAGAGACTATATTGATAAACTGGCAGCACCGTATTTTGCAACTGTTGTAAACTGGTTTGAACATGTGAAAATCGGGGCAGCAGGGGGGGATATTTACAATATGGTTCAGTCTCAGTTTCCCAAAGAAACTTATGGCTGGGTATTGAATCCGGGACATTTTATTGCTACTGAAGAGTGGAGTGCATCGGCCATTTATCCGGGCTCCGATATCAGATTCAAGAGCGGCATGTGTATCCAGATGGATCTCATCCCTTCGATCGGTCAGCCTTATGCGGGAGCTAACTGTGAGGATGGAATTGTACTGGCCGATCAGGAACTTCGCAGCGAAATCGAACGTGATTATCCGGAGATGTTCGAACGAATGATGAGCCGCAGGCAGTTTATGATCGATCATATTGGGATCCGGTTGCCCAAAGAAGTACTTCCGATGTCCAATATCACCGGGCTCTACAGACCATATATGCTCAATAAGAATTTAGCTTTAGCTGTTAAAAGCTGAAGATCACTTCCTGTCCCGAGGGGGGGGCGGGTAACCAATTAAAAAGGAGGATGCAAATGAAAAAAAGACTGATGGCATATTCACTGTGTATGGTTATGGTGCTGACATCACTGGCCGGATGCGGAAGCAGTACAGCGCCTGAAGAAACGACCGGGGCAGGCAGCAGTGCGGCACCGGCTCAGAATGAGACTACGGCAGCCCGGTCGGGCGGGGAAGAAACGGCAGCATATAAGGATGAAATACATATTGCGTACAAGATTGAACCGGCTACGCTGGATACGATGAAAGTAGCCGATGCGCCACCCAGAGTTATCTCATATGGCAATATTTATGAAGCACTGGTAACGCTGGATTCTCAGTTCAGGGTCAAAGAAGAACTGGCAGAATCCTATACCGTCAGCGATGACAGTAAAGAATACACGTTTGTACTGCGTAAAGGTGTTAAATTCCATAACGGAGCTGAGATGACGGCCGATGATGTTGTTGCCTCGATGAACCGCTGGATTGAAAATTATGCCAATGCCCAGACCATGGTCGGAGATGCCAGATTTGAAAAGGTAGATGACTATACGGTAAAGATTTCAATGGCAGAACCGGCCCGCTTCCTGGCAGAGCTGATTGCCACCCAGTCTCAGGGATCGGTTATTATGCCTGAGGCAGTTCTTGCAGATCTGGATCCGCAGACCGGTATGGTAAAAGAATATATCGGAACCGGCCCTTACAAATTCGGTGAATGGAAAGAGGGTGTCCATATCCGGCTGGACCGTTTTGATGATTACGTACCTTATGGGACAAAAGGTGAGGCCGACGGCTGGTGGGGTTATAAAGAAGCACCGACTAAAACCGTATATTATGATATCGTACCGGATGTTGCGACCAGAACGGCAGGGATTCAAACCGGCGAATATGATGTCGCAACCGAGATGTCGTCCGACGATTTTATGATGTTTGAATCAGATGGAACGCTGTCTACATTTAAGGAACTGAACGGGGAATGGGTAATTGTATATAACAAAGAGGCCGGCCTGACCGCTGATGTCAATATCCGCCAGGCTGTGAATGCCATTGCCAATCCGAATGAGATCCTGACCTCTGCCCATGGCCTGAGTGATTTCTTCAGGATTGAAAAGAGTTTTATGCCGGAAGAAACTGCCAACTGGTATACTGAGGCCGGCGGTGAGAATGCGCATCGCATTGATGCAGAACTGGCCAAATCATATCTGGAGAAAGCCGGATATAACGGAGAACCGTTCCGCATCCTGGCCGCATCGAATGACGTCAACTTATCAAACGCAGCAGTTGCATTAAAAGCAGAGCTTGAGGCCATTGGCATGAATGTGGAAATGGTGACGCCGGACTGGACAAGTTATTCTTCCTATCGTTCTGATCCAACCAAATACGAAGTGTTTTTCGCCAGTCTGATTCCGGTTTCGGTACCGACATTGCAGATCTTTCTCAGCTCATCATGGGCCGGTTTTACCAATGACCAGAAGATCTTTGACATGACAGCTGAGATTAACCAGAGCGCCAGTCTGGATGAGGCACAGGAGAAGTGGACCGGCCTGCAGACTTATCTGTGGGAAGAGAGCCTGCCGGCGACAAAACTGGGTTCCGTATTCATTTACCATGTATATTCTGAGAATGTGGAAGGCTTTAGCAGCTTCTGCAGCGCTCCGATTATTACCAATCTGAAAGTAAGGGAATAAACACGCTGAAATGAGGTAGAGTATGGGCAAATATCTTGTCAGAAAAATTTTATCCGTATTGACTGTACTTTTTATCGTATCCTTCATCACGTTCTTTATCATTCATCTGACTCCGGGTGATCCTGCGCGGGTTATGCTGGGGGCTGATGCGACGATCGAAGAAGTGGCGGCGCTTCGTGAACAGCTGGGGTTTAACAGGCCCCTGCCGGTTCAGTATGTCGAATGGCTGCTAAAGGCAGTAAGGGGTGACCTGGGGACCTCCATCTTTATGAAGGGTGCGATTGTTGACATCATTGCAGAACGGATGCAGCCCACCATTGTCCTCACAATAAGCGCTCTGTGTATTGCTGTTGTCATTGCCATCCCCACCGGAATTATGTCGGCCCGGAAAAGGGGCCGGCTGGGGGATCAGGCAATGATGGTGGTGTCCATGCTGGGGGTAAGCATTCCGGGATTTCTGCTGGGGCTTCTTCTGATTCTGCTGTTTGCCGTCCGGCTGCGGATATTTCCGGCATCCGGATACAAAGCATTGGGGTCAACCGGATTTTTTCAATATGCAAAATATCTGGTTTTGCCGTCGCTGTCACTGGGGCTGATGCATGCGGCACTTTTGTCCAGAATGACCCGCTCAGCAGTACTTGAAGTGCTGAATAAAGATTATATAAAAATGGCAAAAGCAAAGGGCGTAAGGCAGTTTTCCCTGATGTTTCGGCATGCACTCAGAAATGCACTGCTGCCGATCATTACCGTTATTGCCCAGAGTTTTGTGTCACTTCTGGCAGGTGCCCTTGTAACCGAAACCATCTTTAATATACCGGGAATCGGGCAGCTGATCATAGATTCCATCAGCAGAAGAGATTACAGCGTGGTACAGGCACTGGTTCTTCTGATTGCGGTAATCAACGTGGTGATTATGTTTATGCTCGATATTGTCTATGGTGTGATTGATCCGAGAGTAAGAAGCGGGCGGTAGGAAAGGCGGTGCACGGATTGTGGAACTTAAGATAGTAAAAGAACAGATGAGAAAAGAGCACCGGCAGCTGAAACTGCGTAAGTTTGTGAGAAACAGAGCGGTTATGGCAGGCAGTGCGGCAACCATTCTGATGGTGATACTGGCGCTGTTTGCTGAAATGCTGGCACCATACGATCCGCAGGCGATCGACGTAACGAAACGGCTGATGCCGCCTTGCAGTGAATATCTTTTTGGCACGGATACCTTTGGCCGGGATGTGATGAGCCGTATTTTCTATGGTGCGTCCATATCGATGAAGGTAGGTATGATAGTCAGTGCCGGTTCGCTGGTATTTGGTCTTGTGATGGGACTGTACTCCGGTTATTATCCCAAAGTCGGGGCTGTAGTAATGCGGATCTGTGACGGGATGAAGGCAATACCGTCGCTTATCTTTGCCATTGCTTTGGTTGGTGTAATGGGGGCCGGAATGAAAAACGTTATAATAACATTGACGATTATATCGATTCCGGATATAGCCAGGGTGGCCAGATCGATCACCCTGCAGGTAAAGGAACAGACTTATATTGAAGCACTGAGAGCCACAGGGGCTGCCGACAGCCGGATTATCTGGCTGAATATCATGCCGAATGTTATCTCCACCGTGCTGGTTCAGGTATCATTCATATTTGCAACGGCAGTTATTTCGGAAGCGTCCCTCAGCTTTCTGGGGGTCGGAATTCCGATTCCGGAACCAAGTTGGGGAAATATTATAAACGAAGGAAAGCAGGTTATCTTTCAGGCGTGGTGGATGATCGTGTATCCGGGCATTTTTATTGCGGCATCTGTTCTGGGTCTGAATCTTCTCGGAGAAGGACTACGTGATTTCTTTGATCCGCTGACAAACTAAAAGGAGGCTGGCGATGAGCGAAAAGATTTTAGAAGTTAATAATCTTGCAACTTCCTTTAAGACCGAGCGGGGCCTGATGAAAGCAGTTGACGGAATCTCTTTTTATGCCAATAAAAATGAAATTCTCGGAATCGTAGGCGAATCCGGCTGCGGCAAGAGTGTTACATTTCAGTCCATTATGCGGCTGTATGATGAAAAATTTCTTGCAAAGATTGAAGGGGAAGTGCTGTTTGAGGGAAAGAACCTGCTGACCTGCACGGAACGGGAAATGGAACGGATCCGGGGCAAGGCGGTATCGATGGTATTTCAGGATGCCCTGAGCTCCCTGAATCCGGTTATGAAAGTAGGAGATCAGATCATGGAAGGGATTCTCCTGCACAATAAAAACATGAAAAAGGAAGAAGCCCGAAACCGGGCTCTGGAGATACTTAAACTGGTAGGGATTCCGGCATATAAGGAACGGTTTTACCAGTACCCGCACCAGTTATCCGGCGGTATGCGCCAGCGGATTATGATTGCCACGGCCCTGGTGTGCCGGCCAAAGATCCTGATTGCCGACGAGCCGACCACGGCTCTGGATGTAACAATCCAGGCCCAGATCATGAACCTGATTGTAAATCTGAAAGAACAGATGGATATGAGTGTGATTTTAATCACCCATGATCTGGCTGTGGTTTCGGAGACTTGTGACCGGGTACTGGTAATGTATCTGGGTCAGATTGTGGAGGAGGCACCGGTCAGAAGCCTGTTCCAGAATCCGGGACATCCGTATACGCGGGGGATGATGGCATCCATTCCGGCGATGCACAGCGATAAAGAAAAACAGCTTTACGTAATCAAAGGTACAGTGCCGCTGTTAAGCCAGATTCCAAAAGGATGCAGATTTGCCCCCCGTTGTGAGGAGGCCGATGAGTTATGCCGGAAGCAAATGCCGCCATTCATTAATTTAGAGAACGGACATAAAGTCAGATGCTTTAGGCCGCATGGAGGTCTGCATGAAAGAGAATGAACGTTTATTGGAAGTTAAGAATCTGAAAAAGTTTTTTCCGGTGGATAAAAAAGTAAACGGACAGAAGGCGGTCGTAAAAGCAGTCAACAATATCTCCCTGGAAATCAGTAAGAATGATGTCTATGGCCTGGTGGGAGAGACCGGCTGCGGCAAAAGCACACTGGGCAGAGCGCTGCTGCGGCTGCATGAGCCGACTGAAGGAACGATTCTGTATAAAGGAAAAGATGTTACCCATATCCCGCAGAAGGAGTTTCGGGCATACCGGAAGAAGATGCAGATGATTTTCCAGGATCCCTATACCTCTCTGAATCCCCGCAAGAGTGTGGGCAAGATTCTGGAGGAGGTTCTGGAGATACAGGGGATGGGAGATCGGAAGCTGCGGATGGATATGGCGCTTGATATCCTTGATAAGGTGGGGCTTCGTCCGGAGCATTATTACCGTTATCCGCATGAATTTTCCGGCGGACAGCGGCAGCGGGTCGGAATAGCCCGCGCACTGATTCTGAGTCCGGAGTTCATTGTATGCGATGAACCGGTGTCGGCCCTGGATGTTTCGATCCAGTCCCAGATTATTAATCTGCTTCTTGAACTGAAACGTCAGAGTGATCTGGCCTATATGTTTATTGCCCACGATATCAGTGTGGTTCGTTATATTTCAACAAAAATCGGTGTGATGTATATGGGATACCTTTTTGAAGAGGCAGATACGGAACTGCTGTTTAAAAATCCGCTGCATCCTTATACAACCGCGCTGCTGTCCTCGGTTCCGGTCATTGATTTTGACAAACCGATAAAAAGCAGGGAATTGATCAAGGGAGAACTTCCGTCGCCGCTGAATCCGCCGTCCGGATGTGTGTTCCATACACGTTGTCCGGATGCAATGGAGATCTGCCGGGAAGAATGTCCGGACCTTGTACAGGTGGAACCGGGACACCGTGTGATGTGCCACCGGTATAAGAATCAGAATTAACAAAGAAAGGATGGGGTATTTGAATGGAACAGGCATTTGAAAAGTTAATTAGTCTTGTTGAAAAACACCGGGATCTGATCCTGGCAGCAGAACGGCACATATGGAATCATCCGGAGATCGGTTATAAGGAGTGGCAGACAACTGCGTATCTGGCCGAACAGTTTGAAAAACTTGGTTACAAAGTGGAAAGACCTGACAATATCACCGGTTTTATCGCTGATCTGGATACCGGCCGGCCGGGACCCCGGTTCGCGATCCTGGGAGAACTTGATTCCCTGCTGTGTGAAACGCATCCGGAAGCTGACCCGGAGACAAAGGCAGTGCACGCCTGCGGTCATCATTGCCAGACGACCTCCATGCTTGGCTGTGCGGCAGCACTTTCCGAACCGGGAGCGCTGGACGGCATGTGCGGTTCAATCCGTTTTGTGGCAGTTCCCGCCGAAGAGACCATTGATCTGGAGTTTCGGGCCGGCCTGATCCGTGACGGCGTGATTCATTATAATGCCGGAAAGATTGAATACCTTTACCGGGGATACTTTGACGATGTGGATATTGCTGCAATGATACATGCAGTGGTAAATGACAATAAGCCGTTCCAGCTGATCAGAGGCGGCAATGGCTGTATCAACAAACACTTTGAGTTTGAAGGTGTTGCGTCCCACGCCGGAGTATCACCATGGGATGGTGCAAATGCATTATATGCTGCAACAGTCGGCATCACTGCCTGCAATGCCCTGCGTGAGAAATTCCCGGAAAAAGATTCGATCCGTTTCCATCCGATTATCACGCAGGCGGGAGTTGCAGCCAATGCGATTCCGGATGTGGCAAAACTGGATGCTTATTCAAGGGCTTCTACTTATGAAAAAATGGTTTCCGTCAATGAAGAAATAAACCGGGCGCTGGCAGCGTCTGCGGCAGCTCTCGGCTGTAACCTGAAAATTGAAGACAAACCCGGCAACATGCCGCTGATCTGTGATAAGAACCTGCTGAAACTCTGTGAAGAAGTGATCACAGGTGTCTTGGGTGAGAATCAGTTTGAATATATTGACTGGTCTTACGGCAGTACGGATATGGGTGATCTGTCCAGTCTGATTCCTTCGGTTCATCCGGAAGCCGCCGGAGCTGCCGGCAAAGCTCATGGTCAGGATTACCAGATCGTTGATCCGGACCGGGCCTGTATGAATCCGGCTAAAGTGCTGGCTTGTCTGGCATATCGCCTGCTCTCCGATAATGCTGCAGGTGCAAACAAAGTAATCAGCGAATTCAAGCCGTTATTTAAGAATAAAGAAGAATATTTTAAGGCCATCAATGCGATTGAATTAAGTAAAAGAGCAGTAAAGTATCTGGACAATGGAGAGGTATTGCTTACATATAAATAATAGAACAGGAGGGGTTTTCATGAAGAAGATTTTGCTCGCTGGTGAATGGATGGCTCAGTTCCACATCCCATACAAAAGGCGCAGACGCCTTCATGCTGGCGCGTTTTGAGACTGGTGAAAAGTGGCTGAAGGAAGCGCTTGAGACCTGCGGTTATGAGGTCGATTTCATGCCAAATCACATTGCTGCGGAACAGTTTCCGTTTGAAATGGAAGAACTCAAAAATTATGCCGCAGTGATCTTGTCAGATATCGGTTCCAACACCCTGCTTCTGCCGGATGATGTGGTAATCCGGGGACTGAAGCGGCCAAACCGCTGTAATCTCCTGAGAGACTATGTTCTGGAAGGCGGCGCTTTGCTGATGGTCGGAGGATACCTGACCTTTTCAGGAATAGATGCCAAGGGACGCTGGGGGGTAACTTCGGTACAGGACGTACTTCCGGTTAAGGTATTTGAGACCGACGACAGACGGGAACATCCCGAAGGCATCCGGGCGGTTGTCAAAACAGATCATTTCCTGCTGGATGGGATAGAAGGCGAATGGCCGGAGCTTCTTGGATATAATAAAACAGAGGCTCTTGAAGGTACTGATGTAGCCGCCTCAATCGGCGGTGATCCGCTGCTGGCCGTGGCTGAAAAAGGGAAAGGCAGATCTGCTGTATTTACCTCAGATTGTGCACCGCACTGGGCACCGATGGAGTTTCTCCGGTGGGAAGGATACCCGAAATTATGGAAGAATCTGTTGGCATGGCTGACAGCATGACAGGAGTTCGATAATAATGATGAGAGTTGGAATTCTGGGGCCGGGAAAAATTGCCCATACAATCGCAAAAACCATAGCCGGAATGGACAAAGTTATAGTCCGGGCGGTAGGCTCAAGAAATCTTGTGACTGCAGAGGCATTTGCCGCCGGCTACGGAATTGAATCTGCATATGGGTCATACGAAGAACTTGTTTCGGATCCCGATGTTGATCTGGTTTATGTAGCCACACCCCATTCCTGCCATTATGACCACGTAAAGCTGGCATTAGAAAACAAAAAACATGTGCTGTGTGAAAAAGCATTTATGCTGAATGCAGCCCAGACAGAAGAAGTACTGCAGCTTGCCAGAGACAATACCTGTCTTTTGGCAGAGGCAATATGGACCAGATATATGCCGTCCCGGCAGATGATCCGGAATGTAATGTCAAGCGGAATAATCGGTACCCCCACCTCTCTTACCGCCAATCTGGGATATATGTTAAAAGAGGTAGAGCGGGTGATGGATCCGGCTCTGGGCGGGGGCGCTCTTTTGGATGTAGGAGTTTATCCGATTAATTTTGCCCTGATGGCTTTTGGCGATGACTATGATACGATTATTTCAAAAGCTGTATTCAACGAACGGGGCGCAGATATTTCAGACAGTATTACAATCACCTGGGAAGACGGCAGAATCGCAGTCCTTCATGCCAGTGCCTGTGCATCAACAGACCGGCGCGGCATCATCTATGGAAACCAGGGATATATCGAAATCCAGAATATAAACAACTGTGAGTGCATCCTCATCTTCGATCTGAAACGGAATCTGGTAGGAGAGATGGAAGTACCAAAACAGATCACAGGATACGAATACCAGTTTGAAGCCTGCCGCGAAGCTATCGCCCGGGGCTGGATCGAGTGCCCGCAGATGCCGCACGAGGTAACACTCGAAGTAATGCATATCCTTGATGAGATAAGAAGGCAGTGGAATTACAAGTTCCCCGATGAAATAAACGGAAAATGGAACCTCTGGTAATGGGAAGTATTTAACTGAATAGCTACAAGCGGATAATCCTTTTCCTCGCTGTGGGGAAAAGGATTACTTTTTTCTTGTCGGAAGATAGGATATAGTGTAGACAGAAGCAAGAGAAAGAAAGGAAGGTAGCAATAAATGAGAAACGATTTCTTATGGGGAACAGCAACGGCATCATATCAGTGTGAAGGCGGATGGAATGAGGGCGGAAGAGTTCCTTCGCTCTGGGACGTATATCTTCACGAGAATAATCTGGAAAACGGAGATCTGGCCTCTGATCATTTTCATCGCTTTAAAGAGGATGTCCGGTATATGAAAGAAGGCGGACACAATTCCTACCGTTTTTCACTGGCCTGGCCGCGGCTGATTAAAAATTTAGCCGGAGATGTGAACGAAGAGGGAGTAAGATTTTACCACGAATTGATTGATGCATGCATCGAAAGCGGAATTGAACCGCATGTGACAATATTCCACTGGGATCTGCCGCAGTATCTGGAAGATATCGGCGGTTGGCTGAACCGGGAAACGATCCATCATTACGAAGTACTGGCTAAATTGGTTTTTACTGAATATGGCGACAAAGTGAAGTACTGGACAACCTTCAATGAACCGCGTTATTATGTATTCAGCGGATATAAGATCGGCAATTATCCACCAGGTGTTGATGATACACAAAAGACTATCAATGCGGCTTACAATATGATGCTTGCCAATGCCAGAACCGTAAAACTTTACCGTGAAATGGACCAGAAGGGCCAGATTGGTATTGTACATAGTTATGCACCGATATTTGGTGTCGATGATACGATTGAAACAAGAATTGCGATGAGACTGGCGGACAACTTCTATAATAACTGGATTCTTGATACCGCAATTAACGGTGAGATTCCGATGGATCTGATTGAGCGATTATACGGGGAGTATGATTTATCAGTGATACAGCCAGGAGATTTTAAATGTTTCAAAGAGAATAAAGTTGATTTTGTCGGTTTGAACTATTATGCAAGAGTAATGGTGAAACCATACACCGAAGGAGAGACGGTCCTGCGGGTGAACAACAGCGGCAAAGCCGGCAAAGGTACCAGTAAAGTAATTGTGAAAGGCTGGTTTGAACAGTACAGAGATCCGCGGACAGAGTATACCGAGTGGGATACGGAGATTTATCCGCAGGGCTTGTATGAAGGTATCATGATGGCACAGCGCCGCTATGGCATTCCGATCTTTATTACTGAAAATGGAATCGGAACTTATGAAGATGTATCAGTTGACAAAGTGCAGGATACCGAACGGATCAACTTCCTGAATGACCACATTGATGCGATTATCCGGGCAGTGGAAGATGGCGCTGATGTGAGAGGATATTTCGTCTGGTCAACAATGGATCTGTATTCATGGAAGAACGGCTGCGAAAAACGATATGGATTGGTAGCTGTTGACTGGGATAACGGTTGTGAGAGAAAACCGAAGGCTTCTTATGACTGGTATAAAAAAGTATGCGAATCTAATGGGGAAGTAATTGAAAGGAGAAGGGTATATGACACAGATTTTATTAGTTTGTAATGCAGGAATGTCAACCGGTATTCTGGCCAGGAAGATGGAAGAACTGGGAAATGGCGAGGTCAAGGTAACTGCTGTCGGAGTCAGCGAATACAAAGAGCAGTATCAGGGAAAGGATATTCTGCTGGTCGGCCCGCAGATCAGATTTCAGGCGGAAGAGATTAAGGCCGCTGTAGATATTCCGGTAATGGTTATTAATTTCCAGAAATACGGGTTAATGGATGCCGCAGGCATATTAGGGGACGCAAAAAAAGTATTGGAGGGCTAAAGTTATGGGCAAATTCGATAATGTCAGTATGGTGATGGAACAAAAGATCATGCCGGTCGCTAATAAAATGGGCGGTCAGCGTCATCTGGCGGCGATGAGAGATGCATTTATCAGCCTGCTGCCGATTAACCTGATGGGTGGTATTGCAGCCATTCTCAAATCACCGCCGATCACGGAGACTACAACAAATGGATTTTTACTGGCCTGGGGGCGGTTTGCAGAGGCCAACAGCTGGATGTTTAACTGGCTGTATGCGTTTACCTTGGGAGCAATGGCACTCTATATCTGTATCGGAATTACACATTTTCTCTGTCGTCACTATAAAATGAACAATTTTATCCCGATCCTTTTTTCGGTAGCCGGATTTTTCCTGATTGTAACACAACCTCAGGAACTTGGTTGGTCCGGGAAAACATTATCGTTTAGCTATATCGACGGAAAAGGATTGATACCCGCAATCTTTATTTCGATCTGGACGGTTGAACTTTATCATCTGATGCAGGAAAAGAATTTTGGTAAGATTACGATGCCTGCCAGTGTACCGGCAAGTCTTAGCGATGTCTTTGCTTCACTGGTACCGGGACTGTGCATTCTGGCTTCCTACATAGCCATATTCAGTATTTTCAACGCTTTTGATACATCACTGCCGGAATTCATTTACGTTAAAATGGCACCGGCGCTGAAAGCAACTGACAGTATTATATTTGTAGTATTTATCACAGCACTGACTCATATTCTCTGGTTCTTCGGTATTCATGATGCTGCACTGGCAGGTATTATGGGACCGATCCGGGATGGCAACTTATCGATGAATGCAACCGCGCAGATGGCCGGCGGACAAATGGACTTTGTTTTTACAACTCCGTTCTGGGTTTATTTCGTTGTTATCGGCGGCTGTGGTGCGGTATTGGGGCTGGCGATTCTGCTGCTCAGAGCCAAGTCAAAACAGCTTCGTACCGTTGGCAAAGTAGGTCTGGCTCCGGCATTTTTCGGAATTTCCGAACCGCTTATCTTTGGTCTGCCGCTGATGCTGAATCCGATTTTCTTTGTACCATTTATATCAGCTGCTGTAGCTAATGGAGTTATCACGTTTATTCTAATGAAGATTAACGTGATCGGCAAAACGTTTTCAATGGTTTCATGGAACATGCCGTCAGTGTTTGGTGCATTTTTCTCAACACTGGATTGGAAGGCTCCGGTACTGGTAATTGTACTTACGATACTTGATATGGCTATTTACTACCCGTTTGTGAAGTTTTATGACAATCAGCTGTATCGCCAGGAGCAGGCGGATGAGCAGGCTGGAAACGGTAAATAGATTGTAATGTTTTTCATCCGAAAGCCGGTGTGGCACTATGCTATGCCGGCTTTTGTTATTGCATAAAAACACCGTAGATTTCACGCCTGGAATCTACGGTGCAGATGTTATAAATGATTAAAAAGCATCTTGTTAATCCCCTCAAGGAATTCTTCATAAGATTTTACCTGATGCAGCAGTTTTAAGTTTTCTTCGTTCAGCAGCAGGCCGATCAGTTCTTCATAGAAGTCGGCAAATCTGGAGGCATCCCGTTCATTGACAGCGATCATCAGGATGAGTGAAACAGAGAAATTGCCCCATGAAAATGGTTTGTCAGTGATCATCACGGCAATGCTCGTTTTGATCGCATCCATATGGATAGAGTGAGGGATGGCAAATCCGCCGCCGAAGGTGGTGCTGGAGAGGCGTTCGCGTTTCTGTACATCAGCAGCAAAATTAGGTCCGACATATCCTTCGCTGAACATTTTTCCGGCCAGTATATCAATTGCTTCCCATTCGTTGCTGCACTGATCTGTCTGGACAAAAAGCTCTTTTTGAATGCTTTCACGGGCCATGCAGGCAAATTCAGATTTACGCTGTTTTTCTTTGATCTTTTTGATTGCAGTTTCGATCTTGCGGATATCGTGGTCTTTGGGAAACGGCGGGACAACGATGATTTCGCCGGCAAATGTATCCGTATCCAGCAACAGTTCGGCCGTGGTCAGTATCAGATCCAGTTCATCGTTGATAACTCCCGGGCTGATATGAGATTCAACACCGACAATGGTGATTTTATCCTCCAGATGTTTCAGCAGCCGTGCCAGGATAGAACCGTGGATGTTATAATACTGCGGACAGTACAGCAGAGTGCGCAGGCGGCTTTTGCTGCTGGTGGTTTCCAGGCATGCACCGACATGGATGGCCAGATAGGCAATCTCATCCTCATCAATGGTATAGCCGGTTTTTGTATGCAGCCGGTCCGTAATAAAGACGGCGACATCATAGATCAGCGGATAGGAATGCTTAATGGTTTCTGACAGCGGATTCTTTGTTGAGACATTATTTTTTGCCCGGATCAGAAGATTTTTGACATGGACGACAAACCGGATAAAGACTTCATTGCCATAAAAATGCAGGCCATAGGTCTTGTTAATATCATCAAGGAGTTCGCTGACCATATCAGTGTATTCTTTTTCTACATGTTCGGCCAGATTATCAATTGTCAGAGTCATATAATCAGGTCGTATTTTTCCAAATAAAATAAAGGCCAGATATTGAATTTCCTCTTCCGGAAGTTTGATACCAAGCTCATCCATTACCCGGAAGGCAATCTGACTGGCTAATTCATAATCGGCAGAGTCTTCGATAAACAGCTTGCTGTATTCTTCGTTATGAATAATTTTGTTATTTTTCACCCGGCTGATTGCGATACCCAGATGAAGTACGATGGCATTGACTGAATATTCATTGGCGCTGACCTGATGTGAACTCATAACTTCATATAGAAGTGATTTGATACTGTACAGCTCGACATCTTCAAAGTATTCACGGTAAGTGACCAGGTCATGGAATTTTTCGTTCAGTTCACTGTAAACCAGATGGCTCAGCATTCTCCGCTTGTCGTATTCCCCGCCTGAGACGCTGATATAGTTCGCCTTTTTGTTCAGCTTTAATTGAAACTCCTTTAATTTCTGATCCAGATATGCCGTATCTTTTTCCAATGTCTGCAGACTGACAAATAGTTCATCCGACAAATCATACAGATCAAGGCGTCCTTCCTGAGACAGAAGTTTACCTAATACATAAGCAAGGCGCTCATCACGTCCGGCATACTTGCTGCTTTGGTAAATGGATGGTGAGAGTGTGATCTGAGGATTCAGACGATAGCCCTGCGGAGATGATTCGATCAGATTCGCGTGTTCGTAATTAATGCTGTTAACATCATTCCTGATTGTTCGTGACGTGACATTGACTTTTGCGGCCAGTGCAGTTCCTTTAATCCAGTCAGATTCGAGCTGAAGGCTGGAAATAATATCTTTTTGTCTTTTGGACAGCATAAATGTTCTCCTTTCTCCAGAGATACTAAAAATGCCAATTTTAATTATGTTAATCATACTATATTTTTTTATCAGCAGCAATAATTGAAAATATAATCCTCTTCCCCCTGATAAGGAAAAGATTTACTTGTTAGAAATGTGTCCTTATGATAAGTTAAGATTAAGTAAAACAGCAAATGATTTTAAGGAGGAAATTTAGTATGAGTGTTGATAAAGAATATCTGCAGCAGATATCATTTCAGATTGTCGGATATGCCGGCAATGCTCTCAGTCTTTATTTTGAGGCTCTTGACAAGGTGAAAAAACAGGATTATGAGGCAGCGGATAAACTGCTGGAGGAGGCAGATGAACAGATGCACTTTGCCCATAACATGCAGACAGAACTGATTACAAAAGAAGCCCAGGGCAATGATATGGAATTCAGCATTATCGTAGTACATGCCCAGGATCATCTGATGAATACCATTCTGACTAAGAAACTGGTGGAGGAACTGATTTATCTTCACAAAGAAAAACAGAGCGTATGAATATACTGCTGATCTGTTTTTCCGGAATGTCGACCGGAATTTTATCCATCCGGATGCGCCAGGCTGCTAGATCAATGGGGATAGAACTTACGGTAAAAGCGGCTCCGCTGTCTGAACTGGAGGCCAACCTGGATGATAAAGATGCCGTACTCGTTGGACCGCAGTTGAAATTTGCCATGCCGGAGGTGGAAGCATGCGTACAAGGACGGGTGCCGGTAATGCTGATCAGTTCGGTGGACTATGGAGTGATGAATGGGGAGAAGATATTAAGAGATTTACTTATGGGGTTGGGGTGAAATTGCTGCTGGAGGCCAGAAAATGAGTGGTCACCGGTCCGGCCAACTTTCATCCCGGATAAGTAAAAGCAAGGAAAAGATATGGATTAGGTTCCATGCTTTCCTTGCTTTTTTGTATATGAAATTCATTTCGTCCAGCTTAATAAGATCTGGCGGATGATGTGGTTGAAGTTTTCGGCGTCCCAGGCACTTCGGCCGATGAAGAGACCGTCTACGTCAGGGAGCTGGATTAAGTCTATGGCGTTGTCGGGATTGACACTTCCACCATAGAGGATGGGGATGGCGGTGCCGGTTTCGGAGCCAAACAGGTGAATCAGGGTCTGGCGGATGGTTCTGTGGCGGGCTTTTACGTAGTCAGTGGTGGCTGGGATTCCGTTTACACCTATGGCCCAGACGGGTTCGTAGGCGATTAGCAGGTTGCCGGCCTGCTGGGGAGTGATGGAGTGGAGGCCGATTTTCAACTGGGTTGCCAGCGTTTCGTCACTGATTCCGTATTCCCGCTGCTGACCGGTTTCGCCTATGCACAGGAGAGGGGTCAGGCCATGAGCTGCTGCACAGGCTACTTTTTTTTCTTCCTGTTCGTCTGTTTCGCCTAGTGTGTGGCGGCGTTCGGAATGACCGATTTCAACGATTGATACACCGGTTTCTTTCAGCATGAGCGGGGATATTTCGCCGGTATACTGGCCTTCTTTTTCCCAGGACATGTTTTGTGCACCAAGACGGATATGGGAATCGGCCAGGTACTGTCCGGCACGGTCCAGGGCGGTGTAGGATGGGATGACGAATAAATCAAGCGGAAAATCTTTCAGGTCCCGGGTCAGATTATGCAATTCTTTTAAATAGTCCAGGGTGTCGCTGATTGTCTTATACATTTTTGTATTGGTGCCCAGATATAATCGCTTATATGTACTCATAACAATCTCCTTATTTATGCCAGATTCGCTGTTTCCAGTTCTTTGATGGCATTAACTTTTGCAGTGGACGGGCCGTCGATGAAATCGAGCTCCAGCCAGCGCTCCAGGATCTTCTTGGCAAGTTCAACACCGATGACACGTTCTCCCATACAGAGTACATTTCCGTCATTGCTCAGCTGGAGACGTTCGGCGGAAAATATGTCATGGCAGACTCCGGCGCGGATTCCTTTGAATTTGTTTGCTGTCATAGCCATACCAAGTCCGGTTCCGCAGATCAGAACTCCGCGTTTTTCGTAATTGCTTTCGATGATTTTATCACATACCTTTTTAGCTACATAAGGATAGTATATGTTGTCATCGGCAGAATCACAACCGACATTTTCAACTTCGTATCCTTTTTCTTTCATTACGTCAATTAAGATGTCTTTTAAACGAATTGCTGCATCGTCACAACCAATCACAATTTTTCTCATAATGAACCTCCTTTTAAAATAAAATGTTGTATTATGTTAATTATAATAACACTATACAACATAAAAGGCAATAGTGATTTGAGAAAAATAACACTAATTAACATTTTTATAACATATGGCAACTTTTCTGGACATTTTTGTGAACAACCCGTATAATGATAATAGTGAAAATGCTTTGAAAGGAATCGGCTTACGTATGGGAAAAAAAGATTTGAGAATATATGCCATGCTGGAGTCACTTAAGACTTCACCGGTGCTGTCGATTAAGGAACTGGCAGAACGGTTTGATGTTTCGGAGATGACGATACGCAGGGATCTGGAGTATTTAAAAGAAAATCGATTGCTTTATGAGCAGAACCAGACCAAAAACCAGAATGATGAGTATATCTATTTTGAAGAGCAGATTAAACATCTGGATAAAAAACGCCGGATTGCGCAATTCGCGGCGGGACTGATCGAAGAAGAGGATATTTTGATTCTGGACTCCGGAACGACTACCGGGGAGTTGTCACGCTGCATTCCGGATGAATATCCGCTGACAGTACTTTGCTATAATTTTCACATATTATCCCAGCTCTATAAGCAGGATAATTTATCCTTAATATTTGCCGGCGGACATTATCACAAGCGTGATCTGATGTTTGAGAGCAAAGAGGGGGTAGAATTGATTAAGGGGACAAGAGCCTCCAAGATGTTTGTCTCTGCATCCGGAATTCATGAAAAGCTTGGGATCACATGTGCTTATCCTTATGAAACGGCGACGAAGAGGGCGGCGATAGACTCGGCGCTGACAAAGATACTGATAGCAGATTCCAGCAAGTTCGGTCAGGTCAGACCCGGCTATTTTGCCAGGTTATCAGAGATGGATATTATAATAACAGATACGGAATTAACCAATGAGTGGAGAGAGCAGATCACATCACAGGGCATTGTTCTGCATCTTGTCTGAGGAAGGGAACCGGGATGGCAGAGACTAGGTTAGAATACATTATAGAGTGTCTGGAGAAAAATGGCAGGGTAAAGGTGGCTGATCTGAGCAGGGATTTGAATTGTTCAGAGGTTACAATCCGGAGTGACATTCAGAAGCTTGAGGAGCGCGGGCTGGTCAGACGAATTCACGGAGGAGCCGTGAAACAGGAAGATTTTATGGATTTGATGAAACTGATCGTCTGTAATATGACGAGAGAACAGGTATATATCCGGTGAAGCCTTGAAAGGAACCGGTTTATCATTCTGAAAAAAGGGAGATGCGCCCGGTATTTACAGTGCATCTCCCTTTTCAATGTTATTCTGTTACAGAAATGGTGATCGGGGCCTGAATATACCCGGTTGGCTCGCCAAACATTGCTGCATCCTTATCTGTTTCGGTGAGGCGATACACAAAGGAGGCAGTTCCTTCATAAGAGCCGCCTGCAGCCGGTGTCAGGTCCGGATAGCGGTCATAAAGATCCTGAATATCCAGATCAGCGATGTACGTCTGATCTTTGTTGTACAAATCATAGGTGTAATTAACGAAGTTCTCGTTTGGTTCGACGGTTTTAACATTCATAGTGAACTGCAGGGATTCGCCGGGGTTTAATTCTTTAACTACATAGTCCATGGTGGCAGCACCGAGATAATCTTCCGGCAGGATGGGCTGCAGGCCGTTGACAGTAAATTGAAGTGCCTGCGGTGTAGTAAAGGAACCAGATCCCTGAGTATAAGAGATTGATTGATCTCCGTTGTTTGTAATGACAATCGTTACCGGGACTGTTGTGCCCGGTATTATAGCATTTCTCGGCAGAATTGCCGCGGTCATTTCAAGGCCTTCATATTGGTTTAATGTTAAGCCGGCATAAGGATCAGCGGCCGTCTCATCGGCTGTTTCGGAAGGGACGGCCACGGTTGGCACACCTGCTGACTCCCGGATGACTTCGGCTTCCGTTTCCAGTGATGATTCCATAGCAGCTGTGGTTGTATCCGGAGTGGGTGCTGCCGGACTGGAACAACCGGCTAAAACTGCGGCAGATAATACTAATACAGGGATTTTCTTTTTTATCATAATGTAATGTCTCCTCTTTTCTATCATTTTCATAACAGCAGACTCATTTTAACATATGGAAAACATGGAATATAGTGGTTTAATAAAAAGTTAAGGGAAAGTAGGAATTTTGAAAGAAGTAAAAATTTTCCAATAAGTATGAAAAGTAGTGACATAATCAGAAAATAGGAACAAATGCTTAAAAAACCCGTTACAATATGACATTTATTCGATTATATAATTGTCCCTTCTATCCAAATATGGTAAAATACTATAAATACGTAAGCTAGCAGAAAAATCACAAATCAGAGGATATGATTATGGACAAAATACGAAGATATATTGCAATGGCACTTATATACAGCATGTTAGGAAGCCAGCTTATGCCGGCCTTTGCGGCGGCAGATACAGGAGGCAGCTGGCCGGTGACGGATCATACGGTGACCGCGACCGGCTCGAATCAGGACGTCATAAATCATTCCCCCGGGAATGCTGCAAACAGTGTTGCCGATCAGAAAACAGATGGTTATGATACGACGTCAGTGGTCGGAAGCATTACTTTTTTAGGGGCGGATGCAAACGCTTTCGATGCCGGACGCCTGAAATTGAGTGTTGATGGAAAGATTGATCATGGTGTGTCGATTGGTATTGATAAAGAAAACCTGGCGACGGATTCGAATGCAGAAGAGGTGGTCTGGCTGATCAACGACCTTGACAGTGAAGATCATGAAATGGAAGATATTTCTACCTGGAATTATATGAGTGAGGAAGTTCCTCTTTATGATACGGAAGGTAACTCATATACCTTTGGTATTTTTGATGAGCGTTATCCCGTAGCGACGGCTAGCCAATTGCTGTATTATACGGACTCCGACCATGTTTTGATTGGTGATGACGGTGAATGGGCACCTCATGCACGGAATCTGGTCTACGTCGGAACGACAACGATATCTGGTTATTTTGATGTAAGTAACGGCCGTCGTATTAATACTGAGGAGTTACAATTGAATCTTAGTACCGAAAATGATGAGGACATGGCATTTGCAGATCTGGCTGAAATACGGATCGATTCGGCAAATAACAGGTGGTATGTGTTAGGTGCGCTGACGCACAATCCACAGACAGCGGAACCGATTATCTGGCGCCTACAGGCAACTGGCGATGAGCATGGATTTTTATATGAAAACACAGGGAGATATGAAGCCGAAACAGAATATCTCTATGATGGCGGTACCATCATTCCGGCAAGTTTTGAATATCAGGCAGCTGGTGTGATCCGGTGGAACGATGGCAGCAACTGGCATGGAAAACGCCCGGACGATCTGTCCGCATTCCGTGTTATTGATGGTGACGGAACTGATGTCAGTAATTTGGTATCAGTTGAATTGATGGCAAAAGACGATAACGAATGGCATTATTTAATTAACGGACTCGATTCAGAAAAAGAATACTACCTGAGTCAGTCGCATCCCTATTATGAACATAATGAAACTGAAACCAGAATTCCAGCCGGTGATCCGGACAGTGTTGTTACCATTGATGAAATTGAGATGAAGCCGGTAACGGTTCGCTACCAGGGGTATGTTCACTGGCAGACGATGCACTCCCTCTTTGCTCCGGCCGAGACACTTGATTTTCTGACTGTATACTCAGAAGATCAGGATATTACTAAATATGTGGTTTTCAACCTGGCAGTTAGCGAGAGCGATCCTGGATTGTGGTATTATGAATTGGACGGTCTGCTTACCGGAATGGATTATTCGGTCAAAATAGCAGCACCGGAAGGTTATTACAGCAATATTTCCGGTTTCGAAATACAGACCAGTTTTAAAAGCATGGCAGCAAGAGGTGGTGGTCTTATGCTACCCGCCATTGGCCTGCGTGCCAGCGAAGAAGTGACAATCAGGGTTGCCAATGATACCAGCGGCCTGGCAGCGAACAGCAGCCCGACATTCTCGTATGAGCTGATGGTTGATAATAAGCCATATACCGGGACCTATATACTGACAGATCATGAAGGTAATGAGACGGAAGGGAACGGCTCCACGTTTAGAGTTGGTGCCAATAAGGCCATTTCGATCAAATTCCAGAAAGCCGGAACAAAGGTATCAATTGTCAATAATACATCCGGCAGTGCGACGATGTTGATCGGACAGACTGACGACGAAAATCTGTATACGATGTACCATGCAACCACGACCAGTGAATATGCCCAGATCGTATGGAATGATGAAAATAATGTATCTAAAAAACGTATAGCGATGGAAACCATGAGGACTGATGGTCTTAAGATGCAGTTTAAGCTGGCCGGGACGGATGAATGGATTGTTTTGGATTCCGGTAATTATGATTTGCTTGGACTGGATCAATCGTGGGCGGGATTTGGATGTGATGCAGAAAATGAATATGCTGCTGAGTGGTTATTTCAGTCAGATCTGCTGCCAACCTATGCGCTAGGGGCAGGAAACACTCCGCTTGAAGTCAGCTATCAGGTAGTATCAGCTGAATTTGAGGATCTGAATGGCAAGGCTGATTACTTAAAGGAATCTAAGGGCGTCAAAATAACAGTGGGCAGTAATGAGGTCTGGCAGACTATTTATACGTTGGCTGCGGATTTTACAGCACATGTACAATGGTTTGATGATAATCATTATAATAAAACCAGAATGAGCAGTGCTGACTGGCTTAAGATCCTGGAGTTTTACCGTAAAAGCACCAATCCGGAAGTAAAAGAAGGAGAACTAGTTCCGGTTGAAGATGATTTTGCCTTTGAATTGACAGGAGAGGATACAACTGAATGGGCCATTTCAGCAGCTGGTTTGCCGGCTTATGATGCTGCCGGGTATCCATATCATTATTATCTGATTCAGAAAGACAAGGGAGTCGTCATTGATCCGAATAATGAGCTGATTAATGCCAAAGAGATTAATGAAGGAACGCTGAGATATGATTCTCTTTATAATAATATTGGTATCTATTTAAATGAAACCAATTCTTGTTATGACAATGGTACGATCAAAAATATCTTATCAGCAGAAATGACTTTTTCGGCGGATAAAGAGTGGCTGGATGATGGGCGGCCGGAGGCAGAACGTCCTGTGATCCCGGCTTATTTGTGGCGCTACGTGCAAGGCAATGCACCGGAAACTGCTGCTCAGGTAAAAGGCGGCGCGGCAACGATTCCGACCAGTGACGGGAAGATTACCTTTGCTGACATTGAAGCTGATAAACTGCCTGCATTTAATGCTCAGGGACAGGAATACATATATTTTGTCTGGGAAAATCTGAGCCAGATAAGTGATTATGAATCTGAGGCGGAAAACAAACCCTGGTTCTCAGATCTGGAAGTATCCGATGATATTTTGCTCAACAGTGGTACACTTTACAATCGGCGGATTGGCTATACCGGAATATCGGCAACCAAATACTGGAATGCCAGAGCAATTCAGTCTCTGGAGGCTACCGTAACTGTGAATCTTCAGCGGCGTGCCACGGCGAGTGATGCCTGGGAATATGTTGAGACCAGAAAACATACCTTTACACCGGAGACCCCCGCCTATGAGTTTATCTTTGAACGCAGCGAAGAGGCCGGTAAGTATGAAAAGTATGATAAATACGGAGTGGAGTATGAATACCGGATTATTGAAACGAAGGTCGAGATAAAAGGGGAAGGGGAGGCGAATATTCCGCTTTCATCAGACACGGATAAAGAAATCAATTATTCTGTGGGAAAATATGATTTTGTCCTGACATATGATAAAGACGGCAATATGACGAATCGTCTGCAGGATTTCATTACATATAAAATTAAAAAGACCTGGTCGCTTTACACCAAGCCGGGAGATGAACCGCGGGAGAAGCCGGATGCAGCAGAGATACGTTTCCACTTGCACCGAAACGGAACCGATATCTGTAAGCATTATGATCCGTCACTGGTGGCGGGGCACAAAGGCCATTTCATACTCAACAGTGATAACGAGGATCCATCCAATGTTATGATCTGGAGCAAGGTATTAACGGATGACGGTAAACCAATTAAACTGCCGCGTTATGATGCCAATGGTTCTGAATATAAATATACAATCAGTGAGGACAATGTCATTTCAAGTGTGACGGGCGCCAATTACTATGTCAGCCTTGACTATACATTTGATGAGGATTCCAAGCTGGCACAGGCCGCTATTACTAATGGTGATCATCCGGGCGAACATACATCAATCCATGTGACAAAAACGTGGCTGGATGATTCTGATATCGGGCATAGAGAACCGGTTACAGTGAAACTGAAATATAATGACGAAACACCGACAGACGAACAGATTGCGGAAGGTTATTCGGATACACTTGTTCTCACGGAAGGCAACAACTGGGAGGGCTGGTTCTGGGTTCCCCGTTCGGAGATTAAGGATGATGACTATTCGGAATACAGTGTTGTAGAAGTCAAAATCGGCGATCATGATGTGGTGACATATGGTGAGGGCGGAGAAAAACAAATTAAAACAGAAAATCATTTATATGTTGTCACTGAGTCCGGATTTGGAAGGAGCTGGAATGTCCAGAATAAACGAATCGGCGACGTAACCATAAAGCTGGAGAAGAAGTGGTCAGCCGGTAATACGGAAGTGGATGGAGACTATCAGGTCAGGTTTAAACTGGTCCGCAGTACAGATAATGAAACTATAACAATTGCAGATAATATTGATTTAACTAAAAACGATAGAAAAGAAGATGGTGTCTGGAAATATACTTATCAGGACAAGCTGGCGAAATATACTGATAAAGGGGAACACTACACCTATGAGATGATCGAAACAGCGATCTACCTGCCAGATCAGAATGGAGTCCATAGTTGGCATTCATTAACTGATGGTGCGGTCGTTCTGGATGATGTCCGGTGGGAATCCCATGTATCACAGACCAGTTATGTTTACGGCGAAGCAAGAGCTGATGATATCGTTACCTTCACTGCAACAAATGCAAGAAGTGCTGTCAGGGATCTGACGTTCTATAAATTATGGGGGGATAATGACGAAAAAGACGGCGCGTCCCGGCCGGATGTCTATCTGGAACTGTGGCGTTCTCCTGAAGGTGTGCCGGATGTGGAAGAACTTGCTGCCAGGTCGGCGATATGGGACAAGACAAAGGACTACGTCTGGAGCTGTTCCTTTGCAAATATGCCTAAGTTTGACAGCTCCGGCAGACAGTATGTCTATTATGCCAAGGAAGGTATGACAGGCGGAAGCGGTGAGAGTTGGAAGTCCATATATTATAAAAGTTATGATCCCGATACCGAAACACTGGGTGAGCCCTTAGCTGATGAAGAGATGCCGTCAGGCGGCGCAGTTCTCAATCTACGCTACGGAACCGTTGATGTAAAAGGCCGCAAAGTATGGCAGAATATGGATGGTTTAAAAAATGAGGATTATCCGAATCTGACTATTTCGCTTTATCAGAAGATAATGGCTGCAAACGGTGAATTGGGCGAAGAAACTGCCGTAACTGATTCGGAAGGTAAACCTTTAACATTCAAAATCGGCCCCGACGAATCCGGAACTTATCAAAACAATTACCAGTTTGAAAACCTTCCTCAGTTTGATGAGCACGGACGCTTTATCCAGTATCTGGTAAAGGAAACCTTTGATAACAAAATTATTGATCAGATGGAACTTTACGAAAAAAACGGTGGTGGTACAGATTATGTATTTACCAACAGGTTTAAGGGGGATGGTAAACTTTCGGTTCTTGTAACAAAGGAGTGGAATCTTGGTGGACTTGACGAGATCAAAAATCCACGGCCTTTAGAAGTTGAATTTGATTTATACCGTGTCATGCAGGAAGGTGACGAGCCTGAAAAGTGGGTGGATCTCGAATATACAGAGAAGTACGACAGCAAAATAATAACAATCAATGCAACCGGATCGAATGCATTTGCTTTTGAGAATTGTTCTAAATATGCGCCGAATGGAAATCTGTATCGCTATTTCCTGAAAGAACGTATGATTGGAGGCATGACTGAAGTGCCGGGATATAAAGTCACAATGTCTGCAGAAGATGATACAGAGATTAAAGATGGTGTTTTGGAAATTGATACAAATGATCTGGAGCAGGTTGTTGAACTGACGATTACAAATACCTATACCGGCGGTGAGACAGTTGAAATATCCGGGACTAAATACTGGGGTGATGATCAGTGGTCGGGTGAGTATTATCGGCCGGATTTCGCCAGTGCCGGCCCGGTTCTGGATTTGAAACTGTATCGAAAAACTCCCCGTCTTGGAGAAGAGGAGATGACCGGATCGGTGATTTCCTGGAATTCAGAGAACGGAAATCAGTGGAAATTCTCGATAAAAGCATCGGAATCGAATTCATTTATGCGTTATGCAACCACCGGCGAGGAATACGTATACTATGTGCGGGAGAAACAGCAGCCGGGATATGCAGCACCGGTTTACGGCAGCAGTTCATCTGTTTCCGGCAGCGTTAAAAATCTGCACCTGTCTATAACCAATTCGCTTGAGCTGGTTGAAGTGAGGTTTGATAAAACCTGGAACGATCACAGCAATTTGTATACTACCAGGCCGGATAACTTAAACTTTACCGTGCAAAAAACGCAGTCAGGACAAGAGAATTGGAGTGATTGCAGTTCTGTAATACCTGTTCCAGCGAAAACTGAAAATGGAGACAATCAGACGGACTCACTTGGGTATTATCCAAAACATTATTTGTCGTGGTCCGGTGGAGCTGCATCAATAGAAGGCCAGTACGAGTATCGGGTTGTTGAACAAACAGCAGCTGATTATAATGAACCGGTATATAGTAATCCCCCGTATGATGAGAGCAAAAATAGCTTCACGACTTTTATTATGAATGAACTGAAACCTGCCGGAACACAGACCATCGAGGCTTTGAAGATATGGGCTGACGCTGACGATAATGATGATCTGAGGCCGGATTCAGTCAGACTGACTCTGCTGCGCAATAATATTGAAGTTGCATCCGTTGTACTTGATGGGGAAGCCGATCCTGAAGGCCGAAACGGCGAGGAAGATGCCCCCTGGCATGTTACCTGGAAAGACTGGCCGGCGGGTAATTATACGGTTGTGGAAAAGGTCGAAGATGTACCTGATTTCTATCAGGTATCAGTAGCAAGCGGAAGCGATGCAAGCGGAAATAATGCAACAGGCGGCCCATATTTTGAGCTAACTAATACCCATAAACCGATTGATGATATCAAGGTTACATTTGTTAAAACATGGGATGACTGGGACAACCGCTGGCAGATGAGACCGGACGATTACAGAGTCATCTTGTACAAGAAGTTGGGTAACTTGGTTGTACCAGCTGCTATAAGTGATGTTTATACTGTGGACAGCAGTAATAATAAATGGACCTTTGAATTCACCGGGCTTCCTTATGCGTATGACAAAACACCTTACACTTATTTTGTAAAAGAATCAACGATGGTGCTTTATAATCCGGAAGAAACGGATGCAAAAAATACCTCAAACTCCTACAAGCCTCTGATAACGAAATTGGATGATTCACATTCTGGTACCATTACCTTGACTAATAAGGCTAATTTTTTAACCAGCCAGTTACAAAAGAATTGGGTGAATGATGAAAGGAATGGATACCAAACCAGGCCTGACTCAATGCGGTTTGCGGTTTATCAGCGTAGAGCGAACAGTCAGGATATCTGGCAACGTGTAACTGAGGAAGTGTTGGAGCAGTATCTGGATTTGGCGGAAACATTGCCCATAATGGAAAAAGTTCTGAATGTAACGGAGGTCAATGCCGGATACAATTGGATGGACATACCAGTTACTTTTGGCGATATTGATTCTCCGCTATATGAGTACCAGATCCGCGAAGTAGGCCTGATTTATGATGATGTTGAATATCCAGTTATCTGGGATGAGCAAACCGGAATCGGCACCAGCAACAATTATACAGCCATAATGACTCAGGGGAGTAACACCACAGCGACTAATACCCTGATTACTGCCGGCAGCATCACGGTGAAAAAGACCTGGGAAGATGTTGGCAACCAGGATGGGATCAGGCCTTCATCGGTAGATGTTGAGTTATATCAGGCAAAACAAAATGGTGGTGTATGGACAGTGGATTCGTCTCCGATCAGTACAGCGACATTAGACAAGGACAAGAACTGGACAAAGACCTGGGACAATCTTCCTAAAAATGCGCCGGATGGAAGTCTGTATTATTACAAGCTGGAAGAGGTGAATGATCCGGATTTATCAGCTTATGAAGCTCCTGTTTATACGTCAGAGAGTAAAATTGAAGGTTATACGGATGGCGGAATTATGGTGCGGCCGACAGATGGTGAAAATGTGGCGGTTACCATTACAAATGAATATACCCCGAAGACTATGAGAGTCTCGGTAGATAAGGTATGGATCAAAGATGGAGGAAAAACAGAACTGCGGCCGACAGAAATTACATATACCTTAAAATCAAGCATTGATGCGGGGGTAACGTGGACAGAAGTTGGACAAAAAACATCATCAGCTGAAAAATTTTATTTAGTTGAATGGTCAGATCTTCCGGTGAAACAACAAACGAGTGCATTAGCCAATCCGCCAAATGAAAAGAGCTTGTTTATTCGTTATCAAGTGATTGAGACTGCCGTAACAACGCCGGAAACATATACAGCTTCATACAGCGTTTCATATGTGCAGGGAAGTATTACCGATGCGGCGGAAAATGAGAAAACCATTACAGTGACAAATGAATTGTCTACAAAGGTTCCGTTCACTGTAGAAACCATCTGGGAAGATGCTTTACCCGGATATAACCGGCTCGATGAAGTGGCAAGCGTGACTTTGCAGTTGTATCGTAAAACAGCATCGGATTCTAATTATACCGCTATAGGCGTTGCGGAAGTGGGAGTAGGCGATACTGTACATATCATCAATGGCCTTGATAAGTATAATTCAGAAGGCCGACCCTATACTTACTATGCAAAACAAATTGAATTAAAGCTGGTTGGTGGAAGGACGCTTACGGTTGATGGTGTGAATATGGGGGCTTATACCATTGAGGAAGATACTGACGGATTGGATGCAGACCGTAAGATAATATTTACGAATACGCTGCAGACAAGGTCAATCACGGCAGAGATAATCTGGGATGATAACGGCAATCAGGACGGATACCGCCCGGGACAGGCTGAACTTGAACTGAAATACGATAATGGTAAGATTTATCCGGAGTCAAAAGGTAAGGCATATCCGGATGAAAAAGGCCGGTGGTCCCATACCTGGAATGGTTATCCGGTTTATCATGCAGATGGCAAAACACCATTTGTATACACAGTAAACGAATTAAATATAGATAAATATACCATATCATATGACCTCGATGAGATTCAGCCGGGGGTCAATACGATCACCATAACAAACACACACGATCCTGATACTACAGATGTCACGGTTTATAAACACTGGGAAGGAGATGATGACTGGATTACTGAGGATCGTCCCGAGTCGATCAAGGTCGGACTGTATCGTAAGATTGATAATGGTGAGGCTGTATTGGTGCAAATTGCAGGACAGGAAAACCCGGCGGAGATAGTGAAGGACAATTGGCAGCATACCTGGACCGGTGTTCCTAAATATGCCAATCCGAATGGAAATGATATAAATGCCGGCACCTCCTACAAAATCTTCTATTATGTGAAAGAGATGGCACCTGATGATTTCGGATATGATATTAAGGAAGTTACCGATGCAGAAAAAAATCAGACCGATATTACCAACACGATGAAGACTACTTCGGTTCGGATTCATCAGGATTGGGAGGATTCCGGCAATGAGCACCGCAGACCCGGTACCGTAATATTCCAATTGGAACGTACAGCTGATGGCGGTAACAACTGGTCTACGGCTGGAAAAATAATCCCCTTAGGAACGGACGATAATATCAGCATTGAGATAACCGGACTTCCGATAAGAAACAAAAAAAACAAGGCATATCGTTACCGTGTAAAGGAAGTACGGATGGATGACGAGGCGGTAGCAGATAACCGGGCGTTGGGATATCGGGTAATTTATGGAGAGGAACATCTGGAAGGCGTTCTTTTGGGTGACCTGTGGGTGACCAATGAGCTGGAGACAGTTTCTCTTGCCGGGACAAAGACATGGATGGACGGTGAATACAAAGATACCTTGAGGCCGGATGACCTTGAACTGACTTTAAAGTCAAGCCCCTCCAATGCGATTGAAACAGCGAATCCTCCATATCGATGGGATGGCAAGAACAGTGAGGTGTGGCACTACACCTTTGAAAATCTGCCTAAATACGACCGTAAGAATCAACTCATTCAGTATACCGTGGAAGAAACCGTACCCTTTGGTTATGCTGTTCAAACATCAGATCATATTAATTTAACGAACATAATGATCCCGACACAGTCGGTGACAGGCAGCAAAACCTGGCTGGATCAAAGTGATCGTTTCGGCTTGCGTCCAACAGATATTAAGCTGTTGGTGAAAGCAAATGGGGTATTGCAAAATCCGCAGCCAAGTGCGGCAGATATCATCTGGGATAAGGAGACAAACAGCGATGTATGGACCTGGAAGATAAATGGCCTGCCGACGGAAGATAAAGATGGAAATACAATCAATTATACGGTGGAGGAAGACACAGTAACCGGATATCTGGCAAGTCAAAGCAACTATGATATAATAAATTCGCTTGTGACCAGTGATCTGTGTATAACCAACAACCAGGTGGGCGGACCGGAAACGGAGTTTACGTTCAAGGTTAGTCTAAATCTGAACGGAGTACAGGTGCCATATCAGGGAACCTATACTGTCTTCGACAGTGATGCTGATATCACATTGCCCGGAAGTGTCCGGACGACATCCACACCAGGCGTAATCATTGTCAAAGGAGATGAAAAGTTTACCCTGGCTGATTTGCCCGCCAATGTTTCCTACACAGTCATGCAGGTTAAGGAGAATGATTTCGAGCAGTATGAAGAGTTGTATCTGAGCGGCACAACGTCAGCAGATGACATGACCTATGCATCGATATCCAATCGTTACTACATATCACTGACCGGCAGCAAAACCTGGCAGGATCAAAGCAATCGGTACCAGACCCGGCCGGATAGAATTACGTTAACAGTGTATGCAGACAATGCCATCCTGACACCTCAGCCGAGTGCGCAGCAGATTGTTTGGACAAAGAGTGGAGATACCTGGAACTGGACGATCAATCATCTGCCGCAGACTGACCTGGATGAAAATGAGATTCAGTATACAGTACAGGAGGAGCCGGTAACCGGATATATCGGTTCTCAGGACGGATTCCACTTTACCAATCAGTGGAAGACCGGTGGAATGACTGTTACAAAAATACAGGATGGTGGGTCGGCTACCGACTTTACGTTCCATGTAGCCTTAATCGTTAATGGGGTTCAGTATCCATACGTCGGAAACTATACTGTCCTTGACAGTTCGGCTGATCTTAGTGAAACGGGCGAATTCCGCCGGACCAATGACGGCAGCATTGTCATTCAGGGCGGTCAGAAGTTCTACCTGGATGAACTGCCGGCCGGAGTGGAATATGCGGTGACAGAAGATGCGGTAACCAGCTTTAAACAGGTTGAAGCAGTAAATGATACCGGAACGATTGGTTGGAACAGGATAGCCGAAGTTTCGTTCACCAATCGATATAACCGCAGCAGCGGCGGCGGTGGCGGTTCAGCGTCAAAACCGACAGCAACGGTAGAACCAAAACCTCCGGCTGAACCAAATGTCCCAATGGATTCCGGACCGGTGACTCCCGGACCGGATAATATGGTGGAAGTTCCCGGTGCAACTGGCAATGTACAGGTGACAGGTCCAAACGGAGAGGTCATCTACGATGGCCCAACCCAGAATGGATATCTTAATACGGAAGATTGGGAACCGGGTTTGTATCTGGTGACCATCTACGATGAGCATGGTGTGCCATCGGCAGTTTATATTCTGGTTGAGGATTCATCTCTGCCGAAAACAGGTGATACGCTCCTTAACAGTGCACTGCCATTCTTTATTATGATCGGTGCAGCAGGAAGTTTTGGTGTGACTGTTTTCAGAAGAAAGAAAAACCAAAAGAAATAGTATTGCAGCTATACTAAAAAGAAGTCTTACTGATACAATACAGCGGTTTGCCGTATCGTTCCGTAAGGCTTCTTTTTGGTATAAATAACGGATTGTTCCCGTGGCTGTATTTATCTCCAAAAAAATATTGATTTATAAAACATTATTTAGTATAGTAGTTAAGGAATAGAACACCGGTAAAGACCGGAAAGGAGAAACCGTATGATTAAAGTAGCAGTAGATGCAATGGGCGGTGATCATGCACCGGCAGAAATTGTGAAAGGTGCGGTAGATGCTGTCTTAAAGAGAAGTGATATCCAGGTTATGCTGGTCGGCAAGGAGGCCGTTATCGGCGAAGAATTGAAAAAGTTCACTTACCAGAAAGATCAGATCCGGATTATACCCGCAGCTGAAGTGATTGAGACAGAAGAACCACCGGTAAATGCCATCAGAAAGAAAAAGGATTCCTCTATTGTAGTGGCGATGAATCTGGTCAAATCAGGCGAGGCCGATGCCATGGTGTCAGCCGGAAGTTCCGGAGCCATGCTGGTAGGCGGACAAGTTATCGTCGGCCGGATTAAAGGTGTGGAACGCCCGCCGTTTGGTGCATTGATTCCGACAGAGAAGGGCGTATCCCTGTTGCTGGACAGCGGTGCGAATGTAGATGCCAGAGCATCTCATCTGGTACAATTTGCCCGGATGGGTTCTATTTATATGGAACACGTAATAGGTATTAGCAAGCCAAGAGTTGGAATTGTCAATGTCGGAGCCGAAGAAGAGAAAGGCAATACCCTGGTAAAAGAGACCTTTCCGCTGCTAAAAGCCTGCGAAGATATTAACTTTACCGGCAGTATAGAAGCCAGGGAGATCCCCCATGGCGGTGCTGATGTTATTGTCTGTGAAGCTTTTACAGGCAATGTTATCCTGAAGCTTTATGAGGGAACAGGAGCAGTTCTGCTCGGCATGGTAAAGCAGGGCATGATGTCCAGCCTGCGCAGTAAGATTGGTGCATTACTGGTCAAACCGGCACTGAAAGAGACGCTTAAGAAGTTTGATGCTACTCAGTATGGCGGTGCTCCGCTTTTGGGCCTGAAAGGTCTTGTAGTAAAAACACACGGCAGTGCAAAAGCAGGTGAAATCTGTAATTCGATTATCCAGTGTGTGACCTTTAAGGAGCAGAAGATAAATGAAAAGATAAAGGAAAGCCTGGATGCCAAAGAACAGGAAAACAAAGAAAAACAGGAGGTTAAGTGATGGAATTTGAGAAGTTACAGGGGATTATTGCAGAGGTACTGAACATTGATTCGGATGATGTAACAATTAATTCTACATTCGTGGATGATCTGGGGGCGGATTCATTGGATGTTTTTCAGATTATTATGGGCATTGAAGAAGAGTTTGATATCGAGATTCCTACCGAAGCGGCGGAGCAGATCGTATCTGTAGGCGATGCCGTAGAACAAATTAAAAGTGCTCTGAACTAAGTAAAAGTGGCACATGCGGGGCTAGTGCTGCGCAACGTAAATGCATCTTGGTCGACGCATTTATGTTGCGCAACACCAGATCGGATTTTATTCCCCTCATGTGTCGTTTTATCTTATACAGGCAGAATAAATATACGAAGATATGGAGAAACTGATGAATCGTAATTTAAAGGAATTAGAGAAGAAAGTCGGATATGAATTCGGGCAGCGGAAGCTTTTTCAGCAGGCACTGACCCACAGTTCCTATGCGAATGAACACCGGATTGATAAGCTTAAATGCAATGAACGGCTCGAGTTTTTGGGAGATGCTGTGCTTGAGGTAGTGACGAGCGATTTTTTATATCATAAGTACCCGCAGAAACCGGAAGGTGAGCTGACGAAAATCAGGGCCAGTATTGTCTGCGAGCCGACATTGGCTTACTGTGCTTCGGATCTGGATCTGGGCGAATATCTTCTGCTGGGAAAAGGCGAAGAGTCGACCGGCGGACGAGGGCGGAATTCTGTTGTTTCAGATGCCATGGAGGCGGTGATCGGGGCGATTTACCTGGATGGTGGGTTTGCTAGTGCAAAAGAGTTTATTCATCGGTTTATTTTGAATGATATTGAACACAAACAACTCTTTTATGATAGCAAGACTATCCTGCAGGAGATGGTGCAGGCCAAACTGGATGAAGCACTGCATTATGAAACTTTAAAAGAAGAAGGACCGGATCACAATAAGATGTTTGAAGTACGTGCACTGTTAGGCGACGTTGAGATTGGCCGGGGAGCAGGACGGACGAAAAAAGCAGCGGAACAGCTGGCAGCTTATCGGGGGATCCTTGCACTGAGGGACAAACTATGTATTTAAAAAGTATTGAAGTGCAGGGGTTTAAATCATTTGCAAATAAGATATTGTTCGAGTTTCATAACGGTATTACCGGTATCGTAGGCCCCAACGGCAGCGGCAAAAGCAATGTGGCAGATGCCGTCCGGTGGGTGCTGGGTGAGCAGCGGATCAAACAGCTGCGCGGCGGCAGCATGCAGGATGTTATATTCTCAGGAACCGAGATGCGCAAGCCGCAGGGATTTGCTTATGTAGCCATTACACTTGACAATTCCGATCATCAGCTGGCTATTGAATATGATGAGGTGACGGTATCGCGAAGGCTTTACCGCTCGGGCGAAAGTGAATATATGATTAACGGCAGTTCCTGCCGCCTGAAAGATATTAATGAACTTTTTTATGATACCGGTATCGGTAAGGAAGGTTATTCCATTATCGGGCAGGGGCAGATTGATAAGATTCTAAGCGGCAAACCAGAGGAACGCCGGGAACTGTTTGATGAAGCAGCCGGAATTGTAAAGTTCAAACGCCGAAAGGTCATTGCCCAGAAAAAACTGGAGAACGAAAAACAAAATCTCGTTCGTGTCAGCGACATTTTATCAGAACTGGAAAAACAGGTCGGCCCTCTGGCAAAGCAGTCAGAGGCGGCCAGGAAGTACCTGGGATTAAAGGAAGAATTAAAGACCTATGATGTCAATCAATTTTTGCTGGAAAGCCAGTCGCTGCGCGAGCAGTTAAAGGACCTGGAAGCAAAAGAAGGCATTGTAACCGGCGATCTGGCCGAGACAAATACAAAGTCAGATGAAATCAAGGTTCATTATGAACAGTTGGAGCAGAAGCTGAATGAACTTGATGGTACGATCACCGACAGCCGCAGCCAGCTGAGCCAGGCACAGATGCTCAGAAGCAATCTGGAGGGACAGATCAATGTCCTTAAGGAACAGATCAATACAGAACAGATGAATGCTGACCATATAAATGCCCGCATTCAGACGATACAGACTGAGATAAAAGCCCGGCAGGATCAGATTGCACAGTACAGCGAGGACAATGCCGGCATCACAGAGTCAGCAGAGATCAGTATCAGCAGGCAGCTTGAGGCAGAAGAACTTCTGCGCAGGGAAGATGAATCGATTATGCTGCTGGACCAGAAGCTTGAAGAAGCGAAAGCCAGTGTTATTACCGGATTAAATGAAAAGGCTGCATTAACTGCCAGAGAGCAGCGTTATGAAGCGATGCTCGAACAGGTTCAGGTGCGCCGTTCAGAAGTCTGCCAGAAGATTCTGAAGATCAAAAGTGATGAATCGGTGCAGGAAGAGCAGCTGATCGTTGAGACGAAAAAGCTGGATGATGTAAATGCGCGGCTGCAGGACCTCGCGCTGGCACAGACGCAGTGTGAGTCTGAAATGCAGCAGTTAGAACAGGAAATGAAACGCCTGAACCGCAACCTGCATGAAAGCCAGCAGACCTATCAGAGTAATTCAGCCAGACTGGAATCGCTCCGGAATCTTGCCGAACGTTATGACGGATACGGCAACAGTATCCGGCGGGTGATGGAAGTAAAAGACCGGATCAGAGGGATTCGCGGTGTCGTAGCCGATCTGATTACGACTGACAAGCAGTATGAAACAGCGATCGAAACAGCTTTGGGCGGCAGCATTCAGAATGTGGTAACCGATTCTGAACAGACAGCAAAGCAGCTGATAGAATATCTGAAAAAAAATAAATACGGGCGGGTAACCTTCCTGCCGCTGACCAGTATCGGACAGCGGTCTGACTTTGGCCAGAAGGATGCCCTGAAAGAACCGGGGATCATCGGACTTGCCAGTGATCTGGTACATGTGCCGGATGAATATAAGGTGCTGGCCAGGTATCTGCTGGGCCGGGTTGTGGTAGCGCAGACGATTGACCATGCCCTGGCGGTAGCAAAGAAGTACCGCTACTCGCTGCGGATTGTTACGCTGGACGGGGAACTTCTCAGTGCCGGAGGTTCGATGACCGGTGGTGCGTTCAGAAATTCCAGCAATCTGCTTGGACGTAAACGTGAGATTGAAGAACTCGAAGCAGTCTGCCGGAAAACAATTAATACCGTAGAAAAGATCCAGGAAGAGCTGGGCATGAACGAAAGCCTGTTTTCCGAAAAAAAGGAAGAGCTGGAGCAGATCAAAAAAGATCATCATCAGGAGTCCCTGCAGCAGAATACGATCCAGATGAATGTCAGCCAGCTGGAAGAAAAGAAATCTGACATCCAGGAATCCGCTCAGGATCTGGTATTTGAAAACAGCCAGCTGGAAGAACAGATTCGGGAAATCGAAAAGAACCGCACTACCCTGGAGCAGGATACGCAGCTTCTGACCGGCAAAAATGAACAGGTCAATCAAGAGATTGAAGCTATGAATGCCCGACTGGAAGAAGAAAAAGTCCGTCGTGAAGAATCGGCCAGAGCACTGGAGACAATTCGGCTGGAAGCCGCCGGCCTGAAACAAAAAGTTGACTTTGTAAAAGAAAATATCAGCCGTGTTGAAGCTGAAATCAGCAAGTTTAAGAGTGAACTTGAAGAACTGACAACCGGTACCAATGATTCCGGTGCTGTGATTGATGAAAAGCTAAAAGAAATTGAGAATCTCAAGGATTTAATCGTTCATGCAGAAGAACAGAAAACCATTCTGGAACAGAAATTGAGTGAGCTGACCGCTGCCAAAGAGCAGATGTCATCTGAGCAGAAAGGAATCTTCCAGAAACGGGACGAACTGTCAGAACGGATTAACAACCTTGACAAAGAGCTGTTCCGGCTGCAGAATCAGAAAGAAAAGCTGGATGAGAAACTGGAGCATCAGGTCAATTATATGTGGAGTGAGTATGAACTGACGTATTCGACTGCAGAACCGCTTCGCAATCCTGAACTTGATGACCTTGCAGCTCTTCGCAAGCGAATCGGTGAATTAAAAAACAGTATTCGTGCATTGGGGAATGTCAACGTCAATGCGATCGAAGATTATAAAGAGATTTCAGAACGCTATGAATTCATGAAGACCCAGTATGATGATCTGATTCAGGCAGAAGAAACCCTGCTTAAGATTATCGATGAACTTGACAGCGGCATGCGCCGGCAGTTTGAAGAAAAGTTCCAGGCGATTCGTCAGGAATTCGACAAGGTCTTTAAGGAGTTGTTCGGCGGCGGTCATGGACGTCTTGAAATGATGGAAGACGAGGATATCCTGGAAGCAGGGATACAGATTGTTTCGCAGCCGCCGGGTAAGAAACTGCAGAATATGATGCAGCTTTCCGGTGGTGAGAAGGCATTGACGGCAATTGCGCTGCTTTTTGCCATTCAGAATCTGAAGCCGTCTCCATTCTGTCTGCTGGATGAAATCGAAGCAGCACTTGATGACTCCAACGTAGACCGTTTTGCCGGATACTTACATAAACTGACAAAAAATACCCAGTTTATTGTAATTACCCACAGGCGTGGCACCATGGTAGCTTCTGACCGCCTGTATGGTATCACCATGCAGGAAAAAGGTGTATCAACCCTGGTATCAGTAAATCTGATTGAAGATCAGCTGGACAGTTAATTGGAAAGTCCCCGGCAGCGGCGGGGGAATGAGGAGATGTTATGGAAGAGAAAAAAGGCTTTTTCAGCCGGCTTGTTGCCGGACTTAATAAAACAAGAGACAATATTGTATCAGGTATAGATTCTATCTTCAGCGGTTTTTCCTCGATTGATGAGGATTTCTATGAAGAAATTGAAGAAACGCTGATCATGGGCGATCTGGGCATCCAGACGACGATGTCAGTTATGGAAGAACTGCGGGCCAAAGTAAAGGCAAATCACATCAAGGAACCATCTGAATGCCGGCAGCTGCTGATTGATTCGATCAAAGAGCAGATGGATCTGGGTGAAAATGCGTATGAGTTTGAAAACCGGATATCGGTAGTTCTGGTGATCGGCGTCAACGGAGTGGGGAAAACCACCTCTGTCGGTAAGCTGGCCGGGCAGTTAAAAGATCAGGGCAAACGTGTGGTTCTGGCAGCAGCTGATACATTCCGTGCAGCAGCCATCGAGCAGCTGACCGAATGGGCCAACCGTGCCGGTGTGGAAATCATCGCCCAGCAGGAAGGCTCTGATCCGGCTGCCGTTATCTATGATGCGGTTGCAGCAGCAAAATCCAGAAGAGCCGATGTACTGATCTGCGATACTGCAGGCCGACTGCACAATAAGAAAAACCTGATGGAAGAACTGAAAAAAATCAACCGGATTATCGATAAAGAATTCCCGGATGCCTACCGTGAAACGCTGGTTGTTTTAGATGGAACAACAGGCCAGAATGCGATGGCACAGGCAAAACAGTTTATGGAGGTTGCCGATATTACCGGTATCATTCTGACCAAATTAGACGGAACAGCCAAGGGCGGTATCGCTGTGGCAATCCAGTCAGAACTGGGTATTCCGGTGAAGTATGTAGGCGTCGGTGAAAAGATCGATGACCTGCAGAAATTTAATTCTGATGAATTTGTAAATGCATTATTTGAGCGGCCAGACAGCAGACAAGGGGAAGAGTAAGATGGAGAACAGAGAACAGGAATTAACACTGGAAAAGTTTGAAGAAGCATCTGATGAAGTGAGCAAAGTTACACTGGAGACCAAGTTGGTTTACAGTGAATATTTCTCGGGACTGACCGGTAACAAAGTATACTTTAAGCCGGAAAACATGCAGTATACCGGCGCTTACAAGGTCAGAGGGGCTTATTATAAAATCAGCACCTTATCAGAGGAAGAACGTGAGCGGGGGCTGATCACAGCATCTGCAGGCAATCATGCCCAGGGCGTAGCTTATGCGGCTAAACTGGCGGGAATAAAGGCAACAATTGTAATGCCGACATCAACACCGCTGATGAAAGTAAACCGTACCAGAGGATATGGTGCAAATGTAATTTTAGAAGGTGATGTATTTGATGAGGCCTGTGCCTATGCATACCAGCTGGCAAACGAACATGGATATACCTTTGTCCATCCGTTTGATGATCTTGATGTGGCTACCGGCCAGGGAACCATTGCGATGGAGATTGTAAAAGAGCTGCCTACTGTTGATTACATCCTGGTACCGATTGGCGGCGGCGGTCTGTGTACCGGCGTAGCGACGCTGGCAAAACTCCTCAATCCCAATATCCATGTAGTCGGGGTGGAGCCGGCAGGTGCCAGCTGTATGCAGGCATCTTTGAAAAAGGGCGAAGTCATGACGCTGCCTGAGGTCAATACGATTGCAGATGGTACGGCAGTAAAACGACCAGGAGAAAAACTGTTCCCGTATATTCAGAAAAATGTTGATTCCATTATCACGATAGAAGATACTGAGCTGATCGTAGCCTTCCTTGATATGGTTGAGAACCATAAGATGATCGTTGAGAATTCCGGTTTGTTAACAGTAGCGGCATTGAAGCATTTAAATGTGGAAAAGAAAAAGATCGTCTCCATCTTAAGCGGTGGCAATATGGATGTTATTACGATGTCATCTGTTGTTCAGCATGGTTTGATCCAGCGTGACAGGATATTCACCGTCTCGGTACTGCTGCCTGACAAGCCGGGCGAACTGGCGAAAGTCTCCGCTTTACTGGCTCGTGAGAGAGGCAATGTCATCAAGCTTGAGCATAACCAGTTTATCAGTATTAATCGTAATGCTGCAGTGGAACTTCGGATCACCCTGGAAGCAGAAGGAACAGAACATAAAGAAACGATTGTGCAGGCACTTAAAAACGACGGTTACCGGCCGAAGCTGGTGAAATCAAAGGGGACTTACAGTGATTAGTAGATTAAGGAAAAATCTGCGGATGATGTTTGTTTTTACAGCCAGTCTGATAATCATGTCATCGGCAATGTTTTTGACGGCGTTTGGCAGTCAGGAACAAAGTGCCGGTGATGAAGTACGGTCTGCAGGTGAGACAGGTCCGACAGATGGACGAGTGCCGGATGAAGTGATTTTTGCCCGCATTAAATGCTACGTCGAACGATATGATTGGATTGTTATTGCATCTGACCTTATTAATCAGACACCTGAGGGTGGCAGCGAAGCGGAACAAGAGCTGTACCGGATGCAGGGGCGTTTTCTGGCCCGTATTATTATTCAGCCTACAATTACAACGGATGATGCCATTGGTTATGTGATGGAACTTGATAACTTGAGCAAAGCCCTGGATGGTACCGGTGATGAAGAGATGCTGATAGAACAGGTGATTGTATCCAATGAGACGCAAATGGTTCAGGTCCATCTTCGAATTCGTGACAAGGTAAGTAAACAGGATATTCAGGGGCTAAGTCAATATGGTTTTTATCTGTTTGACAAGAACGCTCCGGGCGATGGTTTTTCGGAAGCGAATTATAATATTATTCCAAAGGAAAACGGCTATATACTGGAGTATCAGACCTGGCTGATCAGACCCGGCGAGGAAAAAGTGATGGCAATCGGCTATTTTGACCGGAATATCGCTGCCCGATGTGACTATCAGGCGCTTCCCACATATCAGTAAAAATCTTTTTCATTCAGTCAAAGGTGGGGTGTCAAGAAAAAACACTTGACACCCTTGCTGTTTTCTTGTATGATTACACAGGTGATGTTTATGGAAAGTATTGTAAAGCAAAGTCTTTTGTATGATTTTTATGGAGAATTGCTGACGGAACACCAGCGAAGTATCTATGAAGAAGCGGTGTTTAATGATATGTCACTGGGGGAGATTGCCGCGGAGCGCGGGATCAGCCGCCAGGGGGTACATGATTTGATTAAGCGGTGTGATAAGATTCTTGGGGATTATGAAGCGAAGCTCCATCTGGTCAGTAAGTTTGTGCAGACCAAAGCGATGGTGGAAGAGATTCAGAAGCTGACCCGTGAATTTAAGGACACACAGGATTTAAAACTGATGGAACAGATTGAACATATTTCCGCAAATATCATGGAACTGTAAGCGTTTGTTACAGATAGTCAGGAGGATGGTTGATGGCTTTTGAAAGCTTATCCGATAAATTACAGAATGTATTTAAGAGTTTACGCGGCAAAGGCCGGCTTTCTGAAGCAGATGTAAAAGCTGCCCTGAAGGAAGTCAAGATGGCCTTGCTGGAAGCCGATGTCAGCTTCAAAGTAGTGAAGCAGTTTATCAGTGCAGTTCAGGAAAGAGCTGTTGGTGAAGAAGTGCTTGGATCACTTCAGCCCGGACAGATGGTGATCAAGATTGTTAATGAAGAGCTGATCCGTCTGATGGGTTCTGAGACAACCGAGATCGTTTTAAAGCCTTCCAATGAAATCACGGTGATCATGATGGCCGGACTTCAGGGTGCCGGTAAGACGACCACAACTGCCAAGATCGCCGGTAAGCTGAAAGCAAAAGGCAGAAAGCCGCTGCTTGTTGCCTGTGACGTATATCGTCCGGCCGCAGTAAAGCAGCTGCAGATCAACGGAGAAAAACAGGGGGTTCCGGTCTTTGCCATGGGCGAGAATCAGAATCCTGTGAATATAGCCAAGGCAGCAATGGAACACGCTGCAAAGAATGGTCACAATGTTGTGATTCTGGATACGGCCGGCCGTCTCCATGTAGACGAAGCTATGATGGAAGAACTGATTAATATCAAGCAGACCATCACTGTCGACCAGACGATTCTGGTTGTGGATGCCATGACCGGACAGGATGCAGTCAACGTGGCCGGAGATTTTCAGGATAAAGTCGGAATTGACGGTGTCATCCTTACCAAACTGGATGGTGACACCAGGGGCGGTGCGGCGCTATCGATCCGCTCTGTTACCGGAAAACCGATTTTATATATTGGTATGGGCGAGAAGCTTTCCGATCTGGAACAGTTCTACCCCGACCGCATGGCTTCCCGGATTCTGGGTATGGGAGATATCCTGACCCTGATCGAAAAAGCCGAACTGGAAGTGGATGAAGAGAAAGCGAAGGAGATGAGTCAGAAGCTGCGCAAGGCAGAGTTTGACTACAATGACTTCCTTGATCAGATGATGCAGATCAAAAAGATGGGCGGACTTGGCAGCATTATGAGTATGATGCCGGGAATGGCTCAGGCCAAAGGCGGCATGCCTGAGGTGGACGATTCAGCGATGGATCGTGTCGAAGCGATCATCCTGTCCATGACCAAAGAAGAGCGGGCGAACCCGGCTCTGATCAACCTTTCAAGGAAGCAGCGGATCGCCAGAGGCGCCGGTGTCGACATCAGTGAGGTGAACCGGATTGTCAAACAGTTCGACCAGATGAAGAAGATGATGAAACAGCTGCCCGGCATGATGGGCGGCGGCAAGAAGAACCGGGGCGGACTCGGTGGTATGTTTGGCAAGATGAAGATGCCGTTTTAAATTCCGCCGAACGCAGGTGAGGGGGACTTTCCAATTGCTGACAATACAATATTCTGCTGAGTATTGTATTTGTTAATAGATTACAGAACACTAAGGAGGTGAAATTGACATGGCAGTAAAAATGAGACTTAAGAGAATGGGTGCTAAAAAAGCTCCTTTCTATAGAATCGTAGTTGCTGATTCCAGATCCCCGAGAGATGGAAGATTCATCGAAGAGATCGGTACTTATGATCCTAACCAGGAGCCAAGTGCTATCAAATTCAACGAAGAAGCAGCAAAAAAATGGTTAGCAACCGGTGCTCAGCCAACTGACAGAGTAGCGAAACTTTTAAAGACCGCTGGCATCCAGTAATTAAGAGGTGATTGCTATGAAAGAATTAGTTGAAGTGATTGCAAGAGCATTAGTGGATAATCCGGATGAAGTCGTAGTGACTGAGACTGAAAAAGAGGGCGATACTTTGATTGAATTAAAGGTCGGCCCCTCTGATATGGGCAAGGTGATTGGCAAGCAGGGCCGTATTGCAAAAGCGATCCGTTCCGTTGTCAAAGCAGCTGCCTCTAAAGAAGGTAAACGGGTTATCGTAGACATTCAATAACCGGCAGAACCGGGCTGTGCAGGATTACCTGCCCAGCCTGTTTTGGTTTCGGATAAAATGGCAGGGAGAGACAGTTATGGAACAGAGATTGCGGGTTGGTGTGATTGCATCAACACACGGATTAAAAGGTGAAGTAAAAGTATATTCGACAACCGATGATGTAACACGGTTTAATGATTTGAAAACAGTGATTCTCGATTTGGGAGATCAGTCCATGACTCTGAACATTCAGAGTGTTAAATATTTTAAAAATATGGCTATCCTCAAATTCAAAGAATTTAATAATATAAATGAAATCGAAAAATATAAAGGCAAAGACTTGCTGATAGAACGTGATCAGGCGGTAGCTCTGGCGCCAAATGAGAACTTTATTACTGATCTGATCGGGCTTCAGGTGTTTACTGATGAAGGAACCGCATTTGGTACATTAAAAGATGTGATTCAGACCGGTGCAAACGATGTTTATGTTATTACTGCTGAGAATGGTAAGGAATATCTCTTTCCGGCTATTCCGCAATGTGTTCTCGATGTAAATCTGGAAGAGCAGAAGATGACGGTCCATATTATGGATGGACTGCTGGATTTGTAGGAGGTACAAAAGAATTGAATTATCATATTCTGACACTGTTTCCGGAGATGGTTCTGGATGGGCTCAACACCAGTATTATCGGACGGGCAGTAAAAAATGAAATTTTATCGCTGGAAGCCATTAATATCCGCGATTACACCAAAGATAAACATGGTCATGTTGATGACGCTCCTTATGGCGGCGGCGCCGGTATGGTCATGCAGGCGGCGCCGGTATGCGATGCCTACGAAGCCCTGTGCGATAAACTGGGCAAGCGTCCGCGGGTGCTTTATATGACACCGCAGGGCAGGGTCTTCAATCAGCGTATTGCTGAAGAACTTGCGGCCGAAGAAGACCTGGTCTTTTTATGCGGGCATTATGAGGGAATTGATGAGCGTGCTCTGGATCGTATCGTAACCGATTATCTTTCGGTTGGAGATTATGTTCTGACCGGCGGTGAACTGCCGGCAATGGTGATGATTGACTGTATCTCCAGGCTGATACCGGGAGTACTCCATAATGATGTTTCCGCTGAGATTGAGTCTTTTCACGACAACCTGCTGGAATATCCGCAATATACCAGACCGGAGGTTTATGATGGCGAGCGGGTGCCGGAGGTATTGCTGTCAGGACATCACAAGAATATTGAGAAGTGGCAGCGGCAGCAGTCGATTCGCAGAACCCTCGAACGGCGTCCTGATTTATTGGAGTCCGCTAATTTATCAGAAGTCGAAAGACAGTATCTGGAAGTGCTGCGTTTAGAGCTCGGTACTTCGGAAAAGACTTCAGAAAAGTAAAAAGAAGCTTGCATTTTAGGGGGCTTTATGGTAACATTAGTCTGTTGTGAATAAGAAGAGATGGTCCTCTGCTGCCATATGCGCATTATAGAACATCAAACATATGAAGGAGGTTCACACAAGATGAACGAAATTATCAAGAATATCGAAGCAACTCAGCTGAAAGCATCCATCCCGGTTTTTCATGTTGGTGATACTGTAAAAGTATTCAACAAGATCAAAGAGGGAAACCGTGAAAGAATTCAGGTGTTCGAAGGTACTGTCATCAAGAGACAGAACGGCGGAGCAAAGGAAACTTTTACCGTACGTAAGAATTCCGGCGGCATCGGCGTGGAGAAAACCTGGCCGGTACACTCACCTTTCGTAGACGACATTCAGGTTGTCAGAAGAGGTAAAGTAAGACGTGCAAAACTGTACTACTTAAGAGACCGTGTAGGTAAGGCTGCTAAGGTAAAAGAATTAGTAAAATAATTTCACAAAGAATAAGGGACAATGAAAATTGTCCCTTACTTTTTATCCGCAGATAAGGTGGTGATACGCTTGGAATTTTATCAGAATGAAGAAATGAGTATGCTGCGGCGGATATCCCGTTGGGTGATTGATATTGTTGTAGTACTGTCGCTGGCGTGGTTTTGCCTTTATTGTTTCGGAACCCAGATTCATGTTTCAGGCCAGTCAATGACGCCTCTTCTCAGTTCGGATCAGACCGTGCTTATGAACCGCCTGGTCTATGATCTTGGCAGGCCAAAGCGTTTTGATGTAGTAGTATTTGAGCGGGATGATAAGAAGACGAACATAAAACGTGTCATTGGCCTGCCCGGTGAGACGATACAGATTGCCGGTGGTTACATCTATATCGACGGCACCCGTCTGGAAGCAGAAGACGGCCTGGATCAGGTATCACTCGGCGGATTGGCCGAGACACCCATCGAACTCGGCGATGATGAATATTTCCTGTTGGGAGACAACCGTGACAGCAGCGAAGACAGCCGTTTTGTAAATATTGGCAATGTAAAAGAGGAACAGATTTTGGGCAGAGTATGGCTGCGTATTTTCCCGTTGATAGATTTTGCATTGACGCATTGACGCATTGAGCAGGTGTTACATTATAAAAAGAATGAGGTAAATTTATGAATATACAATGGTATCCGGGGCACATGACCAAAGCCAAACGAGCCATGAAAGAAGATATAAAACTGATTGATCTGATTGTTGAACTGGTAGACGCCCGGGTGCCTCTGGCCAGCCGTAACCCTGATATCGATGATCTGGGAGCCGGTAAAGCGCGGCTGATTCTGCTCAACAAGTCTGATCTCGCCAGTGAACGCCAGAATGATGCCTGGAAGCAGTGGTTTGAAGCCCAGGGATGTTTTGTCCTTAAGGTCAATTCCCGCAGCGGTGCCGGCCTGAAACAGATCAATCCGATCGTACAGGAGGCCTGTAAGGAAAAGATCGAACGTAATCGCCGCAGAGGCATATTAAACCGTCCGATTCGTGCCATGGTAGTAGGCATTCCTAATGTCGGCAAGTCCACATTCATCAATTCCTTCGCCGGCAAAGCATGTGCCAAAACCGGTAACAAACCGGGAGTTACAAAAGGGAATCAATGGATCCGCCTGAATAAAAGCCTGGAACTGCTCGATACCCCGGGGATTTTATGGCCCAAGTTCGAAGACCAGAAAGTCGGTATTTTGCTGGCTTTTATCGGTTCGATTAATGATGATATTTTAGACCGTGATGAACTGGCAATGGAACTGCTTAAGTTTTTGCTTGCCAACTATCCGGATATTGTCCGTGACCGCTACCAGATTGAAGGCGATGACACACTGGAAGCACTGTCTCAGGTGGCCAGGGTCCGTTCGTGCCTGGCAAAAGGCGGAGAACTTGACCTGGCGAAGGCAGCCCTGATTATTCTGGATGATTTCCGCAGCGGAAAGCTTGGCCGGATCACACTTGAATTTCCACCGGAAATTAAAAAGGAAGGATAACTCATGGCAAGGAAACTGACCGAAGAAAAACTCCAGGCGGAACGTGCCCGTCTGGAACTGATGAGAGAATATGAAGATACGTATGCAGCGGCAGCTCATATATGCGGCATTGACGAAGCCGGCAGAGGGCCGCTGGCCGGCCCGGTAGTGGCCGGTGCCGTGATTCTGCCGAAGGATTGTGAGATCCTTTTTTTAAATGATTCTAAAAAACTTTCGGAAAAGAAAAGAGAGGCATTGTTTTTAGAAATACAGGAAAAAGCAGTTGCCTGGAGTGTCGGTATTGTCGGGCCGGAAACAATTGATACCATAAATATACTGCAGGCGACCTACCTGGCAATGCGTCAGGCGATAGAGCAGCTTTCGGTACAACCGGATCTGCTTTTGAATGATGCGGTGACGATACCGGGGGTTGAGATCGATCAGCTGCCGATTATAAAAGGAGATGCGAAAAGTGTTTCCATTGCAGCGGCCAGTATTATGGCAAAAGTTACCAGGGATCATATGATGATAGAATATGATACCCTGTTTCCTGAATATGGTTTTGCCAGACACAAAGGATATGGAACCGCCATACATACAGCCGCCATCAGGGAACACGGACCATGTCCGATCCACCGGAGAAGTTTTATAAAGTCCTTTGTATAACGATTCGAAATTCCGCAAAATTGGCAGAGAAAAGAGCATACAAATGGGAGATAATAAACGAGCGGTTGGTGATGCATATGAAGAGCTTGCTGTTGATTTTTTAATACAGCATAATTTGATTATAGCGGAACGCAACTACCGCAACAGGCAGGGCGAGATTGACATCATTGCCAAAGATGGAGCGTATCTGGTATTCATCGAAGTAAAGTATCGTAAAAACAACCGGATGGGTCTGCCCCAAGAGGCAGTAAACGTCCGCAAACAGCAAAAGATCCGACAGACGGCCGGATATTATTTATACCAGCACCGGTATGGCGACGATGTCCCATGCCGGTTTGATGTTATCGCAATTGCCGGTACCGATGTCTGCTGGATCAAAGATGCATTCTAAGGAGAACAGTAAAATGGAGCGGAATTGGATCAGAAAACCAAATCAGGAGATGATGACAGCACAGGATACAGGCGGTGTCTGTATTTTACAATTCGATGCATTAGATAAAACCGGGCTGGTCAGACATGCATTTTCAACCAGGATCGGAGGTATCAGCGAAGCTCCCTTTGATACCATGAATTTCACCACAGCCAGGGGCGACAATCCGGATCATGTCATGGAGAATTACCGGCGTATGGCTGATGCTTTGGGGGTCGATCTCAACCGGATGGTACTTTCCTGGCAGACGCACACAACCAACATCAGAACCATAACAGAAGCTGATGCCGGAAAAGGAATTGTATCCGATCGTGAGTATCGTGACATTGACGGCCTGATCACCAATGTTCCGGGAATCACGCTGGTAACCTTTTATGCTGATTGTGTACCGTTATACCTCGTGGATCCGGTGCACAAGGCAATTGGCCTGAGTCATTCCGGATGGCGGGGGACTGTCGGCAGAATGGGACAAAAGACACTGGATGCAATGAAGCATGAGTATGGAACCCGTCCTGAAGATGTAATTGCAGCTATTGGACCAAGCATTTGTCAGGAGTGTTTCGAAGTGGGGCCGGAAGTAATAGAAGCATTTCATGAAGAATTTGACAGACAGCATTGGGATAAACTGTCATATGCCAAACCAAACGGCAAGCATCAGCTGGACTTATGGGCTGCAAACCGGATTATATTCGAAGAAGCCAGGGTTTTGCCGCAGCAGATTCATACCACCGATATATGTACACACTGTAATCCGGATCTGTTATTTTCTCATCGCGCGATGGGGGAGAAACGCGGAAATCTGGCTGCATTTATGACGCTTAAAACTGCTGAAAACAGGTAGAATCTTACTGCTCCGGTAAAAAATAGTTACATTTCAACTAATCTTTTCTCAATAAGGAAGATTACATTTGACTAACCACCGGATCATTTGCTAAAATACTTTATATTCACGAAGTACAAAGGAGGTGCGTTATATGTTGAATTGTTTAAAACTGTTAAATGCAAAGAAAGCTGCAATGTTTGCAAGTGGAGTGCTGTTTGGAACCGCTGGTGTTAAGATCCTTGGCAGTGCTGATGCCAAGAAATTTTATGTCAATTGTGTTGCGGCCGGTTTACGTGCCAAAGACTGTGTCATGACTACCGCAACTACCATTCAGGAGAATGCTGAAGATATTATGGCAGAGGCCAAAGATATTAACGAACAGCGTAAGGCTGAAGTGATTGAGGACGAGACCGAAGAGACAGAAGAATAATAAGAATAAAGAGTCCGGCAAGCCGGACTCTTGCGCCGGAGCGCGGTTACTCCCACAACCATCTTCCTTAGCGCGTAGTGCGCATCCGTAGCGGAGCGTTTTTATTTAATAGAGCACTTTCCTATTAAATAAAATAACCGTCTGGGGTTACTCGGGCGGTTGTTTTTATGAAGAGGAGTTACAATGAAATTTACAATCAAACATGAGATAACAGGTCGAATGCGGCTTCATATGCATATTCCGCTTGCATCAGATGACGGTGCTCCTTCACTCTGCCAGAAACAGATGACGGTTCGTCAGGCAGATCTTTTCCAGCATTACCTGATGAATTTACCCGGTATTACCGGTGTAAAGGTATATGATCGAACAGCTGATGTGGTGATCACATATTCTGTTTCCCGCAGCGAAGTCATAGACCTGATCCGATCCATGTCGATGGTGCAGATCTCTGCGTTGGAAGAATCAGTTCCCCGTGACAACGGCCGTGAGCTGAATCGTGAATATAAAGAAAAACTAATTCAAAGAATCGTACTCAGAATGGGCCGGAAGCTTTTCCTTCCGGTCCCGGTGCAGTCGGCGATCACAGCCATCCAGTCTGTACGCTATATATGGCACGGTTTACGGGTTCTTGCTCAGAAGAAACTGGAAGTCGAGGTACTGGATGCTACGGCGATCACGGTTTCCCTGCTTCGCGGTGACTTTGATACGGCAAGTTCCGTTATGTTCCTGCTTGGCATCGGTGAACTGCTGGAAGAATGGACACATAAAAAGTCCGTTAGTGATCTGGCCCGGAGTATGTCATTAAATATCGACAGAGTATGGCAGGTGACGGATGATGCGGATGTCCTGGTTCCGGTATCAAGGATCCGGCAGGGAGATTTGATCCGTGTCCATGTTGGCAGCATGATTCCGCTGGATGGGACGATCGTAGATGGTGAAGCCATGATCAATCAGGCCTCCATGACCGGCGAATCACTTCCGGTTAAAAAGGAAATAGACATGTACGTTTATGCCGGAACTGTGGTAGAAGAGGGCGAGATTACACTGTGTGTAAAACAGGCAGCCGGTACGACCCGTTTCGAACGTATCGTAACGATGATCGAAGAGTCCGAACGTCTCAAATCTTCCCTCGAAGGTAAAGCAGCCACACTGGCTGATGCTTTAGTACCATGGAGTCTTGGCGGTACATTAGTTACATGGCTGCTCACCCGCAATGCGACCAAGGCATTGTCTATTCTGATGGTGGATTTTTCCTGTGCGCTTAAGCTGGCCATGCCGCTTGCTGTATTATCAGCGATGCGAGAGGCCGGAGAGTATCATATTACCATCAAAGGCGGAAAATTTATGGAAGCAGTTGCTGCCGCAGACACTATCGTGTTTGACAAGACAGGAACACTGACCAAAGCACAGCCGACTGTAGCTGATGTAGTAGCATTCCGTGGCCGTGACAAAAATGAAATGCTTCGTCTGGCTGCCTGCCTGGAAGAACATTTCCCGCATTCCATGGCCAATGCCGTAGTCGCTGAAGCCAAGAGCCGGAATCTGGAACTCGAAGAGATGCACAGCAAAGTTCAATACGTGGTAGCTCACGGTATATCTTCCCACGTGGGAGAACAGCACGTTATCGTTGGCAGTTATCACTTCGTATTTGAAGATGAGCACTGTACCATTCCGGAAGATGAACGTCATCTCTTCGAACAGCTGCCGCCTCATTACTCGCTCCTTTACATGGCGATCGATAATGAACTGGCAGCCGTCATCTGTATCGAAGATCCTCTCCGTCCTGAGGCGGCAGAAGTGATTGCATCCCTGCGCCGGTGCGGCCTTTCAAAAATAGTCATGATGACCGGTGACAGCGAGCGGACCGCCTGTACCGTAGCAAAAGAAGTCGGTGTTGACGAATACTATTCAGAAGTTTTACCGGAAGACAAAGCCAGATTTGTAGCAGAAGAGAAGGCGAAAGGGCACAAAGTCATCATGATTGGTGACGGTATTAACGATTCGCCGGCATTATCTGCCGCCGATGTCGGTATTGCCATTAGCGGCGGCGCCCAGATCGCCAGAGAAATCGCTGATCTAACTATTGCTGAAGATGATTTGTATCGTTTGGTTACCTTAAAGCAGATCAGCAATGCCCTGATGAGCCGGATCGAATGCAACTACCGGTTTGTCATTGGTTTCAACCTCAGTCTGATCATCCTTGGTGTGGGCGGAATCCTCGTTCCGTCAACCTCGGCTTTGCTGCATAACATTTCTACCATTGGCGTCAGCACCAAAAGTATGACCAATTTGATTAACGAAAAAAGTTCTTGACATTAATCGGGAATTTTTAGTATACTTATAAACGCTGAGTAGCAAGACGCGTAAATCCAAGTCAGGATTTACGCGTCTTTTTGTCGTTTTACAGAACCAATACCCGGAGGTAATAGCATGAAAGAACAAGTAACAATGAACAAAATGGGCACCGAACCAATCGCAAAACTAATGGCAGCAATGGGCATTCCCATGATTCTGTCCATGATGCTGCAGGCATTTTATAATATTGTCGACAGCTATTTTGTCAGCTGTATGCCCGGTACCGGAGATGCCGGAGTAGGAGCTTTAACCCTGGCGTTCCCGATTCAGATGCTGGTGATCGCAATTGGTGTCGGAACCGGTGTCGGAATCAACGCAATGCTTTCTAAAAGTCTCGGAATGGGAGACCGCAGGCAGGCAAGTCTGATTGCCGGCAATGCAATCTTTTTAGGAATCTGCACCTACATCGTATTTTTGCTGTTCGGAATATTTGGTGTAAAAGCATATATAGCATCCCAGACATCCGATCCCCAGATGACCGAAATGGCGGTATCCTACCTGCGAATCTGCGTCATTTTATCCTTCGGCTCAATTCTGCTGATGATCTATGAAAAGCTGCTTCAGGCAACATCTCCTTAGTAATCTCCCTGACCCGTCTGATCCTGATCCCCTTGCCCCTGGCCCTGTTCATCACCACCAGCCCCCAGGCCCCGGACACCATCTGGCTATCTTTCCCCCTGGCCGAAGCCGCCGGCTTCCTGGTATCCATAACAGCCATGGCAGTAATCGGAAAAACAATTATTACAACAAAAAAAAGAACTTAGCTACGACTGATGTCAGGCATCGTTCTTAAGTTTCAATAATATTTAAACCATTATAGCATACAGAATATTTCACATACATTTAGGGTTTGCTTTTGGTTTTTATCTTTTGCTTTTTACCCCAGTGCAGCCAATGAAGTCACTGGAAAAGGAGTGGATGTGCAGTGTGTTTGGCGACATTGAGCTAAGTTGAGACAAGCGTTAGGGAAAAACAGACGAAAATGAGGGTCAAAATCGGGGGGCACCTCTCCCCCGATTTTGTCGCCATGAAGCTCAAATTTCTTCAGAAATTTGGGCGCCTATGGCGTGTGCCCTCATTTTCGTCTGTTTTTTCCTTACGCTTGTCCAACGAGGCGAACGGAGCTAAACACACTGCACGTCCACTCCTTTTCCTTCGCGACTCATTCGCCAACCTACACTAATGTCTGGAAATACTCATACCCCCCAGCCTGATACTGCTTAACCCGCTTCTGAATCTTAGCGGTAGGAGAGAGGGCAGATCCGATCGAAACATCATGATTAAATGAATTCACAATAGCTGCCAGATATTTACTCATATCAGCTTCAAGATACCATTCGCGTTCCATCAGCGCTGCCGGCCGGTAATTTAAGTTGGTTGTAATAACATAATCAATATAACCCTTTTCGTAGAACTCATCAAACTTCTCAAGCCCGCTTGTAAACAATCCAAAAGTACAGCAGATAATTACTTTCTCAGCCTTGCGTTCTTTTAATTCACGTGCCGTATCCAGCATACTTTCGCCGGAAGAAATCATATCATCAATAATCAGAACTGTCTTGCCTTCTACGGAAGTACCAAGGAATTCATGGGCAACAATCGGATTCCGGCCATCGATCACCTTTGAATAATCACGGCGTTTATAGAACATTCCCATATCAACACTTAAGTTGTTCGCCAGATAAACCGCACGGTTCATTGCGCCTTCATCAGGACTGATTACCATCAGATGTTCTTTATCAATCTTTAGGGTACGGTCATGGGCAAACAGTGCTTTTACAAACTGATAAGTCGGCATGAAGTTGTCAAAACCATGCAGCGGGATCGAATTCTGAACCCGGGGATCATGAGCATCAAACGTAATAATATTTGAAACACCCATATCGGCCAGTTCCATCAGTGCCATTGCACAGTCCAGCGATTCCCGCCTGGTCCTTTTGTGCTGGCGGCTTTCATATAAAAATGGCATAATAACATTAACACGGTGTGCATTGGCAGCACAGGCACCTACAACACGCTTTAAATCCTGATAGTGGTCATCCGGCGACATATGATTGGTGTAGCCGCAAACGGTGTAAGGAATGCTGTAGTTGGTAACATCTACCATTGCAAACAGGTCAGCTCCGCGGATTGATTCCGTAATTACTGCCTTCGCTTCGCCGGTGCCAAAGCGCGGACATTTTAACTTCAAAAGATAAGAGTCCGCATCATAGCCGCGGTAGTGAAGATCTTCTTCACGCTTGCAGCGAATCAATTCTTCTGTATCGTTCTGACGGAACTGAACGATATAATCATTCACTTTTTCCGCCAGACCGCGGCAGCTATCCAAGGCAGCAATCTTTAACGGTGCCACCGGTAAGATATCATTAAATACATAGTTATTAGCCATTATAATTCTCCTCTAAGATAAAATGCCATAAAACCCTAAGATAATATATACCATTTAAAGAAGCGGACAGTCAATAGCTTTATGGGGAAAATGTCGCATTTTGCAAAAAAAAACAAATTGGGTTTCCTTTACAAAGCTTCCGGATGTTGATATGATAATACAAACGAATGAAGGAGTTGCTATGAAACAAAAAGGACATCTGATAAAATTGGTAGACCCTGATTCCATTGCCTGGGAACTGGAAGTAGAGCCGGGAGACCGCCTTCTTGAGATAAATGGGAATATAGTAGAAGATATTTTTGACTATCAATATTACGTTAACAATGACAGTATGGTGATGCTGCTGGAAAAAGCCGACGGCGAATTGTGGGAACTTGAGATTGAAAACGAATACGAGGATCTGGGCATTACTTTTGAAAACGGATTAATGAGTGATTACAAATCCTGCAGCAACAAATGTATCTTCTGTTTTATCGACCAGATGCCTCCGGGGATGAGGGATACCCTGTATTTTAAAGATGATGATTCCCGTCTTTCCTTTTTACAGGGGAATTATGTGACACTGACCAATATGAAGGACAAGGATATTGAGCGGATTATCCGTTTTAATCTGGCCCCGATCAACATTTCAGTTCACACGACCAATCCTGAACTGCGGTGTGAGATGCTGCATAACCGTTTTGCCGGAAGCTCTCTGAAGACACTGGACAGGCTGTTTGAAGCCAAAGTACCAATGAACGGACAGGTGGTTCTTTGTAAAGGCGTAAACGACGGCAGGGAACTGGACCGGACAATCCGGGATCTGTCCGGATATCTTCCTTATATGGAGAGTGTATCGGTAGTGCCGGTCGGATTGTCCAAATACCGGGATGGTCTCTATCCGATGAGCCCGATTGGAAAAGATGATGCCTTGCAGACGCTGGAGATTATTGAACGCTGGCAGCGGATCTTGTACGAAAAACATGGCAATCATTTTATCCATGCCAGTGATGAGTTCTATATACTGGCCGGCAAAGAGATGCCGGAAGAAGAACGATATGACGGATATCCGCAGCTGGAGAACGGCGTCGGGATGCTGCGACTTCTGGATACCGAAGTTACTCAGGAGCTGGACCGGCTGATAAAAGAAACGCCGGATACAGAAGTAATACCGGAAGAGATATCAATAGCCACCGGGCGGCTCGCATATCCATATATGTGTGAACAGGCAGACCGGGTCATGGCTTTGTATCCCCAAAAGAAGATCAATATCTATCCGATTACAAATGAATTCTTTGGTGAGATGATTACGGTAGCCGGTCTGATTACCGGCCAGGACATTATCAAACAGTTAAAAACTAAGCCTCTGGGTGAAAGATTACTGCTCCCTGCCTGTATGTTCCGCAGCGGTGAAGACGTCTTTCTTGACGATATTACAAAAGAAGAAGTGCAAAAAACTTTACAAGTTCCGGTGAATATTGTAAAATCAAGCGGTCAAGATTTTGTCCGATCGATTTTATATTCAGCAGATGAGGAAACTGTTGTTTATGCAGGATATGAGTTAAAGGAGAGCAGTTATGAGTAAACCAATAGTAGCAATCGTAGGAAGGCCCAATGTCGGGAAATCTACGTTATTTAATGTATTAGCCGGTGAGATGATTTCGATTGTCAAAGATACGCCGGGTGTAACCAGGGACCGGATTTATGCCGACTGCAGCTGGCTGGATATGAATTTCACATTGATTGATACCGGTGGTATTGAACCGGACAGCAGTGATATTATCTTATCCCAGATGCGCGAACAGGCACAGATCGCCATTGACACGGCCGATGTCATTGTCTTTATTGTTGATGTCAGACAGGGACTGGTCGATTCTGATTCCAAAGTGGCTGACATGCTGCGAAAATCAAAGAAGCCGGTTGTGCTTGCCGTAAACAAAGTGGACAGCTTCCAGAAGTTCGGCAACGATATATACGAATTTTACAATCTGGGAATCGGTGATCCGGTTGCGGTATCAGCGGCATCCAGACTGGGAATCGGCGATCTGCTCGATGAAGTCGTAAAGCATTTTTCTGCTGATAAGCTGGAAGATGAAGAAGATGACCGCCCCAGAGTTGCCATTGTCGGCAAACCAAATGTTGGTAAATCTTCTATTATAAACAAGCTGCTCGGCGAAAACCGGGTGATTGTATCTGACATTGCCGGCACCACCAGAGACGCCATTGATACCGAGGTAGTCTTTAATGGAACTGAGTATGTATTTATTGATACTGCCGGTCTGCGCCGGAAGAGTAAGATTAAAGAAGATCTTGAACGCTACAGCATTATCCGTACCGTATCGGCAGTAGAACGGGCGGATGTGGTGATTATGGTTATCGATGCGACGGAAGGTGTTACGGAACAGGATGCCAAGATTGCCGGAATCGCCCACGACAGAGGAAAAGGTATTATTGTCGCCGTTAATAAATGGGATGCTATTGAAAAAGATGACAAAACCATATATGAATTTGGCCGGAAGGTCAGAAATACCCTGTCTTTCATGCAGTATGCAGAGTTGATCTTTATATCAGCAGTTACCGGTCAGCGGCTGAACAAAATGTTTGAAATGATTGATACCGTCCGCGAGAACCAGAATCTCCGTGTGGCTACCGGTGTACTTAATGAGATTATGACAGAGGCTGTTGCCCTTCAGCAGCCGCCGTCAGATAAAGGCAAACGCCTGAAACTGTATTATATGACCCAGGTGGCAGTAAAGCCGCCGACATTCGTAATATTTGTTAATGATAAAGAACTGATGCATTTTTCCTATGTACGGTATCTGGAGAACCGTATCAGGGAATCCTTTGGATTTAAAGGAACGGCCCTTAAGTTTATCATTCGGGAACGTTCCGGAAAGGAGTCATAATGGAACGTGTGATCTGCCTTGTAATGGGATATGTTTTTGGTTTGCTGCAGTCAGGTTATCTGTACAGCAACCTTCATAAGATGGATATTCGTCAGCACGGCAGCGGTAACGCCGGGAGCACCAATATCCTTCGGGTAATGGGTGTAAAAGCCGCACTGGTTGTATTCCTGGGCGACTGCTTCAAGATGGTATTCGCATGCCTGCTTACCCGATACCTGTTCCGCGCTCAGCCGGAAGCTATGTATCTTTACCTGTTATATACCGGTTTTGGTGTCATTCTGGGACATAACTTCCCGTTTTACATGAAGTTCAAAGGCGGAAAAGGAATTGCCTCATCGGCAGGACTGCTTCTGGCTACAGATCTGCGGGTTACACTTGTGTGCCTGATTGTTTTTGTTCTGGTAGTAGCAATTACCCGCTATGTATCGTTAGGATCGATTCTTGTTATGATTTTATTTTTCATTGGTATGGTATTTTTTGGCAGCCGGGGAGATTATGGCCTCGGAGCCGGTTATCTTTATGAGTTTTATACCATGGCAGGTGTAATTGGCCTGATGGGAATCTGGCGGCACCGGGCCAATATCAAACGTCTGCTGAATGGGACAGAGAATAAATTAGGCGCAAAAAAGGAGTAGACAATTATGGCACATATAGGAATGATCGGAGCGGGAAGCTGGGGACTTGCATTGGCGGCAATGCTTGATGCCCATGGACATCAGGTTAGTGTCTGGTCAGCGATCGAATCAGAAATCGAGTCGCTGAATCAGACACACCGTATCGGTTCGCTTCCTGAATTGGTTCTTTCTGAGCGGATGACATTTACAGACCAGCTGGAACCTGTTATGACAGATGCTGACCTTTTGGTTCTGGCTGTACCATCGATTTATGTGAGACAGACAGCTGCAAAGATGAAACCATACTGCCGTCAGGGGCAGATTATTGTTAATGTGGCAAAAGGGATTGAAGAGTCAACCCTGATGCCGCTGTCGGAAATTATCAAAGAAGAACTGCCGATGGCTAATATAGCAGTGCTTTCAGGACCCAGCCATGCCGAAGAAGTCAGCCGGGGGCTGCCTACCACCTGTGTGGCCGGAGCAGCTGACCAGAGAACCGCTGAATACATCCAGAATAAGTTTATGAGTGAAGTGTTCCGGGTTTACACAAGCCCTGACATTCTGGGAATTGAGATCGGCGGAGCACTTAAAAATGTCATTGCCCTGGCAGCCGGAATTGCTGACGGACTTGGATATGGCGACAATACGAAAGCGGCATTGATTACACGGGGTATTTATGAGATCACTAAACTTGGAACTGCCATGGGCGGACAGCCGCAGACCTTCAGCGGCCTGACCGGAATCGGTGATCTGATCGTTACCTGTGCCAGTATGCACAGCCGCAATCGCCGGGCCGGAATCCTGATCGGCAAAGGTTATTCCATGGAAGAAGCCATGAAGGAAGTAAAGATGGTCGTAGAGGGTGTTTATTCAGCTAAAGCAGGTCTGGCACTGGCCCTTAAATACGAGATTTCAATGCCGATTATCGAAGCTGTGAACCGGGTTCTCTTTGAAGGTCAGCCCGCGTCTGATGCGGTAGGCGATCTGATGCTTCGTGACAAAACGATTGAGAGTGCATCTATCCTGTGGAATTAACTCTTGACAAGATATTCAAGTCCATCTATAATTAACTTTAGCTTAGCAAAGCGTGGCTTTTTGTGAAGACAAAAGGCCAATTTTATTATTTAAGAGGAGGAAGTGTTATGAAAAAATTAGTTGGTTTTGGCCTTGCAGTAGCAATGGCTGCATCCCTGACTGCCTGCGGCGGCAGCGGATCTGACAATACTCAGACAGAAGCAAAAACAGAAGCAGCTGCAGATAACGGTGCAGAAACTACCGAAGCAGGTTCTGCAGAGGCGGGAGAGGCATCTGCTGACGGCAGCTTTAAGATTGGTGTGATCGGCCCTCTGACCGGTGCAGCAGCAGCTTATGGTACTGCAGTAGAGAACGGTGCTGAATTAGCCGTTAAAGAAATTAATGAAGCAGGCGGAATCGGTGGTTATCAGATCGAACTGAATGCCCAGGATGATGAGCATGATCCTGAGAAATCCGTTAACGCTTACAATACCTTAAAGGACTGGGGTATGCAGATGCTGGTAGGAAGTGTTACTTCCAAACCATGTATCGCTGTATCCGCTGAGTCTGAAGTGGACAATATGTTCCAGATCACTCCTTCCGGATCTGCAGTTGAATGTGTAGCTCCTGACAATGTATTCCGTGTATGTTTTGCTGATCCCGATCAGGGAACTGCTTCTGCAAAATATATCGGTGAGAACAGCCTGGCCACTAAAGTTGCAATTATCTACGACAGCTCTACCGAATATTCTTCCGGTATCCGTGAGTCTTTTGTAAATGAAGCATCCAACCAGGGCCTGGAAATCGTAGCTGATGAAGCATTTACTGCTGACACCAACACCGATTTCTCTGTCCAGTTAGACAAAGCAAAAGAAGCCGGTGCTGAGCTGGTATTTTTACCAATCTACTATCAGGAAGCATCTGTAATCCTGAAACAGGCCAGCGACAAAGAGTTTGCTCCTATTTTCTTTGGTTGTGACGGTATGGACGGAATCCTTTCAGTTGAAAACTTTGACAAGTCTCTGGCTGAAGGCCTGATGCTGCTGACACCTTTCTCAGCTGATGAGGAAGAAAGTAAAGACTTCACCGCTGCTTATGAAGCAGCTTACGGAATCGCTCCGAACCAGTTTGCAGCAGATGCTTATGATGCTGTATATGCAATCAAAGCAGCAGCAGAACTGTCAGAGATCAATCCTGAAATGAGCATTTCTGATATGTGTGATGCTATGAAAGTTGCTATGACCGAGATCACCATCGACGGACTGACCGGCGCAGGCATGACCTGGACCGCAGCAGGAGAGCCAAACAAAGCTCCTAAGGCAGTTAAGATTGTAGATGGTGTATACCAGATGCAGTAGGAAGATCGTACATGGTCGCGAAGGGGGAATGTGGGGAGTTTGTGTTGTGAGCTGCTCCGTTCCTTCGGTGGGACAGGACTAAGAACAGGGAGATATGAGACTAATTAAGCACAGTCTTGCATAAATATCGCAAGCATGAGTACTTGCTATTCATATCAGAAATGCGCCTGCAAAGCTAGTCGTAGGGCTTACTACGCTGTCGCTTTGCAGGCGTGTTTTTTTGATTGAATGGCAGATCTCTCATAGTTATAATACTATGTCAGAAGCTGAATGTATACTATTATAATATACTGGAGCATTGTTTCATCCTATGTTACCAGTAAGTGGAAAGCACTTGCGCAAGTTTTCTCTCTATGTTATAATTCGACGTGAATTACTCACCACATAACGTTGGAAATTCATACTGTGTGGGAGCTTTGAGGGAATATCAATCCCTTTTAAGAAGTTTGGTGACTAAGCCACCCTTATTCTTATAGGCGTATCCACTGCGCCTCTACTGTATAGAGCTGCCAGGCTCACAACGCTACTTTTTTTCAAAATATTGAGTGCCCCATTAATATCTGCATTCAGTCTTTTTCCAGAAGAGGTTTCATACAGGCCTCGTCTGATCCGGCGACCGCTGGACTGACAATTAAAAAATACCACTTTCCCGGTTTGCTCATTTTGGTACACGGGTATGCTATCGTGATCGAAGAAGCTGGCTTTACTGGTATAGCTCTCTTCCTGCTTTACAAAAACAATCCCATAGAGTTTGCTGAGATATTCCAGTTTCCGGCACAACTTTCCAAATGGAATATTTACAAAGTTTTGGTTGTTTCGTTTGCCGAGTCGACTGTTTTTTTGGAAAGATTCATGATATCCAACAACAAGTGTTCCGATATCTTGGGTCAGGCAATAATTAATAATGTAACGAGCTGTTTTGGACATGTAGTCATTTACCTTATTATTTCTTTTTCTGGTCAGTGTTTTTTGACGGTTTGTTCTTCCTTTGCCGAAATTCTGCCGATCTTTAATACTTTGCAAACGGGCATTTTCTTTGTTGTACCATTGGTTTAATGCCTTTAATCGGCGTCCGTCAATCAGGAAGCTTTTGCCAGTAGAAGTAACGCAAGCGGCAAGATTGTTTACACCAAAGTCGATAGCCAGTGCATGTTTTTTGTTTAGATTTCTTTGTTCTTCGCGCACTTCATATGTGTATTGAATTTCAAAGAACCTGGCATCGGCTTTGGGAATGATACGGATTTCCTTAATTCTCTTATTCAATAAAATGGGAGGAATCGTAATTACTACAGGTTCGTGCTGTTGTTTAAACTGGCGGGAGTAGGGAAGAACCAA
>DAMAMW010000012.1:0-156526 GCA_032073745.1 Lachnospiraceae bacterium | reverse complement strand
TATGCCTGCTCTTTTCTTTTGACTGAATCAGATGCTTTCCTTAAGAATTATACCAGATAAACGTGTAGAGAATTTATTTTGTGTGTATGTTTTGTGTATTGTAAACTGTTTTACCCGGTTCATAAGTGTAAATTAAAATCAATCGTTTCCCGTTCCACACCATTAACAATAAGCGTAATCGAATGAATTCCCGGATAATGTTTCCTGGTAGTCAGATCAGCAAACGAATGTTTTTTTATGTAAGTCTTCTGCACGTTTTCTTTTAATGATATTTCTGATATCTGAAAGATTTTTCTGTTCCTTTTTCCATTCGCTTTTACAAAATCAACACCATACTCCAGTCTCACTTTAGTTGCTTCTTTTGTCACGAGTGTGAACGAAATAGTGATATCGTCCCCCATTGAAACAGCTGTTTCTGACAACATAAAATCATTGATATCTATATCATCTGCATTATGATATCCAAAAATCCCCAACACATCACGATTCCCCTTTTTCAGCAGGGTTCTGCATCCATGTTTGACAATCCAGTCGGTATACTCGCTCTGGCCATACCATTCCTTCGCAAGCTTTACAACCAGATCCGGGTGAGTCTTGGAAATATCATTCAGATTATTAGCAACACTCTTACGTACATACAGTGATGAGTCATTCTTCAACTGTTCTAATATCGGCAGAACGGGTGTCGGATCTTTTTTATACTTAACCAACGCCTGTCCCCACGGCAGCTGCGGACGGCTGCCCTCGCTGGCAAGCCGCCGGACATGTTTATTCTCATGCTTTGACCAGGCATACATCTGAGCCATCATTCTCTCTTCATGATTGATAATAAAGGGCCTGACGGCAAATTCTGAGGATGAATACTCAGTATATCGTTCCAACGCACTGATCGATAAGTCCCAATTACTTTCATCCTGCCCGTAAACCTCAACAAAATCAGGAAAGAGAATGCCGAAGAAACCGGAAGAGCATTCCGCAACCACCTGATCCAGAATATGCAGCGCCTCCGGATATTCTGACGGCAGATATATGCCCAGATTCGTACTTATCTTTCTCATTCTGGCTTTGAGTTCCAGCCTGTCCCATGTCTCATCCATTGTCGATTTCAGAAAATCATCAACCGGAAACTTTTTATAAACCTTTTGTATTGCCATTGCAAGATCACTGACTGACTCGTGATTGTACATATTTTTCATTAATTCTGACATATATTTCTCCTTTAATGCCTCTTTGGCTTTCGTTCCACATTTGTTTCTATTATACACCACGATCGAGAAGGTGTACAACTAGTACGCTGCACCAGGTGCACTAAAAAGAATCCCGGGAATATTCCCAGGATTCAATAAACGGATTGTTATTATATTAATTCTCAAATGAGAGTTTCAGTGTCAGTGTATCATATGCCGGTATCACAAAATTCTGATCATCGCATCGCTCTTCTATATCATTGACACGTTCTGCCTGTGCAAAGCTGCCAAAATCATACTTCTCAAGCACAACTGCTGTTCCAGTCGGATTCTTAAGCCTTAATAATACAGCATCCGAATAAAGCGATGGAGAAATGCTGCTGAACAGTACCGTATCCTCAATCTCAAGCAGTGAAAACTCAGCTGGTGCTTTGACGATACCTTCACGTGGCTGGATCTTGTTGTCAAGACGATAGATGAACTTGTTAAGTGTCTGCGTCTGATAGCTGACATGTTCAGCGGAATAATCATTCCAGCTTCGGGCGGTTTTGTATTCGTCGAATGGTCCGGCACAGACCTGCAGGGCAAACTCAAAATCAATTTCGCCGATCAGCTCAGCCATTGGCGTCTCAATCATGACATGACCCTGGCGGGTCGTATCTCCCGAGGCCCGGCCCGGCCGGTAGATCAGGTTTTTCTTGCCAAGCTGACTGGTCGTGGCAAATAGGGTGAGATACAGCCGGTCTGCCGCAAACTGATATTCTTTCATCCCTTTTCCGTATGCGTTCAGATGATACTTCTCGCTTTCTACAGAAACGGAACTTTCATATGGTTCAATATCAATCGGCATCTCAGCGTAATGTTCCTGCCATTTTTCCGGCAACTCAGTTAATACCGGTCTTCTGATATATCCAAACGGCAGGGACGCTATGGTTTCCCGTGCGTTTATATCAGTATGAACAACAACACGCAGGCGATGGCTCAGGATCTGATTATCGATCCTGCATTTTACATCAATCCGGTCTATGCCTTTGAATAAGGTAAGCCGCAGCGTGATCCCCAGTGAACCGGTCTGACCATCTTCTTTCAGCCGGTCCGCAGTGGCAGCCGGCAGTGCAAATATTCCGGTCAGCACCATTTCTTCAGCCGATGAAGTCTTCAGGACCTTACAGGTATCTAACTTCAGTATAATCGGAGTATCTCCGGCAAGCGGCGAGAAATCATAGGTATCTCCATCATTGGCACAATCCTCAAACTCAATAAAGTTTTTAATTGACTTGCCAAAACCTGTAGTGAGATCCAGCTGATTGTCAGCAAAGGCAAGTGTGTAGTATTCGTTCGCGATACTGGTGTCACTGGTCTCCTGAAGTTCTGAATATTCGATGGTATCATTTTCCTCAAAGGAAATCACCTTATAACCCATTGCCGGTAAATCCATCCGGCTTTGCAGTGTGATTTTATAATAAGCCGGTTCGGTAATATAACGTTCGCCTTCGGAAGAGACAATTCTGACATGATCCCGCGGCGGATAATAATCGGCATCCAGCACCATGGTATCTTCACAGCCGGCTAACCGGATGTTTTTTGACGCGGCAACAACCTGCACTTTCTTAATACCATGCCAGGCGGCAGGCAATGTATTAAATACCAGCAGTTCATTTTCCTTCAGGCCGATTTTTTCGGAAAGCCTTTTGGTAATAATATTTTCGATGCCATCGGCAATCTCATCCGCCTCTTTCATCCGGTGCAGAATATCAACGGCAACATTATCTGATACACAACCGCCCATACCATCGTGCGCCTGAGTCTCCAGCATCTTTTTCCAGGCCTCAGCCAGCAGCTTTTCGCTGATGATAATACCATTTGCCCTGCCGATTGCCATCAGCGGTTCAACCCGGTTGACCAGCTTCTGTTCCAACAGGAAGTTAAGCCGTTTGATATCATAGCGGATCGAACCGATACTCTTATGGACTCTGGCAATACAGGGTTCTCTGAACTCGCCCTGATAAGTTTCCAGATTTTCCTGCGTTTCCAGATAGCTGATAAATTCTTCATAAGAGCTTACTTCATATACATCTTCTGTTTTTTCACTGATAGCAGCAAGCTTCTGCGGCAGGTCCCTGATGATATCCAGCTGATCCTCGCCGACCGGAACCAGAATCTCTGATAATCCGGCCCTTGACATCGTGGCATCGGTTACCGGCAGCAGCTTGTTGTTGATATAGACTTCACTGTCTTCCAGAAATGCCGCTCCGCCATAACCTTTCACCAGGTTGACCGCCAGAACTTCCTGCCCTGACAGTCCCCGCCAGATAAAATAAGGTGATGTCACCTGAGTCCGGAAGTTGATCCCGCGATAAAAGATAAAGCTGGGAATTCCGCAGTTTTTCAATATCGTCGGCATCTGGGCGTTAAAACCGAATGAGTCGGGCAGATATCCGATATTCATATATCCGCCGTATTGTCTGCAGTCCCGGATCCCCAGTGTCAGATTGCGGATGATCGATTCACCGCTGACGAAAAATGCATCCGTCTGGGTAAACCATGGGCCGATGGATAATCGGCCCTCCCTGACGTAAGTGCGGATTTGTTCGGCCCGTTCCGGACGGATCCGGACATATTCATTGATAATCGAAGCCTGACCGTCCAGGCAGAATTTTGCTCCCGGAGTACAGGCCAACTCGTCCAGAACTTCCGTAAAAGCGTTATCACTTAATACCCAGGCGTCAGCGGTGGTAAAATACCATTCCCTGTCCCAGTGTGTATGGTTGACGATGTGTACCTTTGCCATCTGTGCTCTCCTTATCAGTCATTGGAATCTACTGTCAGAGTTCCTTTTTTAATCTCGTTGTTGCGCAGGAAGATAACCAGGAAGGCAGTTACCAGTGAACCAATAATGATTCCCAGCGCATAGGCCCAGAAACGGGCAATCAGCGGCCATACCCAGACTGCTGATTCGGGGAACCATTGAACCGCCCCCATCAGTACGGCACTGGTTGCACCAACAACTGCACCAATCATATAAGAAGGGATTGCAATCTTCGGACGTTCCAGGGCAAATGGAATAGCACCTTCTGATATCCCCATAAAAGCCAGGAAGATCGCAGTTTTTCCCTGCGGGTAAAACTGTTTGTCGAATACTCTGCGTCCCACTACATATTTATCAATCAGTGTTGCCAGACCTAAACCAATCGATGGAATAACGATTGCGATACAGCGGGAGGTGATCGGCAGCAGACGGTCGGTAGTCAGCGGCAGCGCAACGAAACCGGCTGCTTTGTTGATTGGTCCGCCCAGGTCAATGGCAGTTGCCAGAGACAGCACCACAGCATAAGCGACTTCTCCTGACTTACCTGCTGAAGTCAGTACACTTCTCATCAGTTCATTGATAAATCCGCCGATTGGTGTAATAACATATCTCATCCCAATCATAACGAATAAAGCGCCAATTACCGGAATCAGGAATGTGGTCTTAAATGCCAGCCAGTTCTGCGGCATTTTAATTTTCTGATTTAACCATTTGATCAGATATCCGGCAGCAAAAGCAATAATTAAAGCACCGATAAAGCCGGAAGCAACCGGTGATTCTGCAGTCCAGGTACCATCAATCAGGTTCAGCACTGCGGTTGGTTTGGTAGCGATCAGGCCGCCGATAAAACCGGCCGGAAAAGCCAGCTTGCCGGCAATTGAGTTGGCGGTAAATGCAGCGAACATCGGAATTGCAAAACCAAATAACGTACCGCCGAAGCTTTCAGTCAGATAAGCGGCTTTCAATAACATCAGTGTAGAACCGGAGTATAATCCGGAATTGATTGCATCCATGACGCCAGTTGACGGATCAACATTTAAGAATACATACAATACCAGCTGGGAAAAAGCCAGAATCAAACCACCCATGATGAGGAACGGAATCATGTTTGAGATACCTGTCATCATATGTTTCTGGAGCTCTTTCCAGATATTGTTTTTCTGATTAGCTGCGGATGTAGTTGTATGGTTAACGGAACCAGATGCCGGCGAACCGTCCTTTACGATTGCTTCTCTTCTTTTAATAGCCATTGTTTTACCCCCTGTATTGGTAAGATTATCTTTTGTATGTGATTAAATCATTCCCTCAATTTCAGTAATAATATCTTTGGCACCCTTGATGACTTCCTGGAGCTCAACTTCAAATATTTCATAGGCATCAAACCGTTCATTATTGATCGGTGTTACCGCAATCGCCTGAATGATAATATCGGCAGCGGCAATTTCCTCAGGGGTCAGTTCATTCTGAATACCGTCAGCTCCCTGTGTCTCTACTTTTACTTCATAACCCAGTTCTTTTGCGGCATCCTCGATTGCCTGAGCGGCCATAAAGGTGTGTGCCAGTCCCATCGGGCAGGCGCAGAGTGCTACTAACTTCTTGCTCATGTTTGTTACCTCCAAAATGTTTTATAGTTATACTTCTATTGAAAACTCCTGAAACAGATCCATGAATTCATCCGGGGTGGCAGATGAAAACAACGCTTGTTTGAATTGTACGTTGACCAACTTTCTGGTCAGGCCGGACAGTACCTGCAGATGAATGTTATCAGGATTGTCCTGTGGTACCAGCAGGGCGATGGCCAGTGAAACCGGCGTATCATCGAATGATTCCCAGAGAACAGGCTGCTCACTTTTGACAATCATAACGGATACCCGGGTAACGCAGTCACTTTTGGCGTGAGGAATGGCAATGCCGTCACCAATTCCGGTAGGACCAAGAGCTTCCCGCTCCATAAAGCTTTCCACCAATTGCTGACAATTATCCGCCAGTCCCAATTCCACTGCCCGTTCCGCCATCAGGCGGAGAATACCCTCTTTTGTTGTCAGCTCCGTGCTGATTATTATTTGCTCTTTTGCTAAAATGTCCATGCGAAAGCCCCTTTCCTAACCAAACAATTTTTTAAATGTTTCGAAACTCCTGCCGGAGATCAGATAATTGACATTTGATACATCCTTTATAATGCGGTATAAATGGCGGAAGACATTGTTCTTTTGAGCATCAGTGAAATTCATGCCGATCATAAACACAATCTGTACCTTCTCCCGATCCCAGATAATTGGTTTTTCTAATATGCCAATGCCGATAACTGAGCGCCGCCCGGTTTCGATAATTGCATGAGGGATGGCAATCAGATTGCCGATGTCCGTTGACGAGACTTCTTCCCGTTCGTAGATCTTGTCAACTGTGTCCTGATCAAAATACTCAAGCTCCAGCATCCGTTCTGACATCTGTGCCAATGTGTCTGCTTTCGTTTCGGTATTTAAAAGAAACAATGCATCCGGTTCAAAATAATCAAGAAGCGTCGATTCCTGCGGAGTATCAAAAACTTTTTCGATATCTTTTAACGCATCTTCGTCCAGAAACTGTTTGATCACCACAAGTGGTTTGGTAACTTTACATTGCTCCAGATCAACGGTTGATATAATCAGATCAATATCCTGAGTCATTACGACCTCAAGGTAATACAGCGGGTAAATGCCGACTACCTCCAGCTGGGGGAACCGTTCTTTGATCTGTTCTCTGATCAGCTGTGAGGTTGCGACCCCATAGTTGCAGAGGATAATCACTCGTTTGACCTCCTGGCTCTTGTGTTTGCTGAGGGCAAAATAAAGCGCCAGGTAACCAAGTTCATCTTCCGGAATGGTGATATCAAAGTGTTCTTCTATCATTTTTCCGAAGGTGATCGCATAGTTCATTTCGAGGATATAATTCGCTTTGATATCCTGCAGCAGTCCGTTCTTTATATAGTGCTTGTGATTAATCCGGTTAAGCATCAGGTTAAGATGCAGAGTCAGTGATTCCCGTACCGAATCATCAACCACCAGATTGCTGTAGATTTCCTGCATTTTGCCGAGAAACTGAATCACGAGGCGGTTTATCTCTTCCTGGTCGACTGTCAGCTCATTCTGCATCCGGCTGTTGATAATATCAAAATAAATCGACAGATAGGATGCTTCCGGCGGGGGAATATGCAGTTTGCAGATGGTTGACACTTCTGTCAGGAGCAGACGAAGCAGGTTTTTATCAGGCATATCCTCCGGCGTATCAAGATAGTGCGACTGACGGCATCGCGATACGATAATAACCGTCCTCATGATCAAATCCGACGCATCATCATCAGCGATCACTATTTTATGCCGCCGCAGAAATATCAGGATGAGATCCTTTATGGCCTGAAACTCCTGTGCGTTAATATTTTTGAGATAACAGCTTATTTCGCCGTACCGGTTTTTCGTAAAGCCGCAGTCAATCATCAGATTCCTGATGTCTGTTTCGCTGCCGTCTACAGACATGCCATAGTAAGGTTTTGACAGCAGGTTTAAGTGATAAACAGCCAGATATTTCCTGACTTCAGGGATCAGGCGGTTCATCATCGAGGTCGAATAAAACAGCTCGTCTCCGATTTCTTCCGCTGTTATATATTCCCTGGCCAGTAAAAGTACTATTATATCCTTGATCCGGCGATCATAATCATTGGATGAAAGACTGGTAATCATATCTCCGATATCTCTAATATTTCCCTGTAATGCATATCCATAACCGCGCATTGATACAATTTCCGCATTATATTCGAGCAAATGCTGATTGATCAGGTCAATATAACGCCGGATTGTTTTGGCTGAAATACCCAGCCGGTCGGAAAGATGATCACTGCTCATCACTTCTTTGCTTTGAGCGAGCAGCTGAATCAATTCACATTGCTTTTTTGTAAGGATAAAAATCACCACCTGTCTTTGTAAAAATTGATATTTCTACACTGTACACCATAATTGCCGAAGGATTCAAGGGGTTCTGTACTAATAATAGTAAATGTGTACAAAAACTTCATTACAATAAATGTCTCTTGCAACGGACTTTTTTGGGTTACAGCCATGCCATCGTTAGTATTCGTTGTTACGGGTTGGAAATCAGATGATAAGAGTATGATGGTACACTCCTCCTAAATATTCAATTATATCTATACTCAACACAAAAACGCCGCCATTCTCTCCGATGGCGACGCTCCGTATTATAATATCATATTCAATACCATCAACTCAGCCACATCGACTCCGGCCATAACCATAGAAACCGCAGTTTTACTTATGCAATAAGCCGCAGACATTTTTTATAGTTGATTTTTGACTATCCGTTCAAACAACTGGTAAAGTGAATCCTCGTCCTCCACTATATAGTCCGGTTTAATATCCGGATTCGTCTGGTCATGCCCCCGCCGGTTGAACCAGATACAATTCCACCCGGCTTGCTTTGCTCCGACCACATCATTACTGTAGGAATCTCCGACATACCAGATGTCTTCTTTATCCATCATTAAAACCCGCTCCGCCTGTTCAAAAATCCGGATATCGGGTTTTGAAAAGGGATAATCCCCGGACACAAAGATATCTTCATCCCTGATCCAATCTCCCAGATTCAGACTTTTGGCTTTCAGCCGCTGATGATCAGATGGGCCGTTTGTAATAACACCAAGCCGGAGATCATGCTGTTTTAACAGGCGCAGCGTTTTCTGGATCACACCGGGAACTTTGATATTCTTCTGCCCGGCACCATACAGACTCTGAAAATCAAGCGCCTGCTGCCTGGTTATCGTAATTCCGAAGTCCTTAAATGCATTGCTGATCCGGTAGATATACATATCCTCCATCGTTATCTCATTGTTCTGAGATTGCTCGAACACGGCATCGCTGTGTTTTCTGCTGGCTACAAACAAATCCTGGCAGGATATATCATAAGCATTACCAAATACCGTCCTGTATGCATCCTCAAATGGCAGCACCTGGTCATACAACGTATCATCAATATCAAATAATACTGCTTTCATCCTGTTCCTCCAAACGAAGCAATTCTCTGTCACTTAAAACATTGATACAAAGCTCTGAAATACTGATTGTAATCCTGGTTTTCAGACAACCCTGAGACACTTCCGTCACCTGCTTCAATGATTCTCCATGTCCCATCTTCCAGCTCGGCGAAGTCTATGGTGTAATAAATGCTGTTAAGATTTCTGTACTTTTCGATTAATGTTTGCGGCGGAAGCGGTGTATGTAATGGCTGGCCGGAATTGGGGCTTATGGTGGCGGGTTCATGATTGATATAAAATACCCGGTATTCATTTGGTTTTGATCCGTAGAATTTCAGATCCAGGAACTCCTTGATGCATATGCCGCCTGTCAGCAGATCGCCTCTGTATTTGTAGAATACTTCCATCCATCGGTCAAACTCTTCCTGCGTAATATTATGATCGAAGTATTGGGGGAATTCTGTTCCTTTTACTGATTTTACATAGTCTTTTACCATGAATCTGGCAAAGGACTTTTTTAATTGTTCTACGTTGATCTGATTATGAAGCGGGTATATTTCCATTTTTGCGGTATCTTCTTTTAGAAGGTCATAAACATTGGGAAATATATGCATCTGTTCGTATGATGATGGTTCAGTTACCAGCTTTATGTTTTTCTCTAACAGTAAGTTGTAAAAGTTCTTGTACTGCTCTGGTTTCATCATCCAGCCTCTGTATACAGCTGAGCGTATCTGATCCGGAACTGACTTAACCACCAGTTTACCTTGCTCAAACCATTTATCATAGTCAAATAATGTGACCTCAAACAAACCGGTGGATGATACTGCGTCATATTCCTGCTGCAGGTCTTCGTCTACGTTATTGATATTAAAAAAACTGGATGGAAATAAAATCATATCTGCCATCATTATCATCTCCTTAATTTCCTTCATTATTTATTGCCCGGACATCCGGGCAAGCATCCAATCCTGATCGGTGCTATTTACATGACCGATGATTTCACCGACCGCCAGATATAAGTTACTAAGTCTGCTGATCAGGTTTTCCTTTTCTTTTGGCAGAGGTATCTGACTTGCCATCTTATATACAACTTCTTTTCGCACCTCATTTTCTGAAAAAACTCTGATTGCCTGAAACACGCCATCGAGAACAATCATGTTCTCTCCCAGAATATGTTTGTTTGGAAGATTCTCTGTGACATCATCTATAAAAGCGGAAAAGTCATCTGTCAGCTGTTTAATACCTACCGTAATATGCCTGGAAGTTATGTGATGGAATTGCATATAAATCACATATGATTTTTTCTTTGGGATACAGCTTCATATCTGCTATTTCTTTACGGGCAATCTCAATATCCGTTAAGTACTCCTGGTACCTTTCATTATCCCATTGTTTAATATCCATTTGGTCTCCTGACTTCTGCAGTGAATTAATCATAAATGCTTGCAGATATTATATAACGAAACCGCTATCAATTCCACCGCTAAATAGACTCACCATCAAAAACGGCTTTCTTTATCCGGTGATTTTCTCTATACAAAAACATCGCTGAATGATTTATGCTTTACAAGCATGTGTGTTATCATTCAACGATGTTTTGATTAGAATCTGTTAAATCATAAATCCCCACCGAACATCAAACTTGTCAATAAATCTGACTGTACAGGCACTGTACTCCGTAGCCTGCATAGCTTCAACTATGGTACACCCATCCTGCATTACAGAATACGCCTTCTTTAAGTCGGCTTCATTGTCAAACTGAACACATAATTGATACCCGCCAGACTTTGAAAATCCATCATTATTTGCAAAATCATTCATCATAAGCAAATCATTATGAATCTTTATTTCCGCATGAACAACTAACTGTGTATCCGGATCTTCTATCAATGTTTCCACCGTAGCCCCAAACGCCTCTGTATACATTTCGATTGCTTTTTTACCTAGCGGTAGCCAGCATAGTCGCTGGGAGAACGTGGGGCGTTTGATTGGGTGGGAATCGGTGACATTGAACGAGGTTACGGTGATTCTTAGGCTGCAGCAAGTGATTTTCAGCGGAGGAATCATGCTCTCCAAAGCGTGATTCCAGGGGCCCGGCGCGTTAAAGTCATCAAGAGTTTAGCGCAACTGGCCCCGGTGCCGCTGAAAATCGCTTGCTGCAGCCTTAGAAACACCTCACCGAGAGAACGGAACCGATTCCCACCCAATCAAACGCCCCACGTTCTCCTCACAACTATGAGCGACAGCTCTGTTCATCAATAAGTATTACCGGTCTCACGGAAATCCCGCCAGACATTTTCAAAGAAATCATCGTCCTTCGGAATCTCCCGTACCTTACGCCACAGTATGTGGCATTCCAGATCTTTCAGGATGATTTCCTGTACTTCATCACCTCTGCTGCCATCATCCAGATCATAACAAAAGATATCCGGCAGGTTTTCATATGGTTTTTTGCCTGTATTATCACTGTACATTGCACTTCCGCGGCTCTTGCCGCCCTGTGAGACAAAATCACGCATAGCTTCGAGATAAACCAGCTGGCAATGAAGGATATCCCATAGACGAAATACTTTTGATAAATTATTATATCCTTCGATTTTTACAAGCTGTCTAAAGTCCTGAATTTCTTCCCGGACACTCTTTATTGCTGCTCCAATCTGTTCTATATCACGAATTGGTCCGCCGCACAGACTCATCCGGGCCGATGCCTGATCCCAGATTTCCTGAACATTATCAATATTATTATCGTTATTTCCCGAAACCTGACGGGACATGGATACCAGATCTTTCAGTGCTTTTTCTGCCACTCCGGCAAAATCCCCGCTGCTCTCGCCCTGGCAGCAGACTGCAATGTACTGGGCCGCTCTGGTTGATCCGACCTGGCCGGCATTTAATGCACTTCCGCCCGGGCGATACACACCATGGCTGGCACTTACTTCTCCGGCGGCAAATAGGCCGGTTATATTAGTCTGCCACCAGCAGTCAATTCCCAATCCACCGTTATTATGCTGGGCACATAGAGCAATCTCCAGGGCTTCCGTTGTTAAATCAACACCTTTATCCATATAGAAATCAACAGCCGGCTGATTCATATGCTGCAAACGTTCAATCGGTGTTCCAAAACAACTTCCGGCACGATCCAGATACTCATATGCTTCTTCTGATAAAAGACTGTAATCGATCGGTTTATTGCCCGGATTTCTGGTGAAATCTAAATAGATTCTGCGTCCTTTGCTGGCTTCAATATATACCAGAATATCAATTATGGAGGACCCGCCTTCGATCTTGCGGACATCAAACGGCCACTGATATCCTTTTAAAAATACTTTGGTCAGCATATCACCTTCATCAGTGAAAAAATCATACAGAAATTCATGTTCGTTTTTGCCGTCTGCATCCGTTGAGATAAATCGCGGAAGCACCTGCATATAGGTACCGGATACATTCCAGCGGGGATTTATGGATGCCAGGCCATATTGCCACTCCATCAGATTTTTTCCGGCTGCTCCGGCTTCAAAGGCAATTCCGGTTCCGCCGTAATGACCTACCGGATAGACACTGTCTGCATAGATTCCGGCGGGGCCACCGGTTGCGTACAAAATATTCTTGCACTGGAACGCAACAAATCGCTCTTCCGGTTCACCCTCAGATGTTAAATCCAGACACAGCAGTCCGCACACCTGATCATCTGACGTCAGTAAACGGACTACCTGAAGCTTATCAAATACTTTAATCTGTTTATCTTCTACGGCACGCTGCAGCTGCTCTGTCATGAGTTTCGAGGTGTAAGGTCCGACACTGGTTGCCCGGCGGCGGGGATCATGATCTGTTTTGTAGCCGATGTATTCACCATAACGGTTGCGGGGGAACGGTACGCCAAGGTCTACCAGTTTTAAAAATCCCTGACTGGAAAGTGCTGCTTCACACAAGGCAATGTCACCATCGACACATTGTCCGGCAAATAAGGTTTCAGCCATTTCCCTGACACTGTCCGGATCACCACCGGAAAGTGTCAGTTTATAATAAGTTTGTTTATCAGATCCGGTGTTGCGGGAAGTTCCGGAATTGATTCCTTCCGTCACAATCGCAATATCACGCTGACCATATTGCCAGAGCCGGTCGGCTGCATTGTAACCTGCTGCGCCGGTTCCGACGACTACAGTATTAAGCTGATATACCGGTATTGAATTGCCATCGATTTGAATTGATGATTTCTCCATTTTCTGCCTCCTATAATCGCTGAATATGGAATCCGCCGTCCACGTCAATATAGTTTCCGGTAGTGTATAAGAACAGGTCACCGGCAAAAGCTGAGACTGCACCGGCAATATCTTCTGCCGTCCCCCAGCGGGCGATTGGGAACGCCCCGGCTGCAAACATGTCATCGTATTTTTTTTGTACTGTAGTTGTCATATCGGTAGCAATTACGCCCGGACGTACTTCATGTACCAGAATATTTTCACTTGCCAGACGATCTGCATACAGTTTTGTCAGCATTGATACGCCAGCCTTGGAAATACAGTATTCGCCTCGTCCGGTAGATGAAACCACTGCCGAACAACTGGAAATATTGACAATGGTTCCCTTCTTTTTCCCAGTCAGCTCCTGTGAAATCATCTGCTTCGCAACGGCCTGGGTCAGGAACATCGTTCCTTTTGTATTGATGCCGATCACCCGGTCAAAGCTCTCTTCCGGCATTTCGAGCAGATCATTACGAACGGCAGGAGCAACTCCGGCATTGTTTACCAGCACATGGATACCGCCAAACCGTTCTACTGTCTGACTGATTAACTGTTCTCTGTCTTCGGGACTGCAGATATTACCCTGAACATACAGATAATCGATACCTGCTTCTGTAAGCTGATTAAAGTTATCCATATAATCCTGTTCCGGATTCATATCAATAATCACGATATTAAATCCATCCTGCCCTAACTGCTTTGCGATTGCAAATCCTATTCCGCGGCTGCCGCCGGTCACAATTGCCGTCTGCTTCATATTATTTTCCTCCTGATTATTGATATACTTTCACTCCGGTTGCCGCAGCACGCTCTTCGGCTGCCGCCCGGTATTCTTTGTAAAGCGGAACATATATTTTAGAATCTCTGACCACACATCCGGTACGCCCGTGGTCACGCATAATCTGGGTGCACTTGGAACAGGCGATACAGCATTTCTTCGGATCCATTTCATTACCGGAAAGGATCTCGCGGGGTGCTTCCGGGTATGCAAAACTGGAACGTCCCATACCGATAAACTTACAGCTGCCGTCAGCCAGATTGGCGGCACCGACATAAGGAATGAACTGACGTAACCAGGTATATCCGTTTCCTACGACCGGAACTTCTCCGGCTTCTTTTTGAATCTTTCTGGTAAACTCAAACAGCCGTGCAATGCTCTCCAGCTGATGTTCTTCCGGAATCGGAATTCCCATACTGGACTGGTCGAATGGCCTTGTTACCTGCGGATATATGTAATAAGGATTACCGGCTGAGTTGCTGAGAAGGTCGACGCCATTGTCACACATCATCCGTACCAGCTGCATCGGTTCTGTCTCGTCAAAGACCATAAAGTCATCCTTATCCTGACCAAATCCATATGGATACGGATGGGCATCAAATACGTTGAAACGGCTGGCAATCACCGGTTCTTCACCGACTGCATTCCTTACTTCTGTGATAATCTCTTTGATCAGACGGCTGCGGTTCTCAAAACTGCCGCCATATTTTCCTTCCCTCGTATGGCTGGCCAGCAGCTCACTCAGAAGATAACGATGGCATGCCTTAATATCAACCCCGTCAAATCCGGCCTCAACTGCCAGTTTCGCTGATTCCACATAACGTTCAACCAGGCTTTCCAGATAAGCATCCGACACTACCGGGGTTTGTTCATCGATGCCGACACGAGGATCGAGAATCGGATCATGCTGGGTGATCAGCGGCATTGGTTTATGCCCTTCCGGTCTGGAATATCGTCCGGAATGAGTCAGCTGAAGCACATTAACCGGCTTATGATCAGTTCCATTTTTATCGGCCGCCTCCTGATTCACTTTTTTCACCAGTTTAGAGAACTCGCTGACATTGTCTTTTGTCAGCATCATCTGCAAAGAATTTGCCCTGCCTTCTACCGCTACCGCACATGCTTCCCACCAGATCAGCCCGCTGCCGCCGCCAGCCTGCTTTAAGTATCTCCGCTCCACAAGCTCAGACGGACTTCCATCAAGATTTGAGTCGCAGCCTTCCATCGGCAGAACTGCAAATGCGTTCGGTGCTGTTGTTTTCCCTACTGCTACGGGTTTTCCCAGTAATGATAAATCATCACTAAGATTAATATTCACGCCCAATTCCGTGATTTTTTCTTTCAGTTCTTCCAAAGATTTAAATTTAAATGGCTCATGACCAGACATATATAACCTCCTGATTTGATTTGTTTTTTATATGTTTTGTATTATCCTTACTATACCGCTAATCAATACTGGATTGTACCAAAATAATGGGGTATAATTGATAAAAAGTGGGGTGTTTATTTATGGAGAAGAAAATAAGTGAACTTGTGAAGGCCTATCGGGCTGAAGATACAAGAACGATGTCTCACCATTTTCATAATGGTTATGAGTTGATTTTTATTGAAAAAGGGGCATCTGAGTTTATTATCAACAATACCGCATTTCAATATAAGCAGAACCATATTATCTTTATAAATCAAATGGAACAACATCAAATGAAGCCGCTTACCGACGAATATATACGTTATGTGGTGATTTTTGATCCCGACTATTTCGACCATTATGTAAACGATCAGATTTTGTGTTCGATCTTCAAGCAGCGCCCTGAAGATTTTCAAAACGGCTTTGCAGTAACCAGCGATGACGCTGCTTATTTCCTCACAAAACTACAAAATTGTGTGGATGAATATGACAGGAAGCAGCCATTTTCCAATATGAACATGATGTCCGAAATCACACAGCTTCTTGTTCACCTGTATCGCAAATTTCCTGCCAGGTATCCATCCGTAAAAGCAAATCCGGCTACAGGCAAGGCCGCCCGTATCCAGAAATACATCGATGAGAATTTTTTAGAGGACATTACCGTGGACGCCCTTTCGCACCGGTTTCATTTGAACAAATACTATATGATGGAATTTTTTAAAGAAGTGACCGGATATACACTCAAACACTATGTTGTTCTGAAACGGATATCCCACGCGAAAAACATGCTTTATTATTCTGATAAAAACATATCCGAAATCGCAACCACCTGCGGATTTAACAGTGTCAGCAATTTTATCCGTTCGTTTAAAAGCCATGAGGGATTGACTCCGTTAAAATTTCGCAAACTTAACGATTCATAAACCGGCCAAATGTTATTCAAAGAAGTAAGGGTATCGTAAGTTTCCCTTAATTGCTATCAGCTGCAAAGAGTGTTAAAATTTACCAATCAAGAGTAAAGGAGCGATTATGAAAAAACATAAATTGGTATTATTTACAGCCGCGTTTTTGCTTGCCGGAGCCGGGACAGCCGCAGCCGCTATCGGCGGGCCGGGCCAGGTTCACACCAGCCGGACCAGTGATCATAATGTGACCGGATCCAGCCTGTCACAGCTATACGAATTCAAAGTAACTATAGCCGGGGATGAACTGCAGCTTCCGATTTCTTACCAGGAACTGAAAGCCCGGGGCTGGACCATGAAAGAGGAAGCCCCCTGGGAAGGTGCCGAGGTATATACGGAGCAGCAGCTGGTAGGAGGTTTTGATATTGTTTTTCCGCAATTCTATAAAGGAAATATTACAATATCCGCCGAGATAGTAAACGGCGAAACTACAGCACGCAGTATAAAGGATCTGGAAGTTACAGCACTTAGTCTTTCGGCATCTGATATAAATGGATCTGAAACCGGTATCGTTCTGCCGGGCAACATTGTTCTTGGCCGCTCGACCGAAGCTGATATGCTTGCGGCATATGGGCAGCCGGAAAATGACGGCATTGGTGACGGCGCCCGGTACCGTTCTTTTATTTATGAGCTAAGCGAACATCAATGTATTTATTTTTACCATGATAATGATGAAAGCAAGGTGATCAATCTTGTAACACTGGTCAACCAGAAAGATTTGTACGATAAGGGTATGGAATATATTAATAATTTCCAGCGCTCGCCGGAAGTATTGGCATATACGGCACCTGCCGGACTGGGAGACAATATTGCCAAAGGTACATTTCAGATTAAAGGGGATATATACCAATCCCCCGTACCGCTTGCCGCATTTATAGATAACGGCTGGGAGATACAATCCTCAGCTTTATATATATACTATCTCGATCCCGGTGAAGTACATGGGATTGTATTGACCCGGAACGATGATACGCTCAGTCTGACTGTACGAAATGACGGAACCACTCGCGGCCCGATTCAAAATTGTTTTACTTATCAGATAGCCGAATCGCCTGTTTTGCCTGGAGGCATACAGGTGAACAGCAGTCGGAGCGATTTATTAAACGCGCTGCAGGGGATAAACTATACTGTCGATGAAGAGAATTGGGAATACCGGGTGATATGTGAGGATCAGAAATATGAGGTTTTGATTTATGTTAACAATTATGATGACCTGGTTAGTTATATCATGATCAGTGCAATTAAGCAGGATTAGCCGGGTATTGAGAAACATCACAAAGGAGGGGCCGATGGTCCCCTCCTTTGGCAATATCTACCCTATATGTACCACTGCTGGCTCCCATTTATTACGGTATTCTGTCTGGGAGCAGTGTTCCAGCTTTTTAAATTGCTTTGAAAAGTGTGTAAAATTGTCGTATCCGCATTTCGAGGCAATGACGGAAATACTGTCAGTTGTCTGGGTCAGCAGAATCTTAGCTTTGTTAATCCGCAATATAATCACATATTCCATCATGCCATAACCCACAGTATCTTTAAAAACATGAGACAGGTAATGCTTGTTTAAAAAGAACTCAGATGCAATACTGTCAGTCGTAATTGCCTCTGTATAATGCTGGTCAAGATAATTCTGAACCTTAAAAGCAAGATTGGTTCCTGCATCAATCTTTCCCGTATAAAAGGATATCGAACAGGCCCGAAACAACACGACAAACATTCTTCGCAGGTCACTTCCGACCATCATTTCCCAAAACTGGTTCTGCTCTTTGTATTCGTAATCCAGTTCAGCCAGACATGCGCGGGCATATTCCCATATATCCTCCGGAATCAAAAACAGGTGAGAAAAACCAGGCGGACGCCGTATAAAGATCGAAATAATTTCCGGGTATTTTATCTCTCTTTGAAAGAAAGCCGGCTCAATCTGAATCACATACCGTTCATAAGGATATTCAAGAACTTCCAGGCTGTGATATTCGAGCGTATTAAGTACAATCATGCCGCCCTTTTCCAGAGTATATGTTTTATCACCAACCGTATAAAGTACACGGCCGCTTATCACAAATACCAATTGATATTTGTGCTCCATATGATGTTGTATTTTGAAGTCACGTTCGCTTACCCTGTGCTGAATCCAGAAATTATCCATCTCATCTACCTTTTTATGATCTGCCTGTATGTATGATTAATTTACAGAAAGAAGACCTGGTGAAATATCGTAATCAACAATACATTCGTCAATATTGCAAACGGCTGTGCTGCTCCATATCCGGCAGTCGGTTCATCATTGCCAATAGAACTTAATGCTGCCCCAAGCCCCGGTGCTGACGTACAGCCGCCGCAAATAGCACCGCTCAATATCACCCAATTCAGCTTAAATAACTTACGGCCAATGATGAAGCTGACCAGAACCGCTGCCGCTTCGACAAAGACAGCCATAATTGCCAGCACCAGCCCGGAACCGGAAAGGGAGTTAATCACATCGTAGCCATAAGTCAATCCTACCACAGCCATAAAAAATGTCAAACCCATTTCCCGAATCAGAGACAGCGCTTTCGTATCCATCCGGAAATTAACCGGGCCGATTTTACCAATATAACTGAATACTAAAGCTGCAATCAATACCCCACCGGCTGCTCCCAGTGAAAAGTTCCCGAAACTGCCAAGCGGAATCTTGATATTCCCCAGAGTAATTCCAATAATCGCTACACCGGCAAAAATCGTAAAGTCAATCGGTTTATCCGCAATCACCTTTTCCCTGCCCGCATTTTCCAATAACTCCCGGTTATACTCCTGCTTTTCTTTTTCAATGTCGATCCGGAACAACTTAGGTAATATTGTAATCATAATAACAATAATGACAACTCCCATCGGAAATGCAACCGTATACCCCAGACTCACTGCTGATTTAGCCGCTTCCTTAAAAACATCTGCCTGCTCTGCTGAGATAATCGCCATATTTCCATCCGTGTCTTTTATATCACTGTTGATAATCGTATGAAATTCCTGCTGATCATCATTGGTAAGGTCCTGATAGCGTTTTTCAATATCCAGAGACGATACGACATCCAGGGATGCTCCGTATGCCGGTGTACTGGTCATTGCACCCGAATACATACCCGATATCTCAAATGCATTTACCTGTGATCCCGGCAGCAGCTTTGGCACCGCCATAAAACAAATCGTTGCCATAAGCATAGATACCGCCGGTATTACAGCTCCAATTACAACAAACTTTATTCCATATCGCCGGAAAATGGAACCAATATTTTTTCCGACTGTCAGACCAATTGCGGTCAGGAAAAGCAGCAAAAAGAAGGTGAAAAAGGCCGAAGAAATAATCCCGGTATTTAAGATCCGTTTTCCGGCACTGAATCCAACTGATCCCTCTTGAACATTCATTGCAAATTTCGTAACCACCCAGCCGATCAAAATTCCGGTAAATATTCCCCCCGATACTCCCAGCGAGAAATTTTTTATTTTCACTTTTCCCAGTAACAAGCCTGATGTAATCGTTAAAAATAAAAGGAAAAATTGATTTGTAAAGATCGAAATTATCGTAGCCATATATACTTCCCCCATCTTTCCAATAGTATTATAAGTGAAATACCCGCTCGGCATTACCATAACGAATCGCCTGTTTTTCATCTTCCGTCAGGTTCAACGTATCAATTGCTTTTAACGTCCGGTCAATATACCCCGGGCCCTGCTCCGGATCAAAAGGCATATCAGTTGCAAACAGAATTCGGTCCTTCCCGAAAAAATCAAGTCCGCATTCAATTGCTGCTGCCGAACCAAATGATGCTGAATCTGCATAGAACTTCTTGAAAGAATCCACCGGAGCTCCTTTTAACTTCGTTTTCGTCAGCTTTTCTTTCAATGCGTCTCCAGTTCTGCTGCCATATAATTTTAACCCGTTTTCCAGGCGTCCTGCAAGCATTGGTATCATTCCGCCGACATGATGGGTAATGATCTTGATATCAGGGAAGTCCTCAAAAATTCCGGAAAATACAAGTCTTGAGATCGCAACCGTAGTCTGGTACGGCCAGCCAATGGTCCACCAGAGTTCATATTTTGACATCTCTTCTGTTACAAACTCCGGCGTTTTTAAACCGCCTACCGGATGCAGCAGAATCGGCAAATCCAACATTTCACAGGTTTCATATACCGGCCAGAATTCCTCGGAATCAATAGGCGCACCATTGATATGGGTGAAAATCTGAACACCTTTGGCCCCCATCTCTTTTACCCGCTTCAGTTCTTCAACGGAAGCCGAAACATTATTGGCCGGAATGCCGGCAATAAATCCCGGATATAAGTCACTGTCTGAATCAGCAATTCGTTTCATACAGTCATTGCCAAGTGCAGCGATCAACGGTGATTTGTGCTTGTCTGCAAAATATTCCACCGGCGGTGATACCAGGCATGGAAGCTGCTGATAGCCCGGAAACTGTTCTAATATCTTTCTTCTCTCGGCCGTGTCGGACATTGCTTTCATGTTCAACGCCCTTGTAAACATGTGATATTGTGCTGTTGTTTCTTTAACTGCTGCCTCGTAATACTCCGGCGGCAGAATGTGGCAGAATACATCAATTGCTTTCATAAGATAGCCCCTCTCATCTTTTAACATTAAGTATTTTGTGATTAAAGAATATCATTTTTTGATGGAGGTTCTCTCGAATTATCGTGCTGAGTATTTGTTCAATCCTGTGTTTTTGGTGATGAGACGAATAAAAAGACTATACCTTCAGCTGAAAACCTGAAAAATATAGTCTTTTATAAAACAACGCCTTCACCAACCTGATGCGGCCCTTCCTGTATTTCCATGTCTTAATAATTATTGAATGCACAATAAGTTCAATAATATACTATAATGAAATTGACTCCAACAATCTTCTTATTGCCGTAATTGTACTGTCATACGATATTTCCTTCGCATAAGCAAATGCTTTCTGATATTTTTCCCAAGCCAGCCTTAACTCTAAATTGTTGGTTATTTGTGAAATAATAACCTCAATATTTCTCAACCTATTACGACTACTTCTATATTCTGTTGTTGCAAGCACCGCTTCATTTAACAGCCGTTTATCATATTCCTGTGTCGTTTCCAAAATATAAATATCATAATAATCTCTTGGGCGTGTATTAAAAACACCACGGCTTAAAATGGTTTCCAGCTTTTCTGCCATTACAGTTTCGATATTATATCCCCACAATTTGATATTTACCATATTATCAAAAATACCACGAAACTCATATTCAACCGCATCCGGAGTAATAATATAACCTGTAGAAATATCGATTGACAATGGAGTACTTATTTTTTCATAAATAGCGTTCAATCTCACACAAAAGCCGCCGTATTGATCATCTTTTCTAATTGGTGATATTGATATTATGTCAAACCTGACCCCATCATTTAATTCGATATTACAGATTGAGTTTATAGCCTCCATAATTGCTTGCTCTGATAGAGACAATTTTCTCAGTGTCAAATCTAAATCCATGGTAGATCGGGTATCTAATCCGACAATAGCTGCAATTAACAACCCGCCTTTGACAACAAATTGTTGTTGATAGTCTGATAATGAGAGCCTCTCCAACAATCTTTCAAACATATAGTTCTGTAAAACAACCTGTGCTGCAATATTGTTGTGTTTTGCATAGTTCTTAATCTTTGCTTTCAAACTCATTGATCTTGAACTCATAGTAATACCTCTAAATATGGTTTTAAAGTCTTAGTTACACGAAACTGAACTGCATATTCTGCCAACAAATTTAAATCCTTTTCACTTGAAGCTGCGTATTTTTTTATCGCACAAAGAACACTTTCTTCGTTTAATCGATTTCTGCTTCTCAAAATATCACATATCGTTCGTTCCGCATTATAACATCTCACCTTATTGCCAAAAGTCGTTGTTTTCTCAATAACACCAAGCATATATAAATCTGGCTTAACATAAAAACAAACACATTCTTCCAATACACTTTTTGAAAGAGAGCTATTGCTGGGTATTGTAACGAAATGTTCAAATGGTGTTCTCTCAGATAAATTGTTTAGGAATAATGCTGTATCATGAGAAAAAATAATCTTCTCAGAGCGCAATGACAATGTGTACATATCATCGGCAATTTCTTCTGGTATTATATATATACCTGGTGCGATTCGCTCTAATAAACCTGCCTTAACGTATTTTGTCAGCAACGTTTTAGAAAAGCCCAAATCAATAACCTGCGATGTAGTTATTAGCCAGCTATTTTGTTTAAGCTGATTGTAAAGTCTTTCATTTATAGTCATTCACAACCTCTCCTTTTGCACTAGTTTACTTTTACATCGAAATCATATCACATTTCCACATTTAAATCAACCTTCTTTTCATCAATTTTAAACTATAAAAATATAACAAAGCTGACGATTTGTCCTCTTCAAACAAACCGCCAGCTTATCTTCTTTTATACAGACTCCCACAAAATAATCACTGCATCTCATATGGAATTCCATCTATTAATATCGTTCTGTCATCCTCTGAAAAATGAAGTCCCGGCGGTTCCGTTCCATTTTTATAATACAAACGTTTATTCGGCAGATATTTTCCTAAATTCCCCAGATCAAGGTATCTCCCAGCAGATACCGTTGTGGAACCGCCTGCAGGTACTGCCATAACTATAACTCCCCCCATTCTTCATCATGAGTTTTGAATACCTTTTTTCATCTTATATTCCGCAAGCCGAACAGCATCTTCAATCTCCAGATCCTTCTCACCCGCCAGCGACTCCACATGGTGCCGCAGTTCATGCAGTAGTGTCTTTCTGATTTTTTTATATAATTCTTTTTCTCCAAGATAACCATAAGCCCTCATAAAAGAACCGTAGTACAGATAAATAAATCGCCCCATTACCGGCTTCCGGTGGTATTCGCCCATGACCAATAAATCACTTCCGATACTCTCCGGATGTATCTTCGCCTCTTCCCGCAGAAGAATCCCACCGTTCAGGTCACGTAAAAGAACCGGTGGGATTTCATCTATGATCTGGTCCATATAATCCCGAAACTGTTCCATCGTAATCATTTTATCAATCAAATTACCTGCTCCTACTTTGTTGAGTTCTTTACATTACGGTCTTATGGTAACTGTGGTGATCACACGCTCTTCATCCTCCAGTGAAACGAAATCAACGGTTCCGTCTTCACGTACAGGGGTAAATCTGGTAAATAAATAATAATTTTCATCAGTCGAATCCTGCATACTTTTATTCGCATATTCTTCCGATGGTTCCAGCACATAATTCCCTTTGGTATCTATAATCCCCCAATTTCCGCCGCTGCCATAATACATAGAAACCGTGCCGGCATCTTCGGTATACGGAGTCATTTCCGCATTTGTCAGAACTGATGCATATCCATTGGAAAAGTCACTGATACTGCCGTATTGACAGGGGATTGCCAGATTGCCATCCTGATCCATAAATCCCATCAGACCGGACTCCATGTCCCTGACTGCCATCAGGCCATCCTGATAATAAATCCCATTTTCTGCAACCCTGTATCCATCTATTGTTTTAACGGAATTAAATTCATGATCGTAAAACATAATTTTACAGGACCTGTCATTGCCCACCATATAACCCATGGGAACTTTGATCACGCGGGCATAGGTACCGGCGGCTTCATAGCTGAGAACAGGTTTATATAAATCATAATATTTTGAAACATGTATTATTCCGTTATACTCGAATACCAAATAATCACCTGCAGAGTATAACAGATTATCCCAACGTCTCACGGATATTGCTTCTGTCCCGTCTACACGCTCAAAACTACGGTCCTGCGTGTTATAATCGACATTTTGATGCCCATTCTCATCCTTAACCATATCTCCGCCGGTAACAGCGCTTGCCCATTCGTAATTACCACTGATCAAATCCTGCATCCGCTCATATTGTTTTCCGTCTTTTTCGCAAAAAACCGAATCTTCCTCTGTCACTGACTCTGCTTCTTCCTGCGTCTCAACCGGAGCCTCACTCTGGTATATGGCGGATGACTCCTGGAATTCTGTTGTGACAGTTTCATCATCCGTATTCTGTTTTACACACCCAGTCAGAAAACAAAGTCCCAACAGACACAGCAAACCTCTTAATCGTTTTTTCATATACAAGCTCCTGCCTATAAATCTACATCAGTGTCCACTGCCGGCTACTTTTCTGCTGCTTTTTCTTCTATTAATTTTTCAAACTTTTTCTCAGACAGTATTTCATGTGTGACAAACTCTCCGTCATAATACAAGCTGAATGTCGTAAACGGACATGGACATTTCCATGTTTCTTCTTTTGTGACCATCTGAACCACATGAAAATCTACACCTTTACTCTTCGCAGCATCTGCCAGGATCGGTACATATTTCGCCGTAAACGGACATTGGCTTGTATAATACAAAGTAAAGCCTTTCTCCATGGCATTTACATTTTCTGCTTTCAGATATGGTTTAAAACATGGTACCTTGGCATCATCGGTAAATGGAAGATACCAGAGTTCAAAGTAAGGATTTGCTGCATCAGCAGCCCGAAATCCTTTGTATTTCAAAAATTTAGGGTCGGCAAGAAAGCCCATTTTCTTTTTCGCAGATAAAATGACAAGCCCCTTCCTGCCTTTCTCCTTTGAGTCTTTGATACACTCATCCAGGAGCAGCGTGGAATATCCCTGGCCTTTGAATTTCCCTGATACCCATAAGCAGTCTATATACATATATCCGTCTGCATCAACAGGTGCCCAGGCATATTCAGCCGGAATATATTCGATAAAACATTTCCCCCGGACATTACATTTTAAGAAAACCAGTCCTTCGTCAAAACGATCCTTTAACCAGGACTTTTTCGATATAACCTGACAGTCTGAGTCATTTGCAATCGCACAGCAAATATGCTCTTTACCAATGTTTTCATGTGTTACTCTGATTAACTCCATAGGCCCTTCTCCTTTTGTGATTTTTGCCCTTTAACTGGAAAGCTTAAAGGTATTTATCAGGTGACGTGCAACTTCATTTACTGCCGGGACAGCATCCTCACCAAAATGCGATGCCTGAACCTGAATCATCCGCTCCGGATTCATCACATAATAAGTGGTCTGATACATGCTTAACTTATCGTTGCTGCGCTTAAAGCTGGCAATGTAAACATAACTTTGCGCTGACTCCCACACAGAAAACTCCAGATCAGATAGTCCGCCCATTTTCGCATACGTCTGAATGATCTGCGCCGCAAAGAATTCTTTTTGAATCGCCTCACTTGAAAAGTCCGGTACCCGGCCGCCTGCAGGCTTGGAATTTAACACCTCAACGGCAACATGAGCTGAGAAACGGAAGTTATCCATATCAGTACCGGACGGAACAAGAAAAACACCACTTACCAGACCATGTTCTGTTCCATCAACAACCTCCCAGTCCCCGGGCCCTTCAAAAGAATACAGTTCCTGTTCATATCGCTCACTATCCCAGGAAGTTTCATCATTAAACGAAACCTTCGTGATATCGATCGGCAGATCCTTAGCATCCGTATCTTCTGATGTTGATGCCGATGAATTATCCGCAGATTCTTCAAATCCGCCAAGCACGCTTAAAGCTTCCTGAATCTGATCGAAATACTGAAAATAAAAGTCTCCGTCTTCCTTTAACTTCTGAATATTGTCTGCAGTTAATTTTGCAGAATAGTTTTCATTAAAAAGCAGCTTTAAAAAGAGATAATATACTTCTTTCTCAGTTTCAGACAATTCTTCAAATGGAACAGCTTCCAGAGCCTTATCTGCGCCATAAAAAATATAATTCTGGATCCCCATATCCAGATCAAGTGTGTAATGATACAGCCGCTCTTTAAATGTAGTCGGGTCATCACTTGCAGTTCCGTATACCAACCAGGGCGCGGTATCATAAATGAATTTTTTAATCGGCTCCGTCTCGTTTGAATAGAAATTATAGGTCCCCTGATTATAGCTGTTTGTGACCAGATTGCCGTCTTTATCATATACAGCTTCTCTGCCGTCTTCATTCACATAGACTTTATTTTCCGTCTCTCCCCTCATTTTGTGAATGTTGACTTCCCCGGTGTTTTGCAGAATATATCTGATGACAGATAATTGCTCTGCATCAGGGGTTGCCGGCCGGTCATACTCAAGAGGAAGCAATCCTACAGCGACCTCCAAAGCCTTCAGGTCAGGCTCCCGGGATTCTGTTGATTGTATTTCTGTTGTTTGCATTTCTGTTGTTGAAACTTCCGAACTTTGATTTTCTGTGGTTTGATCTTTTGTATTTTCTGAAGCTGTACAACCTGTCACCAAAGCTAATGCACTAATAATGCATAAAATAATTCTTTTCATATAGCAGTAATCCTTCCCCATCGCCTCACCCTCTCTGTCTCAATACAAACCATTCACTACAGGTATGACCTTATCCGTCCCATATCCGTAATCAGATTTGGATTATCCTGTTTCATAAGTTCATAGAGTTTTTTTGCATTTTCTATGTCTTCCTTCAGTGCATCCAGCTCAGGTTCAGTTATGCCAACTAATTGTATAAACTCCACTTTGCCATATATCGTATCCAGCGGTTTTGCTTCCGTATCCGGAACAGTCATTAAAGCCGTAATTGCAGACTCTGTTCCGACGTGAAGCGATTCCCCGCCACCGGAAATGAACTGAAACGGCTCAAAAAACCGCTTTTGAGTAAAGGTATATCTGGCCAGATTGGATAACATATCGATTGCCCACATACAATCGTCATTGTTTTCCGTTGGCAGCTTCATCGTCATCTCGTAGCCCCAACGACTCCATTCTCCGCCAAAAGCCTCCTCATCCGTATAAAGTACAGACATACCAAAGGTAACGATATGTTTATAGCCATTTGGGGAGGTATAGATGGAATATCCGTCAAGATACTGATTTCCCCCCAGCATCGCTCTTGCTGCCATATTCGTACCATAATGAGCTGGTTCCTGTCCGGGGTAGATGCGTTCAAACTCCGCTTCAATTGCATCCCATCCCGGTGCCCAGTCTTCCTGTTCTTTCATTTTTATCTTAAACTCTTCAATTGTCATTTTAGTTCTCCCGCTTTTATTCGTTAAGATTGTCCTTTTACCTGCATGTTATTGACTCCCAATACAGTATCCCATCCACTTCCGTCCGCTCAACCAATTCCTTATCATACATATATTCCAGACAGGAAAAGGTTTTTGAAATCACCATCTTCAGTTTAACAAACTCCTGGTCATCAGTTGGTACTGCATTCATCCCATAAGCCAGACAGGCGATTTCTTTTACCGTCTTTTTGCCGGGATGATGTTCCAGCACCCGCTTGACAAAATCCAGTTTTTTCAAATAAGAAAAGGCTATATCATCAATAACATATGGCAGACGCTGAGGATCAATCACCTCTTTGTGCGAAGGAACAATCAGGTAGTCTTTAAACTCATGTTTGATCTGCTGCAGCGAATCAAAGTAATGCCCCAGTAAGTGCTCATCCGTATGAGTCGTCCCCACGATCGGTACAATTCCGTCAATCACCTGATCTGCACAGAACAGAACTTTATGTGATATTTCATAAAGTCCCATCTGCCCCAGCGTATGACCTTTCAGCGGCAGAGTAATAAATTCCATGCCGCTACTGTGAAACCGCTGCCCTTCCACAAGGTCAGAATATGGAAAATCAGCCAGATCAAACAGCCATTTCTGGTTGTTTTCGACCCGGTCATTTACCTCCATATATTTATTCCATATCTCCGGCTCCATTTCCCGGGTAACACCAACCGTTTTTAACACATTCATCTGCTCCTGCATTGCACTGTGGCTGTAATTGCATGACAGGCAGTCATACCGGTGCCGGTCTTCCACCTGACTCATATAAACCGCTGCACCTTTTTCTCCCAGTTCCCCTGCACCGCCGCAGTGATCATGGTGTTTGTGCGTGATAAAAACATCCAATGCCTCATAACTGATTCCCAGCTGGTTTATTGACTCTTCCAGATGCATTCTGCTGCCTTTACCGGCATAACCAGCATCAATAATCAGACTCCGTTCCCCGGCTCTGCCCGGAATCAAAAATACTGAGGCAATTCCCGTCCCACCGGCATTACTCCTTAATTCAACCTGAAAAATGCCGGGAATTATTTCTTTCATAGCTGCCTTTCCTGCCTTTCGTTTGATCGATTATTTATATCCTGTATACTGATCAACCATAATATTTCCTTATAATTTAACGATAAAAACCGTTCCTTCTTTTACACATCCCAGCTTTTCATAATATACATCCACATCACTGGTCACGTAAACAATATCTTCCGGGTATAGATCGCAGATCGTCTTCATCAATTGACGACCATAACCATTTCCTCTGTACTTTCTGTCAACCAGCAAATCCAAGATATAAATGCCGAATCCATCATCGTCCTTGCAGCGGACATAACCGCACAGTTTATCGCCATCCATCAGCACATATGCGATTGAATGATTCATTGCCATGGCATATTTCTGCCTGTTGCTGCCCTGACAGTAGGTCCACTCCTCACCTTCATCCTGCATCAGATTAAATAACGCGTCCTGGTCTGTATCGGTATATTCTCTAATTTCCATAGTCACACTCCTGTCTGTGCTCCGATTTTTGTTTTATTATACACTATTATCTGGAAATATTACACTTAATTAATATCAGGGTTTGTAAATCCGTCCACAGTTGTGATATACTTGCATTTGTTACTACAGTCAGCCTGCAAAACATTAAATCAGGGTAAATAACATGAAAAATGATTACATAGCAATATTTGATTCCGGGATCGGTGGTTTCACCACACTGCTCGATGCAGTAAAATTGTTCCCAAACGAAAATTTCCTATATTACGCGGATACTGCCAATGTCCCTTATGGCGAAAAAAACGCAACTGAAGTCAGACAGATAACAGAGTATTCAATATCAAAAATTTTAGATTTTAATGTAAAAGCCATTGTGATTGCCTGCAATACCGCAACCAGTGCTGCTATTGCTGATCTGCGCCGCAAATACGACCTGCCGATACTTGGCATGGAACCTGCCGTCAAACCGGCTCTTAACATTACCAATAACCACTCCACGGCAAATCGTGTCATGCTATTATCGACAAAACTTACGCAGCAGAACCACAAACTAGTTCAATTGCTCCGCCAACTTGATGAAAAACACCGGGTAGACTGCATCCCGCTCCCCGGTCTGGTAACATTTGCGGAATCATTAGATTTTAAAAGCTCTGATGTCATCAGCTACCTGCAGCAAAATATCCTGTGTCATGACTTGAGTCAGTATGGTACCATTGTCCTTGGCTGCACTCATTTTATATGGTACCGGCAGCTGTTAACAGAGTTGCTGCCTCCACATATCAAATTAATTGACGGAAATGATGGTACACTGAGAAATCTGCATCGTATTCTGGATCAGCAGGAGTTGCTGTCAGCAAAAAGAGACCAGCGCGAACGGGTTCACCTTTGTTTTTCAAAATCGGTCGGCGATTCTAAACTTGATTTTTTGAAAAAACAGTTAGGCGATTCTATTCTGGTCTGATATAATTACAGGAAAGAGCAGGTGGATTTTCCGCCTGCTCTTTCCTGACATATTCATATCCCGAAATAGATCGAAATATTTCCCTAAAAATCTTTCTGCAGCAATTCCAAAATCAAAATTAAATTCCTGATAATATGAAACGGATCTTTGACCGGCAGTGCCACAACTTTATCCTGCGGTGTTCTGTCACGCTTTAAAATCTGACACCATTCCCTGATACTGCGGTCTTTGTTGGGAAAATTCTGAAACGTGTACTCAAAAACCCGTTCATGCCAATCCATAAACGCTTGAGATCCAGTCTTCTGGTAACATAATAATGATGTATACAGCGCTTCCGAATGCACCCACCACAATTTGTCCCCCCAGCCGTCAAGAACCTGCCTGACCACAGGGATCTGCCGCTCCTCTTTTGTACCGGCCGGTTCTTTTCCATCCGGGCAGCAATAGTGAAATAGTCCTCCATACTTATGATCCCAGCCGTTCTTTAGTGCCTGCCCGGCAATATCAGCAAGTTGGGGAATCAGCTCCTGCCGCCCCATAAGTTCAGCTGCCTCAATCTGAAACCACACATCTTCAATGGTATGGCCGGGATTGATATGCTGCCCTAACAAACCGCCGACAAATGTATGATCGGCCGAGATCACCTCGTGAATGTTATGATTTTCATCTGTAAAATGATTAATAATATCATCGGAAAACTCCTGCAGATTCCCGAGCAGCCATTTCATTTTCATATCATCCTGTTCCAGAAGCAAAGCCGCATCATACAGTTCACAGGTAACATTCGTCAGAATCATCGGAATTCCATGGGCCCGGTATGAATGGTCAAGCGGATACGGCAATGTATGAAAACTACCGCTTTTAACCCGTTTCAGAATCGACTCATATAACAACACGGCAAAATCATATGCCTCGTTGTCACCGGATACCGCCGCCAAACGCGCCATCCCCAAAACAACAAAACAATCTGCATAAATACTCATATCTAACGGAGCATCTTCCGTTACACGCTTTGGTGCGCCATCTTCAGCCATCAGGTAAACACAACGGTAATCATCATCAGCAATCAGGACATGTTCCCTCAGAAAATCCCGGCCGCTTCCGGCCAGCCGTAAAAACTCCTGCTTTTGGACCGCATCAAACAATTCCCCCTGCATTCCCGCCAGCTTTGCAAACAGCCAGACAAACCGGCCCTGGCTCCAGGTATATTTATCATGGCTGACCAGAACTGCACCGGTATTGTCAAAGCAATTATAATATCCGCCAAAACGCTTATCTTCACACCGGGGCATCCAGAATGACAGGATATTTTCAATCAATTCCTGCTGGTAAAAGGCGGACAGCCGCTGTTTTTCTTTCTCGTTAATCAAACCCGCTCCTCCGATCCGAATCTTCCATGTACCGTTTTCCCCTTTACCATCACCGCAATAATATTGATCTGCTCATCAAAACAAACCAGATTAGCCGCTTTTCCCGGCACGATACTGCCGATCCGGTCAGCCATCCCCATCACCCGGGCCGGGGTCAGGGTCATCATCCGGATACAGTCAGCCAGAGATATTTTGGCATCATGATACATTACCCGGACCAACCGGTCATCGGTCGCAATACTGCCGGCAAAAGCAGTACGGTCGGGCAGTTTGGCGACCTGGTCTTCAATGATCACGCGTCTGCCATTCTTAAGACTGCCAAGAACCGATTCCGTCACATCCTGACCGGCGCAGCGCATCGAATCACTGGTAAGTACCGTTTTATCCGGTCCTTTCAGGCGGTATACCATCTGCAGAATCTCAACCGGCAGGTGGCAGCCGTCAGCAATGATCTCAACCGTCAGATCTTCTATACAAAAACTGCTTTCAATCAGCCCCGGATAACGGAATCCGCCTCTTCTGACCATCCCGCTCATACCGGAATACAAATGGGTGACATGGGTGATCCCATTGTGGCTGGCTTCCAGAACTTGCTTATATTCCGCATTTGAATGTCCCATCGACGGTACAATACCATGCCGGCTCAGACTCTGTGTAAACTTCTTTGCTCCGGGCAGTTCCGGTGCCAGGGTCCAGCGGCAGATTGCTCCCGCACCATATAAAATGATTTCCTCGTACTCTTCCGGTTCCGGATTGCGGATATACCTTTCATCGATCGCACCTTTCTGTTCCAGGCTCAGGTACGGTCCCTCCATATGAAGCCCCGGCAGTTCCGGCCCGTCCAAAATCATGCGCCGGGCAGTTCTGAAAGCATCAATACTGGCCAGAATCTCTGTTCTGCCGGCTGCCAGAGTCGTTGGCAAAAGCGTCGTCGTGCCATGCTGCAAATGCGTTTTAGCTGCCGTTATTACTGCTTCCGGCGTGCCATCCATAAAATCGCAGCCGCCGGCCCCATGACTATGTATTTCAACAAATCCGGGGGCAAGATACTGCCCCTGCAGATCATATACCATATCGCCCCGGCAAATCTCCGCATCCCCTGCATTTGCAGTCAGAATCCGGTCATTTTCGACCGTTACATATCCTTTAAAAATACCGTCAGGATAGATAACATTGGCATTAACCAGATGTTTTATCATAATTTGCTCTCTTTCCTCAAAGATAACAGGCCGATTCCAGGTCAAGATACAGCGCTGCATGTTCGTGAACAGTAAGAATCCCGGCCGGACAATCCGGTGTCACCGGTCCCTTTAACATATCCCGTACCGCCTCCGCTTTACTGCTTCCCGGCACACTGCCAAACAAAAAGCCGGCTGCCATCAGGCCGGGAATGGTCACGGTGACCGCATATTCCGGAACATCGTTCATCGTTTCAAAGCAGCCGTCATGAACCTGCTGCTGCCGGCACCGCTGTTCCAGTCTGACCACCCGGGTCAGCTGCGGATCATAAAAATCAGCTTCCGGCGGATCGTTAAAGGCCAGGTGCCCGTTCTCCCCCACGCCCAAAAGACAGATGTCAATCGGGTTATCCTTTAGCAGACCGGCATAGCGCAAAGCCTCCCCCTGTGGATCGTCAGCATTACCCTGAATCAGATTCACCGACCGAAAGGGCAGGCTGTCAAATATCGTACGATTCAGATAATTGCCGAAACCGGCCGGATGATCGGTTGGCAGCCCGACATATTCATCCATGTGATACGCATTGATACGCTTCCAGTCAATCCGGGACTCCTGGCAAAGTGCCGCCAGCGTTTCATTTTGCGACGGTGCTGCTGCAAACATAATATTTATTTCGTTCTTTTTATCCAGCATTTTCCTGATGCAGTCAGCGGCGTCCCCCCCGGCCCGTTGTCCCAGTTCCGTCCGGCTTGCAAAAACCATTACTTTCAGCTTATCGACTATGTACTCCCTGACCATACTCAATCTCCTTCTTCATACAAAAAAGTCTCAGCACCGCTGCTCAGAACTGCCACCCGACAGTTCTCATACTGGTTAAGGACATCGTCAACCGCCTGCTGCAGCCGGCTGAGAGAATAATGCCGGCATCCGCACTGCTCCATCTCGGCCTTTGTCACTCCGTCACTGACCACCACCAGTTCCCGGCGGCGGCGCATTTTGGACATGCTGTTGCCAACTGCAATCGCCAGACGGTCACCGCTGGTTTCCGCTCCTGCAATACAGGCTCTGACAATCTCATCACCATCATCCCGCCCCATGTACTCCGGATATTCCTGATGCGGCCCGATGCCCTCATAATTGGGACTCACCAGTATCATTGTGCCGCCCCGCTCTCCTTTCAGTGCCGGTTCAGCCCCATACATTGCTTTAGGCGACTGCCAGAAATCCTGGTCAGCCGGATGCGAACTGACAATCACAACATCAGCTTTTTCCCTGACCGGACTGCCAAGCACATGTTTCCCGATTCTGACACCGGCCTGATGCGCAAGCAGGTAATCACCGGCAACGACCCGGTAAATCTTAAGATCAGGCGTCAAAACCGTATTGATAATAAAATCCAGACCAATTGCATCCACCCAGCTTTCCATCATCTGGCGGATCGGCGTCGTACTCCGGCCAAACATATTTTCATCATACAAACTGGCTTTCAAGTGAAAATAAGCAACCGTATCCTCCCCGGCCACGCCCGGATACAGAATCTTGCCGCCGCCGCCCCATCCCATTACGGGATGCGGAACCAGATTGCCGATACCAATCCTGAGATCAGCTTCCATAATCTCTCTGGTCGCCATAATCGGCGCCCCCTCTTCCGTATCTCCCACATACACGAGACGGTCAGATTCTTTAAATTCCGAATTGACGACCTGATACTGTTCATATATCCCGGCACCGACACGCTCACATAACTCATCTTCCGTCATATACCGATGGCTTCCAAGGGCCGCAACTATTTTTATATTTTCCGGTGCCGCACCGCATTTTTCCAGCTTTTTCAGCAATACCGGCAGGATCACCGCAATCGGCGTCGGCCGGGAACCGTCATCAATAATAATCGCGATCTTCTGATCCGGTCTGATCATGCCATCCAGTGTTTTTTCACCGTACGGAAACTCGATCGCACGTAAAATCTCACCGGACGGATCCTTTGCCCCCTCCGCCGCCGGCGGATCAATCATGCCGATAAAACACCGGTCCGGAAGTTCCAGTTTCACCTTGTTTTTTCCATAGGGAATGCTGATTTTCATAACATTTCCTCCCGCCGCTCATCCAATCGCCGGCGAATCATCCCGATCCGTTCCTGATATTCTTCATCTGTCAAAACAATCATCTCGTTCTCTTCGGGAAACATAACAAAAGGTCTTCCCCACCCCAGCCGGCCCCTGTATTTGGGGCATAATGTATAATGGACATGCGGTACTTCGTCACCATAAATCCCGTAATTGATTTTATCCGCACCAAACAACTCTTTTATTGTCCGGGCCAGCAGGCACACCTCATCCATATATTGATTCCGTTCCTCTTCCGGGATCTCATAAAGCTCATGATAGTGCTTATGGAACATAATGGTACAACGCCCCGAAAGCGTCTGGTCCTTACACAAAAAGACCGTGGATACTTCCAGATCACAGACTTTAAACAGCAATTCCCGAAACCCCTGATCCTGATCACAATAATAACATCCTTTGATTTCCCCCATGGCACCTGCTCCTTTTTGATATGTGTAACATGCTATTTAATCGCCCCTGCAGTCTTATCTCCGGTGATGTAATTTCTGATACACAGAAACAAAATCACCAGCGGCACCGTCGTGTAGACGGCTCCGGCCATAACATAGTGCCAGGGAATCCCGATTGCCGGATTGTTCTTCAAAATCTCATAAAGACTAACGATAATCGGCTTCTTTTCGGTGCTGGAAAGGAACGTAAATGCAAATAAGAACTCATTCCAGGTCCGGGTAAACACAAAGATTACAGCCACCGCAATTCCGGTGCTGGAAACCGGCAGATAAATTCTGGTCATTACATCAATGGAATTGCAGCCGTCGATTCTGGCGGCCTCCACCACTTCTTTCGGCACCCCGTCAAAGGTTGACTTTAACATCAGTACAATAAAAGCCAGATTGAATGTGGTATTCATCAGCACCAGGCCAAACAGCGTATCGATCAGGCCCAGCCGGTTCATCAGAGAATACAGCGGAATGATCACGATAACCGGTGCAAACATCTGACTGACCAAAACCACATAATAAATCTGCCGTTTGAAGTGAAAATCCAGATTCGAAAAAGCATATGCCGCCGGAATTGCAATCAGCATAATCAATACAATTGTCCATCCGGTTATAATCAGGCTGGATCTGAAACCGCTGATAATATTCATTTTATGAAAAACCTGCAGGTAATTATCAAATGCAAAAACTTTTGGAATCCAGGTTACCGGCATCGTAAATACATCGTTAGCTTTTTTCAGCGACACCGATATCATCGCCGCCACCGGAAACAAAAGAACAGCAATAATCCATACGATCAAGAAAACAAAAATCATCCGGTTCAAACCTTTTTTAATTCTGGTTCTACTCATATCTGGTATCCTCCCCCTTGGAATTGATATAAAAGACCGCAAATACAGAGAGAATTAAAAAACTGACCACGCTGATTGCCGCCGAATACCCCCGGTTATTAAACTGGAAGGCATTCTGATAGATGAAATTCACCATAATCGAGGATGAGTTGGCCGGACCGCCCTGTGTCATCATATAAATGACATCAAAGGTGTTAAACGCCCAGATCCCGATCAGCAGCCCCAGCGTCCGCATTGAGGAAGTGATCAGGGGAAAGGTAATCGATCGAAACTGCTGGATGCCGTTTGCACCGTCAATCCTGGCCGCCTCATAAATATAAGAAGGGATGGAATACATCGTGGATAAAATATTCAGTGCGCAGAAAGGAGCCACGGCCCAGATGTTCACAATCATTACCGCAATCAGAGCCGTCTTTGAATTGCCCAGAAAGTCCGTCGGCCGGTCCAGGATATTCAGATCCATTAAAAACCCGGTAATGTGGCCGAACATCGGATTGTACATCAGGCGCCAGATCATACAGGATACCGCTGCCGGCATGGCATACGGGATCAGCATAATTGCTGTCATCACCCGTTTACCGAAGAATCTGCGATACAGAACAAGCGCCAGTCCGAGCCCCAGCAGCAATTTAAAAAACACACCGATTATGACCCACACAAATGTATTCCGGAACATTCTTGGTGTATCCGGACTGGCAAACAAGCTTATAAAATTACCAAATCCGACAAACAGCATATCTCCATTCACTTTCCGCTCAAAGAATGACATGTAGAACACCTGGGTAATCGGGTACAGAATAAATATCACAAATATGATTAACATCGGAAGGACATACAGTAAATTCACTGTTTTTCTCCGCCGCTCTCTTTTTGCTGTTTCACTCATGTTTTATTCCCTTCCTTCTGGTCCATCCCCCCGGCAAAGATACCTTCGCCGGGGGATTATGCTGCCGCTATTTCTTTAACAGGTCATCTACCTGCTGCCCGGCTGCAGCCATTGCCTCGGCAGCGGTGATTTCGCCCATTACTGCTTTGGTAATTGCATCTGCCATGTATTTCTGTACTTCTTCCCAGCAGGTCAGTGATGGTTTAAACTTTGCAATCGGCTCCATTTTAGCAAAAGGTGCTGCCATTACGTTTGTATCATCCGTAAACTCCGGGATACTTTCAAAATAGCTTTGCTGGTTCGGTACCCATCCGGCCTGGTTGATCACCTGGCCCTGATACTCCGGTGTGTGCCAGAACTCCAGCCATTTTGCTGCTGCTTCCTGATTGCCGGTATTAAAGACCAGGTCAACGTCCATTACACCAAGTGAATACTTCATACCATCCGGTCCTGCCAGCGGTTCGGTAATCATTGCCCAGCTGTAATCCTCACCGGCCTCTGCTAAAGCTGCCAGCCCCTGGGCATTATGAAAGTAAGCAGCCGCAAGCTGAGTGGTAAAGTTGTTCTGGGTGCTGTTAATATCAGCCTGTCCATAATCAGGCACTGCGTACTGCGCCATATCGATATACATCTGCAGTGCCGCCACGCCCTGCTCATTGTCAAAACCGTTGGCTGTCCCGTCTTCATTCAAAACATCAGCGCCATAAGCCCACAAAATAGGAAGGAAACAGTCCAGCGTATTTTTAGGATGTCCGGCCACCATTGTATATGCATATTTTCCGGTCGACGGATCGGTTAACTGCCCGGCAACCTCTTTAAATTCTTCCCAGGTAGCCGGCGGTGTCGTGATCCCCGCCTCTTCCAGCCGTACTTTGTTAAACAACATTCCCCGGATCGACATATAGGACGGCATTGCCCACAGTTCATCATCAACCGAACATACTTCCAGCGCCGATGCCGAAAAATCATCATACAAATCTTTACTGATCAGGTCATTAATAGCAACCGTATATCCGGCCTCCTGAAACTGCTGCGTCCAGGAAGAAAATCCGTACATACAATCCGGCATACTACCGCCCTCTGCTAATGTCAGAATCTTCTGATAAGCATCACTATAAGCCCAGCTCTCCAGCTTCACTTCAATGCCGGTCTCAGCCTTAAAAGCTTCGGCTGCCTGCTTTAACAGATCCATGCCGGTATCGCCAAGAGTAACATAAGTAATCACAACATTTCCCTGATCCGTCTCTTTGCCGGTTTCTGCGGCCGCAGCTCCGGTACCGGCTGCCTGGCTGTCTGCGGTTGAAGGCGCTGCTTCCTGCCCGGATGAACACCCCGCCAGACCGGTCAGGATCATAAGTGTTAATAACAGTGACAAACACTTTCTAAACTTACTCATTACTGCTTCCTCCCTCGTTTTTTTGATACTCTAATTATATAATCTGCATATCATTTTGTATTTACAATAATCTGACAATATTTTTATTATTATATTGATTTAAAGCTTTTTATTGTTTATAATTTCTATATAATTTACTATTTTTTTGAATTTTACGGTACTATTTACCACCATATCATATAATCATCATATGATTTTGGATCCGGATAAAACCAAAGGAGGACACCATGGCAATTCAGCGAAAACGCCTCTCTGAACAGGTTGCTGATCAACTGAAAGAAATGATTGTCAGCAAACATTATCAGCCCAATGAAAAACTGCCGGTTGAAAGCGAACTGGCCCGTCACTTCGGGGTCAGCCGGATCACCATCCGGGATGCTATCCGCCAGCTGGACATCATGGGAATACTGGATGTCCGGCAGGGTGCCGGAACCTTTGTCAGGGAGATCACTCCCACTGCCTATATCAAAACGCTGCTGCCGATGCTGTCAATGGACAATAACAGCCTGAAAGAAATTTTCGAAGTACGGCAGGTGATCGAATGCAAATCAGCCGAACTTGCCGCTGCTAATGCAACCGAGTCAGACCTTTCCCATGTGCGGGTGCCGCTTGGCCAGATGGCAGCAGCTGTCAGGGCCGGAAAATTGAAGTTATACAATGAACTCGATGTCCGCTTTCATTACGAAGTGGTGAAATGTACCCATAACCAGATTCTGATCACGATCCAGGAACTGCTGAGTGATCTGATCGAGGGTTCTGTCAGCATGGGGATTACCCCGATCAACGCCCTGGACCGCTCGCTGCTGTTTCACCAGAAGATTTATGAGGCAATCCAAAAACATGACAGTGTCAGTGCTGCCGGCCTGATGGGCGCCCATATTGAGGGCGGTATCACCTATGCCCGTGATCTGCTGACACAACCGGAAAGGAGCGAATATGATTCATGATTTCCGCATCCAGGACTGCGAGCTGATCAAAGGGTCATTCCTGCCGGGGAAGACAATTCAGGGATTTCATCTGTTATATATTTTCAGCGGGGACGGCATCCTGATTGTTGACAGTTCCAGCTATCCCTGCCATGAGGATGAGATTTTTCTGTTTTCCTCCGCTGATATTGTCATCCCGCAGTACCGGCCTGACTCATCCTTATCGGTATTTTATATCTTCTTTACCGTTAACTCCTATAACCTGATCAAAGAAATACAGAACCTGCCCAGCCGGTTGCCGGCGGAGTCCAGATTCCGCCCCCTGATCCTGGAACTGCTCCACGAATATACGATGAAACACCAGGTTTATCTTGATGTCTGTTCCTATTATCTGAATCAATTGCTCTTTCCATGCGTTGTCAGGAGAAAACGGCAGTTAGAACCGGTTCCGGTTCATACACACATCACCGAACCGGATGCAACACTTTGCCTTGCCTGTAACTATATCGAACAGCATTTGAGTGACGACCTGGATACCGCCGCATTGTGCCGGATCACTCATCTGAATGCCAAACACCTGAATCAACGGTTCCGGTCTTCTTATCAGATGTCACTCACCGAATACATCGGTTCGCGAAGATTGGCAAAAGCCAGAGAACTGCTCCACTTCTCGGATTATTCAATCACGCAGATAGCAGAAATCTCTGGCTTTAAATCAATTCATTATTTTAGTTTTATTTTCAAGAAAAAGACTGGGATCAGTCCGAGTGAATACCGGAGTGTACAATACATTAATCCGTAACCATCATTTCCGGAATGCCGCCGGCAATCAGCTTTACCTTATTTCATCTGTCTCTAATCCGGCCTCTGTACCTGTATCCGCTGGATTTACATGAACCATACAATGTTTGACAAGCGGCAGACGCGTTTCAACCTCATCATGGATCTTTTCTGCGATTTTATGAGAATCATTGAGGCTCATTTCGCGATCTGCCCTGATTTCGATATCAACATAAATGCGGTTGCCAAACATACGGGTCTTAATATCATCAATCCCCTGTATTTCTGTCTGTTCTTCGATAATCTTCCTGATTTTACAAAGATTATCATCATTGCATGCGGTATCGGTCATTTTGTTTACCGAATCTGCAAAAATATCAAATGACACTTTTATAATAAACACACAGATCAGCACACTGGCCAGCGGGTCTAATACCGGAACTCCTAATCTGGCCCCAAGAATACCGGCAAAACTGCCGATTGACGACAGTGCATCTGACCGGTGATGCCATGCATCTGCCATCAATGCCCCGGAAGCAGTCTTTTTAGCTGCTGCCCTGGTATACCAGTACATTGCCTCTTTTGCCAGAATTGATACTACGGCTGCAACGAGTGCCAGTGCTCCGGGTACCGCTAATTCAACCGACTGGTAGTTGATAATCTTAGTCATCCCGGAATATCCGATTCCCAGGCCGGTAATAACCAGTACTGCTGCCAGAATAATTGCTGCAACACATTCAAAACGTTCGTGGCCGTACGGGTGTTTCTGATCGGCTTCTTTTGAAGCTATTTTAACACCGATAATTACTACAATTGTACTCAAAACATCAGACGCGGAGTGTACTGCATCCGACAGCATTGCCCCTGATCCTGCTAAAATACCGGCTAAAAATTTGAACAGAGATAATACTACATTACCCGCAATTGTTACATAAGATACCTTTAATGCTAATTTTTCATTACTCAGACCTTTCATAGATATAACCTCCATTGATTTTTCTCAATGGCAACTGCAATGCTCCCAAATATTACTTTTCAGGAAACAAAAAGCATACCTGGGGAACATGTACTGTCCCACAGATATGCCAAAAGACATCATCTGCTGCCGCAATATGCGGCCCGGCTCCGTGAATCTCTTACATAAGAAACATGGCCTGCTCAGTTTGTACTGTTGATTGCTCGTTCCTGCCGGAACGTAATGCAGTGCAAAGAGTATCATTATTATATCATATGGCCATATAGGTGTAAATGTGTTATTGCTTCGTTTACACTGCTTTTAAATTTCACAACGATTACCTATTTAGCCAAAAGTATCTTCCACACTCCGATAATAGCTATGCCCATTGGTATGGAAGTTCCAACCATAAGTTCCCCCGTTACCAGGTAAGGTACCAGAATAAATCCTCCAAGCATTATTGTAGCTGCTATTGCTATAACCAGCTTCACTGTCTTCCGTTTTTTCGAACTTTCTGAAGCCAGTGAGCCCCCCTTCATAACAAGTACAATCAAACCACCAATTATCAATCCCAAGACAATGCTAAACGCTATAATTGCTATAAGAAAAATATGTATTCTGTCCATCTCTGCCTCTTAATCCTTTCATTATGAGAATATTCCATGCATAAATCCGGTCACAATTGACTCAGCCGTCTGCTGATCCAAAGTTCCATACCCCCGACGCCAAAAACCGATCTGGGCATTAATCAACGCCAGAAACCGCCATGCATAGATCCGTTCCTTTCCTTTAATATTATGATGGACTGCTGCAATCGCCTGAAACAATTCCTCGAGGATATGATACTGTGTCTGCTGGTACTTGTCAGCGACAATTGCCGATTTGGATGAGGGCGGAAGAAATCCCATAGAAAGTACCATCAAATAAAAGCTGCTGTTCTCCTCAGCAAAACGAAAATAGGTATTGATAACCCGCACCAGGGACGGATATACATCCCGGTCATAGTTCTCACTATCCGGCTCATACCGGCAGTGTTCGGTCAGCACGTTGTTCAGTTCTCCATAACAGGTCTTCAGAAGTTCATCAAACAATCCCTCCTTACTTCCGAAGAAATAATATAACGTTGGTTTTGTTATGCCTACTTTCTCAACGATCTCATTAGGACTGACTGCATCATATCCTTTTTCTGCAAATAATTCTAATGCTGTTTGAAATATATCATCTCTCTTATTTTCTCTCATATTCAAATTATATACCTGGAGGTATAAAATGTCAATTAATCTCTTGACACAAATATACCTCCAGGTATATAATATACCCACAGGTATATAAAATACATAAATAAAGGAGATATTCTTATGTGGTATAACAACAGTATTTTTTATCAGATTTATCCGTCCGGTTTCTGTGGTGCTCCTCATGATAATGATGGGATCACCATAAACCGGATTAAAAAAGTCGCAGACTGGATCCCCCACATGCAGAAAATCGGAATTGACGCACTGTATCTGTGCCCTGTTTTCGAAAGTGATGCCCATGGTTATGACACCAGGGATTACACACAGATCGACTGTCGTCTGGGCAGTAATGACGACTTTGCCGCCGTCTGCAGAACCCTTCACAATGCCGGCATCCGCATTGTTCTGGATGGTGTCTTTAACCACGTCGGCAGAGGCTTCTGGGCTTTTCGTGATGTACAGGAAAAAAGAGAGGCTTCCCCTTACAAAGACTGGTTCCATATTAATTTTAGCGGCAACAGTAATTACAACGATGGTTTTTGGTATGAAGGATGGGAAGGCCATTTCAACCTGATCAAACTGAATCTGCACAATCCCCAGGTCGTTGCGTACCTCTTTCAATGTATCCGCGGCTGGGTGGAACAGTTTGATATTGACGGGCTGCGACTGGATGTAGCCTACCTGTTGGATCCACAGTTCCTACGACAACTCAGAAGTTTTTGCACTTCCTTAAAACCCGATTTTTTTCTGATCGGCGAAGCAATCCACGGTGATTATAATCAGCTGATCAGCCCTGACATGCTGGACAGCTGCACCAACTATGAGTGTTTTAAGGGTATTTATTCCAGTTTTAACGACAACAATATGTTCGAAATCGCCTACAGTTTAAACCGCCAGTTCGGTACCGATGCATGGTCACTATACAAAGGACTGCCACTGTTTAACTTCGTTGACAACCACGATGTTACCAGACTTGCCAGCAATATCAGCGAACCACGCAATGTAACGGCAGCTTATGGCCTGCTGTTTGGAATACCGGGCATTCCCTGTATTTATTATGGCAGCGAATGGGGAGCAAAAGGAGAAAAGCTGTCTGGCAGTGATGACACACTGCGCCCCTGTTTCCCGGAGCCGATCCACAACGAAATGACAGACAAGATCGCAGCCTTTGCCCGGATCCGTCATGAAAATCCGGCCCTGAACCTTGGCGATTACCGTCAGCTGTATCTGACCAATCATCAACTTATCTTTATAAGGGAACATCAGGAAAATCGTATTGTCGTTGCAATTAACTGTGACCAGGCAGCACACACTGCCAATCTTCCGCTCCACGGACTGCTGACTGATTTGATGACCAGCAAAAAAGCTGACTGCAACGGCAGTATCATTCTTCCTGCACATTCAGCCAGCTTTTATCAATATTAATTATTATCAATGGGCAGGAGTGATACTGATCTCCTGCCTTCCACATTTTGATTCCGTCTTTCAAATAACCGCCCGACATAATTTATTTTCACAACTTAACGATAAAAACCGTCCCCTCTTTTTCACATCCCAGCTTTTCGTAATACACATCCACATCACTGGTCACATATACAATATCCTCAGGATACAGATCACAGATTGTCTTCATCAAGCTGCGGCCATAACCGCATAGTTTATCCCCATCTAATAATACATATGCGATTGAATGCTGCATTGCTGTTACATACTTTGCCCGGTTGTCACCCTGATAGTAAGTCCACTCCTCGCCTTCATCCTGCATCAGTTGAAATAAAGCATCCTGATCCGAATCAATATATTTTCTTATCTCTATAGTTGTGCTCCTTTGGCAGGATACTCCTGCTATATACGTTTGATCTTTTTACTTTTTCTCACAAATTCCCTTAACATGATAAAGAAATCAGCTATGCCTGCAATTATATCTAACATATTGTCATCTCCTCATTCATTTTCTTTTCAAACTTACCCTGCATAAATTTTTCAAGCGCAGTTTGGCTGCCACTGTTTTTATTTCTTTGAAACGCCCTTATCTTTGAATTATTTCCCCCTACACTGCTCCAGTTGGTAATCTGACCGCTATATATTTGCCGAACCGCCTCAACTGTTAAGTTACTAACAGGATTTTTATTATTTACAAAAAAGACAAACGCCTCTTTTCCAATTGGTGTCATAATAAACTCCACCCCAGCTTCTTTAGCATATTCCAATTGCTCTTTTGAGGGCCCTGCAACAAAAATAATATCTACTTTACCTTTAACTAATCGTTCATAAGCTGTGGAAGTCCCTGAGCAGTAAACCGGTATCCCATCATCAGCAGACCAGGCAAATGTAGGGTAATTGTTTTCCGGATAAGCTGCCTGCACAAAAGCCGACGCTACCGGATATAAAGCAGTCGCACAGTCAATAACCGGCAGATCCTCTTTCAAATTTAGCTCAGATGGTTCATTTAGTGTCGCCACACGCTGACCGCTATAGGCTTCATACTCAAACAGACGGAGATCATCACTTACCGTTGGTATCCTTTGTATGCGGGCACTTTAGATTATATGATGTTCCCTGCATATTATCCGAAACATATACATGTCATTGTACAGCATATGTTTAAACTCTACAACTAAAATAAGGTACAGATCATAACATCCGCACCTTACTTTACCCCGTTCTACCGGAATCATCTCACCTCTTGTCGAAACCTTTAAAGAAAATTTTGTCAATTATTTTCACTTTCTTCGCCACAACGGATTATACTTAATCGCATCATCACAACGGAAAATCCCCGAACCGGTAATTGCATTTATAATCGCCAGCACCGGCGATAAAAAAGCAATAATTGTAAATGGGAAATAGGCCGCGACCGACACTCCAAATAACCCTGAATAATAAATACCCGATACTGTCCACGGTATGATCGGATCAATCATGGTTCCCACATCCTCCATAGTCCTTCCCAAAACCGCCGGATGAACATCCATTTCCTTATAGAAATCTCCAAATGCCGCCCCCGGTAAGGTCAATGTTGAATACTGGCCGCCACCTCCCAGCATCAGCACCAGACAAACACAGACCGTGGAAATCACCAGACTTGTGGAGTTCTTAATAATCAATTTCAGCCGGGACATCAATACATCCAGGGTTCCCAGATATTTTAATGAACCGGAAAACATTCCTGCCATCAAAGATGCAAATACAATCTGCCCCATGCTTAATGCACCACCTCTTGATAACAATCCATCCAGAGAAGCAACGCCGGATTCGCACACATATCCGTTCACTGCATAATCCAGTACAGCATTAAGTGTTTTTCCCTGAAATATTACTGCCAATACAATTCCTGAAAGGATTCCGCAAGTGAATGTCAAGAATCCCGGACACTTTTTCATCGACATAACCACTACAATAATCAAAGGAATCAACATAATCGCGCTGATATGAAATGCAGAACCAAGCCCGTTTATCATGATATTTATGCTCTCCAGATCAAGAGAACTGTTTGCGTACCGGAGCCCCATCACACCATAGACAATCAGACATAAAACGCCCAATGGCACCGTCGTGTAAAACATACAGGGGATTAAATCAAAGATAGATGTGCCGGAACTTGCCGACGCCAGCAGGACACTGTCCGAAAGCGGTGACATCTTATCACCGATTAATGCGCCGGAAATGATGCAACCGACTACGAGCGGCAGCGGAATCCCCATTCCTGATGCGACCCCAAGCAGCGCGATTCCCATGGTACCTGCCGATCCCCAACTGGTTCCTGTCGCCAATGCAGTCAACAGGCACAGAATAAATGTGATTGGCAAAAACAGTTTAGGGCTAATGATTTTCATGCCAAAATATAGCAATGACGGAATCGTCCCCGAGGCCATCCAGACGGCTATCATAATACCAACCAGTATCATAATTAAAACAGCGCCCAGCATCCCGCTTCCACCTCTCATCAGTGCATCTTCAATTTCGGTCCAGCGAAATCCCCTGAAAAGACAATAAACCGTTTCCACCAATACTGCACTAAACAATGCAATCACAATATTATTTCCCGTGATAACAAGACTGATCACTACCAGCAGGGGCAGTAAAAAACCTGCAACTGCCTGATTAAAAGTAAGTTTTTGCATAATGATTCTCCCCCTGTTTTATATACCGGTCATATGCCCGCTTCACTCTTGTAAGACACTCTGATATTATAGACGTCTGGGTCGCTATATTCAACCGGATAAATCCACTTCCCCCTGTTCCAAGGGACCCCCCCTGAGAAACTATCACTTCCGCTTTCTCTTCAAAAAATGTCGTCAATTCTTCATCTGAAATCTGCAGACAGGAAAAATCCAGCCAAAGAAAATAGGTGGCATCCGGTTTATATACCTTAACATCGGGCATATTTTCTTTTACATAAGATACTACCGTTTGATAATTGCCCTCTATGTAATCCATTAATGCTTCCGTCCACTCATCACAGGCACTAAATGCCGCTTGGATTGCCGCATGTCCAAAAATACTTTCGCCAAAAAACTCATTATTTTTATGAAGCTCGTCCCTGTATTTCTGCAGCAGTACCGGATTCTCCGTAATAACCAGCGAATGTTTGATCCCGGTCAGATTAAATGACTTACTGGCACTTATGCAGGTAACCGAATTCATTGCCGCTTCCTTTGAAACCGACATCAAAGGAGTATAACGTTTTCCCCGATATACAAGTCCTAAATACACTTCATCCGAGATCACAATGATGTGATTTCTTACACAGATTTTCATCAGATTATTCAGCTCATCGGGTGTCCATGCTCTCCCGACCGGATTGTGGGGATTACACAATATAAACAGCTTTGTTCTGGCTGTAATTTTATGTTCTAAATCCGCAAAATCCATAACATATGTCCCGTTTTCAATTTTCAACGGGTTTTCAACCGGTATGCGATTTAATGAACGCACAATGTCGTTAAAAACGAGATGAACCGGCGAATTAAATATCACCTCATCACCTGCTTTGGAAAAAGCTTCAATCAGCCCCTGAAACGATGGATAAATAGCAACACTGTTGGCAATCCACTCTTTTTTAACTTCATAATTACAGTGGCGTTTAAACCACCCAGTCACAGCATCATAATATCCTTCCTGCTTGTATGGATACCCAAAGTGCCCCTGATCAACAATTTCCTGAAATGCCTCTATGATTGGAGGTGCGGCTATAAAATCCATCTCCGCTGTCCCCAGACATAATAAACCTGGATTTTGTTTTCGGCTCTGTTCATATTCCCATTTCATCGTATGAAGTTTTGTCCGATCCAATTTTTGTTCAAAATTGTATAACATGTTTGTTCCCCCTCCTGTTATTACCTGCCATGGCTTTTGGTAAGTTAAGTATAGCCTATTGCTAAACGATTGAAAAATGCCGCTATCTGATATAAAATATAAAACATACTTTATATTAAAGGATGGAAACCAACATGACATTATTAGAGATTGAAGCATTTCTGGCTGTGGTGAAATACGGTAATCTGTCAACTGCCGCCCAAAAACTGTTTGTCACCCAACCGGCATTGACAAGGCGGATTCAAATCATGGAAAAGGAACTGGGATATTCACTGTTTCTGCGTCATAAAGGCCAACGCGAAACTCAGCTGACCGAGCAGGGGGCTGAGTTCTATCACATTGCCTGGAAATGGCAGCGTTTATGGGAGGAAACAAACTCTATCACCATCACCCAGGACCGTGAATCTATTTCCATTGCCTCGATCGACAGCCTTAATCACAATATGTTTCCCGACCTATTCTCAGAAATGATCGGCCAGGGATACAATCTGCGGCTCTACAATGCTTTTTCAGAAGACTCTTACCAATACATGGAGCGGGGAATATACGATCTTGCTTTTATCACACTGCAGGATTATATCCAGCCTCTTCCTGCCCGGACCCAGGTGCGTCCTGCTTATTCTGAAGCCTTTGTGGTCGCATCTTTTCAGGAACTGCCAAACAATAATGGGGTTATTGAACTTGAATGTCTGAAAGAAGATAAAGAAGTATTTGTTGCGTGGAATAAAGAATTTAAAGCCTGGCATGCCAATCAGTTTAATGAACTGATTTCTCCTCTGGTATATTTGGAACACGCCGCCCTGGCCAGATATTTCCTAAAAGATGACCGCTGGACTTTTGCCCCCTATACCACTGGGGAACAGTTTCGAAAAAATGGGGCCAACATTTACGAACTAAAGGAAGCGCCGCCTCATCAGATCATTTTTTATCTGGTGAACGGGGACAAAAAGCACATGGCGATAAAGCGGTTTTTAGATTTGCTTGATGCAAAAGTGAAAACAATGCCGGAACATAAAATTGTATCATTTCTGCGATAGAATTTTTATGCTATATCAAAAAACTGCACTATTTGAGCATCTTTATTTCTTACGCATCAAATAGTGCAGCCTATAGCAATACCGGATATAGCATTCAATTACTCTAATGATTTTAAAGACATACAACTAATCAATTCATTAATATCCTCAGGCACCGCCTGCATTCCACTTACCAGTCCTTTCGCCCCTGATGCAATATGTCTGGCACAGGCCGCCTGAAGTCCAAGTCCAATATCCATAATCTCAATCGGATTCCCGTCCCCGGCAGTTAAATTAAGCGGATGCGCATGCTCTAGCAGAAATACATTACGATCACCAAACCGGAATTCTTCGATACCATCCCGCATATCCGAAACAGAATCGGCATGTTTAACAAGGTCATCACGGTTAATCTCAAATCCATAGTGTCCCGCGTTTGCCAGAATAACACCGTCCTTAAGCAATGGAATATGTTGTTGCGTAATCACATCAAATCGCCCGGTCACGGTAATAACCACATCGGCCCGGGGTAATAATTCACTCAGATCTCCAACAATATGACCATCCGCTTTTGCCTTTAATAAATAAACCGGATTAATATCATATACCATAGTCGAAGCACCCAAACCTTTGAATTTAGCAGCAACACCGCTGCCGCAATAGCCATATCCAATCACCAATATCCGTTTGCCGCCAACCATCAGACTGGTTGCCCGCATAAAACCATCAACTACTGACTGACCGACACCGATCGCATTCTCCAGTAATTGTTTTACCGGCGAATCATCAATGACCACAACCGGATACTCCGGAGATACTCCTGCCTGTTCAATTAATAAGCGGCCGGAACGGGTCTCTTCATTCGCACCTAATGGTGTCCAGTCCGGTTTATGTTCTGCATGGGCAAGAATCAGGCTGGCCCCATTATCCAGAAACAGGTCTATTTTCTGCGTCATCACCTGTGCTAAATAACGTTTGTGATCCTCATATGTATCATCGGCCTTTCCCATCACAGTAATCCGATCCAGCGATGCCAGATATGCCGCGGTATCCGGTTTTGTAGTCCCCAGATTTCCCACCAGATAGATATGTTCTGCTCCGCCTTTCAATACCCCTTCGATCCAGAAAGCAGTTTTGGGTTCCAGATGAAAACAACTGGCGATTGTCATACCGGCAAATGGTTTCTGCTCTTCAAATTCCCGGTTCAGCTGAGCCACAATCGGCATCTTCGCCCGAAACCATGGCATCCGGTCTTTTCCGGCCTTTGCTAAACCCGGATCATCAATTATTGTCTGCATATTATACTCTCCTTTTATCAGTTTCATTAGATTATTGTGTTTTAGACTTGCCATTAGTTCTCGATCTATACTATACTTGAAACAATCATCTGCACCCACAAAAGTCCGCCCTTCAGGAGATACAACCATGAAAAAAGAACCTTCCAATAAGATAAAGAAACAATACATCAGCGCCGCCGGCCTGGAATCCGTATTCCCTGATGATACACTCGATCTCATCGATCTGTGCTATTTCGATGCAAATGAGTACATGTGTCTCGCCGGAGACGATATCGAAGTCTTCCACATCATCATTAAGGGACGATGCAAAGTAATGCCTTCCTCTGAAACCGGCAAAGAAATTCTTCTCAGTTACCTTGAACCAATCAGCCTCTGCGGCGATATCGAATTGTTCAATAACTGCCCCGCCCTGCATTGTGTGAAAGCAGACAACAAGGTGGCTGCAATCGCAATCCGCCGGAAGATCTTCTTCGACGAAATGATGAACCGCCCGCCATTCCTTAAGATGGTCTGCAAATACTTTGCTTTTAAAATATATATGTCTTCCCAAAAACACTCCAGCAACATGCTGTACCCGATCAAGAACAGATTAAACCGTCTTTTGCTTAAAGCAGCCGAGGAACAACAGTCAACCACTGTCAGGCTCAATATATCAGAATCTGCACGTCAATTAGGCGTTTCAACACGGCACATCCGGCGTGTTCTAAGCAGCTATGAAGAAAAAAATATCATCCGGCGCCGTGACAGCAAAATCGATTTGCTGGATCTGGAAGCACTCCAGTCAGAATCATCGCATTTCCAGGTTTAATGTGCTTAGCAAAGATCAATCGCCAATGACACTACCTTTTTAAAATCCGATTTTACCCTGTCGGCAACCTCAACAACCTCTTTATGATTCAGCGGCTTACCCGAAAGACCCGCCGCCATATTCGTAATGCAGGATATTCCGATTACATTCATCCCCGAGTGCCTGGCAACAATTGCCTCCGGCACAGTAGACATACCAACTGCATCCGCACCAAAACCACGAATCATTCGGATCTCCGCAGGTGTTTCATAACTGGGGCCAGAATACATTGCATAAATGCCTTCTTTTAATGATACGCCGATATCGGCCGCCCTGCTGATCAGTTCCTGCCGCAACGAGGCAGTATAAATCTCCGTCATATCCGGAAATCGGCTGCCAAACTCATCAAGATTCCTGCCAATCAGCGGATTATATCCGGAATAATTGATATGATCAGAAATCACCATCAAAGCCCCGGCTGAAAAACTACTGTTGATTCCCCCCGCCGCATTTGTTAAAATCAGTGACTTAACACCAAGTAATTTAAGCACACGCACCGGAATCGTAGCTTCCTGCTGCGAAATCCCCTCATAATAATGCACGCGACCGCTAAGACCGGCAACCTTCCTGCCATGATATTCCCCCATTACCAATGCTCCGGCATGCCCTTCCACTGACGGCACAGGAAATCCTGGTATCTCACTAAATTGCATAACAGCCGGATTAGCAATCTCTTTTACAAAATCCCCCAATCCACTCCCCAGAATCAATCCAATCCCGGGTTCACACTCAGTTTTTTCCCGAATGAAAGCAATCGCTGCCTCAATCCGATTATCTATACTCTGCATATCCATTATTCCTTTCTTTCATCCCAGGCTTTAAGACACATTTCACATGTCTGATTGTTTATTTCATCAGTAAGCGGCCAGATTCCGGGCTTTAGTTTTTCTCCGTCAACAATATGCTCCATACTTAATAACTGAAGAGCATATCCTACCTCCATAATTTCAATCGGATTACCCGCTGCCGCCGAAAGGTTAATCGGATTGCCTTCCTGCAGCAGATAAATATCTTTATCCTGGAAGCGAATCCGCTTTGCATTATTACTCATCACTTCCATGCCGTTGGCTTCCTTTTCAATCCCGGCCACATTTATTTCCATATTATAATGTCCGGCATTGAACAATATTGTCCGGTGACGCATTAGTTTCACCTGTTCCGGCCCGATTACATCGAAGCGGCCGGTCACCGTAACAATAGCATCCGCCTTTGGAATCAACGCTTCCAATTCACCGTTCTCATGTCCCTCAATCCGGGCTTTCAGCTGACGAACCGGATCAATATCGAAAACCATCGTGTGAGCCCCCAGAGCACGGAATCGCTGTGAGATACCGCGACCACAATATCCATAACCGATAATGAGTATTTTTTTACCACCAAGCAGCATACTGGTAGCCCGCATAAACCCGTCCACCACCGACTGTCCCACGCCCGCTTCATTTTCAATCAGACGTTTTACCGGTGAATCGTCAATTACAAGCAACGGAAACTCAGGGACGATCCCCTTTTCTTCCAGAATCAGCTGACCGGATCTGGTTTCTTCAATTCCCCCCAGCGGCCGCCAGTCCGGCGGATTCAGATGATACCCCTGAAGCAGACTGGCTCCGTTATCCATCATAATGTCTGCCGGCGAACGCAGCGCCATCTGCACATACTCATCCAGATCCGACAGCGTATCATGTTGTTTTGCCAGTACGGTTACCCCCGGCATCTCCGATAAATAAGCCGCAATTTCCGGTTTCGTAGAACCCAGATTGCCAATAAAAATGATCTCTTTGGCCCCTCCTGCCAGCAGTACTTCCGTACGTACAGCCCCCTTGGGTTCACAATGCATACAGGTAAGAATGCGTTTTCCGGCAAATGGTTTCGTTTCCTCATATCGTTTCTTAAAAAGTTCCAGAACCGTCATCTGTTCTCTGTACCAGCACATGATTTCTTTTCCCTTTTCTGCCAGTGCGGGATTGTCAATTATTGATTTCACTATGTACACCTGCCTTTTTACTTGTCATTTTCTCTTACATATGCATCTCCGCAGGCTTTTGGTGCTTTTGCCCGTCCTGCAAAGAAAATCATCGCCACCAGACTCATAATATATGGAATACTGGAATAAACCTCTGCCGGCAGGCTAAAACCAAATCCCTGCGCCACAATCTGAATCGCCTCGGCAAACCCAAAGATGAGACAAGCCGCCATGGTATTAAGTGGTTTCCATCTTCCAAACACAACAGCCGCAAGAGCAATAAAACCACGGCCGGCCACCATTCCTTCAATAAATAACGGTGTTGCTCCAAGTGACAGCGCGACGCCTCCCATCCCGGCCAGCAGACCGGAAACAATGACACAGCCATACCGCAGGCGGTTTACATTTACGCCCAGTGTATCTGCCGCTTTCGGATGCTCACCAACCGAAAGGATTCGCAAGCCCAGAACTGACTCGTTAAGCACCCAGTGTACAACTGCTACTGCCAGCAAGGCCAGTATAATAAACCAGTTCATTTCCTTTAATAGTCCAAATATCCCCGATCTGCCTCCCCACCACTGCGCCGGACCAAATGCCAAAGAAGTAACCAGATCCGTCTGCCCGCCTTTTTGAAATACTTTATAAATCATAAAGCTGGTAATAGCAGAGGAAAAAAGGTTAATGGCAGTACCGGAAATCACCTGTTGGGCCCGCAGTTTAATACACATAACAGCATGAATAACCGCAATCGCCCCGCCGGCCAGTGTTCCCATGAGTACTCCGGCCCAGGCATTACCCGTCAGATAAGACCCCAATACACCAAAGAAGGCTCCCATCGTCATCATACCTTCCAGACCGATATTCGTAACCCCCGATTTTTCACTGATCAGGCCGCCAAGTCCCGCAAAAATGAGTGGTGTACCAAGCCGCAAAGTGGCAAAAAGTAAAATAATTATAATATTCACGATTTCTTCCTCCTTGCCTTTTGACTGACCCGCACAACAAAGTCTGCTGCAACAAAGAAAATAATAATAGCCTGAATAACATAGACCACGTCCTTTGGAATCCCTTCGATCTGAAACATACGCGAAGATCCACGCAGGGCACCAAACAAAATGGCGACAAAGATACACGCAGCCGGATTTTTATTACTCAGCAAAGCAATTGCGATTGCATCCATGCCATACCCCGGAAAAGCAGTAACACTGTTTAATCGCTGCTGCACACCGGCGACATGAAGTGCTCCGCCCATACCGGCTATCACACCGGAAAGCGTCAGGGCAAATACTAAGATTCGGCTGGCATAGATTCCCCCCGCCCGTGCCGCTGATTCATTCAGGCCGACAGCACGAATCTGATACCCCTGCCTGGTCCGGAACAACAGTAAATAAACAGCTGCTGCCAGCACTACTACCACCACAGAACTGACATTAAAACGTGATATAGAAACAAATCGCGGAATAAAAGCAGAAGGCTGAATGATAAAGGTTGCCGTTGCTTCACGATCCGAGATACTGCTGCGCAATGCCACAAAATTCAGAATATGCATAGCGATGAAATTCGTCATGATACAAATCACAACTTCATTAATTCCCCGTATTGCCTTCAAAATTCCCGGTAAAGCTGCCCACAAACCACCGGCCAATATTCCACCCAAAAATATAATCACAATGTGCACCGGCGCCGGAATTCCTTTCAACTGCCCCAATATGCCGGCCGCAGTCATCCCCATCATAAACTGTCCTTCAACACCGATATTAAACATCCCGCCATGAAAACACAGCGTATGGGCAATCGCACAAAACAGCAGCGGTGTGGAATAGACCATCACTTCCATGAACTTGTCCGGCGTTTGAAAACTTTCTGTTACAATGATGGAAACCAGTTTATACAATGCCGTAAAGTACTGATATACCGGCATATTCCGGCTCCAAAGGACAAAAAAAGCACTGACTAAAAAAGCTACTGCAATTGACACAACCGGAGGCAGCATCGTTCTCATTAACACTTTAACTCTGTCATTTTTCAATTCAACCTGCCCCCTTTCCAATCATCATACTTCCCAATACCTGTTCATTGGCATCGGCGCGGTCAACAATACCGGCCACACTGCCTTTATAGACAACAACAATACGGTCCGACAGTGCCATAATCTCATCCAGTTCAGTAGAGACCAGCAGTACCGCTTTCCCCTCGCTCCGTTCCTTTACCAGCTGATCGTGGATAAAACGTTTTGCTCCGATATCAACACCACGGGTAGGCTGGGCCGCAACCAAAAGGTGATGCGGTCTTGTAATTTCCCTTGCCATTACATACTTCTGCTGATTACCGCCAGATAACATCATCATAGTGGAATCAATCGAAGCGGTTCTGACATCAAACTTCTCTGCCATCTCTTCCGTTTCTTTCCGGGCAGCCGCATAATCAATCCAGACGCCCCTGGCATATGGCCTGCGGTAAAAATTCCCCAACAATGTATTTTCATATAACGGCATGCCCAGAATCACACCGCTTTTATGACGGTCTTCTGCAACACTGGATATCCCTGCATCCAGCATTTTTCTGGTCGGAAATCCGGTTACATCCTTGCCCTGAAGGAATATACTTCCGGAGTCTACAGGACATAGACCATTTAAAACCTCCAACAGTTCAGACTGCCCGTTTCCGTCAACACCGGCAATGCCAACAATTTCTCCCTGACGTACCGAAAAACTCAGATGATCGACTGCCAGATGTCCGCGTGCATCCTTTACCACCAGGTCCCGGACCTGCAAAACCGTCTCTCCCGCGTCCTGCTCCGGTACTGTAACATCAAGATCCAGCTGTTTGCCAACCATCATGCTGACCAACTGCTCAACGCTGGCTTCCGATGTTTTTACCTCACCGGTCACCGCCCCCCGCCGCAATACGGTCACACGATCACTCATGGACATTACCTCGCGCATTTTATGGGTAATTAGAATAACGGATTTACCTTCCTTATTTAAGTTGCGGATAATTCCCTGCAGTTCATTGATCTCTGTGGGGGTAAGAACTGCTGTCGGCTCATCCAGAATCAGGATATCTGCCCCGCGGTAGAGCAGTTTGAGTATTTCAACTTTTTGCTGTTTTCCCACACTCAGATCTTCAATCAATACATTGGGCTCCAGGGCAAAATTATATTTTTTGCTGATCTCTTCCACTGCTTTAGCTGCCCCGGCCCGGTCTAATCTCCGCCCCTTTCGCGGTTCATGTCCCAATACTACATTTTCTGCTACGGTCATGTTATCCACCAGCATAAAATGCTGGTGGACCATGCCGATCCCCAAAGCGATGGAATCAGCCGGACAGGAAATCTGCACGGACTGCCCGTCGATATAGATGCCGCCGGAATCCGGCTGGTAAAGACCATATAAAATGTTCATTAATGTCGTCTTACCGGCACCGTTTTCCCCCATCAGAACATGGGTCTCCCCCTTTTGCAGAATAAAATCAACATTGCTGTTGGCTGTTACATTTGCAAAGTGTTTGCTAACACCCCTCATTTCCAGCATCTTCTCCATACCTGTAATCTCCTGATCTTTCGGGGACACAGCAACATGTTTCCCACTGTACCCCCAAACAATTATTCAATATTTACCGGACTAAAACCAGCCAGTTCCTCACGGTCAGCAGGTATCGTGATCTTTCCTTCTTTAACCATTGCGGCTGCGACCTGGGCTTTATCTAAAACATCCTGAGGCGTATTGCGACTGGAACTTGCAGCCAGACCAACTGCATCTTCAGCCAGTCCGACGGAAAATGTTCCGCCCTCAAACTTGCCTGCCAGTTCTTCATTTACCACATTGAATACTACCTCGTCTGTGCGTTTTACCATACTGGTCAGGATAAAGGAAGAATACTCCGGCAGTACTTCTGCCTGATCCTGGTCGACTCCGATTACCCATACATTTTCCCCGGCCTCAACCAGTTCCTTGCCAGCCTGGAACAAGCCGATACCAGCACCGCCGGCTGCGTGATATACAATATCACATCCATCGGAATACAATGATTTTGCAAGTTCATAGGCTTTATTGGAATCACTGAAGCTATCAACATATTTAACCGTTGTACCGGAAGCACCGCCGGTGCCGGTCAGCCCTTTTGCCGCTTCCGGATTCACACACATAACCCCGGCAGCAAAACCGGCTTCAAAGCGGTTAATAACCGAAATATCCTTTCCCCCAATAAAACCGATTTTATTTGTTTTCGTCGTCAGCCCGGCAACAATTCCGGCCAGAAATGATCCTTCCTGTTCTTTAAATACAAAACTTTTTACATTTGGCGCATCAGCTACTGCATCCATACTTACAAAATGAATATCAGGATTTCGTTCTGCCACGATTCTGATCGCATCCGGCATCTGACTGCCAACGCCGACAATCAGCTGTGCATTGGCACTGACAAAGGTATTCAGTGTCGGTTCGTAATCATCACCGGATTTTGATTCAATTACTTTCAGCTCAATCCCTAATTCCTGTTCGGCTCTTTTTAAGCCGTTATATGTTCCTTCATTGATTGCCTTATCGTTGATCCCCCCTTGATCGGCAGCCAGAGCAACGATAATCTTTTGTTTGTCAGACGGAGCGTCTGTTGCCGCACCTTCCTCTGCCTGAGACGCCGGTGGTGCTGTAGTTGGTGCCGGTGTTGAACTGCTGCAGGCACTCAGCATCGTTGTTGCTGCACACGCACACAAGATTAGATGAATCGCTTTTTTCATGATAATTTTCCTCCTACGTTTGAAAGATTTATTGTTTATTGCTTCTCATTATATCGGCTCTGATTTTTTGTACCTCGGACATTTGTCCGCCTGTGCGATAATTTATTTTTTGTGAAATTGAAAAAAGGCCAGTCATATTCTCTTGAAACGTGAATATGACTGAACCTTTTTTCATCAAATAATTGATTGCTGCAAATGACAATTACTCTTTTCCTGATTTACAGGATCCATATGTTACCCGGTATGCCTCCGCCGGTTCCGGGATTTCCAGTTTATATATCATTCGCTCCAGCGCCGGTAAAGGAATATATCGTTCCCGCGTTTTGTTACGTTCCAGCAAAACCCGGTATGGCACTTCCAGATAAATGATCTCAACACGTCCCCCATACGCCTCAAACATATCACAGAGTTTCCTTCTGGTCTCCGCCAGAATATTAGTAGCATTCCACACAAATGACTGTTTCTTCCTGAGCAGCTCTTTCGCCCGTTCTTTGGCCTCAGCCACCACTTCCGATGACTTTTTAGCAGGAGCAATTCCCCATTCGTCCCGGATCTGATCAAGTGAAATCTCCGGCAGATCGCCCAGGCATTCTGCAATATACGTATCCTTTCCCGCCAATGGTAATCCGGACATCATATATACCGTAAATTCCGTTGTATCAAACAAGGTATCCTCATAACTCACATTAACGCCACGGAAATAGCGGTTTCTGGTGAATTCATTGGCAAATTTCCATGGCTCAAAAAAGCAGGGTATCTCCAATGTATATTCTTTAAAATAATTCACCATCGCCAGCAGTTCTTCCTGATCCGCACATTCCCGCCCCAGTACATCTGCTTTCGCCAACAAATACAATAGCGGAAATGACGTTGTCTCCCGGGCTCGGAGCAGATAGACATCCATCTGTGGTTTCTCCATAAAAAGCTGCGGCAGACCATGATATCGAATGAGTGCTGCCACTTGATTCCGCTGCCCGCATGTTAAGCTTTCGCCATATCTGTTATCCCGGTAAAAAAGATCTTGAACAATCCGGGCACCAGTTTTGGCATGTTTCGGTGATACAATTAAGCCATTCTCCACACAGGTGCATTTTTTCTTTCCAATATCATGGAACAGTCCTGCCAGATAAAGGATTCCTTTCTCTTCCTGGTTCAAAAACTGCCATTCATGCAGCGAAAGTATCGCATTACAGACATTGCGGGTATGTACATAGACATCCCCTTCACCATGCCATTCCGGATTCTGATCAATATCTTTCAGCTCCCGGATCATCGGAAAATCATCAACAATATCATCAAAACAATACTGTCTGTTTTCCAGTAATTCTATTATATTCTCCATATTATCCCTCCTCCCGTGCGGCAGAAAAGATATCAATCCCATTGCCCAGACAGTTAGGAATCATCGGCCGGTCAGCCCAGTGAGTCTCCGAGTCCAGAATTGTATTCAGGAATGAACTTCTGACATATTTCATCCGTTCGGTAACCACACCTGTATCATTATCTTCAACCTTTATATAGATTCCTTCCATCAGATCTGTTTCGTCTGTCTGCTTCCTTGTTATTTCATACGACACGCCTGCAGTCTCACACTGATACTTTAATACTGCATCACTCTGACTGGTTTTAAACTGCGATTTCCCCAGATATGACTTCAGTTCTTCCAGATTGGACAAGGTACCTTCGTATAATACACGCACCGAAACAATAAAAGGATAATCCTCTAATAACTGCTGCCGTGCACCAGTGCTCAGAAAGACCTGTCGTTCTCTGTCATAGATATCAAACTCCATAAAATAATGCGTCAGTGAATCATAGAAAACCGTATGTTTGGCATAAAGCCATTCCCCATACATAATATAACGACTGCCCAGAAGCTCATACAGCCTGGCCGAAAAGCAATTGGCCCACAGCTTAAACAGATCAAACTGCCGTTCGCCGTATCCGCCTGTCAGGTAATGACCGCGGCTCTGCAGAAACAACTTCCCATTTTTGTCAAAGCTGATCCCGCAGTTAGCTCCATCCACCTTCTCTTCCAACACCACATAGGTGTCTTTAATAGTTTCAAATCGTATATTCTTTAAATCTTCATCCCCGGTTTGCAGACGGGATCCTTCAATATGCCTGGTGCGAGGGTATTTTATAATATGTTCCATATAACATCTCTCCTTTTGATTACGGCCATTTTATTTCCTAAAACACGAAAAAAGCCGTGAAATGGATACTTCACAGCTTAAAACCGCAAACAGGACTGATTTATACATCTGCCTGTTTTTCTTATCAAAAAGAACGATACTCTCGTTTACGAAAGATCGGTGTGCTGTAAAAAGTATACTTGTATTGGGGTTCCAAAACAAACCGGATTACACGATCCCGTTGTTCTTATCTAATGCCCCTGAAATCTGCCGCTTCCGTGTATCACACGAACTGACAGACGGACCTGCTGCATCATACCGGCCCTACAAGCTACTCATTACATGACGATCTCCCTTACGATTTTTTTACAATATAACACCAGGATATGTCATTTGTCAATAGTTATTGAGGAATCATCCGTTATTCTTCGTGATTAAAACGCCCATCTATGGTCGTCCGGCAAACAATCATCACACAATAACTCTCCATTTACAGTGGCACCATTTGTCAGACCGGCTATCGGATCCTGTTTTTCCCAATCCGTAACCCAGGTACCGCACCTGCTGCACTTTCCGCAATTCATCTGCGTTGAATCTAATACGGAAAAAGAACTGCAGTTCCAGATTGCTTTATGCTTTTCATCAATCTTTTTCCAGCTGTTATCAGACAGCTTCTTGAAAACATTATCATTAAAAGCTTCTGCCTCATCCGATCCGTTCAATAACTCATCCTCGACCTCTATCAGATAACTGACATTAAAGAGTACTGTTTTCAAATCATACCTCCCCGTTCTAGTATTTCCGCTGAACGTATGAGATGGGGACTTTCAATAACAAAAAAGTCATCAACTAATTCGCCATTAAAGAAATACACTTCCCGATACCAACCGATATACTTTTCTTTCAGCGTAATCTCAAAGTCAATCTCTACCGTCGGTTTGCCATAATCAATTTTGTAATTTTGGCAAAGTTTAATTTTATCCAGATCAATACGTATAAATTTTCTATTTTCATTTCGGAATACTTCTGAAAACTCCCTTGGTTCTTCTCTCTTATAGTTTTCAAAACACTTCCAAAAGTTCCGCCGACACTTATCTAATACTTTATGCTCAGAACACCAGGATTTCAAGTTTTTAGTAAAGTCTTCATTCAGCATTGTCATACCTCCTGCCGCCTTCAATCGTTGCAATCTATCCGGTCAAGCCATACAACATTCTTCTTTGAAACACAAAAATCTGTAATCACAAAATCTATTGTCTTAAGTTTCATCCGGCCCAATTCAACATTCCTTAGCTGGGATATAATTTTGTGAAGCAATATCATACAGTCGGGATTTGCATCGACAATCCGTATAATATTGATATGTACAGGTGATTTATCCTCGTAAGATATTGGATGTTCACTATTGTTTACTAACCTGTCATTCATTGATGCTCTTAGTTTTTCCCAGTTTCTGTTTACAGGAATCCCTTGAATAAAGATCTGATTGCCAGTAATACCTACACCTTTCAAAATAATCTCAGCTGATTCTTTCCCTTCGATTTCCTTTATGCAAATATCTTTGATTTTATTTATATGATCCTGGTCAAATACATCTGCATATTCTTCTCTCTGGGTACATCCAAGCAAAGATACATGAAGTGATTCATCCGGATAAATATATTGTGTATCAGCTGCTTTAAAGAGGCCTGATAATGTTCTTCTGATCCCAGGAATAATCTCGTTGCCAAGTGGCTGGTTCGTCAACCGGGCAATTGTTGATATGCAATAATCTACGGGATATATCTCTCCATTTTTCATTATAGAAGGTTTTATATCAGCACTTAAGAGTTTACTCCCTTCTACTTCCCATAGTCTGTCAAATCGTTTTATTGCCTGTTTTTTTGATGTCAGCATATTTTTCCTGCCCCTTCTTTTGTTCATAGTTTTCTGCTGTCTTTAGAGTCACGTGATTCAAAAATCTTATTATATACCAGTCTGCTCAAGGCTAATAATGTCATCATACATTGCCCGCGTTCGTTTGTGCGGAATATGGATATCCTGGTGATAATGGCCGCAAAACCAAGCCTTATAGGTTATTTGGTTCATTACTGTTTCCAGAAATTCTTCACATGGACATTGCAAACGCAATGCGGCTCTGTGGCTGGGTATATCATTCCATAATACAGTCTGTGGTGCCGCATGGGTAATCACATAATCAATTTGATTTCTATATTGTTTCAGATTTGTGACTGCTTCTGTCATCTCGCCCACTGTTGGTATTTCATCTGCCCACCAACTCTTCCCTTCTTTCCGGTATTCTCTGTCAGAGCTTGAGCCACCCCCAAATGTAAAAAAGGTACTTCCATCGATCTGATATATCTGCCCTCGCATCAAATGAATAATATGAGGACGAATAAACTGTACTTTTCCGCCCTTCCATACTTCCACAGGGTATTGTCTCAACGCATCAAAATTCTCATGATTACCATCGATCCACAAAGTTGTATATGATTTATTTTCATGCCAGTTCAGAATATAATTATCTTTTTGATTTCCATACCAAACTCCGCCGAAATCACCACATATGATGAGGTAATCGTCACGCGTCAACTCATTTTGTTTTGTCCATTTTCGTGCAGTTAATTTATGTATGTCAATATCACCATGTGTATCTCCAGTTATATAAATCATTTTCTTCACGCCCCACAATGCATCAATTCACCTATTTATAATAATAGTACATATCTCTTCCTTTATCCGGTAAAAGACAGTTTAATATTTCTTACAACTGTTGCTAAAACTCCACTATCCAATTTGGCTGTGCACCGGTATACCCCATCTGTTCCAGCAGATCCCAAGCGGATTGGATACTCACATTCTTGCTATTGTGAAAAATATCTGTTGAGACTTCCAAATGCATAATTATTGGGGATATGAATTTCAGCCCAACCATTTTTACTATCTGTTGAGCTGCACCTTGATTTAGCACAATCTCATAGAATCGCCAGAAATGTTGTATTTGTTCCTCTGGTTCCTCTGCTGGAAATTGCAGCTCAACACGACAATACTTATTATGTTTCAATGAAATCACTATTCTTAACCCATTATTCCAACCATACCGATAGATATATTCTGTACCATTGACTGTTATGTTCCTGAATTTATTCTTCATTATGTTCACCTGAGATAATTGTCATCTATTTTCCTAATATGCCATATATATTTTCTTTTTCAATATTATTTCCATAGAGGTTATCTGCTTCATACGGAAACAACTTATACAACATTTCATTCAGCTCATTAATAGATTGTAATTCAGAAGATTCAAAGAACTGATTAATAGTCGTATCAATCTGCATAAACATCTCAGCCTCGCTCTCTTCCAGTTCAAACCATTCCATATCCTGAGGTAGGTATTTCTCATTTTGTTGTTTAGCAATATGATATATAGAATAATATATGCAATATATCATCACATTTGAAATACTTACAGCAGTTTGATCATCCTTACAGTTAAGTTCCAATACATAGTCAAAATACCCATACCCACCATACTTCATATTGTTATCAAAAGCTAAGCTCTCATTACTTAAATCGTACAGCTCTGACCAATTTACCGAATTTTTATTTTCAAGATAACTCCAAGCCATATCCAATAAATCGTAAATTTGCTGTTTCCCATGAATATACTTTTCTTTTTGTTCATATGTTATCAGATTTTCTATGTAGGGAATTAATCTTTCTGCATATATTAAGCATAATGCAACTCTCGCATTTATACTCAAATTAGTATAGTTTATCATATTCTACTCCTTATGATGGGTTTTCAAAAATGTTCTGGTCTTTAACATACTTCAAAATTATTTTTTCAACCATCGCCGGGGTAATTTTCGGTGCATCCCCCAACACCATTTTATAACCTCCATTTCCTATGGCTTCCCATCTTTTGTCTGCATACTCAACATAGTGTCTGCAGAGGTAACCTTCCTCAGACCAGACATGAACAAGCAAATCGATCTCCATATCAGGTTCTTTTGCTACAGACCAATAGTAAGTATTATCATTAACGACTATTTTCCGTTTCCCTTTTTTACTGAACATTTTCAATCCTCATTCTATTACAATAAGTTAAGATTATTAACCATAATATATTCTTCATCATTTTCATCAATAATCTCAAAGCCAGCTTTCTGATACATTTTCACCGCATAATTTTCCTTTTGTACGGCAAGTGAAGCTTTGGAATAACCACTTCGTCTTAATTCCGCCAACATTTTATGCAATAATTCAGTTCCTATGCCTAAACCGCGATAGTTTTTCAATACTGAAAAAGCAAACGAGGGTGTTTCGTCATCTATATGACCGTAGTCATTCATAATCCGTGTCCATACAGCAGCTATTATTTCCTCATCGTTAACAGCAACCAAACATTTGTCATCTTTACTGTCACCGAAGCCATCTAAATACACTTGCATCTCGGGACTCTTAATAATACTTTCCGGTGGTGCAATCGCTCCTTCCTGAACAAATATTGCGTTATACAAGAATTTCTCCAGCAATGGAAATTCATTCTCTGCCATTTCTCGAATTATATATTTCATAATACCTCCAAATATACTACTTTCTCCAATAATTCCCTGTTTTACCCAATTATACTTACAATCTTTATGTTCCGTCTGGAATAATCTCACCTATAATTTCGCCTGGCAATAATCGATTAGCTTTCTGCTGGCCGCCTCCACTTTTCCCAACAAAAGCAATTCTATATTCTTCAGTAGAATTTTCCGGAATTTCAATAATATCTGAATCCGGCAACACTATAACAGTTGTTGTCTCTTCGCTCCATACCCATTGATAACCAATAAGGTTTTCATCACTCAATAGACCATTAGATACATCCGACCGTGATTTAGCATTTAGCTTGAGCAACTGTTTCCGTGGGCCAGCGTTTCTTATCTCTATGAAGCAATAGATATAAACCCTGTCATCTTGTATCTCAAAGTCGCTTAAGCTACTGTTTTCAAAGTTTATTGCCACATGCTCAGACACATAGTAATCCGAGCACTCACTTGTCTGTATCGTTGTATTGTTATTCTCTTGAATGACACAACCATATAGTCCCCATAACATAATTACCAGCAATATTACACGAACTTTATTCCTTCTATTGATCCAACCTGCCACCCAGTTATATCTCCTTTTACAAGCTTAATTAAACTGTAATTTAATAGATATCCTTGCTTCTTACAGCCTCTTCATACACAGCTTTTGTATTTTCATCAAAGAGTACCCACACCACAAGTTCCAGCATATTCTCATTTTCTTCCAGAAACCGGCAGACAGTATCCATTGCAATTCGTGATGCCCGATCCACCGGAAAACGATAAATACCAGTAGAAATAGACGGAAAAGCAATTCTTCTAATCCCATTTTTCACTGCCACTTCCAGAGAATTTTTATAACAGTCCGCCAGTAATGTCTCTTCATTCTTTGTTCCACCATTCCATACCGGTCCTACCGTATGGATGATATGTTTGCATGAGAGATTATAACCCTTTGTAATTTTAGCCTGTCCGGTCTTGCAGCCATTTAGCATACGACACTCGAACAACAGCTCTTTGCCTGCTGCCCGATGAATCGCACCATCTACACCACCGCCACCAAGCAGACTACTATTGGCTGCATTCACTATAGCATCAACATAATCTATTTTGGTGATATCACCCAAAATCGTCTTTATTGCACATTTATCTGGCCGATCTTTTTCATTTATAGATTTTAACATTTTATTCATAATTTTTCCTTAATGCATTTCGTTTTGCATTCTGAATGATATCCTCACTCATTATTTTGACAGCACTATCCTGGTAGCAGGTATCCTCATATGGAATAGAGTAAATCTCCTTTCCCTCTATCATAAACTTCAAAGTATATATGTTCGTACACTGCTCAATCTGATTGGATACCCATATGCTTTTTCTAATGAATCTATCAATCACCTTATTTCTGGGCACTGACCAGCTCGAACCAAAATGTTCGATTACAAGAGTATCATAATCTTTTGGAAAGCAGGGGACGAAAGTATCGTGTTTTAAAATACTGAAGTAATATCTATCATATTTGAAAAACATAGTTCCATCTGATACTGCTTTTTCACACTCATCCTTTATCCGATATCCGTCATAGTCATGTACATACTTCATTTTGTTCCGTGACAAAGTTTCTGCTACTTTAAATGGATCAATACCACACCAGCTGCTTCTATATCCGAAATCCCAATCAATCCAAAATTGTTCGTTGAATGCACAGCAGCCTCTTCCATGATATGCATATCTCATTCCATTAATGTTGTGTTCATATATATTTTTTGTACTTCTATATCTTAATAATTCTTCTTTATTATTAAGATGAAGTCCGTTAATAAGATTAATGCAAACTTCATTAACTTTGCATATGTACCATTCAAGGATTCGTTTCAATTCATCATCCATATAAGCACATCCTATCTACAGTCTTCCGTCTTTTCTGCCGACCAGACCATATGATATTCTGTGCGCTTGAAATCCGGATTTATTTTAGTTTCAACAGATGAAAATCCATGTTTCAAATAGAACTGCACAGCCCTGTTATTCTCAGCAAAAACATCCAGCTCCAGGCGAGGATACAATTGTTTGCAATGTTCCAGAAGTTTTCGTCCAATACCTTGTGCTTGAAAGTTATCTTTGACGAACAATCCTGCAATATAAATACAATCAGTTACTCCTACAAACCCCTTTATTTGATTTTCCTCCTGATAAATGAATAAATCAGAAGCCGGTAACAAAGATTTAACTGTATCAGCGGCATTTTCCCAGTATGATTTGTCAATAAAATCATGTGCAGATATATTGGTATTCAACCAAATATTCATTATTTCATCTAAATATTTTGGTTCAAAAGTGTTTATCATAAGCTCTCTCCTCATTACTTCAATCTCTCATCATTGTGTTATTGCTTAGCAGTATGGATGCAATTTAAATGCATCATCAGGAACAAAGTCCGGGGGAATTCTTACCAAACTTTACATATTCACATAGATTTTAGCAGCGCTAAATACTTATCTACTGCATCTTCATATTGAACATATTTATACTCTATGCCCCAAACTGCAGCTTTTTCATCAGTGTGATAAATAACAAATTGATTATCCCTGTATTGAATCGCTAATGTATACTCTCTGTTATCCATTTCAAACAAGCTGCATTTTTTAAGTTCATCCTTATAAAACTCAAGGTAACTATCAAATACTCCACCATAATCCGTAAATAGTCCTTGTCTAAATCCCTTATATTTTATATAAATTTTGATTACTTCCTCAACACTTATCATTTATATCATCCTATAATTACATTAAACATCCTGATCAGTAACTTCAACTACTTTCTCATTAATTAACGCAACACTTAAAAGTCTATAATCATTATTGACCCATTCCGCGCTAAAAAGCAGAACAACGTATCGTCCTTCTTGCTTCCGATATTCAGGAATTCCTGCTTCAAGTGTAATACGGATCAGCTCTACATTTTCTAATACATCATTCATTGTTTTAAACATGGGAAAACTCTGTGTATGATCACTTGCTCCCCACTCTGTATTTTGATATTTAATTATGGCCTGTAAAACATCCGGCACTATCTCTTCCCAGTTTTCAATCAAAACATTATATGTATCACAATGAATTTCTTCTATTCCACCATTTCCTAAGGTTTCCGATATAATCAACTCTACTTCTGTTTTCTTGCCGGAAAACAAAACAGTCGTACTGGTTGTATATCCTAAATAATCATCATATTCTAACGGTCCAAATAACGGATGTGTCTCCTTCATAAATCTTCTCCTTGTATCATTTTATACTATATTTCGTAAATTATATTTTCACAAACTTTATTGTTTGTTTATGATAAAGACAAAAATTGAACACAATTAAGAGTTACTATATAAGAGTAAAGTTAATAAAAAGCTTTTTCATACTCTTCCCCTATTATGGAGCTGTCCCCCCAGCTCCTTTTTTGTTTATATACCAACAAATATCATCCGAAACAAACCTGCATTTATGACACACATACTCATATTTATATTTACTATCCGAATTCACCCATGGTTCGCCGCAGCTTGAACAGACTTTTCTATTCCTCGAATAATACTTAAACAGAAAATAATAGAATGGTTTTCCGGTTTGTTCTTCCAAAAAATCACAGATACGACGTCCTTCAACAGCCAGGTCACTTTTATACGAGTGCATCATCCGATACCCATGGCGTTCGCCAATTCCCTGCAGATATTGCATCCAACATGCGTGATATACCTGCTGCCAATTCAAGATATCAAAATATTCATCATGATAAGTTTTCGGAAAACGATACAGCGGCACCGAACGGCAGCAATCACCGCATTTGATCGGTGAAGTACATTCAGATACATCCGTATCTAAAATATAAAAACTTGAGTCTGAACATTCACAGCTGTCCTGAACATCATAATTCTCCCCGATAAAATGTAGTTCTGGCGCTTTTACAGACATCTCCAACACGCTTTGGAAATATTTCTCACTGTATTGATTATATAACTTCCGCTCCAATGAAATCTTTTCCGGAGCAACTACCCGATACTGATAAGAATCATTTGATATGACAGTATTTTGATAATCCCGAAGAATCTGTCCATTTTTATATAACGATGAGATAAACCACTGCATCTCATCATCAAAAATATCACGATCTGTTTCCTCCATCGATTTAGGATAAAACCGATATTCAAAAGTATACATCTGCCGCCCACCTCCTCTTTTATTGTACCGCATAGCTTCAAAAGCTACAACAAAAACAAGGTACAGATATAATTATACCCGCACCTTGCCTTTCACGATATCAATGACCTGACCTTTTATTTATATGTAACCAGATACTCTGCCACCATCTCCGGCGGCACCATGTTCCCGCCGGTAGCCCATGCAATATGGGTAATCTGTTCAGCCTTATCCACCAGACCTTCTTTTTCAATATAATTCTTCATTTTTTCCTCATGAAGAAATGCCGCAAATGCAGCACATGCTGAAGGTTCAATGAATATATCCTCCGTCCCTAACAACATCCGCATCAAATCATACAATTTCCGGTCCTCTATCGTTGCAATACCGCTAAGTTTTGTCTCAATGACTTTTCCAACAAATGCCGAAGGTCTTCCTACCGCCAGTCCATCAGCATCCGTCTTTCCGCTGATGCCAAAATCCTGTACACAGACGCCGTCATGTTCTCCGGTCGTTATCCCAAACAACATACAGCAGGCCTGGGTCGGCTCGGTAAAGAAACAGTGGACAGCATCCCCAAATATCTCCTTCAGTCCATAAGCAACACCCCCTGGCGCACCACCGATACCACATGGCAGATATACAAACAATGGATGTTTGGCATCAATCATGATCCCCTGTTCTTCCAATTGATTCTTTAATCTCTCTGCTGCCACTGCATAACCCAAAAACAGATTAATCGAATTCTCATCATCGACAAAATAACTCTTTGGATCTGAATCCGAATTTTTCCGCCCTTGCTCTACCGCTGCACAATAATCAGCTTCGTATTCGATTACGCTTACTCCCTTTTCACGCAGTAAATCCTTCTTCCACTGCTTCGCATCTGCCGACATATGAACAATTACCTGAAATCCCAACTTAGCGCTCATAATGCCAATGCTGAGACCCAGATTCCCCGTAGATCCCACCTGAACAGTATGCTGATGAAAGAAATCACGCATTTCCTGCGTTGCCAGTTTACGGTAATCTTCGTCCTCTTTTAACAACTTCGCAGACAATGCTAAATCCTCTGCATGTTTAAGCACCTCATAGATTCCCCCGCGCGCTTTCACCGAACCGGATATCGGTAAATGGCTGTCCATTTTAAGAAGTAAACGGCCCTTTATGTCTGCATTCAATTCCTGGTTCAATTCTCTTTGCATTGCTTTTATCTCACGTAGTGGCGATTCTATAATTCCCCCGGTCGCTTCCAATTCAGGAAAAACCTCTGCCAGATAAGGAGCAAAACGTTTCAGTCGCTCAGCCGCATCTTCAATCAGTTCCGGTTCCACCGCCCGTTCCTTTTGCTCTGAAAACGGCAATTTACGATCATTCAGCCAAAAAGTCTCCTGTCCGGCAGCCGCAGCTTTCACCTCCGGAATTTGTTCTATGTATTCAACAATTCTATTATTCATTGCAACTTACGCTCCTTATTTTTCTCAAAAAATGCTCTGCTCTGTTCCATTACCTGCGGAAATAACACCAGCAAAGCCACAATATTAGGGATAATCAACAGTCCCAGTGCACAATCCTGAATCGCCCATACGATTCCCGCAGTGCTGAGACTGCCGCAGATGATCAGGATCGGAAACAGCAGCTTATACCACCGGTCTCCGTTTTGGCTCCTGAGATACATCAGGCTGACATGGCCAAAATACCACTGGCTCATAATCGATGTTCCGGCAAATAAAATCAAACTGAACGAAACCACATATTTCATGACCGGAAATACCGTAGCATACGCCTCTGTTGCCAGTGTGGCCGGCGTTGCCCCGGCAAGAGGAACTCCACTGATTAAAATAGCAATTCCTGTCGTACTGCAAATGATCAGGGTATCTACAAACACTTCAACAATACCGAGGAACCCCTGATGTACCGGGTGCGATACCCTTGCTGCTGAATGAATCACCGCGGCCGTCCCTTCACCGGCCTCATTTGAATATAATCCCCTGGCAACGCCAAACCGCATCGCCTCTTTCATGCCGATCCCGGCCAGAGCACCACCGCCGGCCGATAAAGAAAATGCCCCTTTTATAATACTTTCCAACATTGGCACCAATGCTTCTATATGGGCAAACACCACAAACAAACCACCCAGAATATACACAACTGCCATAAATGGAACAATCCGCTGTGCCATATCTGCCAGCCTGGTCAGTCCGCCCCTGATAATAAAGGCCATCAGCAATGATACCACAACTGCTGTAACCGGTTTTGGTATCTGAAACATCTGCAGTGCCACATCCGAAATCGTATTGGATTGAATCAACGTTGCACCGGCGTTTTGCAGAAAGAGCAGAATTGCTGCTGTTACTGCCAGCCGCGGCATTTTCAATCCTTTCCCGATATAATACATCGGGCCGCCATAGTATTCACCATCTGCTGCCTGTTCCCTATAACAGAGTCCCAGAATGATCTCAGCATATTTCGTAGCCATCCCCAGTATCGCTGCTATCCACATCCAGAACAGCGCTCCCGGACCGCCGCTGATTAACGCGGTGGCAACACCAACTATATTGCCGCTTCCGACACAACTGGCAATCGCTATGTAAAGTGCCTGAATGGATGATACGGTACCCTTTTCCGATTTTTCCGATATTTGCTGAGTCGCTTTTTTCTGCCTGAACGATTTTACCAGCCACGGAATTGCCCGCAGCTGAATTCCGCCGGTTAATACCGTATAGAAAAAGCCCGTTCCCAAAAGGACAAACAACATCCAATTGCCCCAGAACATATTGGCCAGATTCCCCAACACCTTTTCCATTATCTCCATCGTCTTCCCCCTGAACCGATCATGCTCCGGTCATCTGCTATAAACGATTTTCCCCTTCTGCCTGCGGCATTTCAAATCCCATGATTGCCGCCAGTGTCGGCGCAATATCAATCAGATTCAACGCCCCGATATCCTTGCCCCGTTCAATTCCCCGACCGGTAATTAAAAAGGAAGCCCGCATTTCTTCAAACTTCTCACTATACCCGTGCTGTGCTTTCTGATGCAGTGTACTCCGGCAGTACTCTCCCGTTGCTTCATCACGAACTTCATATCCCTTTTGAGCCACCAGTACATAATCGGCCTCGGCAAACCCACCGCGCCTGACTGCTGCTTCACGATCAAGTACCTCTAAAATCCCCGATTCCGGATCATTTTCAAAGGCCTTCATCACTTTGGCCAAACGCCCGGCCGCCTTCTGGTCACCGGGATCTTTCAAACGAACTTCGCTCATGCCCCCGGCCCGCTGTGACCAGGCCTGCCAGTCTGTCATTTTGCCCTGTTCATTCAGTTCGATCAATCCGGCTTCATATAATTTTACATTCGGATAAATGTTAAACTTATTATCTATGGTCCCATGATCTGAAACAACACATACTACCAGATTCCCATCCGTCATCTCATAAGCTGTCTCAATCAACTGACCCAGCATTTCATCAATTGACTGCAAAACATCAGCTGCTTCCTTACTGTACACCCCGTATTGATGGGCCGTTTCATCAAATGAAGCAAAATAACAGGACATAAAAAACGGCTGTTCATGAAGCAACGGTTGAAGCTTTTCCTTCAAAATCCACATTGCTGCGGCAAACCTTTGGCGGTCTCCCGATTCCGACAGATCAAGCCCACCCGGATACCGTCCGATTGCCGCCTCCATCTCCGTTATCAGTCCCTGCGGCTTCGACATTGCATTAATAAAGCGGCTGTCCAGACCCGAACCATCCCACCAAAACTCCGGAGCAATAAAATCTCCCTTTGCGCAAACAGAAGTTGGAAACGCCACACTGGCAGACAAATAACCATGTTCTTTTGCCAATTCCCACAATGTCTTAACTTCTTCAGTGGCAAACCAATGCCAGGCGCCCATATGTTCACCCATCGGATCAAAGATGCCGTTATTGTAAATCTTATGTACTGCAGGATTTACCCCGGTGATAATACTTTGATGACAAGGGTATGTAAATGTTGGAAATACGCTCTGAACACCGCCCCCGGCAAACGTACCTCCAGCAAGAAAATACTTACTGATATTTGTTAACTCTATCCCCAGACGCTTCTGTTCAAATACAAATTCCGGCTTTAATGCATCAATTGAAACCAAAAGAACATTTACCTTTTCATCCTGCATCGCTTCTCCTTTATTCTGGCTTGCTGACTAACACACCAGCTCTGACAAATGGCAATAACTGTTCTTCGGTAGCCTTAGAATCTGTAATAATGCGGCTGACCCGGTCAATATCACACATCTTCACCAAAGAATTAACCCCCAGTTTACTGCTGTCTGTAATTACATATGTCTGATCAGATGCTTCCATCATCTTCTCCTGCACAATGATCTCGTCCATACGCTGATATGTGATTCCCCGATCTACTGATATTCCGCAGGTCGTCAGAAAAAATGTATGGATATTTAACTTTTCAAAAATGAGTCCGGCCATCTCTGATACAAAGGCCATCTCCTCGGCGCGATATACTCCGCCGGTAGCGATGATAGTAATTCCCCTGGCCCCTGCCAGCTCATTAACAATAGCTACCGAATTAGTCACTACCGTCAGGTTCTGAAACTTGTGTTTAATTACCCGGGCCAGTTCATATGATGTTGTTCCGGAATCCAGGGCGATCGCCTGTCCTTCCTCGATAAAGCTGGCAGCGAATTCTGCGATCTCCTGTTTGCTCTCCCGTTCCTGTGCCCCTCTGATATCAAATGGCCGGTATTCTTCTTTCTCATTTAAGAAGGCACCGCCACGGGTTCTGCGGATAAGCCCCTGCTGCTCCATATTTTCCAAATCCCTGCGAATCGTCTCTGCTGAAACATCCATCAGCTTTTTTAATTCCGATACGCGTACACTTCCGTCCTCCTGCATCAGATTCAGGATCTTCTGATACCGTTGTTCTGCTAACATACGTTATCCTCCTTACCATTATCACACCTTTTCACTTATATTAGCATAGTATTCTGTGCTTTTCAACTGCTTTTCACCTCATTATAGCACAAATTCGCACACCTGTTTTCGTCCATTTTCCACAAAACAGCTCATTTTACCACACTCCCACTTGACTTCACACAAATTCGCACATATACTGACTGTGTAAACTACATTGCAGTTTCAATAATTTATTTTAGGAGATGAAGAGTATGAAAAATGGAACAAACAGCAGACAATCAAAGAAATGGATATCGTTTGGTACATTAGTTCTCGGTGCCGGCACAATCTACAAACTGGGATTTATGAAAGACGCCTTCTATGTTCCCATGCAGGAGTATATGGGACTGTCCCATACCCAGATCGGTGCTGCCATGAGTATTGCCGGCATCGTATCTACATTCGGTTTTTTAATTTCTATCTACTTAACCGACCGGATTTCAAAAAAAGTCATGATACCAATGGCATTATTTGGGATCGGACTGCTTGGTATCGGCTTATCAACGTTTCCTTCTTACGGCCTTTTTCTTGCCATAAACTGCGGCCTGGCAGTTTGTGCCGATATGCTTTACTGGCCCTCGATGCTAAAAGCGGTACGTCTTTTGGGAACAGAAGAAGAACAGGGGCGTATGTTCGGTATTCTTGAAGCCGGCCGGGGACTCATTGATACAATTGTAGCATTTGCCGCACTTGCCGTATTTGCTGCCTTTGGCAGTAATGCTGCCGGTTTGAGGGCCGCTATCCTCTTTTATTCCGCTGTTCCAATGATCATCGGTGTTATATCTTTCCTGTTGCTGGAACCGGATAATATTCAGACAACTGATGAAACCGGTCAGCAGATCAGCAAAAATAAAGCTGCCATGAAAGGTATGATGGCCGCACTGAAAAACAAAAACATCTGGCTGGTATCCTTTAATGTTTTTGCAGTCTACTCTGTCTACTGCGGCCTGACTTACTTTATTCCTTTCCTGCAGGAGCTTTATGCGATCCCCGTAGTATTAGTCGGTGCTTATGGCATCATCAACCAGTATGCACTTAAAATGTTAGGCGGACCAATCGGCGGTTTTCTTACGGATAAAGTCTTTCATTCAGCGACTAAGTATCTTCGCATCGTATTTGTTATCACTGGTACCGCCTTACTTGTCTTTACATTCCTGCCGCACGGCCAGATGAATGTCTATCTGGGAATGTTAATGACTTTAAGTATTGGCGCTTGTGTATTTAGTATGCGTGCAATCTTTTTTGCACCGATGGATGAGGTGCATGTGCCGCGGGAAATCACCGGTTCAGCTATGTCACTGGGTGCTTTCATCGGATATTTGCCGGGTACATTTCTCTACTCTGTATATGGCAGTATTTTAGATAACAATCCGGGGCTTTCCGGATATCGTATCGTATTTATTATAATGGCAGCCTTTGCCGGATGCGGATTCCTGCTCAGCAGCTACATATTAAAAACAATTGCATCTGATCAAGATAAATAATCCGGTCCGAAATCTGTCAGCCTGATGGTCTGTCCAGGAGTCAGCCCACAAAAAAAGAGGTTATGCTCTCTCATTTTCAAATGAAGAACATAACCTCTATATTATATTGCTGTTTTAATTGATCACACCAATAATACTGACGTTCCCACCATCTGTGAACACACCGGAACAATTATACTGCCAGGTGCCTTTTACCAAAACAATCTCTTTTGTTATATTAGCGGCACCGATGGTAATGCGCTGCTCATTTCCATTCGGATCAAATAAGAACAAATCTACCGTTCCTCCTTTGATATCAGAGGAAATATTTAAGGTCAATGTCTGATTGTCTTCCGCCTGGAATGATCCGGATTCAGCTATGTTTCTCTGGTCGGGGTTATTGGTTAAATTCATAACAACATTGCCCTCTGAAACGATGCCGTCATTAGCTGCAAGCGAACTGCCGTTAGCAGAAATCAAATTAACCGTATCTTTTTCTTCATCATAATTAACCGTATATCCAAGCTTTTCAGACAATTCATTTAACGGCACATACAAACTTGCATTTTGTTCATCATCCATGGTAACCGAAACCAAAGACTTGCCAAGCGGCAAAGATCCTCCGTTAAGTGTAACTTTCGTATTACTCAAAACCGCAGACTTGATGCCTGTTGCCGCAAATACCGTCGTTACCCCCATCGTTCCAATAATAATCCCCGCTGCCAAACTTTTTACATCGAACTTCTTCACTTATGTCTTCCTCCAGTTTTAGAATTTAAGTTATTGTGATATTTTGTCTATGAAACCATAATATCATGAAAACAATTATGAATATATCTTTTTTCGCAAAAATCTCTTAGAACTTTGCTCTCCTACTTGAATTCTTTTACAAACTGTTCTATTTCTTCTATATCACACTTTACCTATTCTATCATATAGTCCACTTCCGGAACAATCAAATAACTTTGAACCGGTGTTACCTCTGTGTTTTTTATTAATGATACATTTAATATATAGTATCTTCCTTCTTTTATAAAGAGTTCGAAAGTAAATACCTGATCATCAATCTCCTGAAACCAGGTTTGAATCAGTAGCCCCGGCTGTTTATCAGCACTGTTCTCATAGTTAATTTTAACCGGCCGATTGTCATTGATATGATAATAATCTATTTTAAAATCATCATCTCTTAAACGCAATATATAATCCGCCTGCCCGTCATTATTATAATCTGTCTGATATAAATTAAAACCCCTGCGGGATACGGATTTCAGTCTTGCCTGCAGATTTGCATCAAAATCAGCGCTTTCATCTCCGACATAGAACTGATTCTTTTCAGGCGATACCGACTCCTACATAAGCTCGTCTTTTATCTGTTCGAGATATTGACACACCCTTGCTTCATGAGGCAACTGGTCACTGTAGATTGAATACCACTTAAAGCCGGTAGTGTTTGGCCGGATCACCATAATATCTTCTGTTTCGGAAGATAAACGATGAACTGTTATATCAGGAAGATATCTTTCTTCCTCATCATTTCGCTGCCGCTTAACCAGGAATATGCCTTCAGAATTTTGAATTATTTTACTGTCCCAATCACTGATTTCGGTTGATCGAAAATATGTAAGTCCCCCATTCTCTGCCATATAGACATCCACATGATTACCTGCCCCACTTTCCGCCCGATAATAGAACAGTAAATAATAAATTTGATCTGCATACGCGATCTGATAGGCAGCATCTATTGTCGGAATAAATCCCCCTTCACAATCCGGATCATAAACCTTCAGATATTCATAATACTTTTCGCGAAAGCCAGAAATGTCAAGCGATTTTCCCGGTACCCCCAGAATGTCATCGACAGCATATAATTGCTGACTGGTTATCAATTTCTGAACATCATCTACCACAACAGATGCATTTTGATCATTTTCACATTTAATCTTGTATGAATATTTCGTCACCTCAGTGACTGAATTACTGACTGTTTGCTCCATATCATCAGGATAAACCTCACTATATTCAGGGAGCTGCCATTGTTGCACAAGTTTCCGCTGCTGATAAGTCTCAAAATAGTGATCTGACAGCAAAACATCTGTGGTTACCAAATTGGCCAGATATGAAAACAAGGTTGACTCCTCCAAACTGAAAAAGTATAACCTCACCTGTAAATAACACAAAAAACTGCACTATTTGAACGATTCAGAAAGGTAATGAGATATGGATAGTTCCATGCTCATTATTCCTTCTTCATTGTCTGATAGTGCAGTCTAAGTCAAAAACAAGAAACTACATAATCAACGTCATAGCGAATCACAGCATTCGCTCTTTTGTTGAATGATTTTTTATTTCCCCATTGCTGTGATCGCTTTCTGCAATTCCTGATCCGCCGCTTTTATAAATGCCTCTGTCTTAGCTTCATAAATAGCTTTGTTATCAAACCGTTCTGCTTCCCGCAAAGCCACATCGGCACAGATGATAATCAGGTCAGCATTTTCAATATCCTTGGTACTGAGCCTCGACTCAATCCCAATCGAACCCTGAGTCTCTACCTTGGCTTTATGACCCAGTTTCTTAGCCGCCTTTTTAATTGCTTCCGCTGCCATATAGGTATGGGCAATCCCGGTTGAACATGACGTAACACCTATAATATACATTCCTTATCCTCCTATTAAGTTATCTCTTTTTTCAAACCGTTAACAATCAGCGCTGTCACCAGAGAACCTATGACTATCGCAAGCAGATACATCAATTTATTGCCGCAAACCATTGTGACTATCGGTCCGCCATGCGGGGCATAGCAGGTAACACCAGCGGCCATAGCAACCACGCCGCCAACCATACCACCGATACAGTTGGCCGGAATTACCCGCAGCGGATCCTTGGCGGCAAATGGTATCGCCCCTTCAGATATTCCAATCATACCCATCAGTAGTGATGCTTTTCCGGCCTCGCGATCATCTTCATCATATTTTTTCTTTGACAGTAATGTCGCCAGTCCCATCCCCAGCGGCGGGGTGCAGATTCCTACTGCCACCGGACCGGCCAGAGTGTAAACCCCTTCACTAAACATCGCCCAGGCAAACAAACAGGCCACAACATTGACCGGACCACCTAAATCAAGTGCTGTCATAAAACCTAAGATAGCTCCCAAAAGCAATGCGTTTCCGCCTTGCAGCTGCACCAGAAAACCGGTCAGCACGCTATTGATAGCTGTCAGCGGTACACAGATCACATACTGCATCAGCAAAGCCACTGAAACGCCGCCAAGTAATGGCACAATAAAGATTGGCATCAACGATTTTAAGGTAACCGGCAACGGAATTTTTTTAATCAACTCAACAATATATCCGGCCAGAATTCCGGCTACCAGGGCGCCCAGGAAACCAGTCCCTGCATTGGCAGCAATTGCACTGCCGACAAACCCCGGCATAATCCCGGCCCGGTCAGCAATTCCGTAAGCAATAAATGCACCCAATATCGGGATCATATACTGCATTGCCAAACCGCCAAATTCATTCAAGGTTGCTAAAACCGGATTGGTAATATTCACCCCTGTTTCACCTATTTCCGAAAACGCAATGGTCAAAGCTATCAAAATACCCCCGAATACCACAAACGGAATCATATAACCAACGCCTGTCATCAGTGCTTTCCTAATTCTTACTCCCTCTTCTCTCAATGTATCCATATGATTATTCCCCCTTTTCCGTAAAATCGAAATAATGCAGCAGTTCCTCCTCAGTTTCAGCTGTTTTCATCGCTTCCAGATAGTCCTCATCCATCAGATGTCTGGCCAGCTGGGCCAGAATAACCAGATGTATATTGCTCTCGCTGGTTTCCGGCGAACCCAGCATAAAGATCATATTGATCTCACTGCCGGCTTCCTGATTCCACACAATCGGATTCTGCAAACGGCCAAAAACCACAAATGCATCTTTGACACAATCCGTTTTCCCGTGTGGTACTGCAATTCCAAACCCCATATCTGTGGAAGCCACCGCCTCCCGCGCTTTCACTTTACTGCAAAATTCATTTAAATTTCCGATCCGGCCGGCCGCAAAGGCTGCTTCAGCCAGCATTCTGATGGCTTCATCCTGATTGGCCGCTGCCAAATCCAACTTTATTAATGATCTATCAATTATCATTTGCCAGCTCCTTATTGAGCAGTCTTGCCAGACTCTTCTCTTCCTGGCAGTCATGCAATCTTTGCCAAAATTCTTCTTCATCCAGCAGGTTACCCAGGGCACGGAAGACTTTGGAAAAATATATTGATTGATTTCTTGTTGATACCACATTGATGATAACATCGACCTGATTCTGTTCATCCCAGTCGATTGGTTCGCTTAATCTTAACACCTGCAGCACACTGTGTTTGACAAAATCCATCTCACCATGAACCACCGCAGTATGATTGCCGATATAGGTAGAACCCATCTCTTCCCGCCGCCACAGCGAAGGCAGAAATTCAGCCTCCACATAGTCCTTTTCGGCCAGTCTGGTGTATAAAAACGTTAACACTTCTTTTTTTGATGCCATCATCTGTTCAAAATAAATATTTCGTTCATGAAATACCGCCGCCACACTGGCCGCTGCCGGCATCAGACACAATTCTTTGGTCAGTTTTTTAATATCGTCATTGCCAAGAATCGGATTTACTACTATAGTTTTCACCCATTCCAGTTCTTCGATCGCTACCGTTGAGATCACCATATCCACATCAGCATCCATAAACTGCGAGACTTCAAATACAGAGACCGCACCAACCACTTCGATCTGTTGAAATAGTTTTTCCAGCCTTGTGACTAACAACTGAGATATTCCCAGACCACTGGCACAGACTACCAGCGCCCTGACCTTTTTAGCCACCGTCTCCATCGCCAGGACAAAGTATAGAGCCAGATATCCAATCTCACTTTCCGGATACTTAACCTGGAAAGCATGCTCCAAAGTCTCCACATTATCCGCTACCAGATAATAAACACGTGGATACTCCTGTTTGATTTGGGCAAGCAGCGGATTATCCACCTTAAGTCCAAACAGCATCCGATAAACCGAGGTACGGATGTGATTTAACAGATTTTCAAACAATGCCTTATCATGATTTAAATCCAGACCAAGCTCATCCTGTACCTGACGCATAAATTTCGTTGTCGTGTGGATAATGTCTGTACGGTCGTATTTGGACATTTTTGATAGCATGGTGATCTTTTTCTTACTTTGCCGGGCGCCGATAATCAGCATTAAAAAGAAATATTTTTCACTGGTCGGAATTTCAATCTGATAAAACTTCGACAACTCACGCTCCAAATCCACACAGACCTTCATCTCTTCGCAGGCATACAGGATATCCGCAGTTTCATCATCTATCTCGATCATATAACCGGCGCTGATGCGAATGATAGCCGCAGCAAATTCAAGCGCCAGTCCGACAATCGCCTCAGCCGTAAATTTATAATTCAGTTTACTTTCTACCCACTGAATCAGTGGTATCAGACCAATAATATCCACCTGAACCGCCTGCTCCAGCGCCGTCAGTTTACTATTAAAGATCAACTTATCGCCGTCCAGCCGAAAAAGCGCATTGGTATCACCAAGTATCTTGCGGAAATATTCATCCACAAAAGCGTTTCGGATATCGATCTCATTGCCGGACAATTCAAGTCCTTCCGACTTCTGATATGTAATGGTAACCTGATGCTGGCACAGCCGTTCGTTTAATTCTCTGACATCATTGGTAATTGTAGCATGACTGACATACAGACTGGCACACAATTCCTTCATCAGCATCGCCTGGCTGCTTTTAAATAACCTCAGCCAGATCTCCTGCTGCCGCTGAGTTGGTGTCATCTCTGCCGTATCACTTGCAAACATAAAACGATACAGGTTCTGCTGATCAAGATCCTTGCCGCACAGCTTGATCCCTTTTCCTGGTATTTTCTGAATTGTGCATTTAAAATCTGCCACAATACCGTCCAAAACCCGCAACTCATTTCTGACCGTTTTAACGGATAATTCCAACCGTCTGGCAATCTCCGAAACGGTCATCATCTCTTCCGATTTCATCAACATCTCAATAACAGCCTGTTTTCGTTCTATCTTCATCTTATCAACCTTACTAATGTATTTATCTGGTTCCAGTTCTTCTCATACCAGTTTATCTGGTACCCACCAGTTTTGTAAAGTCCTCATTAACCGGTTCATTAGGGTCATAACCTAATATCTCCGGCAAAGCCACTGCCATAACCTGGAAAACCACAGCAATATTAAGTGCTGATGCCGTATAGAAGCGATAGGTTACCGGAATGTTGTCAACGTCCGGCACCGGATGCCTTGATGCATCGATAACCAGGAGCCGCCGGATTTTGGGCTTTAGATAACCGATGGCCTTTTTAATGTCTTCATTGCCATATTCCTCGGTCAACAGAAGAATGACATTACTTCGGCTGTTTAGGGTCCGGTGAAAACCGTGCGAAAACTCTCCGGTTTCACAGATATAAGCCGGGATACACAGCGTCTCCAGCAGCTTTAACATGCCCTCCTCTGCTGTGCCGTAGTTGATTCCATTGCCTACGACCAGAAAATATTCCATTGCCGCCCAGTCTTTATGGGTTTCCAGCCACTGCAGGGTGTGGTTAATTGTCTCAGGAATATCACTAATACTGTCAGCAATCTCCTGCCTGAACTCCTGATATACGATTTCATTGACGATCCCTTTACTGCAGCCAATCTCCAGAGCCAGCAGCCACAGCAACACCAGTGAACTGGAGTACCCCTTGGTTTTTGCATTGCAATTCTCCGGCCCGCACAAGAAGTTAAGATAGTAATCGCCTTCGGTATGAACCGGGGTGCCGACCTGCTCCGTCATTGTTAAAACTTTATGCCCTGCTGTCTTTGCCTGGTGAATCGCTTGAATTGTGCCGCTGCTGGTTCCGGTCTGAGAGATCGCAATAACTAATGTCTCTTCCGGCCGACTGCCGGCCAGCAAGGCTGGATCAGCCAGAAAATTAAAAGGTGTTTTTAAAACCACTTCTACATTGGCCAAACCGGCAAACGCTGCTTCTGCCACTGATGCAACATTGAGTGAACTTCCGGATGCCACAAAAATCAGCTTCCGCAGTTTTTTTAAATCGCACTTCCCAGCCAGCTGCTTCACCTGATTATCGGCAAGCAGTTTAGGCAGTACCTCCGTTTCCTGGGCGATGTGATGCCACATAATACTCTTATCCATCCTGCACCTTCCTTTCTTTTGTTGCTTTTGATACTTAGATTAAAGCACAGATTTCAGGGCACTTCAAACAACTCCGTTTCAGTTATTTTGACACATCAGTGGTAATTCTTTTATCTGCTTCTTTTAAGGCATACTGTTGATTCGCAGCACTCAACAAAGATTCAGCGGGAGAATTAGCTGATATTTTAAACCACAAAAAAAACGAGGTTCAAATCATCGTTCTATCCTCGTTTTCTTATTAAATACAGCTATTTTGACCGCTCAAACAACCTCTCTTTAATTTCTGGCAGATCATTCCGGCGATGCCGAATTGCAAGCCGAAAGCGATACTACAGCTACTCCAAAGCCGAACTTATAGATGAACAGCGGATCCAGAAAACAGTTCAATATATCGCCAAATCCAATCCCAATCATAGAGTACGTTGCGCTGCCTTCACTTCTCAGACACATATTTAAAATAAAACTTCCAATCATAAATGGGGCTGCAGGCTCCGGCTCCTATCAGAGAGCCAATAACTGTAATCATGCACTCCAGTGAACTGTTCACTCCTACCGCCGCCGGCAAATGTTCGTTACGATTTGTATATCTTGTACTATTTTTAACATACAAACCATGAACAATCAATTCTGATTGGTGAGTCGTTTAATTCCAAAAGCGAAATAATCATGATATGAAAAAACAGAGGGGCGGTCGGGAAATGATGTTTTTTGACTTTGACTCCCCATACAAAAACATCCTTGTTGTTTTTCCTATTCTATATAATATTCTACTTCCGGCACAATCAAATAACTCTGTACCAGCGTCACCTGCGTACCTTTCATTAATGTTACATTCAATTTATAGTATTTTTCGTCTTCTAAAAAGAGTTGGAAAGTAAATACCTGACCATTAATTTCCTGGAACCAGGTTTGAATCAAACCCACTGGCTGTCCATAATTATCATTTTCATAGTTAATCTTAACCGGCCAGTTGTCATTGACATGATAAAATATTATCTTAAAACCATCATTTCTCAAACGCAGTATATAATCCGCCTGCCCGTCATTATTATAATCTGTCTGATATAAATCATTCCCCCAGAAAGATATTGATTTCAGTCTTGCCTGCAGATATTCATCGAAGTCAGTGCTTTCATCTCCGACATAAAACTGATTCTTCTCAGGTACTACTGAATTCCACATAAGATCATCTTTTATCTGCTCGAGATATAGACTCACTGCTGCTTCATGAGCCAGCTGATCACTATAGATCGACTTCCATCTAAACCCGGTAGTATCCGGCCGAATCACCATGATTTCCTCAGTTTCGGATGATAAACGACGAACCGTTATATCAGGAAGATATTTTTCCTTTTCTCGGTTTTTCTCCTTCTTAACCAGAAATATACCCTCAGAATTTTGAATTATTTTACTATCCAACAAACTAATTGAGTTTGAGCTGCAGAAAGTAAGTCCCTCCTCCTCTTCCAGATAGACATCAACACGATTGCCAAACCCACTATCAGCCATATAATAGAACAACAGATCATAGATCTGATCAGCATACTCCCTTTGATACACTACATCAATTGACGGAATAAATCCACCCTCGCTATCCGGATCATATACCTTTAAATATTCATAATACTTTTTATAAAACGCTGAGGTATTAAGCTGTGTTCCAGACACCCCCAGAGTATCATCGGCAGCATATAACTCCTGGCTGGATATCAGTTGCTGAACCGCCTCAAGCACCGGGGCTGTATTGGGATCACTGTCAAAGTTAATCTTATAAGAGTATTCCATTACCTCTGCAACCAAATCATTGATACTCTGCGTTATATTGTCAGAAAAAATCTCTCCATATTCAGGTATCTGCCATTGTTGTACAATTTCCCGCTGTTGATATGTATCAAAATAATTATCCGCCATCAATATTTCCGAGGTATCCAAACTCACCTCGTATTCCAGCAATGTCTTTGTTTCTCCATTTTCAACTATTTGTACTTTTATCAAATAACAATCTTTTTTTACTTTTTTTTCATGAATGGTGAAAATCATTGTTTTATTGTTAATTATTTTAAACCAAGTGTTTATCAACCTATAAGATAGTATCTCCGCCTCCTCGTATGGTTTCGGTAATACGTCTAACTCTTTATCATACCAACCTGTAATTTGATTACGGCGTACTTCATATATTTCTTCAACTCCATCATTATCTGCATCAATGGTGCAGAGCATATAAGCTGGAATTTCACGATAAAAATATCTTTCCTTAAATTTAGTCAGCAAATCCGGACGTTCAAGCGCGTCACCAAAGAACATGCGCATTTCCCGGCTCACCCATACAGCATCCTCCATGCAATCCTGCAGGTATACTAAAATATCTGCAACATCCGGACAATCTTTCTCCGCATACACAATTTGTCCATTGCTCAGTCTCTTTTGTTCTTTAAAATAAACTTTCGCATCCACCGTTAGTTTATCGTCCTCACTGCCCAACAGAAATAATGCTGCCCAAACCAGATTTTCGCGGTAATCATAGTCATAGGTCATTAAAAAATCTTTACTGTCATATTGAAAACGTGCACATTTTCGGCCATAAATTATCTGCTGTTGATCAACGGCCTCATAGAGTCCCTGATCCGGAGCAATCTTTACCAGTGGCATAATAGAACCAATACCTGATAATTCAGCAATCAATACCTCTACTTTATTCTGATATACAGCTTCCCTGATTTGATTCACTAATTCCACCGGGAAATCGCCAGCCTCTGTCAACGGCTCCAGTTGAAATGACGCAGCATCAGATTCCCGGGCGATATTACTGCCCGGTGCCTCGATCGATGATTCAGCTTTTTCATTTGCTGTAGTTGTGCACGATGTTGTAATCAATACCATTGCCACGAATGTCAATAAAAGTCTTTTATCCATATTTTACTCCCGGTTTATCATTATCTGGTCCGACAAAGCCGCTGCGCGTTCCCGCTGAATCGCTATTGCTGCCGCATCTCCCATACAAGCCGCCTCATATGCTGCCATGGACAACCGCTTCTATTATTGTACAATATAAGATCAAAAGCTACAATAATATAGTTGTTTCAGCATAATTTTACTGCTGGCAGCGATAATAGTATTATGGAAAAATACGATCACAAAACAATACTAAAAATAGGGACCCATCTCTCTATCGCAAAAGGTTATGCTGCATTGGCAAACGATGCTGTTAAAATCAATGCCAATACCTTTCAGATGTTTATCCGCAATCCACGGGGAGCCGGTGCCAAAGCGGTAAACCCCGATGAAATAAAAAAATTTCTCAGTATCCTTAATACTCACAATTTTACCCCGTTTCTGGCCCACGCGCCTTACACATTAAATCTCTGTTCGGCCGACAATCATCTGCGCGAGCTGTCTGCCCAAATGCTGGCAGAAGATTTACAACGGATGGAATTGATGCCGGGTAATTTTTATAATCTGCATCCGGGCAATCGACGCGGACAGCCATTAGATACTGCCGTCAGGCAAATTGCCGGGGCACTCAATCAGGTTATGTTTTCAGGCATGCAAACCACAGTTTTGCTGGAAACGATGTCCGGGAAAGGCAGTGAAGTCGGAAGCTGCTTTGAAGAATTGAAGAATATCCTTGATCAGGTTGACAAAAAAGAACATATCGGTATCTGTATGGATGCCTGCCATATGTGGGATTCCGGGTATGACATTGTGAATCATGTCGATGACGTGCTGGAGCACTTTGACCGGATCATCGGTCTGGAATATTTAAAAGCATTTCACATCAATGACAGTATGAATATAAAAGGCAGCCATAAAGACCGGCATACACTCATCGGCAGCGGAAATATCGGAACTGATGCAATTATCCGGATTATCAACCATCCACATCTTTATAATCTGCCGTTTATTTTAGAAACCCCTACCGATCTGGCGGGGCATGCAAAAGAAATAAGCTTTTTAAAAAGGCAGTTTACCCGAGGGTAACTGCCCTTTTCTTATTCGCCAAGTAACGTTTCCAAATCTGTTTTTTCAATATAATCAGCATTAAATATTTTTATTCCCATCGTCTCTTCCATCATCGCAATCAATTGCTCTGTTTTTTCAATACCTTCCCCGTCCGGAAACTTTAAACAGGAAGCAGAGATCAGGACTGTACCGTCTTCCGATGGCAAAAAAACAGCTGAGATACCATAACCGTCTTTATACAAGAGAATAACCGCGGTATTTTCCGCCAGTTCTGAATGTGACAGAGCACTTTTATCAACCGTTAACGCAGATGTTGCTGCCAGCAGCTCTGCCCCGCTTCTGCCATTAATCATGGACGGGATCGCCCGGATGAAACGTTTGTTCAAAAAGTTGTCTTCCTGTTCCGTCAACTCCGCGTCGCTGTCAGATATTTTGAGAATATTATCAATTGCTTCCGGATCAAGCTGGAAAATTACAGCTGAATCAGGTTCTCCCTGCAAATGGGATTCCAGTTCCTGAACAATCCCATGTATTTCCGCCGACGATGTAAACATGGATATTAACGATCCGTTTTGCATATAGGAATACAGTTCTTCTGCTGCATAGTTCGCATTTTGCACCAAATAAGCATTCACCGATATTTCCTTTGTTTCTGATTCTTGTGTACACCCCGCCAGAAGCAAAGATACCAGCAATAAACACATTAGCTTTTTCATAATTTATTCCTCCGGGATTCATTGTTTTTATTTCAATTTACTCCCACCCATCAATTCTCTTATCTGTTCAAACAAATCGCCGCCCTGAATCTGAATACCGGTCACCTTATCACCAAGCACCGATGCTATTTTCTCGGCACCCTCAATCATCTGAGCCCGCTGCCGTTCCTGATATTCCATTTCTTTCAGGCGCATAAGTGTCTGATTCTCATCCAGAAGCTTAGCTGTATTCAGCAGACTGCGTGTGGAAGCGACCTCTTCCCGACGTGTAATCACGTTAGTCTGGGCCTGTTTTTCAGCTTTTATTACATTTTGCATAATATCTTTGATCGGTCCGGGCAATATAATATCTTTAATACCTGCATCAAGAAAATTCACATAACATTCTGCTTCTTTTTCTTTTAGCCGGCTGATCAGGCGATCAGATATCTGCTCCTTATTTGCCAGCAGATCATCCAGGGAAGCTTCTCCGACAAACTCCCGGAGTGCTAATTGAACAAGCACATAGATCTGCTCCTGGTAATCCAGAATCGCCCTGCCGATCAGTTCATAATCGCTGATCTTATAACGGCAGACACAGTTGACGCGTATGCTCACCTTATCCTGAGTCAAGAGTTCCTGCCCCTGGACAGATACCTGTTGTGATCTGGTATCCACACAGATCACCTGCACCTTGATTCCATTTTTCCAGAAATAATATGATCCGCCGTCCAGCATTCCGATAAATTTACCGTCATAGTACAATTGTCCCTTTTCGTAGTCCATGATCTCAAAGCGCTGATAAAGCTCATCCGACATTTGCCGGAAAATATGAGCCGGCAGATTGCGGTCTGCCATCGGTTCTTCCACCGCTATCATTTGAAATCGATTGCTGTCCATACTGTTCCAAAATGCATAACGCCCCTTTGGATATCCCTGGCAAAAACGTTCATTTTGAAAATGCAGTGCCACAACCCTTTCCGGTACATCCAGGATATCCAGCTCACCGGCCAGCGAATTATCTGCCAGAAAGACCGCAGGGTCGCGCCCGTTTAAAGGAAATTCCTTATGTACATCGGCAATTTCAATGCTGTAATTTTTCCCCAGGTAGGCATGATTACCCGGGAGAAGCATTTTCTGAAACTCACCACGCCAGAACAGCAATCCCCGGTGCTCTCTGTCAATATGGCAGACTTGCAGAATCCGGGCCAGCCCCTGATCGGTAAGAAATATATCATAGTTTTTTTCTTGTACGCCTTCACTTTTAAGAAGGCTCCCGGGGCAAAATTCCTGATCCACGGGAACCAGAACCATATTATGTCCATCCCCTAAAAACGCATATTTGCCGGGTTCATACATTTTCACAAAAATATTGTCTTTGTACAATAACCCGCGCTGATCCTCCATGATATCAAAACAATGAAGCAGTCCGGAGAGCATTTCATCTTTATGATACATTTCAAAATCCGTATGACCGGGCAAAAATTCCGCCCCCATCGCAGCAACCGTCAGACTGAAGCTTTTACCCAGGTATACATGCCGGCCGGGAGACAGCATCTTTATAAATAATGAGTCTTTATAAAGCAAACCGCGCTCATTATCTTTTATGTCAAATACCATAAGCATTGATGAAAGTGCTGTGTCACGCTGGAAAATACTGATATCCAGGCCATAGGAATCAAACTCTGTATGTACGGGTGCACAGCGCAGACTGAAAAAGTCCCCAAAGTATACGTGACGGCCGGGTTTTAACGCCTTTAAGAAACTATTACGATGAAACAGCAGGCCGATTTCCTGATCCTGAATATCATAGACATTAAGGAGTGATGCCAAGGCATCATCTTTCAGGAGCGTCTCCAGCTTGACATCGTTTAATTCAAATGCAGTTTCCATGGTGCATAAAGTTAATGTAAAGCGTTTACCCAGATAAGCATATTGCCCGGGTGCCAGCATTTCAAGAAAACATCCGTTTTGAAACAACAGTCCCCGTTGATTATCCGGAACGCAGTATACCTGAAGTTCCATGCAAAGATCAATATCATCGATGTATGACTCAATATGCCCCCTTGGCGGTTCGAACTTCGCATCCAGCAAAGCGATATCCACACTATAACTTTTACCGAGATATACATGGATGCCGGGACTCAGCATCTGCTGATACAGGCCGCTTTTAAATAACAGACCGCGGCTGTTCTCAGAAATGGTAAACACCTGCAGCTCCTTGTTAAGCTCAGGATCCGCCAGAAATACATCCAGAACCCCTTTTTCAGGACAAAAAACGGATTCCATTTCTGCTTTTTCAACTTCCCATCCTGATCCGAACAATGTACTCGCTCCCGGTTTCAGTACTTTTACATATTTACCGTATCGAAACAACAGTCCACGTTCATTTTCCTTTATGATAACACGCATCCCCCTGGCCTCCCTGCATCTGTTTTATATATAAATGTGAGTGTTTCATTTCAAAGAAGGGATCACCGCAGTCAGCGCAAACAAAAACAACCTCACCACCATGGATGAATTATTTTATACTCCGCGGCGGCCCGATTAAGACATTGTACATAAATGCGGGAGAAAACTCTGGCAATTATGTAGCAATGCCGGTATCCTCGTCCGGCAAAGCGAAGCTGCGCCTGCCGCTAAAAAAAAACGGCAAAACCGTGACCGGCAATCCCTCTCTGGCGTTTCCGCCGTTACTTTTCTCCGAAGTGTTAACTTCCTTCTTGGCGTCCACCTCCCTGGTGGCATTTCCCGGAACAACAAGTGCGTATACGCCAGTTGCCGCGGACAACAGTCTCGAATGAAAATGCCGGATTATTATTGATTAATCATATCATAAGAATAGGAGGGATTCAACCTTGGCCTGATCACTCCTTCTTAATCCCATTTTTCCCAAATGCGATAATAAGATTGGACCGCATCATACTGTTGTGCTGATACTTCTCCCACATCCATTCATATGTCTCAACCAGCTTCGGATTCACGACCCTGGCAACCGCCTGCAGCGCAGCGTGTGAAATCCATAATGAGTCATCTTTCATATAAGAGATAAAATAATCCAGATAGTTGTCTTTATCAACGGCCTTTCCCATAACATAGATTGCCGTTTTCCGCTCCTCCTCAGCTGTCCCCGGACTGGAAATAAAATCTACCAGGTCTTTTGCCCGCAGGCTCCCGCAATCAGAAAGAAAAAACAGCAGTTTATCCCTGACTGAACTTCCATTTTCCTGTATCTGTAATGGTTCAAAATGATACAGCAGGTGAAGCATTTTATTATAGTACTGATCAAAACGATCTTCTGGCATTCTTCTGGCAGACATAATTGCCGCCTCCGGATTGGCACCATTCAGTAAAGTCTCAAACAATGCAATTCCAGACTTAAGGTCAAATCGGAAAAGCAACTCAACCCGTATATCATCAGAAACCTTATCATCAATATTCTGAAGAAACCGAACGGTTTCCTCACTCACTTTCATAAAACGGAAAAAGCTTATCAGGATCCGACGCCGGTCTTTTATCTCCGCCTGTTTAAAAGCCGTCATCAATTCCTGTTCTGTTCCCAGACGCACATATCCGTAAGAATTAACTGTATTACCGTTTACAATCTCCTGAAAAAAATTCTCATACCATTCGAGAAACGTCATTCCTGTCAGGCATGGAACATTTTCTGAAATAAGATTCCAGTCAATATATACCATCCTGCCTTTTTCCGAACCACTATTCATCAGCAGATTGTCAAAGGTACAGCCTTGTGTTCCAATTACCTGGAAACCACTGGTTATCTCTTTCATGATTTGGTCATAGGTATCGTCGTCATCATTATCCAACAAAGCCATCTTCCCAGCCCAGATTTCAGGAGTCAAAGCATCACCAATCCAGGCCGGTTTGCCGCTTTCTTCTATATATTCATGATATTGCTCTATCTTATCAAGCGGATAAATGCCATAATAAGGACCGGCTCCGCCATTCCCCACTTTAGTCATGAAGAACTTATACTCCTCTGGCAGTGTCACACGATATCGTTCTTCATGCTGTCTTATCTCTGCCGGAGATATCACCGGATTCAACTGATATTTATGACTCGCAGAACCAAAGACCTTTCTCCCGCTGTCAACATTCCCGGCACGCATTACCAGATCTTTGATGTATGCTGCATGACCATCCGACAAATATTCATAGTGTTCCGATATGGAAGAGACCTGCGTTACCTGTGATTCCTGCGGATGCGGTTTCTTTTTCCATCGTTCAAGAAATTTCATACTTACCCCCGATCTATATAAAACCTGCCGTCATTTCCCCGGAAAAGGGCAGTGCCGACAGGTGCCTCAAGATGCGGGATAATGTCGCTGTCATAATTGGCAACTGTGTTCAGGCTATAGATTCCCATATGGCTGCTGTCATCCATATATGCCTCATCTTCAGTTCCTTCGAAGAAAACCCAGCCGCTGTCCTGCGGTTCATTCTCCTCCGGCTCATGGCGTTTCATATAGCCGACCTTGCATCCGTCCACCATAATCCGGTCCGTGGCAATGCAGAATAATTCGCTCTCTATCAGTGGTTTGATATCTTCTGCTTTCAGGAAAAACGTTTTCCTTTTCGGCAATTCCGGCATGGGAACATTGAATGACTCGGGATGGATAAACGGAATCACCAGACAGACAATCTCGCCAGCTTCATCATATCCCCAATAACAGCTGTAGGCACCGTCACCAAATCCACTGGTGAACATCACCAGGTTACCTTCCGTTCCCGGTACTTTAAAGTCAAAATAATCTCCATCCGGGTGCTGATATTCCGGATGCTTTACTGCATAATCTCTCATCAGTTCTTCAAAATAATCATTATAGCGATTCTTGCCCGGATTCTTTTCATCCCATTCCTTTAGAAAAGCGTCAAAGGCAGCTGAAACCTCTTTATCACAAATACAGGCCAGCCCGGCATCGACACCAAAAAGTGCCATTACGCCGGGTTTATCTTTGTCTTCAATCGAATATCCCTGCGGCATCGCGAGTTCATAACGGACCGGCATCTTACTGCTGATTTCAAGTTTAGCGGTCAGAAACTTAGGGCCAAATACCGCATGATCCATAACGGAAAGATAAACCGGATATCGTCCCGGTTCAACAAGCTTTTCCAAAGTACAGGAGTACTCGGAGTTCATATAGCAAAGCGGATCTCCGATTTCCAGCCGCCCGCTGGTCACCGTTACTTCTCCGGCCTTCACCAGCGGATATTTTCCGCCCGCTTCAAACTGTTCGTTTATCTCCTGTACATTAAAATCCTTACCTCGAAAAGACAGGCTTTTCTTGAAAATCTCCTGAAAAACCTCCTGCCATACATTATTGCTCATTTTTTGTTTTCCTTTCATATATAGTTTTAATTATACAGTGATAATCAAAGAGGGTGGACCTTTGCCCCCCCCCCACACTGTTGCCACATATCTATGTCCAGTTCAAAGTATTTTTCATCTTCTATATTTATGCCATACCTAACTTGGTTCTATCATACCTAAATAACGGTCAAACTGCTGGTCTGTCAGTTCTGCAATCATCTCTGCAAACGGAGTAAGATTCCCCTCAACAGCACAAGCTTCCAACGTATAAAAATACGCTAAACGATTCTCTTTAGCAATTGAAATTGCCGGAAAACCACTCGCCAGGAGTTGATAATACATAATCAGACAGGATGATACTCTGCCATTTCTATCCCTCCTGTCAAGGGTGGGACAAAAGCTTTCCTAAACTTTTATATTCGATTATTACATCATAGCAATTAAACCGCTCTTTCAAGACGTTCAATAATGTCGTCCAAATAATCCTCTAATGCTTTTTTTGCTCTTGGTTTATTTAATCCCGAACATTCCGTATTTTCTATCAACTCTTTAAATTGCATAATTTTATCTTTATCACCAATAAAAAATTCATTAATATTCGATGCCCTATAAACAGTTTTTAAAATATCTTTCATTCTATATAATTCTTTTGTTGATGCAATAGTTATTTTTTCTAATATAATTTCAAAATCTAGTAGATCCATAAACCCATATCTGCTTAAGAATTCATTAAAATGGTTTTTACAATATTCCAACAACCGTTCTGTCCAATTTTCAGAAACAAGGCATTGTGCTATTTCATCCATTTTAATAATCTGATTTTTACTACTCGCAGTCAAGTGAAGTTTATCAATATAACCATCATACTTCCTTCGTAAATCCAGATTATCTTCAAACGCAAAGCTAAATCTTTCAATATCTACAATTTCTTCAGCTTTCTCAATATTTTGATTCATCATTTCAATTAATTCTGTGATATTACCGATATCAAAATTAAAATGTTCAAGCACAACAAGTTGGCTTATAATCCCCTGATAACTATTGAATGGATATTTATCCTGTTTAACTTCATCAAAAAGCTGATGAATCAACTTATAAACATCTTCGTCTTCCATCTCCCACCATAAAGCTAAATTTCCATAAGCTTTTGCTAATCCAATTTTTAATTGTAAATTTTTCTTCTCTTTCTCCTCATACTCTTGGCGTAAAACTGATACAACCCTTGAAAATTCCTGTTCTGAAAAACTTAGGGTTGTACAATACCTTTCCAGAAATTTAAATCCTCTTGTGTGTCGAAATAGGTTTTGCCCCAAGGATATATACCCCATTTCTGATGTCAACTTCAAGTCGGAAACCTTTCCTCCATTTCTAAGATAAATAGTAAATCTAACGATATACTTCAAAAAATCATACATTACTTCTTCGAAATATTTAGCAGTTTGATAATTATTATCTATCATTGCATCATATGTCTTATGTAAACTTTCTAGCACAGATATAAGAGTACGCAAATTATAACAATTTTCTTCTTCGAATAATTTTAAAATCACAGACTTTTTATCAATTAAATATTGATATAAGTCATTGTTGTTTTTATAGTCGGATATCAAAGAATCATACACATTTTCCATCTGCGGTTCATATTTAATTGTTAAACCAATCACTTTTTCTCGTATTGATTTATATAGTACATCTTCATTAAAAACCTTTTTAGCCTCTTCTTGTAATTCCGTTATATCCAAACTGTTCTGCTTGGTTTTATCATTTTGATTTGACAATAACATTTTTTGATATAGTACTACCTTATACTTTTCTTCCAACCTTTGATTCAGATTTATTTTTCCAATTTCCTTTTCGTTAGCCAATATAATTACCTTGCATTTATTGTGTTCAACCAAGCGATTGAAATAACCCAAAATATCATTTACTGGTAAGCAGCATCGTTCCAAATCATCAAAACATATTATCCAGTTATTGATATCTATTTTGGCTAATGTATCTTTTACTTTTGACAAATCAATATTAACCGCACCTAATGATGCCGTAAGAATATTGCTAGCAGTCTCCATCACTGCATCAACAGTCTCGATTTTCTTTTTATTCTTCTTTCCCAAGCACTGAAATACTATCTCTTTAGATATCTCATCAATAGATTTCACACCATAAAGTGAAACATATGCATATTTTCTTCGCCTGTTCTTTCCAAGATCAATTGTCTCCATTATTCTGACTAAAGAATGTGTAAGAAAATAGGTCTTTCCAGACCCCCACTCTCCATCTATCATAATGGCATATTCAGTCCTCGTACTCTTTAAAAATTCTGCTATAATACATTCGATTTCAGCACTATACATTTAGCAAATACTCCTTCCAACACAGTTTAATATAATAAGTCATTATTAATAACTCTCATCACATCATCGTAAAACTCATCAAAATTCTCAAACATTATCTCCACCTTATCAATCTTCTTCTCCGTATGATAATGCCCGCAATACCATTTCCCATAATCCAGCCGTTCTTCAATTCCATCCAGCCAAATCTCCGTTGACTTGTCCACCTTACTCTGGTCAATCCCCTTCAAAAACACTTCAACCGGCTCATACTTAAGAGGCGTTGTATGGCTCAACACCACATCTACCTTCCATCCCAGCTTATCCAACTGTCGTTCCACATCAGCTTTAATCTCCGCAGACGGCTGTTCATCCGGCCACCAGCCATACCCATACATCAGCCGCATCTCTTTATCAATACTATAAGCGCCACCAATCACAATCACTTTCTTGCCATCAAAGTCAAAGACTTCCCCATCTTTTGCAAACAGCAAATTCGGATACTCTTCCTCATAATACACCATGCCACCCTGCCAAATCATTTCCTTATATGTATCAATGGTGCTAGGTCTCTGCTCATGATTTCCATGAATACAGAAAATCGTAATCGGCAGTTTCTCCAGAAACCGCTTCTTCAGGCCATCACGCATTCCACCACTAAAGTTAATACCAACATCGCCAAGAACAATCAAAACATCTTCAGGTCTCGTCTGCAACTGTTCACAGAATGCTTCCACCCGTTCAAACCGTCCGTGGGTATCTCCAGTAATGTAAATCATATCAAGCTTCCTTTCCGAATGTCTGCCTTCAAGCAGACACGCTAATTATACCATATCATTTCGCCAAATCAGCAAAAAATCTTTGCAAAAACAAGATAAAGCCACAGTCCTGAAATTCTCCAAAACCGTGGCTTCCTATCCCATTATTATAATCTGCAGATCATCACATTCAAATACAGCTGTCTCTTCATGATCGTTCCAGCATTTTAATAACTCTGGCCGGCACACCACCCGCCAGGCTATCATCAGGAACATCTTTGGTAACCACCGCCCCGGCTGCCACAACAACATTATTACCGATCGTTACACCGGGCAATATTGTACAATTACCGCCAATCCAGACATCATTTCCAATCACTACCGGCTTTGCCTGCCCCAGTTTTTTTCGTCTGCCCTCAGCATTCATCGGATGATTGACTGTGGAAATCAGGGTATTCGGTCCAATCATACAGTAGTCGCCTATCGATACCGGAGCAATATCCAAAATGGTCACATTATAGTTAACCGTGATGTTACTGCCCAGGTGAATATTTTTACCGTAATCACAATGAAAGCCCTGCTGAATCCCGGCATTATCTCCAACTGTACCCAGCAACTCTCGGATTGCCCGTTCCTGAGCTTCATAATCCAAAGGGTCCAGATTATTAAACGCTTTGCATAAGACCACCGCATGCTCTTTACGCGCTGCTATCGCCTCATCCATAAAGTTATATTCTAATCCGGCTTCCATTTTCTCAAGTTCACTCATGGTATCCTCCTTTTCATCACTTCATATTATCAATGGCCGCCTTTTCAATCGCCAGCCCTTTGACATAACGTTCCATAAATATCTCATAACCGGCGACATCATCCGGATCCGCCTCAATCCGGTGCACCTCACCACAATTAAACACGCTTTCCTGCAGATAAGATTCCAATGTCTCACCATCACGTTTCCTGACCATATACGATGCCAGCAATGCAATTCCCCATGCGCCGCCTTCCCCGGCAGTCTCATTAACCGCAACCGGCACATGAACTGCTGCTGACAACATACGCTGCCCCACATCCCTGGTCTTAAAAAAACCACCATGCCCATTCAGCAGTTCGATTTGTACCCCCTCCTGTTTGACCAGTATATCCATTCCGATTTTCAGGGCACTCAGGGCAGTAAACAGATGTACTCTCATGAAATTGGCCAGATTAAAATTACTCTGCGGGGTCCGGACGAACAACGGACGCCCTTCCTCCATACCGGTAATATGTTCTCCCGACAGGTAATTATATGCGAGCAAACCACCGCATTCCCCGTCCCCCTCCAGGGCTTTACGATACAGAATACCAAATATATCATTCATATCCACTTCTGCTCCCAATGCCTCTGCAAATTCCTTAAACAGATTAACCCAGGCATTTAAATCCGAGGTGCAGTTATTGCAGTGAATCATAGCTGTGAGATTTCCGCACGGAGTAGTTACCAGATCAATCTCCGGATATGTTTTCGTCAATTCACGCTCCAAAACAATCATTGAAAAAACAGAGGTTCCTGCTGATACATTACCGGTCCGTTTTGCCACACTGTTTGTTGCTGCCATTCCTGTCCCCGCATCCCCCTCCGGCGGACAAAGAGGAATCCCTGCCTCCAGCCGGCCGGTTATATCCAAAAGAGAGGCACCTGCTGCCGTCAGCACTCCCGCTTCCTGGCCAGCCACAAGAACCTCTGGTAATAATTCCTGTAACCGCCACGGATAACGCTGAAAACCAATTGCCAGATCGAACTGTTCCATCATCCTGCTGTTGTAGGTACGTGACTGAATATCAATCGGAAAAATCCCGGATGCTTCCCCGATTCCGGCCACTTTCTGACCGGTCAATTTCCAGTGGATATAAGACGATAGCGTTGTCATATAACTGATCTGTGATACATGCTCTTCTCCATTTAAAATTGCCTGATACAGATGCGCAATGCTCCACCGCTGCGGAATATGATACCCGAACAGATCACCCAGCCGGCCGGCGGCTTCCCCGGTATTTGTATTCCTCCAGGTACGAAACGGCGTCAGCAGATTCTCTTCCGCATCAAAAACCAGATACCCGTGCATCATCCCGCTGATGCCGATTGCACGAACCCTTTTAATAGAAGTCCGGTATTGCTGCCTGACATCATCCGCCAGATTCTGATAGCTGCTTTGTACCCCGTCCCACACTGCCTCCAGATCATAAGTCCAAATATGATTAACATATTTATTTTCCCAATCATAGTGTCCGGCGGCAATCGGGGTATGGCCGGTTCCGATTAAAACCGCCTTGATCCTTGTGGAACCAAGTTCAATGCCAAGTACAGCATCACCTCTATCAATCATTTGTTTTCTGCTCATTTTTATATCAGCTTCATTCATTTTCTCACCCTGACTTTCTGTCAATTGATATCGAAAAGGGACATCAGAATTTACCAATGCCCCCTTTTCATCTATTTGCTGATCATAAAGTCGATAATGGCTTCAGCAAGCTTTTCATCCTGTTCAATTGCCAGATGATGTCCGCATTCCTCAAAAACCACATCTTTTTCCACACTCTCGAATATTTTAAGCGCATGATCCTTTACTGTAATGCCGTAAAATTCGATGCCGCCAAGGGTCATAACCCGGTGTTTCAACTTTCCGTTCTTCGCCATCAGCTCACGATTGATATGCATGTTTTTAATCTCTGCCCGATAGGTCTCCAGGATTCCTCTCATTCCGCCCGGTGCTACAAAACGGTCATTGTATTCCGCCATCAGTTCATCGCTGTGTGCATTGGGATTATAACTGCTGCTTTTTAACAGCTGTCCCCAGAACTCGCACTCATGTCCCTGCAGCAGCATCTCCGGAATATTCTGGACAAAAAAGAAGGGAACATGCCACAGCCATTTGCCGGTATTATTGTATTGGGCAACGATGTTTTCTTCGGTAAAATAGGATGCTTCTTCAATCCCGTATCCCGAGATAGCCATCTCACCATAGGACATATCTATTACTTTTTCCGGATGGATCTGAGCATAAGCCCACGCATATTCGGCACCGCGGTCCTCTCCGTGAATATGGAATTTGTCAATCCCCAAAGAAATCATTAGCTCGTCCAGATCCTGTACCATGGTCCGGTTATCATAACCGGCCGAAGCACCCGGTTTATCAGAATATCCAAATCCTCTCAGATCGGGAGCAATCACCTTAAAATAAGGAGTTAACCTGGGAATCAGCTTATACCAGTAACAATTTGTTTTTGGCGTGCCATGTACTAACAGTAAAGGTTCTCCCTCACCAGCCGTCACATAATGCATCAGAATTCCATTCACTCTCGCCATTCCATGAGTAACGGCATTACCATTGTGATCATACATCTCCATGCTCATTTTGTTTTCCTCCATTTATTTGATTATTTGCGACTATTCAGCCAGATCAACCGCATATTTCGGTTCATTGCAATTAATACTGTCCACTAATTCAAAAGGAATATCATATAGCGAGTCAACGGTTTCTCCCTTCGCCGCCTGTAATGCTACTTCCAGGCCAATCTTAGCCTGCTCCGGAGCATTTTGGAACGATGTGGCTACCAGTCTGCCCTCCGATACAGCAGCCAGAGCATCGGGAATACAGTCAATCCCGCCAACTAAAACCCTGCTTTCAAACTCAGTCCCCTTTAATGCTTCCAGTGCCCCCATTGCCATAGAATCACTCTGGGCAAAGATAATATCAAACTCCATCCCTGACTGGATAATATTCTCAACCGCCGTCATCGCTGCTGCCCGATCCCAGTCACAGGTTTTAGTGGCAATAATCTGGATATCCGGATTTTTGGCAAGCACTTCCTGCATTCCCTCACTTCTGGCAATTACACAGTCCTGTCCGGTCGGACCTTCGAGTACTACCATTTTCCCGGTGCCGTCTGCTGCTTCAGCCAGCGCCGACATCGTCTGAACTCCGGAAACTTTATGATCAGATCCGACAAATGAAGTCCTCATTCCGGAATCCGTTTCCTGACAAAGTTCAATTACCGGAATTCCGGCTTCGGCTGCCGCTTTTACCCCGGGAGCACAACCGGCACGGTCATAAGGAACCATCAGGATTGCATCTACATTCTGTGATACCAGTGTTTCCATCTGTGATACCTGATTCGCCGAATTGCTCTGTCCATCCATGTGGATCAGCTGGATCTGGCCATCATAATGATCCCGGTAATATTTTTCAACATATGACTTCAGTGTCGCCTGATACTGAGTCGTTAAATCCATCCAGGAACATCCTATCACATATATCTCTTTGCCGCCATCCTCACTTTCACCGGCTGCCGCCGTACTGCTGCCGGAACCGGTGCTGCCGCTGACTGATGATGAACCTGCCGTATTCCCGCCGCAGGCTGCGGTAAAAACCATAACCATTACTAATAATGCCGATAAGAAATACCTTGTCCGTTTCATAATACCCTCCTTGTCATTTACCCCGTTTTGTTTGAATGATATCCATTAATACTGCCAATACAATAACAATTCCTTTGATAATCTGCTGGATATAAGTTGAAATATTCAAAATATCCAGCCCATTGCTCAGTACTCCTAATATCAGGATACCGACTATCGTTCCGGCGACATGGCTTTTTCCTCCTGATATGCTGGTTCCGCCGATAACCGCTGCCGCAATCGCATCCAATTCATATCCGGTTCCGGCATTTGGTGCCCCGGTATTGGTTCTGGATGCTAATATGATTCCTACCACTCCGCATAATATCCCCATATACAGATAGGCAAAGAATTTCACCTGCTTTACCTTCACCCCGGAAGCCACAGCGGCATCCTCGTTCCCTCCGACAGCAAAAATATAACGCCCCATCCTGGTTCTGTGAAGAATGACACCTGAAATCACTGCAATCAGTAGCAATATCCATACCGGAACCGGGATTCCCAAAAGATTTCCCTGTCCGATAAAGCTGAATGACTCCTTAAAATTAATGATCGGCTGCCCTTTTGCATAGAGCAGAGTCAACCCCCTGGCTGCCGTGGTCATCCCCAGTGTGACAATAAACGGCGGTGCCCCGGCATAGGCAACGAGTCCTCCGTTAACAGCTCCGGCCGCCATTCCTACCAGTACGGCAGCCAAAACAACAACTACCATCGGATAATTACTTTCCGGATGCGCCATATCGGCTGCAATGACTCCGGCCAGTGCCAGAACCGATCCTACCGATAGGTCAATTCCGCCGGTCGTCAAAACCAGGGTTGCACCAATTGCCAAAATGCCGGTGATCGAAACCTGGCGGAATACATTGACAATATTCCTGAATGCCAGGAAACGCCCTTCAGACAAAATTGATACAACAAGACACATCAGTACCAGCACAAACAGGATTCCATATGTACCAAGCAATCTGCTTATGGTACTGTCTTTTTTTGTTACCATAACTTATCCCCCCTTCTAAGCCAGATCACGCATAATCCTTTCCTGAGTCGCTTCTTCCCGCATAAGATTGCTGACCAGCCTGCCATCATGAACTGTTATTATGCGGTCACTGATCCCGAGCAGTTCAGGCATTTCAGAAGATACGACAATGATTCCCTTCCCCGCATGTGCCAGTTGCTCAATTAACGCATATATTTCCTTCTTAGCACCGATATCAATCCCCCTTGTCGGCTCATCAAGAATCAAAATATCCGGATCAGTCAAAAGCCATTTCGCCAGTACTATTTTCTGCTGGTTTCCGCCGCTCAATTTCCCGGCCTGCGTTTTGATATCTGCAGCCTTGATTCTCAAGGTTTCTTTTAACTCAAGTGATTTAACTTTTTCACTTAGCCTGTCTACCATTCCGAACCTCGTCATATGACGTAACCACGAAATCGAAATATTGTAAGAAATCGGATACTTCAGAAACAACCCGTATTTTTTCCGGTCTTCTGAAGCAAATGCAATTCCATGATTGATTGCATCTGATACATTATGTATTTTGATGACGTTTCCATGCTTTATCAACGTACCGTTTTGCTTCTTCCTCATACCGAATATTGCTTCCATGATTTCCGACCTGCCGGCTCCCACCAGTCCTGCGAAACCAAGGACTTCGCCTTTATGCAGTTTAAAACTCACATCCTCGCATACGTTCTGGCATTTTAAATGTTCTACTTCGAAGATAACCTCTTCGCCTGCCGCAGGATGCTTATCGAAAATCGAGTTCAGTTCTCTGCCCACCATGAGCCTGACCAGCTGATCCGGTGTCAGTTCACCTGACAGATGGCTTGCGATAAACTGTCCGTCACGAAGTACCGTTATCTCATCTGAAATCTTAAAAATCTCATCCATCTTGTGGGAGATATACAGGACCGACACCTGATTCTGCTTTAATGTATCAATGATCCGGAATAATTTCTCCACTTCGTTTTCCGTAATGGATGAAGTCGGTTCATCCATAATGATAATATCCGACTTCGCGGATACGGCTTTTACGATTTCGACCATCTGCATCTGGGCCTGACTCAGACTCCTCATCCGGGAGCCGGGTGATATCCCTTCAATCCCCAGTTCTGCAAATAACGTCTCCGTCTTCTGGTACAGTATTTTCTTATTGACCATGCCAAACTGCACCGGGTAGTCATACAGGAAGATATTATCCGCAACCGTCATATCAAGCACCGGCATCAATTCCTGATGAATCATCGAAATCCCCAGCTTATGGGCCTTTTTAGGATTTTCAATTCTGACCTCTTCACCGTTTATCATGATCTGGCCGTCATCCGGCTGGTAAATACCCATCAGGATCTTCATAAGTGTTGATTTTCCTGCGCCATTTTCACCCATCAGAGCATGTACGGTTCCCCTCCCGACACGCAGGCTAACCTGATCCAGAGCCTTCACTCCGGGAAACTCCTTGGTTATATTCCGCATGATTAACAACTCTTTGCTATTTTTCACACATGCCCTCCCTTCTTGCCAGTCCGCTTCATCTTACAGCTCAGGTGCAATACAAAAAACGGCATGAGCCGGTTCCGCCCAGTTGTTTACCATCTGATACTCTGTATTTTTCGGAATAAACATAAGCTCATCTTTTTCAATCTTGAATACTTCCCGCGACTCCATCATAATAAATGAGATCGTACCGGCAGTGACAAAGATTGCCGTTTCACCTTCATGGGATTCCGGATCCGACACTCTGCATCCGACGCCGCCTGACGGAAAAACAATTTCACCAAAATGGATCTTATCGTTGCTGCAGGCAAATCTCATCAGGTACGGATTGGCAAGCCCATTGATGATATTCAGCTTATTATCTTCCCGTACCACCCGCAGATACCCGGGATCTTTTCTCAACTTTTCACCGGAAACCGGCCAATTCCCGACATCACTGATTGTTCCGTATGTACCCAGTTCTTCACAATTTGGATATTGCTTATACTGAGATTCATCTTTTCCTTTTAAAACTCTCCATTTCCCCTCTAAATCCGTGGGAAACTTCTGCTCTGCTTCATTTACCATCTGCGGTGCCAAAGCAAAGACCGCTTTCATTCTCTTAGTGCCGAAATTATATCCGCCATGAGCGCTCTCCTGAGGTATGAGCAGTGCTTCTCCCTCCTGCACCCGCACAGCCTGACCGCTGATCGGGTTGACCTCCATCAGTTCACCTTCAAGAACGTAGTAACATTCGTCACCCGGATGGTGATCCGGCGGCGAAAACTTAGCACCCGGAGCCAGTTCAAAATACCCCATGGTCAGTTCTCCGGTACTGATATAAAGATTGTTTAAATCACTGGTTTCAATTGCGTAATCCGGATATGTAAAATATCCCACCTGCTCTTTACCAATTCTCATTGGTTTGTTCTTTGGCACATCAAATGGATGATTACCAAATACGATTCTTGCCATAATACCCCTCCTTTTCAGCTTAACAACCAACTTAACCTTATTTCATTTATTCGTTAAGCTAACTTTATCATTTCACTTAATATTTGTCAACCCCCTTTTTCAGTCAACTTTATTATTTTGTATATTTTTTATATTTTCAAGCTTTATTTTTGTGCACTTTATCCTTTCCCTCACTAGATCATTAAGCTTTTTAACTATTTTTGTTATATCAGAGCTTTTTACTACTTAATTTTTCATTAACATTTTATCGTTGTATCCATTAAGTAATTGTGATAAACTGATGATATAGGAGGAAAACCTTATGAAAAATACAGATATTGCCAGGAGACTTGGTATTTCTGCCACTGCGGTTTCGCTGGCTTTAAATAATCATCCCGGAGTCTCAGAAAAAACAAGATATGAAGTTTTGAAATTAAAACGTCCGGCAGATACAGCCGGTACATCATCGGGAGACGTATGTACGCCTCCATTACTGATCTTTGCAATTCACCGGAAACACGGACTCATTATTAATGATAAACCGTTTTTTTCCAGTCTGGTCAGTACCATTCAGCAGGAAGCTATGCTTCACAACTACTCATTAAACATCCTGCACTATTCTCCCGGACAGGACGAAAACAAATACATAGATAACCTTCAGCTGCCAAATGTTGCCGGCATCATCCTTTTAGCCACCGAAATGAATGAAGAAGATCTGCTGCTATATAAAAATATTAAAAAACCGATGGTTCTGCTGGACAGTTTTTTTACACTGGAACAATACGACTCTGTTACAATCAATAACGAAGCATCCTTATTTCAGGCTGTCCAATATGCATATCAGCTCGGCCACCGCAATATCGGATATTTAAAAAGCAGTATATCAATCAATAACTTCCGGCAGCGGTTTGACGGATATATAAATGCCCTGCACTATTATCATCTGAAGGAGAACAATAATCCGGTCTTTACATTACACTGCAATACAGAGCAGGCATATTTGGATATGAAGCAGATTCTGTCGGACGAATTCCGCCAGATACCGCTGCCGGATATCTTTGTCTCTGATCTGGACTATATTGCCCTGGGAGCAATCCGGGCGTTAAAAGAACATGGCTATAAAGTCCCGGAAGATATCTCGGTCATTGGCTATGATGACATCCCGACCTGTGAAGTATTTGATCCGCCGCTGACAACAATTCAGGTCAACAAGGCAGATATCGGAAGAATTGCCGTACGCTGTCTGATTGAAAAAAGTACCACGCACGCACAGCATCATACCTACACCCAGATATCAACCACGCTGATTCCGCGGGGAAGTACCGGAGCGCGGTTGCTTTAGCAACCATCTTCCTTAGCGCGTAGTGCGCATCCATAGCGGAGCGTTTTTATTTAATAGAGCACTTTCCAATTAATTAAAAAACCGCCTGACCATATTGTATCGGTCAGACGGTTTTTAATTCCCTGAAAATTATGTTCTGTCTTTAATTTCTCACGATATATCTTTTACACTTTTTCTAATAATCAGGTCCGATAACACTTGTGTACAGGTGTAGAAATCCCCCGGTTCTTCCATCTTATCAATTAACCTCATTACTGCCAGCCGGCCGATATCGGTACGATTGACCCGGATTGTCGTCAGCGGCGGCTCAAAGACTTCACATGCGGTCACATCATCATAACCAATGACCGAAATATCGTCCGGAATGCCAAAACCAGCCTCCTTTAATGCCTGGGATGCCCCCAGCGCAATATAGTCCAAATCAGACAAGAACAGCGACGGCATTACAAAATCATCAGACCGGTTGTCCAAAAAGGACTTCATTTCATTATAGGCTGCTTCAATGCTGCACGGAAGTTCTATGACCGGATGATGATACTGTTCCAGATGATACTCGCGGATTCCTTTCAAAAATCCATCGAAGCGGTGGCCGAAATTGTTGATAAACACATTACTCTTTAGGTATCCGATATCGCGATGCCCCAAGCGGTAAGCATAATCAACAGCTCTTAAGATGGAGGTCTGGTTATCCAGAGCCACAGAATCCATCTCTGCCAGATCAAATGTACCATCAAGCAAAACTATAGGTATCTGCAGTTTCTGATAATAAGCCAGATCATCAGCACTCATTTCCGTGGCCATCAGGATCACGCCGTTAACCGGTAAGCCCGCAATATAATCAATATATTCCTGAATGTCCTGTCCCGGCATAAAGTGTGACAGCGTAAGCATATAGGACCGCTTCATTGCTTCCTGCTGAATCGTCTCAATCAGGTCAGAGAAGAACGGTTTATCAATTATAACTTCCCCGTGTTTTTTATGGATGCTCAGGAGAAATGAACCGCCCGGCTTTTTTTCTCCTGAGTTCGTCTGAATTGATTTGCCTGCATTTTCATGAATCAACGCCAGCACTTTTTGCCTTGTCTCTTCTGATACTCCCGGCCTGTTATTAATCGCCAGAGATACCGCCGTGACTGAAATTCCTAGCATTTCTGCAATATCTTTATTCTTAAGCCGCTGCATTTGCTCTCTCCCCGCTTCAACATTTATTAATCTTACTTAACATTATTATTTAGATTTTATCATCATGATTAACAAATGTAAAGTGGCGAAAGTGGTAATTTATCTGTCCCAACCACCTTTCTCATCCACATAGTACCCATCCGGAGTCTTCGTATCTCTCAGCAGTTTCCCTCTTGTCCCATCCGGTTTATCATTAAAATAATAATAACTTCCGTCAATCAATCGCCATCCGGTTGCCATAGCCCCCAGGGTATTATTGCTGACCGGATTCAAATAATACGTATTGCCAACTTCATCCGTATACCATCCGGTAATCATGTTCCCTTCGGCATCAAACCGGAACCAGTCAAAAGCGCTCTGGCCTCCTTTAACATCGGCATAAGGATTAAAAGCAGCAACCCAGGTATTAGCAAACAACCGCCCATCAGAACTCCTCAAATTCCACTGCCCTGTCTCATTTTTACTCCATTGTCCCTGAATGGTGTAATCCGGAACCCGGATATTGTTGATGATGATAGTTCCACCTGTATAACCGGCCGGAACTGATGTCAGGATTGTCCGTGACGAACCGCCGGAGGAACCGCTGCTACTACTGCCATTCCCGTTGTTATTACTATTGGTATTGCCCCAGTGCGCATAAATGGTTGTGTCCGCGGTATAAACATAGTCAATATTTACCTGCGTTCCTCCCTTTGCCGCTGTGAACCACCCGTCAAACCGATAGTTTCCGTTTCTTACAGGAACAGGCAATACCGACAGTTGTCCCTCTGTATCTGTTTCTGCACTTAACGGAGATACACTGCCGCCATTGGCATCAAAGGTGATTGTATAAACGGAACCCGGATCCGGTTTGATCTCTGAATCGCCTACCGTTACCTCTTCTGCCGACGCTCGAACTCCGGTATTGCTGACAGGAGCATCATTTTTATCATAGTAACCCTTACCTTTGCTCAGAATACTGCCAATGGTCTTATTTCCGGCAACACGTACGCCGGCATTTACGCCCTTATAAGTACCGCCACTCAGCGATATACTTTCAGAATAAAGAGTGACGAATAATGCCGCACAGTCATCTCCTGAACCGGTAGATGTAAAAATACCGCCGTTGATTTCCAGACCGGATTCTCTTCCTGCATATATCGTATAATCTTTTGCTTCAAAGATCCCGTCTTCAATCGTACATTCTGAACGGGTCAGCTCCAAAGCCCGTCTTCCGCCCCGGAAAACACCGCTTTCCACAACCAGGCTGGAGTCTTCAGCGTAGACCGCATAATCGCCATCACCAGCTTGAATACAACCATCTCCGACTTTATCAGTGATTGTAAATCCGGTTACATGATACAGACCCAAAGGATAATTCGCAGACGTCTCTCCTTTCCCCGCTAAAATCTTTCCATTCAGATCCAATGTCACATTATCTGCAATGGGGACCAGTTCCTCATCCATCCAAGCCGAGGACACACTGGAGGTGCTTTCCAGTTTCCCGATCCGGTTGTTTTCCATCACATTTGTTTGCAGTACAATGATATCATTCGGCTGCGCATGCCGGAATGCTTCTCCCAGGGTGTCATACTGCGTCGTATCAATCCTGGCTGCATTCGATCCGGATGCCAGCTGTTCCCCGCCAATCGTCATCATTATTGTCAGAGACTCGGCTCCATTCGCCAGCACATATCCTTCCGGCAAATCAGCCGTGAAGCGGTAATTTCCGGCAGATGCACCGTCTTTGGGATATTTTTTGCAGCTCCAGTTCTCTACTTGCAGAGTTTCTTCTAAAACATCCTCTGCTGACAGAACCAATATTTCATCCGCATCGGATGCCATACTCACCTGTGCATTGATTTCTGTCGGAAGTACTTCAAGAATGTCTTCCAAAGTGACATTTCCGGTGTCTTCTGACAAAGTTATTACATCGCCCTGAATGTAATGTTCTTCATCCACCCACTCCCAATCAGTTACAACAAATGTATCTGACTTCTCTTTTTCTGTCAGATCTGCCAGACGGCATGCCTGCCAGCCAATATCCTCCGATCCGCACAGTGGGCAGTCGCCATCTACCAAGCCGTCAGAACAGGCATCTTCACAGATACACTCCTCTGTTTCCAGACAAATATCACAGATATAGGTACATGACTCACCTGCATTTGACGGGGATGCAGTCTCCCCATACCCACATTCCGCATTATGTTCCGAATGATGTTTACACAGCCCGGTATCCTGATTTATCTTACGATTTCCTGCACCAACAACCGCATAGGCAGAAGGTCCCAGCAGCGAAAACACCATTGCCGCTGTCAGCAGCCATGCTTCCGTTCGTTTTTTGTTTCGCTTCACTTTCATTTTCATCCTCCTGTCAATTCGATTTTTAAGTTCTTGATCGTTATACTGCCTCGATAATCAGTTTTGTCCCCGTCACCTGCAATGACCGACAGACTTGTCATAATTTCATCAAATGTAAATTCCTGACTCACATGATACCGGTTATTGTCATCGAATTGTTTTGGACCAACGGTCAGATGTGAGACTTCGATACCGGTTCCATTTGGCCGCAATTCAATATAGAGATTCTCAAAGCCTTTATTTTCTATCTCTACATCAAATTCTACTTTTAGCGTCTTTCCTTTTGCTTCAATATGCATATCATCCCATAAAATTTCAGGCTGGTTTCCTGCAACACAATTGTCCGCTGTAAGTGTCTGATATTTTTCTTCGCCCTCATAACCGGAAGAAGAATCAAAGAACTTTACAGTATAAATAATATCGTTACCGTCAGAATCGACGATTTTCCACTGATCATTGGCTTTCACAAAATAAGCCCCCGTATTGTGCTCCGCCGCTGTTCTGTAAATTCCCTCCATATTGATATTTTTTGCCGCCTCCTGCCAGGTTAGGGCATTTTCATTGGCTGGCCGTGGCATGGCGATTGTCCTGGCCTCATGGTCAATCTTATAGGTGTCGGAAGTCATGTTCCAGCCATTGACCATAATCTCGCTAATCTCAATCCGACCGGTATACATATCCATAGTAGAAGATACCATACTCATGTTTGAGATCCTGATATACTGTGCTTTCGGCTGCTCATCTGTGAAAGTATCCGTTAATTTCAACATTGATGTTGCCTCTATTTCCTCCTGATTTCCGCTGTGATCTGCAACTGTGGTATAATTCACACCATCCGCACTTACCTCAACTTTATATTGATATTTACGGATATTGCTGGTACTGTTGTTCCACTGAACGGCAATATTATTGATAAAATATGCTTCACCCAAGTCTATCTGAAGCCACGAATTCACAAATCCGTCGTATCGTCTGCCGGATGCCCAGTAAGTCCCGCTGTCAGCATCTACTGCATAGGAAGACGGATTATCTGTCGGCGATCCGCCTGATGAAATGGTTTCTTTATTTACCGCCAGATGACGAACCGTAAAGGTGTAGAACTGACTTATACTCCCGTCTTCAGAAACTGCACGGACTCTCATATCCAGGGTGATTTTCAGCGCATCATCCGTAATTTCCCCATCTGTTTCATCCAACAAAGTCCAGGTTCCATTTTTGCTGCTGGATAAACTATCTTTTAGTTCCGACACAATCATATCATCCATCAAAATAAGCTGATAAAGGTTATTATCCACAGACAGTGCTTCTGAACTGCTCTCCAGCAATACTGCCCCGCTCAGCTGACGGGTCCAGGTAATTGTCTCGGTATAAGTCTGACCGCCTTTTGTTCCGGTAGCAAAAATCGTATTTTCACCTACATTCAGCGGAACATTTTCCCATTGGAACACCCCAAAGCCCTGATTTGATACCGCCGAACCAAATGGTTGTCCATTTACCATAAGTTCAACCGTGTCACAATTCGAATATACTTTTACCGGCACCACCGCCTCATCACGTACAGTAAAGCGGGAACTGTTAATATGGACAAATTGCTCCCTGTCATTCCAGTTGGCCTTATAAAGATAAAACGCATCTTTTTTCGTCTGACGGTCTATGGTAACCAACCCTTTATCATTAATTCCCGTCTGACCACCTTCCGACCGGCTGTCCGATCCAAAGTCAAACATGTTCCAGACTGCTGTGGACCATAAATAATCCATTCCGTCAAGACTCTCCAAAAAGCCTTCATGCCAAAGACTCTGAAATTCCTCCGGATGCCATTCGCCACGAGACTGAGCTATCGAAAATTGAGGCGGATCCTGATGCTGGGTTATATTCGCTCCAGCACCGTATTCAGAGATTCCAACCGGTTTACCGCCGGACTTACTCCCACGCCGTTCTGCCATCATATTTTTTGCAGTGTCCTCATAATACCAGTTCGGATAGATATTCCAGCCGACCAGATCCGTATTCCAGGTACCGTCGCCGTGCCGTTCTGTCGCATAGGTAGTCAGCCGGCCGGGATCTTCACGTTTGGCCAAAGTATTCAATTCCCCAATCAGGCTCCCCGCATCTGACAGCTCATTGCCCAATCCCCAGAAACAGACACTGGGGCGGTTATACTGCTGGCGGATCATCTCTATCAATTGAGTCTTTGCATTTTCCTTGAAGCCGCTGCTGTTCGTAATGCCCCCTACCATAGGAATCTCTGCCCATACGATCAATCCATACTGGTCACACAGCTCATAGAAGTAGGGATCATGAGGATAATGAGCCAGCCGGACATAATTTGCACCCATCTCATAAATCAAACTCATATCACGCTCATGCTCTGCAGCGGTTAATGCATTAGCCAGATAAATGTCGCCGTCAACATCATACCCGTCCTGATGACGACTGACACCGTGAAGAGGGTAAGACATTCCATTGAGGAAAAATCCGCCATCTTCAGTAACTTTAAAAGAACGGAAACCAACATGTTGCGATACGCGGTCCACAACCTGTCCTCCAACGGAAACGGTCACGTCCACGACGTACCGGAACGGATCTTCCAAACCGTTCCAGAGTCTGAGATTTCTTGCTGACACCGTCATGGTTTTATCTACCCACTCATAATCACTGTTTGCGGCAATCACTCCTGTATAGGAAGCCGTTGCAACGGTCTGGCCATCCCCCACCATATCATTCGGCTCAAAAGCTAAACTATCGATTTCAATATAGTCACCAACGTTAAATTCCACAGGAGTTTTCAAAACCGCCGTAACTGTCACGGTCTGATCTTCTTCACTATCATTGACTATCCTGGTTTTAACTGCCAATGCCCCATTTCCGCCACTTGTTACAGTAGGCGTAAGGTATACACCGGAAGAAGCATAATCATCCAGGTCCAGATGTACATCATCTACTATAATCAGCGAAACATCCCGATAAATTCCACCGAAAATAGTAAAGTCACCGCCTCTGGGCAGTAAATCCGTATTATTTGCGTTGTTGTTATTTACCTTGACGGCAAAAACATTCTCACCATCTGCCAGATAGTCTGTTACATCAAAACGAAACGCCGTATAACCGCCCATGTGGGTCCCTGCACTTTGTCCATTGACATAAAGTTCCGTTACAAGGCAGGCACCGTTAAATTCCAGGTAAACCCGTTTTCCATCCCGCTCATTTTCCGGCAGGATCAATTGTCTGCGGTACCAGGTAGTTCCTGTCCTGTAATTGTTTCCGCCATCCGCACCATCATCTGCATTCCATGTGTGGGGAATCTGGACTTCCTCCCAGCCGCTGTCATCAAAATCTGTCGCTTCCGCACTGATTCCCGCTGTACTGCCATCCGGTGCCCCCAAAAACTTCCACTCCTCATTCAGACTGATTTTTTGCCGGTCCGTCCCGGTCGAATATCCGGCAGTTTCCAACATTTCATCCGGCAATGAAATATTTTCGCCAGACTCAGTTTCTGCCGCTGCAGTCATGGAACTCACCATACTAAGTACACATGCCAAAGCCACTAATCGTTTGCCAATCCATCTCATAGTCCCGCTCCTTTATTTATTTTGTACAGTTTTTATTTCCATACGAGGAAATAGCACTGCAAAAACAATAACACAGCGGAGAATCACAAACAATTGACACATCATAATCTGGTATTTTTGCATCGTAAACTGTTCTTTAACCAACAAATTGACAAACTAAAAACGTGGCACCAATGATATGGACCACGTTTTATATATTGATTACAAACTTAAGTCTCGTCCAAAAGAACGATATCCAGCATAAATCTTCCGTTGCGCCAAACTGCCGACAATGTGCCGCCGTATTTTTCCGCGACCCGCTCCATGCTCTTCATCCCAAAGCCGTGATACCGCCGGTCCCCCTGACTCTGCGGAAGCCCATCTTCAAACAATACCGTCCCGATACATGGATTTTCCATATGAATCAGAACCGCTTCCCCAGTCTTCATCACGCTTAGACTGACAAACCTCAATTCTTCTTTCTCCAGTTTGCTCACTGCATCAATCGCATTGCACAATGCATTATTAAACAAGGTATAAAGATCCAGTTCCTCTACAAACCCCAAATCCACTCCGTTTACCAGACTGGTAATCGCAATTTTATTCTTTAAGCACAACATATGCTTTTCCGACAGCAGTACATCCAGCACTTTATTACCTGTGCAAACAGATGCCTCGTAATCAGAAATACTTTCATCCAGATGAGCCAGCGTTTCTTCTGCAATGTTCCCCTGCAGAGAATGGATCAGGGCTTTCAGATCATGATATTTTTCATTGATAAGCTGAACATTTTCTTTGCTGTTTTCATATTGAATATATTGCTGATGCATGACCTCTTTCAATGTATCCAGGTTTCTTTTCAGTGCAATGCGCCTGGCCGTGCTGACTTGTAAAAACAAGATCAGAAGACTGCTACCTATCACGTAAAGATTATCACCCAACGAAAGGATCATGCTTGCATCTGAACGTTTGGTCAGCTGTGACATCCCAATACTTAAAATCAAAATCAGCAGCGCAAAGGCCGTCTGGAATTTTTCATCCAAGTCTTCCAGATATCGGACAGACGTACGAAGCAGCAGATACAGAATTGTATAGGTCCCGCCATAACACATTAAATCCAGCAACGTAATATTAAGCGGATAACGTGCGCAGCTTTCCAGCTCCGGAAGCATACGCAGCATCATTTTGATACTGCCTGCCAAATGCTGAGCCAGATAACCGTTAGAGGAAACCAAAAATGCCATTCGAGGTGTGCAGTTCCAGCAAATCCAGACCGCAACAGCAACAAAAAAATATGAATGTAAATTGATGATACGGTAATGCAATCCGGGCAGCCATATTTGCATACTCTGAATCGCCACACAACCACCAATCAGACAGAGTAACAGGCGCCAAAAGAATTTCCCTTTCTTTGGCATCGGATGTGCAAAAACCAGCATCCCCAAAAAAGCCTGCGCATAAATCAAGGAAAGCCGATATCCCATATACCAGGCAGGAATAATCCACGTCATCGGCTGCCTCCTTTATATTGCGCAAAGGCCTGCAAAAACGCCTTGCGTCTGGGCTTGCTGACAGCCAGGTTCTTTCCGGCCACAATAATATCATCTCCCCGAACTTCCTGTACATATTTCAGGTTTACCAGATAACAGGAATGGCATCGGATAAAATTGTCCTGTTGAAGCAAACGTTCGAATTTTGCTAATGTTCCCCACTGCCTGATCTCCCGACCATCCATCACATGAATATAAATATTATGATCCATAATCTCAATATACCGGATTTCTGACGCAGACAACCGAATCTGGCCTCCTTGTGTCCGAAGCACTAGCTGTTTGCCCGCTGTCTCATGAGAGATGATCCGCAACGCCCGATCCAGCTTAGCCGAAAAAGAAGCATAAGACACCGGCTTTAAAATATAATCCAATGCCCCTACGGAATACCCCTCGATCGCATACTGGCTTAAGCCGGTCACGAACATGATAACCACCCGCGAATCCTTTATCCTGATGCGGCGTGCTACTTCCATTCCCAGCATATCCGGAACCCGGATATCCAGCAGCAGCACATCTGCATCGCAGGTATATCGGTCCAGAAGCAAAAATGCCTGGGCATATCGTTCGATTATAAAAGGTTGTCTGTTTTGTTCGTCGGCATAACGGTTCAGATATTCGACCAAGCGTTTTGCCTGCTCATCTTCATCTTCCAGCATCACAACTTTAATCATGAGAATCCCCTCCCCCCGAACAGGCGTCCCTTTTGAAGCAATATTCTCCTGAATTTGCTGTCATAATGTTTTTTATTCTTTTTATGATAGCTTGTGTGTAATATTTTGTCAAATAGTTACTTCTATAAGTGTGCAGCTTCCTGCCATTCTGTCACATTTTCGCATATTCAGAATAACTGACCCCCATACACCGGCGAAAACACTTCCCAAAGTAATTAGGATCAGGGATTCCTACCAGCCCGGCCGTCACATACATCAGTTTCCCCTGTTTTGCATATCTGCACGCCTGTTTAATCCGGATTCCGGTAAGATAATCAATGAAACTTTTTCCCGCCTCTTCTTTAAACTTTCTGCTTAGATAACTTGCATTGAAACCGAAAAATGCCGCAACTGATGTCAGATTCAGATCGGGATCAGCAAAATGCTCTTCCACATATGCCGTGATACCGGAGACCCCAACCGGCTCCCCGTACTCCTGATCAGCATCCCCGGCCGCAGGCGCAGGCGGCTGTTCCTTCTCAAGTTGTGCAATCACTTTATCCAGTGCCGCATAGATATCGGCCCTGACTATCGGTTTGAGCAGATAATCACTGACACCGATGCCGATACATTCTTTCGCATAAGAAAAATCATCAAAGGCGGTCAGTATCAGAATCTTCAGCCGGGGATACCGCTGCATCGCCAGTCTGGCAAATTCAATTCCGTCCATAAACGGCATCCGGATATCCACAAAAGCAATATCCGGCCGGATCTCGTCAATGGTATTAATTGCCTCAATTCCGCTGGCCGCTTCGCCGGCAACCTCCAGCCCCCGTCCTTCCCAGTCAATGGTTCTGCACAGCAGATTGCGAAGTGCCTTCTCATCATCAATTATCATTACCCGGTACATGCATCGATTCCTCCTCCCCGCCTGACGGAATTTTTATAATAACTTCGCAGTAATAACCCTCTTCACTCCGGATCTCACAAATATCGTCACAATCATAATAAGTTCTGATCCGTTCAATTGTCTTGCGCAGTCCGAAACTCTTTCCCTCTGCTGTCATCAGATTGTTTATCTGCTCTGCATTCATGCCCACACCTTCATCATATACCGAGATACAGACCCGTCCGCCATTCCGGTATACAGACAGCCTGATCACTCCCGGTTCCCCTTTCAGGCGAATCCCGTGATACAGTGAATTTTCAACCAGCGGCTGCAGAATCAGCTTGGGTATTTTCAGATGCATCAGGGAGTCATCCAGTTCATACTCATCCGTAAAAATATCGCCATAACGCAACGCCTGCAGCTTCAAATAATTCCTGATGATCTCAATCTCTTCCCTGATTGTGATACTCCGGTCACCCTTACTGAGAAACCTTCGATAAAAATTCCCCAGTGTTTCGATGGCATCATAAACCTCTTCACCGCTTTTCTCCAAAGCCAGATAGCCGATGGTATCCAACGTATTATACAGAAAATGCGGCTTGATCTGTTCCTGAAGCGCTTCCATCTCCGCCTGCTGCATTGCGGTTTCCTTTTGTACCAGTTCTTCAATCAGACGGTTCACTTCAACCAGCATATTGTTATAGCTGTCTTTAAGATGTCCGATTTCATCATTGGGAAGATTCAGGCTTACCCGTTTCAGCCAGCCGCTTTTTACGGTGTCCATCGACTGAACCAGACGTTCCACCGGTTTGGTAATATAAAAAGAAATGAACATCTGTATGAGCAGCAGACTGATTCCTGTCACAACAACAAATACCAGAATAATTGCCGCCGACTGTGATGAAATATATTTCATGAAATTTACTTCCTCATATGATATCGCAATCAACGGGGTACCCGGAATCGGATAACCGTATATCACTTTATTTCCGCCAAGGTTTTTAACAAAAAAATCCCTGTTCTGAATAAAATCCTGATTCTCGAATCCGGAAAAATCCAGATCACCGCAGAGTAATATGCCATTTTGATCCAGATATCCAAACCGCTTGTCACCACTGTCCATTTCTGAATAAGTATCGCTCAGAATCGCTGCTGAGTAATTAATCACCAAGGTACCGATCGGCTTCTGGGTCTGGAGATCATTGATAATACGAATGAATGAAATCACCGGTTTTCCGGATGCCGCCCGAAATACCCCATCACCGTTTACCCGAACCACATAACCGCCGGCCGCTTCCCGTATCTCCTGATACCACTCATCTGTATCCATTTTTTTCTCATCATATATCATCAGTCCGTTGGATGCATTGATGTATTGTCCGTTATTTTTGAAAATGTAAATCGAAGAAACATGTTTTGAAGATGTGATAAATTCATAGACGGATGACAGCGCATCATACGCCGCTACGGAAGTAGAGTTATCGTTACCGTTTAAATATGTAACCACTTTCTGATTGCCCATAATCCATTTGCTGACCGTACTGATATTCTCAAAGGTATTTTCCAGATTTCCTCCGATTGAGAGCATGATGTTGTGATTGGTCTCATTAATGTAACTTGACGTTCCTTTTTTTATAATTATCTGATATGACAATAAAAAGATCAAAAAATAGGCACACAGAATCATAGCAAAAAGGCTGTGGACCTTTTGCTTTAATTTTCGCGAAGAAAACCAGTTCATGATTCTATGCACCCATTTTTTCATTTTTAATTCCTCTGGCTATAACTCTATCGTAATCGCTGCCGGTTCATGTCCTGTCAGCGCCATGCTCCGCTGATCCGGCAGTGAGGTTCCGACATATATTGTGAATCGTTTTCCATCATATTCATGCCGCCCCTGTTCATCATATATCTTAAGGGCCTCTGCCGAAACGGTCAGTTCCACATTTTTCGTCTGCCCGCTGCCGATGTGTATCCGCTGAAACGCACACAGGCTGACATTGGCTGCTGCATAACGGGATTCATGGTTTTTCAGATATACCTGCACTACCTCATCAGTATCTGCCGGTCCCTGATTGTAAAGCACCGCATTGATCCTGATATCTTGCTCCCGTTTCACTTCCCCGGCCAGCTCTGCAGATGTGCACCATACATCACCATAAGTCAGTCCATATCCAAACGAATACAATGGTTCATCCTGATAATAACGGTAAGTGCGGTTTCTCATGGAATAATCCGTGAACTCCGGCAGGCCTTCCAGCGTCCGGTAAAATGTGACTGGCAGCTTCCCTGACGGGGATACGTTTCCGAATAAAATATCAGCTGCAGCCCGGCCGCCGCCCGCACCCGGATACCAGGTCAGCAAAACCGCATCATTCTTCAGATCCGAATAGCTGACATCCATTGCACTCCCGGCAGTCAGACAAAGGATCACCGGCGTACCTGCTGCAGTTACCCGCTCAAGCAGCTTTTTCTGGACTGCCGGCAGCTGCAGATCGGCTTTATCACCGGAACCGCAGTTATTCCCTTCATCCAGCTCTTCACCTTCAATGGTTTCATCCAGTCCCAGACACAAAATCACAACCTCACTGTGTTCGGCAACGGAAACCGCCTCCGCCAGCCGGTCATCTGCCCCGGCCAGCGGTTCCGTCCGGTCCTCTGTCAGTTCACAGCCCTGCGCATACAAAACCCGTACCGATTCACCGGCTTCATCCTGAATCCCTTCCAGCAGGGTGATATACCGGGATGAGGTGCCATAATAATTTCCCTTCAGCGCCAGCCTGCTGTTGGCATTGGATCCGATTACCCCGATTGTTTTCAGCCGTGATTTGTCAAGCGGAAGTATGCCGTTGTTTTTTAATAATACCATACTCTTACGGGCCGCTTCAACCGATAATTCCAGATGCTCACGACATTCAACTTTCTCATACGGAATCTGGTCAAACTCCGTTTCATCAAACATCCCCAGCTTAAACCGGGTGGTAAACAGGCGCTCTGCGGCCCGTGTAATATGTTCTTCCGTAATCATTCCATCCTGATATGCCTTCCACACATACAGATAAATATTGCCGCAGTTCAGATCACAGCCGGCATCCATAGCCAGTGCCGCCGATTCCTCCGCCGTCACCGTCACCCCGTGGTGCATATGGAAATCCTTAAGTGCCCAGCAGTCTGAAACCACATGCCCGTCAAACTGCCACTCGCCCCTTAAAATGTCACGAAGCAGCCGGTAGCTGCCGCAGCAGGGTTCGCCGTTAGTACGGTTATAAGCACCCATCACAGCCTCTGCCTTTGCTTCTCTGACACAGGCTTCAAATGCCGGCAGATAAGTTTCCCTCAGATCCTTCTCTGTAACCTCAGCATTAAATTCATGACGCAGATCCTCAGGGCCGCTGTGTACCGCAAAATGTTTTGCACAGGCCGCTGTTTTCATCACTTCACCGTGCCCCTGCAGGCCATTAATAAACGCCACACCCAGCCTTGATGTCAGATAAGGGTCCTCGCCATAAGTTTCATGTCCCCTTCCCCACCGCGGATCACGAAAGATATTTACGTTCGGTGACCAGAAGGTTAAACCTTTATAAATATCACGGTCGCCCTGACGAACACTCTCATTATATTTTGCCCGGCCTTCCTCTGCAATGACATCAGCAATTCGTTCCAGCAAACCATCATCAAACATTGCGGCCAGCGCAATGGCCTGAGGAAAGCTGGTTGCCGTTCCCGCTCTGGCAACGCCATGCAAAGCCTCATTCCACCAGTTATACTCCGGTATATTCAGCCGTTTGACCGCCGGTGAGTGGTAAGTCAGCTGACTGACCCGCTCTTCCAAAGTCATCTGAGCCACCAGTTCCCTGGCCCTCTTCTGATACTGTTCTGTATTCATAATTCCTCCCTCTGGCTTCATCAATTAACCTTTTATTGCTCCGGACATCAGACTCTGCTGGATTTTTTTACTCATGAACAGATACGCAATCAGAGTCGGAAATGTTGCAATCACAAGCGCCGCCCCGATCGGTCCCCAATCCGTTGTATATGCTCCCGACAAGGCCTGAATTCCCACGGACAGCGTCCGGTAACGGGAATCACTGATAAAAATCACCGCGAACATCAATTCATTCCATGCCTGCATGAAAGTAAAGATAGCGATGGTTGACAATGCCGGTTTCATCAGCGGCAGAATAATCCGGAAAAAGATGCCGAATACGCCACATCCGTCAATACACGCGGCTTCTTCCAGTTCACGGGGAATATTCTGCATAAAACTGGTCGCGATCATAATCGCCATGGCCAGCGCAAAAGCTGTATACGGAACAATCAATGCCTGATATGAGTTGGTCATTTTCAATTCCCGCAGGATAATAAACACCGGCAGAATTGCGGCATGGATCGGTACCGTCAGGCCCAGCATAAAAATGCTGTTGGCTTGTTTCCGCCCCTTCCATACCAGCCGCGTCAGGGCATAAGTAGCCATCAGGGCAAATAAGGTGGTAAAGAATATCGTCAGGCCGGTAACAATCATGCTGTTTATAAAATATCTGCCCATGCTCCCGGTTGTAAGTGCTGCGGAATAATTTGACCACAGCCACTTCTTTGGCAGACCAATGATATTTTCACCGAAGATCTCTGCATTATCTTTTAATGAAAAGGTAAACATCCAGTAGATCGGAAAGAGGCTGACAAAGGTCCAAAACAATAATATTACATACTTAAGAACAGTCGTTATTGTCCACTTTTTTTTCATGCCCTACTCCTCCTCAACTTTAAACATTTTCCGGATTACGATTGCAAAGAAAAAGCACAGGAAAATGATCAGCATAGCTATCGAACTGCCGAACCCATACCGGTTCCGGTCAAAAATCATGTTAACCATCAGGGTGCTCGGTACTTCACTGGCGTGTGCCGGACCGCCGTTTGTCAGTACATAAATCAGGTCAAAGGATTTCAATGAACCAACCACGGCAAAGATCACACACATCCGGATCACCGGCTTAATCATTGGGATTATAATATGGCGGGCTGTCTGCCATCCGGTCGCCCCGTCAATCTGGGCCGCTTCCCGCAGCTCATCCGGCACCGACTTGATGCCCGCATAAAATAGCAGCATATGATAACCTACATATTGCCACAGAATCGGGATAAACACTGCAAACAAAGCTGTTTTCTGATCTCCCAGCCAGGTGCGGCACAATGATTCCAGGCCGCACCAGCGCAAAAACGTATTAACAATACCATAATCTGGATTGTAAATCTTCATCCACAACTGTCCGATTACCACGGTAGATATCAAAACCGGAATGAAGAAGGCGGAGACAAAAAAGCGTTCCCCTCTCTGTTTATTTGACAGCACCAGTGCCAGCCCCAGTGAAATCGGCAGCTGGATACCCACGGATAAGACAGCCAGCAAAACAGCATTAACTAATGTTTTTAAAAACCCGGCAGACGGGCTGGTGAATAATTCATAGTAATTTTTGAGTCCCACAAAAATACCTTTGGTCATGCCATCCCAGTCCAGCAGGCTGTAATATCCGGCCATAAATATCGGAATAATGATAATCGCCAGGAACAATACTGATGCAGGAAACATAAACAGAATGATCGCAAACCTGTTATTTCTTACTCTTTCCAACGTTTCATCTCCTTTACAAAGGGGAGTTCCAGTTATTTACTTAACTGTGCATCCATTGCTTCGGCAAAAGCTTCGGCATCGATATTGCCCACATATAACTCCTGAAGCAGGGCCAGATATTCCCCGGCATCCCCGGCATCCATCAGCGTGTCAAACCATAAAGTAAAGGAAGTTGCCCCGGCAGCATAGTCTGAGACCTTTTGGGTAATGGGATTAACTTCACTCTGATCATAATCCTTCTCCCATGCCGCAATCCCGGCTCCGTCCAGGTAAGCATATTTTGATATTTTCCGGGAAAGTTCAAAGGCTGCTTTGGCGACCAGATCCTTATCCTTAGTATTGGCATTAACCATCAATGTATCAACTGCTCCACCCATAAAGTCGGTGGCAGCGGCGTTAGGACCTAACACCGGAATCGGAACCACATCATAGTCTTCCGGATTGGATGCGGAATCAGCGATCTGTCCGCCCATCCAGCTGCCGGTTATATACATCGGTACGGTACCATTGGTAAAGGTTGCCACTGCCTCATCGTTGGACAGACCGGTAGCACCGCTGCTGAATGCGTTCATGTCGATCAGTTCTTTCAGCTTTTTAGCGGAGTCCAAGAAATCCGGGTCATTGTAGCTTGCTCCGTCTTTTGTAAGTGTCTTCAATACTTTTTCCGGACCGGCTGATTTCAGGGTCAGGCCGTCATGGGTCATGGCCAATACCCAGGTATCCTTGGCACTCATTCCGATCGGGGTGATTCCTGCATCAACAAAGGTCTGGCAGACTGTGATCAGATCGTCCCAGGTCTCCGGTGCCTTCAAACCGTGGTCATCAAACATCTTTTTGTTGTAAAAGAGCATCGAAACCGGGGTGGTGTATGTCGTGCCGTATAATTTTCCATCGTATGTAGCATAGGTCAGGGCTGCTTCCGGCAGCTCATCTTTATAGTTTTGGTAATATTCATCCAGAGCCAGCACTTTTCCGGATTCAACAAAGGACTTGGAGAAACCGCCGCTCCAGGTATAGAATATATCCGGCAGTTCATTGGCGGCAACTGCGGATTTGATCTTGGTCTTATATGACTGGTTTTCAAAGGATTCCATTTCAATCCTGACATTCTCATTTTCACTTTCAAATTCCTCGATCGCTTTTTTAAATGCGTTGTGAAAAGAGTCACTTTCTGTGGCAATTGACCACAACTTAATTACGGTCTCTCCATCCTTTTCAGCAGTTTTACTGCCGCCGGAGCAGCCGGCAAGCATACCCGCTGCCATTGTCAGACACAACCCAAGGCTTATCAATTTCTTTTTCATCATTTTCCTCCCTGACTTTTTTGTTTTCTTCTACCATCATTATAAAAATAATTGAGCAGTTATGGAACGATGATTCTTTACTTCTTGGGGTAATATTTTTACCTGCAATAAAAAAGCAGGATTCAGATTTTCATCTCTGCTCCTGCTTTTAAATAAACTTATATACGAAAAGAATTAACCTCATCCCATGTTGGAACAGACGGTTCCGCTGATGCTGCACGTTTCCCCATCTAAATCAGATATACATCCGCACACACTCTTCTACCAGATCCCAGAACCATCCTGTATCAATGGTAATACCAACTTTTGTATTTGCCGGTTTACCAGTTACCCCCAATTCATCACATACTGTGCGGCCATAGCAGGGACCACGGTTAACATCAACCTCAACATACATATCCTGTGTCTTAATACCCTCCGGATTAATCAGGTAACCGATACAGGTAGCATCATGGACCGGACCGCCCTCCAGGCCAAAGTTTTCATACTGAGTTTTCAATGTGAAATTCATGATGTCACTGAACAGCTGACCGGCCGGTCCGCCAGCTTCTTCCATCCGGGCAATAACATCCGGTGTACACACAGTCTGGTTGGTCAGGTCAAGCCCCATCATCACCAGCGGTACACCTGAACTGAATACCACATGAGCAGCTTCCGGATCCGCATAGATATTGAATTCGGCTGACGGAGTGAAGTTTCCGGTGCCATACGCGCCCCCCATCAGGACAATTTCTTTGATCTTTGGCAAAATCGCCGGCTGCATCCGCATTGCCACCGCAATATTGGTCAATGGTGCGGTGGGTACCAGTGTGATATCACCATCACTGGCCATCAGGGTATCAATAATATATTGAACCGCATGTTTATCTTCTGCCTTACGGGTCAGCGGACCAAAGACCGGGCCATCCAGGCCGGTTTCGCCATGAATATTGTCAGCCACGATTTGTTTGCGTACAAGCGGCTCAGGCATTCCGCTGTAAATCGGTACGTCAATTCCTAAGGCCTGGCAGACATTAAGTCCATTCACTGTTGTTTTGTCCACAGTCTGATTGCCCGCAACAATTGTGATCCCCAACAGATCAATCGCCGGGTGTCTGGCTGCCATCATAATAGCAATCGCATCATCATGACCGGGGTCACAATCCAGTATAATTTTTCTTTTTTCTATCGTTCTCTCCATTGTTCTTTCCCTCATTTTGCTTTCACATTTATTTTTATAAAAGATTCATGCATGTATCATCTTATTGATTGAATTATAGCAGTGGAACGTATATAATAACTATGAGATTTCTCATACTATTGATATTATTCAGGAGATTTATATGAAAGAAATTCAAAACGAGAAGCAGAAAATGCACTTAATAGACAATTCGAATTACAGAGAACAGTTTTCTTTTGATGCAGTACAGCATACCCGTCTGTTTCATTTTACTGCCGGTGATTATATTGCAAAGGAAGGCAGCCAGATAGCGTATCTGTTTTATCTTGCCAGCGGCCGATCGAAGCTGTATGCCACATTAGCCAATGGCCGGGTATCACTGATCGATTTCTTAGATTCGCCCTGTTTCATCGGTGAAATGGAACTGATCGATGAAAATCACATCCCAAAGGCCGTTCAGGCCATTGAAAAATGCTGGTGTCTGGCTCTGCCAATGAAGCAGTTCCGGTCACAGCTTTTAAATGATGTCATTTTTCTGCGCAACCTGAGTACTGCTCTGAGCCGGAAGATTTATCGCAACATCGTCTCTTCAACCCAGAACCAATCGTTTCCGCTGGCCAATCGCCTGGCGGCATTTATCCTGCTGACACAAAATGAGGGACTATATCATGAAAAGCATACACAGGCGGCTGAATATATGGGTGTTTCTTATCGTCATCTGTTATATGTGATTGCACAGTTTACAAAGGATGGAATGCTGAAAAGGCAGAAATCCGGCTACCTCATAAGTGATAAAAAGGCACTTGCTGCTCTTGCTCATGAGATGAGACCGGATTATAATTTTATTGATTTGGTATAACAGTTCAGGACGGCTTCATCAATCAAGAAGAGACTTTTTATAATTGAAATATGCCTCGATTGCTTCTTGTGCTGTAATAGTGAGATTGTCAGGCAAATCGTTGATGCTGAACCATTGCATATCGTCATGGGAATCGGGTTCAACGTTTTGTGGTTCCCCATCTATTTCGATTAAAAACCGAGGTGAAACATAATGCATTTTTTCTGCTGCAAGAATATGGTTAGTAATACCTAAGAGCGCAATGATGTTCCCACTGACTCCAACTTCTTCCTTTACTTCACGTAAAATTGCATCTTCTATCTTCTCACCAAATTCAACCTTGCCACCAGCGATTGTCCAGCAGCCTGCTTCTGGTGCTTTTTTTCTTAGCAGCAGTAATACTTTATCATTTTTCGTAATCACTGCACCTACTCCGACACCAATATAGTCTTTACCCGCTATCATTTTTCCCCCTTTTGTTTTTACACCCCTTTTTGCCGTACTTATATTCAAATTCCAATTATACTTTCATTTTCTTCTCTTCTTCTCCCAAGAAAGGACTTAAAAATTATAAACTATTTATCCAAATAATAACAGAATTTTATGAATCCTACATGTAAAAATGCTGAGGAATCTTTTTTACTGGCGGCGATAACGCCGCCAACTCGATTGATTATCAGCACTCTTAGCCTTATAGAATATCTGCGATTTCAGATATTTCAAGCTCTATCATTGCATAATTTTCCAGTGTCCATTTCTATTAGATCCAACTCTTTCGATTTTTGATTCCATTTCGAGTAGCTTTAATGCACTTTGAACTTGTTTCCTGGAAATATTTAATTTGTTCATCATTTCGACTTGCGTTATACATGGATCTTTAGAAACAAGAACCAGCAATTGTTCTTTTCTCTCTGTTATTTCTTTTTGCTTTTGAGAAACGGCTCCTTTTTCGGCTCCTTTTTCGGCTCCTTTTTTATAATTTAAATTTTTAAGTATTAACACAAATGAGTCATTATCAGAAAAGAATTCTGGTCTTTTTGCTTCTGTATATGTCCCCTGAAGTTTATAATCACCCAGGATCTTCTTAAATCCGCTTCCTCTTCGTTCCATATATTTCAAACGATTAAATATATCTGCAATGACCGGATTTCTCCTTCTTGAAGGAATATTCATAGGATCTCTATTCTGAATTTTGCTACCATCCAACATACCACCTGGTGAATAAATTTCGAGCCTGTCATCAAACATATCAATATGAACTTCACTTATTATATTCTTCAGCAACGGATCTGTCTCTGCGGCATGCCGCAGTATTTGAGTTGCAATAAATATGCCGGTTCCCTTACCGCCGATATTTACCATACTGCATTCAGAGTCAATAATATGTTTGAGCATGGAAGCAAAATCCCTGATTCTGATGTTATCAAGGATCAGATTGACAAAGGTCATAATCCGATGTTCATAGATCCAACCGTTCAGCAGCTGCAGAACCATATTATGTGAGATGAACTGATTAGCCGTTTCAACAATTTTTCTGATTAATTCCTCACTGCTGAAAATGTCTTGAGAAACTGTGGCGATATTGCTTACCCCATATGTGCTGCCCCGTTCAAGCGCAAGTTCCCGAAACAAGTCGCCAGCCTGGGCTCCGTTCGTATTTTGAATGTATTCATAAAACTTTTCACCGATATTAACCAACAGATCCGGATCAAGCTGCTGCAGCATATTCATCAAAAGCTTAAACTCCCGCTGCCTGCCAAATGCCATCTGGGAAATACGTTTTGCCATGGTATCCATCTGCTTGATTTCGTAAGACAGTATCTTGTATTCCTCATCACTTTTATCCATGCAATAGGCCGCTATAATTTCACCGATAACCGCATCATTTTCTTATGCTACAATCTTGATCGGCGCACTGTAAATGATATCTATCTTTCATATGCATATTAGCAACCATTCCGCTACATACGAAGCTTATAATTTCGTTCCCCATCAAGATATTCTTCCTGTTTCCGTTGCCGCCCCAGAAGCTGCCGCATCTTATTAAGTGTGTTGCGATGGCTCTGCTCTTCAAAAAACTTCACAATCAATTCATAGCGCAAAGCGATATCTTTATTCTCTCTGCGTAACCTTCTGCTTTGCTGAAGCTTTGTCGCCACTTTGTTCCGCGCTGCGCTGTTTTCTGCAAATTCCAGTTCATGAACCAAATCCTGCAAACGTTTATCTTCATCGCCAACACAACCATGGGCATACTGGTATTCTCTTATACTCGCATCCAGAAAATCAAGGAACTGCTCTAATTGCACTGCCGGACTGCATTCTTTTTTCATATGGAGCTCCTTTCCCAAATGTTTTTTATTAAAGGCAGCTGTTTGTTCTGCATATTGGGTTTTAACTTTTGGGATTTATCAGGAGTTTCTCACAGTAATTATAAAAATCATCATTTGTAACGTAGGCATATACAAGCCACATACTATCCCTGTTCAGCCGGACTCTGACCATCGGATAATAACGTCTGAAGCATTCAGGTGCTGCTTCTAACTTCCGAAAAATCTCTAACCAACACGACTTCATAAGAAAAAGTTCACGATTTTGGAAAATCAGATAAGAGCATTTCTTATGGGCAGATTCTTTCATCAGTTCCGAAAAATGTTCTTCTTCACAAGTCTCCTGATAGAACTTTAAATAATCAATACAAATCTTATCGATAGCTGGTTTAATCGTATCGCCCTTTTCATAATAATGCAGATCTTGAATGTCGATGATATCATATGCCTCAATATCACGAGCCAGGGAATCGCCCCGCGCATCCATATAATTATTTAATATATCTGAAGGTTTTTCTTTACCCATGACCTTATTATCATTCAGATATTCATCGATGAGCCCCTGTACATCGCAATATCCTTTGAGATGATGATCTAATATCTCCCTGATGCGGTCAAGTGGAACATAGACATCAACACTATGATTTGCAGCTCCTGCAAAAACAAACTGACTCATCAACTTATATATTGTATAAGGTGCTTCTGTCTCTCTGTCAATTTCTAAACAGTCTCGTAAATCCTTCTCCTTTAAAAAAAGATTTGTCATCATGATTTCTTTGACAAACTGATCGTAGTGTTCAGTGCCATCCTTGTCTATATATGAAACTATTTTACAAAGTTCTTCCAATCCATTGCCCATATTAAGATATTTCTTTAGTTCTGAAGAAAAACCGATAGTCCCAATCACACAATCGTTAAATACCTCTATCCAATACTGTTCTCTTTCAATTGATGAAAAGTGCGTTTGCACAAAATTGCCATATTCCCGGTCCAGGTTCCCTAAGTATAACGTCTGCAAGATTTCAAGGTGTTTATCTTTCAGCGGGAGGTTTCGCACTCGCTGATATAGCCGCGCCAACTCACACCGAACCGGCAGTCCAATCGGCTCACTCAGGTACTGATTCACAAGTTCTACCGCTTTTCGGCATTGCCCCACAGTAATATCTCCGGAAACACAGGCTTTTCCGTCCAGACGCGACTCAATCATGCAGCCGATAGCCAGTAAATACATATGATATGTTTCTCCCTGAGTCTTGTTTCCCCAAAAATGATAGCTCGTCTGATAATAGCCATCTTCCTCACCCAACTGCAGATATCCTGATGCAACTGACAGTAATGGATCATAAAATTCCAACCTGTCTTCTCCATTCTCCTGATGAGCTAAGGATCTTCGAAGCCGCTGGTCTTCTGCCCGTTCCATGGTATCATAGTCTCCGATCGTTCGCCAAAATCGTATGCCACGCTCTTCGCGTTCTGCAACAGGCACTCCGCAGTAAAGTTTTTCGCCACACAACTCAGTGTATTCTGAATCCATCAAGTGAAACTTCTTTGCCAGAGCAAGACTTTCTTCATAGACAGGCTCCCACTCTTCCTGTGTCACACTTCGTGCAATGTGCAAATTGATAAATATTCCCATAAATTCCTCCCGTAAAGTATCATGACAGATAATAAGATACTTTCATTGTACTGCAGCCGGAGAAATATGTCATTGAATTGGAAATTCAATTCATTTATATAGCCCGCATAATTAACTCATTATAATATGAGAACAACCGATGCCTGATTCCATTTAAAATCAAAATGTCGGCCCGATTCTGCCACAAAATAATATCGTTCGTAAGAACTTCCCTGCAGGAAACGTTTCAGGGGTAAGCATCACCCATCTGAGTAATGCTTACCCCTGTTTTGGATAACCCTATTTCTCAACCATTGTCAATAATGACTATTAATCGCAGCGCCTCCTTTAAAAACCGATATACCCGGGTTGCCGAATACATATCAAGCTTCTCATCTACTGAATGGACGTCCCTGATATCACACCCGATCGAAATCATGTCAATATCCGGTATTTTTTCAGCAAAGTATGCACATTCCAATCCTCCATGGATGGATTGGAATGTCGGTTTAGAATCAAACATCTCATTATAAACATTTTTGAAATGAGTTCTTATATCCGAACGTTCCCGATACTCCCATGCCGGATAATCGCTGTTGCAGCAGAAAACGGCATTGAAAAGAGCGCCTGTCTTTTTTATCAAATCTTCTGTGTAATATTTACAACTGTTAATATTACTCCTGATCAGTCCATATACAGCCACATGTTCCTCCATCAGAGTCACTGTCCCGATATTGGAGGAGGATACTGCCATGGTTCCGGATCTGTCACCTTTAAACAAACCATTGGGCAGCAAGAGCAGCATGTCTGTCAATGACTGCGTTATATTTTCCGGAATACAGGTGGTGTATATCTGTTTATTTTCCTGTGTACTGATTTTCATCTGAGGTTCTGTGTCCGAATATTCTTTCCTGATAGTGTCAGCCAGCTCTTCAATCTGATCACAGACAGCCAACCTTTCCTGGCCAGAAACAGCAATCACTGCCTTCGCATCAGCTGGTATACTATTCTCTTTACCGCCTCCCGAAACATCCAGCAGGACAGCTTCATGGCAGAACATTATGGTATCCAGAATCCTGGCCATCAGGACGATGGCATTAGCATAATTCTTATGAATATTTATACCGGAGTGACCGCCATTCAGGCCTGACACCAGAATCTCTACCTGCGTCATACCGGTATCAGCATATCGTTCCCTGCATACCGGAAGTTCAAGACAATACCGCATCCCGCCGGCACATGAGGTCAGAAAAACACCTTCTTCCTCACCATCAAGATTCACCAGTTGCCGGATATCCGCATAAGGGGTCAGATCAATGTTCCTGACTCCCAGAAGCCCCCGCTCTTCATCGACCGTAAACACAGCAACGATCGCCGGATGGTTCTGACAATCATCCAGAAGATGAAGGATCATTGCCACTCCGATACCATTATCCGCACCTAATGATGTATCCCTGGCGGAAATCACCCCATCCGTCTCAACAATCTCAATCCCGTCCGTTAAAAAGTCATGGCTGCTGGTCAGGTTCTTTACACACACCATATCTATATGCGCCTGCAAAAAAATTCCTGCTGCCGCCTCATAACCTTTCCCCGCCGGTTTTTCAATTATAACATTCAGATACTCATCCTGGCGGCAGAACAGCCCGCGCTGCCCGGCAAAATCCACCAGATAATCACTGATCTGTTTTTCATTTCCCGAACCTCTGGGAATCCGGCTGATTTCCTTAAATATTTCCATTAATCTTAAATCCATAATCAGGTCCTTCCTATTTTCCCGGCGGCTTAAGGAACGTTCGGACAGTTCCATTAATGAAACTATATAATGAGGAACCGACAATAAAACCTGCCGCCGCAATATACATGGAATTTACAGCCCTGTCTTTATATTTTTTCTCCAGAACCACCCGGATTACAATTGCAATCAGTGCTGCAAAACCACCATATTTACTGCCAATCAGCAAACCGGTAGACAACAGAACCCCTAACTGCTTATCTGAACCGCCAATCAACTGGAATACCGCACCGACAACCGCCCATATCATCAGGTTCTTAAGTATTCCCGGCTGGCTGCCGGCATGGATCGTTGCTGCAAAGACCTTAGATACCGGTGGAATTAATCCCCGGTCAAAATAACTGTTGTAGGTCAGTGCCACCACAACAATAGCTACAACAACACCCAGTAACTCTGCAATATACTGCTGTTTTCTGCCTTCCTTCTCAAAGGTCGGATCGGCATTTTTTCCACGCAGGATCCATCCGGTTTTCAGGTCATACCCCATGTCAGCAAATGCCGGTCCGGTACAGCTTTTGTATCCGGCCAGTAATGCCAGGGCAACCGGCGGAAATTTAAGCAAAATTCCGATCACGAGAAAAATCAGTGAGGTAGCAAAACCAGGAAACCATCCGGCATGCATGGCTGCGGTTCCGATCAACAGCTCGGCAATAACAGAAGTTAGTCCGGCATATAAAATCCAGAAAATAAGCCGGGGTACACTCATTTGTGTATACAAACCGCTTAACAGGGCAATCACGACCGCCACTGCAACAAAAAGCACCGCACTCAGTGAAAGCGCCTGAACCGTATCCTTACTGCTTTTTAACGGTTTATATGTAATTGATGAGTTGTCCTCCTTCTTCCGCAGCAGTACGATCAGCTGAAGCACGGAAATTACTCCGGCACCGATCATCATACCATGAGGGATATATAGAGTTCCGATGTCCAAACCAAAAATTGCCATCGAATTCCCCTTAATAATAAGTCCGGCGGCAAACATAATCAGCGCCCACACGTTTCCGATCCAGCAGACGCCGACAATGTCCATCGGAATCTTTAAGTGCTGGCCTACAGCCCCGGCTAAGGAAGCCGCAATCAGCAGCATCGCCCTTTTTCCGCCCTGTGCCACAGAAACAATGGTCTCACTGGTAGCCACACCGGCCGGCCAGGTCCCGCTTGCCGGAAATGCCGGTGTATCAAACAATTTATACATAACTGTCACATCCACCAGGCACCCCATTGCACAGCCGATCAAGATCGGCACAATCAATCTCTTTTCATCGAAGGCCCACATAACCCCCATCGCGGTAATTAATACATTACCTGCTGCAAAGGTAGCGCCGGATATCGAAGTCTCCATGATATTCTGCCGGTGTATATTTTTAAACCGGTTAAATATCTTGATTGGTATCATACCCACTAAAACAGCAATCAGTGCCCCGATTATAGAAGTGTTGGCACTGATGCCCAGATTGACAATCAGTTCAATTCCGATAATCGCCCCTAATGCGCTGGTGATCAGCATCAGCAGCATCAACATCGCTTCCGTAGCCTGCGGATGCGTACCCCGGTTATATTGTTTTAAGAATTCATCCGTACTTAATCCGGTTGCCGCACCACCGTTTAGTTCCTCACGTTTATTCTCCATATGTACCTGTCCCCCTGATCTCCTGTGATTTTACATCTTAATAACCTTCCACTCCTAAAGTCCGGCAGTATTCCGCCACTTTTTCTTCTTTATATTTTCCATTCTCTTCAAATATCTTTCCATCCAGAATAATGGTAGGTCTTGTCAGGGTACCATCTGTATGTGATTTGGCAGTCCAGAATTCTCCCATGATGGCCTTCCCCTGACTGCCGATGCCAAATTCCATACAGCCAAATACTCTCTCATCTTCCACGATCCGCCCGGTTGTCCGGGTAACGCCAGGATTGAAGCCCAGGGAATAGTGAGCCATACGGAACATATTCGGATCGTCAAAGCTTTTTAACCAGTTTTCGAATATTTTGGCTTCACTTCCACCATCTACTTTCACTACATACCCATCAACAAATTCCAGTATAACCGGTGATGACAGTTTGCAGATATTGGTTGGCGGCCAGATGGCTCCGTCAAATACCAGAGTACCATTGATTGTACTTTCGACAGGGCACCAGCTGATCTGTCCGCCGAGCATGATCGGATAACCCTTTTTAGTCGCACGCTGCCCGGAATGGCGGATGCCCCTGCCTCTGTTATAAGCCTTTAAGTTGGTTCCGTTTTCGCAGGTGATGATGACTTCATCGGCTTTTTCCAGAAGTCCCTTTATGTATTCTCCCATTTCAATCATTGTATCATAATTTACGTTAGCAATGGTCTTTACCATCATTTCCACATCCATTGCCGTCAGGCATATGTACCGGGTTCCAAAATCCATCGATGCACGAAAAGCTGCCGAGTGCATGATATATGCATATGCAAGCTCAATCCATACATCTGCTTTGGCTACGGCTGCTGCAACCGGTGCCGGCGGTTCCACACAGGCGGTTGCTGCCGTCACGTAATTGATCACCGCAGGAACTCCTCCAATCGCATACACAGCTCCTGCCACCGCATCGATGACTCTTCTGTCGGAAGATGTGTCGCCGGTTATCACGACATTTTCTCCCGGCTTCACCAGCATAATATCTTTTACGAGTGTCAAAGCTCCCTTTGCCAGTTCAATACTTAAATATTCCCCTCTTGGTTCGATTCCTAAATTCAGTTCCATGTGCCTCTCCTTTTCATCGTTATTTATTTTATTATTAAAGTAACAGTGAAACCAGCTTAAAAATCAAATGTGCCGAAACTCCAGCCGCTATGCCGCCCAGCGTATGGCACAGAATTGCTTTTCCTGATAATTTTCTGAAACCCATACTTTCCATCATGGCTATATGTGTGCTTAAGTAACCGCTCCAGCACATACACATAGCGACAAAAACAGCGATATCCGATCTGGTTATCAACCCCTCTGCTATCATGGACGGCAGCAGACCGATCGAAGCCCCCGCCGCACCTAATGCAGTCAGCGGTACCGATAACGCATGAGGACTTGAAAATCCAAACAACGGACCCAGAATAAAATTAAGTTTTTGACCAATAAACGGAATAAGTGCAACACCTTCAAAAGCACTGCCGGTATACATCCCGTTTGCAGATGGCCCGTTGGTCAGCAGCAGAATCAGCGTACATATAATCAGTACTCCCGGTATAATTGCAATCCCCATATCCACTCCGGACTTCCCTCCATCCAGGACCGCTTCCATAAAACGCGATGCGGTGGTTCCGTTTCTGGTCATCCGGTAATTGATAATATCAAAATCTGTCCCCACATCATTTTGCGCATCTTCTGCGGTTCCGAATATACGGGCTGTATAGAACAGCATCAGCCGTACGCTGACCACACTTCCGATAATCGCTCCGATGTTCCCGACAATAACCGGCAGTATAAGTCCTTCACCATCCGGCATCTTCAATCCAATCACAAATGCCGATATAATCATCCCCATTCCGAAGGAGGTCGCAATATTGGTCAGCGCCGGCATTTGATACTTTTTGAAGTAAACCTTGAAATTTTTGTTATTAACCAGTGTCAGGATTGCCGGATTATCCGACAGATAAGTGGTAACTACCCCTACAATGCTGGCTCCCGGCAAACCATATACCGGTTTCATGATTCGTGAAAGCAGTTTATTAATAATTGCTACCACACCAAATTCCATTAACAGTTCCGAAAATGCTCCGGCGATAACGGCAACTGCCATAATATAAAAAACCGTGGAGATCAGCAGCTGGTATGCCGTATTAAGCAGAGTATTTATCATATTGATTCCGCCCATTACATGTGCAAGCACTCCAAAAAAGACTGCAAGACCGCCAATAAAGATAAAACCTTCTGAACTCACCGCTTTTTTCACGCTCATTTCCATTTCAGGTTTTCCTCCGCCCCGGAATGCAGTTGCATTCCTGTAATATGTTTGTTAAAATTAAATAATATCGTTTGTCTTATTGTGTGTTTTTATTATATTTTATCTTGTTTTGTATGTCTAATAATGTATTTTTATGTAATAATCCATTTATTTTATGTATCTATTGTGCACTTTGCCAAAGGAGGGCTTATGAATCTACAGCAATTGCGGTACTTCCAGACTGCTGCACAGCTAAAACACTATACAAAGGCTGCCAGCGTTCATCACACCTCCCAGCCCGCGTTAAGTGCTGCTGTCAGTAATCTGGAAAAAGAATTAGGTGTGAAATTATTCGAGAAATCCGGACGCGGAGTCGAACTGACCTTCCATGGCAGGAATTTTCTGAACCATGTAGATATGGCACTCTCACAGCTTGATCAGGGTATTGAAGAAATCAACCAGTACCTGAACCAGAATAAAAATATCCTGAACCTTTCGGCTACCTTCCGGCTTGGTGCCAATGTGCTTCCGGACATTCTGATCAAATTTAAGCAGGCCTATCAGAATTACACCATCCGTACTTCCCAGGGTGCCTATAACCGTCTTTTAGAACTCCTTTTATCAGGAAAAACCGACTTTTTGCTGGCCAGGCTGGACGAAAGTATCATTAACAACAAACGGCTTGATTACTGCATTTTATATTACGAAGATATTTACCTGCTTACCAGTATTAACAACCCGCTGGCAGAATTTGATGAGATCTGTCTTTCTCAATTAAAGAATGAAAGTATCATTATCTTTGATGAGTCAACAGGTTTTAAAGACACCACCCTCTCCTATTTTAAGGACTGTGATTTTGTTCCCGATATCGCCTATGAAGCTACCGATAACCATACGGTGGCAAGTATGGTTGAGGCGGATCTGGGCGTTGCTCTTGTTGGTGAAATGAAAGGAATCAGCAATAAAACAAAGATTATTAAGATTAAAGGACATGAACACAAATCATCGATTTGCATTGCCTGGAATAAGGAGACTGTCACTTCCGGTGCCAGTCGTACTTTTGTCCGTTTTATTAAGAATCATTATAAAAGTCCTGAGCATCGGGATTGGAACTTCTCCTGAGCGATGGGAGCTGAAATGAGGTGTATACCGAAAACCGGCATACACCTCATCCTTATATATTACTCTATTTCACAGCTCTGCCGCCAAATCAGACATCAATAACGTAACCCAGCTGCTCAATTTCTCACCAGCCTCATTGGCCACAATTGTCTCCGGAACGGTGGACATACCGACAGCATCTGCACCCAGGATTGACAGTGCCCGAATATCAAACAGCCCGCCAAGACCACTTCCTAATATGATCCCAGTCTGCGGTCTTAAACTCATGAATGAGTCAGACCGTTCAATCCGCTGATCGGTCATGTGACCTTAGCAGCTCTAATGATCCCTCATATGAGTACCAAGGATATACCATAGTCGGCAACCAGTCCTTCATCGCAAGCAATTCCTCAACACTATCACCATAGCGGTAATGAAAATGACGGTTGTCCTCATTGTTGGCATCTTCTTCTACTTTTGATAACATCATAACAGGATAAACCCCGACCTCGGCATCCTCCTCTTCTGACGGATATGATTCCCATGATTCTGCCTCAAATACATACCAGGTTTCCTCTTCTGTAGTCATACGCCCCACATATGCATAGACGATCTCAGCAACCGGAAAATTAACCCATTCCGATTGCATAGTAAAAGTTATTTCTTCAAAACTCAGCTTATTATTGGTATTTCTCATCGCCACAACATCCGAGTGATATTGCGTTTCCAAACTCACCCTAACCTCTTCAACCGTGCAGCTCATTTCCTTAGCCAGGGTTTCATATACTTTCTCCCAATCTTCTTCCTTTAGATGGAGTTGAAAATTATTCCATTCTCCTCCCCATTTAGATATTATGGGTCGTCCGTGGTTGATAATATGAGCAGCAGCCGACGAGATATCTGTTGCGGCCGGATACATCTGTGTCCAGCCACTTCCACTCCAAAGACTGCAAGCTGTTTCATTTCAGCGTCTCCTTTGCAAATATCTAAGCCATCAATTTCTTTACTGCTGACTTATTCCCCATAAAGTGCACAACTTCTTTTTCATATGCCATAACAGCTGATTTTAGATTTTTGATGAATACATACTGTAAAATATTAAAACCAACACTAAGAATCAATGTACGACTCCTTTATATAATTGAATTCCTAATATGAGCATTTACCAGCCGTCCGATTTTTTCTATCTCCAGTGGGATACGAAGCTTCTGCGGACACTGCTCCATGCAGGACAACTCGGTACACCGGCGGCAGCGTTTTGCACTTTCTTCAATCCCCAAATCCAGCTTCCTGAGTGCCCAGTAATCCTTTCCCAGAAAATAATAATTAAATTGTCTGAATAAGATATGAATCTCGGTTCCGTAAGGGCAGCGGCATCGCTGGCACCGGTCACAGGGAATCGGCATAAAGCTTTTTTCCAGTGTCGAAATGATTTTAGCAAAAGCTGGTCTTTTATAGTTCCCGTCTGCTGCTGCAATTGCCGCTTCCACCTCTGAAAACGTACCAAGCCCGATCAGAGCACTGGAAACAGAATACGTCAAGACACCTGAGATCAGTGTTTTGACCGGAAAGAACGCCGGCAGGATTCCGGCGGCATAGACCTTGTTGAGCAGAAAGCCTTTGTGACGGAATAACGGCTCTGCTTCGATACGGTCCAGCATCCCGCGCTCAAGCAGATTGCCGCTGCCCTGAAGGACATCGACCCGCTTATCGTTTGCCCCGCGCAGCAGAATTTCATAGTAGTGGGACGCGATTCCGGTTAATCCTATCTTTCCTTCCCGTTTCAGCTGGTCAAGGGCATCCAATGCCCCGTAAGGGCCAAAAACCTGATCTTCATTGCTCTCATCAACCTGATGAACAAAATAGATATCCGGAGTTGTACCCAGGTTGCGGCAGGATTCATAAACAGCATGATACATGGCACTGCCGTCAAAAAAACGCGCTTTATCTGAGATAATCAAATTCTTCCGGCCAATCTGGGCAGCGAAAATTCCCAGCTTGATTTCCGCATCCCCGTATTCCGGAACAATAGCGGTATCAAACAAATTGCATCCTGATTGCCAGGCGTGATACATAACCGATACAGCAGTTGAATCATCCAGATTGTAATAGGACGGAAGAACAGGGATATTGCCGCTTAATATCGGAATGGTTCCAAATGATATCTCAGATACCGATAGTCCGGTCTCTCCTAACCTGCGATAGTTCATTGGGCAGCCGCCTTTCTGAACGCATCCGGTGCAATGGAAACCTGATGTAAAAGTTCCTGGCCTAGATCCTGTTCCGACAGATGCGGACAGTATGCAAAGCTCTCCGAACCAATCGTCTTTAATGTTGACGGAAAACTTACATACTCAAGATTTTTGCAGCGATAAAAGGCCTTTGCCGGGATTTCTGTAATCCCTTCCGGGATCACCAGTGATTTTAATGAAACGCAATGCTCAAACGCCCGTTCACCGATAAACTCCAACTGATCTGAAATACCGATATATTCCAGACGGGTACAACAGGAAAACGCTCTTTTCCCGATTCGCTTAACCGCCTCCGCCTGCACGACCCGCACCAGCCATTTACATTGTTCAAAGGCGGCCTCGCCAATTGCTTCGGTATCTTCAGACAGCATGATATCCGTCAGCAGATTACTCTCTTTAAAGACCTTATCTCCAATCGCAGTAATACCGTCAACGAGATGCAGCTCAGCGATATTGCCGGTGCATTCTGTTAAAACACCATTCTCATCTGTTTTAAAGCAGTTAAAACAATCGGTAATAATCTGCCTGACCAGCGGCGGATCATCCTGCCTGTCTCTATCTGAAATATGACCGACAGAATATGTACTGTGGTCAGCGAGTGTTATTTTATTTAACTGAAAACAATTGCGGAAGGCATGTTCTCCTGTTTTCGTCTGTGCTGATTCATATATAACAGAGGTCAGCCCGTAACAATTGGCAAAAGCCCAGCCGGAAATCTGTTTGATATCAGCCGGTATCGTGACCACTCCCTGACACGCCGCTGCATCAACAAGAATATGATTGATGATTACCATCGGTGTTACACGGCTTAGCTGATTCAGCCAGGGGGTACTGTGAAATGCTCTGGCACCAATATCCTCCACGCTGGCAGGGATGATCAAATCTTCCAACTGCATTGCATTGCGAAACACCTCCCGGGCAATGCTTCTGACACCATCCGGAATCCGGAGTTTGTCGGCCCGACTTGTACATCTGTATAAACACAAGTCCTCATCAATAGAGAAACAACTGACAGAACTATGATACAGCTCTTTTACCAATACCGGCAGCGACGCATCCTCTAACGTCCGATATCCATTTATTTTGTATGTTATCCCATTGATCTCAATACAATCAAGCATAGTGCAGCCGGAGAATGCATAGCTGCCAAGAGAAAGCATCTCTCCGGAAACCTGGATTCCGGTAATTCCTGAACAACCTTCAAATGCATGCGCAGAAATACTGCAGTCATCCGGAAATAAAAATGTCGAAAGTGAGTGGCACGCTTCAAAACATCGCGCTCCAATCAAGCGAATTTTTTTTCCCTGAAAAGAAGACAGCCGACCGCAGCCAAGAAACGCCTCCTTGCCCAGAGTAGTTGTCAGCGGAAGTTTGACCGTTTCCAGTTCTGTACAAAAGGAAAATGCCTGTTCCCCAATCTGGTGGCTCTTTAGCGCCAAATGAGACAGCTTACTGCATTTTCCAAATGCAACACTGTCTATCTGCTGAATTAAACATTCCCCTGATATATTGTACAGGTTACTGCAGCCATAAAAGGCACCTTTACCAATTGAAACAAGTCCTTTGGGAAACAGAATTTCAGTAATGGCCTGATTGCCTGCAAATGCATAAGGGGCTATCGTCGTGATGTGCTCCGGCAGAGTAACCGCACCGGTACAGCCGCTGCCGTCAAGAAGTATATCACCGAGTAAAACCGGTTCCCCGGCAATCTCCCCTTCTGCCAAAAATGTGGTATTGAAGAATACATCTTCTTCTATAGTATCAGCAGTAAGCCTCACTGTTTTTAAACTGGTGCAGCCATAAAAGGCTTTTGCAGCAATTTTCTTCAACCGTGAGTGAGCTGATACTTCCTTTAATGATTCACACCATGCAAAAGTACTTTTTTCAATGCCGGTGACCTGCACCGGCAGATTAATCTGAGTGAGTCCGGTACATCCGCCAAATGCCTTTTCGCCAATAAAACCAAGACTTTCCGGCAATTGTATTGCGGTAATTTCCTCATTACCATAAAACGCTCCGCCAGCGATGGCAGTAATGCCCTCCGGAAGTGATATCTCCCCACACATACTCTGTCCATTCAGAAATATAGTCCCCAGCGTTGTCTGTTCTTTTAATATTTCTTCATAAGCACTGTCCTTAAATGCAAAAGCACCGATTGTCTGTAAAGAATCCGGCAAATTAACATATTTTAGTGATGGGCAGCCGGCCAGCGCAAGCATGCCCAGATGAGAGACACCTTCCTCCAGAGTTACCTTTCGCAGCTTCGGACATTGAGAAAAAACACCATTTCCCCAGTCGGAGATATCGTTTGATACCGTGGCACTACGAATTCCTGAAAGCGAAAAAGCGTTGCTGCCAATCATTTTCAGAGAAGCCGGGAGTGTTATTTCCTTCAGGCTTTGGCATTTATAAAAAGCCATATCACCAAGACTTTCAAGGTTTGACGGCAGATCAACATTTTTCAGAGAAGAACATCCATAGAATGCCAGGTCATCAATACTTCTCAAAGCACTGCCAAAATGAATCGCGTTTAATTTGGTGCAGCGGTTAAATACTGATTCTGCAAGCACTTCCAACGAGTCCGGCAAATCAATATGGATGAGCTTAACACAGTTTTCAAATGCCGACTTATCCATCCGCTGTAAATGTTCGGGCAGATTGATTTTCTGAAGCAGCAGGCAATCGGCAAATGCCTCCTCGTGTATCTCCAAAACCGAATCCGGAAGAATGATCCGTCCGATTGCCTCATTACCCGCAAATGCCCGTTCGCCAATAGTTGTTATACCATCAGGAATTACTACCCGTTCTTCGCTGCCGCGATACTCGATCAGCATCGTGCCGCTGATAAAAAAATTGCCGAGAATCTGCTTGTGAATGATTCGGATCAATGGCGGAACAGCAGATGCGGTGTGATCTGGCAAACCGGAAAGCTCGTACTGTGTTCCGTCCGGAAGTTCGACATATTTGAGGGTCGTACAATTTTTGAAGGCATCCGGGCTGACCGTAAGCTGATCATTACCAAAAGTGATTTTCTCAAGATTAATACAATTGCGGAAAGCCCGACAGTCTATGTGTGTCAGGGATGCAGGGAGTTTTATTGAAATCATTCCCTTTTTATCAAAAAAGCTGCTTTTGCCAAGCGAAGTAATTCCTTCCGGAATCTCTGCGTGAGTTAAATTGGTCAGAAACTTCACCAGACAACCGTTTTCGATCTCCATAATACGATAAATATCTTTAGCAATTGCTCTGATCAAATCCGGGGCATCGTTCTGGGGTGAGAGCAGATCCAGCATACTGGCAGGAGCAAATGTTGTACCGTCCGGATAACAGATGGTCTTTAGCTGATTACAGCCAATAAAAGTATCGCAGATGCATTCCGGATTCAGATCGGCAGATACCGTTATGGTCTGCAGCTTCAGGTTATGATAGAAAGCCTGATTCCCCATATTTACAACGCCTGGTATTGAAGCGGATATCAGATTGTCACAAAATAAAAAGACACAGTTTCCCAGTGTTGTTACTGACGGTGGAAGCTGTATATTTAAAAGGCTGTGGCAGCGATGAAACGCATAGTCGCCGATATGAATGAGGCTGTCGGGGAAGTTGATGCTTCTTAACTTCCGGCAGCCTTTAAATGCCTGCTGCATGATATGAGTGACGAAATCCGGCAGGAAAACTTCTTCCAGAGAAACGCAGCCTTTAAACGCATTTTCGCCAATCGTATGTACCCCGTCCGGCACAGTGATGTTGGTATCCCTTGAAGTACATGCAATAAGGATTCCATTTTCGATTATCAGTCCGCTCATGTAGATATGTTTTCCCCCTGATCCTTAAAGATTTTTTCGCTTAAATATTTCAAATCCTCAATGCTTCCGCATTGGTAGAGCCTTTGTTTGTATTGTTTTGTTCCTTTTAATTTTTTCATGCAGTAAGAAATCAGTTTTTTCATGTATAGGAGCGTAAAGGTTTCATCATAATATGTGCCGGTCAGTTCAATCTGCTCCGTAATGATCTGGTATTTGTCTTTGGTAATAGGCTTTCCGCTGAGTTCACTGAATAGAAACGGATTTTCAAAAGCTCCCCTGGCAAGCATAACCCCGTCTGCACCGGTTCGTTCAAGCATGATTTTGGCATCATGTACAGAATGGATACCACCGTTGGCAATCACAGGAATCGATACCGCCTGCTTCGCCTGGGCGATCTGATCGTAATATGGAGTGCCTTCATACATCATGCTTCTGGTTCTGCCGTGAATGGTAATCATTGCCGCACCGGCATCTTCACATACCCTGGCAAATTCGGCTGTAATCAATTCATCCGGCGTCATACCGACACGGCATTTTACTGTTACCGGTTTGCCGCTTTTGCGGCAGCTGCGGATCAGCGCCGCGGCCCTTTTTTTATCCAGAAGCAGCGCACTTCCTTCTCCACTCTTGATTACATTAGGTACCGGACATCCCATATTGATGTCAATAATATCAAAAGGAGCAAGATATTCGCTGCAGGCCGCCTGTTCCATAATCGCCGGATCGGCGCCGAGAAGCTGAGCGGCTTTTATTTTTTCATCTGTTGTTGTGAATAGTAAATTTCGGTTTGCGCGATCTTTGTATTTTAACGCATTGCAGCTTACCATTTCTGTAAAAGACAGACCCGCCCCCAACTCCTGGCATAACATCCGGAATGGGTAGCAGGTATATCCCGCCAGCGGAGCCATTAATATGTTGGACGGAAGAATCAGATGGGCAAGTCTTAGTTCTTTCTTTTTCACATCATTCTCCTTTTTCTTCTATTGTACAGCAAAAGTTTATTTGCCACAACCAAAAAGCAAGGTACAGATCACCTGATCTGCCCTCGCTCTCTTAATTAAACCCACATCCAAAGTCTTCCCTTTATCCCTTCTCCAAATCAACCCGCTCCGAATAAACAATATATCGCTGATAATTATAACGATATGGGTGGCAGGTAATCAGCGTCACCATATCCCGGCCCGGCTGAATCAGGATCCGGCCGATATCATCCGGCCTTATCACAGCAGTCCCGGTAACCTGATATACAAGTGTTTCACGATAATTCGTGATATAGATCAGATCTCCCGGCTCAAGTACATCAAGATGACGAAACATCTCGGCGCCGGCCATCCCGCGATGGGCAGCAATTACCGCATTGGTATTGTCTCCGCCAATCGGCAGGGAAGTCTGGGACAGATGAGCGGCACCGCGGCTCAGATTTTCCTTTCCCGCGCCCAGATAAATTGGCAGTTCGATCTCCATTCTGGGAATCATAAGATAACCGGCCATATCCTCTTCGAAACCTGATTCTGTCAGGCTAAAAGCCACCTCTTCATAAGAAAATGCATCAACCAGCCGATCCTGTCCGTGTTCATACAGACTGCGGTTATACTTAAGCATCTGCTCATAGATCTCGTCCATCTCCTCTTTTGTATACCGTGCCGCACGGGCCGCGAATGCCTGGCCAGCCTGTTTTGCTTCTGCCTGATAAAATGATTGCCGGATATACGGCAAACAGATAACACCAATGCCGGCAGCCAGCAGCAAAATCGCAATGATGGCCAGGACACTATTCTTTTTAATTTTACTCACGATTATCCGGACCGCCTCCCTGCCGCCTGTGCTTCCCAAATCGTGCAGCAGCCAGAAAAATAATGACCAGAAAAATAATGACCAGAAAAAGCATTACCAGAGCAATAACCAGATCATAATGAATAAAAACTTTTGCCGCCGCAGTACCCACGCCCGGCTGCTGTTCCATAACCGCCGCCTCATAAGGAATCCGTGTTCCCCGCACCAGCAGACGATGACTGTTGATCCCATATGGTGTACAGGTAACCAGGCTTACATAGTCGCGACCGGATTCCGGCAGAAGCAGCTTTGTATTATCCGGTTTCACAACGCTGATCTGATCAACCTGATAAGCGAAAATTTCTTTATAAATATGAATGTAGAAGACATCCCCCTCTTTAAGCTTAATAAGGTCTGTAAACAACCTGGCATCAGGCAGGGCAGTATGACCGGTCAGTACCGAATGATTTCCCGGCCCGCCGATTGGAAAGGGAGTCATCTCCATATGACCAACCCCTTTTGCTAAAACATCAGCACCGGTTCCATGATAGATTGGCAGATTCACATCAATCACGGGTATCTGAATGGATCCCATAATTCCATTATTGGTATTCATGATAGACGTATAGGTCTCTGACAGTGTCATTCCACCGGGAATAAAGGGATCGAAAATAGTCTGTTCTGTCAGGGTCCGGTTATGTTCCCGGGCTTTTCTCAATTCCTCTTCAATCATCTGCTCTGACATTTTTTCGATTGTATCATCATAACTGACGATAGCCCGGATCTGATATTGCGCATTATACCACTCACTGATGCTGGGATAAAAAAGTACACCAAGACCGGCAGCAATAAGGGCGCCCATTATGACCGGCAGCAACTTCCGCTTCATATTTTATCATTCTTCTTTCTGCTGAAGGCAAAGACAACTCCGGCTGACAGAATCAATACAATTCCGGCAGCAGTAAACATAAATGTACCTGTACCACCTGTCGATGGCAGAGAAAAACCATTATCCAGATAATTGAGTACTGTTGCTTCTTTTACAGCATTTCCTTCAACATCTTCTGCACTGATAACAATCTCTGTATAACTGCTTAATTGTCTGTAATTAGCAGGTGCTGCCGTCTCAACAATATAATAAGTCCCGGCACCTAAACCGATATATTGAAACTGGCCGCTGTCATTTGTGATAAATTCAAGCTCATTTCCCTTCGAATCCTTTAAAACACTGGCCGGATCCACCTCAGTATCGATAAGTTTTGTATAAACTTTAAACTTTGCATTCGGCAGCAGCAGACTCTCATTCGCTCCATCCTTTTTGGTCAGTCTGATACCGGCATACTTTTCCACTATAACGGGATCTGTTTCATCATGATAGTCCGAACCATCATTATTGGTAAATTCAAGTTCTGCCTCATTGTTCGGCTTCACTGCTGCCTCGAGTTCATCCTGCGAGATATTTATTACCGTATCATACATGATATAAAGAATTAACCGGCCATCATCATCCTGGTCAATATCACCGGCCGACAAGGCATTGCCTAATGCGGTAAACCCGCTGCTGCCCAGCGATACGGTAAACGATGTGGCACCATTTACAGCTGTTGTCGTATAATCCGTATCTTTAACCAGTTCCACCTCATTACCGCCGGACTTATAAAACACCTTCAGATTTCCCGCATAAGTCAGCCCTGCTGCCATGGTATCGGTGATGACGTATTTCTGATTCCCCTTATCTGCTTTCAGGCTGGCAGGAATCTCCGAACGGATAGTCCAGGTCAGAATATTCCCGTTGTAATCATCCGGCACCGGCGGTTCTTTTTCAACCACCGGACCGCCGGCAGCACGGTTCTTGGGGTAAATATGTATGGTATTGACGGTCTTAGTACTGTCACCCGGATCTACCATCGGAACAGATAAAATATAGCTGCTCACACCTACCGCTTCTCCGGTAATATTGGCTTCTTCCGTAATACGGTAATAACTATGATTTAGTCCCTTCCAGGTAATCTCACCGGCTGAATTGGTCTTCGCATAACCGTCAATCCCGTCCGTGACCAGCTGATAATCATCAGGATCGGTTGATCCCGGGGTTTTTCCGGCTGTCAGTTCAACCTGTTCAATCCGGAAAATGATATTGCCAAGAGCAGCCAGCTCACCCAACATTACATCATATTCTTCATCAGGTGCATCAGATGTTGAATAACTGCCGACAACGTTACCGGCAGAAAGCGACATACCGGTAGGAATATTACCGGTATAAGTTACAGTACCGCCGGCACTTAACAAACCGCTGGCAATTAATGATTTTGCTTTTTCCCGTTCAAATTGAGCAATATCCAGTTTATGCAGGATAATGCTGCCGTTGTCGGAATTATTGTAATCATGTCCGCCCGGATAGGGCAGCTCCAATGTTCCGTCTACTGCGCCTAACGCAGCCAACGTAAGGGTGCTGAGTGAACACATCAGCATAAGTGCTGCTACCGCTAAATATTTCCAGTATTTCATTTTTAACCTCCACTTAACTTCATTTTTATTTTATAATTCTTCCCAGACCCATTGCTGCGAACAAGAGTATTATGCCAGCCACCATACCTGACCGGGTTCCGCTTCCTCCTGTTGCAGGCAGCTGGTATGCAGGCCTGCTAACCAGAATCCATTTACCGGTAAAAGTCATATCTTCACCGGCAATAACGGCCTGCCCCGGGGTCCATTCCACAAACTCCCAGCGGTCCCCGTTATCCAGCACCACTTCTGCAGCCAATAACTGTGATGCCGACACTTCTGCCCCATTTCTGAAACCACCTGCATGTCCGGGCAGTAGTGCCGTTACCGCATCCGGCAGCGGCTGTCCGGGGTATGATCCGTTTTGAAACTCATGATGTACCAGATAACGAATAAGCTCCGGCTGTGAATCAGAGACAATGCTATTATCAACGGCACCCATGGCCTGATTCGTAGGCAATATTCCCGTGGCAGTCCGTTCTGTTCCTGCCTGCAGTTTTACTTTGATACGAATGTTATGTACGATTCCGGGGCTGCTGCCGGTCAGATCCCAGGCCAGCGTCCGGTCATTAATCATGACACTGCCGCCGTCTGTGGATATCGCCACATCAGCCGTCGTCCCTGTTGCCATTACAAATGGTTCTGCAAGCACATCTTCCAGAACCAGATTAAGGGGTTCCTCTTCCTGAACAATATCCTCCACCACTTCCATCATGATATCTTCAAAGGCTTCGGAGTCCTTGGCATTATACGCTGTTTTCCCATCATAAGAGATGCCGGTCAGGTATGTGTTGACATCCGCATAGATCGCAACCGGATATACCTTAACCCCCATGTTTCTCAGAATCTTTGCCTCTTCTTTGCCATATCCGCTGTTCGGTTCACCATCACTAAGAAAAATCACAGCTGCTCTTCTGCTTTTATCTTCCCGGTTCTCAATAATATCAATAGCTCCCCTGAGGCCAACACTGTAATTGGTTCCATTCGTTAAAGTCAGAGGATTTTCAAACAGAGTCGCTTCCACCATTGCCGAGCTGTTCATAAAATCAGACTGCCACAACGGAAATGTATCAGAACCAAACGTCACCATTGCAATCCGGTTGTCATAGCCTGTGGGAGCATTGTCCAGAATGATATCTGAAATACCATACACAACATCATTCGTCAGAAGCGAACGGGGATACATATAGTTATTCCCCTCACGATCTGCCGCTGCCGCAGGCTTCAGCATCGAATTGCTGTAATCAATCACAAACACAAAATCCAACGCCCCGCTTTTGCTCTGTGATTCCCCATAATCAATGCGGATTTCGGCCTCAGTCAGATCATCATTTGTCCATTTAGAAGCCTTATGCAGGATAGTGTCATCTTCTGAACTGTCAACCATGCTTTCATATTGTTTTGCCGCACCCGGCACCTCCAGAATGGTATCCGGTTCGAGATCAGGCAGCGTTCCTTCCACATAAGCAACATGCTTATGCCTGAGTTCTGCAAGCCCTTCATCCTCATAAAACATATAAAAAGCCTCGTCTCCTATCTCCGTAACACTGTCCGGAATGGTTACACTGGCTCCTGTCAGCCCATAACATGCAGAAAATGCCGATGGAGCGATACTTCGCAGTTCTGAATCATCCTCAAAAGACAGCCCGGTTATCGCAGACCCCTGAAACGCCCCCTTTTCCCGTCCGCTCTCCGTGTACCCTTCAATGGCGGTCACCAGATAAGTCTCATCTCCGATTCCGATAATCTCTCTGGGAATTACAATATTTCCCGTGGCTCTTTTGCCATTTCGTATACTTGCTTCGCCATTGGAATAACACCAATATTCGATATTATCGATCGTCACTTTGCCTTCAGCGTATTCCTTCAGCAACTCAAGAGGGGGATTGGCAAGGTCATTAAATATCGGGATTTCCGCATTCGAATCAGTCGAGATCTCCTGTTTTGCTTCACTATCAGTTGCCTTTTCGACGTCACTTCCAGTCGCCTTTTCTGCCTCACTTCCGGTCGCTGTCTTCACAAAAGACATTCCCGATCTCATTCTCGATATATCCTGTAATTGTCTTGTTCCAGCGTCTGCAACCATATTAACTGCAGCAAAATATTCTTCACGTCCATACACCATAACTGCAATCATAACAAAACTGATACATATTCTAACAAACCTGTTTCTCATTAGTAATTCCCCGTTTTATAGCACATTTCCAATGCATATCTTGAGTTTAACTCCTCAGATGTCAAATTATATAAAGCAATCTTATCGCAGTCTACACCCAAAAAAGCAAAGCCAGGAAATGGTATTTCATCACAAACCGGCAAAAAAACAGAGAGCAGCTTATAATTCCTGCTCTCTGTCATATCTGCAATTACTGTGGTTTGACTTCTTTCGGTATGGCTGACTGATAAGGTTTCCCATTTACCGTCTTCCAATGTTCTTCTTTTGCTTTTGCCACCAGTTCCGGATTGGTCAAAAGATCATATGCTGTTGCTGCAATCGTCTTTCCTGCAGCCAATACACCTTTATGGGCTACAGCGGATTTACCATTTGCCACCCACTGCCAGGAATGTGCCGGTGTCCCCTGCGGTTCGCAGCCAATGATCATCTGGGCTGTCGGGCACACATAGCTGACATCTCCCACATCGGTGGATCCGGAAGTTGCATTTGAGAATACCAGCGGCCTGACATCATCACTCACCGGCATCTGTGCCAGACGTTGCACTTCTTCTTCGTCTGCCTCCGGATGCAGCTGCCGGGCTCTGGCCAGCAGCGACTCCTTCGTGGTCTCCGGCAAAGCGTCATAATAGCGCCGGCCATACTCCTGATCTTCATCCGTTAAATTCAAAGAACCGTACTCCAGCATATTCTGATACATGGCTGTCGTTACTGCCTTATTCGGCAGATAATCGGAACAGGCTGCATCAAACTGAATCTCTACCTCTGTTTCCGTCATCTGGGCTGCCCCTTTCGCAATCTTAACAACCCGTTTATAGATATGATCAACCTGGTCAATCTTGGGGGCACGGACAAAGTAATATAATCTTGCCGTTGGCTGAACCACATTGGCTGACTCACCGCCGGCATCCATAAAGGCATAATGGACCCGCCCCTGGTCAATGATATGTTCCCGCAAAAACTGGACACCGATATTCATCAGTTCTGCCGCATCCAGGGCACTGCGTCCCAGTTCCGGTGCTGCCGCGGCATGGGCAGATACACCTTTAAAAGTAAAGTAAGCCTGATAAACTGCCAGTGAACTCATCGACCAGGCGGCACTCATATCCATCGGATGCCAGGTCAGTGCTACATCAACGCCGTCAAACACGCCTTCTCTGGCCATAAATGCTTTTCCATATCCGCTCTCTTCAGCGGGACAGCCAAACAGCTTAATCGTTCCCGGCAAACGATTCTGCGCCATATAATCCTTAATTCCGACTGCTCCCGCCAAAGCTCCTGCACCTAATAAATTGTGCCCGCAGCCATGTCCGCTGCCGCCCCGCTTAATCTCTTTCTTTTCGGCACTGTCGGCAACCTGGCTCATATTGCCAAGAGCATCATATTCCGCCAGAATCCCGATCACGGGGCTGCCCTGTCCATAAGTTGCGACAAACGAATGTGCCATATCGGCAAGACCTTTTTCAATCGTAAATCCCTCTTCTTCCAGCACCGGATAAAAATTGGCTGCTGACTTTTCGGTCGCAAATCTGGTTTCGGGGGTTTCCCATATGCAATCGGAAACTTGAATAAATTTATCTTTTTTGTCATCAATTAATTTGCTGATTATTTGTTTTGCTTCCATCCGCTTACTCCTTACCCAATAGTTTTTTAGCAATTTCTTTCGCTGCCGGTGTTGCCGCTGTTCCGCCCATAGCAGTCTCCCGCAGCTGACACGGCAGCATCCGGCCAACCCGGTACATCGCTTCAATCATTTCATCAGCCGGAATCGGCATCTGCATACCGGCTAATACCATATCGGCACTAATAACAGCATTGACCGCCTGGCTGGCATTGCGCTGAGCACAAGGGACCTGTACCAGTCCGGCAATCGGATCGCAGACCAGTCCCAGGCAGTTCATCAGGGCCAGACTAAAAGCATCCAGCGCCTGCTGATCATTGCCGCCGCACAACTGGACACTGGCAGCGGCGGCTATTGCGGCTGCCACCCCGCATTCAGCCTGGCAGCCGCCTTCGGCACCGGCAACGGTAGCATTTTTCATTACGATTGCACCAAGACCGGAGGCCAGCAGCAGGGCTTTTAATATCTCTGCCTCCGCCTGGCCATTCCGTTCACTGACGGAAATCAATACCGCCGGTAAGATGCCGCAAGATCCGGCCGTCGGTGCGGCGCAGATCTTTCCCATCGCAGCATTTACTTCGCTGCAGGACAATGCTCTTGCCATCAGCAGATTGATAAACGATCCGCTCACAGATGATTGCTCCGATGCGTATGTAAACTGCCGGGAAGCAATCCCGCTGATCATTCCGCCCTCTGTCTCAAATGGCCGTTTCAGCGCCTGTGATGCAGAATCCTTCATCACTGCCAGACGCTTTTGTAACCCGTCCCATATCTCGTCATCCCGGCACTCCAGCAGAATCTTTTCATTCTCCAAAATGATCTGCCACATCGGAACCGCTCTTTCTTTGGCTAACTGCTGCAGTTCTTTTATATTTGTATACATAATTACCTCTTTGTCAATCTATACACAGGGCTTTTACACTTATAACGTTGTTTCTTGATGCAATCTCGCTGACGACGCGGTCATCAATCTGATTGTCTGATTCAATCACACAAAGGGCCTGTTGTCCTTTTCCGGTTCTGCTGACCTTCATAATCCCGATATTGATATCATAGTCAGCCAGTATTTTAGTCACTTCACTGATCACACCCTTTTTATCCTTTTGCGTGATGATCAGGGTCGGTCCGCTGGCAGATATGTCGACCGCAGTTCCATTAATATTCGTAATTACAATCTGACCGCCGCCGATCGAAGAACCTGCGATCGTGCAGCTGCCGCCCTCCTGTAATGTAAATGTCATCAACACCGAATTATCATGCATACCTTCTAGTTCTGTTTCATAAAAATCACAGGTCAGGCCGGATGCTGCAGCAATCTCAAATGAAGTCTTTAACTGCTCATCGTCCGATTTAAATCCGAGTACACCGGCAACTAACGCTTTATCGGTTCCATGGCCCCGATATGTTTTGGCAAAGGAACCATGCAGCCCAAACGATACATGAGTAAACGGTACTGCTGCGATTTTAGCCGCCGCCCGGGCCAGCCTGGCGGCACCGGCCGTATGAGAGCTGGATGGGCCGATCATCACAGGCCCAACCACATCAAAAATACTAATATCCATTTGTTTCCTCCAGTTTTGCAGAACCAGTGAGACTGCTGCCTGCCTTCAAGACCTCTATTCTGCCGGTTTTTCTCCTGGCAGATATACCTGAATCTTACCCTTTTCATACAGTTTCTTAGTTCCAAAATACAGCATCAGCAATAAAGCGATCACAACGACGCCCTGATATCTTGACATAATCCCCAGCTTCAGCACATACTTGTCCAGTCCCGCAACCGCAGTCACCAGGATAACCGGAAGGACAGCTCCCTTTAACCGGTTCGGTGAAGTCAGGCCGCCGCCCAGATTCGGACTCGCCTGAGCTAACAAAAGCGTTCCAAATAATGCCGGAATCACGTAAGCAGTTGCCGTTTTTACTACCGGCAAAGCAAGCACCGGCTGCAGCGGAATCATCAGAACAACCCCCAGCGCTACAATGATAATCGTTACAAAAGAAGAGATTCCAACTGCAATTGAACCAAATACATCCGCCTCTTCACTGCCATAAGGTGCATCCATCATATCCATCGCACTGGTAGCTACCGGAACTTTGAGATTCATCAGATTACCGGTGATAAAAGTCAGGTAAATCGAACTTCCAAGGATTGGTGTGTAGGAAACAACTTCACCGATATTAGTCGGAATAAAAATTGCCAGAAGACCAGCGGCTGTCGTCGCCACTACCATCCAGTCAGGAATAGCATTAAAGTATAGCATCGCAATCGTCGGAATCGCCATCATTACAATAATTGTCATTATGGCAATACATCTGCCAAACTTATGCATCCCATGAATATACTCTTCTCTCGTCTGAATCGTTGCTTTATTTTGTTTATCCATCTTGCGCCTCCTATCCCAGTAATCCGGTCCAAAGAACGGATGACATCATACCAATCAGCATCGTAAGTACCAGAATAAATTCACCTAACCAGGCAATCTTATATGTTACAGCAATCTTCTTAAGCGTAAATGCAACCGCAATACTGGTTCCTAAAGTTAACAGTTTTACCGGCCCGTCAAACAGCATCGGAACCACAAAGGCAATAATAATTGCCATCATAAATACACTGTTGCCAAGGGCACCCCATTTTTTATCTTTATCACCACGTTTGATGGAACCGGTATGTATTTTCTCCGACATAATCGGTGAAAGTACCAGGCCGCCGATAATGCCAACCGACATAACAAACATAACCATGATAAAGTCTGAACCGGTTGCCGTTGCCAGCTGCACACCGGCCGAGTTAAGAGTCATTTCCGATGCCATAATTTCATAGGTAACAGAACCGATTACCGAAAGCCGCCACCACGGCCAGGGAATTCCTAAAATAGCCGCCAGCGAGAAAAATCCAACGATAATCGCAATCGATGGTACAATCGTAAACGTTACTGACGAACGGGCAATCTTCATCAGCTGCTCAGTCTTGTATCCTAACTCTTTTGCCCGCCGCCAGGACTTCCTGACGGAAATTGCTGATATTACCAGCACGTACAATAGTCCTGCACCTACCAGACCGTAGATCAACGGATGATTGGCCACCTCATAAAAACTCATAACTGATCCCTCCATTTTCTGTTATTTCTGCTTTTGTTGTCGTTGTCAGTTCCAACTTCTTTATAAAAATAGTATAGCGGATCCCTGCACATCGGAAATTGACTTTTTGTACTTTTTTAATTACTATTTATGTTTATTTCGGTTACAACAAAAAGAAAGAGCAAAATAGTAATGTCCATTTTTGCTCTTTCAAAATAATTCGTGTTATTTTTTTAATTATAATTTTCTCAAGCTAAATAATTGGCATGCATTGAGCGTAAGAATAGTGCTAAGTACCAGATCACCATCTTCTTTCACACGTCGGTCAACGATCACAAACTTTGGTTTTATTCTTTCTTCTAAATAGGTCACCATTTCCTGATCCAGATCTTCAAAGCTGCCGGCCCTGACCCATTCATTATAGATACCGCCATGGTCCTTATCCAGTATATAATGACGGATCCGGTAAACCCCCGGATCGATATCCGTTAATTTTACATTCAACTGCTCACTCATTATCTTAATCTGATAATTATCAACGGTAGCCACCGGGTCAATATAACTGGAATTATAAACCAGCAGCTGATATTCCCCGTCTCTTTTTGTCAGCATATATCCGTCCCCGACATCAATAACCTGTCCCTGCAAACGCCTGATAAAGTCAATGCAGAAATAAACCGGCCGGCGCAAAAGGCGATACATAAATACGGACAAAATACTGTCCTGAAATTCGCTGTTGCTGCGCTCGCCCACTTTGTTGTTTAACCAGAACGCCATTCCACTGATCTTGTCAGCACGTTCGATCATTGCTTCCATAATCAACGCCGAGCGGAAGAATGTTCCCACCAGGCCTTCTCCTTCCCCGGCCAATGTGTTCCATTCGGTCAGAAAGATTTCCGGCTGATATAACCAGGTTACGCATCCCGCGATGATCTTATTCAATTTTTCCAGAACAATGGATTGATACTGCTTAAATGATTTGGCATACGTTTCTTTAATCTGCAGTGAAGTATAAGGATTCGCATGAAATTGAATAAAGTCCGGCAGCCGGTTTAGTTCTCCCTGCCGGTTCATAAAGTCAGTAAAGGATGCATATTGTGTTTCATTTAGTCCGGTCAGCCCAAGGATGCCGATATGGATGCGGTTAGCTGCCAGTTTCAGCTCCCGCTGAAGATAGTTGTAAGCCCACTGATCACTGTCATTCCATGACACAGCATTGATCTGAATATACCATTGATTGACCTCCGGCACGCCATAACGCTTGCCCAGATAAGCAACCATCCTGATCTGTTCATCACACCAGGTCTTTAATTCTGTCCCCGTTTTGCCTTTTGCAATCTTTAAAACAATAAGTGGTTTCAGCCCCACCTCCATGAAAAAATCAAACACAATATTGTTGTAAATGTAGTTACTCATGATCGAAAGATCTGTATACGCATTGCTCTCCCAGCAAAAACCGTTAAATTGCACCAGATCAAACTCAAGTTCCCGCTGCAGTACCCTTAATTCATTCTGTACGTCAGCCTGGAGTGCATTTATCGCATTATTTATTTTGACAATGCGTTTTCCGGATGAAAACGTCCTCTCCTGTATGGTTTCCGTTGATAAAATCAACTGCTTCTTAACCATTACTTCTTTAATTTCCATCTCTTCTTCGTTCAGATAGTTAACCAGCGTCTGAATGCTGTCAAACTGCGGCAGTATCCGAACCTCATCTTTTTGTTCCGGTGATATCACAACCTCTTTACTCTGATTTATGATACGGTATTCATTCGGTGTTATGCCCATCGTTTTTTTGAACAGTTGATGAAACGTCTTAACATTTGCAAAACCATTGTTAAGGGCAACTTTAATAATCGGCAGCTTGCCTTGCAGCAGTTCCTCCGCCGCATACTTCAGCCGGATATCATTGAGATATTGGGTAAAGCTTATCCCCAGCTCCTTTTTAAATAACCGCGAACAATGAGAATACGACATATCCAGCTCATCCGCAATATGCTCAAGTGTAATATCATCCATATAGTGCTCCTTGATAAAAGCCACCACCCGCTCCATTCTGCCGACAGCTTCCGGTCTGTGAATGACACGGTCACTTCTCAGATACTTCAGCAGGTTAGAAAGAAATTGCAAAAAATACTGATAAAGATCGAGACGCTCACTTTCTTTATCACGAAAATATACAACTGCGATCCGAACCAGCAGTTCTTTCAATACTGCCGTTCCTTTATCACGATTTTCTTCGTTAAGGAAATTATGAAACAACGGTATCTGCTGCCCCGGAAAATACTCCCGCACACTTTCAGAGTTAAAATCCAAGCAGAGCACCAGATTTTCTTTGACCTCATCATCGATACTCATCAACTGATACTCCTGAAAAGAATTAACTACAACAAAGTCATTCTCTTTCAATGAATACACCGATTTCTGTATATCAAGCCAGAACGATCCATGCAGGATCAAAAAACATGCCACTTCGTCTTTGGTATGCCGGGTCATTGATATGATGTTTCTGAGTGATACTTCGAATTGTTTTTTCATGGCTCCCCCCATAAACACAGTCATCTGGTACTTAGAACTATATTACCGCCCTGACAACTACCACCGGCTGCTAATGATATTATTTGCTGCCAGTAAAACCGTCAAAAAAAACACATTACAAAGTGTAAACCTGATTACATAAGACTTTATCTGCTCCGGATACGCCCTTATATAGTATTTAAACGAGATGACACTGGCCATTGAGGCAATCAAAGTTCCCAAACCACCGATACTGACACCGGCAAGTAATATCTGCGGGTCCGCAATAAATTCAGACAGCAAAATAGCAGCCGGAACGTTGCTTATTACCTGGCTTGCCATAACTGCTGTTAAAACTGGTTCCTGATTCACTGCAGCTGAAATCATCTGTACTATCGCCGGCAATCCTGATATATTGCCGACAAATATAAAAATTGATATAAAAGTCAAGAGCAAACCATAGTCAACATTTCTTAACAAACTGCGATCAATAAAATACATGCAGATAACAATTATCGCGGTGACAATCCCATAAGGAATAACACCAGCAACGCTGAGCAAGGTCAGTAAAAACAGGAAAACAATCTTAATTACTTTTGGGCTATTAATAAGGACTGTCTGTGTTGATATCGTTGTATCATTCACCTCTTTTTTCCGAGCGGTACAACATACTGCCAGCAAGAGTCCGCAAATCAGTACATATGGCAAAGTTGTTCCGGCCAGTGCAGTAATATTCATCTGATACCGAAAATAGATGTAAAGATTTTGCGGATTGCCGATTGGGGTCAGACTGGATCCTATATTTGCCGCAATTGTCTGCAGGATAATAATAAAAGCGGTTTTATCTTCTTTGTCGCATAACTTCATAACTGATATAGTGATCGGCACAAACGCTATCAATGCGACATCATTGGTAATCAACATGGATAAGAAGAAGCAGATCATCACCAGCAGCAGATACAGCATTCTAGTTGTCCTTACTTTTGCCAGAATACCATTTGAGATAACGGCAAGCAGGCCTTCCTGTTCGAAACCTTTCACGGTTACCATCAGGCAAAACAAACACAAAATAGTCTTGTAATCAATATATGACAGGTAGCCTACCGACGGATGCACAAAAAATGCGGATGCAGCAGCCAGTAAAACACTAACCGACAACATTACATCTTGCCGGATTATAGTATATAGTTTCGCAGTTACAGATTTCATCCCTACTCCTTCAGAAAATACAGCAGCTTTCATTCTTCTTTATTTATCCATATCGTTTTTTTGCACGAGGGGCATTCGTTTCTATGTACGCAAATTATTTCACCGCACATAGGGCAGCAAAATTTATCTGCCTGCTGTTTCAAAAAGGAATCCATGCCATTGTTACGTATAATATCAAGGTTCTCAATCATGCTCATGTGGTATTTAGAACTGTATCGTTTGTCTAAGTCTTTCAAACGACGGCAGTAGGTATTACAGTCAGCACAAGTCAGCCAGCCGTTCTGATTCCTTTTTTCACAAACCACAATCTTGCAGTTTGTGCATGACTTCGGCTTGCTTTCATCAGGAGCATTACAGCCAAGACATTGGTTTCGTGGACGGATATACCCATAGCACAGACGACAATTCATTCCACAAGGAGCTATTAAATCTGCTCTCATTTCAGCCTCCTCAATAAATTCCGATTTACCAGTAATGTTACTCACTATCTTGCATTTTATCACCACATCGTCAGCAAAAACCGGAATTCCCTGCGCTGCAATCTCACCTTCGATATGGTATTTACTGAATTCGCATCTATCTCTTACTCTTTTTCACTTTTCTGCATATTGATTTTTGACCACATACAGGACAAATCATTTCCTGCTCAAACCATCCAACATTGATACCCCTGAAAAGATATTTCCAGGTCAGTTTAAATAGGCCTTTGCAATTGTCACATTTATATTGCACGGATAATTTCCTCCTGATCTTTAATAATATAACTTTTCAAACTAGAAGTTGCACTTACTGCTTCCCTTAATGCCACACCAACAACTAATACTTTTTCAACTCTCACTGAATCTGTTACCCTTCCATTAGTAACATTCTCCAATCTCAATTTTACAGCAAAACCAGTGCTTCAATGGCCGGACACCAATACTTCTCATACGAAGATTCGCCCGAAACGCAAACATAAAAATCATCCGTGTATTCATCATCAATCACAATTGCTACTGACATCAAATCCTCCTTACACAGCGGCCAACAAAGCTCCCATTCAGGAGTGTACGGTTAGTATCGCTATCCTGTGCCCCATAAAACAATCGAAAAATGTCTTGGCCAAATAATGCTTCCATTCGCATTCCGCCTTGGTATTATCAGGATGCTTGTCATTTAAATCAAAATCCAAAATCGGTTTATAGCCATACGCTTGTTCTGAATGCCATATTCCATCTGCATCTACCACCGAATATGGAATCTCTTCATTGATTAATGCCTGGCATGGCTTAATATCTTCTAAAATAAAATAATCCCAATACCCTTGCGGATTCCATGTCGTAATCCAGTAATATTGATTATTTTCTATTCCATCATCATTCTTTATTTCCAGAGCCGCTTTAAAATCCTCTATGGAATCATAGCCCTTTCGCCGTGCAATCTCTCCGGTTTCCTCCTCAGAAAAATACTTTTTATAAGGCTCCACTTCATATTCGATATGGTACTTACCAATCTGTGTTTTAACAAATTGATAAACACTGTCATGATCTGGCAAAAGATCTTGCGGCAAAACAACATAGCATGTACTTTTCATGTTGAGCGACTTTTTAGCATCCATACCGACTGCATCTTTACAACAAATTACGTT